>NZ_JBIVMT010000004.1:0-461620 GCF_044753225.1 Pantoea sp. NPDC088449 | reverse complement strand
ATAAATTGCGCCGCTACAAGTTCTTGCGCGCTTGATTTATGCCGCGACTCTTTGCGCCGTGCAGTTTGCCAGGTGCGCATTAATGCGCACCCTACTAATACGAGCACGCTTCCGTAGCGGCGCGATTCATCGCGCGCCTTGATGCCCGCATCTTGCCCATCCCGGCATTGCGCAATAAATTGCGCCGCTACAAGTTCTTGCGCGCTTGATTTATGCCGCGACTCTTTGCGCCGTGCAGTTTGCCAGGTGCGCATTAATGCGCACCCTACGTAACACACCTCACACGTAGGGTCGCCATTCATGGCGACCGCTTAACGCTCGTGCACGACCTTTGTGGATGTTTTTTTCTTGCGCGCAAACAGCTGTGAAACCACCACGTAAAACATCGGCACAAAGAAGATGGCGAGGAAGGTGGCGGTAATCATGCCGCCCGCCACCGCGGTACCAATCGAGTGCTGGCTGCCCGCGCCTGCGCCGTTAGAAATGGTGAGCGGCAGCACGCCGAGGATAAACGCCATGGACGTCATGATGATGGGTCGGATACGCAGCCGTGCCGCTTCCACCGCCGCGTCCACCAGCGTTTTGCCCTCGCGCTCATGCAGCTCTTTGGCAAACTCGACGATCAGAATGGCGTTTTTCGCCGCCAGCCCCACCGTGGTCAGCAAGCCCACCTGGAAAAACACATCATTTTGTAGGCCGCGCAGCAGCACTGCGCTGATGGTGCCGAGGATGCCGAGCGGCACCACCATGATCACCGAGAACGGAATCGACCAGCTCTCGTACAGCGCTGCCAGGCACAGGAACACCACCACAATCGAGATCAGATAGAGCTGGGTGGTTTGGTTGCCAGACGCCTGCTCCTCATACGAGATGCCGTACCACTGCACGCGAAAACCGTGCGGTAGCTGTTTCGCCAGCTGTTCCACCGCCTTCATTGCTTCACCGGTGCTTTGGCCCGGCGCTGGCGATCCGAGGATCTCCTCGGCGGTTAAGCCGTTAAAGCGTTCAAAGTGCGGCGAACCGTACACCCATTTACCGGAAGCAAAGGCGGAGAATGGCACCATGGTGCCGCTGCTGTTGCGGAAGTACCATTTGTCGAGATCTGACGGCGTGACGCGGGAATCCGCTTTGCCCATCAGATACACCTCTTTGACGCGGCCGTTATACATGAACTGATCGATGTAGCTGGATCCCCACGCCACCGACAAGGTGTTGTTGATATCGGTCATGCTCAGGCCGAGCGCGCTCGCCCTCTCATCATTGATCTCCAGCTGATACTGCGGCTCATCTTCCAGGCCGTTGAGGCGCACCTGCGCCAGATGCGGATCGTTGTTCGCCAGCGTAATCAGCTGATGTGCGGCATCCATCATCTGCTGATGGGTGTGCGCGCCGGTATCCTGCAGATAAAGGTCAAAACCGGTGGCATTCCCCAGCTCCATCACCGCAGGCGGCACCATGGCAAAGATTTTAGCGTTCTGGTAGTTGGCAAAGTGCGCCATCACGCGGTTCGCTAAATCCTGCACGCTTTGCCCGCGGTGGGTACGATCGCCCCAATCTTTCAGGCGTACGAAGGCCATGGCGTTGCTTTGACCGCGACCGGCAAAGTTAAAGCCCGCCACGCCAAAGGTGGTGGTCACCACCGAGGCTTCGTTCTTCTCCAGATAATCATTGAGATCGTTAATCACCTGCTGAGTACGCTGTGAAGACGCATTCACTGGCAGCGTCATCTGCACCATCATCAGGCCCTGATCTTCTCCCGGCAGGAAGGTGGTCGGCACGCGGGTGAAGAGAAAGCCCGTCACGCCGACGATGACCAGATAGATCACCAGGAACAGGCCGCGACGGGAAATCACTTTGCTGACGCCATGGGTGTAGTGCATCGCGCCGCTATCGAACTTGCGGTTGAACCAGCCGGCGAAGCCGGTGGTTTTGTGCTCTGCTGCCGCCGGTTTCAGCAAGGTGGCGCACAGCGCCGGGGTGAAGATCAGCGCCATGATCACCGATAGCGCCATCGCCGACACGATGGTGATGGAGAACTGACGATAGATGACGCCGGTCGATCCGGAGAAGAACGCCATCGGCAGCAGCACCGCCGACAGCACTAGCGCGATACCAAACAGCGCGCCCTGAATTTGCTGCATCGATTTAATGGTGGCGGTTTTCGGGTCGAGCTGCTCTTCGTGCATTACGCGCTCAACGTTCTCCACCACCACAATCGCATCATCCACCAAGAGCCCGATGGCCAGCACCATGCCGAACATGGTTAGGGTGTTAATGCTGTAGCCAAACGCCGATAGAATGCCGAAGGTACCGAGCAGCACTACCGGCACCACCAGCGTGGTGATCAGCGTCGCACGCAGGTTTTGCAGGAAGATCAGCATCACAAAGAACACCAGCACCACCGCTTCGATCAGCGTTTTCACCACCTCCTCAATTGAGGCGCTCACCACCGGCGAGGTGTCGTACGGATACTGAATTTCGACGTTGTCCGGCAGCGAATCTTTTAAATCGGCGATGGTTTGACGCACCGCTTTGGCGGTATCCAGTTCATTGGCACCGGTCGCCAGACGCAGTGCGATACCGGCGGCGGGCTTGCCGTTCATAGTTGCATCAATGCCGTAGCTCTGCGGACCCAGCGCCACGCTCGCCACGTCTTTCAGCCGCACCTGCGAACCGTCGCTGTTCACCTTCAGCAGCACATTCTCAAATTGCTGCACGGTAGTGAAACGGGTTTTGCCAAGAATCGTCGCCTGCGTTTTTGCCCCCTGAATGGTCGGCAAGCCGCCGAGAGAACCGGACGAAACCTGCACGTTCTGGTTATCGATGGCGGTAGTAACATCGCTTGGCATCAGGTTGTATTTGTACAGCTTTGCCGGATCGAGCCAGATGCGCATCGCGTATTCCGAACCCAGCACCATAAAGTCGCCGACGCCCGGCGTACGCGAGATCGGATCTTCTAGCTTCGATACCAGCATGTCGGCCAGATCGCCGTTGGTCAGCTTGCCGTCTTTGGAGATCAAGCCGATGACCATCATGAAGTTTTTCTGGTACTTACGGATGCGAATCCCTTGCTGCGTCACATCAGTTGGCAGCTGCGACTCGGCGAGCGACACGCGGTCTTGCACCTGTACCTGGGCGATATCCGGATTGATGCCCTGATTAAAGGTAGCGATGATCTGTGCGCTGCCGTCTGAGGCGCTGCTCGACTCCAGATAACGCAGGCCATCCAGACCATTGAGCTGCTGCTCAATCACCTGCACTACGGTGTTTTGCGTGGTTTCAGCGCTGGCACCCGGATACGTGACGGAGATCGACACTGCCGGCGGTGAGATATTGGGGTATTGATTAACCGGCAGACTGATGGCGGCAATCGCGCCGACCAGCATCACGATAATCGCGATAACCCAGGCGAAGATGGGACGTTCAATAAAAAACTTCGACATGCCGCCCCCTATTGCGCTGCTGCGTCGGTCATGGAAAGGCTGACCGCGTTGGCGGATGGCGTGTCATCGGTATTGGCCGCCGTAGTGGTGACTTTCTCTCCGCTGCGCACGCTTTGCAGGTTGTTCACCACCACGTTTTCCCCTTGCTGCAAGCCCGACGTCACCAGCCATTCTCCTTTGATCATCTCGCCGGTATGGATGCTGCGCTGCTCAATAGTGCTGTCACTTTTGACCACGAAGACATACGGCTGGCCTTTGGTGTCATGCATGATTGCCTCTTGCGGCAGCAAAATCCCCTGCTGCTGAATGCCCTGCGGGAAACTGGCATGCACGTACATGCCTGGCAGCAGGTCGTTATGCGGATTGGGGAATACCGCGCGCAGCACCACGGTGCCGGTGGTGGTATCAACGTTTACCTCCGAAAATGCCAGCTTGCCCTGTTCGGCATATTGGCTGTTATCCTCCAGCGATAACCCCACTGCCGCGGTGTTATCGGCCACTTTGGCAATTTTACCGTCGGCTAATGCGCGACGCAGACGCAGCAGATCGGTTGCCGATTCACTGACATCCACATAGATCGGATCGAGCTGGGTAATGGTGGCGAGATAATCGGTTTGGCCATTGGTCACCAGTGCACCGGCGGTGTACAGCGAACGGCTGATGTGGCCGGAAATTGGCGCTTTCACCAGCGTGTAATCGAGATTGACCTTGGCGGTTTCAACATCGGCCTGCGCTTCGCGCGCGGCAGCAACTGCATCATCGTATGTCTGCTGGCTGATAGCGTGCGCATTGGCCAGCGGCTGATAGCGTTTCACCACCATGGCATCGTTCTGCCAGGTTGCCATGGCTTTATCGTAGGCCGCTTTATAGGTGGCGGGATCAATCTGATACAGCGGCTGGCCGGCTTTCACTTCACCGCCTTCGGTAAACAGGATTTTTTCAATCACGCCGCTTACCTGCGGACGTACCTGCGCCGTTCGCACCGCCGTGGTACGGCCAGGCAATTGGGTAACAAGCGTAACGGGTTCGGCTTTCAGGTTTACCACGCCAACTTGCGGCGTGGCGGATGCGGCGGGTTTAGCTCCGCCCTGGTCACAGGCTGCCAGTAAAAACACCACGCTGGCAGAAAGAAGTTTCAGGCGCATAGTTGTTCTCTAAAAGATAGGAGGGGAATAGTCACGAAGGTAATGACGCTAAAAAGCCATTGTAGGGAGGCGGGTTAAGCGAGGTTGTTAAGGTTACGTAAAATATATTTTCCAAAGGAAAATGGTAAACCTTTCGTGCCATAAATCGTTGGGATTTTTAGCGTTTTGTGGGTTTAACCGTAGGGTCGCCATTCATGGCGACTTGGTTATTGGCCGCACCGTGCGGTCAGTTAAATGTCGTCATAAATGACGGCCCTAAGCGTTTTGGTAAATTGCAGGCAAAAAAAACCCACGCATCTGCGTGGGTCGGTGTAATAACAGGGATGCTGCAAAGCAGCGCTGTTTCACACCCATCAATACCTCTGGGATGACCATATTGGCACCGAACCGCCGGTGAAAGACAGGTGCAAAAAGCAACGGTGTTCGGCGAAGTGAAACGAGGTGTGAATTTTCTCCACACCTTAATTACATTTTGATTTCACTGAGATTTATCTGAAGGCGGCTTACTGTAGATGGCATCCGGTGCCACATTCATGTGCTTCAGCACCGGGCCCATGATATTGCCGAAGATCGGGGCGGCAACCGATCCACCAAAGTGATCGCCCGCGGTGGGATGGTTGATCATCACCACCAGCGCCACTTCCGGATGGCTGGCCGGCGCGATGCCGGCGGTATAGTTGATGTAGCCGCCATCGTACTTACCGCTGGAGCCCATCTTCTCCGCCGTACCGGTTTTGGTCGCCAGACGATATCCCGGCACCGCGGCTCTCACGCCGGTACCGCCCGGCAGCACATCACTCTCCAGCATGTGCACCACGGTTTGCACCACCTGCGGATTGGCCACCTGCTTGCCCAGCACCGGCGGCGTCACCTTGGTGATCGACAGCGGGCGATAAATACCGTACGAACCGAGCGTGGCGTATTCACGGGCAATTTGCAGCGGCGTCACGCGCAGGCCGTAGCCAAAAGCGAAGGTAGCGCGTTCGATGTCGGCCCAGCGTTCACGATGCAGCGGGAAGTAGCCGACGCTTTCGCCGGTCAGGCCCAGTCCGGTGGGTTTACCCAATCCAAACGCCTGATAGGTGTTGACCAGCGCTTCGGCGGGCATTGCCAGCGCAATGTGCGACACGCCGATATCACTCGATTTTTGCAAAATGCCGGTCATGGTAAGTCGCGGCCAGTGGCCAACGTCGCGGATCAGGTGGCCATTTACGCTGTAGGGCGTGGTATCAATCACCGAATCGGCGCGCACCAAATGGCGCTCCAGCCCTTCCATCACCACCAGCGGTTTCACCGTTGAACCCGGTTCGTAGCTGTCGTTGATCGCCGAGTTACGCATCTGTGCCGGCGTGGCGTTCTCATAATTGTTCGGGTTGAAAGACGGATAAGAGGCCATCGCCAGAATTTCGCCGGTATCGATTTTTACCAGCACCGCCGCGCCTGAATCCGCTTTGTTGAGCAGCACGCCGTCGCGCAGTTTGCTGTAAAGCGTGAACTGGTCGAATTTGTCGATGCTGAGCTGCACCGTTGGCGGCTGCTGCGGCGGCTGGTAATCGATCATCGCAATGATGTTGCCTTCACCATCCTGACGATAAACCTCTTTGCCCGGATCGCCCTGCAACACATGATCGAAGCCTTTTTCGATGCCGTTCAGGCCATTGCTGTCGGCGCCGACGATACCAATCAGCGGCGCGGCCGCTTCACTCATCGGATAGAAACGGCTGTCGTTATACACCGAGCTGATGCCTTTCAGTTTCAGCTCGGCGATGTCTTTAGCGATGCCGAGTTCGATCTTGCGTCCCAGATAAAGGAAGCGCTTTTTCGGGTTAGCGGTGATTTGCGCGCGCAGATCTTCCGGACGCAGATTGAGCGCCGCCGCCAGATAGGCCCATTTGGCGCTGGTGAAATCAGGATTGGCCTCCAGCACGCGCATCGGATCGGCGATGATATCGCGCGCTGGCACACTCAGCGCCAGCGCCTGACCATCGCGATCCAGCAAGGTGCCACGGTTGGTGGGCAGCGTGACGGTGCGCAGCGAGCGCTGATCGGCCTCGTGTTCCAGCATCGGATGTTTAATCAGTTGCAGGTCGCCGACACAGATCAGTAATAGCACCAGACAGCAGAAAACGCCGAGGCAAATCAGGCGAAAACGAAACGGGTTAAAGGGGGCTTTGATCTGGTCTTTTCCCAGAAATTTTTTAATAGGAGGCATGGTAATCCACTGAGGCGAAAATCAGGCTTAATGCCAGCAGTTATAAAGAAACGTAAAGCGAGTTGACAGGAAAACTATGTTTCAAAAAAAAACCTGCGCATCTGCGCAGGTCGGTGTAATCAAGAAAACTTTTTGATGTTCACCCATCAATACCTCTGGGACCCTGACTGTAGCAAGGCGGCATGATGAGAAACCATCGCCTAAACGCAACAGTTACCCGCAAAATGTAACCAGCGGTGAGATTGTTAACCGTTTGTGCAAATCCGATGTTTTTTGATTTCTACCAGGCAACTCATGGCGTTTGGCCCCTGCGTCAGCGACGAGGTGCCGATATCCAGCGTCAACACATTGGGGTTGCCGGCGCGATCCCACGGCTGCCACGCGCGACCAAATCCGGGATCGAACCACGCGCCGGTGGCGATGATCACCACACCCGGCGTTAAACCATCGGTAAGGCGTACGCCAGCCAGCATGCGGCCCCGCGCGTTGCTCACCTCAATCTCATCGCCATCCGCAATCGCGCGCGCGGCGGCATCCTGCGGATGCATATACAAGGTTTCATGTCCGGCGGTTTTATTGGCTTGTACGCTGGCGGTCGCATCCATCTGGCTGTGCAAACGATCCGACGGTTGAATGGAGATCATATGCAGCGGGAACTGCGCGCTGAGCGGCGCGCCCAGCCACTCTTGCGGCTCGCGCCATTCGGGATGGCCGGCGAAATCCTCCAGCTGATAGTCCGCGATGGTTTGGCTAAACAGTTCGATCTTGCCGCTGGCGGTTTGAATCGGATGACTTTGTGGATCAACACGAAAATCATCCATAAATACGTAAGGTTTGCCGCCTTCCGGAATCTCGACATACCCGCGCTGCCAAAACTCACCAAACTCTGGGAAATGAATATCTCTGCACGCATGCGCGGTGGCGCACTGCTGATACAGATGTTCAATCCACTGCATCTCGCTACGGCCCTCGGTGAAAACATCGCGATAGCCGAGGCGATCGGCAATATCGGCGAAGATATCGAAATCGTTACGCGCCTGATGCTGCGGCTTGATCGCCTGATGCATCGCCAGCACGAAGCGATCGCGCGATGAGCCGCCAATGTCGTTGCGCTCGAGCGTCGTGGTGGCGGGCAACACGATATCCGCCATCTGGGCCGCCGGCGTCCAGACAATATCCTGCACAATCACGGTGTCCGGACGCTGCCAGCCCTCCACCAGACGATTGAGCTGCTGATGATGATGGAACGGATTGCCGCCCGCCCAGTGCACCAAATGGATATCCGGATAGTGCTGGGTTTCCCCCTGAAAATGATAGGGCTGGCCCGGATTGAGCAGCATGTCGCTGATGCGCGCCACCGGAATCGACAGATTGCCCGGATTCGGCCCGGTGCTCATCATCGGTGCCGGGCCATCCTGACGCGGATTGCCGACGCTATTCATCGAACCGTGACCAAACGAGAAGCCGCCCCCCGGCAAACCTGGCTGGCCGAGCATTGATGACAGCGCAATCATCATCCAGTACGGCTGCTCGCCGCGATGCGCGCGCTGCACCGAATAGGAGCAGGTAATAAAGCTACGTTTGCCAATGAGCTGCTGCGCCAGCAGGGCAATGCGCGCCGCCGGAATGCCGGTGATCGCACTCGCCCACGCCGGCGTTTTAGCAATGCCATCGCTCTCGCCCAGCAAATAGCCGCGCAGCTGCGGCCAGCCGGTGCAGTGGCTGGCGAGGAAGCGTTCATCAATGCCGTTGCGGCGCGTTATTTCATATCCGAGCGCCAGCATCAGCGCGACATCGGTGTTGGGGCGAATCGGAATCCACTCGGCATTGACGAACGCCGGGCAATCATCGCGCATCGGGCTGATGTTAACGATTGGCGTGCCTTTGGCGCTGAGCTGTTCCAGCGCCGGTTTCAGGCTGTGCTGCCCGGCACCGCCGGATGCCACCTGGGCGTTTTTCAGCGCCAGACCACCAAAGGCGATAAAGATGTCGGCGTGTTCCACCACTTGCGGCCAGTCAGTCACGCGGCCGGTCAGCGGCATATAGGTGCCAATCACATACGGCAGGAAGAACTGCGCTGCGCCCCAGCTGTAGTTACCTTGCTGATCCACCCCGCCGCCGCCCTGAAAATAGAAGCGGCGAATCAGCGTGCGCGCGTGGTTGACGCGTCCCGCCGATGACCAGCCGTAAGAGCCGTTGAAAATGCCCGATGCGCCGTAGCGATCGCGCACGCGGCGATTCTCTTCCGCCACCAAATCCAGCGCGGTATCCCAATCCACCGCCACAAAATCTTCACGGCCACGTAAGGTACGATCGCTGTTCTCGCGTGACTTAAGCCAGGAACGGCGCACCATCGGCTGGCGGATACGCTTATCCGAATAGACCAGTTCAGGGATGGTGTTAAGCATCGGCGACGGATCGGCATCAGCAAAAAAGGGTTCGCAGCCAATCAGGCGATCGTTTTCAGTGACGGCGGTAAAGGCGCCCCAGTGCGCCAGATGCGGCACGCGAGTTTTCATGGTTTTTGGTCCGGCAGGCAGGTGTAATTATGGTTGGCAGCATACCATGAGGCGAACAATGAGCTAAAGTGCGGTCGTGAGCGCCTGATTTTCCGTGCTTTTGCGACAGCGCTGGCATTCTGGCGGGTTGCTACAGGGGGTGTTTTCCGTAACACTGATGGCATGTGTAAACGTTTTCCCGGATGTCGATAATCGCATGGCTACCATTAAGGATGTTGCCCGCATGGCGGGGGTTTCGGTCGCAACCGTTTCTCGCGTCATCAATAATTCGCCCAAAGCCAGCGAGAGCTCTCGCCTCGCCGTGACGCAGGCAATGGAGCAGTTGCAGTATCACCCGAACGCCAATGCGCGCGCCCTCGCGCAACAATCCACTGAAACCCTGGGTTTGGTGGTGGGCGATGTGTCCGATCCGTTTTTTGGCGCGATGGTCAAAGCGGTGGATGAAGTCGCAGGGCAGACCGGCAACTTTTTGCTGATTGGTAACGGTTACCACAATGAGCAAAAAGAGCGTCAGGCGATTGAGCAGCTGATGCGTCATCGCTGCGCCGCGCTGGTGGTGCACGCGAAGAAAATCCCCGACGACGATTTAGAGATGCTGATGAAGCAGGTGCCGGGCATGGTGCTGCTGAATCGCTTGCTAAAAGGCTTTGAGAATCGCTGCATCGCGCTGGATGACCGCTACGGCGCGTGGCTGGCAACCCGTCATCTGATTCAGCAGGGCCACACGCAAATCGCCTTTATCTGTTCCACCCACACCATTTCCGATGCCGAAGATCGCCTGCAGGGCTATTACGATGCGCTGAAAGAGCACGGGTTGCCGTGTAACGATCGTTTAGTGGCGTGGGGCGAACCGGACGAAGTGGGCGGCGAACAGGCGATGACGGAGTTGATGGGGCGCGGCAAGCAATTCACCGCGGTGGCCTGCTATAACGATTCGATGGCGGCCGGTGCGCTGGCGGTGCTGAGCGATAACGGCATCCGCGTGCCGGAAGAGATGTCGCTGATTGGCTTCGATGATGTGCTGGTGTCGCGCTATGTGCGTCCGCGATTGACCACGGTGCGCTATCCGATAGTGACCATGGCGCAACAGGCGGCGCAGCTGGCGCTGGCGTTAGCCAATGGCAGCGAGATGCCGGAAGTCACCAACATGTTTAGCCCAACGCTGGTGAGAAGGCATTCGGTGAGTGGGCCGGGTTGATTGGGGTTGGGTGCGGGGTTTCCCTCACCCTAGCCCTCTCCCGCACGCGGGAGAGGGAACCGATCGCGGATCGGGATGAGATAAGCACGTTGCTTTGAAATCGCTCAGGCACTTAACTTCTAAATCGCTCGGGTGGCTCCCTCGCCCGCTTGCGGGAGAGGGTTGGGGTGAGGGACAGCGCGCACCGCCCCAACCCATCACAACTCCCGCGCGTACACCTTCACCCGCACGTCCGGGAACTCCAGCGCCTCGCACTGATACTGCCAGCCAAAACGTTCGTAATAACCACCAAACGTCGACCATAACCACAGCTTGTCATACCCACGCTGACGCGCGAACGCAATCACATGCTGCTGTAGCGCTTCGCTCAATCCCTTGCCGCGCGCGGATTCCTCAACAAATAACGCGGCCACCCACGGATAGAGATCCTGACGACTGATCAAATCGCAGCGCCAAAATCCTACCGTGCCCAGCGGCGTATCGCCATCGAGCGCCACAAAGGTCACCGGAAAATCGGCACCGTTGAGGCTGCTGCGCACAATGCTGTCGTAAAACTCGCGCGAGGTGCCGTCGCCAAACGCCTGCCACAACCAATCGGTGATCTGTGTGGCATGATGCGGCACCGCGCTGAGCGCAACGATCTTCATCCGTGCAGTTCCAGCGCCAGCAGTTCCTGAATGGTCTGCGCGCGACGAATTTCCCGCGCCTTGCCGTTCTCAAACAGCACTTCCGGAATCAGCGGGCGGCTGTTGTAGTTCGACGACATCGATGCGCCGTACGCGCCGGTATCATGAAACACCAGATAATCGCCCACCTGCGCCGCTGGCAGCGCACGGGTTTCCACTTTGCCGCCTTCCAGCTGTGTAAACACGTCACCCGATTCACACAGCGGACCGGCCACCACACTTTCAATCGTGTCATCACCCAATGCACGGCCATCTGCCGGCAGCAGCGAAATATGGTGATAGCTGCCATACATTGATGGGCGCATCAAATCGCTGAAACCGGCATCAACCAACACAAAATGGCGACTGCCCATATCTTTCACCGCCCGCACCTGTGAAACCAGCACGCCTGATTCCGCGACGAGGAAGCGGCCCGGCTCAATCTCCAGCTTCACCGGATGACCAAGATGCGCAGCAATGCGCTCGCGCGCGCCGTTCCACAAGCCGTAATAGTGTTGAGTATCAATGGCCTCTTCACCAAAACGATAAGGAATCGACAAACCGCCGCCGGCGGAAATCGCCTCGAGGTCCTGACCAAACGCCACCACCTGATCGACCATCGCGTCACACACCTGTTGCAGGTGGCCGTAATCCACGCCAGAACCGATGTGCATATGCAGGCCCACCAGATGCAGACCGTGCTGCTGGATCGCCGCCAGCGCCAGCGGTAGATCGCTGTGCCAGATGCCGTGCTTGCTGTTCTCGCCGCCGGTGTTGGTTTTCTGGCTATGACCATGACCAAAACCGGGATTGATGCGCAGCCACACCGCGTGGCCCGGCGACAGTTCGCCCAGCTGATGCAGCATATCCACTGAACCGGCGTTGACTGGCACCTTCAGCTCGGCGATGCGCGCCAGCGTGGGCTGGTCGAACACGTCGGCGGTGAAGACGATATCTTCGCCCCCGGGCTGATAACCGGCGGCGATGGCGCGCTCGATTTCCCCCAGCGATACCGAATCCACTTTAACGCCCGCCGCACGCATCAACCGCAGGATGTGAATATTGGAGCAGGCTTTCTGCGCAAAACGCACCACGTCGAACGCGCTCAGCTGGGCAATGCGCTGCTGAATGATCGCCGCATCGTAAGCCCAAAATGGACCGACATAACGCTGCGCCAGCGGCAGTAAATGGGCGGCGGCTAACGCCGTTTCGGTGTTGTTCAGTGGACGGGGCATGTCAATTCTCCTGTGTCATTGAACGTATTTAGCCACAGCGCAGCGATTCAGAAAAATATCTGTTTTAGCGACAGCTATACAAATATGATATGGCTTTAGCAGAGGGCGCAATGGCAAAAATTAACTGGCGACATATCGAAATTTTTCACGCGGTGATGACCAGCGGCAACCTGACGCAGGCGGCGACGCTGCTGCGCACCTCGCAGCCGACGGTAAGCCGCGAGCTGGCGCGGCTGGAGCAGCAGCTCGGCCTACAGCTGTTCGAGCGGGTGCGCGGCCGCCTGCAGCCGACGGTGCAAGGCCTGCGGCTATACGAAGAGGTGCAGCGCTCGTGGTATGGGCTCGATCGCATTATGGATGCCGCCGAAGGATTACGTGAGTTTCGCCAGGGCGAACTGTCGATTGCCTGTTTGCCGGTATTTTCGCAGTCGCTGCTGCCACCGCTGCTGCAACCTTTTTTGCAGCGCTATCCACAGGTTAGCCTGAATATCATTCCGCAGGAGTCGCCGCTGCTGGAAGAGTGGCTATCGGCGCAGCGCTACGATCTCGGTCTGACCGAAACCCAGCATGCACCTGCCGGCACCGAGCGCCTGCCGCTGCTGACCTGTGATGAAGTGTGCGTGCTGCCGCCGCAGCATCCGCTGTGCCAGCGCGCGGTGCTGACGCCGCAGGATTTCCACGGCGAGAATTACGTCAGCCTGTCGCGCAGCGATAGCTATCGCCAGTTATTGGATTCACTGTTTCATGAGCAGGAGGTGGATCGTCGATTGGTGCTGGAGACGCACAGTGCGGCGTCGGTATGCGCAATGGTGCGCGCGGGCGTGGGGATTTCGATTGTGAATCCGCTGACGGCGCTTGATTACGCCGCCAGCGGAGTGGTGATGCGGCGCTTCAGTATCGCCGTACCGTTTACCGTCAGCCTGGTGAGGCCACAGCATCGACCGGCTTCGGCGCTGGTCGATCACTTCTGCGACCACCTGCAACAGCAGGTAGCCGCGTTTCCACAACGTATTGCCGAGCAATTAGCTTAAGCGTTGACTGCTTCGCCCTGCCCGCCCGATTTGCGGAAGGTGACGAGGCAGATCACCAATCCGATAGCCGCCAGCGCCGCCGCCGCAACCGGCACCGACGTCAGGCCGTAACCTTTCTCGATCACCGCACCACCGACCCATGCGCCAAGCGCGTTACCGACGTTGAAGGCGGAGATGTTGAGCGTGGAAACCAGGTTTGGCGCATCTTTACCGTGGCGCACCACGTTAATCTGCAGACCCGGCACGGTGGCAAAGGTCGCCATTGCCCACAGGAACAACGTAATTTCCGCCAGCCACAGCGCATGGCTGGTCCAGCTGAACAGCAGCGAGAATACCGCAATCAGTACAAAGCTGAGGATCAGGCTGAACGACACTTTCCAGTCGGCCAGCTTGCCGCCGAGGATATTGCCGACCGTTAAACCAGCGCCGATCAGGAACAGCGTCCAGCTGACGCCACGATCGCTAATCCCGGTCACCTGCAGCAACAGCGGAGCGATATAGCTGAACAGCGCAAACATCGCCGCCGCAAAGAACACCGTCATCAGCAGCGACAGCCACAGTTTGCCATTCGCCAGCGCGCTGATTTCACTCGCCAGATGCACCGGCTTCTCTTCTTTGTTGTTCGGCAGGCTAACAATTAGCGCGATAAAGGCGAAGATGCCGATAATCGCCACGCCCCAGAAAGTGGCACGCCAGCCAAACATCTGACCAAACCAGGTGCCCAATGGCACGCCGAGCACATTGGCCAACGTCAGGCCGGTGAACATCAGCGCCACGGCAGAAGCCTGACGACTCGGTGCCACCAGGCTGGCGGCCACCACCGCACCAATGCCGAAGAAGGCGCCGTGACACAGCGCTGTCACCACACGCGCCAGCATCAGCAGGTTATAGGTGTAGGCCAACGCACAGAGCACGTTACCGATGATGAAGATGATCATCAGTAGAATTAGCGTCTTCTTCCGCGGCAGTTTAGCGGTCAGCAGCGCCATGATCGGCGCACCAATGGCCACGCCCAGCGCGTAACCGCTGATCAACCATCCCGCAGAGGGGATCGACACCTGAAGATCGCCCGCCACATCCGGCAGTAATCCCATGATGACAAATTCCGTAGTGCCGATGGCGAACGCACTCAGCGCCAGCGCCAGTAATGCAACAGGCATAACACACTCTCCCAATAAATTTTTTGCAGGCGGGCCGCACTGCGAGCGCAGTACGGTTACAACAGACGCTTATTAAAATTTGAACTACGTCACATTGTTATTAAAGCATAGCCCTTGCACCGCAACCACCCCGCGTGGCGCAAGGCTATTTTGCCCGCACAGCAATAATCGCCGCGCGGAAAAATGACCGAAACCAACCATTGAGACAGATTGACGTTTTCACGCTACGCTTGTAGCAGGATGTGACGGTGGTCACAGCGGAACAGTTTTTGGCAATAAATCAGTCAGTAAAGGATGGACGCGTACTGCCGATACCTCAATGGATTGCCCGGTTAGGGGGTGTCAAAAATCGAGGGGAGAGCGTATGCGATGGCTCATCGCGCTAACGGTTGGCTGCCTGAGTGGCTGTTCTGTTGGACATTACGAATACAGCAAAGAAGCAGCAAAACGCGTCGATATGACCGTCACCGGTATTCCCACCGTTCTGGGCATTGGTGCGCTCGGCACCACCATTCCTCTTACGCGTGACTACAGCCTGACGGCGGCGCACGTAGCGAAGTTTTCCTTGTATCGGGTCAAAGCCTGGCATCCTGAATGTGATATCGCGGTGGTGTACCACAAAAACAGTGAAGCCAATCTGCCACCACCGTTTCGCAACAGCCATATTGGCGACAACGTGAATTTGTATGGCTACAGCTTTATTTCGGCGATGCCGGTGTCATCAAGCGGCAAGAATTTGATCAACACCACGCTGGCGAATGACTGGAATAAGGCCAGCTGCGTGGTGGTGGCGGCCAATGCCGGCGTGGTGAAAGGTATGTCCGGCGGCGCCGTGTATAACGCCAGCGACGATACATTGGCGGGTGTCATTGTCGGCTACAGCAGCCAGATCGACGATAATAAGAGCGGTAAAACGCTGTATAAAAATGTGGCGCTGTATGTGCCCTATGCGCGTTTTCAGGCGTGGCTGGATGGGGTGGTTAAGTCGTAGATTTGCTGCGGGCTGATGCCCTCACCCTAGCCCTCTCCCACAGGGAGAGGGAATAAAAGAAATACCCTGCCACATGCTCGCTCGGTCAGTTCCCTCTCCCGCTTGCGTGAGAGGGTTAGGGTGAGGGAACCCACGCGCCCTTCAGTTGCACCTGCGGGAATCCGCTGGTCAAAATGCGCAGCTCGGCATCACGCGGCGTATTATCGCCCTGCCCCTGAATGCTAACGATATCCTGCGGACAGGCCGAGAACGCCACAAAACAATCCATCTCGGCGCGCAGCACGATGTAGTCGCCCGGTTTGGTCACTACCGGCAGCGTCTTTAGCGTAATGCCGTCCGGCTGCACCTGAATATTCATAAAGATATTAAATGACGCCAGATTACCGTGCGGCAGCGTCACGCCCAGCTCGCGCATCCCCTCAAACAGATTGTCATGGCAGTTGCGATGCGGTTCGGTACAGCCGAGCAGCTCATAGCGCCGCGCGTCGCAGGCGGCCATAAAGGTGTCGTGCACGCCGGGCGACGTATCCGCCACCAGCGTCAAAATCGGATGGCGCTGGCTGGTGATGAAGCTGTCGCCCACTTTAGGATTGAGACGCTGATTCCACACGCGCGTCGCCTCCATACACATATATTCGCTCACATCCTCGGCGTTATAGGCCCAGCAATCTACCACCTGGGTACCGTGCAGGTTAATCACCTGTACCGCTTCGCCCTGCTTCAGGCGCACCGCTTTACCGTAGCGTGCCGGGATGGTAATCGCTTCACGGTGCTGAAATTCAGCTGACATGTTGTTCTCCAGATTAATGCTGCATGGCGCGACGATAGCGCGTCATGCGGGATTCGAGGCCGCGCGCCAGCCAGTCGATCGCGCTGTTGAGCAGCCAGTAACAGAGCGCCACGGTGAGATAGATCTCCAGCGGCGCGTAGGTATCCGAAATCGCCTGTTTGGCGGCGTACATAAACTCCTGCACCGAGACAATCGATAGCAGCGCCGAGTCTTTAATCAATCCGATCATCAGCCCGACCAACGGCGACAGCATCTGCGGCAGGGTTTGCGGCAGCACCACATCGCGCAGCTGCTCGCGGCGGCTTAAGCCCAATACGCGGCACGCTTCCCACTGCCCTTTCGGCAGCGCATCAATCGCCGAGCGAACCACCTGCGCAATGTAGGGCGCGTAGTAGAGCGTTAGCGCCAGCACACCCACTACCGGCGACGACAGCGTGATGTCATATTCCGGCAGCACGAAGTAGAGCAGATAGATCACCACCAGCAGCGGCAGCGCGAGGGTTAACCCGCTGTACAGATTAAGCAGACGCAGCCAGAACGGCGAGGCGCGCATCAGCAGTACGGCCAGCAGCGCGCCCCACAGCAGTGAACAAAGTGCCGCCACTAAACAGAGCTGCAGGGTAGCCACCAGGCCGTCAGCGAGCGACGGCAAGGAAGTGATAATTGCCTGCCAATCCATTATGCCATCCTCCGTTTTGCTTCCAGACGCCGCGCCGCTGCAATCAACGGCATGGCGATCAACAGATATCCGGCCGCCACCAGCAGCAGCACCTGGGTGGCTTCGTAGGTGCGGGCGATGACAATTTGCCCGGCGTAGGTCAACTCGGTCAGCGCCACCACCGAGGCCAGCGGCGTGGTTTTCAGCAGAATAGTGAACTCATTGACCAGCATCGGCAGGCTGGCGCGCATCACCTGGGGATTGATCACATACCACCAGCTGAGAAAACGGCTCAGGCCCAGCGTGCGCGCCGCTTCAAGCTGTCCACGCGTCACCAAACTGCGATTAACGCGCAGGATTTCCGCCACGTAAGCGCCGCTGTTGAGGCCGATAGCAATTACCGCCGCCAGCATCGGCTGGCCACCCAACCCCAGGCGCGGCAAGGTGAAAAACACCACAAACAGCTGCACAATTGCCGGGGTGCCGCGCATCACGCTGACATACAGGCGGCCGATGGTGCGCCAGATCCAGGCGCGACGCAGCTGCAGGAAGCAGGCAAGCTGCCCCATTACCACGCTGACGAGCGACGCCAGCACGGTGAGCAGCAACGTCATCAGCAGGCCGCGTCCGAGTTCCGGCAGCGCGGCCACTACCTGTTGATCCAGCCCCATGCGTTACTCCGCGTTAAAGTCGTGCAGGTTTTCCGCCACCGACAGCAGCAGCGGCGCGGGCTTATCGTTACCCTCAATGCCGGTGTTGCAGGCGGAGACGATGAATTCCGTATCCATCACCACGCGACAGGTAATGCTGTCGCCGGCTTTGGTCTGATTGGTTTCCGGCAGAATATCGCCCTCGCGCGTGAGCTTGAGGTGCATAAACAAGTTGATCGGATCGGGCAGCTTCGGCACCACCCGACCAAGACGTGCCAGCTCGCCGCGCACGCCCTCAAGGCAACCCTCGCCCTGATAGCCACGCTCGGCGAGAAACGCGGTGGTCGAGGCGGGCAGCAGCAGGTCGTGACGCTTTACGCTGTCTTTGCCCAGCACCATCATCGGACGGCGACGGTTATTCACCAGACGCATCCCGGAACCGAGCAGATAACTGTTGCTGAACACCCGCGTGTGGTGCACCGACAACCATACGTCGGGATCGGCAAGGCTAAAGCCAAACAGCGACGCGACGGCACCTTCGCCCAGCGCGGTGATGCGCAGCAGCTGACCGCGCAGCACGCGAATCGAACCTACGCTGCCCGGCGCAATCTGCACCGGTTCAGCCAGCGTGCGCACGGCGGTTTCTTCATAACGTTCACGCATTAACAGCATGATTCATCTCCTGAGCGTGAAAATGGTCGCTGACCACGATGTCGATGGGCGTCACCTGCAAACCGTTGCCGGGAATGATGTCCTGCGGGCAGGATGACACCGCGCAGATCAGGTCGCACAGCGCTTCAAAGGTGATGCTATCGCCCGCTTTGCTGTTGGGATCGGTGACTTCCATGCGGCCATCGGCGGTAACCGGACCGTTTTGGAACAGGTTGAACGGCTCCGGCAGCGAGAAGTAGGTCACCCCAAATGCCTTCATCCCTTCCAGCAGGTTATCAACGCAGTTGCGATGCCCTTCCACGCCGAAATCGACGCTAAAGCGCGTGCGATCGCAGGCCGGTACGTTGGAATCGTGAATGCCGATGCTGTCGGCAAGAATGCGCAGCATCGGGCGGTTTTCACTCGACCACAGCGCATCGCCGGGTTTGAAGAACAGCGACCGCAGCTGCTGGCGCGTATGCACCGGCGACAGTTTTTCGTTGAGATCGTCGGCGTTAACCGCGACAAAATCGGCGGCCTGCTGCCCTGCGCTATCAATTACGGTAATAAACTGGCCTTTGCGCACGCGAAAGGTTTTGCCAAAGCCGGCGGGCACCGTCAGGTTGGACTGGCACATAGTTACTCCTGCGGAATGAAGTCGCTGGCGGGCACGGTGAAGGTGGTGCCGAGATACTGCTGTTGCAGTTTGGTCAGCTCGCCATCTTTCTGCATCGCCAGAATATGATCGCTAATGGCTTTGTTCAGGCTGCCATCTTCTTTACGCGTCGCCCAACCCATCCACTGTGACGGACCGACTTCGCCCACCTGTGCCACTTTACCGGCGTATTTTTTCGCTACCGGCGCCAGTACTGAGATGTCGTCATAGACGAAATCGGCGCGTTTGGTCATCAGCGTGCTGACGGTTTGGTCCAGCGAATCCACGTTGATAATGACGATGGGTTTTTTACCCTCTTTCTTCAGCTGCTCGTTGAAACCCTTGAGCAGCTGTTCGGGCACGCTGGCGGTTTTCACTGCGCCGCGCAGGCCAGACAAACTTTCCGGACTCAGGGTGTTACCGCTGAAGGTTTTCGCCTCTGCTTCGCGTACCAGCACGCCGTTAACGGTTTTGCTGTACGGCACGGTGAACAACACTTTCTTCGCGCGTTCAGCGGTAACGTTGAGAGAGGAGCCTTCAGCATTGAAGGAGCCAGAAATCAGGCCCGGCAGAATGCCGCTGAAGGCGGTTTTCTGAAACTCGAGTTTCACGCCGAGATCTTTTGCGAAGGATTGCATGATCGCCACGCTGTAACCGGTGATCTCGCCTTTGTCGTCGGTGTATTCGTATGGCGGAAAGGTTGGATCGATACCGACGGTGATTTTGCCGCTGCTTTTGATGTCGGACAGCGTGTCGGCTTGCGCCTGCGCCACGGTGCCAACGGAAAGAAGTGCGGCGATCAGCAGTGCTGTTTTTTTCATTATGGTGTTTCCCTGGTGTTGGTGAAATGTCTTTTTCTACTGAGCATGTTTTGTGCCAGTTTTTTCACCACTGCGCAGAGGGCATCACGCCAGGTCAATCTTTAGCTAATAAAATCAACTGGAAACAACTGTTTCTTGATTTTTATTTTTATTTCTTAGGTTTCACAGGCGAGCGGGACGGCGGCTGTTGCTGGAGAGAGAGTTGGCAGGATTGCACTGCTTTGGTGAGATTTCTGGCGCGCAGTGCGCCAGCACGGCGCACTATTCTAGTTCATCGAGGGATTGGTGTAGCGCTTCAATTTGCGCGAGATGATCGTTGCTGGCTTTACCCATTTGTCGGGCCACCAGTGAACAGAGCAGATTACACACGCCAGAGAGCGCGGCGGTGCTATCGAAGATCAGGCTGCTATCGGTATGGCAGCGAATCACCCATTGCGCATGGCGCGCCGGTTTGCCGGAGAGCACGTCGGCGATATACAGCATGGGCACATTGCGCTCGGCTAATGCATTCATGGCCGTTTCCAGCGCCGGCATACGGCGGCGCAGTCCGACGCAAATTACCACGTCTTGCGCCGTCAGCGCTGCCATATGTTCCGCCAGCGAATCGCCCGGACGCGGCAGCAGGCGCACATCAGAATGGATATGAATCAGATCGCGATAGATCAAATGTGCAATGGTTTGGCTGTGGCGCCAGCCCATCACCACCACACGACGTGCCTGGCTGATAGCCGTCACCGCCTGCTGCAGCTGTTCGCTATCCAGCGTGCGATAGCTGTTGACCAGGTTGGCGATCTCTTTTTCCAGGTGCTGCTGCATGATGCTGGCCAGCGGCGATGCGCTGGGTGCCGGTTGCAGATAAAGCGGCGAACCGCTGCTCTGCATCTCGCGCGCCTGACGGCGTGCGGCTTCATAACTCTCATAGCCGAGATGACGAAAGAAACGTGTGGTGGTGGCTTTCGAGACGCCTGCGCTGTGCGCCAGTTCAGTGGCGGTGTTCATGGCTAACTGCCCGGGCGCGGCGAGAAGCACGTCGGCTAAGCGCTGTTCGTGGCTGGAGAGCTGATCCCAGTGCTGACGAATCCGGCCCTCTAACGTTGCCGCTTTTGCACTCATGGTGTTTCCCTGAAAATGAAAAAAACCATCCTGCACAGAGCGTGCCGGGTTGTCATCAGGAATTTTGTTTTATGCCGCTGGAATAAAAAAAGGTCGCCATGAATGGCGACCCTACGAGATATCGGAGAGGATTACTTGCCGGTTGGACGCAGTGCCGGGAACAGGATCACGTCGCGGATGGTGTGGCTGTTGGTAAACAGCATCACCATACGGTCGATACCAATACCCAAACCTGCGGTTGGCGGCAGGCCGTGCTCCAATGCGGTGACGTAATCTTCATCGTAGAACATCGCTTCGTCATCACCGGCATCTTTGGCATTCACCTGCTGCAGGAAACGCTCAGCCTGATCTTCTGCATCGTTCAGCTCCGAGAAGCCGTTACCGATTTCACGGCCGCCGATGAAGAATTCAAAGCGATCGGTGATTTCCGGGTTCTCGTCGTTACGACGCGCCAGCGGGGAAACCTCAGCCGGATATTCGGTGATGAAGGTTGGCTGAATCAGGTGCGCTTCGGCGGTCTCTTCGAAGATCTCCGTGACCACGCGGCCCAGTCCCCAGCTCTTCTCAACTTTGATATGCAGCGAGTTAGCAATCGCCACCGCTTTATCGAAGTCTTCCAGATCGCTCAGGTCGGTTTCCGGACGGTATTTCTTGATCGCTTCACGCATGGTGAGCTTCTCAAACGGCTTGCCGAAATCGAAGCTGTGATCGCCATACGGCACTTCGGTGGTGCCCAACACATCCTGCGCCAGAGTGCGGAACAGGCTTTCGGTCAGCTCGATCAGATCTTTGTAATCCGCATACGCCATATAGAGCTCCATCATAGTGAACTCTGGGTTATGACGCGGCGAAATACCTTCGTTACGGAAGTTACGGTTGATCTCGAACACGCGATCAAAACCGCCTACCACCAGACGCTTCAGGTACAGCTCTGGCGCAATACGCAGGTACATATCGATGTCGAGCGCATTGTGATGGGTGATGAACGGACGCGCAGAGGCACCGCCAGGAATCACCTGCATCATTGGCGTTTCCACTTCCATGAAGTCGCGGTTAACCATGAACTGGCGAATGCCGGCCATGATCTTTGAGCGTACTTTGAAGGTGTTACGTGATTCGTCGTTAGAGATCAGGTCCAGGTAACGCTGACGATAACGGGTTTCCTGATCGGCCAGGCCGTGGAATTTATCCGGCAGCGGACGCAGCGCTTTGGTCAGCAGACGCAGCTCAGAGATGTGGATCGACAGCTCACCGGTTTTGGTCTTGAACAGCTTACCGCGCGCGCCAAGGATATCGCCGAGATCCCACTTTTTGAACTGCTCGTTGTAAACGCCTTCTGGCAGATCGTCGCGAGATACGTAGATCTGAATCTGGCCGCCGACATCCTGCAGGGTGGCGAAGGAGGCTTTACCCATGATGCGGCGCGTCATCATACGACCGGCCACGCTCACTTCGACGCCCAGCGCTTCCAGCTCTTCGTTGCTCTTTTCGTCATAGCTGGCGTGCAGCAGATCGGACGTGGTATCACGGCGGAAATCGTTGGGAAACGCCACGCCTTTTTCACGCAGCGCGTTGAGTTTTTCGCGACGCGCTTTCAGTTCGTTATTTAACTCAAGGGCGGCATCAGCGCTCTGCGGTTGTTGTTCAGACATGTCGGTTCCTTATAGCCCTGCTTTTAAACTTGCTTCAATAAAACGATCGATATCGCCATCCAACACCGCCTGGGTGTTGCGGGTTTCTACGCCGGTGCGCAGATCCTTGATGCGTGAATCGTCGAGAACATAAGAACGGATCTGGCTGCCCCAGCCGATATCAGACTTGTTATCTTCCGCTGCCTGCTTGTCCGCGTTTTTCTTCTGCATCTCATATTCGTACAGCTTGGCGCGTAACTGCTTGAAGGCCTGATCTTTGTTCTTGTGCTGTGAACGGTCGTTCTGGCACTGCACCACAATGTTGGTCGGCAAGTGGGTAATACGCACCGCAGACTCGGTTTTGTTAACGTGCTGGCCGCCCGCACCGGAGGCACGGTAAACGTCGATACGCAGATCGGCGGGGTTAATGTCGATATCGATGTTGTCATCCACTTCCGGGTAGATAAACACCGAACTGAATGAGGTATGGCGACGGCCGCCGGAATCGAATGGGCTCTTACGCACCAGGCGATGGACGCCGGTTTCGGTGCGCAACCAGCCAAACGCGTAGTCGCCGATGATTTTAATGGTAGCGGATTTAGTACCAGCCACTTCACCGTCTGACTCTTCGATAATTTCGGTTTTATAGCCTTTGGCTTCGGCCCAGCGCAGATACATGCGCAGCAGCATGCTGGCCCAATCCTGCGCTTCGGTGCCGCCGGAACCGGCCTGAATATCCATGTAGCAATCAGCGCTGTCATATTCGCCAGAGAACATGCGGCGGAATTCCAGTTCGCCCAGCTTCACTTCCAGCGCATCCAGCTCGGCAACGGCTTCGTTGAAGGTCTCTTCGTCGTCGGCTTCTACCGCCAGATCCAGCAGGCCCTGCACATCTTCCAGGCCCTGACGCATATGATCTAGGGTTTCAACCACCGCCTCAAGCGAAGCACGTTCTTTACCCAGCGCTTGCGCGCGATCGGGTTCGTTCCAGACGTCCGGCTGTTCCAGCTCGGCGTTTACTTCTTCAAGGCGTTCTTTCTTGGCATCGTAGTCAAAGATACCCCCGAAGAACGTCGCTGCGCTCACTGAGGTCCTGGATACGATTTTTGACCGGATTAATTTCAAACATGGCTTTTCAGTCTTTTTTGACGATTCGGTGAAAGGAGATAAAAACTAACGCGCTAGTTTACCCGAAAGCACACCCACTTTGTAGCGGCGCGATTTATCGCGTATTGAATTGCGCCGCTACCATGTGTGCTTTCGATAATGAGGGTTTTTCATGCCTTAACGGACAACCAGTAGCGCATTGATGGCGACTTCATTTTTCCTACATCGGCCAGAGATGATCGATGATCAGCTGCACCGAGCGATTGCCGCGATACTCATTGATATCCAGTTTATAGGCCAACTGCACCTGCCGCACGCTGGTGTCTGGCCACAGCGTAGTATCCACGTTGAAGGCGATGCCATCTAACAGCGGGCCGCCGCCGATAGGCTCGATCATCACTTTCAGATGGCGTTCGCCCACCAGGCGCTGCTGCAGCAGTTTGAATTTACCGTCGAATACCGGTTCCGGGAATGCCTGACCCCACGGACCCGCTTCGCGCAGCATTTCAGCGGTGTGCAGCGTAAACTCCTGCGCATGCAGTTCGCCGTCTGACCAAATCACGCCCTGTAACGCTTCGCCATCCAGCCACTCATCAATAAGCGCGGCAAAACGTTCACGGAATGGTTCGTACTTTTCGCTTTGCAGCGACAAACCTGCCGCCATCGCATGACCGCCAAACTTAATCATCATGCCGGGGTACAGCGTGTCGAGACGCTCCAGCGCATCGCGCAGATGTAAACCGGCAATTGAGCGACCGGAACCTTTCAGCGTGCCGTCACCGGCAGGCGCGAAAGCAATCACCGGGCGATGAAAGCGCTCTTTCAGCCGCGAAGCGAGGATGCCGACCACGCCCTGATGCCACTCCGGATGATAGAACGCCAGGCCAAGCGGCAGATCGGTATGCTGGCGCTCGAGCTCATCGCACAACGCCAGCGCTTCGCTCTTCATGCCCTGCTCAATCTCTTTGCGCGTCTGATTGAGCGCATCGAGTTCATTCGCCAACATGCGTGCCTGGGAAATGTCTTCGGTGAGCAACAGCGCCACGCCAACCGACATATCATCCAGACGACCGGCGGCATTGAGACGCGGACCGACAGCAAAACCGAGATCGCTGGCGGCGAGCTGACGCGCATCGCGATTGGCAATTTCTAACAGTGCGCGAATACCCGCGCGGCATTTACCCGCGCGAATGCGACTTAAGCCTTGCCACACCAGAATGCGGTTATTGGCATCCAGTGGTACCACGTCCGCCACGGTGCCCAGCGCCACCAGATCCAGCAGTTCCGCCAGATTTGGCTCCGCACGACCGGCACTAAACCAGTTTTGCTGACGCAGATGCGCACGCAGCGCCAGCATCAGATAGAAAGCAACGCCAACACCCGCCAGCGAGCGCGAAGGGAATGCGCTGTCGTTGAGATTGGGATTCACAATCGCTTCGGCGGCGGGCAAGGTGTCGCCCGGCAGATGGTGATCGGTAACCAGCACCGGAATGCCATGCTGATGCGCAGTATCGACGCCGGCGTGCGAGGAGATACCGTTATCGACGGTGAGGATCATCTCTGCACCGCGCGCTTTGGCCTGCTCAACCACTTCCGGACTCAATCCGTAGCCATCTTCAAAGCGGTTTGGCACCAGATAATCAACGTTACCGCCCAGGCTACGCAGTGCCAGCACGGTTAGCGCCGTGCTGGTGGCGCCATCGGCATCAAAGTCACCAACTACCACGATGCGCTTGCCGGTTTGCAGCATCTGATGCAGCAGCGTAACCGCGCCTTCAATACCGCCGAGGGTTTGCCACGGCAGCAAATGTTTGGCACCACGTTCCAGTTCCAGCGCATCTTTCACGCCGCGTTGCAGATAGAGACGACGAAGCAAAGGGGGCAAATCAGCGGGCAAGCTGGCGTCGGCCTCAGCTTCGCGCCGACGGAGTTCAACAGAATGAATCACTGTGCGTTAACCGCCACGCTTCTGGCCGTCAAGCACTTGCTTCAGCTCTTGCGGTCCCTGATAGCCAGGAATCATCATACCGCTATCGGTAAGAATGGCCGGCGTGCCCTGAATACCAAACAGGATGCCCAGTTTGTACTGCTGTTCGATATTGATTTTGCAGGTGGCGGGCGCATCCATTTGCGGCGCATCGCCTTTCATCGCGGCATCGAAAGCTTTGTTGCGATCGGCGCTGCACCAGATGGCACGCATGGCTTTTTCAACCTGACCGTTCAGCCCTTCACGCGGGAAAGCCAGATAACGAACGGTGATGCCGAGCGCATTGTAGTCCGCCATCTGCTCATGAAGCTTACGGCAGTAGCCACAGGTGATATCGGTGAACACGGTAATGACGTGCTGCTCTTTAGGCGCTTTGTAGACAATCATGTCAGGCGCCAGCGCGCTGACTTTTTTGTCCAGCAGCTGATTGGTGACGTTAACCGGCTGAGTGCCGCTAACATCATAAAGCGGCCCCTGAATCATATGTTTACCGTCTTCAGAAACATACAGCACGCCACTTTCTGTCAGCACGGTTTTCATGCCCGGCAGCGGTGAGGGCTGGATTTCCGCCTGTTGCAGGCCCAGTTTTTTCAGCGTTTGCTGAATGGCGTTGTCATCGGCATGCGCCAATCCAGTGAATGCGCTGACCAGCAGAGCCAGCATCGTGAGCTGCTTTTTCATCTTAAATCCTTGTTACCGCTTGTTAAGCGCGCGGATGATGCTGTTGATGTAACAGACGCAGGCGCTCAGTGGCGACATGCGTATAAATTTGCGTCGTCGAGAGGTCGCTGTGGCCCAGCAACATCTGTACGACGCGTAAATCGGCGCCATGGTTCAGTAAATGTGTGGCAAATGCGTGGCGCAACACGTGCGGCGACAGCTTTTCGCTATCAATACCGGCAAGGGTCGCATAGTGTTTGATGCGATGCCAGAAGGTCTGCCGCGTCATTTGTTGCGCACGCTGGCTGGGGAACATCACATCCAGCGTTTGCCCATTCAGCAGCCACGGCCGGCCATGTTCCATATAGTATTCAATCCAGTAAACCGCCTCTTCACCTAACGGCACAAGGCGCTCTTTGTTGCCTTTACCGATGACCCGCACCACGCCCTGGCGCAGGCTGATATCACTGATGGTTAACCCTACCAGCTCGGTAACGCGTAATCCGGTGGCGTACAGCAGCTCCAGCATCGCTTTATCACGCAGTTCCAGCGGCACATCAATGCTGGGTGCCTGTAACAAGCGTTCAACCTGATTTTCACTGAGATCTTTCGGCAAGCGCTGCGGCAGCTTAGGGGCAGAAAGCAGCGCGCTGGGATCGTCGCTGCGCACTTTTTCCCGATACAAATATTGGCACAAGCGGCGAATGGCGCTGAGGGTGCGCGCGGAGCTGGTGGCTTTATAGCCGCCCTCGACGCGCTCGGCGAGAAACTGCTGTAAATCAAGCGCTTCTAGCGTCAACAGCGTACGATCGTGATGGTGCAGCCAACCGATCAGCGTTTGCAAATCCTGCCGGTAGGACGCGAGCGTGTTCTGCGCCAGATTACGTTCAATCCAAAGCGCATCGAGAAACTGTTCGATCAGATCGCTGTCCTGCACTGTTATCTCCGCCCGTGTGAAATCGTGCTCATTATGCCTGAAAGTAGCCTGCTTCTGGTACAATTGCCCCCGAGTCAGTTTCAGTCAGAGCATTAATTGCATGAATATTGGATTATTTTACGGTTCCAGTACCTGTTACACCGAGATGACTGCGGAGAAAATTCGCGACTTTATCGGCGAAGAATTAGTCACGCTGCACAATTTGAAAGATGACGATCCGTCGCTGATGGAGCAGTACGATTTGCTGATCCTGGGTATTCCCACGTGGGATTTTGGTGAGTTGCAGGAAGACTGGGAAGCGATTTGGCCGCAAATCCCGGCCCTGAATCTGCGCGGCAAAATCGTGGCGCTGTACGGCATGGGCGACCAGGGTGAATATGCCGAATGGTTTCTCGATGCGCTCGGCATGCTGCACGAGCTGCTGCAGCCAATGGGCGTGCAGTTTGTCGGTTACTGGCCGCTGGAAGGCTACGAGTTCACCAGTAAAAAACCGCTGACTGCCGACGGCGCACAGTTTGTGGGTTTAGCGCTTGATGATGTGAATCAGTTCGAATTGAGTGATGAGCGCATCGAACAGTGGTGCGAACAGATTCTGACAGAAACCGCGGCGCTGCTTTAAGGCAGCGTTTGCCCCTCATGCAGAAAACAGCAGGCGCGTAACGTGCGCCATTCACCGGGCGGCAGATTATCGTGCATCAGCCACAGCCGCCAGCGCTTACCCTGCTGATTACGCAGCACCAGCAAGACGCCAAACGGCAGCCAATCCGCTTTACGTTCTGTTCGCCAGCGCGCCTCACGCCACAGCCACTCGCCGTTCACGTCCAACGCCAGACAGCCTACGCGCTGCACCAGATGTCGCTCGTTACGCCAGCCTTCCACCAGCAGCAGTACTAAAATCGGCGCTTTACACCACGCCCATTCGTCTGGCCAGCTCAGGCTCAGCAGTAGAGCCACGCACAGCGCAAACAGCGCCACATTCAGTGCTCGCGCACTGGGTGACGCCCGCAGATTACATCGCCACCGGACCGCGTTCACGATTGCGCTGCTGAATCAGTTTCACCATGCGTTTGAACTCGGGATCCACCGGTTCACCGTGATTCATCAACCAGTTGAACAAGTCAGGATCGTCACTCTTCAGCAGCGCGATAAACACCTGCTTGTCGGTATCATTAAGCGAATCATATTCGTACTTAAAGAACGGCATAATAGCGATATCCAGTTCCAGCATACCTCGGCGGCACGCCCATTGGACGCGGGCTTTGTCATTAATTTCCATGTCTCTCATTCCATGGCTAAAAACAGTGGGCTCAGTGTACCTGCTTTTTTTTCTCGCTGCAGGCGCTGTGCTTATCCCTGTGCAATGTCACGGCGTTACAGCCCCTGATTTGCAAAGGACATCACGCGATTTGTGCGCCAGATTCAGTAAACAGGTTGCAAAGCCGCACTGCTCTTTTACCATTGCTACCTATTACCTCATTAATCAGGAATGACCCATGTCGATTTTTACCCTTCCTCCCCGCCAGCCTGCTGCATCGGCACGCCTGCCTTTAACCCTGATGTCGCTCGACGAATGGGCACTGGTTAAGGTGCAGGGCAAGGACAGCACCTCTTATCTGCAAGGTCAGTTGACGTTGGATGTCGCCGCCATGGATGCAACACAACATCGCCCGGCCGCACACTGCGATGCTAAGGGGAAGATGTGGAGCAACATTCGTCTGTTCCATCGTGGTGAAGGTTATGCCTACACGGTTCGTCGCAACCTGCGCGAGCAGCAGCTGACTGAGCTGAAGAAATATGCGGTGTTCGCCAAGGTAACACTCGTCGCTGATGATGAAGCGGTGTTGCTGGGCGTCGCCGGCTTCCAGGCACGTGCCGCGCTGGCAAACCTGTTCAGCACGCTCCCGGATGCGGAAACGCCGGTGGTGCAGCAGGATGAGAGCACGCTGCTGTGGTTTGCGCAGCCCGCTGAGCGTTTTCTGCTGGTGACGACGCCAGAACAAGCGCAGGTGCTTAAAGAGAAACTCGCCGGTGAAGCACAGTTTAACGACAGCCTGCAGTGGCTGGCGCTGGATATCGAAGCGGGTATTCCGGTAATTGAAAGCGCCACCAGCGCACAGCTGATTCCGCAAGCCACCAATCTGCAGGTGCTGGATGCCATCAGTTTCAAAAAAGGCTGCTACACCGGCCAGGAAATGGTTGCGCGCGCTAAATTCCGCGGCGCTAACAAACGTGCACTTTATTGGCTGGCTGGAAGCGCCAGCAAGGTACCCGATGTTGGTGGCTCGCTGGAACTGCAAATGGGCGACAAATGGCGTCGTACCGGTACGGTGCTCACTGGCGTGCAGCTGGATGACGGCAGCGTGTGGGTGCAAGTGGTGATGAACAATGATCTGGAGCCGGAAAGCGTGCTGCGTGTGGAAGGCGACGAAAGCGGCAAACTGACGATTCAGCCGCTGCCATATTCATTGGCAGAATGATTGACGCTGTTTTAGGTGCACATGAATGCGCACCCTACGAAGTTCGTGCGGTTCTCATGTAGGGCCGCAAGTTACATCACATAAAAATAGATTGCGCAGAAGTGCAATACGCTGCCGCCAAGCACAAAGCCATGCCAGATAGCGTGGCTGTAAGGAATGCGGCGCGAGACGTAGAAAATCACCCCGAGCGAATAGACCACGCCACCGGCTGCCAGCAGCCAAATCCCGCCCGGCGACAGTTTGATTGCCAGCTGATAAATCACCACCAACGACAACCATCCCATGCTGAGATAGGTCACCAGCGACAGCGCTTCAAAGCGGTGGGCAAACGCAATTTTGAACAGCACGCCGATCAGCGCCAGACTCCAGATCACCACCATCAAGCCCTGCGCTAGCGGCGAGTTCAGGCCTACCAGCAAAAACGGTGTATAAGTGCCGGCAATCAAAACATAGATGGCGCAGTGGTCGAATTTTTTCAGCCAGTATTTAGCTCTCTGATGCGGAATTGCATGATAAAGCGTTGAGGCAAGGTACAGCAAAATAATGCTGCCGCCATACAAACTGTAGCTGGTAATGGCTGTGATGTTAGCTTGAGATTCGACGGCTTGCGTTAGCATTAAGACCAAGCCGATGATGCCGAAAATGCAGCCAATTCCGTGGCTGATGCTATTGGCAATCTCTTCTGCCAATGAGTAGCCCTCGGCAATAATTCGGTTCTGTACCATGGAAGGGGATTCCTGAAAAACGGAAAAAGCGAGTGTGCTATTTCTGAGCAACCAGAGTAGCGAAGATAAATTTCAGAGTACACATGTACGCTAAAATAAATGTGTCAGCGGGTGTGAACGGCTAGCGCGCAAATTTGGCTGCATTAACAGGTATCAGTCACCATGAATGGCGACCCTATAATATTCGGGTACGATTTTGGAACGGCTTTTATAGGGACAGCATACATGCCAAACAGGTCAATTAGCGTCCGCCGGCGGCATCAATAAAAGTGCCCGTCACGTACGACGCAGCATCACTTGCCAGCCAGACAATTGCCTCGGCGATCTCTTCCGCCTGGCCGCCGCGCGCCATGGGAAGCGCACTTGCTAAACGATCCACTCGGCCCGGTTCGCCGCCATCGGCGTGCATTTCGGTATAAATCAGGCCTGGACGCACGCTGTTAACGCGAATGCCCTGCGCCGCCACTTCCAGCGATAAGCCTTTAGTTAGCGTATCCATCGCCCCTTTCGACGCGGCGTAATCCACATATTCACCTGGCGCACCGAGGCGTGACGCGGCAGATGACACATTGACGATGGCACCACCTTTGCCACCATGATGCGTGCCCATGCGTTTAACCGCTTCGCGGCAGCAGATAAAGGTACCGAGGACGTTGGTGGCGAACACGCGCTGAATGCGCTCGGCATCCAACTCTTCAACCCGACACTGGGTAAACAAAATTCCGGCGTTATTCACCAACACGCGCAGCGCGCCGTCTTGCTCATCCAGTTGGGCAAACATGCGCATCACCTGTGCCTCATCAGCGATATCGGCTTGTAGCGCAAAAGCGCTGCCGCCCTGCGCTTCAATTTCTGCCACCACGCTTGCCGCTTCAGCTGCACGCTGGCGATAGTTAATCGCTACACGATAACCGGCCTGCGCCAGCAATAAGGCCGTTGCACGTCCAATGCCGCGACTGCCGCCCGTCACCAAAGCCAGATCCATTTTTGCCTCCAAAACAAAAGGGCCGAATAGTCGGCCCTTAATAAAATATATCCGGAATTTTAGCCTAAATAATTTGAGATGCAGCAAGGCGGCAAGCTCGTACATCCTCGGGAGCTTACATCGGTAAGTGACCGGGGATGAAGGAGCGCAGCCAACGCCGCTGCAGCTTAAGGTATGACGGCTAAATTACTGGTATTCGCTCATGGGTACACACGAACAGAACACGTTGCGGTCACCAAATACATCGTCCAGACGTTTAACGGTCGGCCAGTATTTGTTAGCGCTGCCTGCCGGGAACACCGCCAGCTCGCGGGTGTACGGGTGTGCCCAGTCGCCGACGATTTCTGTCTGCGTGTGCGGGGCGTTCACCAAGGGGTTATCCTCCAGCGGCCACTCGCCATCGGCAACGCGGTCGATCTCCATGCGGATGGCCAGCATCGCATCGATAAAGCGGTCCAGCTCAATTTTGCTTTCCGATTCCGTTGGTTCAACCATCAGCGTACCCGCAACCGGGAATGACATGGTAGGTGCGTGGAAACCATAATCGATCAGACGCTTGGCGATATCCAGTTCACTAATGCCGGTTTGCTCTTTCAGCGGACGAATATCGAGAATACATTCGTGCGCCACGCGGCCATCGCGACCTGCGTACAGAATCGGATAAGCGGATTGTAGACGGCTGGCAATGTAGTTGGCATTCAGAATCGCCACTGAACTCGCCTGCTTCAGGCCTTCCGCGCCCATCATGCGGATATACATCCAGCTGATTGGCAGAATCGAGGCGCTACCGAAAGGAGCTGCAGAAACTGCGCCCTGCTGCGTCAGCACGCCGTCAATTTGTACCACGCTGTGACCCGGCACGAACGGCGCCAGATGCGCTTTCACGCCGATGGGGCCCATGCCCGGGCCACCGCCGCCGTGCGGGATGCAGAAGGTTTTGTGCAGGTTGAGGTGCGAGACATCCGCGCCAATATAACCTGGCGTGGTGATCCCCACCTGCGCGTTCATGTTAGCGCCGTCGAGATACACCTGGCCGCCGTGCTGATGCACGATCTGGCACACTTCGCGAATGGTCTCTTCATAAACCCCGTGCGTTGACGGGTAAGTCACCATAATGCACGACAGCTGCTCGCCTACCTGCGCCGCTTTCTCACGCAAATCGCCAAGATCGATATTGCCTTGTTTATCGCAAGCCACAACGACAACCGACATGCCCGCCATCTGCGCTGACGCCGGGTTGGTGCCGTGGGCCGAGCTTGGGATCAGGCAGACATTACGGCCGCCTTCGTTGCGGCTTTCATGGTAACGACGAATCGCCAACAGACCCGCATATTCACCCTGTGCGCCTGAGTTTGGCTGCATGCACAGCGCGTCGTAGCCAGTTAGCTGTACCAGCCATTGCGATAGCTGACCAATCATCTGCAGGTAACCCGAAGCCTGATCTGCCGGGCAGAACGGATGCAGCTCGGCAAATTCAGGCCAGGTGATCGGAATCATTTCAGCAGCGGCGTTAAGTTTCATGGTGCACGAGCCGAGTGGGATCATCGCCTGATTCAGCGCCAAATCCTTTTTCTCCAGACTGTGCATATAACGCATCATCTCAGTTTCGCTGTGATGACGGTTGAACACCGGATGCGTCAGGAAGGCGCTTTCACGCACCTGACCGGCCGGAATCGCACTGTTTTCCGCCGCCACCGCCGTATCCAGCACATCAATATCCTGGCCGTGCGCATCGCCCAGCAGGATGGCGAACAGTGCCAGCACGTCTTCACGCGTGGTGGTTTCATCCAGCGTAATGCCAACGGCATTATGGATATCACTGCGCAGATTGACGCCAAAGCTCAGTGCACGGTTCAGCATCGCGGCTTTATCAGCAACGTCTACCGTTAGCGTATCAAACCAGCTGTTGTGGCGCAGTTTCAGGCCACCATTCTGCAGGCCAGCAGCCAGAATGCTGGTCAGACGATGAATGCGGGAAGCAATGCGCTTCAGGCCAGCCGGGCCGTGATAAACAGCATAAAGACCGGCGATATTCGCCAACAGCACCTGCGAAGTACAGATGTTGGAGTTGGCTTTCTCACGGCGGATATGCTGCTCACGGGTTTGCATCGCCATACGCAGCGCGGTGTTACCGGCGGCATCGCGTGATACGCCAATGATACGACCCGGCATTGAGCGCTTGTGTTCATCGCGACTGGCGAAGAACGCAGCGTGCGGTCCGCCATAACCCATCGGCACGCCGAAACGCTGTGCGGAACCGAACACGATATCTGCGCCCTGCTTGCCTGGCGCTTCTAACTGCACCAGCGCCATAAAGTCTGCCGCGACGCTCACCACCACTTTGCGGCTTTTCAGCTCGGTAATCAGTGAACGGTAATCGTGCACTTCACCGTGTGTACCCACCTGTTGCAGCAGCACGCCAAACAGATCGTCGTGATCCAGCGCCTTGTCTGCACTATCAATAATCAATTCGAAACCAAAGGTCTCGGCGCGAGTACGCACCACATCCAGCGTTTGGGGATGAATGTCATTGGCGATGAAGAATTTTGTCGCGTTTTTCAATTTGCTGACGCGCTTAGCCATCGCCATAGCTTCTGCGGCGGCGGTGGCTTCGTCCAGCAACGAGGCGGACGCGATGTCCAGACCGGTCAGATCCAGCGTCAGGGTTTGGAAGTTCAGCAGCGCTTCCAGGCGGCCCTGCGACACTTCTGGCTGATACGGCGTATACGCGGTGTACCAGCCCGGATTTTCCAGCATATTGCGCAGGATAACCGGCGGCGTGATCACCGCGCTGTAGCCCATGCCGATCCAGGATTTGTAGCGGTGGTTCTGACTGGCAATGGCTTTCAGCTCTGCCAGCGCTTGCTGCTCGGTCGCGGCATCGCCCACTGCAGGCGGGCCTGGCAGCTGGATATCAGCAGGCACAATAGAACTGATCAATGATGAGAGCGAACGGGCACCAATCGCTTCCAGCATTAAGGCCTGTTGTTCCGGCGTAGGACCGATGTGGCGCTCAATGAAAGCACCGTTATGTTCGAGCTGGCTGAGAGTCTGGGTCATTTGCAGTAAATCCTGAATCGGGCTGGGTTACAAAAATGGCGTTAAGTCAGGCAGATAAAAAAGAAGGCGCCGCTGTGCGTCACCTTCTGTCACTACCGGTTACTCGTCAATCGCGGCTTTGTAGGCATCGGCATCCAGCATGGAGTCGAGCTCTGATTCGTCGCTGGCTTTGATGCGGAACAGCCAACCCTCGGCGTACGGCGCGCTGTTAACCAGTTCCGGCGAATCGCCTAGCTGATCATTCACCGCAACGATTTCACCGCTTAAGGGTGCATAGATGTCAGAAGCGGCTTTCACCGACTCCGCGACCGCGCAGTCATCACCCGCCGCGAAGGAGACGCCGACGTCTGGCAGATCGACAAACACCATATCGCCCAGCAGTTCCTGTGCGTGTTCGGTGATACCTACCGTGAAGGTGCCGTCAGCTTCTTTACGGACCCATTCGTGGCTATCGCGGTATTTCAATTCACTTGGCACATTGCTCATTGGCCATTTCTCCTGAAAAAAATTACTGGGCGACCGGCTTACCGGCGCGAACAAAAATCGGTTTAGTGACTTTTACTGGCATTTCACGATTGCGGATTTCCACAATCGCCTGCTCGCCAATTCCCGCCGGCACACGTGCCAGCGCAATGCTGCAACCCAGCGTTGGCGAGAAGGAACCACTGGTGATAATACCCTGCTGCGGCTGGCCTTGTTCATCGGTGAAGCGCACAGTGAGACCGTTACGCAGCACCCCTTTTTCGGTCATCACTAAACCAACCAACTTTTCGGTGCCTTTTTCGCGCTGCGCTTGCAGGGCATCACGACCAATAAAATCACGATCGGCGGGCTCCCAGCTGATGGTCCAGCCCATGTTAGCAGCCAACGGCGAAACGCCTTCATCCATCTCCTGACCATACAGATTCATGCCCGCTTCCAGGCGCAGCGTGTCACGCGCGCCTAAACCCGCCGGTTTAACACCTACGGCCAACAGCTGCTGCCAAAAAGCAGCGGCTTCAGTGGCAGGCATGGCAATCTCGTAGCCTGCTTCGCCGGTGTAACCGGTCGTTGCGATGAACAGGTTTTCCGCTTGTACACCGAAGAACGGCTTCATGCCGGTCACGGCGTCTCGCTGAGCGGCGCTAAACAGCGTTTGCGCTTTCTGCTGCGCATTCGGACCTTGCACCGCAATCAGCGCCAGATCGTCACGCTCAGTCAATTCCACGCCAAACGGCTGCGCATGCTGTTTAATCCACGCCAAATCTTTCTCACGCGTGGCGGAGTTAACCACCAGACGGAAGAAATCTTCGCTCATAAAGTAAACAATCAAATCATCGATGACGCCAGCCGAGGCATTCAACATGCCGGTGTAAAGCGCTTTGCCGGGCTGAGTCAATTTGGCGACATCATTTGCTAGTAGATAGCGCAGAAACTCGCGGGTACGTGCACCGCGCAGATCGACGATGGTCATGTGGGAAACATCAAACATGCCGGCATCGTTGCGCACCGCGTGATGCTCATCCATTTGCGAGCCGTAATGCAGCGGCATCATCCAACCGTGGAAGTCCACCATGCGGGCACCGCATGCCTGATGCTGTTCGAATAGAGGCGTTTGCTGAGTCATAACCATCCTGTGAAAACAAGTAAGTGTGACGCGCCTGCGTCGCCTTATCAGGCTGACGCAAACGTTCTCTTTGTGCTGAAGTTATCACCGAATGCGGCAATTAACCATAAGCAAAACGAGGGTGAAACCCTAGCACCTTTCAACACCTCATCGAACACAGAACAGCATAAATCACTGCATTATTGTGATTAGCCTCGCACAAAATACGACTAAATTACTTTCATGCAGCAAACTGAGTGAATCAGGACCACAAACTTAAGGATGAGCATGGCAGCAACACTGATGTAGCATGAGATAAACTAATGCGAATTAAGGGGTAAAATTAGAATAAATCAAACGAGGCGCGATCGCGGTGCAGCGGTGCATCTTTACGGTGCAATAGACAAAAACGGCGCCCAATTGGGCGCCGTCAGCAAGGTGAATTAACGGATCCAGCTGGGCAAGTCGTTCAGCCCCATTGCCTGTTTAAGCATCATGGGTTTAACGCCCGGTAAAGTATCGGCCAGCTTCAGACCGACATCACGCAGCAGCTTTTTCGCCGGATGCGTGCCGGCAAACAGCTCGCGGAAACCTTGCATCCCCGCCAACATCATCGCTGCACTGTGCTTGCGGCTGCGCTCATAGCGGCGCAAATAGAGATGCTGCCCAATATCTTTACCTTCCTGATGCAGTCGACGGATCTCACCAATCAATTCTGCGGCATCCATAAAGCCGAGATTCACACCCTGTCCGGCCAGCGGATGAATGGTGTGTGCTGCATCACCCACCAATGCCAAGCGGTGCGCGGCGAAGTTACGTGCATAACGTGCCGTCAGTGGGAAGGTTCTGCGCTCACTCTCGACCTGACACAGGCCCAGCCGCATATCAAACGCCACCGACAGCTGTTGGTTAAACAGCGCTTGCGGCATGGATTGCAGGCGCGTAGCTTCCTGCGGCGAGAGCGACCACACAATTGAACACAGGTGCGGATCCTGCATCGGCAGGAACGCCAGAATGCCATCGCCATGAAACACCTGACGCGCGATGGCATCATGCGGCATGTCGGTGCGGATATTGGCCACTAATGCATGATGCTCATAATCCCAGAAGGTGAGCGGGATATCGGCTTTATCACGCAGCCAGGAATTTGCGCCGTCAGCGGCAACCAGCAAACGTGCGCTCATCATGCTGCCATCTTGCAACGTAATGAAGGCTTCGTTATCACCAAAGGCCACCTGCTGCAACTGCGCGGGCGCAAACAGCGTGATATCGCTGCTGTTGCTGGCACGCTGCCACAAAGCGCTATGAATCACTTCGTTTTCGATAATATGGCCGAGATGCGATAGCCCCTGCTGTTCATCATCAAAACTGATCGAGCCGAAGCTGTCCTGATCCCACACTTCCATACCGTGATAGGCGCTGGCACGCAGGGCCAGAATGCTTGACCATACGTCAAGCTTTTGCAGCAGACGTTCGCTGGCAGCATTGATGGCAGAAACGCGAATCGACGCGTTAGCCGCCGGATCAAATTGTGGCTCAGGTGCCTTTTCCAGCACGGCAACGCGTAAGCCGCTACCTTGTAATCCGCAGGCGACGGCCAACCCCACCATGCCGCCACCGGCGATTGCCACATCAAAAGTTTGCATTGCTGCCCCTTAGTTCGTGCTTAACGCTTCACCCAGCCGAGCGTGCGCGCGGCAAGTGGGTTTCGCAGCCAAGGCAGATGGTCCATTGCCACCAGCCCAAGATTTCGTCCTGCTACTAACGGCGCATAGCGGTTAGCAAACAGTCGGACTAAACCGTCGGTAACGCCAATTGTGGCGGCACGATCGGGCTGACGCCGCGCGGCAAAGTGCTGCAATACGGCAAAACTGCCGGGATCGTGCTGCTGACGCCACGCCCCTGCTAACGTCTCTGCCAGTGACATAACATCGCGCAGGCCAAGATTGAAACCTTGTCCGGCGATCGGGTGCAGCGTCTGCGCCGCATTGCCCACCAGCGCCAGCCGATGCGTTACCTGACGTTCGGCGGTTTGCAGCGCCAGGGGATAATGTTCGCGTTGCCCAGCGTGGGTGAAACGCCCCAATCGCCAGCCAAACGCACGCTGGAGCGCTTGCAGGAAAGTCGCCTCGTCCCATTGCTTAATGGTTGCTTGCGCAGCAATCGGGTGACACCACACCAGCGACATACGGTTGCCGGACATCGGCAGCAACGCCAGCGGGCCATGTTCGGTAAAACGTTCGAAGGCGCGGCCCTGGTGCGGCAATTGCGTTGCAACATTGGCGATAACGGCCAACTGTTGATAATCATCGCGCTGCCAGGTGATGCCGCAGGAGGCGCCCAAAGGTGAACGCGAGCCATCGGCGGCTACTAATAATGCGCCATCCAGCTGTTCGCCGCTGCTGAGCGTAACCTGTACGCTATCCGGCGTACGTGTCACAGAAGTGACGTGATCCGGACAGCGTAGCGTAACGCCGGGAGCCGTTTTCAGACGCTGAAAAAGGCGCTGCCCAACATCAAAAAGCTCCACCACCTGACCGAGCGCAGGCAGTTGATGATCGTCCGCTTTGAGCGAGACGAAGCCGGTATGACCGCGATCGGAGACGTGGATATCGGTGATAGCAGTGGCGCAATCCGCCAGTGAACGCCATAGGTCGATATCGGCTAATTGCTGGCAAGTGCCAGCCGCCAATGCAATGGCACGGCCATCGAAGCCCGGATGCGCACGGCTATCGGGTTGGCTACGCTCAATCAAGGTGACCGGTAGCTGGCCTTGCGTCAGGTGAGAAATCGCCAGCGCCAGAGTCGCACCAGTCATGCCGCCGCCGGCAATTAAAATACTCATGCGTGGCGTGCCGCCGCCATCAGCGCTTCGATCGCGTCAGCATCTTTCACCACGCTGTCTGTAAGATTTTCGTTGCCGTCCGCGGTGATGACGATGTCATCTTCGATGCGAATACCAATGCCACGATATTGCGGCGGCACTTTGGCATTTGGCGCGATATACAAGCCTGGCTCAACGGTCAGCACCATACCCGGCTCAAGAATGCGGTCGCGGCTTGGCGTGCCGTAATGGCCGACGTCGTGCACATCCAGCCCCAGCCAGTGGCTCAAACCGTGCATAAAGAACGGGCGGTGCGCCTGTTCTTCAAACAGCGTATCGATATTGCCATCCAGAATGCCGAGATCGACCAGGCCGGTAATCATGATGCGCACCACTTCGTCATTAACGTCATGGATGCTGATACCCGGGCGGAACATCGACAACGCTTTGTACAGCGAAGCGAGCACGATGTCGTAGATGGCGCGCTGCGGCTCACTAAACGTGCCGTTGACCGGGAAGGTGCGGGTGATATCACCCGCGTAGCCATGGAATTCGCAGCCAGCATCAATCAGCACTAAATCGCCGTCGCGCATTTCCGATTCGTTTTCGGTGTAGTGCAGAATGCAGCCGTTTTCGCCAGAACCAACGATAGTGTTGTAAGAGGGAAAACGCGCGCCGTGGCGATTGAATTCATGATGAATTTCACCTTCCAGCTGATATTCGAACATACCAGGACGACAGGCCTGCATGGCTCGCGTGTGCGCCAGCGCGCTGATTTTGCCCGCACGGCGCAGAATCTCAATCTCTTGTGCACTTTTGAACAGGCGCATCTCATGCACCCACGGACGCCAGTCGGTGATCGTATCCGGCGCACTGAGGTTTTGACGGAAGCCGCGACGCAATTTATCCAGCGCGCTAAACACCAGCTGATCCGCCTCAGCGTATTCGCCCTGCGCGTGGTACACCACGTCCAAACCATTCAGCAATTGATGCAGCTGCTCGCCGATGTCATCCCACGGCAAGGCGCGATCGACACCCAATTTAGCCGGTGCGGCGTCCTGACCAAGACGGCGACCAAACCAGATTTCGGCGGTCAGATCGCGCATACGATTGAACAACACGCTGTGGTTATGCGTGTCATCGCTTTTGATTAATACCAGCAGCGCCTGCGGTTCGTTAAAGCCCGTGAAATACCAAAAATCACTGTTTTGACGAAAGTTATATTCGGTATCGTTGCTGCGCGTCACTTCAGGTGCAGCAAAAATCAATGCGGCACTGCCTGGCGCCATGCGGGCAATCAGCGCCTGACGACGCTGTTGAAACGTATCCAGAGTAATCATGTTTGCACTCCCTGTTGAAAACGGGCCACAACGTACCCGCATTGACGCGCTTAGTGTAACGTCGGTTTCTGCACTTCGGGTGCCGTTGGCTGATGCTGACGTGTGAAGGTGTCGTGGCACAGCAGAGCGGCTACGCGCACGTACTCAATCACCTCTTCCAGCGACTGCTCCAGCTCTTCCTGATCTTCGTCTTCGTCATAACCAAGTTGCGCGATGGTGCGCAGATCGTCGATGGCTTCACCGGTTTCGCCGGTGACTTTTTCCAGCTTAGGCTGTGTAACCCCTAAACCGAGCAGGAAATGGTTTACCCAACCGGCCAGCGCATCCGCGCGATCGAATACCGTGATGTCATCATCTTCCGGCAACATCAACTGGAACATGAAGCCTTCGTCTTCCAGCGTATTCGCCAGGCTTTCATGCAGCGCCTGCAACGGCTGAGACAGGCTTTGTGAAAACGCCATGCCTTCGTTGGTAAGATCGTGAACCATGGTTTTCCAGCTGGTATCCTGATTGCCGCCGCACAGAATCCCAGAGAGAAGTCCGTGCATTTCGGCTGGCGTCATACCCACGCCCTGCTGAGAAAGGGCCGCGGCCAGCGCGTTGTAACTAGGCGATGCGTTCGGTAAAGACATAAGCTTTGGTCGTCGTTGACAGAATAAGTTCGTGTTATGCTACCACCAGGTGCCTCTGGGTTTCCAGAAAAGGGGTTGTAAGTTATAACTCGGGTATATATAGTTTCGCTCCTCCCAACCCATTGACCGGTAAGGGAGATGCGATCGAAGTAATCAGTCAGGATGGTGGCATGTCTGCACAACCAGTAGATATTCAAATTTTTGGTCGTTCATTGAGAGTGAATTGTCCGCCTGAACAGCAAGATGCGCTGAATCTGGCCGCAGAGGATCTCAATCAACGGTTGCAAGATTTAAAAGTTCGCACTAGAGTCACCAATACAGAGCAACTGGTGTTCATCGCCGCGTTAAACATCTGCCACGAGTTGGCACAAGAGAAAGGTAAGACGCGCGACTATGCAGCAAACATGGAACAACGTATCCGCATGCTGCAACAGACCATTGAACAAGCGTTAGTTGAGCAAGGTCGCATAACCGATCGCCAGGGCCCTAATTTTGAATAAAGCTTCATGGTCCTCATGCTAGAGTGACGGTGAAGTACATTTTCTCTGAGATGTTTGCAAGCGGGCCAGTCCCCTGAGCCGATATTTCATACCAACAGAATGTGACGCTCCACAATTTGTGCGCATGCTCGGTCCGTCCGAGAAGCCTAATAGTTGTGACGGCATGTTCACCTTGAACCAAGGGTTCAAGGGTTACAGCCTGCGGCGGCATCTCGGAGATCTCCCTTCAGTAGTAAATCTGTTTCCCCGGTTCGCATGATATAATCGCTTTTAAAAAGCGATTATTCCGGGGATGTAGATACCATGCCAGCGCCCTCACTTCTCGACCGTCACGATATTCGTCAGCATGTGCGCCATTTGCGCCGCAACCTCACGTCTGAGCAGCAGGAACAGGCCGCCGATCAGCTGGCTGAACACGCCATTAATATTGCGCCGATCGCCAATGCCCAACGCATCGCGCTGTTTTTATCGGTTGATGGTGAAATCAATACCCGCCCGCTGATCGCCAAACTGTGGCAGCAAAAAAAGCAGGTTTATCTGCCGGTGCTGCACCCTTTCTCGCCAGGCAATCTGCTGTTTATTCGCTACACGCCTGAAACCACCCTTATGCCTAATAAACTGCGCATTCCGGAACCGCCGTTAGATATCACGCAACTGGCCACGCTGGACCAATTAGATGTAATGCTGGTGCCGCTGGTGGCGTTTGACCACCAGGGCCAACGTTTGGGGATGGGCGGTGGATTCTACGATCGCACGCTGCAAAACTGGCAGCAGCATGGTTTTCTTCCGGTGGGCATTGCGCATGATTGCCAGCGCGTGGATGCACTCCCCGTCGCGGCATGGGATGTCCCGCTGCCAGCAATATTGACGCCATCTAAACTGTGGCAATGGGAAGCGTAAGCAGAAAAAACAAAGGGCGCCAACGGCGCCCTGTTCGATCAGTACAACAGACGAGCGCGAATGGTGCCTGGAATGGCCTTCATCGCCTGTAGCGCTTTATCCGCCACATCTTCTGACGCATCAATATCAATGACCACGTAGCCCATTATCGGCGTGGTTTGCAGATACTGCGCAGCAATGTTGATGCCCTGCTCAGCAAAAATCTGGTTGATAGCCGTCAATACACCCGGACGGTTTTCATGGATGTGCAGCAGACGGCTGGCGCTGGCTGCGTGCATCGGCAATGACACTTCCGGGAAGTTAACTGCAGACAAAGTAGAGCCGTTGTCAGAGTACTTTGCCAGCTTGCCAGACACTTCTAAGCCGATATTTTCCTGCGCTTCCTGGGTTGAACCACCAATGTGCGGCGTCAAAATCACATTGTCGAACTCGCACAGCGGAGAGTTGAAAGGATCGCTATTGGTGGCAGGTTCAACCGGGAAGACGTCAATAGCGGCACCGGCCAGATGCTTGTTTGCCAGCGCATTACACAACGCGGGGATATCAATCACGGTTCCGCGCGCGGCGTTGATCAGCAGCGAGCCCGGCTTCATTAGTGCCAGCTCTTCAGCACCCATCATATTTTGCGTCGATGGCGTTTCTGGCACGTGCAGGCTGACCACATCGCTCATGTTGAGCAAGTCAGAGAGATGGCGAACCTGCGTAGCGTTACCCAGCGGCAGTTTGCTTTCGATATCGTAGAAGAACACGTGCATACCCAGGCTCTCGGCCAGCACACCCAGCTGCATGCCGATATGGCCATAGCCGATGATACCCAGTTTTTTGCCACGCGCTTCGTAGGAACCGTTAGCGACTTTATTCCAGATACCACGGTGTGCTTTGGCGTTCGCCTCCGGAATACCTCGCAGCATCAGCAGCATTTCGCCAATCACCAGCTCAGCCACCGAACGGGTATTCGAGAACGGTGCGTTGAACACCGGTACGCCGCGTTTCGCCGCAGCGCCAAGATCAACCTGATTAGTACCGATACAGAAGCAGCCGACAGCCACCAGCTTTTCAGCGGCAGCAAAGATCTCTTCAGTCAGTTGGGTGCGGGAACGGATACCAATGAAGTGCGCATCGCGGATGGAGGATTTCAGCGACTCCGCATCCAGCGCCCCTTTGTGAAACTCGATGTTGGTGTAGCCTGCTGCACGCAGGTTTTCCAGCGCACTCTGGTGAACGCCTTCCACCAGCAGGAACTTAATCTTGTCTTTTTCCAGTGATACCTTTGCCATTTCCCGACCCTATTCAGAATTCAACGAGGACTACCATAAGGTAGCCTTCTGTCAAAATATCAAATATTTCGTGCGCAGCAATACAAACGATTGCCTGGCGACCAGCACGCGCCCATGCGTAGACAGCACAAAGCCGTACAAAATCATGGCATCTCTATAGGACAGAGTACGAACCTGCTGCTGATGAACCTTTTGTGACATAAGTCACCAAATTTCAGCCTGGCGAGAAAAGATGTTTTGCGCATGGAAATAACCGGCGCACTGCCTGCGCCGGACAGATCATTTTACGATGGTTTTCACGCCTTCAGCGCTGCCAATCAGCGCAACATCGGCACCGCGCGCGGCAAACAGGCCAACCGTCACCACGCCTGGCAGCGCGTTAATGGTTTTTTCCAGCTCGATGGGATCAAGAATACGCAGATTATGTACGTCGAGAATAATGTTGCCGTTATCGGTGATAACGTTCTGACGATACTCGGGCAAGCCGCCCAGCTTCACCAGTTCACGTGCCACAAAGGAACGCGCCATGGGAATGACTTCAACCGGCAGCGGGAAGTGGCCCAGTACATCAACTTCTTTCGATGCATCCGCAATACAGATAAATTTCTTCGCCACTGCGGCGACGATTTTCTCGCGGGTTAGCGCGGCGCCACCGCCTTTGATCATCTGCATCTGCGGGTTGATTTCATCAGCACCATCTACGTAAACCGACAGCTCATCAATCTCGTTAAGATCGAAGACATGGATGCCTAAGGCTTTCAGTTTCTCGGTTGAGGCTTCCGAGCTGGAAACCGCGCCTTCAATCTGATTCTTGATGGTGCCGAGCGCATCAATGAAATGCGCTGCGGTTGAACCTGTACCAACACCGACAATCGTGCCCGGCTCTACGTATTTTAGCGCTGCCCAACCTACCGCTTTTTTCAGTTCATCCTGGGTCATGGTATGTTTAAAACCTGTGCGACATCGAAGTGTGCGTAGTATAAAACAAGGCGTCGTAAAAAAGCGCGACTGTTAAACCGCCGATTTACGTCTTTGGAAGCCAGCCCGCAAAAAAGCGCCGCAGCACAATTTGACAGTTTTATGGCATAGTAATGTCCACCTGAACGAGAGAGAACAACAATGAAACGCCCGGATTATCGAACGCTTCAGGCGCTGGATGCTGTGATTCGTGAGCGCGGCTTTGAGCGCGCGGCACAAAAACTTTGTATTACGCAATCTGCGGTTTCTCAGCGTATTAAACAGCTGGAGAATTTATTCGGTCAGCCGCTGCTGGTGCGTACAGTACCGCCGCGTCCCACCGAGCAGGGACAAAAATTGCTGGCGTTATTGCATCAGGTTGAGCTACTGGAAGAGGAGTGGCTAGGTGACGATAACGGCGGAACAACGCCACTGCTGCTGTCGCTGGCGGTCAACGCCGACAGTCTGGCAACCTGGCTGCTGCCGGCGCTAAAAGATGTGCTGGCCGATTCGCCTGTGCGTCTGAATTTGCAGGTGGAAGATGAAACCCGCACCCAGGAACGTCTGCGTCGCGGTGAAGTGGTTGGTGCAGTGAGTATTCAGCCGCAACCGCTACCAAGCTGTTTGGTGGATCAACTGGGCGCATTGGATTATCTGTTCTGCGCATCGCCAGAATTTGCCGCACGCTATTTCCCAAACGGCGTTACGCGCTCGGCGTTACTGAAAGCGCCGGCGGTGGCATTCGACCATCTGGATGATATGCATCAGGCATTTTTACAGCAGAACTTTGACCTGTCGCCGGGCAGCGTGCCCTGCCACATCGTTAACTCATCAGAAGCCTTTGTGCAGTTAGCCCGCCAGGGTTCCGTGTGCTGTATGATTCCGCATCTGCAAATTGAGCGCGAGCTGGCGCAAGGTGAGCTGGTGGATTTAACGCCGGGTTTGTACCAGCGTCGGATGCTGTATTGGCACCGTTTTGCTCCGGAAAGTCGCTTGATGCGCAGCGTAACAGATGCGCTGATCGCGCATGGTCATCGCGTGCTGCGTCAGGATGTTTCGCCGGTGTAATGTTCAGGTCGCCATAAATGGCGACCTGATATCAAGCGTTACGGCGTATTCGGTTTGATTTCGAATACAACATCCACCTGATCGTCGAAGTGAATGCTCTGCTGCTCGTAAGTTTGCTGCGCGGTGGTGTCTGCGGGTGCGGCGGCGGCTTTATACATGCGCGCCATCGGCATTGGCTGGTAGTTAGCAACGTGATAACGAATGCTGTACACCGAACCCAATTTTGCGTTGAAACCTTCTGCCAGCGCATTTGCCTGCTGCGTCGCATTGGCGATTGCCACTTTACGCGCCTGCTCTTTATAGCTGTCCGGATTCGCCACGCCCAACTCCACTGAACGGATCTCATTCAGGCCCGATTTCAGCGCACCATCCAGCAGTTCGTTCAGCTTATCTAGCTTACGCAACGTCACCTGGACCTGACGCTCAGCACGATAACCTTTCAGTACTGACTTACCCTCTTTGGTGTAGTCGTACTCCGGCTGCGTACTCAGGTTTGCCGCATCGATATCTTTTTTCTCAATACCATTCTTTTGCAGGAAATCGAAGTATTGCGCCACGCGGTCATCAGCTTGTTTTTTTGCTTCCGCCGCGTCTTTCGAGGAAACATTAACCACAATAGCGAGCGTCGCAATATCGGGTTTGGCATCAACACTTGCTTGCCCAGAAGTCACCACATGCGGTCCATTTGGCAATTCACCCGCCTGGACTAAACCGGACATTGCGCCAGTGCTCATTACGGCGGCTAGCGCCAGTGCTTTCAGTTTCACGAAAGTCCTCCTTGAGGGATTCAATTTGCAGGTCGCCACTATGGCTAAACCCAAAACACATTACCATGCGTGATGGTCTGAGTTTTGAATTGACAAAAAGTTCGGGCAATCTGCTGTTTTAACGTCGCCGCGATCGCAAAGTTTGGTGAACAGATTCGCCAAAACCCCACTAAAACGTTTCTATTAAAGAAACACTCGGCATTCGGGAGTTGCATAATGACTGAACAACCGCTGAGCCAAACCGCTACCAGCATGCGAGCAGGACGCACCCGCTTTCTGATGCTGGGTTTGGTGTTTATTAATATCATTATCAACTACATGGACCGCACCAATCTATCGGTTGCCGCCACTGAGATGGCGGGTGAATTACGCTTCACGCCGATGGAGATGGGGTTAATCTTTTCCGCCTTCGGCTGGATCTATGCCGCCTTGCAGATTCCCGGAGGATTTCTCATCGATCGTCTCGGAGCTCGCCTGGTCTACGGGGTTGGCTTATTTGTCTGGTCGCTCATTACCCTACTGCATGCTTTTGCCAGCACGTTCGCCGCGCTGTTTGGCCTGCGCTTGGGTGTCGGCGCGTTTGAAGCACCGGTGATGCCCGCCAATAATCGGGTGATTTCCAGCTGGTTTCCGGAGCACGAGCGCGCCAGCGCCATTGGTATCTACTCATCCGCACAGTTTGTCGGGCTGGCCTGTATGACACCGCTGCTGTTCCACGTGCAGGATGCGTTTGGCTGGCGCGGCCTGTTTCTCATCACCGGGTTGGCGGGCATGGTTTGGGCGCTGCTGTGGTATTGGCTTTACCGCGAGCCACATCAACATAAACGGGTCTCCGCAGCAGAACTGAACTACTTGCGCCATAACGGCGCGCTACTGCAGAGCGAGCAAGGCCATCACCCCACCAAAGCACGCTGGCGTGATTTAGCGCAGATGTTCCGCAGCCGCAAATTGGTCGGCATCTATATTGGACAATTCACCATCTCCGCCACCTTCTGGTTCTTTCTCACTTGGTTTCCCACCTATCTGGTGGAGTATCGCCACATGGGGTTCATCAAAAGTGGCTATGTGGCATCGGTGCCCTACTTCGCCGCTTTCTGCGGTGTGCTGCTGGCCGGATTTGCCTCAGATCGCATGATGCGACGGGGGGTATCCACCAGCGTGGCACGCAAGTTACCGGTGATCCTCGGGCTGTTCCTGACGCTTTTCATCCTCGGTGCCAATTACACCGACGATTCGACGCTGATCATTGTGTTTATGTCGCTGGCATTCTTCGGCAACGGTTTGGCAACCATCACCTGGGTTTTTGTCACCGCACTGGCTCCGCGCCATTTGATTGGCCTGGCGGGCGGCGTGTTTAACTTTACGGGTGCGCTCTCTTCCATCGTGGTGCCAATTGCCATTGGCGCCTTGATTGATGGCGACAACTTCGCACCAGCTTTGGCGTTTATCGCCGTGCTGGCCGCTATTGGTATCGGTAGCTATCTATTTATTGTGGGGAAAATTGACCATGTTAGTGCGGGCTAATCAAAACCTGCGCCAGAGTTTGCAGCTGTTGCAGACGCTCCGCGAGATGCGCCTCATCAGGTTGCCAGATTTTAGCAAAGGCCAGCGCCGCGCGATTGTTATCGATTGGCTGCGCCATGCTGATTTCACCGTCATCACGATGCCAAATCAGATGGTCTTCACCACGCTTGCGCGCCAGCAGCGGAGCAATTTGTTGCCACTGCGCATCGCTAAAGCGCGGTTGCAGCGCCTCATCACTTTCAGCCGCCAGCAGCGACACGCCAATTACCGATTGCCAGGCAGGCAGCATACGAAAGCCAGCCAGCGCCTGACTGGCGCTGGTACGTTCGCCGGGCTCAGAGTGCCAGATATAGATCACCTGATCTTCCCACAGTACGCCCAGGGCAACCACGATATCACGCGGCGCGTGAAGTTCCAGCTGTGGCAAAGCCTGCGCAAACAGCGAAGAGCCGCGAATCGCCTGCGCCGCCAGCGCGTGAATGCCAGGACCAGGCAGATAACGCCGATGTTCATCCTGCGTCGTCAGACCTATTGCTGCCATGGTCATCAGCAGCCGATTAACCCGCGTGCTATTCATCCCCATCTGACGTGCCAATTCACGACAACCTACGGCTTTGTCGCTGGAAACCAGATATTGCAGGCAGCGAATACCATCAATCAGGCTTTGGTTGGGTTGAGAAGACATAGATCACCTGCGGCGGGTAAAACTCAATCTTAGCCTTAGCCATAGAGGAATGAAATGATGCAAATTTTCTCATCACAAAATGCACGCGACTTTCCTCAGCAACAGCTGCAGGCAGACTTATTGGTTGCCGGTGGAGGTTTAGCGGGCGTGTGTGCCGCTTTAGCCGCTGCACGCGAGGGGCTGAGCGTGGTGTTGATTCAGGATCGCCCGGTGCTGGGCGGCAACGCCTCCAGTGAGGTACGCCTGTGGGCTAACGGTGCCACTTCTCACATGGGCAATAACAACCGCTGGGCGCGCGAAGGCGGCATCATGGGCGAGATCATGGAGGAGAATCTGTGGCGTAATAAAGAGGGCAATCCCGTGCTGTTTGATCTGGTGCTGCTGGATATTGTGCAGGCACAGCCGGGACTGACCTTACTGCTCAATACTGTGGTTACTGATATCGCAAAATCTGGCCGCCGCCTGCAGGCCGTACAGGCATTTAACGCTATCAACCAGACGCACTATCGGGTTTCGGCCGCGCAGTTTATTGATGCCAGCGGAGATGGCGTCCTGGGCTATCTGGCCGGTGCCGCACATCGTGTCGGCGCAGAATCCGTTGACGAGTTTGGCGAGAAAATGGCGCCAGGCGAAAATTTTGGCCACAAGCTCGGGCATTCGATCTACTTTTACACCAAACGCGCCGCACAGCCCGTCCGCTTTGTACCGCCCTCTTTTGCGCTGAAAGAGATCAGCGCTATTCCGCGCTACCAACGCCTGAATGCTACTCTCAACGGATGCGATTTATGGTGGCTGGAATGGGGCGGACGGCTGGATACCGTGCACGAAAGCGAAGCCATTAAGTGGGAACTGTGGAAAATTGTCTGGGGCGTGTGGGATTACATCAAAAACGCCGGTGAATTCCCGGATGCCGCTAACCTCACCATTGAATGGGTTGGGCTCATTCCCGGCAAGCGCGAGAGCCGACGTTTTCTTGGCGATACGCTGCTCTGCCAGCAGGACATCATTGAGCAGCGCGATCACTACGATGCCGTGGCGTATGGCGGCTGGTCGATTGATTTGCATCCGGCCGACGGCGTCTATAGCCAACACGAAGGGTGTCGTCAGTTTCACAGCAAAGGCACCTACACCATTCCATTCCGCGCGTTGTATAGCCAATCGCTGGATAATTTGCTGTTAACCGGCCGCCTTATCTCCGCAACGCACGTGGCATTTGGCAGCGCACGCGTGATGTGTACCTGCGGCGTACTGGGTGAAGCCGTGGGACGCGCAGCCGCCATCTGTCAGCGGCAACAGCTTACGCCCGCCGAGCTGGCGCAGCCGGATCGGGTGGGAGACTTGCAGCAACAGTTGCTGCGTCAGGGCGCATTTATACCGCGCGTGCCGCTGGCGAATCCCGCCCGAGACGCACAGGTTACGGTCAGCAGTACGCTACAGCTGCGCGCCCTGCCCGCGGATGCAGGATGGCAGCCCATGACATCTCGCTGCGCACTGCTGCTGCCGATAAAAGCAGGCGAACGGTTGCCGGCCATCACCGTGCAACTGCGTGCCGCGCGGGCGCAAACCTTACAGGTGTCGCTGCTCACCAGTGACAACCCCGCCAATACCTGCGGCGATCGCCCGCTCGCCGCGCAACGCATCGAGGTCAAGGATCAGGGCGCTTATCGCCTGAATTTTGATTATCTGGCCGATAGCGATCGCTATCTGTTTATCGCTTTTGCAGAGAATCCGGATATTGAGATGGCGCTGACCAGCCAGCGTTTGCCGGGCGTGATGATGGTGTTTAATAGCCTCAACCCTCGCGTAGCAAAACGTACCCGTCAGATTAATGATGGTGATTACGGGGTTGATGAGTTTGATTTTTGGTTGCCGCGTCGCGCGCCGCAGCAAATCCTGCTGGCCTTTGCGCTGGAAGCGCCGCTGCAGCTGTGGCATCGCGATTATTTGCTGAATGGCAAGTTACGTCCGGAACGCCACACAAACTGCTGGGTGCCGGCGCTGGACGACGCACATCCCCACGTAAGCTGGCAATGGCGGGAACCGCAGCAGGCGCGCCAACTCACCTTGTTATTTGATAACGATTTCGATCATGCGATGGAGACGGTGCAGATGGGGCATGCGCAGTCGATAACGCCACACTGCACCACGCATTATCGCTTGTGGCTGGATGACACATTACTGGTTGAAGTGCAGGAAAATCACCATTCACTGTGTCATCACCTTGTGCCGCAGGAAATGCGTTTCAGCCAGATCCGACTGGAACTGCTCGCCAGTGCGGGTTCGCTGCCCGCACTTTACGGCTTACATCTGCATTAGAACGCAGCTATCCCCTGGCGCGCCAGCTGGATGGCGATAAACCACATCACGCCACCAACCAGCAGATTAATAACGCGTTGCGCCCGCACGGTGCGCAATCGTGGTGACAGCCATGCCGCCATCAGTGCCAGGCCAAAGAACCAAATAATAGACGCGCTGACGGTGCCAAAGGCAAACCAGCGGCGTGCGTCCACTGATGGCAACTGACTGCCCAGGCTGCCAAGTACTACAAAAGTATCGAGATAGACGTGCGGATTCAGCCAGGTTACCGCCAATAGTGTGCCGATAATGCGCCAACGTCCCTGCTTCAGCTCGGCTTCAGAAGCCAACGACACATCACCTTGCCATGCACTGCGCAGCGCACCCCAGCCATACCACAGTAAAAATGCCACGCCCGCCCAGGTAATGATCATCAGTAAGATGGGTGATTGATTCAGCAACGCGCTGCCGCCAAAAATTCCACCACAGATCAGCGCAATATCGCTAAGGGTACAGAGCGCAGCGGTCATCAGATGGTAATGGCGCTTAATGCCCTGATTCATCACGAAAGCATTTTGCGGACCTAATGGCAGGATTAGCGCGGCACCAAGGGCAAGCCCTTGTAAATAAACAGATAACACAGTGTCATTCCTGAACAATAAGAAGATGCTGTGCAGTATAGTGAGGTGAGAGTATTAGAGGAAATTGAAAGAATTAATTGCTCATTAGTTTCATTAATAAAAAAGGCACCCGCAGGTGCCTCTTGCTCAATTACTCGGTGCGAGCGGGCAGCTGTTGCTCGCTTTTCACCTGATGCAGATGCACATCCATCTGCGGATAAGGAATACCAATTCCATTCGCATCCAGCGTGCGCTTGAAGTTCTTCATCAGGTCCCAATAGACGTTTTGCAGATCGCTGCTTTTGCTCCAGCAACGCACGACAAAGTTGAGCGAGGAGGCCGCCAGTTCGTTCAGGCCAATCTGGATACCGAGATCTTTTAAGACGCGCTCATCCGCTTCCACCACTTCCTGTAACAGTGCAATGACCTGATCAACATCCGCATCGTAGGCCACGCCAATGATGAATTCATTACGACGAATCGGTTCACGTGAATAGTTAATGATGTTGCCGGCAATGATTTTACCGTTTGGCACCACCACAATTTTGCCATCGGCGCTTTTCAGGGTCGTAGAGAAAATCTGTACGTTCTGCACGGTACCCATCACACCACCAAGATCAACAAACTCACCGGTTTTGAACGGACGGAAGGTCACCAGCAGCACGCCGGCAGCAAGATTCGACAGCGACCCTTGCAATGCTAAACCCACGGCCAAACCAGCGGCACCCAGCACGGCGATCACCGAGGCGGTTTGCACGCCAACGCGACCCAATGCAGCAATAATGGTGAACGCGATAACGCCGTATCGCACCATCGCCGAGAGGAAATCAGCCACGGTGGCATCAATATGACGCGCCAGCAGCACGCGGTTAATGGCATTTGAAATAATGCGTGCGATGAACATACCAATGATGATGGTAACGATCGCCGCCACAATATTGACCGCATAGCTAAGGATCAGTGCCTGATTACGTACCAGCCATCCACCGGCACTGTTAATGCCATTAACGACATTTAAGTCTTCCATTTGTTAGCCCTGTTATTGAGTTTCCCGCGGGAAAATGCAAAAAACTGCCAGATTGACTCCGACACTCCGATTACAAGGTTAAACAAAAATAGGGCGAAGCGCCAAAAATGGCCTGAATTCGTGGGATTTTCCAGACGAGACGCATAAAAAAAGGCCCTTTCGGGCCTTTATTGTACTGTAAGGAATAATTACAGGACGTCGACAGCGTTAAGTTCTTTGAATGCTTGTTCCAGACGAACAACCATTGATGCCTGCGCTGAACGCAGCCAAACGCGTGGATCGTAGTATTTCTTGTTCGGGCTATCAGCGCCGTTCGGGTTACCCAGCTGGCCTTGCAGATAAGCTTCGTTCTTTTTGTAGTACTGCAGGATACCGTCCCAAGTTGCCCACTGGGTGTCGGTATCGATGTTCATTTTGATTACGCCGTAACCGATTGATTCTTCGATTTCTGCCGCAGAAGAACCTGAACCACCGTGGAACACGAAGTTAAGCGCGTTGTGCGGCAGATTATGTTTCTTGGTTACGTATTCCTGAGAATCACGCAGGATGGTTGGGGTCAGTTTCACATTGCCTGGCTTGTACACGCCGTGCACGTTACCGAAGGAAGCCGCGATAGTGAAACGTGGGCTGATTTTGTTCAGCTCGGTGTAGGCGTAATCAACGTCTTCTGGCTGGGTGTACAGGGCAGAAGCGTCCATGTGGCTGTTGTCCACGCCGTCTTCTTCGCCACCGGTGCAGCCCAGTTCGATTTCCAGGGTCATATCCAGCTTAGCCATACGCGCCAGATATTTAGAGGAGATCTCGATGTTCTCTTCCAGTGACTCTTCAGACAGATCAATCATGTGCGAGGAGAACAGTGGCTTACCGGTTTTCTTGAAGTGCTCTTCGCCCGCGTCCAGCAGACCATCGATCCACGGCAGCAGTTTCTTCGCGCAGTGGTCGGTGTGCAGGATAACTGGCACGCCGTATTTTTCAGCCATCAGATGCACATGATAGGCACCCGCAATAGCACCAGCGATTGCCGCGCCTTGTGGCTCATCAGTTTTAAAACCTTTACCGGCGATGAAGGCAGCACCACCATTGGAGAACTGAACGATGACCGGCGCTTTCACTTTGGCCGCAGCTTCCAGTACCGCGTTGATGGAATCCGTGCCAACGCAGTTAACTGCAGGCAGAGCGAATTTGTTTTCTTTCGCTACTTGGAAAATTTTCTGAACGTCGTCACCAGTGACAACGCCGGGTTTTACGAAATCAAAAATTTTAGACATGGTTGTGTCCCGTTTCGTTACCGTTCATCCCCGAAGGGATTGCGATTTGATTGCCCAAAAAAGGGCTAGCCTTCAGGCGACGCCGAAGCGCCGCCCCCAAAGAGTTACTGCTTCGCGCGCTCTTCCAGCATAGCAACTGCTGGCAGTTTTTTGCCTTCCACGAACTCGAGGAATGCGCCGCCGCCGGTAGAGATATAGGAGATCTTATCTTCGATACCGAACAGGTCGATAGCGGCCAGCGTATCGCCGCCACCGGCAACAGAGAATGCATTGCTATCAGCGATGGCGTTGGCCACGATCTCGGTACCTTTACGGAAGTTCGGGAATTCGAACACGCCAACCGGACCGTTCCACAGGATGGTTTTCGCGTCTTTCAGGATCGCAGCCATCGCGTTCGCCGTTTCGTCGCCGAAGTCCATAATCTCTTCGTTATCCGCAACTTCGGTAACCTTTTTCACGGTTGCCGGTGCAGTTTCAGAGAATTCCGTGCCTACGCGGGAATCAGTAGGAACCGGGATGCCGTGCTCATCACGCAGCTTTTTCGCCGCTTCAACGAAGTCTGGCTCGTACAGAGATTTACCGACGTTATTGTCGATGGCAACGAAGGTATTCGCGATACCACCGCCCACGATCACGGTGTCGGCGATCTTAACCAGCGACTGCAGCACGTCAAATTTGGTAGAAACTTTAGAACCGCCTACCACAGCAACCAGCGGACGTTCTGGATTGCTCATCACTTTACCCAGTGCTTCCAGCTCAGCAGACAGCAGCGGACCGGCACAAGCGATAGGCGCGAACTTGCCCACGCCGTGGGTAGAAGCCTGCGCACGGTGCGCGGTGCCGAACGCATCCATGACGAAGACGTCGCACAGCGCGGCATATTTCTTCGACAGGGTTTCTTCGTCTTTTTTCTCGCCTTTGTTAAAGCGTACGTTTTCCAGCACCACCAGCTCACCCGCGCCAACTTCTACGCCTTCGAGATAGTCTTTCGCCAGGGTTACGTTGGTGCTGTTCAGTTTTTCTTTCAGGTAGTTAACAACCGGCAGCAGGGAGAACTCTTCGTTGTATTCACCTTCGGTCGGACGACCCAGGTGAGAGGTAACCATCACTTTCGCGCCCTGTTTCAACGCCGCTTCGATGGTAGGCAGAGAAGCACGAATACGTGCATCTGACGTCACTTTCCCTTCTTTCACTGGCACGTTGAGATCGGCACGGATCAGAACGCGTTTACCAGCAAGATCCAGATCGGTCATCTTAATTACAGACATGGTGAACCCTCTCGTTGATTCTCATAAGTTTTGCCAGACGCAGTCCGCGTCTTACCTGAAACCGCTTGCGGCCATTGCTAACGTCGTGTCGATCATGCGGTTAGCAAAGCCCCACTCGTTGTCACACCAAACCAGCGTTTTGATAAGGTGATGACCACTAACCCGCGTTTGCGTGCCATCAACGATGGCACTGTGCGGATCATGGTTAAAATCTACTGAGACTAACGGTAATTCCGTATAGTCAACTATACCACGAAACGCCCCTTCTGACGCGTTTTGCAGCAACGCGTTGACCTCACACGCCTTCACCGCCTCGCGCACAGACACGCTTAAATCAATGGCTGTCACGTTGATGGTGGGTACGCGCACCGCAATAGCCTCGAAGCGATCGTTAAATTTCGGAAAAATACGGGTAATGCCAGCAGCAAGACGCGTATCCACCGGAATGATCGATTGACTGGCGGCGCGGGTACGGCGCAGATCGCTGTGATAGGCGTCAATCACCTGCTGATCGTGCATCGCTGAGTGAATGGTGGTCACGGTGCCCGACTCAATGCCAAACGCGTCATCCAACAATTTGATCACCGGAATAATACAGTTGGTGGTACAGGATGCGTTGGAGACGATGCGGTCAGTTTGTTTAAGAGCCTGTTCGTTTACACCGAACACCACGGTGGCATCAAGATCGTTACCGCCAGGATGCGAGAACAACACTTTCTTCGCGCCCGCCAGCAAATGTGCCTCGCCATCGGCGCGGCTACCGTAAACGCCGGTGCAATCCAGCACGATATCCACATTCAATTCTCGCCACGGCAGCACCTCTATTTCGGCCTGATGCAGGATGCGGATGGTGTCCTCGCCAACAAACAGTTGGTCGCGCTCCTGGCGCACATCAAAGGCAAAACGTCCGTGGCTGGTATCGTACTTCAGCAGATGCGCCATGCCGGCGGCGTCCGCCAGTTCGTTAATGGCGACCACGGTGATTTCAGCCCGGCGGCCGGTTTCATACAGAGCGCGCAACACGTTACGCCCGATACGACCAAAACCATTTATTGCTACGCGAACGGTCATCTCTACCTTCAACAACACCCGAAAAAACGTGCCGATTAGCCTGAGCGTTTCACACCGTTTTGTACAGGGAATTATTGTCTGTCAGCAGAGGCAAAATGTAGAAACTCGCTCACAACTGAAACGGTTCAGCTAGAGTAATGCAAGAGAGGAATAACGGGAATGATTGCGATCAATTGAGTGGCAGAATATTGGATCCACGTCACAAATTTTGCATGAAGAAATTATTACTGCAGGAATAATTGAACCGTTTCAGGTTTGAGGTAGGAGATATGTAACAGATGCGCGCGATGAATCGCGCCGCTACAGGCGGTGCATAACCGGTAGCGGCGCAATTTATTACGCAAAATTACAGAATCGATTTCGCCGTCTTAACTACGTTCTCAACGGTGAAGCCAAACTCTTTGAACAGCTGATCCGCCGGCGCTGACTCACCGAAAGTGGTCATACCGACGATTGCGCCGTTCAGGCCGGTGTATTTGAACCAGTAATCGGCGATGCCCGCTTCGATTGCCACGCGAGCGGCAACGGCTTTCGGCAGCACGGATTCACGGTACGCCGCATCCTGCTTATCGAAGGCGTCGGTAGACGGCATAGAGACCACGCGCACCTTACGGCCTTCGGCCGTCAGCTGCTCATATGCCGCCACCGCCAGCTCCACTTCAGAACCGGTAGCGATCAGGATCAGCTCAGGCGTTCCCTGGCTGTCTTTCAGCACGTAACCACCGCGCACCACATTAGCCAGCTGCTCAGCGCTGCGATCCTGCTGTGCCAGGTTCTGACGCGAGAAGATCAGCGCCGATGGACCGTCAACGCGCTCGATGGCGTACTTCCACGCCACGGCAGATTCAACCTGGTCGCACGGGCGCCACAGGCTCATGTTTGGCGTCACGCGCAGGCTGGCCATCTGCTCAACCGGCTGGTGCGTTGGGCCATCTTCGCCCAGGCCAATCGAATCATGCGTGTAGACCATGATCTGACGGATTTTCATCAGCGCGGCCATACGTGCGGCGTTACGCGCGTACTCAACGAACATCAGGAAGGTGGCGGTGTACGGCAGGAAGCCGCCGTGTAGCGCAATACCGTTGGCGATAGCGGTCATACCGAATTCGCGCACGCCGTAGTGAATATAGTTGCCCGCCGCGTCTTCATTGATCGGCTTAGAACCCGACCACATGGTGAGGTTGCTTGGCGCCAGGTCAGCGGAGCCGCCCAGGTATTCCGGCAGGATTTTACCAAATGCTTCAATGGCATTCTGCGAGGCTTTACGGCTGGCGATTTTCGCCGGGTTGGCCTGCAGCTGCTCAATGAACTTCTGCGACTCGCTGGCCCAGTTAGCCGGCAATTCGTTGTTCACGCGACGCTTGAACTCAGCAGCCAGCTCTGGATGCGCGGCAGCGTAGGCAGCAAACTTCTTATCCCACGCAGACTCTTTCGCCTGGCCGGCTTCTTTAGCATCCCACTGCGCGTAAATGTCTGAAGGGATTTCGAACGGACCGTGGTTCCAGCCCAGCTGTTTGCGGGTCAGCGCGATTTCATCGGCACCCAGCGGCGCGCCGTGCGAGTCGTGCGTGCCGGCTTTGTTCGGCGAACCGAAGCCAATCACGGTTTTGCACATCAGCAGCGAAGGTTTATCGGAAACCGCTTTGGCTTCTTCCACCGCTTTCTTAATCGCGTCAGCGTCGTGACCGTCCACGCCGCGCACTACGTGCCAGCCGTAGGCTTCGAAGCGTTTCGCGGTGTCGTCCGTGAACCAGCCATCCACGTGGCCGTCGATAGAGATGCCGTTGTCATCATAGAAGGCAACCAGTTTGCCCAGCTTCAGGGTACCGGCGATGGAGCACACTTCGTGAGAAATGCCTTCCATCATGCAGCCGTCGCCCATAAACACGTAGGTGTTATGGTCTACGATGTCATGACCGGGACGGTTGAACTGCGCCGCCAGCGTGCGCTCGGCAATGGCAAAACCGACCGCGTTTGCAATGCCCTGACCCAGCGGGCCGGTGGTGGTTTCCACGCCAGCGGTGTAGCCGTATTCCGGATGACCTGGAGTTTTAGAATGCAGCTGACGGAAGTTCTGCAGTTCGCTCATTGGCAGGTTGTAGCCAGTGAGATGCAGCAGGCTGTAAATCAGCATTGAGCCGTGACCGTTAGACAGCACGAAGCGGTCGCGATCTGCCCACAGCGGGTTAGTAGGGTTATGGTTCAGGAAGTCACGCCACAGCACTTCGGCGATGTCCGCCATGCCCATTGGGGCACCCGGATGTCCCGAATTGGCTTTCTGTACTGCATCCATACTTAACGCGCGAATGGCGTTGGCAAGCTCTTTACGAGAGGGCATCTTCTACTCCAGGTCGGATTAATGCTCCGCCACGCTTAACTTATTGTAATTAATCAGTTATAAGGCGAAGCGAGAAAAAAGTCGCACATCAATGTACATGAAAATCAGGGCAAAAGTACATGCATCAGGGTGCTAAATCACGGCGATTCGGTTGCATTTCCAGCCTTGTCTGCTAGCAAGTGAACAACTTGCGAGCTATAACCAAAGCGTTTAAACGCCTGTGTCTGTTTCAGGTGTTTGTTTTCTTTACCTTGTTACTCAAAGGATGCTGATATGAAAATGAGAGCCACCGTTCTCGCTCTGGGCATGGCTTCGCTATTAAGCGGTTGCCAGGGATTCGATAACAACGCGCTGCTGCAATCTGGCGCACAGGCCTATCAGGCCTATACGTTGAACGATTCACAGGTGAAGGAGTTAAGCGATCAATCCTGTGCGCAGATGGATAAAGACAACCAACTGGCCCCCGCTAACAGTGAATATCAGCAGCGACTGAACAAAATCGCTGCCGCGCTGGGCGACAACATCAACGGCGTGCCGGCCAACTACAAGGTGTATCTCACCAAAGACGTCAATGCCTGGGCGATGGCGAACGGTTGCATCCGCGTCTACAGCGGGTTGATGGATATGATGACCGACAACGAAGTGGAGGGCGTACTCGGCCATGAAATGGGCCACGTGGCGCTTGGCCATACGCGCAAAGCGATGCAGGTAGCGCTCACCACCACGGCAACGCGCAGCGCGGCGGCATCGGTTGGCGGCGTGATTGGCTCGCTATCGCAGTCGGAACTGGGTGAAATGGGTGAGAAATTAGTGAATGCACAATTCTCGCAAACCCAGGAGTCTCAAGCTGATGATTACTCTTACGATCTGCTGAAAAAGCGCGGCATTAATCCACTCGGCTTAGCAACCAGTTTTGAGAAACTGTCGAAGCTGGAACAGGGTCATCAGAGCACAATGTTTGATTCGCATCCTGATTCTGCAGCCCGCGCGCAACATATTCGTGACCGGATTGCATCGGGTAAGTAATGCGCATAAAAAAGGAGCGCATCAAAGCGCTCCTTAACACGTAGGGTTGGCATTCATGCCAACCTGGCAAAACTCAGCGCTTAAACAAGCCGTCCACCATCGCGCCCAAATCCTGCGTACTGGACGTGTCGACGTGTCCCTGCGGCGACAGCTTATCAATTACCTGCGGCAGCAGCGCCGCCAGCGTGCCGGATGCACCATTCACATCGGTACCCAGCTTATCCGCCAGCGACTGCAGCTGATCCTGGCCGAGCGCATTTTGAATCTCGCCGCTATTAACCGGTTGATTGTTACCGCTGCCAATCCAGGTATTCAGCACCTGCCCCAGGCCGCCCTGCTGGAACTTTTGCAGCAACACTTCAACGCCGCCCTGCTCCTGCACCCAGTTCCAGATAGCCATAAGCTGCTGGAGCTGATTGCCCTGCCCGCTTCCGTTGTTATTTCTCAGCGATCCAACTAAATCATCAAGTAAGCCCATCGTTGCCTCCGCAGATTAATTGACTGCCAGTAAGTGTAGCCGCAAGCGCAAGGATTAACCTTTATTCGCGGCCTGTACGTGCAGCATATCGAGTGCCAACGTCGCCGCCGCCAGCGAAGTCAGATCCGCGTGATCGTAGCCCGGCGCCACTTCCACCAGATCCATACCGACAATATTCATGCCCTGCAAACCACGAATCAGCTTGGTAGCTTTGTCGCTGGTCAGGCCGCCAATCACTGGCGTACCGGTGCCCGGCGCGTGTGCCGGATCGAGGCAATCGATATCAAAGGTCAGATACACCGGCAGATCGCCAACGGTGCGCTTCACTTCCGCCAGAATATCGTCAACGCTGCGATCGTTGACCTGCGCCGCATCCAGCACGTTAAAACCGAGGCTCTTATCGAACTCAGTACGGATACCAATTTGCACAGAGTGCTGTGGATCGATCAGGCCCTCTTTCGGCGCGGTGAAGAACATAGTGCCATGATCGAAGGTTGGACCGTTGGAATAGGTATCGGTATGCGCATCAAAGTGCACCAGCGCCATTTTGCCAAAGTGCTTAGCGTGCGCGCGCAGCAGCGGCAGCGTCACGTAATGGTCACCACCGAAGGTCAGCATGCGCTTGCCGTTCGCCAGCAGCTTTTCAGCGTGCGCCTGCAGTTTATCTGACAGATCCTGTGAATCGCCGAAGGCATAAACCAGATCGCCGCAATCGACGACATTCAGACGCTGACGCAAATCGAAATCCCACGGCCAGCGGCAGCCTTCCCATGCCAGGTTAGTGGAGATCTGACGGATGGCGCCGGGTCCTAAACGGCTGCCCGGACGGCCTGATGTTGCCGCATCGAAAGGTACACCGGTGATCACCCACTCGGCGTCGCTGTCGTAAGGCTGGAAGTTAACCGGGAAACGCATGAAACCAAAGGCGTTGGAAACCAGGGAGTTATCGTACTGATTGCCCAGGGTGTTATACATAAATCGTCCTCTTCCTTATAAAGGCTAGGTTTAATACCCTCAATAATTCATGTTGCAGGACGGCGGCAAACGAGCGAATCCCGATGAACTTACTTAGGTAAGTGATTGGGATGAACGAGAGCAGCCAACGCGCCTACAGCATGAAGTATGGCGGATATAGATGAAAAAAATCCCCTCCGCGTCGTTAGCCCGACGAGGAAGGGATGTGTTAAGCGCGATTATCGCGAAGATTGCCTCGCCCTGCAATCGACGCTTGCAACGCCGATTAACAAAATAGCCACGAAGAAATATTGATAATGGACAAGATATTTTCAATTAACTTAATTATCCGACATCTTAAACCGGACTATAGACGTATTTTCATTTAGCAGCTTCAATTAGCCGATAAGCGTGCATTTTCGGGCGCGCGAATGATAATTCCTGAAGGTGCTGATTAAATAATCAAGCTTCATTTCAGCACGTTACTCCTCTCTACTTAAAATCCCTTTTCCGTACGCGCTCCTCTAGTTACCGAAATGCTTACAACTCTGTCAGCTCTTACGCAAATTCAATAATTTTAAGACACGTATAATACGGCTGTTTTTTGAGCATGGAGCCCATCTCAGAAAATAGCTTTATCTAATGAACTTGAAATGTTCCAGTGCACAGGTAGCTGTAAAGCCTGGGGCGGTAGCGTACCAATTTCCACCCCACTCTATTGGGGGCGCTTAGTTAAAAAATGATTCGAGGCGCATAAGGCTAATGTGCACCCACTCTTGTTTACTCATGATGTCGATTATCATTTTCTCTTCTAAGCCTTTTTTCAAATGCGGTTAATTACTTCTTTTCATTACTCATCATGAATATTTTGTTCATGCCATGCCGCATTGGTTTTTCAATATTTACACGTCAGGTTTTAAGTACATGGAAACTATTTGCAAATGAACAAAACTATTCGCTTTATGGTGATGCTGCTCGCTCTGCCTCTTGCTGGCTGCGCCTATTCGCCCAAGCAGGTCGACGCATCACGTCCGCTGGTCAATAAGTCCGATGCCACTCATCTCCAGGCGATGCCGGAAAATCTCCAGCAATCACTGAATACGCTGCCGCAGGGAGCTGCCCTGAGCGCCAATGGCGCCACCTTTACGCTAGGCCAGCGTTATGTTTCCGCCCTCGGGCAGGATTGCGTTGAGTTGTTAGTTAACAGTAATCGCAATCAGTCCCAACGTACCGCGTGTAAGAACGCTGATCGCTGGTATCTGATCCCACAACTGGAACAGGCGTCTGTCAGAAACCTGATCGCTGAGTAATAAATCGATGATAAATGTTGTGAAAAAAACCAAGTTTCGTCAATTAACCGCCCTGCTGCTGCTAATGTGCGCCGCTTGCAGCTCCTTAATAACGCACGCTGCCGACACACCGGATCAGGTACCCACGTTTGGCTTGAATGCCCCCGCTAATGCAGCCGACAGTGGGCGTACACAGCTTGGCGGCCAGGCTACGCTGGGTGGCCAGACTAATGCTGTACCGGGAGCCGGTACGTTTGCTCAGCAAAACCGTCAGGGCATGCTATTGCCGGGTGAAACAGACGTAAGAAAACTTCTGCCACAATCTGAATCAGGCCTGCCGCCACCTTATGGTGCAAACTTGTTTGCCGGTGGTTATGAAACCGAGCGCAGCGACGGATTGAATGACAATTATCTCATCGCGCCAGGAGATAAACTGAATATATGGATTTGGGGCGCAGTGAACTTCTCCAATGTCGTCACGGTTGATAACCAGGGGAATATTTTCATTCCTGATGTCGGCCCAATTAATGTGCAGAACGTGGCGGCCAGCAAAGTTAATAATTTGGTCAGTAGCCATATTAGCGATGTTTTCACCAATAATATTAGCGTTTACGTCAATTTATTAACAGCCACCCCAGTCAGCGTATTTGTCACTGGTCCAGTGATCCGTCCTGGGCAATATGCAGGACAATCATCGGACAGCGTTCTTTATTACCTGAAACGCGCTGGTGGCATTGATCCCGATCGTGGCAGCTATCGTCAGATTAAATTCATACGTCATAACCGGGTTATTCGCCAGATAGATCTCTACGAGTTTATGCAGCAAGGTAAGATGCCTAAACTTTCGCTGAAAGATCAGGACGTCATCCTCGTGGAACCGCAAGGTCCGATGATCAATGTCGCGGGGAAAGTGCGTAATCCCTTCCGTTTTGAGTTGAAGGAAAATGACACGCTGGGCTCGGAGCTCATCGACTATGCGCTCCCTCTGGCAAAAGTCAGTCACGTGGGTGTTATTGGTACCCGCTCTTCCGGACCTTTCTCGGTATATCTTCCTTATAAAGATTTTGCTCACATCCAGCTTAACGACGGTGACAAAGTCCTGTTTAACGATGATATGCATGCCCAGGTTTACGATGTGCAGGTTTCGGGCAGTTATCAGGGGCCTTCTTTCTTCACCGTGCGCAGAGAAACCCGACTGCATGACCTTCTAAATCACATTCCGATTGATCCTAACCTGGCAGATTACGGCTCCATTTATGTCATGCGTAAAAGCGTGGCGGCGCGGCAAAAAGAGATGCTGGATGAGTCGCTGAACCGCCTGGAACGCAGCGTATTTACGGCTCCTGCCAGCTCGGATGGAGAAGCCTCTATTCGCGCCAAAGAAGCTGAACTGGTGATGAAGTTTGTGGAGAAAGCACGCAAAGTTCAGCCATTAGGTAAAGTGGTGGTCGCCGATAAAGGTGTGATTGCCAATATCCAGCTGGAGCAAGGCGATCAGATTGTTATCCCGTATAAAACTGACCTGATTCAGGTGGGTGGCGAAGTTATGGTGCCGCAGGCCGTGGTCTTTAACCCACATGCCAGCCTCGATGACTATGTAGCCTGGGCAGGTGGCTTTACTGAGCGCGCCAATGACCAACGTATTGCGGTTATTCATGCCAACGGGCTAATGGAGTTTATGGGCAAAGGCGATGTGATGCCGGGCGATCAGATTCTGGTCATGCCGAAAGTTGATAGCAAAACCCTGCAGTCAATCAAGGACATTACCCAAATCATCTATCAAGTTGCCGTGGCTTCGAACGTAATCCTGAGATAATCCCCAAGGTAGCCTCGCCTGCAGGTGAGGCTACCATAAGGTCATAATTTCCTATGTTTAAACCCGTTCTTAACCAAACGCCGCGCAGCTCGTTTCAGGTGCTACGCGATGTCACCTTTGGCCTGCTTATCCGTGAATTGAAAACCCGCTTTGGCAGCTACCGACTAGGGTATGCGTGGGCCTTATTGGATCCATTGCTGATGATTAGCGTATTTAGCTTAGTTTTTGGCATGCGCGGACAAAGTGGGTTTGGCGGGGCACCTGCCCCCTTATTTATAACCGCCAGTTATTTGCCCTTTTTGTTTTTCCGAAATGTGGTGAGCAAACTTCAATCGGCGGTCAGTGCGAATAAAGCCCTGTTTTGTTACCGGCAGGTCACACCGTTCTCCACTTTTGTTGCTCGCTTTATTCTCGAAGCCATTATTGGTCTGTTTGTGGGCTGCGTACTGGTATTGGGATTATTATGGTTTGGTTTTGATGCTATTCCGCATGATCCTTTGCAGGTCATTCTTATCTATTTCTTACTGATGATTTTTTCATTTTCACTCGGTATAAATTTCTGTGTTCTAAGTAATTTATTTAAAGAAGCAGATAAGTTCCTCAGCCTAATGATGATGCCACTGATGTTTATCTCCTGCGTTATGTATCCCCTTGCAACCGTACCACCGCAGTTTCAGCACTGGTTTATTTGGAACCCGCTGATACATGCCGTTGAGCTGATACGCTGCGGCTGGATAGCGGGCTATGTCAGCCCAGACGTCAGCTGGAGCTACCTAATCAGCTTAACGTTAGTGCTACTGACATTTGCCATGAGTTGCTATCGCCTGAGCCATCGTCGACTGCTCGCCAGCTAGAGCTTAATAAGATGATTATTCTTGATAACGTAACGAAGTATTATCCCACCAAATTTGGCCGCAACTATATATTGCGTGACGTGAGCCTGACATTACCGCGCAATCGCAATATCGGTATTTTGGGATCGAACGGAGCAGGAAAATCCACCCTGCTGCGCCTGCTGGGCGGGATGGATATGCCCAATAAAGGAAAGCTAACGCGTCACTGTCGTGTTTCCTGGCCACTCGCTCTTGGCGGTGGTTTTCAGGGCAGTATGACCGGACGAGAAAATACCCGCTTTGTCTGCCGTATCCATGGTGTACGTGACACACAGGCTATTGAAGAGTGGGTGAAAGAGTTCTCAGAAATCGGCCAGCATTTTGAATTGCCGATTAAAGCCTATTCCAGCGGTATGAAATCAAAATTCGCATTTGCCATGAGCATGGCCTTTGATTTTGACATCTATCTGACTGACGAGATTACCTCAGTAGGCGATGCCCGCTTTAAACAGAAGTGCATTGACGTCTTCACAGAAAAACGCCAAACCGCAAACCTGATTATGGTCACACACGATATAAAGAACTTACGCCAGCAATGCGACATGGGAATAGTGCTGCGTAATAACACTCTTGAGATGTTTGACGATATTGAAGACGCCATCCGTATTTATCAAAATTTATAACAAGCCAATAAAACCATGAACCAGCCAACTCGATCCAAACCCGCTTCGTGTTTAAAGCGCAAACTTAAAAAATTAAAAACCAAGCCTAAAAGTTTTATTGTTGATTCTAAAGGCTATAGCCTTGCTCATCGTTCTTGGAAAAAAAGCCTCAAGCTTGGCAGCTTTCTCTGGGTGGTGGTCTGTTTTGCCATAGCCGGAATCTACTTTGGTTTTATCGCCTCCGATCGCTATGTCAGCCGGGCTGAGATCGTTGTAAAGCAAGCAGACCAGCTTAAAATGTTGCCCGATGCCCTATCTTTGCTGGGTCTGGGTGGCAGTAATCATCAGGATGTGCAGCTTATCCAGGAGTATCTTAAATCTCCCGATCTGCTGGCAAAACTGGATAAAGAATTGGGCTTGAAAGCCCATTACCAGAACCACCAAGTAGACTTTTTTTCCCGTCTCGGTAGCAACATCAGCCAGGAAGCATTCCTCAAATATTATCGCGATCATCTGGCGCTGCGTCTGGATGAAATATCCGGCGTAATGACAATCGAACTGCAGGCCTTTGAGCCAGCGTATGGCCAGAGAGTCATCAAATTGATGTTGCTAGAATCCGATCGCTTTATTAATAAGCTGGGGCATCAGGTGGCGCTGGAACAGCTCGCCTTTGTTGAAAAAGAAGTCGGCCGTGCTTACCAACGGCTTCAGGCCGAGAAAGTCAAAGTGCTGGAGTTCCAGAATAACCACCACCTGATTAGCCCGGAATCTACCAGCAGCGCCCGCTTGGGTGTGGTAAGCCAAATTGAAGGCGAATTGGCGCGTCAGCAGGCACAACTGAAACAGTTACAAAGCTACATGAACGAAACGGCACCTGCCGTTATCTCTGCGCAGGCCACCGTCAATGCATTAACTCAACAGCTAACGCAGGAACAAAACCGCTTAACAGGCGTTGATAAAAACGCCATGAATGAAGTCACCGCCAGTTATTTAGATGTACAAACCCAGGCGACACTGGCGGCAGACATCTATAAAACAGGGCTTATTACCCTTGAGCAGTCCAGAGTCGAAGCGTACCGCAAACTTAAGCATCTATTGGTGGTTAGCCAGCCTTCGCTCGCTGAAGATGCTGAATATCCGCGACGTCTATATAACTTAGCCACCGTCGGCGTACTGCTTAGTTTGATGTATGGCTTGATTGTGATGGGACTGGCTACTTTGCGTGAGCATCAGGATTAAATTACTGATAAGTGATAAGTCAATGACGAATATAATTTAAAGATAAAAACTTAGCTATTTTTTAAAAGCTCGGGATAAGAGATAAGAATATATGATCAATTAATATATCCTAATTAACTTCCTGCATCTCCACAATATAGTTATTAAACACTTTTATAAGTGTAAAAATGCAATCAAAAAAACGGTATTAAAAAATCACCATAAAGTCTAAATGACTTGTTTCTTTCAAACAGAATATAGCGCCTCTATGCGTTAATTTAGGAGTTTCAGTGAATTGTATACTCATCGTGGGACACCCCAGTTCAGGATATCTGGAGGTGGAAGACGCCTTGCAACGACAGGGAATGGCTTCTCCAAGCCCTTCTAGACGTGAAGGTTTACTTCCACAAGATATTACAAAGAATATTAATAAACTTTATCGAGTGCCTGATCTTGGTAGTGCAACAACAGAAGAAGAGCTAAAGCCTCTGCAAGTTGCTCCTATCTGGCAGGGAATGGCGCTAGATCTAATGCTAGGGAACATGGATGAGAATCTTTGGGGATGGTCTGAACCCGAGTCAATTTACTCACTGGATTACTGGCGTCAACTGGACGATACCTTAATATTCGTGCTGGTATATGATTCTCCTCAGCATGCGCTTATGAAAATAGCAGAAGATCAAAAAATCAGTTCAGATTTAAATATCAATCATCACATCTGTAATTGGGTAGCATATAACACCTCCCTATTAAAGTTCTTCATCAAAAATCGTAAACGCTGCATCTTAATTAGTTCACAACAAGTAATATTAAATAAAAAATCACAATTAAAAAAGGTCGAAAGTATTGTAGGAAATCAGGAGGAATCGTATCTAGGGAATGAAGATAAAAAAATTAAAACCATAATATCATGTAATAAAAAAGAAGAGGAGTCATTAAAAGAAAACCCACCTTTTACGACACAAAAAATATTGGAACTTTTTGAACCTTCTTGTGCGGATGTGGAAGAAGAACAGAAAGCATTAGGGGTAGAAATTACTGAGCAATATATACTGGAGCAATTACTTAGCTATTATCCTGCTTGTACGAAACTTTATTCCGAAATTCAGTCACACGCAAACCTTCCTCTGCTGAATAAAAATTTCAACAAACCTTGCCCTGAAAAGGCCTGGAATAGTATTACTCAGCATCGCATATTAAAAGATGATTTGATTGCTGACCTATATGAAGCTTATACAGAGATGCGTGATAGTTTACTACTCTTAGTGAAGGGAAGCACCTCAGAAAAGGAAATATTATTTTCGAAGTTAGATATAATTAAAAAAGAATTTGAAAATCGAATTTCGGGTAAAAAAACAACCTGCAATGAAAATATTTATGAACGTGTAAGCCCCAAGGGTAAAGAAGAAAGTTGTATCAAAAACCATTTAGAAAATATCAACAAAACAAATACAGCTATCGTAGAAGAAGAAATGCAACTTCTTAATGAACGAAATGAAAAAATTCAGTACGAAAACAAGGTCCTCTTGACACAATTACATGAGGCACAAAATGATTTAGAAAATTATTTTCTTAAAAACCAGGAATCAAAACAGCATAATCCAGCAATTTTGGGGGCAGCAGAGCGAATTAAGCAAGAACTCGGTTACCGACTAGGCGCTACAATGATTCAGCACTCAGGTTCTCTAATTGGCTGGTTGAGAATACCTAAAGCACTTGCCGCTGAGCATCGTGCATGGCACCAAAAAAATAGTAAAGAATCTCTAAACATGCTTCCCCCAATATCAACTTACCATGACGCACATGAAGCCGAACGTATTAAACGTCATCTTTCATATAAACTTGGAGAAAACCTTATTCATTGCAAGAGTTCATTACTTGGAAGGATAATGTTGCCTTTTGCTTTAAACCGTTCAGTACGGCAATACCGCCTTCAGCGACGAGGGGTTTAAATGAAAGATGAAAGATGAACTATATTTATTCATTGCGAACAATTTTATCGTTAGCGCTTTAACCAAAGTAATTTTATAAAGGCTGAAAAGTGAGTTTAATAAAAGGAAATAAATATTCAAAAGAAGGCAACTATGACTTAGCCTTTTCTGAGTATAAGAAGATAGCTCTGGATAGTCCTCTTTACCCACAAGCTAAATTTAACATTGAAAGAATGGCAAACCTCGGTCTTATAACTGAAATCAGTCCTATCAAGCCATTTGAAAAGCATAGTAACAAGCCGTTACTTTCAATAATAATGCCGGTTTTTAATGTTGGCCCATATCTCGACGCCAGCATACAATCAGTATTATCTCAATCATTAAGAGATTTCGAGCTAATAATAGTCAATGATGCATCAACAGATAACGGTAAAAAAATCATTGAGATGTATAAGAACATTGACGATAGAGTAAAAATCATTAATTTAAGTTTCAATACATTGGGTGGAGCTGGAATACCAAGTAACATTGGGATTAAAGCTTCCCAAGGAAAATACATTGGTTTTGTTGACAGTGATGACTGGATTGTGAACGATGCTTTTGAAAGTCTTATTAATACTGCGGAAAAATTTAATGCTGAAATAGTAATAGGTGATTTCAGAACTTTTCATGAGGATAATAGAGCAGTTAGTGATTCCTATGATAAGAAAAGATGGGAAAACATACCTTTGAACAAGGTTACTCAAGGATCAATTTGTTCTGATCTGTTCACGATGTCACCAGTTCCGTGGAGAAAATTGTATCTAACTAGCTTCATGAAAGAAAAAAATATTTTATTTCCAGAAGGCGATTATTTTTATGAAGATAATCCCTTGCACTGGTTTGTTTTATCAGAAGCTGAGCGTGTAGTGGTGATAGATAAGTTAATCAGCTATCACAGAATGGCCAGAGAAGGCCAAACAATGGGTTCATCATCATATAAGCTGGCAGCAATTTCATCGCACCTTAACACGACTGTAAACTTTCTATCGCAGAACAAAATAAAAAAACAATCAGTGTTAGACGCTTTTTATGATTACTGTTATCGAACCAGTTGGATAATTGACAAGCAGCTGGACCAGATGACTAAAAATTTAATCAAGCATCGTTTATTTGATATTTATTGCAAAGCTCAAAGCATATCTCCTCCTGTTAACATTCGTCCTAATTTCAAAAGAAAATTTGAGGACTATAGTAAATCCTATCCTAAGCTGGATTTAACTATTGTGATGCCTGTTTATAATTGTGAAGATCTTATAGCAGAAAGTATCGAGTCTGTTCTGAAAATATCAAATTTAAAATATAACCTTCTTATTATAGATGATGGTTCAAGTGATCGAACTGCTGAAATTTGCCAAAATTATGCTAATAATCATAAAAATATCAATTTTTATATGCAAGTTAATAAGGGTGCTGGGCGTGCGCGCAATTCAATAATACCACTGTGTACTGGAAAATATACTTTTTTCCTTGATGCTGACGATGTTATTAATGCGAATGGCCTCGAAAATTCCGTTAAAAAAGCAATTACAGATGATGCTGATCTTTTGTTCATGAAGTATAGAATTGAATTTTTTGAAGAAAAAAAATCACGTGGTATGTTTAATGGGGATCTTCAACTTTGGGATTCACTCTCAAAAGATGATAATGCCACATCGATTAAAAAGAATGTTGCCGCGCTAATAAATTACCCTTGGAATAGGATTATCAAGACGAATTTTCTTCATGACAAAAATATCTTTTTCGGATCGACTGTAGTACATAATGACGTTCTCTATCATTGGCATAGCATCATTGCAGCGAAAAAGATATCCTATATTGATCAAGAAGTATGTACCCATAGAAAATTCTCTCAACGCGATCAGATTACAAATATTTCTGATAGCAGACGCCTCATGGTATTCGAAGCACTTCGTTATACACAAGAACAAATCACGAAACAACCAGACTTCCATAAAATAAAATCGCAGTGGGAAACGTTCTCCACCGAATTAATACAATGGGCTGAAAAAAGAATACCTAATGAACACAAGGATTCATTCTTTAACTTTAAAAATGAATTTGTAAAAAACCTTCCAAAATTTTCTTAAGAAGAGAATCTATAAATGTATGATTATTTAATTGTTGGAGCTGGTTTATTTGGCAGTACTTTCGCACGGTTAGCTACAGATGCTGGGAAAAAGTGTCTTATTATCGATAAACGTGATCATATAGCAGGTAATTGTTACACTATAAAAAAGCACGGTATTCATGAGCATGTTTATGGGCCACATATTTTTCATTGCAATGATGATTTAATATGGAACTTTGTAAATAGATTTGCCAAATTTAATACTTTTGTTAATCGTCCAATTGCTATCAATAATGGAAAAGTGTTCTCACTGCCTTTTAGCATGTATACTTTCAATGCTATGTGGGGTGTCATCACTCCAGAAGAAGCAATGAAAAAAATCGAATCACAGCGTCTAAAACTTAACAGAGAACCGTTAAATCTTGAGGAACAGGCTCTTACACTTGTAGGTGAGGATATTTACAACTGTTTGATTCGTGATTATACAAAAAAACAATGGCTAAAAGACCCTAAAGAACTTCCTGCAAGCATAATTAAACGCCTACCAATAAGAATGTCATGGGACAACAATTATTTTTACGATAAGTATCAGGGAATCCCAATAGGAGGATACACGGCTATGTTCGAAAACATCTTAGAGGGAATTGAAGTCAAAACAAAAATTGATTATTTTGCGAATCAAGAATACTGGAATAGCATTGCTAAAAAAATTGTTTTCACTGGGAAAATTGATGAGTACTATAAATTTGAGCATGGCGAACTTGAGTATCGCTCACTGAGATTTGAAACCGAAACCATGCCATATAATAATCACCAAGGAAACGCAGTTGTGAATTACAACAGTTTAGATATTCCCTGGACAAGAATGATTGAACATAAATATTTTGACCAAAGTAATGCCAACGATAATGTTACTATCGTTACCAAAGAAATTCCTGATATTTGGTCGAGAAATAAAACACCGTATTATCCAATTGGTGATGAAAAAAATACACTTATCTTCAAAAAGTATATGTCTATGGCAAAATCAGAAATTAATACTATTTTTGGAGGGCGCTTGGCGGAGTATCGTTATTATGACATGCACCAAGTAATTCAATCTGCATTTAATAAATTTAAAGAAAACATTTAATTAATAAATCACAGAATATATCATTTCATGCTAAACTTTAAGAAATAGCTTATATGAACATATCGAAAAAAGACATTAACGATGCCCATAAATCAATAAAAGAACTCGACATATGGTTTGAAAATGGAAATATAGATGGCCATAAGTTTACAATGATATTATCTAAAATGTTAAAAGATAATGAATTTGCGAAGTTTGAAATGACCTGTTCAAAAGTCAAACAATCGCCATTTGGACATAAAGTCGAACGGCGTATTACCTGCCATCTATCAATTTATGATAACCTCAAAACAATTTTAAATGTTGATGATAATTTAAATACAAAGATTATATTGCAAGAGTATTGCTCAGATAAAAAAAGAATTGAAAGTTTACACGATATTTTTGATAAAGAATCTGGACTATACTACATCCACAACCCTGGGTTGCAATATGATTATTTTGATGAAGATTTCATTAGTTATGATAAAAAAATAAAACAAATACTTATCGAGCGTGGTTTCAAACGTACGTTGTATCAAAATAGCCAAGCAAGATTCCGCATCATTATTGGTGCGAGATTTCATAATTTTAATCATAACTTCTACGCAGTATCTGATGAGAATGGCTTTTATGATTCATCAAATTCCGCAAGATTAGCTCGGTTAAATAATTGTAATTACTTTTCCTCTAATATTGAAAAAAGTATAGAAAAGGCAATCATCCTTCCTATAGACTATATATGTGACAATTTTTATCATAATTTATGCGAAACTATGGCAGGTCTTAGATATATTAATCAGCTGCCCGATGACATTCCTATAATTTACACAGAGGATCGTTTTCATATTCTTGATTTTATTGCCTCAAGATTATGCATTGAACGTAGTCGATTTATTTCCATTAAAAACCTTTCAAATACAGTTATAAAGAAAGCGCTGCATTTATATGCTGGAAGTTATACTTGGGATGCAGCAATGTACTCATTTTTCTCGAAAGTATCGTATCCACAAACAATAGATTTAAAAATATATATATCTCGAAGGAAATCTTCTAGAGGACCATCTAATGAATTAGAGATAGAAAAAAAATTAGAATCTCAAGGTTTTAGAGTTATTTATCCAGAAGATATCAGTTTTGCAGAGCAGGTAGAAATATTTTCCAATGCTAATATAGTAATCTCCCCACATGGAGCTGGACTTTCACATATAGCATTCACTCCCCCCAAGTGCTCACTTATTGAAATTTTCAGAAGCGGTTCAATACAACCTGATTATTATCTCAGGTCGAGGCATAGACGTATACATTATCATCCATTAATTCAACACGGAGAGAAATTAGATATTAATAGTATTAAAGAAGTTTTGGCATACATTAGTAAAAATAATAAAATTTAGAAAAAAACCACCACCCCACCACAATTCTTTCATCATAAAAATATATTTACAACCACGACATAATAAAAGATGGAATTAATGAAACCAAAAATATTTAAAATAACAATAGTCGGAACTGGCTATGTAGGTTTGTCTAATGCAATTCTTCTTGCTCAACATAATGTCGTCATAGCATTAGATATTGATAAACAAAAAGTGCAGTCGATTAACAATAAAGTCTCACCAATCGATGACAAGGATATTCAGGAATATCTTATCCATTCCCCACTAACGTTGCGAGCAACGTTAGATAAATTTAAAGCATATAAAGATGCTGATTTTATCATAATTGCTACTCCCACAGATTATGATTCAGTAACTAACTGTTTTAATACTCGTTCTGTTGAGGCAGTTGTAAGGGATGTTATGATTATAAATCCTGATGCAGTCATGGTGATTAAGTCCATTGTGCCAGTCGGATTTACTGAAAAAATTAAACATGAATTAGGCTGCAAAAATCTGTTATTTTCACCGGAATTCTTACGTGAAGGTAAGTCACTACAAGATAACTTATATCCTTCACGTATTGTAGTAGGCGAGCGCAGTGAAAGAGCGCAAATTTTTGCAGATCTATTACGTGAAGGCGCTATATCTAAGGATGTACCAGTTCTTCTTACCGACAGTACCGAAGCAGAAGCTATCAAACTTTTCGCCAATACTTATCTCGCGATGCGGGTTGCCTATTTCAATGAACTAGATACTTATTCGTCTATACATGGACTCAATACTAGCCAGATTATAGAAGGTGTTGGTCTGGATCCTCGCATTGGGCAGCACTATAACAATCCTTCCTTTGGTTACGGTGGCTACTGTCTGCCAAAAGATACTAAGCAACTACTCGCAAATTTCAAGGACATTCCTCAAAGTTTGATCCGTGCAATAGTGGAGTCAAATGTTACTCGCAAAGATTTTGTAGCAGATGACATATTGCACCGTAATCCTAAAGTGGTGGGTATATATCGACTTATAATGAAAAAAGGTAGTGATAATTTTCGTGCTAGTAGCGTTCAAGGGGTGATGAAGCGTCTGAAAGCAAAAGGCATCGAAGTTATAGTGTATGAACCGGTACTCAAAGAAGAGAGTTTCTTTGGGTCAAAAGTGATACGAGATTTAAACGTATTTAAACAGCAAGCTGATCTGATTGTGGCTAATAGACGTGTCGCCGAACTCGCAGATATAAATAATAAGGTCTACACCCGTGATCTTTTTGGTAATGACCTTTAAGAAAGACTTCAATTATGCTTAATCAACTAAAGTTTTTATGGTATTACCATCAAAAACATTACGCCCATGCCGCTGCAGCAATAATTAACCCTAAATCTAGACAAGAGAAAAAAAACAAACTGCTGGCTATGTACAGATTATCTATGTACAACTCAGTAGCTCAATTACCTATTATTCCTTCCTGCTGGCAATCCCATTTGGCCAAGGCAGTATCTTTTGCTGCATGTGGCGAATATGAAGCTGCTCAGCAGCTTATAACATCATTTCAATACAAATATGTTAGTATGCACCAAAAAATGGCATTGACAATTGGTCTGATGCCATTTATGCCGCAAGTTGCATTAAAAATAATAGAGGAGTTACCCAATTCCCCTCCTGCATTGCATATAGCTTTGCTTATGCGAAATGGCCGTTTTGAGCAAGTTCGTAGCATGATTGAGCGCTTGCCAGAGAGTATTATTGTGACCGATCCTGAATTATTACTTTTGCAAACTAATGCATATAAGGGTACTCCAGAGATACAATTACAACGGCTAAATATGTTTCTGGCTGCATATAATTTATCTCCTTTGAGATTAAATGACCCCATGCTTGCTCCTTCACCAATTAATCTTAGTACTAATGAGAGTCCAGATATGCAATCCGGTCCTCTGATATCAATATTAATGACTACGTTTAATACTGGGTATCGGGCAGAGCATGCTGTCTTTTCACTATTGGCACAAAATTATAAGTCTATAGAAATAATCATTGTGGATGATGCTAGCACTGATGACACGCCAGTACGACTTGAGAAATTAGTTCGTATGGACAAACGAATCAAATTAATAAGGTTACCGCGAAATGTTGGCACCTATGCAGCCAAACGACTTGGGCTGACGAAAGCACAAGGCCAATTTGTCACTTGTCATGACTCGGATGATTGGTCCCATCCTGAAAAATTAACGCAACAATTAGCTCCTATGTTGGTCGATCCAACCATAGTTTGTACAGTGTCGAACTGGGTGCGTATGCAGGATGACGGTGTTTTTTATGCTCGTCCCGTTTATCCTCTAAAACGCCTAAATCCTTCATCGCCCCTTTTTCGCCGTGAAATGGTACTGTGCAAGGCAGGAGTATGGGACTGTGTAAAAACAGGCGCTGATAGTGAATTCCTGGCACGTCTGAAACTGGTATTCGGCGCAAAAGCGATAAAGAAAGTCAATCAGCCCCTAACATTTGGCAGTCACAGAGCCGACTCCTTGATGACATCTGCTGATACTGGTTACTTACAAAATGGAATATCTTCGGAACGACAGAAATATTGGGAAGCGTGGTCACTGTGGCACATATCCCATCTGGCAACTGGAGAAAAGCCTTTTATTGATCCCTTTATATCAGTAACTGAATCGAGACCCTTTGAAGTACCAGTAAATTTACAAGTTAACCTTGAAGCATTAGCTGAATGCAAAAATTCCGCAATTAAATCAACGGTTCAATAAAATATCATCTTACATTCCATTCTAATAGGAAAATATTCATGAGTAGTTTTATTTATAAACTTTTATGTACTAATGGCGATGAGATACTCAACCCTAAAATTGATGGCTTGACAGTAGAATATAAAGGTACTCAGGGAGGGGTAGTTGAAATTGAGGAAGGAGCTATTTTTCATAATACAATAATACTTATAGGCAGCGCAGGTCACATTCGAATAAATAAAACTCATCCAAGAGGAATTAGAAATACTAGAATAGAAATGGTCTGCGCATACAAGTTCAAGCAAGTATTTATTGATGAGGGATGCTCAATAGAAAGCGCTCGTTTTTCGGTAGTGGGTGATAATAATCTTAGCGTGAGCATTGGAAAAGACTGCATGTTTAGCTCAAACATTTTATTCAGAGCATGTGATGGGCATACTATTTTCGATATAAAAAATGGAAATGTTTTAAATAAATCAAAGCCAATTATTCTTGGAGATCATATTTGGATTGGTGCTGAAACAACTTTCTTGAAAGGTTCAGAGATTCCTAATAACACAATTATCGGCACTAGTTCAATCATAACAAAAAAACACACTCTTGAATTTACAGCAATAGCAGGCAGACCAGCAACCATTGTTAAAACAGGTGTTAATTGGGATCGTAAGCAAATTCCCATATATGAAAAAGATAGGGATTTATAAACCTCTAAAGCAGTACAACAATGGAATATATTTGAAGCTGCATTAGCTTATATCTAATCTGACATTTATCGGTTATTTACATAAGTATTTGTCAGATTGTATTTATCTTTATTTTTCCCAGCACAGATGTGCTTTCCATCAAGTAACATTTCCGTGACGTCCGCCTACAACACATTCCCTCAGATGCTTTTTCATTATTTTAGTGAGCCACCATTAATCAATATCTAATTGCATTGTGTTGAAACGGCCGTAAAGATTCTTACGGAACGTCACCTGATAAAACTCATTTAGTTTCGTTTGATTGAAGCATTCTAAACACCATTCGTTCGCTGTGACATTAATTTTATTTTCGTATTACTATAGCCAGAGAAAGCTAGTAATCAAACTGATCCACTTTATGAAAGAACTCAATACCCCCTATCGGCCAAGATTCTCAGCATCCGCATGCCCTGAGACTCATAAAAGGCCAGTATTCCGTCATTTATTAAATCAGCCGCTGTAATCGGTGTTTTGGTGATGTATAGTTTGCAATGAGTAAGAATAAAAGAACGCCTGTTGATAAATTCGCTCGGTACCTTTCAAATTGCCTATATAGAACTAGTCCTGTGGCCACAGATGCACCGGATGAGCGGTTTGAATTTCTATGTAGGCCTCGTCATCTCTGGCTGTACATTTTAGCACTGCGATCCGTCTATCGGTCAGTTCGATGCTATCATGAACGACTTTATCTTAGATATGCTTGTATGTTTTTTGAAGTTTTCAATATTTTAACGAAGCCGGACTGGACGGATACCACTGCCTGAGATTAAAACGCTCTATTTATCTAGTTTGATGCTGGTTCGAAACTGCCCATATTCTGGGGGCACGACTGCATAATTAATAACAGCCTTTAAAGTTGCATCGGTGCAATTTTTAATATTGTAATCCCATAGTCTAAGATTAAATAAGCGCATCCGTTCAACCTTCATTGGCCAGCTAGCGGTAACGATAGAATGCATTATGTAAGACGCATATAATTTTGAAAGCCCTAACATACTGCTAAGTCCATCAGCCAGATTAACTAAACTGATTAACTTTTGATAACGCAATTGGTAGCATGACGCATGAGAGTTACCTTCTCTTTAGTACAAGCACTCGTCAGCTGTATAGAAAACAATAAACCTCAACTTCTCCAAACCATGTATCAGATTAAGCCGCAACTAATAAATATAAATTAGAGTTGGAATTTTGGCTAATGTCAATCAGACCAAAATAGTCGGTTGAAAAAACTTGATCCATTTGAAAAATATTCACTGTAATTTCTAACGGATCGAAGATGCTCGATCAGAGTTGACGGGCTAGTTAATAAAAACCACTCATCGCCAAATTTCTTTCCCTGACCGCCATTTTCATCTCTTTCATTTCTAATTATATTTCCAAACAAATAAACTTATGTGCCGATTCACCCTTCATAAATTTTTTGCGTTTTCTTGCAATCTATTAGTCTAAGAAGTACAGCGATTCAATATTATTCTTCGTCTACATATCCTAAATGATATCAGGATGTCAAGCTAAGGACTTAATAATATTGTACCTATCACACCACATCTATTCTTTCATTCATCTCCCTGAAGACCACGCTTCTTTCCCCTTCACGACGTTGTTTATCACCACCGTAATAAACCGCATTGATCTGCGTATTAGCAATGATATGAGTTCTGAACTTCTTAAATAATCCCATGTCCGGTTTAAAGCTGGCATTCCAGAATTGATTCAGCTGTCCCTGATAGGTTAATCCCTGAATATCATAAAACGCGTTGCCCATAACCTTTAGCGGCTTTCCATGGATTAATGCCGAGATGCCAACGGTACTGTTGATGGTGATAACGGCTTTTGCATGATTCAGCAGTTCAGGCAAAGGTAAATCGTGAACATAGATGACTCTGCCCGCGACGCCATAATCTTTGCACAGCTTATTAATCAGAGGCGCATATAAGCGGTGCCCGCGATCCATGGGATGATGCTTAATCACTAAAAACGCATCACGCGATGCGCCCTTTGAAAATGAAAAGATCACTTCATTAATATAATCGCGCACATCTTCATACGGACTATGATTGCGAATCTGACTGTCATTGTAGACTTGCAAAACCGCGAGGAAAAAACGCTGATCCAGGCTGGACTGCAGTTGGGATAACACATTGCGCTGACGCCAGCCGTACCACTGCTTACGCCAGTAAGCCCTTACCCAGCACTGGGCTTCATACCAGGGAGAGAAGGACTTATGGTGGCGATAGTTTTTAAATTCATGGCGATAAAACCAGCCGACGGCGTAATACCACATGGCGTGGCCAATGCGCTTCTGGGTGGAAGGCTGGAAGGGTTCAATCTGCACCGCATGCATTTCAGGTAATTGGCGATAGAACTCGGGATCGCGCGGTAATGATGAAAAGGCATTCACGCCGCCCTCTTCTACCGTAATGAAGTGCGGACGCAAATAGCCCTCTTCAAACGCAATAAAACGAATTCCTCTCGCCTGTGCCCAGCGCTTAGCCGCCAAATGCATAGGCCGACAATCACCGAAACAAAGAATCGTATCGAAATTATATTCCTGATGCGTATCGCGCAGCCATGTCGGAAATTGTTTTTCTGATTTTAAATAAGGCAGATATTTACGCTGGCGACAGTAAAAACGATCGGCACCGTTAAATACCACATTCACGGCTTCACGATCGTGAGATTCCAGCCATTCAGCAATATCGTTAAAAAAAGGTCCCATTGGGCCCTGCAGTAAAAGATATTTTTTACCGGCCATCAGTTTTTTAAAGGCATTCCCTTTCATCACTTACCTTCATTTAAAATTGATATTTACGCAGCGCGACTTTTAGCACCATCGCCAGTTTGCGTGATTGCCGTATGGCATAGCCTTTTTTGCCGCTGCAAAGCTGCATCTGCGCTCGCGGCGCTTCATGCAACCACGTCACCGCCTCTTCCACGCTTATCGCGTTCTGTCGTACCGGATGGATATAGGTGGGATAGGCAATCAGCGCCTGATAAACCAGGTCCGCTAGCGTTAACTGACGCTGGCGACGGCTGGAGCGGTATTCGTCAACGGTCACGCCCCAGTTGGCGTAAAACGGCATGCCGTAACAGTGCACTTGCTTGCCGTGCAGTAACGCTTCAAATCCAGACAGCGAGGTCATGGTATGCAACTCATCAACACGCTGAATGCACTGGATAATATCGGCATCGAGTGCCTGATAATCCGCTAAGCGCGCCACCTCTTCGGCGGCAATATCACCTTTACGGTTGCCGACAAGCACATCGGGATGGGGTTTATAAATAATGAACGCGTCAGGATTGCGTTCGCGTACGATACGCAATAACGCCAGATTGGTATTGATGGCGAAGGTGCCGGTTGCAATCGAAGCATCATCTTCCACCTGGCCCGGCACCAGCAGCACGCGTTTGCCCTTAGCTGCTGCCGGTAGGATGAACTCCGCACCAAGGTTATATTTGCTGATTTTGGTTGCCACTAAGCGCTGGTGCAGCTGCTCGGCACGCAGCCGCTGCGCCGGGGTAAGATCGCTGTTATTCAGCAACTCTTCCAGATCGCTCGGCCGCGATGCATCGTAATAGATGCCGCGTTTATCCAGCACCAGCGACAGCGGCGCCAGCAGATCCGAGCCCAAACCGGAGGAACGCAAAAAGCCATCTTCCATACGCCAGATCGGCAGATGCCGCCCGCGCAGTTTGTCCTGCCAGCGCTGTTCATGTCGCACGCCCCACACCACGCAGGCTGTGGCCTGACGACTGCGCGGCGCAAAACTCAAGCGATTAGCCGACGTACGCAGAAACGGTTTGAGGATGGTCGATTTCCACAGCGTTAAGCCCGGCGCCCATAAATGTCCATGGCGCTGCTGCTGATGACGGCGCTGCAACTGTAGCCAGTTCAGCACATCAAACAGAGTCCCGGCTGTACCGCTCACCGGATGAATGTAGCGGCAGTAACGCAGATAAGCGGCAGCAAACAGTTCATGCAGCGTGGCGTTGCCACGACGCTGCGCCAGCTGTTGCGCCTTGGGATGGCGATCGTCGGTTAAGCCCCAGCCCGCATACCACGGCTGACCAAAGCAGGTCACCGGTTTACCCGCCAGCAGCGCTTCAAAGCCATATTGCGACGTCACCGCATACACCCGCGAGACGTGACGCAGCAGCGACTGCGGGCTAACGTTATCCGCCATCAGATGCACCCGCGCAGAGGCTTGCAGATGGGCGAAATAGCCGGCTTTTTTGCCCTGCAACACATCCGGATGGACTTTCACCCACACCATAGCGCGCGGGTTTTCATCCAGTGCAGCCTGTAACATCGCAGCAAAATGCTCTGCACACGCGTTGCCATATTGCACCGACACATCGTTGAAGGTTTGATCCACCACCAGCACGATTTCGCGCTTTAGCATTTCGCCCGCGCTAAACGCCGGGGCGTGATTGTATTTCGACAAACCCCCCGCCACGATAATATCCATCGCCTGCTGTGCGTCAGCATGCAGCGCCTGATTGCCAGTACGATCCTGGATCAATCGCTCCAGCGTGCTGGGCTGGCGCGCATCGTAATAGATGCCCTCACTATCCAGCACCATCGAGAGCGGCGGCGCGCCATTTACGCCTAAATCCAGCGAGCGGATAAACCCATCTTCCAGCCGCAAGATGGGTTTACCTGCCGCCAGCGCCATCTCCACCGGCTTATGCGCGCTGGGCCGATGGCCCCACACCGCAACGGTGGTGATGTCGTCAGGTATCGCGCGGCGTGCAGAGAGCTTGTGGCACGGCTGTGACAGAAAAGTGCGCAGATGCGGAATGCGCCAAATGCCGGAGGAAAATATGCCGATGGAGCCTGTCTCTCTAGCGGTGACAGAGGCGATCGGCTCGACGCTCTGCGCCGAACCAGCGGAGACGCGAGTTGCAGACATACCAGTTCCTGTGTGTGAAGGTGTTGCAGATTCTGTAGCAACCCCTTCATCCCAGTGACGGCATTGATACATAAGACGTAATGTGTAATCAGTCGAAAATTCGAACAGGCGCTATTTTTATGCTTTTTGCGCGTAGCTAAAAGTGCGGTTACCTGACAGTTATGTCGCCTTTAGCAAGCTTTGAGGCCGTTCTTATTGAAAGGATTGATTTATTCTGAAGAGGGAAGAAGAAACAGGCTTTAATAGGCAGAAAATGGTTAGGTCGCCGTCCCTGGCGACCCGCGTAAATCAGCGTTCGCGCATCGCCTCCTTACCTTTGTTAAACGGTTTGATCAGGTAATCCATTATCGTCTTCTCACCGGTTTTGATATCCACCGTAGAAACCATTCCCGGACTGATGGAGAAGCGTTTTCCGGCTTTATTCTGCACAAAGTCGTTATCGGTGCGAATAAACACGCGGTAATAGTAAATCTCTGGTTTGACCTCATCCTGAATGGTATCCGGCGAGATACTCTCTACCACGCCGTTAAGGCCGCCATAAATCGCGTAATCATAAGCCGAGATCTTCACCACCGCGCGCTGGCCGGGATGGATAAAAGCGATATCACGCGGTGAAAGGCGCGCTTCAATCAGCAGGCGATCGTTCATTGGCACAATATTCATCAGCTCGCCATTCGGTGGCACTACGCCGCCAACGGTGGAGACTTTGATGTTTTTCACGATGCCGCGCATCGGCGAACGAATGGTCATACGCGTTACCGTGTCTTCCCGCCCTTTCACCACTTGTCCCATGCTGTCGGCTTCGGCGTTGGCCTTTGCCAGCTCTTCACGCGCCTGCACGTAATATTGCGACCGCATATCCGTGAGCTTTAGCTCCAGATCTGACTTATCGCGCTGCAGGCGCAGCACCTCTACGCTACTGGCGGCGCCAGTTTTCGCCAGCCGCTGAGTGATAGCCAGCTCGCGGTTGGCCAGCGCCAGTGACTGATTAAACTGCGCGGTGGCATCAGCGAGCTGTGCGCGGCGGGTTTTGTACAGCCGCGCTTCTGAGGCCTTCAGATCGGGAAATTTATCCAGCTCCGCCGGAAACGTCAGCGGCTGATCGTTTACCTCGGCAGTCAGACGCGCAGCCGCAGCCAGCGCAGCGCGATAGCGTGCCGCACTCTCTCCGACGTTGGATTGCGAGCGAGTGGCATCAAGGCGCGCGACGATTTGCCCGGCCTGCACCTGATCGCCTTCATGCACATAGAGTTCAGTCAGGATGCCGCCCTCCAGCGATTGCAACACCTGATCGCGCGAACTGGGAATCACTTTGCCGGTGCCGGTAGAAACTTCATCCAGCACGCCAAACCACGCCCAGATCACCGTAATCAGAATCAACGCGGTACTGATGACAATCAGGCGCACCGCGCCGGTGTAGTGAGTTTCGGATCGCAGCTCGCCCAACAGATCGTCGGAGGAATCCACTTCTGCTGCGGTCACCAGCCGCAGTCGTGCCGGGAGTTGTTTTATCATGCTTGCGCCTCCGGCTGGCCGCCACTGGCGCGCGGCGGCGGCAGAGCATTCTCTTTCGGGCTATCCATCACCAGCTGTCCCTCCTTCAGCACCAGCACACGATCCACCAGCGCGAGGATCGCCGCGCGGTGCGTCGCCACGATCAGCGTGCGGCCGTTCAACCACTGACCGAGACGCTCAATAAACTCTTTCTCAGTGTGATCGTCGAGCGCTGCCGTCGGCTCATCCAACAGGATAATATTGGGATCGCGCAACAGCATGCGCGCCAGCAGTAGCGACTGGCGCTGGCCACCTGACAATCCCGTGCCGCCTTCCATGATCGGATGATCGAGGCCGAGCGGCAGACGACGAATAAAATCTGCCCCACCGCTCACGGTCAGCGCGCCGAAGATCGCATCATCGGTGGCGTGCGCCGCGCCGAGGGTGAGATTTTCACGCAGCGTGCCGTGGAACAGGCGCGCATTTTGCGTCAGCAGGCCGACGTTGCGCCGCACATCCGCCACATCAATATGTGGCAGGCTGAGGTTATCCAGCCGCAGCTCGCCGCCGACGAGATCGATGCCGCCGATCATCGCCTGCAGCAACGTTGATTTACCCGATCCGTTGCGCCCCAGCACCGCAACACGCTCGCCGGGCTTGATGGTCAGACTTTTGATGCGCAGCGCGATAGTCAGCGAATCGGTGTAGTAACGAAACATCGCGTCGGTAAATTGGTAGTGACCAAACAGCACCGGCGAGTGGATCCGCGTCTCGTCCTTACTGTTTTCCACGGGCAAGTTCATCAGCGCATCGAGGCTGCCTTTTGCCGCTTTTACCTGCTGCCAACGCGCCAGCACGCCGCACAGCGTGGCCATCGGCGCAATCATGCGCGACGAGAGCAGCGAGGCGGCAACAATAGCACCGGTGGTGATATCGCCGTCGATCACCATCGGCGCACCAATCACGATCACGCTGGCATACACCAAACCTTGCACCGTCACGCCCCAGGTGATCAGCGAGTGCATTACCTTGCGCATCTCGACGCCGGATTGCGCAGTGATGCGAATGTAGCTGTTCCACTGTTGCAGGAAGCGATCTTCCGCCTGCATCAGCTTGATGTCTTCCAGCCCCTGCACGCTTTCCACCAGCACCGCGTTGCGCAGCGTCGACTCCTTGAGATTCTGCTGCGCCAGTTTTGACAGATTTTTCTGGCTCATCACGCCCGGCAGCACCATCAACAGCACCGCCACTGGCGCAATCCACGCCAGCTGCGGTGCGATAATCGCCATCACCAGCAGGAACAGCAGGAAGAACGGCATATCAACAATCGCCGTCACCGTGGTGGAGGTGACCATTTCGCGGATCGACTCCAGCTCGCGCAGCTGTGAGATAAAGGTGCCGGTCGAACGCGGTACGGCGCTGTTGCGCAGCCGCAGCGCGTGACCAAAGACACGATCGGAGACGCGCATGTCGGCGCGTTTACCCAGCAGATCGGTGACGTGATCGCGCCCGACGCGCAGGATGTAGGTAAACACCACCGAGATAATTACGCCGATATACAGCACATACAGCGTTGGATAGGATTGCGCCGGAATCACGCGATCGTACACCTGCATCGAGAAGATGATGCCAACCAGCGCCAGCAGGTTGATCAGGAACGATCCCAGCATCACGTAGCCGTAAGGTCGCAGATCGTGCAGCACCAGGCGGCGCAGCCAGTCCGGCTTTACCCCGGCGAGATAGCGATCAACGCGGCTGTCCTTGGCCGCGGTAACCGGACGCAGCGCGGCGGCAAAGCGAATTTCCGGTAGCAGCGTTGCCAGCGCAATCGGCGCGGGCTGCTCATCACCGGCGAAGTGCACGCGCACTTCATCGTCACCGTCAAACTGGGTAATGACGCCCACCTGGCCATCGGCCAGCTCTATCGCCAGCGGCAGCCGCCAGCTGGTGATCTCCCACTTATTCTCTTCATACAGCTGCAGCGATAAACCCGCCTGACGCGCCAGATGGCGCAGCGCTTTGTCGCGCGTCTGTTTGCCCTGCCATTCGGCGGCGGCCATGATCATGCCCGGCGAACAGGGCAAGCGATAGTGGGTGGCAATCAGGATGATGGCGGTGGCCCATCCGTGTAAGGGCACGTTGCCCCCGGAGGCGCTGTCGGGCGCATCGGGAATCTGTAATTGCGTCATGGCTGGATCTCCACGGACTGGATCCGCTGATTATTCAGTGCAAACGCTGACCGCATATGTCCGGTGCTGTAAAGGCAATCGAGCTGCAGTGAGCGTAACTGGCTGATGGTTTGCTGCAGGGTGAAACGCGTCTGGAACACTTCCTGCTCGGCGTTCAAAACATCCAGTAAAGGACGCGTGCCGAGTTGCAGATACTGATCCTGATACAGCGACTGGGTTTTCTCGCCCAGCGACTGCTGCCGTCCCATAATCGCGAGGCTCAGCGACAGGCTTTGCGACTCGTTCTGCGATTCACTCAGCTGCTGGCGCGCTTTCAGTCGCGCCGAGTTGACGGCCGCATTGGCGGCCTGCAAGGCATTGGCTGCCGCATCCCGGCTGGCGGTGATACCGCCGCCCTGATACAGCGGCATTTCCACTTTCACAAACGCCGAATATTGCGTGCGATCCAGCGTCTCGCTGCCGGAATAGTGATTGTTGAGATAGTGCGTTACCTGCGGCTCCAGCGAAATGGTTGGCATGTTCTGCGCATTGGCGTTATCGAGCTTGGCCTGCGCCTGATTAGCCTGCGCCCAGGCCGCTAATACCGAGGGATTGAGCTTGTCATCGGCTTTCGCCACCTGACAGGATTGGGTCAGTTTGGCAGGGAAATCATCGCTAACCTTCTTCACCAGCGGCCAGCCGAGATAGGTCGCCAGCGTGGCGCGCCAGCGGTCAAGATTGGCCTGATACTGGATTAACGTGGTGCGCGCACCTTCGATACGCGCATCAGTTTGCGTGGCATCGGAGAGTGAAGCCGCGCCCTCTTCATTACGCTGCCGCGCCAGATCGCCAATTTTACTCAGCGCCGCCAGCTGCTGCTGGGCAATTGTCACCAGCTGTTGATAACCCTGCACTTCCACCAATGCCGCAGCGGTATCGTGCGCGACGGTATCGATGCTGACCAATACGTTGGCCTGCTCCTGCGCCACGCCGGCTTCGGCGGAGCGTACCGAGCTACTCACCTTGCCAAAGTCATACAGCATCTGCGACACCGACAGCACAAACGACGGGCTGAAGCCCTTCTCGCTGTAGGCGTTGCTGTAGCCGTTGTTCATACCGGCGCTGATCTGCGGATAGTATTTGGCTTTCGCCACATCAACCTGATTGGCCTGTTCCAGCATCTTGCCCACGGCCTCGGCGATATCCGGATGCCACTGGACAGCGCGCTGTACCGCCTGATTAATGGTGAGAAAGTCGGGTACGTTTGCCAGTGCGGGTTCGGCCACCTCACCGGTTAATGAAGGGAGTTCTTGCTGTTGCGCTAAACCTGCCGAGGTGATCTGCCCCGCGCGGGTTAACGCGTCACTGGCCGCTAAAAGTTGAGAACTGTAAAGTAAAGCCATGCCCGCACAGAGAACGCTGAGCTTAAACGAACGGCGAAAAGTTGCGCCTGAGTGCATCAGTTCCATCGATAGTCCACCAGTCATTAAAGAGAAAGGGGCACATCCTTGTGCCCTTACTGCATCCCTGCTTCACCGAGTTACTAGACCGTGTGGGTTTGGTGCGGTTGTTGCAGCAACTCCTCCAGCGAAACGTTCACGCCTTCCAGCGTAATCAGCTGCGTTGCGCTGTAACCCGTACCGCTACCATCACGGTCAATTGAGAGCACCGTATTACCGTCTGAAGTATGGTCCACTTTCACGAAATCATTAATATTACTTGTGGAATCATTCCAGCCGATTAGCAAGTTGCTGACGTCAATTTTGTCGCCCTGCGCAACATTGAAGTCGGTCCAGGTATCGTGACCGTTACCGCCGGTCGCATCGGCGCTCGCCAGCAAGTGATACACCAACGTATCGGCGCCGGCACCACTGGTGATGGTGTCGTCGTAAGCGCCACCAGAAAGCGTGTCAGCCCCGGCAGTGCCTGTGATGGTTGGGTGTAGCTCGATGGTGAACGACTGCGTGGTGATGGTGCCATCGCTGGCCGCCAGGGTATAACTGAACACCTCTTTGTGCGTGATAGATTGTCCATCCACGCCCGCATTAAGCGAGTAGGTATAGCTGCCGTTGGCCGCAATCGTCAGCACCCCGTAGTCCCCCGCAACCGTCGTTGTGCCCACGCTGTGCACGGTGGTGATATCGCCGTGTTCATTAGTGATGCTCAAGGTTCCGCTATGGCTGGCGGTTGACGAACCGTAGATGCTGCCGCTGGCATCGTGGTCATTTGCCGCTTCGGTAAACAGACTGTTGGTGGTTACCAGCGTGCTGGTTGACGCACCGTTATGCAGGTTTACCGTCAAGGTTGCCGAGGTCACCGCACCGCTGGCATCCCTTACCGAGTAGCTAAAGGTGTCCGCGGTAGGCAGCGTGTCGATATCCAGACCGGCCTTCAGTACATAGGTGTAGTTACCGTGCGAGTCGATGGTCAGCGTACCGTACGTGGTGTTGATCACCGTATTCCCGCTCGATCCCACCACGCTGCCAGACACCGTGGTAATCGCCGTCCCCGTCGGAATCGTACCGGCGACGGAGCTGGTGTCGTTGGTCAGCAGGTTACCTGTCACCGTTGCCGCCACCGTTACCGCCAGCGTGGTGAAATCGGATACCGTGCTGATGGTGGTGGTCGGCAGCAGGTTGACGCTCACGTTGGATCCAATCACCACGGCATAGGTGCCGGTGCCCAGATTGCTATAGGTCACGTTGGCGCCGGTTTGCGTACCCAGAGAAATCAAGCCGGTTGACAGGTAATTAGATCGGGTATTGATCAACAGCCAGGTGCCATTGGTCTGCTGCTCATAGAGGTACATGGAGTAGGTTGAGATCAGACTGATCCCGCCCACCGAACCGTTGAGGGTCACGCTGCGCGTATCGTCATTGCCGACGCTAAACACATAGGCATTACCGTTGGAGAGCACGGTAGCATTAAGGACGCTGCCCAATCCCACGTTGGCAAGTGCCACATGCGAAACGCTGGTGGTACCGTTGTTGACCGTCGCCTGCGTGGTGCTGTAGTCCACCTCGTTGGTGTCATTGGTGGCCACAATACGAATCGCCCCGGTGAGCGGTGTGCTCGTTGAGACGTTACCCGCACGGTCCGTCTGGATAACCGACAGGGAAGCACCGGTGGTCTGGGCTGTGGTCAGGTTAACCGACCATGCACCGCCCGCACCTACCGTCGCAGTACCCAGCGATGCCCCGCTGGCATCACGCACGGTGACCGTCGCGCCGACTTCGCCGCTACCGGTTACGGTGGTACCTGTCGCGTCAATCGCCAGACCGCTCACTGCAGCAGGTGGCACGGTATCAACGTTCACCGTTACCGCTGTATTACCGGTGCTGACGTTGCCCGCCGAGTCCGTCACGGTGGTGGTCAACGGATGCGCACCGTTTGCCAACGCGGCGGTGGTGAAGGTCCAGCTTCCTCCTGCGCCTACCGTGACGGAACCGAGCGCGGTGCTGCCATCGAAAATGGTCACCACTGCGCCGACTTCCGCGGTACCGCTCAGCACCGGAGTGGTGTCGCGGGTGTACGCGCCATTGGTCAGCGTCACAGGCGTACTGCCCGCATCGTCAACAATGGTGAGCGTACTGGCCGCTGGCGCGACGGTATCGACGGTCAGCGTGGTCGACACGTTCGGGCTCACGTTGCCCGCCGCATCGGTTGCCGTAACGTTCAGCGTGTGCGCACCGTTGCTCAGCGTGGTAGCAATGAAGCTCCAGCTGCCGTTGCTGCCCACCGTGGTGGTGCCCAGCAGCGTGCTGCCGTCGTAGACGCTGATCTTCGCACCGATTTCACCAGAACCGGTCAACAGCGGTGTGCTGTCGTTGGTGATGCCGTTGTTGGGAATGGTCACCGCCGTGCTGCCGTTGTTGTTCGAGGCCACCAGGTTGGTGACCGCTGCCGGCGGCGTGGTATCGATAATCACCGACGCCGAGGTAGTGCCGCTGACATTGCCGGCGGCATCCGTTACCGTCACGCTCAGCGGATGCGTGCCCTGCGTCAGTGCCGCGGTGGTGAAGGTCCACGCGCCGTTGCTGCCCGCCGTCACCGAACCAATCTGGGTGCTGCCGTCGAAAATTTTAACGATGCTGCCGGCTTCCGCCACGCCGCTCAGGGTTGGCGTGGTGTCATTGGTGGCACCGCCGCTCGGCACCGTGGTGTTGGTGACGTCGTTGGTGATCACCAGCGTTGAAGCTATTGGTGCCACGGTATCCACGGTGATGGAAACCGGCGTGGTAGCTGCACTGGTGTTACCTGCTGCATCGCTCACCGTTACGCTCAGCGAATGGGCCCCGTTGCTGAGCGTCGCCGTGGTGAAGGTCCATGCGCCGTTGGTGCCCGCAGTAACCGATCCCAGCACCGTGCTGCCGTCGTAGATGGTGACAATCGCGTTCGCTTCCGCCGTGCCGCTCAGGGTTGGCGTGGCGTCATCGGTGATTGCACCATTAGCCAACGGGCCCTGACTGGTGCCGACATCATCGGTGATCACCAGGTTCGTCACCGGCGCAGGGGCGACGGTATCGATGGTCAACGTCGTTGACGCATTCGGGCTCACGTTGCCCGCCGCATCGGTTGCCGTGACGTTCAGCGTGTGCGTTCCGTTGCTCAGCGTGGTAGCAATGAAGCTCCAGGTACCGTTGCTGCCCACCGTGGTGGTGCCCAGCAGCGTGCTGCCGTCGTAGACGCTGATCTTCGCACCGATTTCACCAGAACCCGTCAACAGCGGCGTGCTGTCGTTGGTGGCACCATTATTCGGGATGGTCACCGCCGTGCTGCCGTTGTTGTTCGAGGCCACCAGGTTGGTAACCGCTGCCGGCGGCGTGGTATCGATAATCACCGACGCCGAGGTAGTGCCGCTGACATTGCCGGCGGCATCCATTACCGTCACGCTCAGCGGATGCGTGCCCTGCGTCAGTGACGCGGTGGTGAAGGTCCACGCGCCATTGCTGCCCGCCGTTACTGAACCAATCTGGGTGCTGCCATCGAAAATTTTAACGATGCTGCCCGCTTCCGCCACGCCGCTCAGGGTTGGCGTGGTGTCGTTGGTGGCACCGCCGCTCGGCACCGTGGTATTGGTGACGTCGTTGGTGATCACCAGCGTTGAGGCGGTCGGCGCCACGGTATCCACGGTGATAGAAACCGGCGTGGTGGCCGCACTGGTGTTACCCGCGGCATCTTTCACCGTCACGCTCAGCGGGTGGGTCCCGTTGCTGAGCGTCGCCGTGGTAAAGGTCCAGGCGCCGTTGGTGCCCGCAGTAACGGAACCCAGCACCGTGCTGCCGTCGTAGATGGTGACAATCGCGTTCGCTTCTGCCGTGCCGCTCAGGGTTGGCGTGGCGTCATCGGTGACCGCGCCGTTGGCCAGCGGGCCCTGACTGGTACCGACATCATCGGTGATCACCAGGTTCGTCACTGGCGCAGGTACCACGGTATCTACCGTCAAGGCGAAGGAAGCATTGGGACTGACGTTGCCCGCCGCATCGGTCGCCGTAACGTTAAGCGTGTGTGGGCCGTCTGCCAGGGTTGGCGTGGTGAAACTCCAGTTGCCGTTGCTGCCTACGGTGACCGAACCGATCAGCGTGCCGCCATCGTAAACTCTCACGATACTGCCCGCTTCCGCCGAGCCGCTCAGCGCTGGCGTGTTGTCATTGGTGCTACCGCCCGCGGCAATCGCGATTGGCGTGCTGCCGTTGTTGTTGGCGGCGCCCAGCCCCGTCACCTCAGGCGGTGCCACGGTATCGATGGTGACGGTCGCCGAAGTGCTGCCGCTGACGTTACCGGCGGCATCCGTCACCGTGACGCTCAATGGGTGCGCGCCCTGGCCCAGTACAGCCGTGGTGAAGCTCCAGGTGCCCGTATCGCTGGCGGTCGCCGTGCCCAGCAGCGTAGCGCCATCATAAATAGACACTTTACTGCCCGCTTCCGCCGTACCGCTTAGCGTTGGCGTGCTGTCGTTGGTGGATCCGCCGTTCGGCACCGTATTGCCCGTCGCGTCATTGGTGATCTGCAGCGTAGCGTTAGCGGGTGCCACTGTATCCACGTTGACGGTGAAGGTGGTGGCGCTGCTGGTGTTACCCGCCGCATCACGCACCGTGACGCTCAACGGATGCGCACCTTCGCTCAGGGCTGCCGGGGTAAAGCTCCATGCGCCGTTGCTACCCGCCACTACCGAGCCAAGCACCGTGTTGCCGTCTGAGATGATCACCACGTTGCCTGCTGTCGCAGTGCCACTCAGCGTTGGCGTGTTGTCATCGGTAGCGGCGCCGTTGACAAGCGTTCCTTGCGTTGCGCCCACGTTGTCAGAAACCACCAGATCGCTGACGGGCGTCGGTGCCGCAGTGATCACGGTGAGGCTGACCGATGCGTTCGGGCTAACGTTGCCTGCCGCATCGGTCGCCGTGACGTTCAGCGTGTGCAGACCATCAGAGAGCGTTGGCGACGTGAAGCTCCACGCGCCATTGCTGCCCGCCGTCACCGAACCAATCTGGGTGCTGCCATCGAAAATTTTAACGATGCTGCCCGCTTCCGCCGTACCGCTCAAGTTTGGCGTGCTGTCGTTGGTGGTGCCGCCTGCGGCAATCTGCACCGGCGAGCTGCCGTTGTTGTTCACCGCGATAAGGTCGTCGATGCCCGCTGGTGCCACCGTATCGACCACCACCGTAGCAGTGCTTGATGCCACGCTGGTATTACCCGCGGCATCGGTGACACGCACGCTGAATGAATGGCTACCCTCACCCAGCTCGGCGGTGGTGAAGGTCCACGCGCCGCCCGTTCCGGCAGCCACCGAACCCAGCACCGTCGTACCGTCATACACGGTGATCACACTGCCGACTTCCGCCGTACCGCTCAGGGTTGGCGTGTTGTCGTTGGTAGCACCGCCGTTCGGCACCGTCGTGCTGGTCACATCATTGGTGACCACCAGCGTTGAGGCGTTAGGTGCCACGGTATCCACGGTGAGATCCACCACATCAGAGCGAGGTCCGACGTTACCTGCGGCATCGGTCACCGTTACGCTCAGCGCATGGTTACCCTGATTAAGGGTTGGAGAAGTAAAGCTCCACTCCCCGCTGCCATTCGCCGTGGTCGATCCGATAACGGTGTTGCCATCGTAAACGGTGACAATGCCGTTCGCTTCCGTCGTACCGGTGAGCTGCGGTGTGCTGTCGTTGGTGATGCCGTTGTTGGCAATCGGCACCGGCGTGCTGCCGTTGTTATTGGCGGCCTCAAGGTCGGTCACCGCCACGGGCGCCGTGATGTCAACGTTGATGGTAATCGGATCTGACTGGACACCATTGTTGCCGGTGGCATCCGTCACCAGCACGGAGATAGCATGAGCCCCTTCCGTCAATGCTGCAGGCGTGTAACTCCACTGCCCATTGGCATCGGCGGTGACGCTACCCAGCTCGGTTTCACCATCGAAAATCCTGACAATATTGCCTGTTTCAGTCAGTCCACTCAGTGCTGGCGTGCTGTCTTTGGTGTAAGCGCCATTTGTCAGCTCGACCAGCGTGCTGCCGCTGTTATCCGTAATCTCCAGCGTGGTGGTGGCCGGCGGTAAACCGGCTTCGATGATGATGGTGAAGTCCGGCGAGGCCGGGCCCACGTTGCCAGCTTCATCTTTCACCGTTACGGTGAAGCTATGGCTGCCATTGCTCAGCGCGGCGGTGGTGAAGCTCCACGCGCCGTCAACGGCCGTCACACTGCCTAACAGCGTGGTGCCATCGTAGATGGAGACCACACTTCCGCTCTCGGCTGAGCCGCTTAGCGTTGGTGTGTTGTCATCGGTAGTCTGGCCTTGCGTAAGTTCACCGGTGCTGGTGCCGGCATTATCGGTGATCACCACATCGGTGACCGCCACCGGTGGCACGGTATCGATATTAATCGTAATCGGTATCGCTTCCGCACCGGTGGTACCCGCTGCGTTGGTCACCGAGACGGTGAAACTATGCTGCCCCTCGCCCAGCTCTGCGGTTACGAAGCGCCAGACTCCGTTATCGCCCACCGTGGTGGTGCCGAGCAGGTTATCGCCGTCGTAGATATTGATGGTCGTACCCGCCACACCGGTCCCGCTAATGACTGGCGTGTTGTCGTTGGTATTCCCATTATCCGCTACCTGTACCGGCGTGGTGCTGACGTCGTTATAGACAGCAAAGCTCAGTACCGCTGCTGGTATTGAGGTATCCACCGTTAGCGATACCGCAGCATTGGAACTGACGTTACCGGCTGCATCCGTCACGGTGACGTTCAGCGTATGAGTCGCATCGGCCAGCGCCGTGGTGGTGATGCTCCATGCGCCGTCGCTGCCTGCCACCGCTGACCCCACCAGCGTGGTGCCGTCGTAGACTCTGACGATGGCATTGGCTTCCGCCGTACCGCTGATCGCAGGCGTGCTGTCGTTGGTAATGCCGCCGTCAGCAATGGTGACTGGCGTGCCGCCGTTATTGTTCTGCAGCAGCAGACCTTCCGCCGGCTGCGGAGCCGTGGCATCCACCAGCACGGTAAAGCTGGCCGACGGAGCACTGACGTTACCCACCTCATCGGTAACCGTTGCGGTCAACGTATGCGAACCATCGGTCAGGGTCGGGGAGTTGAAGCTCCATGTGCCATCGGCAATCGCGGTGGTTGAACCTATCACCACATTGCCATCGTAAATGGTCACCACGCTACCCGCTTCGGCGTTGCCACTCAGCAGCGGCGTGTTGTCATTGGTGCTGGTGCCATTCGGTACCAGCACTGGCGTCGTACCATCATCGTTTCTGACTTCCAGCGTTGCGGCGGCAGGCACCGAGGTATCGACGTTGAAGTCGATTGCCGTTGAGGCCGGGCTCACATTACCAGCGGCATCAACCACCGTGGTGGTCAGGCTATGCGGACCGTCACCCAGCACCGGTGAGGCGAAGCTCCACTGGCCGTTACTGCCCACCGAAGCGCTGCCAAGAATTGCGTCACCATCACGAATAATTACCGTGCTGCCCGCTTCTGCCGTGCCGGTAAGGAATGGCGTGTTGTCATTGGTGATACTGCCATTAGCAATAGCAACCGGTGAGGCGCCATCATCATTGCTGACGATAATCTCTGCGGCGGCGGCCGGCGGCGTGGCGTCCACTACCACGTTAATGGTGGTCGGTGCGCTGACGTTGCCAGCGGCATCGCTTGCCGTCACGCTCAGCGTGTGAGAGCCATCAGCCAGCGCCACTGGCGGGGTGAAGCTCCATGTACCGCCAGCGCCGACGGCGACCGATCCCAGCACGCCATTCTGATCGGAGACGGTAATGATGCTGCCTTCTTGCCCCGCACCGCTTAGCACTGGCGTGTTGTCGTTAGTCAGACCGCCGTTTGGAATGGCGATGGCCGCACCGCCTACATCATTGGTCAGCGTCAGCTCAGTTGCGGCCGGCGGCGCAACGGTATCCACCGTCACCGTCACGGTGGCGCTCGGTGCGCTGGTGTTACCTGCGGCATCGCGCACGGTGACACTCAGATTATGTGTGCCATCGGTCAGCGTCGGTGAGAAGCTCCAGTCGCCCTGTGCATTGGCGATGGCGCTTCCTAACACGGTGGTGCCGTCAGAGACGATGACAATGCTGTTCGCTTCTGCCACACCGCTCAACACTGGCGTGCTGTCGTTGGTCGTGCCGTCGCTGGCAATCGGTACCGGCGTGCTGCCATTATCATTGTTCAGCACGAGGTCAGTCGCCACAGCCGGTGCAACGGTATCAACGCTAAACGTAACCGGTGCAGAGGCTGGGCCCACGTTGCCTGCAGGATCGGTCACCGTCGCCGTCAGGCTGTGGCCGCCTTCGCCCAGCAGCGGCGAAGTGAAGCTCCAGTTACCATCGCTGCCGACAATCGCGGTGCCCAGCACGGTGCCGCCATCCAGCACGGTTACCGTGCTACCGGCTTCAGCCGTTCCCGTGATAAGCGGTGTGGCGTCGTTGGTGCTGCTGCCTCCATCAATGGCGACGGGCGAGCTGCCATTGTTATTACTCAGCGTAATATCGTTCGGTGCCGCCGGTGGCGTAAGATCGATGTTAAATTCCAGTGCGGCGGATGGTGCGCTAACGTTACCCGCCGCATCGGTCACGGTGGTGGTCAGGCTATGTGGACCCTCACCGAGGGTGGGCGAGGTGAAGCTCCAGTTGCCGTCGTCGCCAACCACTACGGAGCCCAGTACGTTGCTACCATCAGAAATAATGACCGTACTGCCCGCTTCGGCGCTGCCGCTCAACAGTGGCGTGGTGTCATTGGTCGCGCCGCCTGCGGCAATCGGTATCGCCGTTTCACCTGAATCATTGCTCAGCTGCAGATCAATGGCCGCAGACGGCGCTTCGGTATCCACGGTAAAGGTGATGGCTGGGGAAGGCGTGCTGATGTTGCCTGCGTCATCGGTCACCGTCGCCGTCAGGCTGTGCTGGCCCTGGCTCAGGGCCGGGGTGGTGAAGCTCCATGTGCCATCGCTACCAACAATGACTGAGCCCAATACCGTGTTGCCATCGCGCACGGTGACGATGCTGTTGGTTTCCGCAGAACCACTCAACACCGGAGTGGTGTCATTGGTTGCACCACCGGAGGCGATGGGTGTTGGCGTCGTGCCCTGATCGTTATTGAGCACAACGTCAGCCGCAGCAGGCGGTGGCGTGGTATCGATGGTCACCGCGATGGCCGCCGATGCCGGACCGACGTTACCGGCCGCATCGGTTACCGTGGTGGTGAAACTGTGCAAACCTGTGTCCAGCGGCGTTGCAGGCGTAAAGCTCCATTGACCATCGGTCCCTACGGTTGTACTGCCCAGCACCGTGGTGCCATCAAGCACCGTGACGATGCTGCCCGCTTCGGCATTACCACTCAGCACTGGCGTGGTGTCGTTGGTACGGCCGCCGGTATCAATTGGCACCGCCGTGCCGCTGTTGTCATTGCTGAGTTGCAGATCGGTGGCCGCGACGGGTGGCGTGGTATCCACGGTGAAGACAATTGGCGTGGAAGCCCCGCTGCTGTTACCTGCCGCATCGGTTACCGTGGTGGTGAGACTGTGGCTGCCCTCGCCCAGCGGCGTCGCGGGCGTGAAGGTCCAGTTGCCCTCGCTATCAACGTTAGCCGTGCCCAATACGGCGTTGCCATCACGTACCGTGACGATACTGCCGGCTTCTGCGCTGCCCGTTAGCACTGGCGTGCTGTCGTTGGTGACCCCGCCTGCTGCAATCGCCGTACCGCCATCGTTGCTGAGTTGCAGTTCACTTGACGTTGCCGGTGCCTGCGTGTCGACGGTAAAGGCAATCGGCGTTGATGGTTCGCTAACGTTACCGGACGAGCTGGTCACCGTGGTGGTCAGGCTGTGTGCGCCCTCGCTCAGCGTTGGTGTGGTGAAGCTCCAGCTTCCATCGCTGCCGACGGTGACGCTGCCCAGTACCGTGTTGCCATCACGTATGGTGACAATGCTGCCTTCGGTTGCCGTACCGCTGATCGCCGGTGTGGTGTCGTTGGTCGCACCGCCGGAGGCAATCGGCACCGGCGTGCTGCCATCGTCATTATTGAGCACCACGTTTTCTGCCGCAGGCGGCTGAGTGGTGTCAATGTTTACGGTGATAGGCGAGGACGCTGCGCCCACGTTGCCTGCCGCATCGGTTACCGTCGTGGTAAGCGTATGTTCGCCAGCGGTGAGCGGCGTCGTCGGAGTAAAGCTCCAGCTTCCGTCACTGCCGACGGTGGCGGTACCCAGCACGGTGGATCCATCCAGCACCGTCACGGTGCTGCCCGCTTCCGCCGTACCGCTCAACGCTGGTGTGGTGTCGTTAGTGGTGCCACCTGCCGCAATCGGCACGGATGTGCCACCTTCGTTGTTGCTCAATTGCAAATCGGTCGCCGCTGCTGGCGGCGTGATATCCACGGTAACCAAAATCGGTGCCGATGGGGCGCTGGTGTTGCCTGCCGGGCTGGTCACCGTCGCGGTCAGGCTATGGTTGCCCTCGTTCAGCGCTGGGGTGGTAAAGCTCCATTCCCCGCCGCTGCCCACGGTAACGCTGCCCAGCACGGTGCCGCCATCAGAGACCGTAATCGTACTGCCTGCTGCGGCGGTTCCGCTCAGCACCGGCGTAGGATCATTGGTCGCCGCGCCGGAGCTAATCGGTACTGGCGTGCCGCTGGTATCGTTACTGAGCTGCACACCACCGGGTGCGGCAGGTGCGGTGGTATCGATGGTAAAGGTCAATGGCGCACTTGGCGCGCCAACGTTACCGGCAGAATCGGTCACGGTGGTGGTCAGGCTATGCGGGCCATCGCCAAGTGTCGGGGAGGTAAAGCTCCAGCTGCCATCATTGCCGACGGTGGCGGTGCCGAGCACGGTCGTGCCATCAGAAACGGTGACGGTACTGCCCGGCTCCGCGCGACCGCTCAACACGGGGGTCACATCGTTGGTGGCACCGTTCTCGGCCACGGGCACCGGCGTACCACTGCTATCGTTCGCGAGCTGCAGATCGGTAGCCGCAGCCGGTGGTGTGGTATCAACAATCACAATCACCACGGAAGAAGCCGGGCCAACGTTACCCGCCGTATCGGTAACCGTGGTGGTGAGATTGTGCTGTCCTTCGCTTAACGCATTGTCTGGCGTAAAGCTCCAGTTGCCATCGCTGCCGGTGGTGGCGGTACCCAACACGGTGGTGCCATCAGAGACCGTTACGATGCTGCCCGGCTCCGCGCTGCCGCTTAAGGTTGGCGTTGTGTCATTGGTGGAACCGCCCGCCGCAATCGGCGTGCCGTCCTCGTTACTGAAGTGGACATTGCCTGCTGCGGCTGGCGGTTGAGTATCAACCGTCACCGTCACAGGTGAAGAGGCCGGGCTGGTGTTGCCAGCCGGATCGGTAACGGTAGATGTCAGGCTATGATTACCATCGCTCAGCGCAGGCGTGGTGTAGCTCCAGTTGCCGTCGCTATCCACCGTAGTGGTGCCAAGCACGGTGGTACCATCTGAGATGGTCACCGTACTGCCCGCTTCGCCGGTTCCCGTCAGGGTCGGCGTGTTGTTATTGGTGCTGCCGCCTTGTGGGATCGGATCGCCTGAGCCGTCGGTCAGCCCCACGTCAGCGGGTGCCGTCGGCACCACGGTATCAATGGTGATGGTAATGGTTGGCGTATCCGTTACCACGCCGGTGGTGGCATTGGTGGCGGTGGCGTGGAAGGCGTACGTGCCGTCATCCAGAGCCGCTGGAGTAAAGTTCCACTGACCATCGGTTCCTGCTACCACACTGCCAATAACCGTCGTACCGTTGTACAGCGTGATTACATCACCCGCGCCCGCCTGCCCGCTCAAAATCGGCGTCGTGTCGTGGGTGCTGGCGTTGTTTGGCAGTTCAACCAACGTGCTGCCGCTGTCATCCGTCACGATCAGCAAGCTGTTGGTGGCCGGAACACCGGCGTCAACATTAAGGCTAAAGGCCGGTGAAGTCGGGCTGACATTGCCTGCCGCGTCGGTCACCGTGGTGGTCAGGCTGTGCTGGCCGTTGGTCAGCGCCGCCTCTGGCGTAAAGCTCCAGCTTCCGTTGCCGCCGACAGTCGTCGAGCCCAGTAGCGTAGTGCCGTCATAAACCCGCACCACCGATCCCGCTTCGGCGGTACCCGTAAGAGTTGGCGTACTGTCATCGGTGGTTGCGCCCGAGGTCAGCGGACCCGTGCTGCTGCCGACATTATCGGTCACGACAAGGCCGCTTACTGCGGCTGGCGCGCTGGTATCCACACTGAAGGCAATCGGCGCGCTCGCGGGGCTGACGTTACCGGCCGCATCGGTCACGGTGGTGGTGATGCTGTGATTACCGTCGCCCAACGCTGGAGTCGTGAAGCTCCAGTTACCATCGCCGCCTACGGTAACCGTACCGAGCACGGTGGTGCCATCAAGGATGGTCACTTTGCTGCCTGCTTCCGCCGTACCGCTTAGCACTGGCGTGGCGTCATTGGTGGCGCTGCCGGAGATAATCGGCTGCGTGATGCTGCCGGTGTCATTGGTCAGTTCAACACCGCTCGCCGCATCCGGTGCGAGGGTATCAACGGTAATGTTGATGGTCGCCGTATCGGTGACGTTGCCGTTCGCATCTGTAATCGTGCCGTGCAGCGCGTGCGCACCATTGGACAGGTTTTGGGTGTAGAAAATCCACTGGCCATTACTGTCGGCCGTGGTGCTACCAAGCAGCGTATTACCGTCATACAAGGTGATAATGTTGCCCGCGCCCGCCAAACCGCTGAGAACCGGGCTGTCGTTATTGGTGCTGGCACCGTCAGTAAGCTGTGCAACGGTGTTGCCATTCTCATCAGTAACTTCCAGTGACGCGCTCGCGGGTGGAATATCCGCGTTCACGGTCACGATTACCGGTGGCGTGGCCGGACCAACGTTGCCTGCGGTATCGGTGGCCGTGACGGTGAACGTGTGGCTGCCATTACTCAGCGTTGGCGTGGTAAAACTCCAGCTGCCATCTGCGCCCACGCTGGTAATGCCCAGTAGCGTCGTGCCATCGTAAATGCTGATAGTGGCATTCGGCTCACCGGTGCCACTGAGGATCGGGGTACGGTCATCGGTGATATCACCGGAGGTTAAGGGCCCCTGGATTGCGCCGACGTTATCCGCAATCACCAGGTCGCCCACCTGCGCCGGCGGGGTGGTATCAACAGTGAGTGTAATCGGCGTTGAAGCTGGGCCCGTGTTACCGGCGGCATCGGTGACCGTGGTGGTCAGGCTATGATTGCCCTCACTCAGCGTTGGCGAGGTAAAGCTCCAGCTGCCGTTGCTGCCTACCGTCGCGCTTCCCAGCACCGTCGTGCCGTCGAGGACAGTGACGATGCTGCCCGGCTCCGCGGTACCACGCAATATTGGCGTGTTGTCGTTGGTGGTGCTGCCTGACTCAATCGGTGTCACCACGCTGCCGCTGTTAGCGGTCAGTTGCAGATCGCCTGTCGCGGACGGTGCCACGGTATCGATGATGATGGTGAGAGTAGCAGAATCGGTTACGTTACCGGCGGTATCGGTCGCCGTTGCGTGGAAGGCATACGTGCCGTCGATCAGCGCGGCTGGCGTGAAGCTCCACTGCCCATCGGCTCCAGCCGTGGTGCTGCCCAGCACTTCCGTGCCGTTGTACAGTGTGACAACCGCCCCTGCCGAGGCCAATCCGCTGAGGATTGGCGTGGTATCGTGCGTACTGGCGCCCTCGGACAGGACTTTCAAGGTATTACCGCTGTCGTCGGTGATCTCAAGCGTACTGTTGGTGGGCGGCACGCCAGCATCCACGGTGAAACCAAATCCGGTTGTCGCCTGGCTGACATTGCCTGCCGCATCGGTCACCGTCACGCTTAACGTATGCGGGCCATTATTCAGCGCGGGTGTGGTAAAGCTCCAGCTACCGTCGCTGCCCACCGCAACGCTGCCCAAAAGCGTGCTGCCATCATAAATTTTAACGATCGCGTTCGCCTCGCCATTACCGGTTAAGGTTGGCGTGCTGTCATCGGTGGTCGCGCCAGCGGTCAGCGGGCCGGTGGAAACACCGACATCATCGCTTACCACCACATTGCTGGCTGCCGCTGGTGGCTGGGTATCCACGCTGAAGTTGATCGGATCGGATGCCGGCCCCACGTTACCCGCAGGATCGGTGACGGTGGTAGTGAGACTGTGGTCACCTTCAGAGAGCACGGGTGAAGTGAAACTCCACGTGCCATTGCTGCCCACGGTAGCACTGCCCAGCACGGTGTCGCCATCGCGCACGGTGACAGTGCTGCCGGGTTCAGCCGTCCCGCTCAGCACCGGCGTAGTCGTATTGGTCGCACCGCCAGAAGCGATAGGCTCTGCCGTGCTGCCTGCGTTGTCACTCAGTTGTAAATCACCGGCCGCGGCCGGGGCGACGGTATCAATGGTGATGGTGATGATTGGCGTTTGGGTGACATTGCCAGAGGTGTCTTCCACTGAGGCGTGGAACGCATAAGAGCCATCCGCGAGCGCGGCGGGTGTGAATGTCCACTGTCCATCGCTACCCGCAACGACGCTTCCCAGCACCGTGCTGCCGTTGTACAGGGTAATCAGTGCCCCCGCCGTGGCCAGACCGCTGAGCGTTGGCGTGCTGTCGTGCGTGCTGGCACCATTGCCGAGCTGGACCAGCGTATTGCCGGAGTCATCGGTGATTTCCAGTGAGGTGGTGGCTGGAGGGGCATCTGCCTGAATGGTCACGCCATAGGCCGTAGAAGCCGGGCCAACGTTACCGGCCGCATCGGTTTGGGTGACGGTAAAGCTATGAGCGCCGTTACTTAATGTTGGCGTCGTGAAGCTCCAGGCGCCATTCGCGTCGACTACCGCCGTGCCGAGCAGCGTTTGCCCGTCATACACGCTGATTGTGGCACCCGCTTCACCTATCCCACTGAGCGTTGGCGTGCTGTCATCCGTTGTGCCGCCGTTATTTATCGTGCCCGAACCATCGCCAAGAGAGAGGCCCGTCGCAGCGGCGGGCGCGTAGGTATCAACGGTAAAGGTAATGGTGGTGGCGGGGCTGGAATTACCTGCCGCATCGGTGGCGGTGATGCTCAGCGTGTGGCTGCCTTGATCGAGGGCTGGACTGGTAAAGCTCCATGTGCCATTGCTTGCTACGGTAACGCTGCCAAGCACGGTATCACCATCACGAATGGTAATAATACTGCCCGCTTCGGCCGTGCCCCTGAGCACTGGCGTGGTGTCGTTGGTTGCGCCGCCGTTGGTCACGGGCAGCACGGTAGAGCCGCTATTGTTCTCCACGCTCACGCCAGTAATCGCGGGTGGTACGGTATCAACGGTGAAATCCACCGGATTTGTAGCGGCACTGGTATTACCGGCAGCGTCAGTCACCGTTGCCGTTAGGCTGTGCTGGCCGTCTGCCAGCGCAGGTGTGGTAAAGCTCCAGCGGCCATCGGCCCCTACGGTAACGGTACCGAGCAGCGTGGTGCCATCGTAAACGCTAACAATCGCACCCGCTTCGGCGGTGCCACTCAGGGTTGGGGTGTTGTCATCGGTAATGGCACCAGCGCCAATCGTGCCCTGATACGGGCCAACGTTGTCACCGATCACCAGGTCACTAATGGCGCCTGGCGCTGTAGTATCGCCCCCGCCATTGTTACCGCCGTTATTGCCCCCATTATTTCCGCCGTTATTACCGCCATTGTTGCCACCCTCATTGTCGCCCGGCGTGGAATTTCCCCCACCACCGCCGCCGCCGCCGCCGCCTGCAATCAGTGCACCTAAACCGGCCAGGGCTGCGCCACCAATACCAAAGGCGGCGATGGTGCCGTCGTTAGTGGTGTTTTCGGCTAACAGGCCTTCAGTGCTATCGATGGAGACGTAATGGAAACCTTCTGTACCGGGATCTTCAACCCACCACATCGCGCCGCGATCGTCTAACAGAACCAGATCGCTATCGCCATTCGGGCTGTAAAAATTATGAATAACAACCACTTCACCAGACTTTGTTGTAACAACTAAATCATTACCATTGCGTGTGAAAGACTTAATATCAGACTGATTAAGATGCAACTGAACCACACTCGGAGCGGTCAAATTAACTTGATTACCACTCAGCTCAGAAGCAATCGTCCCACCTTTTGGGGTTACTGAGATATTATTCATGTTATCGAGATCCCGCGCAGATATTCATTCCATAAAAATACCCGGCATCCGCAGATACCGGCTTTTACAGCGAATAATCATCAAGATTATTCACTTCTTCTCTTGATCGATCTCATACAAACTCATGATGAAATCGCGTTGAGTTTTGCTTAGCCGCCATCCTGATAACTGATTGGATTTATTTCTTAAAATCACCACGGGATAAATAGTTTTATTTTCATCCGGCCGGGCACAGATGACATGAAATGCCTGAAGGCCAGACTTAGACATATTTCACATTCCCAATGGATAAAACCCATCCAACAACAATCAGAATTACGCTATAAAATCATCGAGATAGACGCTCTGCCAGAAATAGCCCTGCATGCCTAAAATCGCTTTGTGCGACAGCAGGTCGACCTGGTGTTGGGTTTCAACACCCTCAACGATCACGCCGTTGCATAAGTCGTTGAGATGGCCAAGCAGAATGTCAAAGGTGCGACCGTCGCCAAATTGCCAAAAGAAACTTTTGTCAATCTTGACGATTTCAAATATTCCGCTATCGAGCATGTTCAGGTTGGAATAACCCGGACCAAAGTCATCGAGCCATAAAGGGGCGGGCGTCACTTTCGCAACACCTTTTAAAATGAGCAGATCGGCACTATTAAAACGCGCGGTGAAAAATGTTGATATTTCCAGACGCAGTTGCGTCAGTTGAGCCAGTTTTGCTTGTATTTCATCGTCTTTAAAAATGCTGGCTACGATATCGCGATCAACATTGACACTGACAATCTGATCAAACCCTTTCTGGTATAGCTGAATAAGTTTTTCGATCTGGTGGAGGAATAACTGCCATTTAACGTCAGCAGAAAGCTGACTGAAGAAACCTGCACCCCTTTTGGGGTTACGCTTATTATTGATCTCTGCGTCATCGCTAAAACGCGTTAACAACTCTCGGGCAATCACCTGACCGGATAAATCGTACACCGGCTCCAATATGAAGAGATTCTTCGGTGGATTGCTCATTTCATGCTCCTTACTGCAACAGCCTGATAGCACTAAACTGTCAGGATTACTCATGTAATAAGTAAGGGAAACATTGATAAAACTTAATACCTTAACTGAAGGTTAACGTACAACTAACACTTTGAGAAATAGATTTCAGTAAATGCTGCTGGCACCTTTAATCGTTTAAACCAATCAATAACGCAGGTAAATTTCTTTAAATTTCACATAATGATCAGATAATTCCTGGAAAAATTTAAGTTATCGCTCACCTTGACAGGCCAGAAAAGAAGTACCTAATTGAATTTTAATAATAAAAATTAAAGCAATATCTATTGATTTTTATTTTTGACTTAAAATGCGTTAAATGACATTCAGAATCCATGATTCCAAAAGATACCAGAAAACAAAATTACCTAAAGTGACTATTCAATCCTTAATGTTTAAATTTTTATTATGCATGCAGCTTGTTTCATAACAGATTACCTGTTCAATGGCTGACAAATCAGCGGCTAATGAAAAGATATTGCTGCAAGGAATGAACAAGACGATTCGCTTTATTAGCAAAAAGAATGAGATAGCGAGAACGCTATTAATGCAGATAAGTGGGCAGGACGTTACAAAGTATTGAAGGGTGATAGCCTTCACAAATTAATAAAAAAGAAGCTGTGAAGTGAGGATATTGCCAGAAAAGAACCGAGCTTCTTACGAAGCTCGGCTGAGTCACGATGACTTACTCGTCTTCAAGATAGGTATAGCCGTACAATCCACTTTCAAATTCGGAAAGGAACTGTGCGCGTAACTCTTCATCAATATCGGTCTGCTGGGTTACCTGATCGCGGAACAGCGTCATCAGATCGTTAGGATTCAGCTGCACATACTCCAGCATATCCGCCACGGTATCGCCCTCATCGGAAAGCTGTACTTCTACGCTGCCATCCGGGAAGGCAAACACATCAACCGCTTCAGTATCACCGAACAAGTTGTGCATGTTACCGAGGATTTCCTGATACGCGCCCACCATAAAGAAGCCAAGCATCGGCGGATTATCGATGTCGTACTCCGGCATCGGCATGGTGGTAGCAATACCATCGCCATCGACGTAGTGATCGATGGTGCCATCGGAGTCACAGGTGATATCCAGTAACACCGCGCGACGCTTAGGCATTTTGTTCAGCCCTTCCAGCGGCAGCACCGGGAACAGCTGATCGATGCCCCATGCATCCGGCATCGACTGGAACAGCGAGAAGTTGACGTAAATCTTATCCGCCATCCGCTCCTGCAGCTCATCGATAATCGGGCGGTGCGCGCGGTTGCTCGGATCCAGATGCTGCTGAATATAGTGGCAGATGCTCAAATAAAGCTGCTCAGCCCAGGCGCGCTGGCCAAGATCGTAGGTGCCTGACGAGTAGCCGGTGTGAATATCGAACAGATCCATCTGGCTATCATGCAGCCATTCGCGTAGCGAGCGGCGGACATCAGGTTCGTGCATCTCCTGCCACGTATCCCACAGGCTCTGAATCGGACGCGGAGAATCCACATCCGGCGCCACCGGCGTGCTGAATTCGTTGCGTTCCACACCAATAATGTTGGATACCAGCACCGTATGGTGCGCCGTTACCGCACGGCCAGATTCGGTGATCACCGTTGGATGTTCCAGTCCGTTCTCTTCGCAGGCATCACCAATCGCCCAAATAACGTTGTTGGCGTATTCATTCAGACCGTAGTTGACCGAACAATCGGACTGCGAACGCGTACCTTCATAGTCCACGCCCAAACCGCCGCCCACATCAAAACATTTGATGTTAACGCCCAGCTTCGCCAGCTCAACATAGAAACGCGCCGACTCACGCACGCCGGTGGCGATGTCGCGAATATTCGACATCTGAGAGCCGAGATGGAAGTGCAGCAGCTGCAGGCTGTCAAGACGGCCGGCCTTGCGCATGATGTCCACCAGCTGCAGCACCTGCGATGCCGCCAGACCAAATTTGGATTTCTCGCCGCCGCTCGACTGCCATTTTCCCGAGCCCTGCGAAGCCAAACGCGCACGGATACCGAGACGCGGTATCACGCTCAAGCGCTCGGCTTCTTCCAGCACCAGGCGCACTTCGGTCATCTTCTCGATCACCAGATAGACTTTATGCCCAAGCTTTTCACCAATCAGTGCCAGACGAATGTATTCGCGGTCTTTGTAGCCGTTACAGACGATCACCGAGCGGGTTTTACCCGCATGTGCCAGCACCGCCATCAGTTCGGCTTTCGAACCGGCTTCTAAGCCCAAAGGTTCACCAGAGTTGACCAGCGATTCAATCACGCGCTTATGCTGGTTAACCTTGATGGGGTAAACCAGGAAGTAGTCACCTTTATAGCCGTAGGATTCACGCGCACGTTTAAAAGCGGCGTTAATCGAACGCAGGCGATGCTGGAGGATCTGCGGAAAGCAGAACAGCGCAGGCAGACGTTGTCCGTCGGCCTCGCGCTCTTTAACCAGTTTCGCCAGGTCAACGCGCACTTCCGGCCGATCCGGATCGGGGCACACGCTGATGTGCCCGAGCTCGTTGACGTCGTAATAGTTATTTCCCCACCAGGCAATGTTGTAGGTACGCAGCATTCTGCTTGCTTCCTGATCGTTCATTGCCACCTCCTGCATGGAGCGGAGTGAACCTTGTTCGCCAGCTGACGAACCCTTGATATTCTTCATGTCGTCAGACATCGCGGACCTCAATTTTCCGTTGAAATATGAATTTGTTACCGAGTTTTGTCATGGTGACGCCGGGTAAAAATTGCCTCATCCTGCTTGCTGCCTCTATAAGGTTGCAACGTGCAATGCTGACTGTAAGTGTAAAACACCGCGCCGGAGTCGGGACAAAATAGCCTGAGACGTCCACGGTCAGTAGACAGCGAAATGCAGTAATAGATGCAGAGAAATGTTAACCGGCGCTCGTGTCGGGCTGATTACCGCAACGGGCAAAACATCGACAGGAGAAAAGAACAGATTGGGAATGTGAAAGGAGTGCCTGCGCGCTGAAGCCGCGCTGTGAACCAAAGAGAGTGAAAGAGTGGTTCATTGAGTTTAATCACCTCCATCGCCTGCTGACAGCATGCGAAAAACGGCTTGGGTGAAAGTCAGAGTAAACGGCATCTGACGGCGCGACGCACAGCGGCGTCATCCTTTTTGCGCTGCAACAGCAGCGGCGTTTTATACCGCCAGATGCGCGAAAATGCAAAATCTTTGTCAGCTAACTGCGTGGGGTGTCAGGAAATTATTCCACTTGTAATGTTGCGGAAAATGCGGGATCAGAAAAAGCACTGGAAAAGTGCTCACTGAGTAACCTAGAATAGCCGTCCAGATGGTTTTCCATCTAAACTGATTAACATCCAGGCGGTGTGAGCCAATGCTCCCGCTTCCTACTGCTTGCGGCTTTGCCTGAAGGGGCGTCGAGTCGGCCTGGCCCAGCTTGCGCTACGCAGTCGTATTCAAACCATTTGTAAGGTAAAGAACAGAATGGCTAAACACCTTTTTACATCTGAGTCCGTATCAGAAGGACATCCTGATAAAATCGCTGACCAAATTTCCGATGCCGTGCTCGACGCGATCCTGGAACAGGATCCGAAAGCACGCGTGGCCTGCGAAACTTACGTTAAGACCGGTATGGTGCTGGTTGGCGGTGAAATCACCACCAGCGCTTGGGTTGATATCGAAGAGATCACCCGTAATACCGTACGTGAAATCGGTTATGTCCATTCCGATATGGGCTTTGATGCCAACTCTTGCGCGGTACTGAGCGCAATTGGTAAGCAATCTCCAGACATTAACCAGGGCGTTGACCGCACCGATCCGCTGGAGCAAGGCGCGGGCGACCAGGGCCTGATGTTCGGTTACGCCAGCAACGAAACGGATGTGCTGATGCCAGCGCCGGTCACTTATGCGCACCGTTTGGTGCAGCGTCAGGCGGAAGTGCGTAAAAGCGGTTCACTGCCGTGGCTGCGTCCAGATGCGAAAAGCCAGATTACCTTCCAGTACGATGATGGCAAAATTGTTGGTATCGATGCGGTTGTGCTGTCTACTCAGCACGCTGAAGAGGTGACCACCGCCGATCTGCGTGAAGCGGTGATGGAAGAGATCATCAAGCCGGTTCTGCCGACGGAGTGGATCAACGCCAGCACCAAATATCACATCAACCCAACCGGCCGTTTTGTGATCGGTGGCCCAATGGGCGACTGCGGCCTGACCGGGCGTAAAATCATCGTGGATACCTACGGCGGCATGGCACGTCACGGTGGCGGCGCATTCTCAGGTAAGGATCCGTCAAAAGTTGACCGCTCTGCCGCTTATGCAGCGCGCTATGTGGCGAAGAACATTGTCGCGGCTGGCCTGGCTGACCGTTGCGAAATCCAGGTTTCCTATGCCATCGGCGTGGCTGAGCCAACCTCCATCATGGTTGAAACCTTCGGTACCGAAAAAGTGCCAACTGAACAGCTGACTTTACTGGTGCGCGAGTTCTTCGACCTGCGTCCATACGGTCTGATTCAGATGATGGATCTGTTGAAGCCGATCTACAAAGAGACGGCAGCATACGGCCACTTTGGTCGTGAGCACTTCCCATGGGAGCAGACGGATAAAGCTGCGCAGCTGCGTGAAGCGGCGGGTTTGAAGTAAGCTCAGGAATCAGATCGTTTATCGAGCCCGCCTCTGGCGGGCTTTTTTTATGTCATGAGCGCATGAAGGTGTAACCGGTCGCCATTAATGGCGACCCTACGCGCATCAAATGAGGGATTCCCCTATTACCGTAGGGTCGCCATTTATGGCGACCACCCTATCACTTCCCACCTCACCCTCCGATTTAAGGCACATTGTTCCTTTTCAACTAGCGTCTACACTTCTTTCACCCCGCTTACAACTTAGTGTTAACGATTACATTTTGAAATCCTTTAACAATCGGCAATTTAGAGATTTTTCAGCGTAGTTATTGCTGTGAAAATGCGTTATTTTCAGCGTCGTCTGATAGCCGATAATTAGTGCGATGTCAGAAACTTAAAGGGTGCTATACCTTACTGGTTACGTAACTATTTCGGGCGGAAAATGCTGGATTGCAGGGTTCCGGCGTGTGTAACCGATTACACTGGTGTGATCGCTCTCACTTTTTTCCGCTGACAGGTTTCATAACATTGATAACAACAACGATGGATAAACTTTGGAGGCATCATGCCTAATAATAATCACAAGGGCAGAACGTCGAATAAGGTCATGACCTTGTTCGTCTGCTTTTTAGCGGCGCTGGCCGGCTTGCTGTTTGGTCTGGATATCGGCGTTATCGCCGGTGCTCTGCCTTTCATCGCGAAAGACTTTAACGTTACTGCGCACCAGCAAGAGTGGATTGTCAGCTCAATGATGTTTGGTGCTGCAGTGGGTGCGGTTGGTAGCGGCTGGATGTCATCGCGTCTGGGTCGTAAAAAGAGCCTGATGGCGGGTGCCATTCTGTTCGTTATTGGTTCGCTGTGGTCGGCGGGTGCAACCAGCCCAGAAATGCTGATCGCCGCACGTGTGGTGCTCGGTCTGGCGGTGGGTGTCGCGTCTTATACCGCTCCGCTGTATCTCTCTGAGATCGCTCCGGAGAAAATTCGCGGCAGTATGATTTCGCTCTACCAGCTGATGATCACCATCGGTATTTTGGCCGCATATCTCTCCGATACCGCGTTCAGTGACGCTGGCGCATGGCGCTGGATGCTCGGCATTATCACCATTCCTGCCGTGTTGCTGCTGATTGGCGTGTTCTTCCTGCCGAATAGCCCACGCTGGCTGGCCGCCAAAGGGGATTTCCGCAGTGCGGAACGTGTGTTATCGCGTCTGCGTGATACCAGCGAACAAGCAAAACGCGAACTGGATGAAATCCGTGAAAGCCTGAAGATTAAACAGTCAGGCTGGCAGCTGTTCCAGAGCAACAGCAATTTCCGCCGCGCGGTGTTCCTCGGCGTGCTGTTGCAGGTCATGCAGCAGTTCACCGGTATGAACGTCATCATGTATTACGCGCCGAAAATTTTCGAAATCGCCGGCTTTGCCAACACCACGCAACAAATGTGGGGCACGGTGATTGTCGGTCTGGTGAACGTGCTGGCCACCTTTATCGCGATTGGTCTGGTGGATCGCTGGGGCCGTAAGCCTACGCTGCTGCTCGGCTTCCTGGTCATGGCCGTCGGTATGGGCGTGCTGGGTACCATGCTGCACATTGGCATTCACTCGCCGGAAGCGCAGTACTTCGCTATTGCGATGCTGCTGATGTTCATCGTTGGTTTTGCGATGTCTGCCGGTCCGCTGATTTGGGTACTGTGTTCAGAAATCCAGCCGCTGAAAGGCCGCGATTTTGGTATTACGGTGTCTACCGCGACCAACTGGATTGCTAACATGATTGTCGGTGCCACCTTCCTGACCATGCTGAATACGCTGGGCAATGCACCAACCTTCTGGGTGTACGCCGGTCTGAACGTATTCTTCATTCTGCTGACGCTGACGCTGATTCCAGAGACCAAAAACGTCTCGCTGGAACACATCGAACGCAATCTGATGTCAGGCAAGAAACTGCGCGATATCGGGCAGAAATAATCCCGCTAAGCGAATGCAAGGGCTGCCAACGGGCAGCCCTTTTTTTGTTTGGACTGCGCATCGCGCCACATAACCGTGCGGTCGCCATATAAATGGCGCCCCTACGTTTATGGTGCGGAATTTTCGTAGGGTCGTCGTTTATGACGACCGCTTCACATTTAACCAAACACCAGGTCGCCATTAATGGCGACCCTACAAGTTGATTCAACCGCTGCAACCTTTTATGCTGCCCCACATGAAAACACCGCGCCTTCCCATCGCCATACAACAAGCCGTCATGCGCTCGCTGCGCCATTTTTTACAGCTGGCGAATGAAAAACTTGAGCGTCGCTTTGATGAGCCCAACCTGGTTTATCAGCAGCGCGGCACGGCGGCGGGCACCGCATGGCTGGAAAAGTGGGAAATCCGCATTAATCCTGTGCTGCTGCTTGAGAACCAACAGGCGTTTGTTGATGAAGTGGTGCCGCACGAACTGGCGCATCTGTTGGTGTGGAAAACCTTTGGCCGCGTGCCCCCGCACGGCAAAGAGTGGAAATGGATGATGGAGAGCGTGCTCGGTGTCCCGGCACGTCGCACCCACCAGTTTGAAATCGACTCGGTGCGCAGCAATACGTTCCCCTATCGCTGCCGCTGTCAGCAGCACCAGCTGACTGTGCGTCGTCACAACCGTGTGCTGCGCGGCGAAAGCGAATATCGTTGCGTACACTGCAAATCCCTGCTGCAACCCGGTGAGTTTTTAGCAACATAGCTCAGCAACCTAGTCCAGAAATCTCATATCCCGTTCGTCATCATTCTGTTACCCTGCCGCCCTTTTTCAGGACCAGGTTAATTTTTGGAATATGTCTCGCAAAACATTGCTGTTTCTTACCCTATTAGTTGCTCCGCTTAGTGCTTATAGCCTCAGTTTCACTAATTATCATCAAAACAACTTTCAGCAGGCCAAAGCCTATGCCGCACAAATCAATGCTGATGCACCTGCGGACTTCTACTGCGGCTGCAAAATCAGCTGGCACGGCAAAAAAGGCGTACCGGATCTGAGCAGTTGCGGCTACAGCGTGCGTAAGAACGCCAATCGCGCCGAGCGCATTGAGTGGGAGCATGTTATGCCGGCGTGGGAATTCGGCCATCAGCGCCAGTGCTGGCAGAACGGCGGGCGTAAAAGCTGCAGTAAAGATGCCGATTACCGCCGTATCGAGAGCGATTTGCATAATCTGCAACCGGCAATTGGCGAAGTGAATGGCGATCGCAATAACTTCCAGTACAGCCAGTGGAACGGAGGCGAGCAACAGTATGGCCAGTGCAGCATGAAAGTCGATTTCAAGCAGAAGCTGGCGCAACCGCCAGAGCGGGCACGCGGAGCGATTGCCCGCACTTACTTCTATATGCGCGATCAATATCATTTGCGCCTGTCACGTCAGCAAACCCAGCTTTTCACCGCCTGGGACAAGCAATATCCGGTGACGCAGTGGGAGTGTGAGCGCGATAATCGCATCGCTAAAATACAGGGAAATCATAATTCCTACGTTCAGCAGGCTTGCCAGCGCTGAAAGCGCTACCCTACACTAGCTTTTTTCGATTGCGCCGTGTCCGCTGACACGGCATAACGCTGGCAGGAACCGCATGCGTATACCTCGCATTTATCATCCCGAACCTCTCGAAGTTAACAGCGAAGTCTTCCTTGATGAAGACGCCGCTAACCATGTCGGACGCGTGCTACGCATGACGGCCGGTCAGCAGATCGAACTGTTTGATGGCAGTAATCTGACTTTTCACGCTGAAATCACCCAGGCTGATAAAAAGCGTGTAAAAGTAAGGGTCCTTGCCAGTCAGGCGGATGACCGCGAATCCCCGCTGCATCTGCACCTCGGCCAGGTGATGTCGCGCGGTGAAAAAATGGAATTCACCATCCAGAAATCGATCGAACTTGGCGTGAATGTGATTACGCCGTTGTTTTCTGAACGCTGCGGCGTAAAGCTGGATGCCGAGCGACTGGCAAAAAAGATTCAGCAATGGCAGAAAATTGCGATTGCCGCCTGTGAACAGTGCGGCCGCAATCGCGTGCCAGAAATTCGCGAACCGATGACGCTGCTTGCCTGGTGTGCGGAAGCCGATGAAGGCCTGAAGTTGAATTTGCATCCGCGCGCGAACCACAGCATTAATACGCTGCCGCAGCCGGTTGAGCGCCTTCGTCTGCTGATTGGCCCGGAAGGCGGCTTATCTGCCGATGAAATTGCCATGACTGCGCAGCAGGGTTTCACCGATATTTTGCTCGGACCACGCGTGTTACGTACCGAAACCACCGCGCTCACCGCCATCACGGCACTTCAGGTGAGGTTTGGCGACCTCGGTTAAGCGATACTTTTGGTTGAATACCCCTTTGAGGAGAGAATAATGATCAAGCTTGGCATCGTTATGGACCCTATTTCGTCCATCAACATTAAAAAAGACACCAGCTTCGCCATGTTGCTGGAAGCACAGCGCCGTGGTTACGAAATTCATTACATGGAGATGAGCGATCTCTCCCTGCGCGGTGGTGTGACTTACGCGCGCACCCGTTTGCTCAGCGTTGAGCAGAACTACGAGAGTTGGTACACCTTTGGTAACGAGCAGCTTATTCCGCTGGCCGATCTCAACGTCGTGCTGATGCGTAAAGATCCGCCGTTTGACACCGAATTTATCTACGCAACCTACCTGCTGGAACGCGCGGAAGAGCAAGGCACGCTGATCGTCAACAAACCGCAAAGCCTGCGCGACTGCAACGAAAAGCTGTATACCGCCTGGTTCGCCGACCTGACGCCAGATACCTTAGTGACGCGCAACAAAGAGCAGCTGCGCGCCTTCTGGCAGGAGCACGGTGATGTGATCCTGAAACCACTGGACGGCATGGGCGGCGCGTCCATCTTCCGCGTGAAGCAGGATGACCCGAACTTTGGCGTGATCACCGAAACCCTGACCAATCACGGCCAGAACTTCTGCATGGCGCAGAACTATCTGCCGGCGATTAAAGAGGGTGACAAACGCGTGCTGGTCGTGGATGGCGAACCGGTGCCTTACTGCCTGGCGCGTATTCCACAAGGTGGCGAAACACGCGGTAATCTGGCCGCCGGTGGACGAGGTGAAGCGCGTCCGCTCAGCGATAGCGATTGGGAAATCGCGCGTCGCGTCGGTCCAACGCTCAAAGCCAAGGGGCTGATTTTTGTCGGCCTGGATATCATCGGTGATAAACTGACTGAAGTTAACGTAACCAGCCCAACCTGCGTACGTGAAATCGAGGCCGCGTTCCCGATATCAATCACTGGCATGCTGATGGATGCCATTGAGAAACGCCTGGGCTGATGCCGTCGGAGTGTAAGCTCCGTGAACACCCAAAACCGGCGCTGTCGCGGCTGCGTCGGTTATTTTTGGTATACGAGTGATAATGAATTTACAGCATCATTTTTTAATTGCGATGCCGTCGCTGCAGGACCCGCTATTCAAACGCTCCGTGGTGTATATCTGCGAGCACAATGAAGATGGCGCCATGGGTTTGATCGTAAACAAACCAATGGAAAACCTGACGGTCGAAGGCATTCTTAAAAAGCTTAAAATTAGCGCATCCGAACGTGACCCTGCCATCAAACTGGATAAGCCGGTCTTTGCCGGTGGTCCGCTGGCGGAGGATCGTGGTTTTATCCTGCACACCGCGCAGCGCATCTACTCCTCAAGCATTCGTATTTCCGATACCACCGTCATTACCACCTCGCGTGATGTGCTGGAAGCGATCGGGACCACTTCGCAGCCAGATAACGTACTGGTCGCGCTGGGATATTGTGCCTGGGAGAAAGGTCAGCTTGAAGATGAGCTACTGGAGAACGCCTGGCTCACCTCACCGGCTAACACCAACATTCTGTTCCAGACGCCCATTGCGGAGCGCTGGCGCGAAGCCGCGCGCGGTTTAGGCGTGGATATACACAATATCGCCACCGATGCAGGGCACGCCTGATGGCCAGTGAAACCTTACTGGGCTTCGATTTCGGCACCAAAAGTATCGGCGTTGCCATTGGTCAGCAGCTTACGGGCACTGCGCGGGCGCTGACGGCCCTGAAAGCGCAAGACGGCACGCCAGACTGGAACCTGATCGAAAAGCTGCTGAAAGAGTGGCAACCCAATTATGTAGTGGTTGGATTGCCGCTGAATATGGATGGCACCGAACAAGAACTCACCGCGCGCGCGCGTAAGTTTGCCAATCGCCTGCACGGTCGCTTTGGCGTACGCGTCGAGCTGCAGGACGAACGCCTGAGCACCGTTGAGGCGCGTGCCGACCTGTTTGAACGCGGTGGTTTTCGTGCGCTGCAAAAAGGCCAGGTCGATTCCCAATCGGCGGTGATTATTCTCGAAGATTGGTTCGATACGCATTAAAACGCATTCAAAAACCAGGTGCGCATAAATGCGCCCCCTACGGCTGACTTTCGTAGGGTCGCCATTCATGGCGACCGCTACAACCCCTGTTCAAATCAATCCCGCCATCTGACGCGCCTGCTCGCTCTGGGCAAAGGTTTGCATCCCAGCCTGCGCACCGGTTTGCAATACGCCAGGCAGCTGGTGCATTTTCCCTTCGCGGATCAGGTTCGCCACCGCCGGCGTCGCCACCAGCACTTCAAATAAACCAATGCGTCCGCCCGCCTTTGCTGGCACTAAACGTTGCGCCAGCACCGCTTTAAGGCTGCCCGCTAATTGGGTACGCACCAGGTTTTTCTCCTCGGCGGGAAACACGTCTACTAGCCGATCCACCGCCTGGGTTGCACCACGCGTATGCAGCGTCGCCAGCACTAAATGGCCGGTTTCTGCCGCGGTAAGCGCCAGGCGGATGGTTTCGCTATCACGCAGTTCACCAAGCAGAATCACATCGGGATCTTCGCGCAGCGCGGCTTTTAGCCCATGTTGAAACGAGGCGCAGTGCGCGCCTACTTCGCGCTGCTGAATTAACGATCGCTGACTGTGATGAACAAACTCGACGGGGTCTTCCAACGTCAGGATGTGCCGCGCCTGTTGGCGATTAAGGCTATCCACCATCGCCGCCAGCGTGGTGGATTTGCCGCTGCCGGTGGCGCCGGTAATCAAAATCAGCCCCTCCTCCAGCTGTAATAGCTGGCTCACCACTTCGGGCAAATGCAGGCTGTTGAGATCCGGCGCACTGCTGGCAATTAGCCGCAGCGCCAGCGATAAACCGTGAAGCTGCATAAACAGGTTGGCGCGCAGTCGCACGCCGCTGGTCAGCGTCATGGCAAAGTCTACGTGGCCGTTTTCCTCCAGCTCGGCCTGCTGCGGTGCCGTGAGCCACTGCTGCATAACGCTTTCCAGCCAGCCGCCTGCTAGCTCGCTTTGCTGCGGGATCGGCTCCAGCAAGCCTTGTCGGCGCCAGTGCGGCAAATGTCCGCTGCAAAGGTGCAGATCGGCGGCGTTATGCTTTACACTAAGCGCCACCATTTCATCCAACTCCATTTAACTTCTCCTGACTATGACTTCCATTGAGCACAACTTACAGCAAGTGCGTGAGCGTATCGCCGCTGCCGCCGCACGTTGCGGGCGCGCGCCAGAAGAAATTACGCTGCTTGCAGTGAGCAAAACCAAGCCTGCGAGCGCGGTCGCAGAAGCCATCAATGCGGGGCAACGCGCGTTTGGTGAAAATTACGTGCAGGAAGGGGTTGAAAAAGTGGCCGAACTGGCCGCACATCCTGATTTGCAATGGCACTTTATCGGTCCGTTACAATCCAATAAAAGCCGTCTGGTGGCGGAAAACTTTGCCTGGTGCCATACCGTTGATCGACAGCGTATCGCGCAGCGCCTGAACGATCAGCGCCCGGCGTCGTTGCCGCCGCTCAACGTGTTAATTCAGGTAAATATCAGTGACGAAAACAGCAAATCTGGCATCATGCTGGAGGCGCTGCCGGAGCTGGCACAGCACATCGCCGCATTGCCGCATCTGCGCCTGCGAGGACTGATGGCCATACCAGCGCCAGAAACAGAATACGCACGTCAGCTGGCGGTTTGCGAAAAGATGGCCGCCGCGTTTCATGCCTTACAACAGGATTATCCTGACGTCGATACGCTTTCTCTGGGAATGAGCGACGATATGGACGCGGCAATCGCCGCGGGCAGCACCATGGTGCGGATTGGCACCGCCGTTTTTGGCGCGCGGGATTATGCGCGACCTTCACAACAATAATTGAGGAACCTCATGTTAACACTGACGTTTTTAGTCAAAACGCTGATCGATTTGTACGTGATGGTGCTGCTACTGCGCATCTGGATGCAGTGGTCGCGCTGTGACTTCTACAACCCGCTGGCGCAGTTTGTCGTGAAGATCACCCAACCGATTATCAAGCCACTGCGCCGTATCATTCCGGCGATTGGCCCGATTGATACTGCATCGCTGCTGCTGGCGTTTGTGCTGACTACGCTAAAATATCCGCTGCTGCTGCTGATTCAGGTCGGCGTGTTCTCAGTGGACCCCACCAATTTATTGGTTGGCCTGCTGTCGCTAATAAAGTCCGCCGGTTATCTGGTGTTCTGGGTGATCATCATTCGTTCGCTGATGAGCTGGATCAGCCAGGGGCGCGGCCCGATGGATCAGGTGTTGCTGCAGCTGACTGAACCGCTGATGTCACCAATTCGCCGTATTCTGCCCGCGATGGGCGGCATCGATTTCTCTGCCATGATTGTGATTCTGGTGCTGTACGCGCTGAATTTCCTCGGCATGGACCTGTTCCCAGGTCTCTGGTATTTGCTGTAATTCGTTAATCTGGAACTGTTATGCAAAAAGTTGTTCTCGCGACCGGTAATCCGGGCAAAGTTCGTGAGCTGGCCGATCTGTTAGCGGCCTTCGGACTCGATATTGTGGCGCAAACTGAACTCGGCGTGGAGTCAGCGGAAGAAACCGGCCTGACTTTCATCGAAAATGCCATTCTCAAAGCGCGTCATGCGGCTGCTATCACTGGATTGCCAGCCATTGCCGACGATTCCGGATTGGCGGTCGATGCGCTGGGCGGCGCGCCGGGTATCTACTCCGCGCGCTATGCGGGCGTTGACGCCAGCGACCAGCAAAATCTGGATAAGCTGCTGGTGGCGCTGGAAAAGGTGCCAGACGCTGAACGTCAGGCGCAGTTCCACTGCGTGCTGGTGTATGTGCGTCATGCGGCCGATCCCACGCCGCTGGTGTTTCACGGCAGCTGGGCCGGTGAAATCACCCGCTCAGCCGCTGGCGAAGGCGGTTTTGGTTACGATCCCATCTTCTATGTCCCTGAATTAGGTAAAACGGCGGCTGAGCTGAGTAAAGACGAAAAGCGCGCCGTCTCTCACCGTGGTAAAGCATTGACGCTGCTGCTGGAAGCGATGCGCAATGCCTGAGTTACCTCCGTTAAGCCTGTACATCCACATTCCGTGGTGTGTGCAGAAGTGCCCGTACTGTGATTTCAACTCTCACGCGTTAAAAGGCGAGGTGCCGCACATTGAGTATGTGCAGCACCTGCTGAACGATCTCGAACAGGATTTGCCGCTCACCGCGGGGCGCGAGGTGCGCACTATCTTCATTGGTGGCGGTACGCCAAGCCTGCTGAGCAGCAATGCGATGCAGATGCTAATGGACGGCGTACGCGCGCGTTTGCCGTTGACTGCCGACGCAGAAATCACCATGGAAGCCAATCCGGGAACCGTGGAAGCCGATCGCTTCAGCGGTTATCAGCGCGCGGGGATTAACCGTATTTCGATTGGCGTGCAAAGCTTTAGCCCGCAAAAGCTGGAGCGTCTGGGCCGCATTCACGGACCGGAAGAAGCCGTCCGCGCGGCGCAGCTGGCGGAAGGCTTAGGTCTGCGCAGCTTTAACCTCGATCTGATGCACGGCTTGCCGGATCAGTCGCTGGAAGAGGCGCTGGACGATCTGCGCCAGGCGATTGCCCTCAATCCACCGCATCTATCGTGGTATCAGCTGACGATCGAACCGAATACCTTATTTGGCTCGCGTCCACCGCAACTGCCGGATGACGACGCGCTGTGGGATATTTTTGAGCAAGGCCATCAGCTGCTGAGCGCCGCTGGCTATCAGCAATATGAAACCTCGGCCTACGCTAAACCCGGCTATCGCTGCGAGCACAACCTAAACTACTGGCGCTTTGGTGATTATCTGGGCATTGGCTGCGGCGCACACGGCAAGCTGACGCAGCCGGATGGCCGCATCGTGCGCACCGTAAAAACGCGCCATCCCCGCGGCTTTATGAAAGGCAATTATCTTGATAAGCAGCACGAGGTGGCGGAAAACGACAAACCGTTCGAATTCTTTATGAACCGTTTCCGTCTGCTGGAAGCCGCTCCGCGCGCGGATTTCCGTCGCTATACCGGTATGGATGAGCAGGTGATTCGCCCGCAAATTGATGCCGCGATAGCGGCGGGATACGTGGTGGAAAGTGCTGAATACTGGCAGATTACTGAGAAAGGGAAGCTGTTCCTGAACTCGCTGCTGGAGCTGTTTTTAAGCGAAGATGAATAAGCAGAAGGCCGGGAAACCGGCCTTCTGCTTTGTTAACCTTTAACGCCCTGCATCAACCCTTTGCGTTGTTCTTCTAGCACGGTGACGCGATTACACACTTCGTGGCCGAAATTCTGGAAATCCTGTTCCTGCTTGTTCCATTCCGCCTGCACCGATTGCTGTAAGCCGCCAAGGTTGCCCATGATGGCCTGCAGCGGATTGCTGCCGTTCGCCGCCTGGCTGCTGCCCATCTCGTTGAGGCTATCCTGCATGATGCCGCCCAATGTGCTCTGCACCAGCTTCTCGCCTTCCGCACGCACCTGATCGATGGCCTGATGATGGAAGGTTAATCCATCCGGGCGATGCTCGATGATACGGTTCATTTGCTGCTTGAGCTGGCCATCCAGTTTGGTGAGACGATTGCGTACGTTGCTGTTAGCGCCAAGTTTCTCAACAATCACTTTGTCCAGCGCCACGCGGCTACGTTCCAGACGCGAGGTCGCGCCGCTGTCGATCCACGGCAAATCGCGACGCAGCGCGGTTTGATAATCAATGGCTTTCTGGCGCGTTGCGTTGTCAACGCTGACCTTCTGCCCATTAAACTGCACATCGCCCTGCGGCGTGATTTCAAGGTTGCCGTTGCTGCCCACCACCTGCACGCTCTGTGGTTTAACAATCACATCATCCTGTGGCTTAACGCTACATTCATACGCAGCCTGAGCCTGAGTTGCCGCCAGCAGCAGCGCGGCGATAAGTGCCTTACGAACCATGAAATCTCCTGAACAATAAAAAGGTCGCCAAAAATGGCGACCCTACGACGGATTTCGTAAGGTGGCCATTGATGGCCACCAACACGCATCAACCATTAAAGATTAGTCCCACCAAACGTCGAAGAGTTCAGTTACTTGAATATCAGAAAGGTTATGCTGCTCAAGCCATTTACGCACCAGCTCGCGGTGCTCATCGGTGCACTTGCCGGTTTCCTGCAGGCAAACCAGACCTTCCCACACAAGATAACCGCTGCCGTCATACGCCAGACCATTCGGTGCGATCACTTCATTAATGAACTGATCAACCGTCGCATCAATTTGCTCCTCAGTTGTGCCTTCGGCGAAACGCCAGGCCACGGAGAAACCCAATTCCTGAAACTCATCAATATGCAGTTTTTTACGCAAACGGCGGCTACGCTGTACGGCCATTATTTCACCCTCTCAAACATCAGATCCCATACGCCATGGCCCAGTCGCTGCCCGCGCTGCTCAAACTTGGTTAACGGACGCGTTTCGGGACGCGGCACGTAATTGTTACTTTCCGACTGATTTTTATATCCGTCGATGCTGCTCATCACGTCTAACATGTGTTCGGCGTAGGCTTCCCAGTCGGTTGCCATGTGGAACACGCCGCCCAGCTTCAACTTCCGCATCACCAGCTCAGCAAACGGCACCTGTACGATGCGACGTTTGTTATGGCGCGCTTTGTGCCACGGATCCGGGAAGAACAGCTGCACCATACGCAGCGAGTTGTCCGGAATCATCTTCTGCAGCACTTCCACCGCGTCGTGACACATCACGCGCAGGTTCTCAACGCCCGCTTCTTTGGCTGAGGCCAGGCAAGCGCCAACGCCCGGCGCATGGACTTCCAGCCCGAGGAAGTTCTGGTGCGGATTATTCTGCGCCATGGTCACCAGCGAAGCGCCCATGCCGAAACCAATTTCCAGCACCACCGGCGCGTCACGACCAAACAGCGTCACCAGATCCAGCGGTTCCGGCTGGAACTCAACGCCCATCTCCGGCCATAAATTATCGAGCGCGAGCTGCTGTCCTTTCGTTAAGCGCCCCTGGCGGCGCACAAAACTGCGGATACGGCGTAATGGCCGCCCGTTCTCATCAAATTCTGGGGTGATGACGTCATTAATCATGTTGAAGCCTGCTGGTTAGCCTGTTCTGGGAAACGGGCATTATGCAAAGTTAGAAAGCAGAAGCAAGCCTTTGCAATGTTCCGGTTTACACCCTGATGTCTCTGTGCTGGAATTCCTGCCTGATTGTAGAGTAAACACGGAAAATTTCCTTCTTATGATGCAAGCGCCGACGTTCGCGCAACAAGTGCTGGATTGGTATCAGCGCTTCGGTCGCAAAACCCTGCCGTGGCAGCAGGAGAAGACGCCATACAAAGTGTGGCTCTCTGAAGTGATGCTGCAACAAACGCAAGTGACCACCGTTATTCCCTATTTTGAACGCTTTATGGTGCGCTTCCCGACGGTCAGCGATCTGGCCGCCGCGCCGCTGGACGAAGTGCTGCATCTGTGGACCGGCCTTGGCTATTACGCGCGGGCGCGCAATCTGCACAAAGCGGCTAAGCAGGTGGTGGAGAAGCACGGCGGCGAGTTCCCACGCAACTTTGATGATGTGGCGGCATTGCCGGGTATTGGTCGATCGACTGCGGGCGCGGTGCTATCGCTGTCGCTGGGCCTGCATTTCCCGATTCTGGATGGTAACGTGAAGCGCGTGCTGGCGCGCTGCTACGCGGTTGGCGGCTGGCCGGGCAAAAAAGACGTTGAGAAACGTCTGTGGCAGATCAGCGAAGAGGTTACGCCCGCAGAAGGCGTTAGCCAGTTCAATCAGGCGATGATGGACCTTGGGGCATTAGTATGTACTCGCTCACGTCCTAAGTGTGAAATCTGCCCGCTGAACAGCCGCTGCGTGGCCTATGCCAATAACAGCTGGGCCAACTATCCCGGCAAGAAGCCGAAGCAGACCTTGCCGGAACGTAGCGGCTGGATGCTGATGATGCAGGATGGCGACGATGTGTGGCTAGAGCAGCGTCCGCCGGTCGGCTTATGGGGCGGGCTATTTTGCTTCCCGCAGTTCACTAGTGAGCAAGCGCTAACTGACTGGCTAAGCGAGCGTGGCATTCAGGCTAAGCCACAGCAGCTCACGGCGTTTCGTCATACCTTTAGCCATTTCCACTTAGACATTGTGCCTATGTGGCTAGCGTGGCCTTCCGCTGGGTCGCTGATGGATGAAGCGGGCGGTCTCTGGTATAACTTAGCGCAACCACCGTCAGTGGGTTTGGCAGCGCCGGTTGAGCGCTTGTTGCATGAACTGCGCCATCCCCAGCAGCTTACGCGTCGATCGGGCGTGACCGAAGAGGAAGAGTAATGAGCCGCACCATTTTTTGTACTTATCTGCAACGCGACGCTGAAGGCCAGGACTTTCAGCTCTATCCTGGCGAACTGGGTAAGCGCATCTTCAATGAGATCTCCAAAGAAGCCTGGCAGCAGTGGATGTCCAAGCAGACCATGCTGATCAATGAAAAAAAATTGAGCATGATGAACCCGGAAGATCGCAAAGTGCTGGAGAAGGAGATGGTGAATTTCCTGTTCGAAGGCAAAGACGTGCACATTGAAGGTTACACCCCGCCAGAAAAATAACCGTTCAGGGCTTCCCTTTGAAGCCCTCTTTTTCGAGTCAGGCACGCATTAACAATGAATAAAAAACTGATAGCACTGTTGGTGATTGCACCACTTTTGGTCTCCTGCTCCGGACAAAAAAAATCGCAGTATCATGAAGAGTGGGTCAAGGACACCAACGGTTTCGATATCCTGATGGGCCAGTTCGCCCACAACATTGAAAATATTTGGGGCATCAATGAGGTTCTGATCGCCGGACCGAAAGACTACGTCAAATATAGCGATGGTTATTACACCCGCAGTCACATCAACTTTGACAGCGGTAGCATCACTATTGAGACCATTTCCGGTACCGATCCGATGGCCAGCCTGCGCCAGGCAATCATCACTACGCTATTGATTGGCGAAGACCCGGGTAATGTCGATCTCTACTCTGATGCCAACGATATTCAAATCAGTAAAGAGCCGCTGCTGTACGGCCAGGTGCTGGATAACACCGGTCAGCCGATTCGCTGGCAGGGCCGCGCCGGCAACTTTGCTGACTATCTGATTCAGAACAAACTGCAGAAGCGCACTTCCGGATTGCATGTCATCTGGTCGGTGACCATTCCGATGGTGCCGAACCACCTCGATAAGCGTGCGCACAAATATCTGCCGATGGTGCGTAAAGCGGCGGAACAATATGGCGTCGATGCCTCATTGATTCTGGCGATTATGCAGATTGAATCGAGTTTCAACCCCTATGCGGTCAGCCATTCTGATGCGCTGGGTCTGATGCAGGTGGTGCAGCATACTGCCGGCGTCGATGTGTTCCGCATGAAGGGCAAAGGCGGCAAGCCGAGCCGCAGCTATCTGCTTGATCCTGAGAATAATATTGATGCGGGCACCGCGTATTTGTCGCTGCTGCAGAGAAGCTATTTAGGTGGGATTCAGGATCCGGTCTCGCGGCGTTATGCGGTGATCACTGCGTATAACGGCGGTGCGGGCAGCGTGCTGCGCGTGTTCTCCAGCGACAAAGATCGCGCCTTCTCGTCGATTAACGGTATGTCGCCAGCCGAGGTATATCAGACGCTGACCACCAACCATCCATCGGCGGAATCGCGTCGTTATCTGTACAAAGTGAGCCAGGCGCAGCGCAGCTATCGTCGGTTCTAGGACGGTGCGGCTTGGCCCTCATCCCAACCTTCTCCCGCTCGCGGGAGAAGGAGCCGATCCAGCACATGCTTAACAATGCTCACCACCTAAACATTCCCTCTCCCGCGTGCGGGAGAGGGTTAGGGTGAGGGAAATCAGCTCACCATCATATTCGCCACCAGATGCTTACGCCCGTTCTCCCCTTCCTCGGTGTAAACCCCTTGCAGCTCCGGCGAAAAGCCCGGCAGGAGATTGATGCCCTCTTCCAGCGCGAGGAAATAGCGCTGCACCGCGCCGCCCCACACTTCCCCCGGCACCACGCACAGCACGCCTGGCGGATAGGGCAATGCGCCTTCTGCCGCAATGCGTCCTTCGGCTTTGGCAATGGGCACCAGCTCCACTTCGCCGCGAATATACGCCTGATGCGCATCCTGCGGATTCACTTTCACCGGTGGGAAACAGGCCGAGCGGAACATCGCTTTCTGTAAATCCTTCACGTCGAAGCTGACGTAGAGATCGTGCATCTCCTGGCACAGGCGGCGCAGCGTGTAACCTTTGTAACGCTCGATATTCTTGCGATAGACGCTCGGCAGCACTTCCGCCAGCAGCGCATCCTCACGCACGTGCTGCTCAAACTGCACCAGCATCGCCACCAGATGCGCCATCTTCTCCGGTGTTTCAGCGGGCGTCAGCAGGAACAGAATCGAGTTCAGGTCGCACTTCTCCGGCACGATACCGTTCTCACGCAGGTAGTTAGCCAGAATCGTCGCGGGAATGCCGAAGCGGGTGTATTCACCGCTGGCGGCATCAATGCCCGGCGTGGTGAGCAGCAGCTTACACGGGTCGACCAAATACTGATCCTGCGCGTAACCTTCAAAACCGTGCCACTTCGCCCCCGGTTCAAGACTAAAGTAAGCAGGATCGGCGGCAATGGCTTCGGTTTCCGCCGTTTGCCACAGCTTGCCGTGCACTTTTTCTGGCAGGAACGGTTGGATCATCTCACAGCGTTCCAGAATCGCTTTGCGCGCATCAATGCCGATGGTGACGCACTCGTGCCACATGCTGCGCCCTGCTTCGCCTTGGTGCATACGGGCGTTGATATCCAGCGCGGCAAACAGCGGATAGAACGGGCTGGTGGAGGCGTGCAGCATAAAGGCATTATTGAGGCGCTTGTGCGGACAGAAGCGCTTTTGCCCACGGATGTGATTGTCTTTCTTGTGGATTTGCGAGGTCTGCGAGAAACCGGCCAGCTGCTTGTGCACTGACTGCGTAACAAAAATACCGGGATCGTTCGCGTCCAACTCCAGCGTCAGCGGCGAGCAGCCGGCCATCAACGGGATGAACTGCTCATAGCCGACCCACGCTGAGTCAAACAGGATGTAATCACACAGATGCCCGATGCGATCGACCACCTGCCGCGCGTTGTACACCGTGCCGTCATAAGTACCAAGCTGGATAATCGCCAGGCGGAAAGGCCGCTGATCCTGAGCGCGATGCGGCGCCACTTTCGCAATCTGCTCACGCAGATAGGCATCGTCAAAGCAGTGCGCATCAATGCCGCCGATAAAGCCAAACGGGTTACGCGCCGCCTCCAGATACACTGGCGTTGCGCCCGCCTGAATCAGCGCACCGTGGTGATTGGATTTATGGTTGTTGCGGTCAAACAGCACCAGATCGCCGCGCGTGAGCAGCGCGTTGGTCACCACTTTATTGGCGCTGGAGGTGCCGTTAAGCACGAAATAGGTTTTGTCGGCGTTAAACACTTTGGCCGCGAACTTCTGCGCATCTTTGGCGGAGCCTTCGTGGATCAGCAAATCGCCCAGCTTGACGTCAGCGTTGCACATATCGGAACGGAACACGTTCTCGCCATAGAACTCATAAAACTGCCGTCCCGCCGGATGTTTGCGGAAAAACGCGCCGCCCTGATGTCCCGGGCAAGCAAAGGTGCTGTTCTGCATATCAACGTAGCGCGTGAGCGTATCGAAGAACGGCGGCAGCAATGCTGATTCATACGCCAGCGCCGCGTCTTCCAGCGCCTGCCACTCTTCCGGCGCGCCGTTAATTTCAGCGGTGACGCCCGGCAGCTTTAGTACGTCTTCATCGAACGCATTGGCGACAAACACCGGCAGATTAAAGCCGATCTTCTGCAACAGCGTTAACACACCGCTGCGCGTATCTGACAGGGTGATCACCACCGCAGCGACATCGGTAAAATCAGTATTGTCCAGCGTCACCACGTCGCGTGTGGTATTCAGGCTGAGACTTGGCGCGACAGCAACGCTGGCAGCAATTTTCAATGGGTTCATAACACAAATCCCTGAGCAAGGATGAGTGGGTGCCGATGGCACAGCAATGAGGAGATTTCCTCGGCGAAAGTCATAAGGGAGTAGATGGCTGACTGGGGCGCAATCATGTCATCTTTTTTTTGCAGGAACAACCGTACCCTCACCCCAGCCCTCTCCCGTTATACGGGAGAGGGAGCAGTCGGAGCGATAATTAAGCGCTGCTGGATCGGCTCCCTCGCCCGCTTGCGGGAGAGGGAGCAGTCGGAGCGATAATTAAGCGCTGCTGGATCGGTTCCCTCGCCCGCTTGCGGGAGAGGGTTAGGGTGAGGGAAAAAAAGGAGTACTATTATTCAACTTTCCTCAACCAGCCGGAGGCTACATGTTTAAGGCATTGGTCATTGAAAATGACGAACAGGGTTATCGCACCACCTTGCAAGACCTTTCAGAAAAACAACTGCCCGATCAGGATGTCACCCTCGAAGTAAGCTACTCCACGCTCAACTACAAAGACGCGCTCGCCATCTGCAACAAAGGCCCGATTGTGCGTCAGTTCCCGATGGTGCCAGGCATCGATTTTGTCGGCCGGGTGATTAGCAGCCGCCATCCTGAATGGCAGCAGGACGATGTCGCGCTGCTCACCGGCTGGGGCGTGGGTGAAAAACATTGGGGCGGACTGGCGCAGAAAGCCAGCGTTTCGGGTGACTGGCTGGTGAAAGTGCCGTCCGCGCTCAGCCCGCTGCAAACCATGGCGATTGGCACCGCCGGTTTCACCGCCATGCTGTGCGTGCTGGCGCTGGAGAAACAGGGCATCACGCCACAGCATGGTCCGGTATTAGTCACCGGCGCGAGCGGCGGTGTCGGCAGCTTTGCCGTTAGCCTGCTGGCGCGGCTTGGCTATGAAGTAGTGGCCTCCAGCGGGCGCGCCAGCGACAGCGATTATCTGATCAACACGCTGGGCGCAGCCTCGGTTATCGATCGTGCGGAACTGAGCGAGCCAGGCAAGCCGCTGGCGAAAGAGCGCTGGGCGGCAGCAATTGATAGCGTTGGCAGCCACACGCTGGCTAACGTGTTAGCAGGCATCAAGCGCGATGGCGTGGTCGCAGCCTGCGGCATGGCGCAAGGTTTGGATCTGCCAACCAGCGTGGCGCCGTTCATTCTGCGCGGCGTGATTCTGGCGGGCGTGGATAGCGTGATGTGCGCACAACCGCTGCGTCAGCAGGCGTGGCAGCGTCTGGCGGAACTGGTGGATGGCGACTTGCTGCAGCAACTCACCAAGGTGATTCCGCTGAGTGAAGCGCGGGAAGGTGCCGAGCAGCTGCTGGCGGGGAAAGTGCGTGGCCGGTTAATCGTTGATTGCCGCTGATGTGTCGTAGGGTCGCCATTCATGGCGACCTGGTGGGCATGAATGCCCACCCTACGAAAACACAGGCATTACAATCAGGCTCGCAGTTGGATTTGCGGCCTGCTCTTTCCCTCCTGCATCACCACATCCAGCTCCGCCTGATACCAGCGCGTCAGCGTGGATTCGGTCATCACTTCCTGCGGTGCGCCCTGCGCCACCAGTTTGCCCTGATGCAACAGCAGCACGCGATCCGACCACAGCGATGCGAGATTAAGATCGTGCAGCACGGTACAGACGCTAAAGCGTCCGTTGCGCGTTAAGCGGTGCAGCAAACGCAAACTGTGCTGCTGCCAGTACAGATCGAGCGCCGACGTCGGTTCATCAAGAAACAGCCAGCCGCGCGGACCATCGCCATGCCACAGCTGCGCCAGCACGCGCGCCAGCTGCACGCGCTGCTGCTCCCCGCCAGAGAGCGAGCGATAATCGCGCTTTGCCAGCTCGAGGCTGCCGGTGATGTACATCACCTCTTCGATAACCGCTTTCGATTGGCTGGCCGGCCAGGGCGCACGGCCCATCGCCACCACTTCAGCCGCCACTAACGGAAAGGTGAGGCTGTTTTGCTGACGCATTACGGCGCGACGCTGTGCCAGCGGTTCACGCGGCCACGCATTTAACGGGCGATCGCCGAGCCAGCATTCCCCTGCTTCTGGCATGAGAAAGCCAGTTAGCAGGCGCAGCAGCGTGGATTTCCCTGCGCCGTTCGGACCAATCAGCGCGACCATTTCACCGGGCTGTAAGCTAAGCGAAACGTCATCGATTAAGGCGCGCGCGCCGTGGCTAAAGCGCAGACCGCGCGCCTGCAGGCAATCACTCATTCATCCCCCTTGGGCTCACGCAGAATCAGCCAGAGAAACCACGGGCCGCCGAGCAGGCTGGTTAACAGGCCAACCGGCATTTCTGCCGGGATCACCACCGTGCGCGCCAGCGTATCCGCCAGCAGCAGTAAAATCGCACCCGCCAGCGCCGAGCCCGGCAACATCCAGCGATGATCGCTGCCCAGACAAAAACGCATCAGGTGTGGCACCACTAAACCCACGAAACCAATAATGCCGCTCACCGAGACCGCTGTCCCCACCAACAACGCACTCAGCACCAGCAGTTGACGCTGCGTACGCTTCACATCGATGCCCATATAATGCGCATCTTCCTCACCGAGCTGCAGCAAGTTGAGGCGACGCGCGCGCAGTTGGATAGCAATCAGCGCCGGCAGAATCAGCACCGCACACACCGCCAGACTCGGCCATTGCGCCGCGCTCAGGCTGCCCATGCCCCACAGCGCCAGCTGACGCAGCTGCTGATCGTTACTCAGCCAGGAAAGCACGCCAACCGCCGCACCGCACAAGGCATTAATCGCGATGCCGACCAGCAGCAAACGCGACAAATTGCCCAGCGCCAGGCGGCTAAAACTGAAAATCAGCAGCGTGACGACCAAGCTGCCGATGAAGGCGGCAATGCTCGGCAGCCACAATGCCAGCAGCGGCGGTAAGCCGAGCGGAATAACGATCGAGAGCGCTACCGCCAAACCGGCACCGCTGCTAATGCCGAGTAAACCGGGATCCGCCAGCGGGTTGCGAAACAATCCCTGCATCACCGCGCCCGAAACCGCCAGCGCCATGCCGAGCAGCACCGCCAGCAGCACGCGCGGCAGGCGGATATTGATCCAGATTTGCCACGCCATATCGCTCAGCGGCGCGCGCCATAAGGTACGCATCGAAAGTGGCATCGCGCCGAAGTTGGCGGCCAGCAGCATGCACATCACCATGCTAATGCCCATCAAACACAGCCAGCGCAGCACGGATGCATTAGTCATGTTTTGCGGCTTCAGCGGCACGGCGCAACTTCACAATCGCACCCGGCGTATCCAGGCCAAAGCTCAGCAGCGCCATCTCATCCACCACCAGCAACGCGCGATGCTGACCGGCCGGCGTCATTGCCAGCCCCGGCAGCGCCCACACTTTCTCTTCGCCGCCCAGCGTGCGCAGACCATCTTCGCCCACCACGATTAAATCCGGTGCTGCCGCCACCACGCCCTCCTGCGACAGTTGCTGATAGTGCGGCACCGCGGCCATGGCGTTGATCAGTCCCGCGCTGCGAATCGCACCGTCGGCGCCGGTTTGCGCACCGGCCGCCTGGGTACGCATGCCGCCGTGCGCCATAATAAACAGCACTTTGATCGGTAACGGTTTTTGCGGGATCTGTGCGCGCTGCTTGTTCACTTTTTCAATCAGCGCGTTAGCTGCATCTTCACGATGCAGCGCCTTGCCGATGGTAGCGATTTTTTCCGCGATAGCATCAAGGCTATTTTTACCGGTGATATCCACCACTTTTACCCCGGCTTGTGCCACCTGCTCTAATACCAGCGACGGCTTGGCCAGCTCGCTGCTCAGCACCAATGTCGGCTTCAGCGCCAGAATCCCTTCGGCGTTCAGCTGGCGCATATAACCGACATCCGGCAGCTTATTGGCCTGCGCCGGATGCTGGCTGGTGCTGTCGCGTGCCACCAAATTCGCCTGCGCATCCAGCGCATAGATAATCTGCGTGACATCGCCGCCGATGGAGATGACTCGATCCGCCGCGAAGGTGGGCAGCGTCAGCGCGCAAAGCAGTGCCAGAAGTCGTCTCATGCGGTGGCCCCTGCGCTGTTCAGCGAGGTCACCTGCTCGCGCCAGCGCGCCTGTTCCGGCGTGCCTTCGCTGCGCTGGCCATACAGCTGCGCAATCTGCGTGCCGTCAGCAGCGAACAGTTCAAGACTGGTGACGAAGCCGTCGCCGCTCGGTTTGCGTGTCACCCAGCTTTCACTGATGCGATCCGCCATCAGATGCAGCGTGAAGGTGGGATTGAAGATGTTGATCCAGTTCTCCATCGGCATCAGCTTCTGCACCGCGCCGGTGAAGATCTGCGTGCAGCCACGATTGCCAATGAAAATCATGATTTCGTTGCCATCCTGCTGTGCTGCATCCAGCAGCTGCGCCAGGGAATCATTACTCACCTGACGCGCCAGATCGTCCGGCACCGCGTGGAATGCCTGCGGGCGTGAGAGATTATGACGCTTCAGCAGCCCAAAGAACTGATGCACATCGGTCATCGCACGCCATTCGGCCTCCACTTTGCTGGCATCCACCGTGCGGCTGTATTGCGCCGCGCTGGCGGGCTGCGGATCTACTGTCGCCGCGCGCTCCACCACAAACCCGGCAATCAGCGCATCCCAGGCGGTGATATCGGTGTTGTCGGTGACGTAGATTTTCAGTACCGCATCGGCGTGGCGATCAAAAATCTGAATGCTTTGACGTTCGCCGTGTGCGGTCTGCTCACGCAGAAAGAATGCGCTGTGCCACTGATTGAGAAACAGGCGCTGATCGAGGGCGCGCGGATTGAGAATCAGCCCGGCATGTTCGCCAAGATGCAGGTTTTCATACTTGCCCACCTGCTCGTGCACCGCATACTCATTGCGGGTGATACTTTTGGTCTCGCCGACAGCGGACAGCGCCGCCAGCAAGGCGGGAAAATCGGCTTTTAATGCCTGCGCATCCTGACTAACGCGGGCTTCGCACAGCTGTGCTTCGCCAATGCCCATCAATGCCGCCAGATCGCGCGCGTACTTTTTCGGATGCTCGCCTTTCAGCGCCAGATAGTGTTCGTAACGTGGGTTCATTGCCTTGCTCCATGAAAATGCCCTGCGCCACCGCAGGGCGAAAAGGGATTAGAAGTCGACGTTCACACCCAGCTGGAAGGTGCGGCCTGGCATCACTGCCAGATTGATGTCGTTGCGTTCCTGGGCATTGCTGCTGGTCAGCGTACGACTGCTGGTGTAATCCCAGTATTTGCGATCGGTAATGTTGTAGATGCCGCCGCTCAGCTTGACGTTTTTCGTCGCCTGCCAGTAAGCCGTGGCATCAACCATGCCGTATCCCGGCACGCGCATATAATCGGTGGTGGCATCGGTGATCGGCGTGCCAGCGTTGGTATAGCTTTCGCGGTTGGTGGCGGTAGCCTGCTTACCTTTCACAAAGGTGGCGGTCAACGCTGCGCCATAGCCACGCGCTTTGTCATCCCACGCCAGTCCAACAATGGCTTTCAACGGCGCGACGCTGTCGAGATCGATGTACTTGTCACCGGCATAGCTGGACTTCGATTTCCCTTCGTTATAGCCCAGCGCAAAGGTGCTGCTCAAGCCATCCACCTGCGGGAACCAAGTGCCGTAATTCACTTTGGTTGAGATCTCAGCACCATAAATGTAGGCCTTATCGCGGTTTTCAGCCTGATAGCTGGTGTAGATGTTGCTCGGTACGTTGACGAACATCTCCGGATTAGTGGCGCGACGATAGCGGGTATAAGCGATGAAGTTTTTATACTGGTTGTAGAACACCGACGTGTTAACCGTGACGCCTTCGGTGGCCTGACCTTTCAGGCCCCACTCGAAGTTGTTGCTGGTTTCGGTTTTCAGATCGGTATTACCAATCAGCGCATACTGCGCGCTACCTGCATAGCTGGAACCGAGGTTCCATGAGCCATACAGCTGGCTGGTGGTAGGGAACTGCACGCCGCGTTTGTATTGCAGATAGGTGGTCAGCGCGGGCGTCAAATCGTACTGGAAGGTCAGTGATGGCAGCACCTGAGTATCAGAGTTGGTTTTGCCGTACAGTGCATCAACCTGCTCTTCGGTCAGCACCGCGCTGCCAGTGGTAAGATCGCCCAGATCCTTCGGCTTAGTGCTTTGATACATCACGCGTACGCCGGGAATGATCGCGAAGTTGTGGCTATCAAGATCGAAGTTGATCTTATCCTGCAGATAACCGGCCACCGCGAAAGTGCGGCTGTCGGCCTGCGGTTGCGTGATGGCGCTGAAGGTACTGGGTGCCGGTTCCTGACGGAACGGACGCTCGCTGTTATCCAGACGCGCATTGACACCGGCGCTGAGCTCATGACGTCCCAGCGTTTTGGTACCGCGCGTGTCAAAGCCGTAAGTATCGACATTGAAATCGGAATAGACGAAGCCGTACTGACTGGCGCTGGTTGGCAGATAGGTATTGTCGTGCGCCTGCGTTTGCTGCCAGTAAACACGCGTGGTCAGCGTATCGATGAAGTCATTGTACGGCGTCCACTCATCCGCCAGATTGATGCCCCAGCGGCGCGTATCACTCTGCTGCTGCGCGCTGCCCCACACGGTGTTACCGCTGGTGTCCCAGGTATCGTAGTGACTGTGATTGGTTTTGTGATAGTAATCGAAAGTGGCGCTCAGCTTATGCTGATCGTTCGGCTGCCAGATGCCCGACGTCATAAAGGCATCGGAGTGCCAGTTAGCTGGATAGGCGTCTTTCACGCCGCTGTTATTTTCGGTTTCCTGACCGTCGCGGCGGCTATATACAAACAGGCCGCGCAGCTCGTCATCACCCGCTGCAGCAGTAATGCCGTTGTGCCAGCTGCGGTTCGAGGAGTCATAATCACTCTGGTAACCGAAGTACGTATTTTTGTCGCTGCTAAGGTAGTCATCGGCGGTTTTGTTGTGAAACGACACGTTACCGCCGATAGAGGTGTTGGGTTGATCGACCGCCGTGGCGCCCTTCTCGATATCAACGCTGCCGAACATGTAGGGATCGATGTAGTCGCGGCCAATCCCAAAGGTATTGTTACCGGTGCGGCTGACGTACGGACGACCGGTAGCATCCGGAATCGGGATGCCATCGATATCCATACCCACGCGGTTACTCTCCAGGCCACGGATGTTATAACCGGTGTAGCCCGCGCGGTCGAAGCCACTTTTGCCCGCCGATGAACCGCCGCTGGAGCCGGTTGCGCTGATCAGCGGTTCATAACGCATGATCGAACCGAAGTCATTGGCGCCGCGTTTTTGCAGTTCTTGCGCTGTAATCGTGGTTTTATTGCCGGCCTGCTGTTTTGGCGCAGTGACGGTCAATACCGGTTCATCGCTGGCGGCGTAGCTGCAAGCGGCATGAATAGCCGAAGATAAAATGGCAACTTTGAAAAGACGTTGCTGAGTGAATCCCTGAAAGAGTGAAGACATGCGCGAAATACCCGGTTAATTGTTAGTATTCGCTCACTTGCTTGCTGCCAGAAAGTACGGACTTTGATGCAAAGACCATAAAAAGTTGCGGACTTATTTTATGTAATAAATGATTGCGACAGAAATGTAATGCAACTGGTAATCATTATCAATAGCATTTACATTAAGATGTATCTTAGAGCGCACGATTTGTTAACTTGTTTATTATCAATAATTAAGCAGAGACATCTATGATTCAGAAACCGTCCATCACTATTCATTACTGCACACAATGCAACTGGCTGCTGCGCTCCGCGTGGATGGCGCAGGAATTACTGCATACGTTTGCTGAAGATGTAGGCGCAGTTACGCTTAAACCGGGCACCGGCGGCGTGTTTGAGATAAGCATTGATGGTCAGGTGATTTGGGAGCGTAAGCAGGAAGGCGGATTCCCGGATGCGGCGGCGTTGAAGCAGCGCGTGCGCGATGTTTGCTGGCCGGATCGCGCGTTGGGGCATGTGGACAAGAAGAAGAGTTGAGGTGATTGACGTGTGGTCATTGAAACGGTCGCCATGAATGGCGACCCTACGGGCGATCTGCTAACTTTTGGCGATTTTTTCTGCCGCGTCGTGCAGCGCGCTGATCACCCTCTCCAGCGCCTCAGCCGAAATATCTTCCTGCGCCAGGCGGTGATTCAGCGTGTATTTTATCAGGTGAATCGCCTGCTCAACCTGCGGAATATTGCGGTTATTCACCAGAATCGCCAGCGAGGTTAAGCGCTCAATAATCGCTTCCACACTGTCACGATTCTCCGCCAACAGTGCCGACCCGCTCTCATTCAGCGCATAGGCTTTACGTGATGCCTGCGCATCGACCACGCGAATCGCGTCCATCTCTTCAAGCAAGGTGAGATTGGGATAAATGATACCGGGGCTAGGGGAATATTCCCCTTTGGAGAGTTCTTCAACCGATTTGATCAGCTCATAGCCGTGCGCAGAGCCGTTCGCCAAAAAGTGCAGCATTAACAGTCGGATATCGCTGGCATCCAGCATCCGCTCCCGACGCTTCTTACGTGCGCCTGCACAGATGGTCCGCTGTGCGTGGTCGGACTGCCATGGAAAATCCCGCTGCTGTTTCATTGCCTTCCTGAGCGTCAATTAAGGGAGGTTGATAGTAGTCTGCCGCCTGGCAAAATTCAACACAGGCGGCAGCGGGCGGGCCAGTCGGGAATTATTTCTGATGCCAGTAGGCCGCAGCGCGCACGTAATCGGTGTGCGCACCGCGTCCTTGAGTAAAGTAATCGCTCAGCAATTTCACCGCCTCACCTTCGCCCGTTAGCCAGATGAAGTAGTCGTCAGCGGGCAGCGCAATGCTTTCTAAGCGTGCAGTTAGCGGGGCCAGGTTATCCGCCTGCATAGTGCCGCTGCCAAGCCAGCTCACCTGCACATTCGGCAACTCGCCAAGATAATCGCGGCCGGTCGCTTCATCGACATACGCCAGCAGATGGATCGCCTGCGCCTGCATCTCGGCGTAGCGACGCTTAAACGCGGGCAGGCCGGTTTCATCACAAACGTAAATCTGGCAGGCATAATCGACGGGCACGATAAGCGAACCGCGCGGACCGCCCATGGCAATTTGATCGCCCGGTTTGGCTTCATTAGCCCAACTGCTGGCCACGCCGCCCTCGTGGATGTAGAAATCGATGGTCAGTGAATCGATGCCGTTAAATTCCAGCGGCGTGTAATCACGCGCGGCAGGACGTACCCCGCCCGGCCAGACAATACCGTCATCCGTCATCTGCGGTAGCGCCAGTTCAGCGCCATTTTTTTCCGGGAAGAATACTTTGATGTGATCGTCAAACGACGGCGAATTGAAGCCTGCCAGATCGTTGCCGTTGAACACAATGCGCCAGAATGCACCGGCAATCAGCGTTTTGCTCACCACAGTGATGTGACGGAAACGCAATTCATTACGTACGCGACGCGGTACGCGTGCGGAAGGCGTAGTTTGCAAGCGTGGTCTCCCTAAAAGATAGTGAAAGTCATTCTCATCTGATGGCGTCAGAATAGTTATGATATATCTTCGATGCAATGCCGAAAAATGCTATTGGGAGATTGTGGCGATGGCAAAATCAGTGCGATTGGTAATGCGGTCGCCATAAATGGCGACCCTACGGGTTTTGTAGGGTGCGCATTTATTACGACGCGCGGGTTTTGTAGGGGCGCATTTATTACGACGCGCGGGTTTTGTAGGGGCGCATTTATTACGACGCGCGGGTTTTGTAGGGTGCGCATTTATGCGCACCGTCCACATGGACGCACAGAATTTGAGACGTGGCTAATCGCACCTGGCAATACAGCAGGCATGAAGATTTTTCATGGGAGAGCTCATCCTGCCGGACATCAGGCACGAGCAGTGCGACCGGCAAGCGAGATTAAAGCGTAGAAATATTAAGCCTGATGGTTACCGCAGGTGACGAAGCTACCCTCATCCTGGGTATGGTTCGGCAACACATTGTCGCCCAGAATTTCATGCTGTGCACAACGCGGTTGATGCGGATGCAGGCCACCCGGCGGTGAAAAAGGCTCGGCCATCTGTGCACTTGCCAGCGAAGAAAACGCTACAAGCGCTGTCATAAGGAACAACGGTAGAAGTCGCATAATTTTTTTATCTGTTCACTATAGCGGTCCGGAATGGACCAGAAATGCAGGTGATTATCCAGCCTGATGTGTGGCGGCTGGTGATTTACGCGGCCAATCAGGTTTCGATGAAGAATTTTACGCCAATCAGGGCGATGAGTTTATAAAATCGTGCGGTTTGTCACGGTTTACCGCACGAATTATGCATTAGTTAACCGCTACAGGAATATAGAACGTCCCTTGCAGCAGATCGGGCGTGCTGTATTTCAGATCCAGTTTGAGTAAATCTTTGCCCGCCCGTCGCGCCACGCCCAGCGCTGGCAGATGGTTGTAATAGATCTCGGCAGTAAAGGCGTTGATCTCTTCCGGCGCGCCGTGCCAGTTTATTTCCGCATACAAGCCCTTTTCACCGGTCCAGTTCTGCACATTACGTGGAAGCACATCGGCATACTGACTCTCCAGCGCCTGGAACAGGCTAATATGCTGCTGGTCGGCCGAATTCACGCCGGGACTAAACTGGAACCCCAGCCAGCCACGGTTCACGTGCTGACCCGCAAAGGCAATAAAATCACGCGTGTGTTGCGCCACAATATGATTGTGGTGATCGATGTATTCGCCAAAACGGCACTCCCACTCAATCACCTCGCCACACAGCTGCAGCTCCGGCTTCTCCACCAGATGCGCATTAACCCACTCACGCTGCGTTGAGATGCGGCTGTGGAAATCCTTCATCAGCATATCCGGGATGCGGCGATAGGCGCCTGGCGTCATTGAAAAATGACTTTTAAACACTCGGGTAAAATTCTGCTGATTATCAAAGCCAAAGCGCACCGCAATATCGATCAGCGGCATGCTGGTCAGACGCAGCGCCATCGCCGCCATCGTTAAACGACGTTTGCGCGTGTAAGACGCCAGCGTTTGTCCGGTCATCTCTTTGAACATGCGCTGCATGTGCCATTTGGAGTAACCGGATTTCAGGGTAATCAGATCGACGTTGAGTTCGTCAGTCAGATTCGCCTCGATCCAGTCCACCAGATCATTGATGTACTGTTTTTTTAGATTCAGGCTGAGCATGGTTTTGATAATCGAATGAAGTGGTTAACGTAATGAATTTGCGTTATTCGTCACATAAATATAACAAAAACGTATTACTAACGTAAGGAAGAGTAAACGTACCGAAGCGGGAAAAGCATTAATTGCTTAGGTGACTAACGTTTTTCTCTGCGTGGAAATAGAAAAGGTCGCCATGAATGGCGACCTTTCGACAAAGCAGACCTGTGTTAGTAGGGTGCGCATTCATGCGCACCTCAGTGCAGATAACTCAGTGCGAGCGCATGCCCGCTGCCGTCATCATCATACGAAACAGTGATGCCACTACACCCAGTGCCAGCACGCTTGCGCCGTAAATGATCACCAGCCACATCAACTGTTTCCACCACGGAATCTTCGTTTCTGAGTGAGTTTTCATGTTGCTGACCTCGGTTTGCATATCAATGGTATCCTTCGTCGGCTTTGATTTTTCCGCGGAACACGTAGTAACTCCAGAAGGTGTAACCCAGAATTACCGGAATAATCAGCAAGCCACCCACCAACATAAACGCCTGGCTGCTCGCCGGAGAAGCGGCCTGCCAGATAGTGATAGACGGTGGAATGATGTTCGGCCAGATGCTGATGCCAAGGCCCGAGAAGCCAAGGAAAATCAGCGCCAGCGTTAGAATGAACGGCGAGTAATGCGCTTCGCGTTTAATCGCACGCACAATCCCCCACGAACACAGCACCACCAGCACCGGAACCGGCAGGAACCAGAACAGGTTAGGACGCGTGAACCAGCGCTGCGCGATATCGGCGTGCGTCAGCGGCGTCCAGATGCTGATAATTCCCACCACCAGCAGCAGCGTCAACGTCAACGGCGTGGCCAGCGCAGACATTTTACGGTGCAGGTCGTGTTCGGTTTTCATGATGAGCCAGGTACAGCCCAGCAGCGCATAGGCGATGACCAGACCAACGCCACAGAACAGCGGGAATGGCGCCAGCCAGCTCATTGCTGAGCCCGCATATTCGCGGCCAACCACCGGGAAACCATTCAGAATCGCGCCAACCGCCACGCCCTGGCTGAAGGTCGCTAGCAGTGAACCGGCAATGAATGATTTATCCCAGAACGCACGGTGTTCCAACGTGGCTTTGAAGCGGAACTCAAAAGCAACACCACGGAAGATCAGGCCAATCAGCATCGCCGTTAACGGAATCGACAGCGCATCCAGCAGCACCGAATACGCCAGCGGGAAGGCGCCATACAGCGCCGCGCCGCCCAGTACCAGCCAGGTTTCGTTACCATCCCAAACCGGCGCAACGGTGTTCACCATCATGTCGCGTTCAACAGGATCTTTATTGAACGGCAGCAGCAGCCCGATACCCAGATCGAAGCCATCCATGACGATGTACATCAACGTGCCAAAGACGATGATGGCAAACCAGATAATTGAAAAGTCGATCATCTTAGTGCTCCCCACTCTTTTCGCTATGGGTTTTCGCCGCCGACAGCGGACGCGCTGGCGTGTGATGCTGACCCGGACCACCGTGATCAACCTCTTTACCTTCACCGGTCACCGGACCCTCTTTGATCAGACGCATCATGTAGAGGTAGCCCACGCCAAATACCGACGAGTAAACCAGAATGAATGCCAGCAGGCTGATGCTCATGTGCATATCGCCATGCGCGGAAACCGCATCAATGGTGCGCTGTACGCCATACACCACCCACGGCTGACGCCCAATTTCGGTAGTGAACCAACCAGCCAGAATGGCGATCAAACCCGATGGCCCCATCAGCAGCGTGAACCATAAGAATGGACGCGAATGATACAAGCGACCTTTGAAACGCAGCCACAGGCTGACCACGCCCAACGTAATCATCAGCAAGCCCAGCGCCACCATCACGCGGAATGACCAGAAGATGATGGTTGAGTTAGGGCGATCCTCTTTCGGGAAGCTCTTCAGCGCAGGAATCTGCTTATCCAGGCTGTGCGTCAGAATCAGGCTGCCGAGATACGGAATCTCAACCGCATACTTCGTGCGCTCCTGATCCATATCCGGCACGCCAAATAGAATCAGCGGCGAGGCTTCACCCGGTTTATTTTCCCAGTGGCCTTCAATCGCAGCGATTTTCGCTGGCTGATGCTCAAGGGTATTCAAACCATGCGCGTCACCAATCATCGCCTGAATCGGCGCGACAATCAGTGCCATCCACAGCGCCATGGAGAACATTTTACGAATCGCTGGATTGTCATTGCCGCGCAGCAGATGCCACGCGCCCGATGCACCAACAAAGAAGGCGCTGGCAAGGAAGGCACCCACCGACATATGGAACAAGCGGTAAGGGAATGAGGGGTTGAAGATGATTTTCAGCCAATCTTCCGGCACCACAATGCCGTTCTGAATGATGTAGCCCTGCGGCGTATGCATCCAGCTGTTCGAGGCGAGGATCCAGAAGGTGGAGAAGATGGTGCCGAGCGCCACCATGCAGGTTGCAAAGAAGTGCAAGCCAGGGCCGACGCGGTTCCAGCCAAACAGCATCACACCGAGGAAGCCCGCTTCAAGGAAGAAGGCGGTCAACACTTCATAGGTGAGCAGCGGGCCGGTAATACTGCCTGCGAACTGCGAGAAACCACTCCAGTTGGTACCAAACTGGTACGCCATCACCAGACCGGATACCACGCCCATACCGAAGTTAACGGCAAACGCTTTCGACCAGAAATGGTAGAGATCGCGATAGGTCTCGTTACGGGTTTTCAGCCACATTCCTTCGAGCACCGCCAGGAAACTGGCGAGACCGATGGTGATGGCTGGGAAGATAATATGGAAGGAAACAGTAAAGGCGAACTGTATCCTTGCCAGATGAAAGGCATCTAATCCAAACATTGCTTACCTCATTGCCACAAATTACACCGAATTTTTACTTATATTTAACAAGCAGATCGCAACGCAATATTTCGCCTTGCTTAAAGAAATGTCGCACCAATGTAAAAGGAAGCCGTGCGAACGAAAATAAACAGTGGAAGTCGGTAAAACTATAACAGTGTTTTTTGATTTCGATCATTGTTTTCCATGGAAACTAATACTTTAAAATCACTACGTTAAGGTTAATCACCCTCATTCATTGTGACAATATTGTTATTATTTTCAGGTAATTGCTGCTGCACTTATCAGGTAAATACTTCATTTATTTATTTTTTAGTGCGGAGAATAGATCGATTATTTTTCCCCAAGGGGATTTCAGCTGTAAATATTTCCGGACAGGTGCAACGGATCTAAAATGTTAATTAAAAGATAATATTTTTAGAGCAAATGGATATATTCCTGCTGAATATTTTCCACATGAGGTTAATCGGTAGTGGTTAACCCATTGAGTCATAACATTTGCCTGCGGGGACGAGCTGTGCTTTTTTAAAGCAGCAATCAACCCGTTAATCCGCGAAGGAGTGGTTATGACCCGTCTTACTGCACAGGATTTCCCTCAGGAATTGCTCGAACTTTACGATTACTACGCTCATGGCAAGATCAGCAAACGCGAATTTATTTCGCTGGCGGCAAAATTCACCATTGCCGGGATGACGGGTGCCACGTTGTTGAGCGCAATGAGCCCCAACTATGCGCTGGCGCAGCAGGTTGAATTTACCGATCCGGCGATCAAACCCGAGTACATTCACTATCCGTCACCGCAGGGTCACGGCGAGGTACGCGGTTATCTGGTGCGTCCGGCAAACGCTACAGGCAAAGTGCCCGCCGTAGTGGTCGTGCATGAGAACCGTGGCCTGAATCCTTATATCGAAGATGTGGCAAGGCGCGTGGCGAAAGCAGGTTATATTGCGCTGGCACCGGATGGTTTGAGCTCGCTGGGTGGCTATCCGGGCAACGATGACGAAGGCAAAACCATGCAGGCCAAAGTCGACCCCACCAAACTGATGAATGATTTCTTCGCTGCGGTAGATTTTCTGATGCACCACGAAGCAGGCACCGGCAAAGTGGGCATTACCGGTTTCTGCTACGGCGGCGGCGTTGCCAATGCAGCGGCGGTGGCGTTTCCCGACTTAGCCTGCGCCGTGCCATTTTATGGACGTCAGCCCAAAGCCGAGGACGTGCCGCGTATCAAAGCTCCGTTGCTACTGCACTATGCGGCGCTGGATAAAGGGATCAACGAAGGCTGGCCCGCCTATGAAGAAGCGCTGAAGGCGAACCACAAAATCTTTGAAGGCTATGTTTATCCCGGCGTGAATCACGGTTTTCATAATGATTCGACGCCGCGCTACGACAAAGCCGCCGCCGAGTTGGCCTGGAGCCGCACGCTGGGCTGGTTTGAGAAGTATTTGCACGCCTGATGCCGTAAGAGTGCCATGAATGGTTGTCAGTTAAGACATGAAAAACCCTCATTACCGAGAGCACACATTGTAGCGGCGCAATTTATTGCGCGATAAATCGCGCCGCTACGGAAGGTGCGGTGATTTGATACGACGCTTAACTGGTTGGCATTACGCCATTTATGGCGACCCGATTAATGCGCAGGCTTCAAAATGCGATGCACGTTGCTCTCTAACCAATCCGCCAGCCCAACCACCTGCCCTTCCACTTCATGCCCTAAAGACGTCAGACGATACTCCACATGCGGCGGCACCACTTCATAAGCAATACGCTCGACAAAACCATCTTCTTCCATATAGCGCAGCGTCTGCGCCAGCATACGTTCACTTACGCCACCAATCTTGCGGCGCAGTTCACTAAATCGCAGCGTTTCTTCGCGCAGCGCTAATAATATCAGTACGCTCCAGCGGCTGGTGATACGCTTGAGCACCTCGCGTGATGGGCAATTGACATTAAGCAACTCGCCACGCGTAAATTTATCACTCATCTTTTCAGACACTTAAACCATCTCCGCCAAACTAACAAATCTGTAAGTACTTACTAAAAGTTAGTTTATCTCGTAGGCTGTTTGTAAACCAGCTCAAACTGAAGGAGAACATCATGATTGCGATTACAGGTGCCACTGGCCAACTGGGCCGTTTGGTCATTACCGAATTACTGAAAAAAGTGCCGGCCAGCGACGTGATTGCGGCGGTGCGTTCACCCGAGAAAGCGGCGGATCTCAAAGCGCTGGGCGTCACGCTGCGTGCGGCGGATTACAGCAAACCGGAAACGCTACAGAGCGCCTTTGCCGGCGTAGATAAAGTGCTGCTGATCTCCTCAAGCGAAGTCGGCCAGCGCGTTGCCCAGCACAAGGCGGTGATCGACGCCGCGAAAGCCGCGGGCGTTAGTTTAATTGCTTACACCAGCCTGCTGCACGCCGACACCACCCCATTAGGATTAGGCGTTGAGCATCGTGCAACGGAAGCGGATTTGAAAGCCTCTGGCGTTCCCTACGCGCTGCTGCGCAACGGCTGGTATACCGAGAACTATGCGGCGAGCATTGCGCCCGCCCTGGCACACCACGCCTTTATTGGCGCAGCAGGTGAAGGTCGCATCTCATCGGCGGCGCGTAGCGATTATGCAGCTGCGGCGGCAGAAGTGATCAGCCGTGACGATCAGGCTGGCAAAGTGTATGAGCTGGCCGGTGACGACAGTTATACGCTGGCGCAATTCAGTGCCGAAATCGCTAAACAGTCGGGTGAAAAGGTTGAATACATCAACCTGCCGCAGGCGGAGTTCGCCGCGGCGCTGAAAGGTGCCGGTTTGCCGGATGGACTGTCTGAGATGCTGGCAGATTCAGATGCCGGAGCCGAAAAAGGTGGATTGTTCGATGATAGCCATACGTTGAGTAAACTGATTGGCCGCCCAACCACGCCATACGCGGATGTGATTAAGGCAGCACTGAAGAAGTAAGGTGCGCTTGGTCCCTCACCCCAGCCCTCTCCCGCACGCGGGCGAGGGAGCCGATCGAGTTCGTCTCAGCCGCTAAACATTCCCTCTCCCGCCGGCGGGAGAGGGTTAGGGTGAGGGGAAAACCGCTCAGCTCCCGCTGCGTTTGCCATAAATTGATCAAGCCATCTCACTCTTTTTTAGTCTTATTTTAGCGATTTTCTTAATTACAGATAATTCTGTGCAGCTATTTGAACATCCATCTCAAGCACTGCTTTCATTTCCTGAAATATAGCCCGTTGTAATCGCTCAAAATTCATAAAAACAGGCGATCCATCGACATGATTTATTACGTTCATAGATAAATCGCATTGTTGTTTAGCCCTCTCAAACCTCTATAATTTGTCCTTTACGCATTCAAGACTTTACCAGGAGGCTGCTATTAATACTAACCAACAGCAATATAACGCTTTCGAGGATCGACGCGCAGATGCTGAACTGGAGTATCAATATAATCCTCATGAATTTGTTCGTGAAGGTGTGCAAGATTCGGAGCCAGAACCCGAGCTGATCGAAGGTCTGCCCGCGCCGGATGCGCTGACGCCTGCCGATCGCTACATGGAGCTGTTTGAGCAGGTGCAAACCTCGCACATATTTGCCGACAGCAAAACGTTTCCAGACTGCGCACCCAAATTCGATCCGCTGGATATTTTAATTCGCTTTCGTCGCCGTAAACGCGCAGCGGATTTTGATCTTGAAAGTTTTGTGCACGAACATTTTTATTCACCGCAGGTGAATGAGAGCTTTTATGTTTCTAATCCGGATAAAACCTTAACGGAACATATTGACGATCTGTGGCCCGTGTTAACCAAAATGCCACAGCAGCATTTAGCACACTCATCGTTACTGCCATTACCGAAACCTTACGTGGTGCCCGGTGGCCGTTTCGGGGAAACCTATTATTGGGACTCTTACTTCAGCATGCTGGGCCTTGCTGATGCGGGGCGCGACGATTTGCTGCGCCACATGGCGGATAACTTTGCCTGGCTGATTGATAATTACGGCCACGTGCCAAACGGCAACCGTACTTACTATCTCAGCCGCTCGCAGCCGCCGGTGTTTGCGCTGATGGTTGAGCTGTTCGAAGAAGATGGTATTCGCGGCGCGAAACGCTATCTCGATCAGCTGATGAAGGAGTACCAGTTCTGGATGGACGGCGCGGGCGAGTTGATGCCGCATCAGGCTTACCGCCATGTGGTGCGCATGCCCGACGGTTCGCTGCTAAATCGTTACTGGGACGATCGTGATACGCCGCGAGACGAGTCGTGGCTGGAAGATATCGAGACCGCGAAAAAATCGAGCCGCCCAGCGAACGAAGTTTATCGCGATCTGCGTGCCGGGGCGGCTTCGGGTTGGGATTACTCCTCACGCTGGCTGCGCGATCCGCAGCGCCTGGCGAGTATTCGCACCACACAATTTATTCCGATCGATCTCAACGCGTTCCTCTACAAACTGGAACTGATGATTTCAACGCTGTCGCATGCCAAAGGTGAAGAGCTGACGGCGCTGGCATGGCAGAAAAAGGCCGATGGCCGCAAGCAGGCGATTCACCGTTACCTGTGGGATAACACCGCCGGGGTTTACCGTGATTACGACTGGCGCCGCGAGCGTTTCGGCGCCTTCACCGCCGCGGCGGTTGTGCCGCTGTTCCTCGGCCTCGCTTCGCCGGAACAGGCGCATTTGCAGGCGGTGGCGCTGCGTCAGTTGCTGCTCACGCAAGGTGGCTTATTAACATCCATGGTGGAAAGCGGCGAGCAGTGGGATAAACCCAATGCCTGGGCTCCGCTGCAGTGGATGGCCGTTGTCGGTTTGAATCACTACGGTGAAGAGACGCTGGCGACAGAAATTGCCGTCAACTGGCTGAATACGGTGAATAATTTCTATTCGCTGCATCATAAGCTGGTGGAAAAATACGACATCAGTGGCGATCGCGCCCGTCCGGGTGGCGGCGGTGAGTATCCGTTGCAGGATGGCTTCGGCTGGACCAACGGTGTCACCCGCAGGCTGATGACAATGTACGGGCATTTGCTGGCGGATTGATAAACGCTGTAAGGTCGCCATTCATGGCGACCTTTTCACATCAATTACTTCTGCAAAAACGCCAGCAGATCCGCATTCAACCGATCCTGATGCGTCACCGCAAAACCATGCGGACCATTCTCGTAAACCTTAAGCTCCGATCCTTTAATCATCTCATGGACCAGTTTGCCGGTGGCTTCGAACGGCACAACCTGGTCATTGCTGCCGTGAATCACCAGCGTCGGCACATCCACTTTGGCAATATCTGCGCGGAAATCGGTCTCAGAAAACGCCGTCACGCAATCGATGGTGCCTTTCAGCGATGCCAGTAGCGCAATGTTGAGAGTTTGCGTCAGCACGCCGTCAGAAACCGTTTGCCCCGCGTTAATGCCGTAGAACGGCGTCGCGAACTCTTTGATAAATTGCGCACGATCTTTGCGTAAGCCATCTTTAATGCCGTCAAATACCGATTGCTCAACGCCTTCTGGATGATCGGCCGTTTTGCCAAAGATCGGCGTTACCGCCCCCAACAGCACTAAACTTTTCACCTTCGCCGTGCCGTAGCGGCCGATATAGCGTGATACATCGCCACCGCCCATTGAAAAGCCCACCAGCGTCACATCATCTAACTGCAGATGTTCAATCAGGCCGTGAATATCATCGGCAAAGGTATCGTAGTTATACCCTTCCCACGGTTGATCGGAGCGACCGAAGCCGCGACGGTCAAAAGCAATCACGCGATAGCCACGTTCGGCGAGAAAATTTAGCTGGCTGTCCCACATATCAGCATCCAGCGGCCAGCCGTGACTAAACAGCACCGGTTGGCCCTTACCCCAATCTTTAAAATAAAGATTAACGCCATCTTTCGTCTTAAATGAACTCATTCGTTTGCTCCGTTAGTGAGTGATGTCGTGTGTCTGCCAATCAAACTACATCGAACGACGGGCGGTTTACTGTAAGCAAGTTTAGGCGCCGTGGCGGCGGATGGGAGAGAGGTGGGCGTTTTTTTTCGGCAGCGTTAACCCGCTAAGCCAAATCCTTGCTTGCCGTTTTTCTTAATCTGATACATCGCTTCGTCGGCGCGGGTTAGCGCATCCTCAAAACGGTCGAGCTCCTGCACCTGGGCGATGCCTATTGATGCGCCAATTTGTGCATGCCCGTTATCAACATCAAACGGCAGTAGCGCGGCATCCAGCACCGCCTGCAGCATAATGCGCACTTTGGGATAATCGATAAGGAAAGGGATCAGTAGCACAAACTCATCGCCGCCCAGGCGTCCAATCACCACGTTGGGCAGCACCACGGCGCTGATGCGCTGGCTGAGCTGAATTAACACTTCATCGCCGCTGCGATGACCCAGCGTATCGTTGACGTGCTTAAAATTATCCAGATCGACAAACGCCACGCACAGCGGCCCCTTTGCTTTCATCTGATTAAAATGGCTGGGCAGCGCATGGCGATTGGTAAGGCCAGTAAGCGGATCGTGATGCGCCAGCGAGGAGAGCTGCGCTTCGTACTCTTTCTCTTTGGTCATATCAATGTGCGTACCGGTCACCTTGATAGGATTACCTTGATCATCCCATTCGGTCACGCGCCCGCGATCCAGCACCCACTTGATGTTGTCGTTCTTACCGAGCATGCGATGCAGCGCTTCGTAGTAAGGCGCGCGCCCCTCAATATGATCGTAAAAGGCTTTCAGCACGTCGTCGGCATCGTCGGGATGCAGGCATTCACGCCACACATCAAACTGGGCTTTGGTTTCTTTTGGCTGAAAACCGAGCATGGCACCCCAGCGGCGGTTGAAAATCACTAACTTACCGCTCGGAATATCCAGCTGCCACAAGCAGAGCCCGGTACCATCCAGCGCAGCACTTAACTTATTACGCGCGTCATGCGCTATACGCTTTAAGCGCGCATTGTGCTTTTTCAGGATCTGGATCTGCTGACGCAGCGCTTCTTCTGACATGGTTGGCTGAAGGCGAGGAAATAAGCGCTATTTTGCCTGCCAGGAAGTTTCTGTAAATAAAACAAATGAAAAGCCGATTAGTAGCGGTAAATTGCAGCAACCTCAGGAGTAACGTCGAATGTAACCGGTAAAAACAGCGAACTTCACTAATTTAAGCGCCAGCTTTTAGTAAAATCCACTCACATCCGCTACCCGCCAATGGCGATTCGATAGCCCCATTCAGCCGTCATTTACCAGAATTTTCTCAGCTGCCATTTAATTCCTGCTTAACAGCGTGCCGCTGTGAGATGTCATTGGGCGCGTCAAGATTGCGCCAGAAAGTTGCACAGCCACGCTGGCAGTGCATGACGCCGTTAGCGAAAAGGAAGAGATGAGTCGTGGTAATACGTATTCTAAGCATGATCGTTCTGTGGAGCCTCTGTCTCTCAGCCTGGAGCGCTGCCCCATTAACTTTCACGCCACGTTACGGACTCGTCTCTCCTGAAGTGTCGCTGAGCCCATCGAGCCAACGCTGGCTGTCGCGTCATCCCGTACTGCGCGTTGGCGTATGGAACAATGCCATTCCGCCCTATATGGTTGAATTTGAAAAAGGAACTTACGAAGGCTTATCGGCTGACTACCTGGCCATCATCGCTAAAACCATGAACCTGCCGGTGAAGATCACGTTATATGACACCCGTCAGCAAATGGTGGATGCGCTGCGAGCCGGCGAGATTGATCTCACTCCCTATTACACCCAGGCAGCCAACCAGGACACACATCTCGAACTGAGCATCCCCTATTCGCTGGCACAGAGCGTGTTAATTAGTCGTCGTCAGGCAAAATTTGATCGGGAATTGAAAGACGCTAATTACCGACTCATGTTTTTCGGCGATACCGCACTCAAAAACTTATTACATCAGCGTTATCCAAAGGCCTATTTAGTGCCCGCTTCACCGCATTTATGGGCGTACACCGAAACAGCATTGAGCAACAACACGGTGTTTTGGAGCAATACCGCCACGCAGCGTTACTTATCGCAACGCGGCCTGCAAAATATTATTGAGTCACACGACACGCCCTACACCAATGACGTTGATGCCCGTTTTGCCACCCGCGCTGACAATCATCCGCTTATCACCGCCATTAATGAGATTCTCGCCAATATCCCACTGCGTAACGCCGTGCAAATCGCCGAGGCCTGGGGCCTGGATTATCGCTCGGTAGTGAAAAATCATCCCCTCGATCTCAGTGATGAAGAGGCTAAATGGCTGGAGCAGCATCGCGATATCACCGTATTTTACGATCCCTCGCACCTCCCTTTTACTTTTGTCGATGCCAAACAGCGCGTGGTGGGATTGAGCGTAGAGCTGCTCAATCTCATCTCTCAACGCACGGGAATTCATTTTCAATACCAAGCGACGCATGGCTTAAACAGGATGCGTGATGCGCTGGTCAAGCAGCCTCATTCGCTATTGGCGGTGAGCGACGCGGCTTCGCAACAAAATAAACATATCCGCTATTCGCGCTCATATATCTATTCACCCTGGGTGGTCGTCACGCGAAAAGAGAGTAAATGGCACAGCCTGGATGAGATGGCAGGCAAACGCATGGGTCTGTATGAACGCGTTTATTACCGTAACGACCTTCGTCGTAGCTGGCCGGAGGTAGATTTTGTTGAAAATGCCGTCTCGATTGATTTTCTCGGGCAGCTGCAGGATAAACAGGTAGACGGTTTTATCGTGCCTTATGAATCGGCACAGTTTTTACTCAATAACCACTTCAATGACCGTTTCAAAGTGGCGTTTGTCGCCCCATTACCGATGTTTCGCATGGCAATGGCCGCCAATGTTGCGGATAAACATCTCATTTCAATCCTGAATAAAGCGCTGTCAGATATTCCGCAGCCCACCATCCAATCGCTGATGGAACGCTGGATTAAGTACACGCCGCCCGCCACCAGCACCTCATGGCAGAGCTATCGCAGTTATATGCTGCGTTTCGGCATAGGCGCTGGCCTGTTTTTGCTGTTCTTCCTGTGGCGTAACCACCTGTTGAAATCCTCACTCGCGAAGCAACGCAAGCATGAAGAGGAGATGGGCCAGCAGCTGCACTACATCGAAACGCTGCTGGAGGATGTGCACAAAGCCAAGCGGGCAGCTTTACGTTCCAGCGAGGCGAAAAGTACCTTCCTCTCCCACATGAGCCACGAAATCCGCACGCCGCTGGCGGCGCTGATTGGCCTGCTGGAAATCGAGCATTTAGGGCAGAGCGATCAGCAGCAGCGGCAGAAGAATATCGATCTGGCGTGGCAGTCCTCGCGTTCACTGCTTTCGCTGGTTGGCGACATCCTTGATCTGGCGAAGATCGAATCCGGCCATTTCAGCATTCGCCCGATGACGATGTCGCTCAGCGATGTGATTCACGACACCGAAGCGCTATTCCACCAGGTGGCACTCAATAAAGGCATAGCGCTGAATGTGATACTGGAAATTGACCAGGATTGTGTGATGTTTGATCCGGTCGCTTTAAAGCAAATCTTGTCGAATCTGGTGAGTAATGCCATCAAATTCACCACCAGCGGCGCAGTTGAAGTCGTACTGTATCAAGCGGATACCAGTAAACCCGACTATGTGCTGGAAGTGTGTGACAGCGGCTCGGGTTTAACGCCCGAACAACAGCAGGCTATTTTCGATCCCTTTATTCAGGTTGATCAAGGCACTAACCGCGTCAGCGGTACCGGACTTGGGCTCAATATTTGCCGCCGTCTGGCGGCGATGCTGGAAGCGGAGCTGCACGTTGAGAGTGAGCCTGGAGTAGGCAGCGTATTTATGCTGCGCTTCAGCGCTCAGCCCAGCACGCTGTTTGAAGCAGAGGTTGAGCCTGAGCAGGTAGATGACATTGCCCACGTATCACTGCGCATGCTGATTGTTGATGATAACGCCACCAACCAGCTGCTGTTGGCACAGCAGCTGCGTTACGCCGGGCATCACGTTTTAGTCGCGGATGGCGGTGAAGCGGCGCTGACATTATGGCGTGAGCATGAAATCGATCGCGTAATCACCGACTGCAACATGCCCGGCATGGACGGCTTCGAGTTTACCCGTCAGCTCCGTATAGAAGAGAAGCGCCTTAATCGCCGCATCGTCCCCATTTATGGCCTCACGGCCATGGCGGAAGAGCGCGTTGCCCAGCTCGCCATTCAGGCGGGGATGAATGGTTGCCTGTTTAAACCGCTGGAAAGCACGCAGTTGCTGAAAGTGGTGACGGGAGCACCACCGACTCATTCACGCCCTGACACATTACTCACACTGGAAAACCTTGCGGCCAACGATCCGCAAGCCTGGCACGATTTGGTGACCACCGCCCAGCAGCAGAACGCGCGCGATCTTGCGCAGCTAAAGCTGGCGACGGAAGAAGCGAATTTTGCCAGCGCACGCCGCACCGCACACCAATTGCTCGGCAGCGCCAAGCTACTGCATGCCGAAGCGTTACAACACAGCAGCCTCGCTGCCGAGCAAGCGGCTGAAGAAGAAGATCATGCGCTGCTGCAGCAGCAGTTGCCAGCGGTTATCGCTGCCGTGGCGCAGCTGGAAGAACTGTTCCTACATACACTAGAAAAAAACCACATTGATGAGGTGAAACCATGAAAGAAACTGCGATTTGGCAGGTCGCCGTATTAGATGACCATCCGCTGATTGGCAAAGCGATTCAATATCGCCTGGCACAGGAACCCGAGCTGGAGCTGGTGGGTACTTTTGCCCAGCGTCAGCAGCTGATGAGTTTCCTGCAGCAGAATTCGGTGGATGTGCTGGTACTCGATTACATGCTGGGCGAAGAGGATCTCGACGGCTTGCAGATGGTGAAACAGCTTCGCCTGCGCTATCCCGATTTGAAAATTCTGGTCTCCTCGTCGATGGAGAAACCGGCCATTGTCCAGCTGCTGTTAAAAGCGGGTGTACATGGTTTTATCGGTAAGAGCGAAGAGCAGGAAGTATTAGTGACTGCTATTCATCAGGTGTGCCGCAACAAGCGTTTTCTCACCTCAGAGATGTTGCTGGAGATGGATAAGTTCCAGGAAAGCGATCGGGAGATGCATGACTACTTAATGCCACGCGAACTGGGTGATGAGCTCAAACTGCTGCTGCGCGATCTCAGCCCACGCGAGATCGAAGTGATCCGCTGCTATCTTGATGGCTTGAGCATCACGCAGATCGCGGTGAAATATGCGCGCAGCCGCAAAACCATCAGCGGGCAAAAGCAGACTGCGCTGCGCAAACTGGGGCTGCGATCCGATCTGGAATTATTCAAATACAAGGATCACTTCAGCGGCGTGCTGCACCATTAAGGCCGAACCTGGCGGATAAATTGTGTTCTGTGACGCGGATCAAGGCTTATAGTTGGTGCCGTGTTGTCAGCATGTTTACTAGAATGGTAGTTTATCAGTCATCACAGACACGATGACGGTGGATGACATTATGCAGCTGACAATGCGTTGGTTTGGTCCGAAAGAAGATAAAGTTTCGCTGGAATATATTCGCCAGGTGCCGGGCGTACGTGGCGTGGTTGGCGCGCTCTATGACGTGCCGGTGGGTGAAACCTGGCCTGTCGAAAAGATTAATGCGCTGGTTGAGCAGGTGCACGCCGCCGGTCTGACGGTGGAAGTGATCGAAAGCGTCAATATTCATGACGACATTAAAATCGGCCTGCCCAGCCGCGATCGCTACATTGAAAATTACCAGCAGAGCATCCGCAATCTGGCCAACGCGGGCGTTAAGGTGATCTGCTACAACTTCATGCCGGTGTTCGACTGGATGAAGACCGACATGAACTATGTTTTGCCCGACGGCTCGCTCACCATGGCTTTCGAGAAGAAAGGCATTGATAAGAGCCTTGATGAAGTGGTGCAGGAAGTGCTCGGCAATGCGAATGGTTTCGCCCTGCCCGGCTGGGAACCCGAACGTCTGGCAAAAGTGCAGGATCTGTTTGCCCAATACAAAGATGTGGATGACGCAAAGCTGCGTGAAAACCTCGCCTACTTCCTCAAGGCGGTGATCCCGGTGTGTGAAGAGGTGGGCGTGAAGATGGCGATCCATCCGGACGATCCGCCGTATTCGATCTTTGGCCTGCCGCGCGTGGTGAAAAATCGCGACGATCTTGACTGGATCTGTAACGTGGTGGATTCCGAAGCTAACGGCATCACGCTTTGTACCGGATCGATTGCGGAAGATCCCAGCAATGACGTGTACGCCATTCTGGCCGAGTTCTCTCGCCGCAGGCGCATTCCCTTTGCCCACGTGCGTAACATCAAAATTATTCAGGACAAAGATTTCTACGAGTGCGCGCACCCAACGGAGTACGGCTCGCTGGATATGTATAAAGTGCTGCAATCGATGTACGACAACGGCTTCGATGGCTACATCCGCTCGGATCATGGTCGCTTTATCTGGGGCGAAACCGGTCGTCCGGGCTATGGTTTGTACGATCGCGCGCTGGGTACTACCTACCTGCTAGGGCTGTGGGAAGCGCTGGGTAAGCGTTGAGTTTGGTGCGTTTTTTCCCCTCACCCTAACCCTCTCCCGCACGCGGGAGAGGGAACCGATCGCGCCCCATCGAACATTATCTCACTCCCTCTCTTTCACGGTAAATGGCTCTTTCTGCTCCCTCTCCCTGTGGGAGAGGGCTGGGGTGAGGGCATCAGAATGCAGCAAACTTCGTATAAAGCACAACTTAACAAATCCCTGATCCTCGTTTGCCGTTAAATATATACAGTTAAACTGTATATATTGCGGAGAATCACCATGTCTGAACAGAACAAAGCCGTTGTGCGTCGCTTTAACCAACAAGTGATGGCCGAGGGGGATCGTCAGGCCTTTGATCGGCTCGTCGCCGCACACTTCGTTAACCGCTCAGCACCCGCGGGCGCACCCAACGATCGCGAAAGTTTGTGGCACACCTTTGATCGGATCCTGCGCCCCGCGCTCTCCGATTTACAGGTGAATATTGAGGAGCAAATCGCCGAGCGCGATTGGGTCACTACGCGCAAAAGCATTGGCGGCGTTCACAGCGGATGGCTGATGGGCATTGCGCCCACCGGTTTAGCCGTGACGATCGCCGTGATCGATATGGTACGCATTGAAAACGGACAATACGTTGAACATTGGGGGATGAACACGCTGGCGGCGGTGATCAATCACCTGCGTAGCGCCAGCCCGTCGGTTTAAAGCAGCTTGCGCAATGCAGCCAAGCCTTTCTGCAGATCGTCACGATCGGATTGCTCAAGGCTGGCGTTAATGCGCGCCGCAATCCACTCCGTGCGCTGTTCGCGTGCCGTGACCAGGTGTGCGCGTGCGCGATCGCTCAACACAATCACCTGCGCTCGCGCGTCCTGCGCGCTTTTTTGCCGCAGTACCAAACCTTGCGACTCCAGCTCGTTAATCACCAACCGCATACTTTGATGCTTCACGCCGCGCAGCCGCGCGAGCTCGGCGATGGAGAGCGACTGATGGCTTTCGAGCAAATCTAAGGTTTCATACTGCGAAGTGCGCACGGTCGCAGTACCAACCCGCACATTACGCACGAACTGGCTGACAAGCTGACGGAGCTCTTCCGCCAGCTGCTGAGTTTCGGATTCCGGAGTCAAAGGGGCCATTCCTGCACGCTATCGTTGCCCCATTATAGGAAATCTATCGCCAGGCTTTAAACAACAAACTGGCATTAACCCCACCGAAGCCAAACCCATTCGATAGCGCATAGGTCATCGCCGTTGGCTGTGCGGTGAGCGCCACCAGATTGAGCCCGGCCGCCGCCTCATCCGGATTTTGCAGGTTCAGCGTGGGCGGCGCAATCTGGTCGCGTAGCGCCAGAATGGAGAAGATCGCCTCCACGCCACCCGCCGCTCCCAGCAGATGTCCGGTAGCGGATTTGGTTGAGGTGATCGCCACTTTGCTTCCCGCGAAGAGCGAACGGATTGCCGCCAGCTCGCCTTTATCGCCCACCGGCGTCGAGGTGGCATGCGCATTAATGTGCTGTACCTCCGCAGCCGCGATGCCCGCCTGCGCCAGCGCAGTTTCCATCGCCCGGCGCGCGCCTTCACCATTTTCCGGGCCGGCGGTGAGATGATAAGCATCGGCGCTGGTGCCGTAGCCCACCAGCTCGGCCAGCGGCGTAGCGCCGCGCGCCTGCGCATGCTCCAGCGATTCAATCACCAGTAACCCGGCGCCCTCGCCCATCACAAAGCCATCGCGGTCGCGATCGAACGGACGCGAAGCCTGCTGCGGACGATCGTTAAAGCCGCCCGACATCGCCTTTGCGGCGGCAAAACCGGCCAGGCTGACGCGATGAATCGCCGCTTCGGTACCGCCACACAGCGCAATATCCGCCTCGCCGCTGCGAATCAGTCGCGCCGCATCGCCAATCGCCTGCGCCCCCGCCGCACAGGCGGTCACCGGGGCACCAATCGGTCCGCGAAAACCGTGCGCAATCGAGACGTGTCCCGCCGCCAGGTTGGCGAGAAACGAAGGAATGGTGAACGGCGACAGACGGCGAGGTCCACGCGCTGCGGTGGTTTCTACCGCGTTGGCGATTTCGTTAAAGCCGCCGATGCCGGTGGCGATCACCGTGGCAGTACGCTGCTGCTGTGCCACATCCTGCGGCGACCAGTTGGCCTGCGCCAGCGCTTCATGGGCAGCCACCAGCGCGAACTCGATAAAGCGATCCATTTTCTTGCGATCTTTGGCGGCGATAATGCCGTCGGGGTTAAAACCGTGCTGCGCATCCTGCTCTGGCGTCGGCACCTGGCCCGCTACTTTACAGGCGATATCCTGCACCATCTCCGGCGGCAGCGCGCTGATGCCGGATTTTCCCGCCAGCAGCGACTGCCACACCGCCTCCGTGCCGCAACCCAGTGGCGAGACCAGCCCCATGCCAGTAATAACAATACGTTTCATTGATAACTCCTTAAGCCGCGGGCTTTTTCATAAAAGGAACCAGCAGCGCGGCGATACAAAATCCGACCATAATCAGCCAGAATGCGTCTGAAAATGCCTGCGTGCGCGCCTCGCGGAGCGTCAACTGCGCCAGCGATTGCAGCGCCGCAGTGTGCGCCGCATCCGAACTCAGGCCGCTGCCGATGAGCGCCAGCGTGCGTGATTGCAGATAGTCACCCAACGTCAGGCTGGCAGAGTTGAGATGGTCAGCCAGACGGCTGAAGTGCAGATTGGTACGATCGTTGAGCACCGTGCCACACAGCGCGATACCGATAGCGCCACCGAGGTTGCGCATCAGATTAAACAGCCCTGAAGCTAATTTTAGTCGCGCCGGGGGCAGGCTACCCAAAGTCAGCGTTACCGTAGGCGCCACGGCAAACTGCTGCGCCATGCCGCGAAACGCCTGCGGAAACAGCAGCTCTTTGGCGCCCCAGTCGTGGGTGATTGGCACAAAAAAGTACATCGACACGCCAAAACTCATCAGGCCAAACGCCAGTAGAATGCGCAGATCGACGCGATTCGCCAGCCAGGCATACAGTGGGATCGACAGGATCTGAAAAATACCGGTAGAGAAGATCGCCATCCCGATCTCCAGCGCGCTGAACCCTCGCACCTGGCTGAGAAACAGCGGCGTGAGATAAATGGTGGCGAAGATGCCGACACCGGCCATAAATGAGAAGTAACAGCCGAGGCTAAAACCAGGATCTTTCAGCGCGCGTAAATCCATGATGGGTCTGGCGTGATGCAGCGTACGAACAATAAAAAACACGCCGCACACCAGCGCAATCCAACCGGTGGTAGCGATGGTGCTATCGTCAAACCAGCCCCAGCGCGGCCCCTCTTCCAGCGTGTATTCCAGATAGCCGAGCGACGCCGCCAGCAGCACAATGCTGAAGTAATCGGCGCCACGCAGCAGTTCACGATTCGGCGCGTCGATTTTCACCAGCAGCGGCACGGCAACAGTAATGTAAATGCCGGGAATGATGTTGATGAAGAATAGCCAGTGCCAGCTGTAGTTGTCGGTAATCCAGCCGCCCACCGTCGGCCCCAGCGTCGGCGCCAGGGAGGCCAGCGCGCCCACCGTAGCCGCCGCAATCACCCGCTGCTTGCCCTGAAAAAAGGCAAACGCGGAAGTGAACACCAGCGGAATCATCGAACCGCCGGCTAATCCCTGCAGCGCGCGGAAGGCAATCATGCTTTGAATGTTCCATGCCCAACCGCACAGCAGACTCATGATGGTGAATCCGCAGGCCGAAGCGGCAAACAGCCAGCGCGTTGACATCACGCTCGCCAGCCAGCCGGAGAGCGGAATGATGATGATCTCCGCGATCAGATAACTGGTCTGCACCCACACGGTTTCATCATCGCCGGCCGACAAGCCGCCACCGATATCACGTAGCGACGCCGACACGATCTGGATATCCAGCAGCGCAATAAACATGCCGATGCACAGCGTGGCGAAGGCCACTATTTTCTTGCTCACCGGCATTTGCGCCGGCGCCACCAGCGGTGCGGCGACGCTGCTCATCGCGCGCTTCTCTCATCCACCGTGACCGTCACCGACAAGCCGGGACGCAGCAGGCCGAGCGCCGCATCATCGCCCTCCAGCACGATGCGCACCGGCACGCGCTGGACAATTTTGGTGAAGTTGCCGGTAGCATTTTCTGCAGGCAGGATGCTGAAGCGTGAACCGGTTGCCGGGGATAAGCTGGCAACGTGGCCGCTAAAGGTGCGGCCTGGTAACACATCGGCAACGATGTGCGCCGCCTGTCCCGGCTGCATGTTCGCCAGCTGGCTCTCTTTGAAATTGGCGTCGATCCATAAGCCGTGCGACGGCACCAGCGACAGCAGCTGCGTGCCGCTGCTGACGAACGAACCGGACCACGCGCGACGGTTGCCCACCACACCCGCAAAAGGCGCACGAATTTCGGTGTACTCAAGATTGAGCTTCGCCATCGCCAGCCCGGCCTGTGCTTTGGTCAATGCCGCTTTCGCCTGCAGTTCACGCGCGTCTAACACCTGAAGCTGTCGCTCCGCCACCGTTTTATCGGCGCGGGTTTTGCTCTCTTCGGCAATCGCCTGATGGTAATCGGCCTGCGCATGATCGCGGATCTGCTGTGACACCGCCGCACTGCTGGCCAGCAGGGTGTAGCGCCGCTGATCGGAGGTGGTTTTTTGCGTCACCGCCTGCGCCGCCAGCAGCGAGGCGTGCGCACCGGCAATGGTGGCGAGCTGCAGCTGACGAGTGGCGGCGATATCACTCAGCGCCGCTTGCTGCGCGGCCACTTCACCCGAGGCCTGCTCCACCGCCGCGAGATAATCACGGTTATCCAGCTGAACCAGCAGATCGCCCTGCTTTACCTGCGCGTTATCCTGCACCGCAATGGTGTGAATGTAGCCGGAGACTTTAGCCGAGATGGCGCTGATATCCGCGCCGACGTAGGCATCATCAGTTGAAGGCATAAAGCGCGCGGTGTGCCACCAGTAATAACCGTAACCGGCCAGCGCGATACCTGCCGCCGCCAGCGCCAGCAACAGCGCAGATTTTTTGCGCGTCAGCATCATGATTGCGGCTCTGTCAGCGAAGGCGGCGCGAATTTCTGGGCGTTATCACCGGCGCGTTTTTTCTGCAGATAGTCATGGCGATAGTGCATCATCGGCACCGCCGCCGGGCCGGGTACCATCTGATATTTGTCCAGGGTAAGCGGCTCACCATTCTCGCTATCGACCAGCTGCATCTTCACCGGACGCTGCGTGGCGGTTTCTACCAGCTGTATCTGGCGTCCTTCCGGCGAGAAGTGGGTGCTGCCCCACTCTGCCAGCGCCAGAATCACGCTGCGGAAATCACGTCCGGCAGGCGTGAGGTGATATTCATAGCGCGCGGGGCTGGTGCTGTAACACACCTTCTGCAGCAGGCCATCTTCAACCAGCTCTTTCAGCCGACGCGACAAAATGTTGGGTGCCACGCCGCTGCTTTTCTGGAACTCATCGAAACGCGTGAAGCCAGCCAGCGCATCACGCATGATCAGCATGCTCCAGCCATCGCCAATACGGCCCAGGCTGCGCGCGATGGGGCACGGCATATTGTAGAGGGGTTGGTTTTTCATGATTGGGTATCCGCATCTTTCTGATGCGGGATACTGTTACAGAGTGACTTTCATTTTGCAAGTAACTTGCATAATGAAAGTTATGATAGCGATAAAAAAGGTGCGCATAAATGCGCACCCTACGTGATTGGGTATGCGGGTTTTGTAGGGTCGCCATTTATGGCGACCAGGATTTACGTCCGCACCCGCAGCGCCGCCTCAATCTTGTCGGCAATCTTGGTAACCACATATGCAATCACCATGTAGAACACCACCGCAATCAGGAAGGCTTCGAGGTAGTAGAAATTCAGCGCCGCAGTCAACTGCGCCTGAGCGAAGATATCCACCACTTCGATAGCAAACGCCAGCGACAGCGCTTTCATGATCACCATAAAGGCATTCGCCAGATCGGGGATCGCCGCCACAATAATTTGCGGAAACATCACGCGGCGGAACAGCTGGCCGCCGCTATAGCCCAGCGATAGCGCCGCATCCGATTGGCCGCTATCAAACGAATTCAGCGCGCCCTTCCACACTTCCGCCTGGAACGCCGCCACGCAGGCGCTGAGCGCGACAATGATAATCACCCAGTTCGGCAGCGAGTGCGCATTCACTTCCACGCCAAACAGTGTGGCAACAAAGTGCAGCGCCGGTGGTAAACCGTAATAGGCGAGGAAAATTACCACCACCATCGGCACGCCTTTAAAGGCAATTTTGTATGCAATCACCAACTGCCGCAGTACCGGAATGCGGCGATGCTCGACAAAGGCAAACAGCCCGCCGAGCAGCGTTGAGCAGATAAACACCGTCACCGCCATCAGCAGCGTAACCGGCACCGCATCGAGAATGCTCCAGAAGTCCGGCAGCAAAACCTCAAGATCAAACATGGTTGCTCCCCTTTATCAGACGCTGGTGAATTTAACGCGCGCAGCGGTTTTTGAGCTGTACTTCGCGTGACGTTGTTCGAAGAAACGGATAATCAACCAGGCCACGCCGCACAGCAGCGAATAGAGCACCGCCAGCACCAGATAGGTACCGAACTGATATTGGTTGTAGTCACGTTCCATAATTAGATGCGCCGTCGCCATGACATCCGCCGCACCGATGTACATCACCAACGCCACGTTATGAATCAGATAGATAATCGCATTGCCGTAGCCCGGCAGCGCATAGTGCACCGCCTGCGGACCGACAATGCGCAGCATTTTCTGGCGAAAGCTGTAACCCATGCTGTCGGCGGCGTCATGCTGGCCGCGCTCCACGGCAAGAAAGGCCGGACGCATCACTTCCGACAGATAACCGCCGTGGTAAAGACTCAGGCCAATCATCGCTGCGATATTGGCGGTGACAAAATCGCTGAAACCAAACTGCTCGGCCACCAGCGGCAGGCCATAAAAGGCGACAAACAGCTGCAGCACCACCGGCACGCTGCGCGCGTACGAGACGTACAGATCCACAACCTGGCTAATTACTGGGATGCGGCGCACGCGGAACACGGTGGCGATCAGCGCCAGGAAGAACCCGACGATCATCGCGACAAACATTATGCCGAGCGTCAACGGCAGCGCCGAGAGCAGCTCGGGAATCATCGAAGTCAGATTCACGGTGAAACACTCCTGCTAACAATGAAGCAGCGCCCGGCTCAGCACCGGGCGCAGCGGCTTCAGGTGAATCGCTTACTTCATGTATTTAGTGACGTCTTCGCCGAACCACTTCTGCGCCAGCTTATCCAGCGTGCCGTCGGCCTTCAGCTGCTGCAGCGTTTTGTTGATGTCATCGTTCAGCGCCTGGTTTTCAGCAGAGCGGTGAATCAGCACGTAAGTGTTGTTGATGGCCACCGGCTCGCTGGCTTTGATCGCCAGCTTCTGATTGTCGATCACCGTCTGCTCGCCGAGGTTAGAAGGCAGGATCAGCGCATCATATTTACCGCTTTGCACTTCTTTCAGGCGATCCGGATACGGCACGCCGGCGCTCGACGCCTTGATCGCCACTTTGTCGTTCGGATTTTCCTGCTGCCACTGGGTCACAAATTTGTATACGCCGCCGCCAGCAGTCACCGGCACGATGTTCTTACCGACCAGATCTTTCATGCCGTTGATGTTGCTATCGCTGCGGCTGTAGATCTTCATCAGGCTGGCGCCGATCGGCGCATCCGGGATCAGGAACTGTTTGCTGCGGGTCGGCGCTTTGTAATAACCGCCGGTCGCCATGTCATATTTACCGGTCGCCAGACCGGTCTCCTGGGCGATATCCGCCGCCCCTTCCATGACGAATTTGTACTGCGGCAGCCTGGCGTTGATGGCTTTCAGCACGTCCGGCTCGTAACCCTGCGGCTCGTGACCAATTGCGCCCCACGACAGCGGTTTCGATTCCGCCGCGGTGGCGATTTTGATGGTGCGCACGGCGTCAGCAAAGCTGTTACCGCTAATGAGCGCCAGTGCGATGATGCCAGGCACGGCCAGGCGACGTAATGTGGTTTTGATTGCAGGCATGTGGTTGATTCCTTTAATTATTAGAATACGCGTTCTGAGTTGAGGAACTGAGCAAGGCGCGGCAGGGTGGGATTATCAAACATCTCAGTCGGGCTGCCCTGCGCGGCCACCACGCCCTGATCCATAAACACGATGCGATTGGAGATGCTTTTGGCGAACTGCATCTCGTGCGTCACCAGCAGCGAGGTAATGCCGGACGACGCCACGTCTTTAATCACTTTCAGCACCTCGCCCACCAGCTCCGGATCGAGCGATGAGGTTGGCTCATCAAACAGCATCACGTCGGGACGCACCGCCAGCGCGCGAGCGATGCCGGTACGCTGCAGCTGGCCGCCGGAAAGCTGCGACGGATAGTGATCCAGCTTGGCGCCCAGACCGACGCGCTCCAGCTCTTGCACCGCGATATCGCGCGCCTGCTGTTTGCTTTTACGCTGGATGACGATCAGCGGATCCATCACGTTTTCCAGCACCGTCATATTTTTGAAGACGTTGAACTGCTGGAACACCATCGCGGTGCGCAGGCGGATCGCCTGGATCGCCGCTTTGTCCGGAGCCTGATAATCCATGCGGATCTGATCGAGCTGAATAGTGCCGGACGCCGGTTTCGCCAGATAGTTAATGCAGCGCAGCAGCGTGGTTTTACCGGTGCCGCTTGGTCCGATGATCGACACCACGTCACCACGTTTTACCGATAGATCGACGCCTTTCAGGATCGGCGTGCTGCCATAAGCGAGCTTGATATCGTTGAGTTCTAACATGCAGCAGCCCCTATTTGTTCAGGTCAGCATGGCCAAGCACATGCATCAGACGGTTGGCCCAGCCAAAAATGGCGATGGCGTGGATCAGATCGATAATCTCCTGATCGTTCATGCCGACCGCGCGCAGTGCCGCCATATCCTCGGCGCTGGCCTCTGACGGCGTGACGGACAGGCGACGGGCAAAACGGTAGATCGCCGCATCACGCTCGCCGAGCACATCGGCACGATCGAAGTAAATCGCACTCACTACCGCATCACTTTCTGCCAGCTGCGCATGGCGGCGCGCATGCACCACCGCGCAATATTTGCAGCCGTTAACGATTGAAGCGCCCAGTGCACCGAGCTCGCGATCTGCACGATCCAGCCCGCCATCGACATACATAATGGCGTTGAACAGCACGGTACGCGCCACGTAGCTGTCGGGATCGTGCGCCAGCGTGCGCACATACTCGGAGATCTTCTTGTTCGAGGGCGTCACTTTCATCGCATCAAGCTGCGCGGGCGTGGCATCTGCCACCTCAACCGGCGCGATGTAAGGATGCCAGTGCAGCGGCTTGAGATTAACCGACGGAATCATGCAGACCTCAACAAACGTAATCCGGCCGCGACGCGCGTCTGGAAGTTAACAAAAGCGATCAGCTCTGAGAGCGCCACGATCTGTGGATTACTCAATCCTGCCTGTTCCAGCAGGCGAATGTGCTGCTCGGTGGCGTTCATCAGCTGCCGGGTAACGAGATCGGTATGCCGCGCGATAGTCGCCAGCGGCTCAGCCAGATCGCTGGCACCGGCCGCCAGCGTCAGCAGCGCGTCTGATGGCTGCAACGCCGCCAGCTGCGCCTGATAATCGCGCTGCAGCTCGGCATCGCCATTCAACTGCGCCATGCGTTGCGCCAGCGCCAAACGCACATCCGGCGCTAAGCCCTGATCGTCATTAGGTGCCAATACCGACAGCCGGCACTGCTCAGCGCCATCCACAAATTCCGGGCGCAGGCGGCGTGTAGCGTACAGCGCATCTTCAGCGTTTAAGCCAACGGCGCGATCAATTGCGTCACTCACTGCGCGTTCTCCTGGTTGAGTAAGGGCGTGGAATCCACCCATTCATCACCCTGCAATTCAGGGGTGTCAAAAGCCTGTAAGTTGGCGTAATGCTGCTCGACATCTTCGGCAAACAGCGACGCGCTGATGCCGCGCACCAGACGATCGGCACCGGCGCTCACCGCCGGAATATCGCCGGAGACTTTGCCGTGCGTCAGCATCGCCGCATCGTTGAAGCAGTGAATATGCGCCAGTCCGGAACACGCGCCGGGCGTCAATTCGCGGAACTCAAAGGCGGGACCGAGATCCGGCGCTTCGAGCAGATTGGCACGCGGCGCGCCCATTTCTGGCTGATAACGCCCGTCGCGCCAGCTGCGGATGTGCGGTGCGATGGCGGCAAACTCTGGGCGTCCGTGGAAATCGTTGCTAAAGCCAGTGGCGGCAATCAAAAAGTCGTAGCGCAGCGCGCCCTGAGTGGTTTCGATCAGCAAACCCTCGGCCTGCTGTTTTACCGCTTTGATGCCGCAGTTGAGGAAGAAGCGTGCATTGGCATGACGTGAAACGCGCAGCGTCGAAGAACGCGGCGGTGGCGTTTGCGTGGTAGCAGTGTAATCCACAAACTTCCATTTCCACGCGTCCGGCAATTGATACATCCCGTGCACCACGCCCTGGCTGCCGATGCCGGTCATTTTGTTAATGCGCGGCATCTGTGGGCGACGGATCAATAGATCTACTGCACCGGCACCGTTTTCCAGCGCGGTGGCGGCGTTATCCATCGACGATGCACCCGCGCCAATCACCGCAATGCGTTTGCCCTGCAGGGCCGCGAAATCAATGTCGTCGGCGGAGTGCGCCCAGAATTTGCGGTCAATGCCTTGCAGGAAGTCCGGCACGGCAAAACCGCCAAGGCCAGAGCGTCCGGTAGCCAGCACCAAACGGCGGGTGTAAATCCGGCCGGTTTCGGCACCACTAAGATCGAGCGCGATTAACTCACCTTCGAAAGTAATATTGGTGACGCGCACATTGTTGCGCACCGGCAGATTCAGCACCTTGCGATACCAAATCAGATAATCCATCCACTGCGCTTTGGGAATTTTATCCAGCTCCTGCCAGGCTTCTTTGCCCCATTGCGCGGTGAACCACGCGCGGAACGTCAGCTGCGCCATGCCGAGTGCCGGGCCATGCAGTGACTTCGGTGAACGCAACGTTTCCATGCGCGCAAAGGTCACCCACGGACCTTCCAGCCCGGCGGGCGCGGCATCGTAGGCCACCACGTTGCTGATGCCGGTAAGCTGCAATTTGGCCAGCGCCGCCAGGCCGCACATACCGGCACCGATCACCACCACATCACGCACCGGGGCGCCATCCTGCGTGCGCGCTGGCACCCAGGATTTTGCAGGCAGTTCAAGATATTCCAGATCCTGCTGCAGCTGAGCTTCCAGCGCGGCAAGACCGTCGGCAGCATTCGTCATACGCGTTTTCCCTGAAATAAGCGGCGGCCAGCAAACTGGCGAAACCACTAAAGTGCATTGGTGACTATGCATTTTCATTATCCCGATAACACATAGTTAGCGTGCTTTAATCACCAAATCACATAGTAAGAGCTAAGGTTTCGCATAATCCTCTTGCCCTAAAACGGAGTCAACAATCTCGCTCAGCTTTTGACCAATGTATTTCTTATATCTTATGCCGAAATTGTTATAAGCGAGGTGGGAGCTGGCTGGCGGTCGCCATAAATGGCGACCCTACGGGTTGGTCGTCATTTATCATGGGAAAGAGCTGCACGGGGCGATTGTAGGGTCGTCATTTATGACGACCTTGTTGATACCCGCACTGTTGTTTAATCCTGATTAATCAGGCGCATAATGCGCGGATGCTCGCTGGCAGGCAGACGCTCAAAGCCTGGCAGCAGATGAGCCGCAGCGTCGGCTAAGGCTTCCACCAAGGCTTGCGCAGCGGTGGAGATTTGTCGCCCCTGCGGCGTGATCACGCCAAAGTAGTACGGAATATCCTCCTCCAGCGGACGAATCGCCACACCGGCCAGCGGCATGCCCCAACCGGTCACCGGCTCAAGGATCGCTACGCCCAATCCGGCGCGCACACAGCCGAGAATATTGGCGGAGGAGTTAGTCTCGATGGTTTCCTGCAGCGGCGTTTTGACCTTTTTCAGCGCCTTTTCATAGCGCCCGCGCAGACGTTGCGGGCTCCACGGCGCAATCAAACGGCGTCCCGCCAGGCTGCTGAGCGACAGCCGCGTTTGCGCCGCCAGCTCATCGTTCTCCGGCAGCGCCACGACGCACTGCGACTGCCCAATCCAGTGCAGCTCTACCGCGTGATGCTCCAGCGGCAAGCTACACAGACCGAGATCGGCCTCTGCGGTGATCACGGCATGCGCGGTATTAACTGCGGATTCGCTGATGATCTGCACTTTGTTCTGCAAATTAAGCGCGGCCAGCGCCTGCGGCAGCAATCCCGCCGCCAGCGCGGGCGTGGCGGCAATACTCAGTGGACGATGCTGCTGATGGGCGATCTCCTGCGCGCGCAGGCGAATTTGCTGCAAAGAAAGCAGCGCTTTCTGCACGTATTGATGCAGCTGCAATGCCTCTTCCGAAGGATGGATACGCGGGCCGTTGCGGATAAACAGCGGATAACCGAGCGACTGTTCCAGTTCCTGAATCAAGCGCGACACCGCCGGCTGCGAGCGATTGAGCGCCTTTGCTGCCGCCGTAACGCTACCGGCAGAGATCACCGCCGAGAAGGCCTCCAGCTGCCGCAAATCCAGGTCGTTTAAAATGGTCATCGCGCGATTTTTCCCTAACTCATTGATCACTCCCGACATTGGCGCGGGAAAGTTTTCATCATAGAGAGAGTCACGGCAATTAGCCACTGGGTGGACAGTGCGCTTTGTCCCTCACCCTAGCCCTCTCCCGCAGGCGGGAGAGGGAACCGTCCTCTGCGGAATTCAGCATTTTCTCCCAACTAATCATTCCCTCTCCTTCTGGGAGAGGGAACCGTCCTCTGCGGAATTCAGCATTTTCTCCCACCTAATCATTCCCTCTCCTTCTGGGAGAGGGTTAGGGTGAGGGAAATCACAACTTCTCCGTCAACTCACATTCATTCTCATGCAGCAGCCGCAGCATCTCGAGTAAAAACGCGTCTTCGTTGCCCTTTTGCCAGGCAATACTGAGCGGCAAGCCTTTGATTTGTTCGGGCAGATCCAGCGCTATGTAGCGCACGCTGTCGCTGTTCATCGTGCGGTACGACGCGGGCACCACGGCCAATCCCAAACCGGCCGACACCAAACTCAGAATGGTTTGTTTCTCTTCGGCGAACTGCGCGATGTGCGGCGTGAGTCCCGCCAGTTTGAACAAACTCATCGTCAAATCGTGGCTGTGCGGGCGCGTGCGGCGATCGGGAATAATCATCGCTTCATGCTGGAAATCCACCACCGCCACCCGTTCGCGCTGCGCCAGCGCATGCTGAATTGGCACCGCCAGCACGCAGCTTTCACGGGTAATAAAGCGCACCGCTAAAGACGCATCAATACTTTGCGGTTCGCGGATAAAAATCATATCCAGCCAGCCCGATTTTAATTTCGGAATTAAATTAATGGTTTTGTCTTCAATAATATGAATATCACTGTGCGGATGCAGTGGCACAAATAAGTTAAGCAACGCCGGAACTAATCCGCGCGCGGCGCTATCAATGGCGCCAATGCGTAATGTACGACGCTCATCGTTTAATCCGACTTTAAATCGCTGCGCCAGCGCATCAAATTGATCGATTAATTTGCTGGCCTCATCAAAAAATATCGCGCCTTCGGCGGTTAATGAAACATTACGCGTCGAGCGATTTAACAAGCGCACGCCAAGGTCTTCTTCCAGTAAACGAATGAAGCGAGAAAGTGACGCAGGCATCATTTCCATTCTTTGAGCAGCGCGCCCGAAATGGAGTTCTTTACCCACGGCGACAAAACAACGCAATTGATTTATATCCACATTTCCCTCGCCCGTTGATTATGCAAATACTTTATATAATCCACGCCTGATGATCCACCAAAGCAAAACTGCATACTGAACGCGAAGACAAAAAAATAATACTACCCCTACACAATCTGGAGCACGTTAATATGAACTCTCACCTCGAAAAAAGGGTGATGCGTAAAGTGACGTTACGCATTGTGCCCTTCATCATGCTGCTCTACTTCATCGCCTTTCTCGATCGCGTCAATATTGGTTTTGCTGCATTAACCATGAATCAGGATTTAGGTTTCTCGCCCACGGTGTTTGGTTTTGGTGCCGGAATTTTCTTTCTCGGTTATTTCCTGTTTGAAGTACCGTCAAATTTAATTCTGCACAAAGTCGGCGCACGCATCTGGATCGCCCGCGTGATGATCACCTGGGGATTAGTCTCCGGCTGCATGGCCTTCGTGCAGGGCACCACCAGCTTCTATGTGTTGCGCTTCCTGCTCGGCGTAGCGGAAGCCGGATTCTTCCCCGGCATCATTCTCTATCTCAGCTACTGGTTCCCGGCGGCGAAACGCGCGCAGGTCACCGCCATCTTTATGGCTGCCGCACCGCTTTCGACGGCGCTCGGTTCGCCAATTTCTGCTGCGCTGCTTGAGATGCACGGCCTGCTAGGCTACGCCGGCTGGCAATGGATGTTTGTGCTGGAAGCCATCCCGGCGCTGCTGTTCGGCATCGTGGTGCTGTTCTACCTCACCGATCGGCCAGCAAAAGCCAAGTGGCTGAACGATGAGGAGCGCGCCTGGCTGGAAAACACCCTGCGGGCGGAAGAGCAGGCGCGCGCCACCAGGCAGAGCCACAGCAGCGCATGGCGCGGACTGGCCGATAAGCGCGTGTTAGCGCTGGCGCTGGTCTATTTCGGCACCTCGGCGGGCTTGTACACGCTGGGCATCTGGTCACCGCAAATCATCCGTAGCTTTGGCGCATCCTCAATGGAGATCGGTTTCCTCAATGCCTTCCCGGCGGTAATTGGCGTGATCGGCATGATCCTCTGGGCGCGCCATTCGGATCGCACCAAAGAGCGCAGCTGGCACGTGATCGGCGCCTGTTTACTGGCGGCGGCCGGACTGATTTATGCCGGCAACGTCAGCACGCTGTTTACGGTGATTATCGCACTGACGCTGGTCACCGTCGGCATCAGCGCCGCCAAACCGCCGCTGTGGAGCATGCCGACGCTGTTCCTCAGTGGTCCAGCGGCGGCAGCGGGCATCGCCACCATCAACTCGATTGGCAACCTCGGCGGTTTTGTCGGTCCGATGATGATTGGCGTGATTCGCCAGCAAACCGGCAGCTACAGCTGGGGACTCTATTTCGTGGCGGGACTGCTGGCGATCTCCGCCATCGTGGTTCTGCTGCTCTCCACCCGCGGCAATAAGCCGCAAACGGCGGAGCTTCCTCATCCTCATACTCATTAATCTGGAGATACAACATGCGTAACTATTCGATTGCCGCTATTCCCGCAGACGGCATTGGCCCGGAAGTGATCTCTGCCGGTGTGGAAGTCTTGCACGCGCTAACGCACCAGGATCCGCAGCTGAAGTTCAATGTCGAGACCTTTGACTGGGGTTCGGATTACTACAAACAACACGGCGTGATGATGCCGGAAGATGGCCTGCAAACGCTGAAGAAGTTCGATGCGATTTACTTCGGTGCGGTGGGTGCGCCTGACGTGCCGGATCACATCACGCTGTGGGGTTTGCGTCTGCCGATCTGTCAGGGCTTTGATCAGTACGCCAACGTGCGCCCCACCAAAATCCTGCCGGGCGTGACGTCACCGCTGCGCAATCGCGGTCCTGGCGATCTTGATTGGGTCATCGTGCGGGAGAACTCAGAAGGCGAATATTCCGGCAACGGCGGGCGGGCGCACCGTGGTTTGCCGGAGGAAGTCGGTACCGAAGTGGCGATTTTCACCCGCGTCGGCGTAACGCGCATCATGCGTTATGCCTTCAAACTGGCGCAGTCGCGCCCGCGTAAGCTGCTCACCGTGGTGACCAAATCCAACGCCCAGCGTCACGGCATGGTGATGTGGGATGAGATTGCCGCCGAAGTGGCGATCGAGTTTCCGGATGTGCAGTGGGACAAAATGCTGGTTGATGCCATGACGCACCGCATGACGCTGCATCCACAAAGCCTCGACACCATCGTGGCCACCAACCTGCACGCCGATATTCTGTCGGATCTGGCGGGTGCGCTGGCGGGCAGCCTCGGCGTGGCGCCGACCGCCAATATCGATCCCGAGCGTCGCTTCCCGTCGATGTTCGAACCGATTCACGGCTCAGCGTTTGATATCACCGGCAAAGGCATTGCCAACCCGATCGCCACCTTCTGGACCGCAGTACAGATGCTGGAGCATCTCGGCGAGCGCGACGCGGCGGCGCTAATTATGCAAGGTATTGAGTTTGTCTGCGCCAAAGGCATTTTGACCCCGGATGTCGGCGGCACGGCCAACACCGCCGAGGTGACGCGTGCGGTAGTGCAGTTTATTACGTCCAAAGCCAGCGTGGCAGAAGCCCTCTGATTTAACCCAGTGCGGGTTGAATCATCCCACCTTCCATAGCGGCGCAATGAATTGCGCCGCTATGGCTCGTGCATACTGTGATTCGACGTGTGTCGACTGGAGAAAAATGGCGGTGCACAGGTGCTGGTGAAATTAAGTCGCCCGATATAAGTAAATAAATGATTCATAGCCCTTACAAGAAAAGGGCTAATAATCCGATTCACAATCATTTCTCAGCATAACAAAAAAGTAATATTAATGATGATTGATTTCATCAGCTTGGAAATTAAAAATAAATATAAGCGGTACGGATAATTACCTGGCACACAATCAAGCCAGGAAAATTTATTTATTCTTACGCGAAAAATAATTAAGCAAACCCTAAGAAATAATCGAGCCTTTTCAATACCGATAAGATAACTCCTAATTAGTCCGCCTTGTGCGTTAGGCTTTAACGACTAGCCTTAAGGTGTAACTGAAATAATAGTTATCTAACTTTTTGAGGCAATAATCATGACAACACCACGTGGCGGTTCTGGCAATTTTGCCATGGACCCAGAAAGAGCCCGCGAAGCGGGAAAAAAAGGCGGCCAGCTTAGCGGCGGTAATTTCCGTAATAATCCGGAACGCGCTATTGAAGCAGGGAGAAAAGGTGGAAAAAAAAGCCGTCGCGTCGTGGATAAATCGCCTGAGTAACGTCTCTGCGGCTAGCAATTAATAGGTGAAATAGCCGCAGCACCCTATTTTCAATAAGGTAGCATATTATGAGCAATAACAGCGAAACACACTTTCTCGATTGGGTCAGAGATGCCCATGCCATGGAAAAACAAGCGGAAAGTATGCTGGAAAAAATGGCCTCACGCCTTGAGCACTATCCCGATCTCAAATTACGCGTTGAACAGCATATAGATGAAACTCGCCAGCATCAGGTGCTGGTACAAAGCGTAATTGACCGCTACTCCACCTCGCAATCGGTATTAAAAAATATCGCCGGCAAAATATCCGCTTTTGGTCAGGCAATGGGCGGCATGATGGTAGAGGATGAAGTGGTGAAAGGCGCGATCAGCGGAAATGTGTTTGAGCATCTTGAGATTGCCAGTTACACCTCGCTGATAGCCGCAGCCCAGCATCTCAACGATCATGAAAGCGTCGATATCTTTAATCGTATTCGTGAACAGGAAATTGCGATGGCAGAATGGACGCTGAACAATCTGCCGGTGGTGACGGAACAGTATTTGGTTCGCTCTGCCACGCCGGGCGTTGAGGCGAAAAAATAACGCCGAAGCGCACAGCATGACTCTTCCATTTTTCGCAATAATGACTTCGCTAATTCGGCTATTCTGCCGCTAAATCGTCTGTGCGAACCTTATGGCATGGCTCGGGATCGTCCCGAGCATCACCTAAGGAAGCACACGATGAAACTCTATCATTTCCCCCTTTCCGGCCATGCACACCGTGCACGCCTGTTTCTGTCGCTGCTCGGTTTACCGCATGAAATTATCGATGTTGATCTCAAAGCGGGCGAGCACCACACGCCGGAATTTCTCGCCATGAACCCGTTCGGGCAAGTGCCGGTGCTGGAGGATGACGGTACGTTTATTGCCGATTCCAACGCCATTCTGGTCTATCTGGCAAAGAAAACCGGCCGCAGCGAGTGGCTGCCGGAAGATGCACAGGGCGCAGCAGCGGTACAGCGCTGGCTGACCGTCGCAGCGGGCGATATCGCGTTTGGTCCGGCAGCAGCGCGCTTGATTACCGTGTTTGGACGGCCGTTTAATGCGGAAGAGGTCATCGCCCGCGCGCACCTGGTGCTGTCACGCATAGAAAACCACCTCCAGAACCGTGAATGGCTGGTGGGCGATGGCCCAACCATCGCTGACATCGCACAGTACAGCTATATCGTGGGCGCACCAGAAGGCAACGTCGACCTTTCCGGCTACCCGGCGGTGAACGCACTCTTGCGCCGTATCGAAGCGCTGCCGGGCTTTGTGCCCTTCCCGCAAACCGCTGCCGGCCTGCGCGGCGTCGCCTGAGCGTACCATCATGAGTAAGAAACTGCCGGTGTGGCATCAGGGTGAAATAGCCCTTCAACAGCAGGCGGGCGTGGCGGAGCGCATGGCGGACGTGGGTCGGCGCGTGGTGCGCGATCACATGCCCGATCAGCATCGTGACTTCTATGCGCAGCTGCCGTTTATCGTGGCAGGTAGCGTTGATGCGCAGGGCGATGCCTGGGCCACGCTGCTGGAAGGCCAGCCCGGCTTTATCTTCTCACCCAATGCCACCACGCTGGACATCGCAGCGCGCGCGGATAGCAGCGATCCGGCCGCTGCCGGGATGCAGGATGCTGCGCCGATTGGCCTGCTCGGCATCGAGCTGCACACTCGTCGCCGCAATCGCATGAATGGCGTTCTGACGGCAATTGGCGGCGGGTATCGCGTGCAGGTTGATCAAAGCTTTGGCAACTGTCCGCGCTATATCTCGCTACGCGATTTCCGCTTTGCCCGCGATCCGGCCGAGCGCTATGACGCAGCAGCAGAAACCCTGAGCGTGCTGGATGACGCAGCGCGCACCACTATCGGCACAGCGGATGCGTTCTACGTTGCCAGCTATGCCGACCAACCTCATCGGCAGGTTGATGTTTCCCATCGCGGCGGCAAACCTGGCTTTGTACGCATCGGTGATGACGGCCTGCTGACGATTCCCGATTTCAACGGCAATCTGTTCTTCTCTACCCTTGGCAACATCCACCTGAACGGCAAAGCGGGGCTGCTGTTTGTCGACTATGCCAGCGGCGACACGCTGCAGCTGAGCGGTGATGCCGAAGTGATCCTCGACTCGCCAGAGATCGCCGCTTTTCAGGGCGCGGAGCGACTCTGGACGTTTCGCGCGCGCCGCATCGTACGTCGTCGTGCCGCCCTCGCCCTGCGCTGGATGACACCGGCAGAGAGCATAGAAGCGAGCTCGCTGATGACGGGGGATTGGCAAAACGCCGCCGAACGTCTGCGTGCGGCGGAACTGGCTTCGCGCTGGCGGCCGTTTAAAGTGACGAAAATTGTCGAAGAGAGCAGCACTATTCGCTCGTTGCATTTACAGCCGGATGACGGTGCCGGCGTGCTGCCGCATCTGGCCGGCCAACATCTGCCGATTCGTGTGCAGCTGCCAGGTGCAGAGAAACCGCTGATGCGCGCCTATACGCTTTCGGTCGCGCCTGCGGATGGGTTTTATCGTATCAGCGTGAAGCGCGAGGGTGCGGTATCGCGTTATCTTCACGATGGGATTGCGGTTGGCGATACGCTTGAGGCGCGTGCTCCGGCGGGCGATTTCACTATCGATGCTAACGAAACGCGTCCAGCGGTACTGCTTGCCGCCGGCGTGGGCATTACGCCCATGCTGGCGATGCTGCGGCACCTGGTGTTTGAAGGCCAGCGTAAGCAGCGGATGCGGCCAACGGTTCTGTTGCAATCGGCTCGCTCTAAAGCCGAGCGGCCATTCGCGCGTGAGCTTGATCAGCTGCTGGCACAGGCGCAGGGTGCCGTCAAATTGGTGCGTGTGCTAAGCCACACCACGGATGCGGAACAGGGCTTCGATTACGACATCGCTGGACGCATTGATATGGCACTGCTTTCGCAGGTGCTACCGTTCAACGATTACGATTTCTATCTGTGCGGTCCGCCAGCATTCACGCAGGCGCTGTATGACGGACTGCGCGCTTACAATATCGCCGATCATCGCATTCATGCGGAAGCCTTTGGCCCTTCCTCGCTGCAGCGCACCCATGATGTTGCCGGGCAGGATACGCCGCGGTTGCCGGTTGCAACCCAATCGGTGCCGGTGAAATTTATGGATTCATTAAAAGAGGCGCGCTGGACGCCGGATGCGGGTTCACTGCTGGAGCTGGCCGAAGCGCGCGGGCTGAGCCCGGCTTATAGCTGTCGCGCCGGGCATTGCGGCAGCTGCAAAACCAAACTGCTGCAAGGCGCGGTAACCTATCAAACGGCCCCCAGCGCCAGCGTGGCGGACGATGAAGTATTGATTTGTTGCGCGCTACCCGCTCAACAAGAGGGAGAAGAACAGGCGATACACCTGCCGTTGTGAGTATCAGGCTTCACACATTAACGGGCATTAATCAGTCCAGATTATGCCGGCGAGCAAAGTTAGCAAGTTCAACCTGATTACTCATACGTAACTTTTTGAGCAACCGGGTTTTATAAGTGCTGATCGTTTTATCACTCAGCTTCATAATTTTTGATATATCGATGTTTTTCATACCGCTTGCCAGGTATTTCAAAATTTGCAATTCACGCGCAGACAGAAGAGAAACAAAATCGCCTTCTGAATCAGGGATCGACGACGTTTGTTTATTGTTCAATACTGGCATGGGAAAATAGCTGTACCCGGACTGGATCGCTCGAATGGCATCGTGCAGTTCGGAGAGATTATTCTCCTTGCTGATATAACCATTCGCTCCCGCTTTAATGCTAAGGTTAATATAATGCTGCTCTCTTTTCCCTGTCAGCACCAAAATATAACCGGAAAAACCAAGCCGACGTAATCTATTGACCACTTCAATGCCGTTAATTGAGGGGATATCGATATCGACAATAACCAGGTCGGGCTGTAACGTTTTTGCCATGCTAATACCTTCAAAACCATCACCGGTCTCTGAGGCAACAATATACTCTTTACTTTCCAACAAAATACGCAGTGCAAGTCGGGTTACTGGGTGATCATCAATAATTAACACTCTTGACATAGGAAACGTCTCGAAAGGCAACTCATTATTATTGTCAGGGCAACTATGCTACGATCTTTAGCGGCATGACACACGCATAATTGGCTGTAGCATTACGCTCGCATTCAGAAAAGTCCTTCTTATTGCGCCACTTCGCCATATTATGGCTTTGAGCATCAGGAAATTCCCTACAGCTTACTTTTTAATTAACCACCAAAAACATACGTACGTTCTTTTGCACTAAAAAGGCGATGAAAATACTCATCGCCTCTATTTTACTTGCTGACTACTCTTTCAAAAAATTAGCCAATCATTACCAACTCCAGCGTACCCCAACGCTGGCATTCCATGGTGTTTCGGTTTTGGAACCTTTGCTGTAATTCGCTTCGCTATAGAGTTGCACATCCTGAGTGAGCTGCGCGGATGTACCTAATGTAAATTTACCCTGCACGCCCGACATATCATTGTTAAAACCATTATCATTGATATGAACCTTGTTGTTTTTTGCAAACTCCTCAATGAGTGAGGCACGTAACCAAGGTTGAATTGTCATGCCATTTTCTAATTCAATATTCTTTCCAACAACGCCATGCAATGCAGCCTGCTTAGAGGTTGCCATGTCACTATCGGCTTTAAGGCCATTATCTAAACGGTAGCCCGTGCCTTTGATCCATACGCTTGATAACTGCACTGATGGCTCAGCGAACCAGCCGCCATCAAAATCAATACGTTTACCCAATTCAACAGATAACCCGAATGCCGGCGTGCTGTAGCCGCCTTTGGCGAGCTGGCCATCACTCATACGCGCGTTAGTATGGTTGCTGAAGTTGTTTGCTTTGATGACGTTATCGATAAACCAACCATCCTGCAGCAGGAAAGTGGAGTAACCGCCGATAAAGAAACTGTCGATAGTGCCGGAACTGTTGTGCGTAAACGCCAGGTTACTGCGGCTATAACCGCTGAACAGGCCAAGCAGCATTTGCGATTGCCCTACATCGATTGCGCTGTCTACACCAACAGAAATACCTGACTGGTTTTGGCTATACCCTTCGCCGTTGGCGTCATGCATTTTAAATTCGCCGCCCACGCCACGTACCCACGCGCCACCCGTTTGTTTGCCCTGGCGCACATCGCCCAGGCGTGTACGCAAGGTGGTCATTTCGCCATACCATGCGGAAGGCATCGCGTTAAAAATGCCCAGCGCGGTGGCTGTTGAAGGCGTCACAACGGGATCTCCGCCATCATCACCGCCGCCGCCCTCTTTAAATTTCTGGGCTAACACCCAATCGTTATCCTGATGCTTTAACTCGTACTGGTAGGTACCCGCATCCACGACGCCATTTTGCAAAGTAAACTGCTCATCGCCATTGCCAGCCGTTTTTACCACCGCCAGTACATCGTGCGTTTCACCTGGCTCCAGACCGGTATTGTTAATCGAGAGAACGTGATCGCCCGTGGCGTTTCCGCTAACGGTAATCAGGTCACCCGTGAGCTTCTGCAGATCGGTTGTCATCGCAAACTGGCTATTGCCGGAGAGATCGCCTAGCGCGAGCGTTTTGAAGCCATCGTCGCTGTGGGCAAATTCAATCATGCCCGTAGAAGCCAGCGATTTGAGATCGGAGTTTTTGGTCATCAACCAACGGCTGCTGCCGTCGATGGTCATAGCCGAACCGTTGAGTATGGCGCCGGTTAATTGCGACGATTGCGCAAGATCGACATCTACACGATTGTTACTTTCCGCGATGATGTCACCGCTCAGCAGCACATCATTTTCAGCCTTCAGGCTAACCCTGCTCGGTTGCGTACCGCTCTTACTGTCCAGCAAAATACCGTTACCCGCAATCAGCTGCGAACCATTCTTCACGGTTAAATCGAGTGCGGCGCCATCGGCCATCACCGCTGAACCACTTTTACTCACCAACGAGGTGTTATCTAACACAACATTGCTGGTGTTAAACCCCGTATCGCTGGTGACATATAACGCTGGTGCATCTCCAAGCGTTTCCAGCTGGCTATTGCTGATATTAAAATTCCCTGAATGCGCGGCAAGAATATAAGCGTCCTGACCATGCGTGAGAGCCTGAATATGATCAGCATTAATAGTGCCGCCCGCATCAGCAAACAGGGTATGAGCGGCATTGCCGTAAGTGGTGAGTGTGGTATCTGAGAGGGTTACTGAAGAGTTATTGCCCGCCACAGATATTGCCGTGCCGTCATCATCCTGAGAAGTAATGCTACCACCGTTGAAGGTGGCAGTCGCATTATCGCCAACATTAATACCAATGCCGCTATCCGTATTAATGATGGTATTGCTAATAGCAATATCGCCGGACTGCACATAAATGGCCTCGCCCTCTGACGTGTGAATATTACTATTATCAAGGGTCATTATGCCACGGCCATTACTGGCACTGTTAATTTCAATGCCGCGCGTTCTGCCATTGGCAGATATATTTAGCTCGTCTGCATTGACGCTGCCATTACCCAATAGTAAACCGCTATTGGCATTACCACGCATGACGATATCAACATTTTTAAGCGTCGCCTGGGAATCACTTGCGGTATTATCGACAAACAGCTTGAGGCCATTTCCCGCTTGCCCATTGCCAAATATATTGACATCTGTCGCCGTCAGGCTGCCATTTTTTAATGCGATGCCGTTGCCACCCACGCCGTCAGCCGTAATGGCAACACCGTTAAGATTGAGTGTGGCGCCATTGTCGGCATGGATTCCATCACTGTTATCTCCGCCCACGGTGATTGATCCACCGTTGATATTCACCGTGCCATTATCAACATTAATGCCATGCGAATTCGCGCCACGGGTAACCAGCGTCGAACTTTCTAAATTTAACGTACCAAGATCTAATACCTGGGCAGCAGCATAATTATCACCCGAAGTACGAAAATCTAACCCAGCAATAGTTTGTAATACGCTATTATCCCCGGATACATACAATGGATAATCTCCAGGCGTACGTCCTTGATAACTCGATGTGGCGATTAATATTTTACCATCAGTCACTTTCCAGGGAGAATCCGCATAGGATAGCGATGAAATACTCATCGTGGTGATAGCTATTAGACATTGGTGCGATAATAAGGATAACTTTAATTTAGGTAACATATTCTTACTCCTTGAACGTGTTTCTACCGTGAATACATCTGAAATAAAAAGACATAAAATCCTTCATGCAAGATTGATAAACATTCCTTTAAATGTCATTCGGAACGCTATCTTCCTTTTGTAGTCTTTTTCTCTATGGGGTGTAGGAGGAGGAGAGTTTTTGAAGTGATTTATTTTTTAAAATAAGGCGGGTTTTTATTTAAAATAATCCCCATTACGGCGCGGAGAAATATTATAAACGAGTATTATTGCGGGAGAGTTTTTCATCAGCTATTAAAAATTTTTTCACATGCTAATTAACATTATTTAATAGCACTAATGCTGTCGTCCTCTACTCAATGCCCTCGCCCCGCCAGATGCGAGTAAAGTGTGGATTGAGGTGACATGAAATAATAACGAAAAATTTAACTTCTAAAAATCGATTTAACCCATTGTATTCATTGCACTTTAAACCAGACGCAAGAGAAATCATCCTGTCTCACAGCGTATTGAGCCACGTCTCATAAGCGCATTTTTTTGAATCCTTATTATAGCGCCGTTAGTTACGTACTGGATGTAGCTAAGTAATAGAGAGTCAATACCATGGAAGAATCGAAAAAGAGTAATGTGCACCGTTCCAGCCACGAGAACGCCACCGTCTCTGTTTTAACCGATGCGCCTGCAGCTGCCATCAATCATGCAGCAGATTCTGCGGTTGGGCAGATCTCAGCCACCAACGCCGCGCTCGCAGAAGCAAAGCCGGTTCAGGTTTCGTATGTTGCCGATGACGAGCACGCTAAACAGGTCATTGCCGACGGCATAACCTACGACGCCACCCCACGTTTTGTTGGTACGGCTGAACCCTACACGTCCATCATCATTTACGATGGTGAAAATCAAATTGGTGTAACGACATCTGATGAGAACGGAAACTGGACATTCACGCCAGCATCGCCATTAGAGGTCGGGGCACGCAATCTTACTTTCAGCTCAGATAAATCCAGTGATTCCTTTAATTTTGTCTTACTTGCTGAGGGAACGACGGTGATTTCGCTGGATTATCAGATCGATGACAGCGGAGAGCGCAACAACACGATTGTGCCAGGCGATAAAATTCAGGACACCACGCCACGATTTGCTGGAACGGCCGATCCTAATACCACGATCACCGTCTACGACAATGGTGAACCGATCGCGGTAATCACCTCTGAAGATAATGGCAACTGGTCCTTCTTCCCGACGCTGGGAACTGGGGCACACTCGCTGACCTTCGATGCAGGTAATGGTAATACGACTAAACCGTTTAAGTTTGAGATCGTCGGTACGGCGGAACCTGAAGTGCCTGTCATTGTGGAACCGGAAACGCCTATCGTTGTCGATCCAGAAATTCCTGGCATCCGGGAGCCTGGAGCACCCGTTAGAATTTCCTTTGTCGTCGATGATGAACGCAGCAAGCAAATAGTCGAGGGCAGCAAAAGTTACGACTCCACGCCACGTCTGATTGGTGATGCAGCGCCAAATACCTTAGTTACCATTTTTGATGGTGAAAAAGTGGTCGGCAGCACTATGTCAGATGATAAGGGCTTCTGGAGCTTCACGGTCAAGCCTGCACTGGATGCGGGATCTCACCACCTGATCGTCACTACCCCAGGATCGAGCGTTTCGTTTGATTTTGTTGTTCTTCCCGTAGGCACAACCCCTATCACCCTGACGCCGCCAGTCGATGACAGCGGCGAACATAACAGCTATATCGCTCCCGGCGATAAAATCCACGACACTACACCACGCTTTGCTGGACGTGCCGATCCTGGCGCCGTCATTACCGTTTATGATAATGGCAAACCGATTGCTGAAATCACGGCTGAAGCCAACGGAAACTGGTACTTCTTCCCTGAAATGGGCGTTGGTGAACATAACCTGATATTTGATGCGGGTAATGGCAACACCACACAACCTTTTAATTTTGAAATCGTTGGTCCTGAAACCGTAGCAACAACCATTGATTACGGTATTGATGATTCCCGCGGCTATGAAAATTATCTTAACCGTGGCGACACCACTAATGACACCACACCACTTCTGCGCGGTCATGCTGCACCGAATGTAGAGGTCACCATTTTTGACAATGGCAAACCTGTTGGTACCGCAATGGCTAACAGCCGTGGCGAGTGGAAATTTACGGCCGAGCTGTCTGACGGCTCTCACAACATCACCGCAAAAGCCAGTACCGGTAATGAAAGCGATACCTTCAGCTTCACCATAGTGGACCCGCAGGGTGTGCAAATTATTATCGGTAACGCTTACGATGATACGCGTGGCTACGAGCTCGATATTGAGCGCAACGGCATCACGAACGATACCACGCCACGCTTTACCGGCAGCGCCGGTCCGAATGCAAAAATCACCGTATATGACAACGGCCAGCCTATCGGTACCGTTGATGCCAACGACATGGGCTATTGGACCTATACAGCAGATCTGGGCAGCGGCGCGCACAGCATCACCTTTGAGGCAGGCAAAGGCAGCCTGAGCGATGCGTTTAACTTCACGGTAGTCACACCGGAAAGTCAGCCAATCACTGTCGATCACGCCTACGACGATACGCGCGGCTACGAACGTGAATTTGATCGCAACGCCACCACTAATGACACTACACCGCGTTTTACCGGGCGTGCAGGTCCGAATGTAAAAATCACTGTGTATGATAATGGGCATCCGGTTGGTGAAACTGTTGCAGATTCTGCAGGTTACTGGACCTATACGGCGAAGCTGGGCGCTGGCGCGCATAGCATCACCTTTGAAGCAGGAAAAGGCAGCCTGAGCGATGCATTTAGCTTCACTGTGACAGCACCGGAAAGTCAGCCAATCACCATTGAAGCGGTAAATCAGGACATCAATTACGGCTGGGAGCCGGTTGGTGAGAACGGCACCACACGTGACACCACGCCACGCTTTAACGGCAAAGCCAGCCCGAACGTGCAGATCACCGTGTATGACAACGGTCAGCCTATTGGTGTCACCACCTCGAACAGCCGCGGTGAGTGGGTCTTCACGCCGGAACTGGGTGGCGGTGCGCACAGCATCAGCTTTAAGGACGCGCAGGGCAACGAGAGCAAACCGTTCAGCTTCACCGTCGATGCAAACATCACCATTGAAGCGGTAAATCAGGACATCAATTACGGCTGGGAACCGGTTGGTGAGAACGGCACCACACGTGACACCACGCCGCGCTTTAACGGCAAAGCCAGCCCGAACGTGCAGATCACCGTGTATGACAACGGTCAGCCTATCGGTATCACCACCTCGAACAGCCGCGGTGAGTGGGTCTTCACGCCGGAACTGGGTGGCGGTGCGCACAGCATCAGCTTTAAGGACGCGCAGGGTAACGAGAGCAAACCGTTCAGCTTCACCGTCGATGCAAACATCACCATTGAAGCGGTAAATCAGGACATCAATTACTTCTGGGAACCGATTGGTGAGAACGGCACCACACGCGACACCACGCCGCGCTTTAACGGCAAGGCCAGCCCGAACGTACAGATCACCGTGTATGACAACGGTCAGCCTATTGGTGTCACCACCTCGAACAGCCGCGGTGAGTGGGTCTTCACGCCGGAACTGGGTGGCGGTGCGCACAGCATCAGCTTTAAGGACGCACAGGGTAACGAGAGCAAACCGTTCAGCTTCGCGATTACAACACCAGAAAGCCAGCCAGCCACTATCGATCGCGCATTTGATGATAGCGGATGGTCCGATCGTGAAGTCGGCGACAATGACTCGGTCAAAGACACATCGCCACGTTTTAACGGCACGGCGGCACCGAATACGCTGATCACTATTTACGATAACGGTGTTGAGATCGGCTCTGTCGTCTCGAGCTGGGGCGGACGCTGGAACTTCGAGCAGGAACTCGGCGGCGGTAAGCACATCATTACGGTGCAAGCCGCAGGTGGCAGCATGAGCGATCCCTTTACTCTGTATATCAACGCACCGGTTGTGGAGCCAGAAGTACCGGTTGAACCAGAAGTGCCAGCAATCCCCGTCACTATCGATCGCGCATTTGATAATAGCGGATCATATGATCGTGAGGTCGGCGACAATGACTCGGTCAATGACACATCGCCACGCTTTAACGGCACGGCGGCACCAAATACGTTGATCACTATTTACGACAACGGCGTTGAGATTGGCTCTGTCGTATCGAGCTGGGGCGGACGCTGGAACTTCGAGCAGGAGTTGGGCGGTGGTGAGCACACCATTACAGTGAGAACCGCTGACGGCAGCGAAAGTGATCCGTTTACGCTGTATATCAATGCACCGATTGTGGTTGATCCAGTGGAGCCAGAAGTTCCGGTTGAGCCAGAAGTGCCAGTTGAACCGGAAGTGCCAGTTGAGCCGGAAGTGCCAGTTGAACCGGAAGTGCCAGTTGAGCCAGAAGTGCCAGTTGAGCCAGAAGTGCCGGTTGAGCCAGAAGTGCCGGTTGAGCCAGAAGTGCCGGTTGAGCCAGAAGTACCGGTTGAACCAGAAGTGCCGGTTGAGCCAGAAGTGCCGGTTGAGCCAGAAGTGCCAGTTGAGCCAGAAGTGCCGGTTGAGCCAGAAGTTCCGGTTGAACCAGAAGTGCCGGTGACGATCAAGTATGCGGCAGACGATCGTGGCCTCATTTTCCGGGCAGGCGGGCAAAACTATGACACGACACCATGGTTATTTGGCAATGCGGCGCCGGGGGCATTGGTCGCTATTTATGATAATGGTAGATTGATTGGTAATACGACAGCTGAGGTGGATGGACGCTGGTCCTTTACTGCGCCTGAACTTCAGCAGGGCCCGCACAGTATTACCGCTCAGGTAGGGGAAGGTAATGTATCTGATGCATTTACTTTTGACATTGTGACGCCTGAAACCAAAAAAATTACGGTTACTCATATTTGGGATGACACCAACGGCTACGATCAGCTTGTTGAGAAGGGATCAGAAACGGCAGATAGCAAACCGCGCCTTAGTGGTACCGCTGGCGAGAACGTAACGATCACCGTTTATGACAATGGCGTTGCAATTGGCACCACGATCTCTCGCGATGATGGTTACTGGTCCTTTGAGCATGAGTTAATTAACGGTACTCACAACTTCACCTTCGAAGCGGGTGAAGGCAGTCAGAGTGATCCAGTCCAGTTGGTCATTAATACTCCCGATGCCAGCGATCCTATATTGCCGGGAGTGATTTACGCCGTTGAAAGTGCGCACGATAGCGTTCTGGTAGCAGGCCGTATTCCCGCCAATGGCGAGAGTGATGACAATAAGCCTCGCTTTAGTGGACACGTATCGCGTTTGGCAGTGGTTTGTATCTTCGATAATGGCGTTAAGATCGGTGAAACACGTGCTGATGGCTCCGGCTTCTGGACATTCAAGCCTGAAACCGATTTATCTATTGGTGTGCATAACATCACTGTAGGACCGGATGCAGAACGTCAAGGCCCAGCCTTTACCTTCACCGTGGTTACCCCTGATCCAGAAAACCCATTACCGAAAGGCACAACTTATGAAGTAACCGCTGCCTACGATAGCGTGCTTGAATCCGGCCGCATTCCTGAAAATGGCGAAAGTGATGACAATACGCCTCGCTTTACCGGAAAGGCTGATGGATATGCTGTAGTGAAGATCTTCGATAATGGCATTCTGATTGGCGAAACGCGCGCTGAGGGTAATGGCTTCTGGACGTTCAAACCAGAAACACCATTATCACTGGGTGAACACAACATCACCGCAGGTTCGAATCCCGATTACCACGGTAAGGCATTTACCTTCACCGTGGTTCCTGTCGAAGCGGATCGTATTTCAGTGCTGGAAGATATCTCAGCTGCCGATCTTCTCAGCTCCCCGGAGCAAGCGCTGTTTAGTGAAGAAGTTGAAGCACAGCAGCCAGCTGCAAAACCCCTGTCTATCGCGCAAGCCGATATGACCGTAGAAACGCAGTCTGGTGTAGTGAACAACAGTGCGTTGCCGCTGATTGAACCTGAAGAGCAAAACTACACAGCAATGTGATGTTTTACTTCATTAACATGTAAGTAAAAACGGATGGTTCGCCATCCGTTTTTTTATGTCTGAAAAGCCGAATGTTACGGATGAGCACCAATGAAAAAAGGGTATCAGCGTTAACTGATACCCTTTTTCTGAAGGCTTTGATGTTCAACTAGAATCGTTGCTGTAAACACCACCTTCTTAAGCCACCCGTCATAATATCTAACCAGTGTGCTTCGATGTATGGTGCCCGGACGCGGAATCGAACCACGGACACGGGGATTTTCAATCCCCTGCTCTACCGACTGAGCTATCCGGGCAACGGGGCGCATTAAACCCTACTCGCGGCGCACCGTCAAACGCTTTTCGGCAAAAATCCGCTGACTGATGCCTTTTAAAGCAACCGCCAGACCAACCGGTAAAAATACCTCCTCACCTACTAATATTAGCGGTGGATTTTTGAGCATTTGTGCCGATAACCGTGCTGACAACTCATACCAATAATAAGGTCCACCATGTTCAGCACCATTACATCAGGAATCCTGTCACGCCTTGCGTGGCAGAAACGCGACCATAGCGTAGCAACGCTCAATTCGTTGCAGGATGCTATCGCCATGGTCGAATTCACCCCCGAAGGGAAGATTCTCACCGCCAACGATCTGTTTCTTGAGCGCATGGGGTATACGCTCAACGAGATCGTCGGCCAGCATCACAGCCTGTTCTGCACCGCCGATCAGATCACCTCTCCGCACTATCGCGACTTCTGGCGGCGCCTGAACCGTGGCGAAGGTTTTAGCGACAAATTCCTGCGCGTGGCGAAACACAGCCGTCCCATCTGGCTGGAAGCCAACTATGTGCCGGTGCAGGATCGCAGCGGCCGGGTGATTAAAATCGTCAAGCTGGCAAGCGATATCACCGCGCGCATTATGGATGCGCAGGAGCAGCGCGCGATGACCACTGCCATAGAGCGCTCCATGGCAGTGATTGCCTTCAACTTGCAGGGCGAAGTGTTGATGACCAACGACAACTTCCTGAAAACCATGGGATACAGCGCGGCGGAGGTGGTTGGCGTGCATCACCGCCAGTTCTGTCCGCCAGAGATGCGTAACAGCGACGAATATCGCCGCTTCTGGCACAAGCTCAATCAGGGCGAATTTATCTCCGGTCAGTTTCAGCGCGTGAACAAACGCGGCCAAACGGTGTGGCTGCGCGCCACCTACAACCCGGTGTTCAATGAAGCGGGTGAGCTGTACAAAGTGGTGAAGTTCGCCACCGATGTCACCGCTCAGGTGGAGAAGAATCAGCAAGAGCGCGAGGCCGCGCAGCAAGCGTACCAAACCGCGCTGCAAACCAGCGAAAGCACGCGACTGGGCGCAACGGTAATTGAAAACAGCGTGCAGACCATGAACGATTTAGCGGGCGAGCTGCATGGTATTTCCGGCGATATCAATAATCTGAGCGAATCCTCCGATCGCATTGGTGCCATTGTTGAGAGCATTCGCCGCATCGCCGATCAAACCAACCTGCTGGCGCTCAATGCCGCCGTTGAGGCGGCGCGCGCCGGCCAACACGGCCGCAGTTTTGCCGTGGTCGCTAATGAGGTGCGTACGCTGGCGGCCAATATCAACCGCGCCACCACCGAGATTGAGAATAGGGTGCAGCAGAACCACACATTGGCGGAGAAAGCGCTGAAAGGTATCGCATCAAACCTGAAGCGCGCCGACCAGGGCGTGGTGCTAGCGCAAGAAGCCGGCGGCATGATGGCCGATATTCGCGGCAGTTCCAGCGAAGTGGTACGCGCCATCGGCCACGTTACGGATGCATTGAAAGAGGGCTAAGTCACTTATCTACTGCGCCGCTGTTGCTAACGGCGGCGCTGCAGCTGGCGGCACAAAGATATGGTCGAGGATGTTGCGCATCAGCGGCGCCGCCGTCACGCCTTCATTACCGCCGTTCTCCAGAATCAACGCCACCGCCACTTTCGGATCGTTAAACGGCGCAAAGGCGGTGTAGAAGATGTGATCGCGCAGACGCATCGGCGTCATTTTGGCGTTATAGATCTGATTCTGCTTCAGACTGAAAACTTGTGAGGTACCCGATTTGGCCGCAATGCCGTAAGGCGCGGTATGGAAATATTTGTAGCCCGTGCCGTTCGGCGCGTTCGCCATGCCGAACATGGCGTGACGCACCAGCGACCAGTACGGCGATTTGGCATCGCCAATCTGCGCCTGCGGCAGTTTTGGCTGATAGAGCTGCACCACCGTGCCGCGCTGCGATTTCTCCAGCAGATGCGGAGTGATGACGCGGCCGTTATTGATCAGCGCCACCATCGCTTTCACCATCTGAATCGGCGTCGCAACCCAGTAACCTTGCCCAATGCCCACCGACACCGTATCACCTTGATACCATACGTGTTTATGCACCTTCTGCTTCCATTCGCGGCTTGGCAGTAACCCAGCATACTCTTCATTGAGATCGATGCCGGTCGATTTGCCATAGCCAAACTGGCTTAGCATGGTGTGGATGCGATCGATGCCCATCATAAAAGCAACCTGATAGAAGAAGGTATCCGCCGACTCCTCAATAGCACGCGTCACATCCAGCATGCCGTGGCCCGATTTTTTCCAGTCGCGATATTTACGATCGGTGCCCGGCAGCGTCCAGGTGGGTGCGCCGAAGAAGGTGGTACTTGGGGTGATCACTTTATTGAGCAGCGCCGACATCGCCATATAGGGTTTGACCGTGGAAGCCGGCGGATACAAGCCTTGCGTGACGCGGTTGATCAGCGGCAGGTCTTTATCCTGCAACAGCGTTTTATACGCTTTATAGCTGATGCCTTTGACGAACGGGTTAGGATCGTAACTCGGCGCGGAAACCATCGCCAGCACGCTGCCGTCGTGCGGATCTTCAATCAGCGCCGCCGCGCGTTGCCCTGCCAACTGACTCTCCACGTACTGCTGCAGGTGCAGATCGAGCGTCAGCGTGATGTTCTGGCCCGCAACCGGCGGCACCTCCTTCAGCACGCGCACGATACGCCCGTGGTTATCCACTTCCACTTCCTGATAGCCGGTTTTGCCGTGCAGCAGCGCTTCGTAATAGCCTTCAATGCCCTGCTTACCAATGTTGTGGTCGGCGGCATAATTCTCGCCCAGGCCTTGCGCGTTCAGGCGTTTGTAGTCGTTGTCATTGATTTTAGAGACGTAACCGAGCACGTGCGCCAGGTCCGCGCCGTAAGGGTATTCGCGATCCTGGTAGGTATCGACGGTGACGCCAGTAAAGCGGAACTGATTGACGGCAAAGCGCGCCACTTCCTCATCCGTTAGCTCAGCTTTCAGTTCGACCGGCTTATAGCGGCTGCTCTGTTTGAGATCGTGCTCGAAGGTTTCGATCTCTTCTGGCGTCAGATCAACAATCGGCGTCAACGCCTTCAGCGTCTCCTGCATATTGTCGATTTTGTACGGCGTGATGTGAATGTCATACCAGCTAACGTTACGCACCAGCGGAATACCATTGCGATCGAAAATCAGACCACGAGTCGGCGCGATAGGGATCATTTTGATGTCGTTTTCGTTGGATCGCGTCTGGTAATAGCTGTGCTCATCAACCTGCAGGCGATACAGGTTAACGCCTAAAATGGTAAAGCAGATGACAACCAGGGCAAAAGCGACAATCGCACGGCGGGCAAACAGCTTTTCTTCTGCTTCGAAATTACGGAAATTCATCAGGTGGGCTTAATCTCTTTGTTATCACGCTAATGATAAGCAGAGATCGTTTCAGAGCCAGCACGAAGATGCACAAGCCTGGGTAAAAGTGTGTCAGATGTTTACGGTGGGAAGCCAGGTCGCCATGAATGGCGACCCTACGTTCGTTGTAGGAGCGGCATTTATGCCGAGCCTACGTTCGTTGTAGGGGCGGCATTTATGCCGCCCTGGCTCATATGCGCAGCAAGGGTAGAAATTAATCCCCCAGCAGCACCGACTCCAGCGCGATCTTAATCATATCGTTGAAGGTGGTCTGGCGTTCAGCCGCGGTGGTCTGCTCGTGGGTGCGGATATGATCCGACACGGTGCAGATAGTCAGCGCTTTCGCACCAAACTCTGCTGCCACGCCGTAAATACCCGCCGCTTCCATTTCCACGCCCAGGATACCGTACTTCTCCATCACGTCGAACATCTGCGGATCTGGCGTGTAGAACAGATCGGCGGAGAAGATGTTACCCACGCGCGCCTCAACGCCCAGCGCTTTCGCTGCGTCAACCGCGTTACGCACCATCTCGAAATCAGCAATGGCGGCGAAATCGTGATCCTTGAAACGCATACGGTTCACTTTGGAATCGGTGCAGGCACCCATACCAATCACCACGTCACGCAGTTTTACGTCAGCGCGCACGGCGCCGCATGAACCCACGCGGATGATCTTCTTCACGCCGAAATCAGTGATCAGCTCTTTGGTGTAGATCGAGCAAGATGGGATACCCATGCCGTGACCCATCACAGAAATCTTGCGGCCTTTATAGGTGCCGGTGAAACCGAGCATGCCGCGCACGTTGTTCACTTCCACCACATCTTCGAGGAAGGTTTCAGCAATGTGCTTAGCGCGCAGCGGATCGCCAGGCATCAGTACGACGTCCGCGAAATCACCCATTTCTGCATTAATATGAGGCGTTGCCATGTTTATTTTCCTTATAAAAATTGGTGCGCTGTTTTACAGCATGCTCTTGCCGTAGTCCATGCTGGACAGGCCAAAATATTTTGCGACGGTCTGGCCGATATCGGCAAAGGTATCGCGGTATCCCAGCGATCCAGGCTTCACATGCGGACCGTAGATCAGAATTGGAATGTGCTCACGCGTGTGTTCGGTGCCTTCCCAGCTTGGATCGCAGCCGTGATCGGCGGTGAGGATCAAAATGTCACCCTCTTTCACCAATTCCATCAGCTCGGGCAAGCGACGATCGAACAGCTCCAGCCCGCCCGCATAACCGGCGATATCGCGACGATGTCCCCACGTTGAGTCAAAATCAACGAAGTTGGTGAACACAATCGAGGTATCTGGCGCTTTCTTCATCTGCTCAATGGTGGCGTCGAACAGTGCATCTAAGCCGGTGGCTTTCACCTTCTGCGTGATGCCCTGCTCGGCGTAGATATCGGCGATTTTACCCACCGAAATCACTTCGCCCCCTTTCTCGTCGACCAGTTTTTTCAGCATGGTCGCCGACGGCGGTTCAACGGCCAGATCGTGACGGTTGCCGGTACGCTCGAAGTAGCCGGCTTTGTCGCCAACAAACGGACGCGCAATCACGCGGCCAATGTTGTAGCCACCGTTCGTCAGCTCTTCACGGGCGATTTCGCACAGCTCATACAGGCGATCAAGGCCAAAGGTCTCTTCGTGGCAGGCAATCTGGAACACTGAATCCGCCGAAGTATAGAAAATCGGCTTACCGGATTTCATATGCTCTTCGCCGAGCTGGTCGAGAATGACCGTTCCTGAAGAGTGGCAGTTGCCAAGATAGCCCGGCAGATCGGCACGCTTCACCAGAATATCCAGCAATTCCTGCGGGAAGCTGTTCTCTTTGTCGCTGAAATAGCCCCAATCAAACAGCACCGGCACGCCGGCGATTTCCCAGTGACCCGACGGCGTATCTTTACCTGACGAGAGTTCGCTGGCGTACGCGTACGCACCGATGATTTCCGCGTTGGGATCGAGGCCTGGCGGGAAACGACCGGTGGAAAGCTCAGCGGCTTTGCCGAGTCCTAATTTAGTCAGGTTAGGTAAGTGCAGCGGGCCTTCGCGACCTTCATTGGCGCGGCCTTCGAAACACGCTTCGGCGATATGACCGAGGGTGTCCGATCCTTCATCACCGAATTTATCGGCGTCTTTGCTAGAACCGATCCCGAAGGAGTCGAGAACCATAATAAAAGCACGTTTCATGCAAGTCTCCTGCGCAATGCGCGATGACAAGTCAAAAAAAAGCGATCAGATCAGTATACCCGAACGGCCGCTGCCTGGCACGCGGAAGCGTGCGTTATTCGCTCACGCGACGATAAACGACCGGTGTAATTTCGGGGGCCGCGTCGCTCAGCGTAATCGCGGCTTTCACCGCGGCGGCGGCCTGCTGCCACTGCGCTTCAGAGCTGGCATGAATAATCGCCAGCGGACGCTGCGCGTCTACCGGGGTGCCGAGCGTGGTCATATCGCTTAAGCCCACGCTGTAATCAATGCTGTCGCTGGCGCGCTGGCGACCACCGCCGAGTGACACCACCGCCATGCCGAGCGCACGCGTATCCATGGCGCTGACAATACCGGCGCTGTCGGCATACACCGCTTTGCTTAAGGTAGGTGCAGGTAAATAGTTGTCCATCCGCTCGATGAAATCTACCGGGCCCTTTTGCGCCGCTACCATGCGGGCGAACACTTCAGCGGCTTTGCCGTTATCCAGCACCTGCTGCAGTTTTTTGCGCGCATCGGCGTCGTTTTCCGCCAGTTTGCCGGAGATCAGCATTTCTGAGCACAGCGCCATCGTCACTTCCAGCAAACGTGGATTGCGCGCAACGCCGGTCAGGAATTGCACCGCTTCACGCACTTCCAGCGCGTTGCCGGCGGTAGACGCCAGCACCTGATTCATGTCGGTAAGCAGCGCGGTAGTTTTACATCCTGCACCGTTCGCCACGCCGACAATCGCCTGCGCCAGATTTTCTGACGCTTCGAAGGTCGGCATAAAGGCACCGGAGCCCACTTTGACGTCCATCACCAGCGCATCCAATCCTTCCGCCAGTTTTTTGGCGAGGATCGAGGCGGTGATCAGCGGAATCGAATCAACGGTGGCGGTGATATCGCGCGTGGCGTAGAAACGCTTGTCGGCCGGTGCCAGCGAGTTGGTCTGGCCGATAATGGCGATACCCACGTCTTTAATAATCTCGCGGAAACGATCGTCGCTGGGGAAGATATCGAAGCCGGGAATCGCTTCCAGTTTATCCAGCGTGCCGCCGGTGTGACCCAGGCCACGACCGGAGATCATCGGCACGTAGCCGCCGCACGCCGCCACCATCGGACCGAGCATCAGCGAAGTCACATCGCCCACGCCGCCGGTGGAGTGTTTATCCACAATTGGGCCGTTGAGGTTGAGCGATTTCCAGTTCAGCACCGTGCCGGAATCGCGCATCGCCATGGTTAGCGCTACGCGCTCTTCCAGCGTCATGTCATGGAAGTAAATGGTCATCGCCAGCGCGGCGATTTGACCTTCCGAGACGCTGTTGTCGCGCACGCCGTTAATAAAGAAGCGAATCTCTGCTTCACTCAGCGCCTGGCCGTCGCGTTTTTTACGAATAATTTCTTGTGGCAGGAACACAGTTGCCTCCCTGGAATGAGGAGGTCGCCATGAATGGCGACCCTACAAAGAATGGGTTGAACTTAGTAGCCCGCTTTACTGGTCGCGGTTTCGTGGCCCAGCGTATTGAGCAGGCTTGCCAGCAGGCTGGACGCGCCAAAGCGGAAATGACGCGCATCCGCCCAGCCTTCACCCAGCGTGTCGTCAGCCAGCTTCAGATACAGCGCCGCATCTTCAGCGGTACGTACGCCGCCCGCCGGTTTAAAGCCGACCTGCTGCTGCACGCCTTTATCGCGGATCACCTGCATCATGATGGCCGCCACTTCTGGCGTGGCGTTGACCGGCACTTTACCGGTGGAGGTTTTGATGAAATCGGCGCCCGCATCAATTGAAATCTCAGAAGCCGCACGAATCAGTGCTTCATCTTTCAGCTCACCACTTTCGATAATCACTTTCAGCAGCACATTAGCGTCTGCGCAGGCTTTTTTACAGGCTTTCACCAGTTCAAAACCCACGTCGCGATTACCGGCAATCAGCGCGCGATACGGGAACACCACGTCAACTTCGTCGGCACCGTAGGCGATCGCCGCGCGGGTTTCGGCCAGCGCAATCTCGATGTCATCGTTGCCGTGCGGGAAGTTGGTGACGGTAGCAATGCGAATTTCTGGTGTACCCTGCTCGCGCAGCGCTTTACGCGCCGCCGGAATGAAGCGCGGATAGATACAGATTGCAGCGGTATTGCCGGCCGGCGATTTCGCCTGACGGCACAGCGCGATCACCTTCTCGTCGGTGTCGTCTTCGTTCAGGGTGGTTAAATCCATCAGTTGCAATGCGCGCTGTGCTGCTGCTTTCAGGTCGGTCATGATGCTCTCCAAAATTCAGATCGGCGGGCACAACCCACCGGGGAATGTGATAATTCTAACAATTACCGTGACAACGAATTGCGTTTCATGTCACACATGAACAGAAAACTCGTCATTCATATACAATAATTTAGTGATTAACATCACAAATAATTGCCAATCAAGCCAGAATACCGCCCGGCTCGCCATTGTTAGTATTATCACAAAAAAGGATGCAAAAGTGTACTGTCGGCTCTATCACTGTAGCTAATCAGACGTAAGGTGGCGTAAATGCAGATTTTGTCGGGTGGGGAATCAGGCTGGCAGCGCAAAAAGACGCAGGCTGTTATGCCATAACGCATTGGCGATGGTTTCAGGGGATTCACTGCGCAACTGGCACAGCACATCAAACACATTACGCGCCCGCTCGGGGCGATTCGGCTGGCCCTGAAAACCCTGCAGCGGCATATCCGGCGCATCGGTTTCCAGTAACAGCGACGCCAGCGGCAGATGGGCGATGGTATTGCGGGTTTTGCTGGCACGTTCATAGGTGATAGTGCCGCCGACGCCAATCGCGTAGCCGAGCTGAATAAAGCGCTCAGCCTGCTGCTGGCTACCGGCGAAACCGTGTACCACGCCACGACGCGGCAGATCGTGACGACGTAAATGCATGGCTAACTGATCGTGGGTGCGACGCGAGTGCAGAATGACCGGCAGATCGTACTGCTTCGCCAGCCTGAGCTGCTTATCGAGCAGCCGCGTCTGCTTAGCGAATTGCGCATCTTCCATGTAAAGATCGAGACCGATCTCACCGATCGCCACGCGCTTGCTGTCTGGCTTTTTCAGCCAGCTTTCCAGCGCCTCAAGATGCGCATCTTCCTGATGCTGCGCAATATTAATGGGATGCAGGCCCAGCGCAGCATACAGCGCGTCATGTTGCTGCGCGAGCTGGCTAACCCGAGCGAAACGGCTGGCATCTACGCTGGGCACAATAATGCGCTCCACGCCCGACTGCGCGGCACGCTCAATGCTAGCGTGCGCATCTTCAACAAATGGGGGAAAGTCAAAGTGGCAATGCGTGTCGATAAATCTCATGCCAGCGAACCTTTATTAAAATCTGCATCGTTTTCCGCCAGCGAAGGCGTAATTACAACGCGATTATCTGGCGCATTCGCTACGGCTGCCGGCGGCGTTACCGTGATCTGACGGACAAACGGCTCGGCATCGCTCAGCCATTGCCCAAGCGTGGCGAGGAAATAACGCCCGCTGCGCCGACCTAAATGGTAATCCTGATTCAGCGACGACATCCTGCTGCCGAGCGCCATGCTCGCCAGCGGTTTCGGCGGACAGATTTCGATGATGCGCAGATTATCCGGTGGCTGCTCAATAAACTGCTGAATCTCGCGATAACTCTCTTCATGCTGATGCAAGATGTTGATCATCGGCTGCAAGGCGCTGTCGGACAAAAAACGCTCCATGCGTTTAAACCACTTCGGCGTGTATGACATCTGCGAAGGCACGGTGCGGATCACCACAATGGTATCTGCGCCGCGTCGTGCCGCTTCACGCACCGGAATCGCATCGCTGATACCGCCATCCAGATAACTTACGCCGTCCATCTGCACGCCGCTGCGGTAAAAGCCGGGAATGGCGCTGGAGGCCTTAATGATGTCATGCCAGTTGGTGCTGGTAGGATTGAAATACTCCGCGCGATAATCATCGCTGCGGCAGGCGCACATATAGAATTCGCTGCCTTTGGCAAACAACCCTTCGGCGGTAGTCAGCGCCAGCGGAAACTCCTGCTTGGTAATATCGATTAGCCAATCGAGATCGATAAGATGCCCACCGCGCACGAAACGCAGCGGATCAAAAAACAATTTGCTGGTGGTGTAACGAGAAATCACGCGCCGCGCGTAGCCGGGCTGGCCACAGACAAAGGCAGACAAGTTTTGTGCACCGGCTGAAGTGCCGAGTAATAGCTGAAAGGGATTGAATCCTGCGCGTTGAAACTCATCGAGTACGCCTGCAGTGAAGATACCGCGCTGACCGCCGCCTTCGCAGACGAGGGCAATTTTATTGGCTTTGAAGGGCGTTAATGCAAGCGGTTCAATCGAACCCAACGTTAATGGAATACGCGTACCCATGGACATCCCTCAGTATTTTGCTCTGAGGGAGCTGCCAGAGGCAGCATCCCGGAGAACCAGTCATTGTCGTTCCCTGACCAATTGCTTCTGCAATCGTCGCGGCTTCGTAGTATGCCGCAAATGACTGGTCTCCGCTTTAGGTGACTCGCGGGTTAACGTCTAAGACGCAAGTAGTCAGGGTCGTTTGCGCCCGGTAAACAGGCTCACGAGGAACAGAATAATACCGACAATGAAGACAATTTTAGCTGCCCATGCTGCCGTACCCGCCAGACCGCCGAAACCTAATGCTGCAGCAATCAGAGCGATGACCAGAAAGATAATACCCCAACGAAACATAAGCCTCTCCTTTACCATTGTGAAAATCGAACTGCTTATTTACACCTTTGTTTTTATTACGAAACGGCATCAGATGATGCCGTAACGCTCGCGTTAAGATTTCACCTTCAGGTCATTCTTCACGCTTTTCACGCCTTCAATGGCTTTAGCGATTTTCTCTGCACGATCGGACTGTGCCTGGTTCGCCACCTCTCCAGATAACTGCACGACGCCATCGGTGGTTTCCACCTTCACGTTGCGCGACGGTACGATGTCATCTGCTAAAAGCTTAGCTTTAATTTCGCTGGTGGTGGCGGTATCACCGGCATAACCCTTCAGCGAAGCATTTTTGCTGTCTTTAACGTGTAGTTTGTCACTGACGGATTTCACACCTTCGACTTTCTGCACCAGCGCGACGGCTTTTTCCGCCTGATCCTGAGAAGCAACGAAGCCGCTCAAGGTCACTACGCCATCATGCGTTTTGACGGAGATATCCGTGCTTTTAATCGCTTCATCATCCACCAGCGCTGCTTTAGCTTTGGCGGTGATGCCGCTGTCATCCATATAACCATCGACTTTTTTCATAGAACTATCGATTTTCGCACCCGCGCTGTCGGAGGTTTGCTGTGCTTTCTGCGACATGGATTCATCGGCAAAAGCGGCACCGCTCAGCAGAGCAGAACCCGCCAGAGCAGCAATCAGGGTTTTGGCAATCTTAGTCTTATTCATCGATATCATCCTTCTATCAGTTAACTCATCCGTTATCGCGGATGCGCCAGCAACGAACGGCGTTGCTGAGTTGATGGACGTAATGAAACCTGAAAGGTCTCTTTTCTCGTCCGACAGGATAAGAGTAGTAGGGATTACAGCTTTTGCTGACTCTTGTGGTTGATATATCGCCAAAAAGAGAAAAAAACAGCGGAATTAGGAGGAGTCTGTAACAAAGAAAACAGGGCCAGTGAAAATTACTGGCCCTGCTGATAACGCCGATTAGTGCTCGCGCGTTTTGCGGAAAGTCACGTCAGGATAGCGTTCCTGCGTGATGTTGAGGTTTACCATGGTTGGTGCGATATAAGTGAGGTTATCACCGCCGTCTAGCGCCAGGTTAACTTCGTTTTTACGCTGGAAATCGTCGAATTTTTTCGCGTCATCGCACTCAACCCAACGAGCGGTTGAGACGTTGATGGCTTCGTAAATCGCTTCCACGTTGTATTCGCTTTTCAGGCGCGCCACCACCACTTCGAACTGCAGCACACCGACCGCGCCAACGATCAGATCGTTGTTATGTACCGGACGGAACACCTGTACAGCGCCCTCTTCCGACAGCTGCACCAGCCCTTTCAGCAGCTGTTTCTGCTTCAACGGATCGCGCAGGCGAATACGACGGAACAGCTCTGGCGCGAAGTTCGGAATGCCGGTGAACTTCATGTTTTCACCCTGGGTAAAGGTGTCGCCGATCTGGATAGTGCCATGGTTGTGCAAACCGATGATGTCGCCAGGATACGCTTCTTCAACGTGTGAACGGTCGCCCGCCATAAAGGTCAGCGCATCGGAAATCACCACATCTTTACCGGTACGCACCTGACGCAGCTTCATGCCTTTTTCATATTTACCGGACACCACACGCATAAATGCCACGCGGTCGCGGTGTTTCGGGTCCATGTTTGCCTGGATCTTAAACACGAAGCCGCTGAACTTCTCTTCTTTCGCTTCCACCAGACGCGCGTCAGTGTTGCGTGGCATCGGACGCGGTGCCCAGGAAACCAGGCCATCCAGCATATGGTCAACGCCGAAGTTACCCAGCGCGGTACCGAAGAACACCGGCGTGATTTCGCCGCTCAGGAACAGCTCTTGATCGAACTCGTGCGATGCGCCCTGCACCAGCTCCAGCTCGTCGCGCAGCTGCTGAGCCAGATCTTCGCCTACCGCCGCGTCCAGCTCTGGATTCGCCAGGCCTTTAACGATGCGCACTTCCTGAATGGTGTGACCTTTACCGGTTTGATACAGGTAGGTTTCGTTGTTATAGAGGTGATACACCCCTTTGAACAACTTGCCGCAGCCAATCGGCCAAGTGATTGGCGCGCAGGCAATCTTCAGCTCGCTCTCCACTTCATCCAGCAACTCCATCGGATCGCGGATGTCACGGTCGAGTTTGTTCATGAAGGTGATGATCGGCGTATCGCGCAGGCGTGTGACTTCCATCAGCTTGCGGGTACGATCTTCAACACCTTTCGCGGCGTCAATCACCATCAGACAGCAGTCGACCGCCGTTAGCGTACGGTAAGTATCTTCGGAGAAGTCTTCGTGTCCTGGGGTATCCAGCAGGTTCACAAGGCTATCGCGATACGGGAACTGCATCACCGAGGTGGTGATGGAGATACCACGTTGTTTCTCCATCTCCATCCAGTCTGATTTTGCGTGCTGATTGGAGCCGCGGCCTTTAACGGTACCGGCGGTTTGAATCGCCTGTCCGAACAGCAGCACTTTTTCGGTAATTGTGGTTTTACCGGCGTCCGGGTGCGAGATGATCGCAAAGGTACGGCGGCGCGCCACTTCTTCTAAAAAGGGGGCATTCGACATGAGTGAATTCTTCTTCAAGGGCAGCGCGCGGGTGGCGAGCTGCGATAAATCGTTTCGGGGTCATTCCGCGGGATAACGCGGCCAATGGTGACGCAGTGGCGTCGGTTCACAGCAAGATATGCGCGATCTACATTGGCGGCAGTCCTGAAGTCCCATCAGTATTGAGGCGGCATAGCATACAATATTTCGCGGAGGGGGGAAATCGTCGGATGGCCGGGCTTGTAGGGTGCGCATTCATGCGCACCAGGGAGCGTCCAGGTCAGCATAAATGCTGACCCTACGTGTTTCAGCCCAGAACCCGCACCGCCGCCGCTTTAAAGATCTTCACGCCAATCTCCAGCGAACTCAGCTCAAAACGCATATCAGGATGATGCAGGCCCGGCACCAGATTGGTTCCCAGTCCCCAGAAACCGGCCTTCAGCTGCGGATTTTTCACCGGATAATAAAAGAAATCCTCGCTGCCCGGCGTGGTTTTGGTCTCCAGCAGCCCCGCTTCGCCCAGCACATCAACAATCGCCGCGCGAATCACCGCGGTAGCTTCCTCATGGATCTCCGCGGCAGGCATCTCTTTCAACACCACCACGTCGGCCGTGGCGCCCAGCGCCGCCACGCTGTGCTGAATCGCCAGCGTCACCTTCTCTTTCAGCAAGTCCATCGGCGCGTTTTCCTGCGACCGCAGATCCCACACCACGCGCGCCTCATCCGGTACCGAGTTGGTGACACCGGCATCGCACAGGAAGCGCGTCGCTTTGACGCTCCAGGTTAATCCCGGCGGCAGATGGATGGCGTTCACCGCCTGCACCGCTTGCACCGCCGCATCCAATGCGTTGACGCCCAAATGTGGCCGCGCCGCATGCGCGGGAGCCCCTTTAATGGTGGCTTCCAGCGTGCTGCAGGCAGAATAGATCACCGCCGGCGTCGCCTGTCCCACATGGCACTCTTCCAGCGGACGCACGTGAAAGCCGAGGATCATCTCCACGTCAGCAAGCGCGCCGCCCTCAATCATCGCCAGCGCACCGGCACCCAGCTCTTCCGCGGGCTGGAACAGCAGCTTCAGCCGCCCTTTCTTGATTGCCCCCTCTTTCAGCAGCTCCTGCGCCGCCGTTAGCACCACCGACGAATGCCCATCGTGGCCGCAGGTATGACGCGCGCAGGGCACGCCATCAATAATATGACCTAGCGCATCCATGTCCGCCCGCAGCGCCAGCACCGGGCCGGGCACGCCGCTGTCAATTTCCGCCACGATACCGGTCGTGTTATTGATACCGCGCGTGACCATCATGCCAGCGCTTTCCAGCTGGTCGGCAATATAAGCTGAGGTTTTAAATTCCTGAAAACCCAACTCGGGGATTTCATGCAGAAAATGGTAATGCTCTAAGACATTCGACACCGCTAAGCTCCTGACAAGTAAAGGCAAGCCTCAGCATCGCCCGATGTGCCGCTATAATCAATCCAGCGTGAATGAAAATTAGTCAAAACTGAGAACTCTTCGCATTCAACAAGTGGAATAATTCCATTTACAATCAATAAGATAAATTCAACCTTTTTACGGAAAACCCTTCACAAAAAAGTATAGATTGATGCATAATTCATCGCACTTCACCTGATAAATTAAAAAGGAATCAGCCATGTTAACTGCTGAAATGACCTCTCGTTTAAACGACCAACTGAACCTGGAATTCTTTTCTGCCAACCTGTATCTGCAGATGAGCGCCTGGTGCAGCGATAAAGGCTATGAAGGTGCCGCTTCATTCCTGAAAATGCATTCACGCGAAGAGATGCAGCACATGCAAAAGCTGTTCGATTACGTTAGCGATGCAGGTGCCCTTCCGGTTCTGGGCAGCATTGCTGCTCCGGCAATTAGCTGGACCTCGTTGAATGACGTGCTGGAAGAAGCGCTGAAGCATGAGCAGCTGATCACCAAAAAAATCAATGAGCTGGTGCATTCGGCATTAACCACGCAGGATTACTCAACCTTCAACTTCCTGCAGTGGTACGTGGCAGAGCAGCATGAAGAAGAGAAGCTGTTCAAAACCGTGCTGGATAAACTGGCGCTGGTGGGCAATAAAGGCGAAGGCCTGTTCCTGGTGGACAAAGATCTCGGCCACATGTCCGTTGACGGCCACGGCGCATAAAAAAAAAAGATTACACACAGCAAAACCGCTAACGCCCGACATGTCGGGCGTTTTTTTATGGCTTCGCAGGGAAGATTGTAAGGTCGCCATTCATGGCGACCAGGATAATTAATCCAGCTCTTTCAAACGCAGTTCCGATGGCTGTGGACGCCCAAAGAAATAGCCCTGGAACAACGTACAGCCCTCTTCGCGCAGCTTGGCAAACTGCTCGCTGCTCTCTACACCTTCGGCGGTAATCTGAATATCGAGGCTGCGGCTCATGCCGGTAATGGCGCGGATAATCGCCAGCGCTTCGCGGCTATCGCCCATATCGTTGATGAACGACTTATCGATTTTGATCTTGTCGAACGGGAACGATCGCAAATAGCTCAGCGATGAATAGCCGGTGCCAAAATCATCGAGCGCAATCTGCACGCCGAGGGTTTTCAGGCTTTGCAGCGTGCGGATATTACCGAGCGTATCGTCCAGCAGCACCGATTCGGTGATTTCCACCTCCAGCCGATGCGGCGCAAGCCCTGATTCCCGCAGCGCGCCTTCGACCACCGAAACCAGCGAGCTGTTCTTGAACTGCAGCGGTGACAAATTCACCGAGACCGATTGCTCCGTGCCCCAGCTCTGCGCTTCGCGGCAGGCTTCATACAGCGCATACGCGCCGAGCATATGGATCAAGCCGGTCTCTTCGGCGATGGGGATAAAATCATTCGGCATGATCAGCCCCTTAATCGGGTGATGCCAGCGCATCAGCGCTTCATAGCCGATAATGCCGTTCTCATCGGTGATCGGCTGGTAATAGAGTTTAAGCTGGCGGCCAGTAATGGCTTCACGCAGATCGTTCTCGATCACGCGACGGCTGCGCGCCAGATCGTCCATCGCCAGCGTGAAGTGTTCAAAGCGGTTGCGGCCATTGCGCTTGGCTTCGTACAGCGCCATATCGGCGCAGCGCAGCATATGTTCGGGGGTATTGGTGGTTTGTGACGTCAGCGCAATTCCCACGCTTAAGCCCACCGACAAATTATGCCCTTCAATGTTCACCGGTGGACGAATCGCTTCTATGAGCCGCTGCGCCACCATCGCCGCTTCATCCGCACCGCGAACATTCGGTAGCACAATGGCAAACTCATCGCCCCCAATGCGTGCCAATGTATCGTGATCGCGCAGGGCGCTGCGCAGGCGTTTCGCCACCACGCGCAACAAATCGTCACCAATCTGGTGGCCCAGCGCATCATTCACATTCTTGAAGTTGTCGAGATCGAGACAGAGCGTCGCGCTGATGTGCTTGTTCTGGCTATCAACCCGCAGCGCTTCGCTCAGCTTCTGGCGGAACAGCACGCGGTTTGGCAGGCTGGTGAGGTTATCGTGGTGCGCCATATGGCGGATGCGCGCATCCGCTTCGCGCTGATCCGTTACGTCTTCCACAATCAGCATCACGTAGTTTTGACGCATATCCTTGCCGCTGATGGTGGTGGCGCGGGTATGCAGAATGCGCTCGCCGCCGGCGGTTAGCAGCAGCTGTTCCCGTGAATGAATACCTTCGCAGCGCAACGCCACATCCGCCAGGCTGTTGAAGTAATCCCCCAGCTCCGGCGACATACATTCGTGCGGGCGTTTATGCATGATCAGCGCTTTGTTGATGCCAAACAGCTGCTCGGCTTTGTCATTTACCATCAAAATTTCACGGCTGATGGCGTCTTCGACAATCACACAAGAGGGAATATTACTGATGATGGTGTCGAGAAAGCCGGATAACTCCGACATTTTCGCGCTCTGCGTCTGCGCCAAATCCCGCGCGCGCAGCAGCTTTTGCTCATTCTCACGACGCTCGGTCACGTCGCGGGTAATTTTGGCGAAGCCAATCAGTTTGCCGGTTTCATCGCTAATCGCTTCGATAACCACGTGCGCCCAGAAGGCGGAACCGTCTTTACGGTAGCGCCAGCCTTCATCTTCAAAACGCCCGGTTTTTAACGCAATCCCGAGATTCGCTTCAGGCGCATTGGCATTGCGCTCGGCTGAACTGTAAAACACCGAGAAGTGTTGGCCAATAATCTCATCGGCAACATAGCCTTTGGCACGCTGTGCACCGCTATTCCAGTTCACCACTCGGCCCTGCACATCCAGCATATAAATGGCGTAATCGCGCACGCCCTCAACCAATAGGCGGAAGTTTTTCTCTTGCTCGTGCTGTTTGCGCAGTAGCGCCTGCTGCTCGGTACAGTCGCGGGTGATTTTAGCGTAGCCGATCAGCTTGCCGGCATCATCACGAATTGCGTCAATGATGACGTGCGCCCAAAAGGCGCTGCCGTCTTTGCGATAACGGTAACCTTCATCCTCAAATCGACCGGTTTTAAACGCGGTGCTGAGGTTCTTCTCCGGGATGTGATTGAGGCGATCCTGCGCACTGTAGAAGCGCGAGAAGTGCTGCCCAACGATCTCTTCCGCCACGTAGCCTTTTGCGCGCTGCGCGCCTACGTTCCAATTTTCAACGTTGCCGTCCAAATCGAGCATATAGATGGCGTAATCGCTAACGCCCTCCACCAGCATACGAAAACGCTGCTCCTGTTCCCGCTGTTTCCGCTGTAATGCCTGTTGTTCGGTGCAGTCGCGGGTGATTTTGGCAAAACCCAACAACTCGCCATACTCATCCCGAATCGCGTCAATCACCACATGCGCCCAAAACGCGCTGCCATCTTTACGATAGCGCCATCCTTCGGTTTCGAAGCGCCCCGTCGCTGTCGCCACTGCCAGCCCGCGCTGCGGCGCGCCGTTTTTACGATCGTCTTCGCTGTAGAACAGCGCAAAGTTCTTCCCAACAATTTCATCGGGTGTGTAGCCCTTGGCGCGTTGTGCCCCGGCGTTCCAGTTCGCCACGGTGCCATCGGGTTTGAGCATGTAAATGGCGTAATCCACCACGCTCTGCACCAATAATCGGTACATGACGTCAGAGTTATTATTCATTGTTATTCGCCTATTGCTGGCCTGGTATTATTCAGAATTATTAAGAAAATTCTTAATTAGCATGCAGACTTAAGCGCAAATACGCAGCGCTGACAAGCGCTATTCGCCCACAGACAAGTGTTGGTAGGTAGATTATCGGCAGTGGCGAGAAAATGTTCAGCGGGATACTTAACCACTCATCATGCGTTGACGGAAACGCCCGTTACGCTTGCCAGGGAAGAACGCCTTGCGGCAGGCGTCGCGCCAGATAGGTGGCGAGCGTCATCAATAAGCAAACCACAACAATCATCAGGCAGCCCACTGCCGCCGCCAGCGAAGCCGATCCGCCTTCGTCGAGAAACACAATGGTAGGTCCAATGGTTTGGGTTTGCGAAGTGACCAGCAATATCGAGACCTGAATTTCATTCAGGGCGGTGAGAAAGACCAGCACGCTGCCCGCCAGCGCGGCGGGCGCAGCCAAAGGCAGCAGAATATCGCGCATGCGCCGCATAAAGCCGGCACCGCACAAACGTGCCGCTTCATCCAGCGCCGGCTCCAGCTGTGCGAATCCGGCCAGCGTCGGACGCAGCACCAGCGCGAGGAAGTTTGCCAGATAGGCGGCGAGGATGATCCACACCGTGCCGTACAGTGAAACGTTGACGATCGGCAGCGGGCGCAGGAAGAACAGCATCGCCGCCACGCCGGTCACAATTCCCGGCAGCGCGTAGGTGAGTTCACTCGCCAGCCACAGGCCGTGCACCAGTTTTGTACGACGCCAGCTAAGGAAGTAAGCGAGGAATAGCGCGCAAACCGTCAGAATCAGCGCCGCTAGCGTGGTCAATCCCAGACTGGTGAGGAAAGCCTGACGCACAGCCGGATAACCCCACAAGGCGGCGCGGAAGTTTTCCAGCGTCAGCGTTTGCCAGGTCAGCGCCTGGCCAAAGCCGCGGGTTAACGCCGTGATAAGCAAGGCACTGAGCGGTAAAAGTAGTGTCAATGCCATCCACCACCACGCCAGCGCTTCAATAGCCATACGGGCGCGCCCCAGCGATTGCTGCCACAGGCGCGGTGCGCCGTTAACGCGCACATCATGCCGCCCGCCCAGCCACGCGCTGGCCGCCATGCCCGCCAGCGTAATCGCCGCGATCAGCAAGGCGTATACCGCCGTATTCGGCAGCGCACTCGGGCCAATACCATTGAGCTGCTGATACACCAGCGTGATAAGCGTTGGCACGCGCGCCGGAATGCCGAGCAGGGCCTGAATACCAAAATTGCCTGCTGCGGCAACAAAAGTGAGGGCGGCACCGGCAAAAATCGCCGGCCGTGCCAGCGGCAAAATAACGGTGAATAACACACGCAGGCGCGTCGCCCCGCTCGCCTGCGCCGCTTCGACTAAGTCTGCCGGTAAACGCCGCAAACCGGCGCGCACGGTGAGAAACACCAGCGGCGCATTGTGCGTCCCCAGCAGTAGCACAATGCCGGTAAGGGAATAGAGCGGTTGTTCACCCGGCGCAAACCACGGCAGCCCCATCGCGGCACACAGCAGCGCCAGCGGACTGCCCGGTGCCAGCGCCTGTAGCCAGGCCAGCGCCGTGACCTGCGGCGGAATCATCAGCGGCAGAATAAAGGCAAATACCCACGCGGTTTTGCCGCGCAGGTTGCTGAGCGCCACCAGCCAGGCGGCGGCGGTGCCCAGCACCACGGAAATCAAGGTGGAACTGAGCGCGATAAACAACGTGTTGCCGCTGGCGATAAGCACGCGATCGCTGGTCAGCAGACGCGCTAACCGCGTCATGTCCGGCACGCCGGCAGGCGCGATAGCGGTCCATACCAGCCGCAGCAGTGGCGCGACCGACAGTAAACCAATCAGCACTACCATCAGCGCCAGAACCAGGCGTTCGCTGTTAACGCGTTTACCGCCGCGCGCCGCGCTGCGCCATTCGTTGCTGACCACGCTCATGCTTAGCCGCCGAACAGGGCGGTGAATTGATCGCGCACCGCGGCGTCTTCTTTAATCGCTTTCGCGACGTCAGGCGACAGCAGCTTGATCTGGTCGATCGGCGTGAAGCCTGCTGGCGCCGCAACGCGATCGTCCACCGGACGGTTGCCCTGTTCGACCACGAGTTTCTGGCCCGGCTCCGACAGCATAAAGTTCACAAACGCCTTGGCGGCAGGCAGATTATGCACCGACTTCATGATGGCTACCGGCTCGGTCACATAGGAAACGCCTTCTTTCGGATAGACCAGGTCAACCGGGGAGCCTTTTTTCTTCGCCAGAATCACGTCGGCATCGGTGATGATGCCGTATTTATCCAGCCCGCTGGCGACGGCTTTCAGCGCCGGGCCGTTACCGCCCTGCGGCGCCACGCCAATCGCCGCAAGCTGCTTATAGAAGTTCCAGCCAATGGACGGCGTGTTGATGTCGGTGTGCAGCTTGTAGAGCGCCGCGCCGGAATAGAGCGGGCTAGGCACCGCAATCTGCCCCTTGTTGGCTTCAACCGCCAACGCGTTCCAGCTATCAATCGGCTGCGCGTGCTGCGTGTTATAGGCAATCACCGTGGCGATGATTTTGGTGCCAAAAAAGGTTTTATCTTTATCGTAAAACGCCGGATTGATATGGCTGAGTGGCGCGTCGCTGTAGCGGTAGAGCTGGTTTTCATTCTTGAGCGCGCCGAGGTTAATGGCATCGGCAATCAGCAGTACATCGGGCTTCGCCTGGCCGCTCATCATCTCGGTGCGCAGCACGTTCATCAATTGCGTGGTGCCGTTACGCGTCCACTCAACCTGCACATTCGGATAGGCTGCTTTGAATGCATCCATGGTCTGCTGAGCAATTTCCGGTGCCTGCGAGGTGTAAACCACCAGCTTTCCCGCTGGCGCGTCGTCGGCATGGCTGACGGCTGAAACGAGTAATCCGGCTAACATCAAAACGTTAAATGACGTACGCATAGCATTTCCCTGAGTTGATAACGATTAAGAAGGCAGAATCCAACCGTCGCGCAGCGCCACACCCAGCGTAGCGTCGACAACGGGTAAAGGTGGCCCATCCAGCAGCAACGTAATGCGGGTTTCAGGTGCCGCCAGCGGCGTGACAATCAGCTGATAATGGCCGCCGCGATAAATCACCCGCTGCACCTGGGCGGCAAACTGCGGTTCGCCAGGCTGCGCCAGGCGGAAGTCCACCGCATGAAAACTGGCTTGCCCGTGCGGCTGCGGGCGCTGCTCAGGCGCGCAGCGTAATGACACGCGCAAACCGCACAGCGTGGCCTGCGCGCGGCCTGCGCCGAACGGTTCGATGTCGTGGATGGGCAGCACTTTGCCGTCATCAATAAAGCGGGCAACCATCTCATTCGCCGGTTCACGCCACAGCGTGTGCGGCGTGGCAAACTGCATCACGCGTCCGCCATCCATCACCACGATGCGGTCGGCCAGCGCCATGGCTTCATGCTGATCGTGAGTGATATAAAGCAAAGTCGCGTGGCTGTGATGGTGGAAGCGGCGGAACTCCTCTTCCATTGTGGCGCGCAGGTGCACATCAAGATTCGCCAGCGGTTCGTCGAGCAATACCAGCGTTGGCTGCGCGACCAGACAACGCGCCAGCGCCACACGCTGACGCTGGCCACCGGAGAGATCGGCGGGACGACGCGTGGCAAAATCCTGCAATCCCACCAGTTCCAGTGCCTGCTCGGTGCGGCGTTCGCGTTCTGCACGCGCCACGCCATTGACCTTCAGGCTGTAGGCGACATTTTCCGCAACCGTCATATGCGGCCACAGCGCGTAGCTTTGGAACACCACGCCAAGCTGACGATCTTCCGGCGGCACGTGAACGCCCGGAGCCGCAAAGCAGCGATTGCCAACGTGGATTTCCCCGGCATCGGCGGTTTCAAATCCGGCCAGCAGGCGCAGTAACGTGGTTTTGCCGCAGCCCGACGGGCCTAATACGGCGATGAATTCTCCCTGCGCAATCTGCAGCGAGATATCTTGCAACACCGGCTGCGCCGCAAAGGATTTGCACAGCCCGCGCAGTATGATTGATGCCATGTTTCGGGCCTTTCTTAATCAGTCCGGCTAAGACCCTACGACACTGTGATGACGATTCCATGACATTGAGCCTGGTCGCCATAAATGACGACCCTACATAAACATACGATCCCCGCCACCTCGCCGTAGGGGCGCCATTTATGGCGACCAATTCACAGATGCATCCCGATATAACGCTCATAGCGCGCGGGCTTCACCCGGGTGAGATCCACCAGCACTAACCCATCAATACAGTGGTTAAAATCGGGGTCGCTGCCGAAATCGATAAACTGCACGCCGCCCGGTTCGCATACCTCCGAATACTGTTTGTACAGCGTGGGAATAGCGGTGCCGAGGTTGGCCAGCAGGTGTTTAAGGCGTCGCAAATCTTCGCTGTAATTATCGCCGGTGAACTGCGCCAGCACTTCCGGCAGCGATGCTGGATAGGGGCGACGCGAGGTTGCCAGCGGCAGTTCGGTAGGGAAATAGAGACGATAGAACGCCACCAGCAAATCGCGCGCCGCCAGCGGCATCCCGCCGGAGATCGATACCGGACCGAACAGATAGCGGGTTTCGGGATATTTGGCGATATAGGCGCCAATCCCCATCCACAGATAATCAAGGCCGCGTTTCCCCCAGTAAGCGGGTTGAATAAAACTGCGGCCCAGCTCGAGACCTTGATGGATAATCGGCAGCATACGCTCGTCGTAGTGGAACAGGCTGTCGCTGTAAATGCCCTCCAGTCCGCGACGCGCCAGCTGCTCGGCGCCCGGAATAAAGCGATAGGCACCGACAATTTCCAGTTCATCGTCATCCCACAAAATCAGGTGATAATAATCATCATCGTATTTGTCGAGATCGCGACGGCGCCCGCTGCCCTCGCCGACCGCGCGGAACGCCACTTCACGTAAACGGCCCAGCTCGCGCAGCAGCGGTACCCAACTCGCGCCATTACGTCGCCACAGGTAGATCTGTTTGCCATCCGGCAGCGTGCCGAGTCGTTCGCTCTCCAGCAGCGCTTTTTTCAGCTCGGCACGATCTTCCGGGCGGGCAATCGCCGCTGCGGTCTGGAACAGGCCGCGTCGCCCCTGCCCGATGCGATACAGATGCTTACGCAGCCGCTTCGCCAGCTCTTTGCCGGGCGTATGGCCATCATGCCAATGCGCAAAGGGGATCTGCTCGCCGATATGCAGCTTGATGCGCGCGCCGCGCTGACGAAACATCTCACGTACCAGCATCAGCAACGCCAGCGGTGCGGCAATTTTCGCTGCCGCGTAAAATGCCAGGCTGTTACGCCCCACCACATGCACCGGTACGATAGGCGCGCGCGCGCGCGCGGCGAGACGCAGAAAGCTGTGATGCCAGTGACGATCGCGCACGCCTCGACTGGTAAGCCGCGAGACTTCACCCGCCGGGAAGATGATCAGTACACCCTGATTATCAAGATGCTGCTGCATGCGCGTGAACTGTTCGCGGCTGGTGCGGTTGCCCATGTTATCCACCGGCAGCATCATGTTGTTGATCGGTTCCAGCATCATCAACATGCGGTTGGCCACGATCTTCACATCGCGCCGCACCTGCGAAACGGCCGCCAGCAGGGCTAATCCATCCAGGGCGCCAAGCGGATGATTAGCGACAATCACCACCGGGCCACGCGTGGGGATTTGTTCCAGATCGCGCTCGCTCAGTTCACAACGCACATCCAGATGCTCCAGCACTTGCTCCACCATATCCACGCCTTTGAGGTGGCGATAGCGGGCAGCAAATGCCTGGAATTCATGTTCGCGAACCGCCCATTTCAGCGCGTTTTTTTGCCAGTTCGCGGGTTGGTGACCGGGCCAGTACGTATCGAGAAGCTGATCAACTGAAAACATTATTCACCTTTTTATGCGCAGCGATTAATCGCTTCGACGTTAAAACGGCTTGTTTTCAGATTTATGACCGGGATGTACTAACCGAGGAAAAAGTCAGAAGGGGCAAACGCGGCGAGGCGTCTGCCATTCAGGCTACAGCTGCAGGGGGGGCAACTGCGAAAACACGCTCAATAAGCCTTTGCTCCACAGCTGACGAATCTGTGAAAAATAGGGGTGCTGCTCGGTGATGTGATACTGCTGGTTATCGCTGAAACTGTCGGTGTGATACACCATCACATCCAGCGGCAGGCCCACGGAAATATTACTGGCGAGCGTCGAATCCATTGAGATCAGCGCACACTGCATGGCCTGGCTAAGCGGCGTTTCATAACGCAGCACGCGATCGATAATCGGTTTGCCATATTTGCTCTCGCCAATCTGGAAATAAGGCGTGTCGACGCTGGCCTCAATGAAATTACCCTGCGGATAGATCTGGAACAGACGCGGCTCCTCGCCACGAATCTGGCCGCCCAACAGCAGCGTGCCGCCAAACTCTTCGCCGTCGCGTTTGATTACCTCCCGCAGCGTTTCCCCCACCATCAGCGCAATGTCATACAGCGATCGCCCATTGAGCAAATTGGGCTGTTCGCTATCGCCGTTGTTACGTCGCAGCAGGCTGAGTACGCTCTGCGTGGTGGCCAGATTGCCTGCGCTTTGCAGCACCAGCGTGCGTTCATCATCCACCTGAAAAACATGCAGTTTACGGAACGAGGAGATATGATCAACGCCCGCATTGGTGCGCGAATCGGAGACAAAAATCATCCCTGACGATAAACGCATTGCCACACAATAAGTCATAGTCGTGCCTATTCAGATTGCTACTGCGCATGCACCTGCAGCACCGCAGCCACCGCCAGCATATCTTCACCGCCGCCGCCCAGCCGCATACCGCGCACCGGACATGCATCGAGATAATCCACGCCGACCGCCAGCCGTAAATGCTGACGCGTACTGCGGGTATTATTGGTGATATCAAAGCTGTGCCAACTGCCATCCAGCCAGGCTTCAACCCAGGCATGAGTGGCGACGTGCTCAACGTTTTCAGTATAGAGATAGCCGCTGACATAGCGCGCCGGAATGCCAAGGCTGCGACAGCAGGCGAGAAAAACGTGGCTGTGATCCTGGCAAACACCGCTGCCGGCAGCAAATACTTTCGCTGCGGCATCTGTTACCTGAGTACTGCCAGGACGATACGGCATTTTCAGCAGCAGTTCGTCCATGAGCTTTTCCAGGCTGGCCAGCGGCTTCTCTGGCCGCCAGTAGCGCTGAGCAAAATCGCGAATCTCGCCGTTGGGCTGGGTTAACGGCGTTGAGCGCAGAAACACCAGCGGCGATAGCGCGCATTCCGGATCGGGTGCCCACTCGCCGTCATCGAGGATCTCCACCACCCCGCGCGCTGCGATAGCCAATTGCTGATGCGGCGTATCCAGCGTCAGCACATGCATCACATTGCCGTAGGCATCTTCTGTACGCGTGGCGGCACACGGCAGCTCCAAATCCCACGAGATAATCTGCTGATGCACCGAGTTTTGCGGCGTCAGGCGCAGATACTGGGTGCTGAGTTTTACCTGCTGCTCGTAGGCGTAGCTGGTTTTATGCTCAATGTTCAGTCTCATTTCGCCTCCAGATAGGTGTGATTAATACTCTCGGCCAGCGCGTTAAGACGCGTGAGGAAGTGATTGAGCCAGCCATCCAACCCTTCGTGCGTCAGGCTTTCCCAAGTGCTGAAACGCATCTCCGCCAGTAGCACGGTGATCAGATAACGTGGACGATCTTCGCCGCTGCTGCCGATCTGTTCCAGCTGGGTAGCGATCTCATCAATGCAGGAGTGCAGCGATCGCGGACTTTCGCTGCGCAGGATCAGCATCTCGTTCACCAGATCGGGAAACAGCTGCTGCTTAAAGATAGCGTTATAGGCTTCGCGCGCTGAGACCGCACGCAGCAGGGTATCGAGACAATAATATTCGCGTACCGAATCCGACTGCTGCTCCAGCAGCTGCTGATTCACACTCAGCAAACGCGCGGTGCCATCGCTGCGCTCCATCAGGGTGCCGATACGAATAAAACACATGGCATCGCCGCGCAGCAAAGTGCCGAACATCGCGCCGCGAAACAGGTGCGAGCGCTCTTTAACCCAATCAAAAAAGGTATCGGCATTAGCGCTGGTAATACCGCGTCGTCGCGTATTGCGCATTTCAATCCAGGTGGAATTAATGCTCTCCCACACTTCCGATGACAAACTGCCGCGCACCGCATGCGCGTTGTTCCACGCCTCCTGCCAGCAGCTGAAAATACTGCTCGGATTGCGATCGTCGAGGGCAAAGAAGTTGAACAGCTGCGCCATGGTGAAACGGCCGTTGAGGGTTTCAAACAGCTCGCGTGTGCCGGTAAGATTGAGCGGCAGCAGCAGCTCATCCCCCTGGCTGCCGCGCACCGGCATCAACGATAAGCGATTGGTGACGTCTAACACACGAGCGAGTTGTTCCGCGCGCTCCAGATAGCGCGCCATCCAATAAAGACCACTGGCGGTGCGGCTTAGCATGATGCGTCATCCTCCAAAACCCAGGTATCTTTAGTGCCACCGCCCTGCGACGAGTTCACCACCAGCGATCCTTCATTTAACGCTACGCGAGTTAACCCCCCGGGCACCAGCCGAATGTCGGCACCGCACAAGGCAAACGGTCGCAGATCGATATGGCGCGGCGCCAGGCCGTTATCAATAAAGGTTGGGCAAGTGGAGAGCGAAAGCGTGTCCTGCGCGATGTAGTTTTCCGGTCGCGCTTTGAGGCGATCGCGGAAATCACTCAGCTCCTGCTCGCTTGCCACCGGACCAATCAACATGCCGTAACCGCCGGCGCCATGTACCTCTTTCACCACCATTTTGCTGAGGTTAGCAAGCACATAGGTGAGATCCTGCGGTTTACGACACTGCCAGGTGGGCACGTTATTGAGGATCGGATCTTCATCGAGATAGAAGCGGATCATCTCCGGCACATAAGGATAGATCGATTTATCATCGGCAACGCCGGTGCCGATGGCGTTAGCCAGCACCACGTTGCCGGAGCGATACACCGACAGCAGACCGGGCACCCCCAGCATTGAATCAGGACGAAACGCCAGCGGATCGAGGAAGGCATCATCCACGCGACGGTAGATCACATCCACCTTGCACGGCCCGGCGGTGGTGCGCATCATCACCGCGCCGTCCTTCACGAACAGGTCGGCGCTTTCCACCAGCTCCACGCCCATCTGCTGCGCGAGGAAGCTGTGTTCAAAGTAGGCGCTGTTGAAGCGGCCTGGCGTCAGCACCACCACCACCGGATCGTTAACCGGCGAGCTTTCGCGCAGGGTTTGCAGCAGGTGCGAGGGGTAACGCTCTACCGGCGCGATATGCTGTTCGGCGAACAGCTCCGGATAGAGCCGCATCATCATTTTGCGGTTTTCCAGCATGTACGAGACGCCGGACGGCGTGCGCAGATTGTCCTCCAGTACGTAATAGTCGCCATCGTTATTACGCACCATATCCACGCCGACAATGTGCGCATATATGTTGCGATGCAGATCGACTCCCTGCATGCAGGGCTGATACTGATCGTTAACCAGCACCTGTTCGGCGGGGACAATTCCGGCTTTAAGGATGTGTTGCTGATGGTAGATATCATGCAGGAAGGCGTTAAGGGCCTGGACGCGCTGGCGGATGCCGCGGTCGAGCATTGCCCATTCTCGCGCAGGTATGATGCGCGGCACGCTGTCGAAGGGGATTAAACGCTCCGCTCCACCATCGTCACCGTATACGTTGAACGTAATGCCCACACGATGAAACAGCAGTTCCGCCTCTTCACGCTTGCGCGCCACTGCATCGACGTCCGCCTGCTGTAACCATTCCCAGTATTGCTGATAATGAGCGCGGTGTTGGCCATCGCTTAGCAACATCTCATCATAGAAGTGCGATGCTATCTGGTAGCTTTCTTTCATGATTTACCCGGCGCTTGTCAGAGGACCTCACTCTCTCCTGCACAAACTGTGCCAGAGGCTTGCCCCGGCATGGCACACGCGCCGCGCGGACGATTACGGCTGATTTGCACCTTACTGGTGCATCAGCTGCTGCGCGATTGGCAGCCAAATCTCCGTCATCGCGCCATCGCCACCGGTGAAGGGATCGCGATGCGGCAAGGGAACATGCTGGATCTTCTCCTTCGACGCACGTAAACGCGACGGCTCATCACGCACGGTTTCCGGGGACATCCCTTCAGGATAGGCGCCCACGGTGAAAAAATCCTCAGAGGCAAATACCTGCTTATGGCCCACTCCGGCGGGGATCAGCACCGCATCGCCTTCGCGTAGCGTCACCATGCGACCGCTGTCCCCGCCAAACAGCACTTCCGCCCAGCCGGCGCCGACGCCTAAGACTTCATGCGTGTTGGGGTGATAATGCGTATAGGGGAAGATCGGCGAGCGCCAGGCAGCGGGCCAGCCGTTGCGGGTAAAGGTTTTTTCAAACCAGGCCGCGCTGTCTGCCGCTTCATCTTCATCCGGCACGATACCGGGCCAGATAATCAGCGGCAGCGGATTGTTAGGCACGCCACCGGACGGTAGCGATAGCATCAAATGTTGCGGATTGCTGGACGATCCAGCGGAAAAGGTGCCGGCGGCGAAAGACATCAGTAACAGCAGGCTGGAGTTGTTGGCAGTCATACTCTTTCTCCGGTTAACCACATGGCTTAATTGTGGCTTACCTCACAGCCATTGCAATGTGCGCCCGCCGACAAAATTCACATAAAAGAATGATTTAGCTAACTAAAGCCAAATTAGTTTGCAACATATTTAACATTTCGTGCCGCCATTCTGCGGTGACCCTAAATGACAATCCTACGAGGGTTCCGGGGCTGTTGTCGGGTGCGCATTTATGCGCACCTGGTCGCCATCAATGGCGACCCTACGAGGGTTCCGGCGTTGTTGTAGGGGGCGCATTAATGCGCACCTGGTCGCCATCAATGGCGACCCTACGAGGTTCCGGCGCTGTTGTAGGGTGCGCATTAATGCGCACCTGGCCGCCATCAATGGCAGCCCTGCGAGGGTTCCGGCGCTGTTGTAGGGTGCGCATTTATGCGCACCTGGTCGCCATCAATGGCGACCCTACAAGAGTTCCGGCGCTGTTGTAGGGTGCGCATTAATGCGCACCTGGTCGCCATCAATGGCGACCCTACGAGGGTTCCGGCGCTGTTGTAGGGTGCGCATTAATGCGCACCTGGTCGCCATCAATGGCGACCCTACGAGGGGCCCGGGGCTGTTGTAGGGTGCGCATTAATGCGCACCAGCCAAATTACAGGCAAAAAAAAGCCGGTGGATTTCGCCACCGGTCGAACCCACAAATGGATTCAAAGGCACTGACAGGTTATCGCAGGCATTTAGCGTTCTGATGTCAGAACGTTAATTGCAGGATGCTCTACTCAAAGAATTGTTTAATCTTCACGCCAATCTTCTTATTAATCTGGCAGACGCGCGCTTCGGTGAGCTCGAGCACCAGCGCAATCTCTTTCAGGCTCATTTCGTGCTGGTAATAGAGGCTGAGAATCAACTGTTCGCGCTCACTCAGCGAAGCCAGCGCGGTCTTTAGCGTGCGCTGAATGCTAATTTCCTCTTCCAGCGCACGTCCGCTTAACACACTGCTCAGCGCTTCGCCTGCCAGCAGATCGTCAAAACTCTCCATCGCGCTAGCGGATTCCAGCAGCAAATACTCCTGCACCTCTTCCGGACTGAGCTTGAGGTGTCGACGCAACTCTTCTTCGTTCGGCTCGTGGCCGAGACGGCGCGTGAGTGCGCGCACCGCATCATTGATTTTGTGCGTTTTCTGCCGCAGACGTCGCGGACGCCAGTCGTGCAGACGCAGCTGATCCAACACCGCTCCCCGCACGCGCTGTAAAGCGTAACCGGCAAAATGATCGTCAGGACGGCCATAACGACGTAGCGATTCAAGCAGCCCCATAAAGGCAATTTGTTCCAGATCGCCACGATCCATCACCGCATCCGTTTGGGCGGAGAGCTGCCGTACTACGCGCTTCACCAGCGGCTGCCACTGTTGCAGGTAGCGCGTCTCTTCAACAGGCGTCAGTTCGGTGACTTCATTGAATACGCTCATGAAATCTCCTCACGACAAAACCCGTCTGGCGACGGACTTGAACGACTGATAGCGATTTGACGGAGATTTCACGGTATCCGGAGTCGATATAATCAATACATGTTGATGGATATATTTCTCAGGCAGATTCATAGGGAAATCCGCCTGAGAAATAAAGCGACCATCATTATTTTTCTGTATTGCCCCACCGATACTCATAATAAAAAACGTCCTGAACGCCGATTAAAAATCGCGCCTTTATTAATAAAAGCGTTGTCTTATTACATATGCCAATGCATGCGAGTTAAAAAGATAACAGCCATACTTAACGCTATTAATACGGACTACGCATCAGCCGCTATTGATAACTAATAGCCACCGTTACCTTTAATGGCGATGAGTATACGCATCAGAATATTCTTAGCTATAAGGTTTAATGAATTAAAATATTAATCAATTAAAATCAATAAGTTGAATAAATTAATTAATAATTAACACCGTTAAAAAAACAATAAATCATTAATTTTCACCTTTTTTGTAATATTGAGAATTGTTTCTATTTTCATGAATGAAGCAATCGGAAACCTAAACCCCCCACCTTAATAGCGCATACTGCTCAGCAGGTAATAGCCGGATCGGGCAGGTAGCGTGGTTAATTGAGGTGATGCACGCTGATGTGATGGAGATCCATTATTTACCAAGCATCGATAAAACAGCGTTGCTCTGAACATATCCTCTGTAATCAACCTTTATCACTGCGCGTCGTCACCTATTGCGCTATAAGGTCAACGTGCAGAACCAGCCGCCCCTTCAGCAACTGTTATAAAAAAACACCGTAAATCTGTCACTAATTCGCTTCACTGTTATGTGCTTTACTGGCAGGTAGTAATAATTAGAGGTGAACAATGGACGCGATCAAACAAATCCTGCTCGACGAAATCGCCACGCTGAACCGTGAGGGACGGCGCGATAATTTGCCGCGCTTTAGCTTTTCCTTCCTGAAAACCCATCCGGGACTCTGGGCCATTATGTACCTGTGCTACGCGCTGTGCGTGGCGCTGCTCTTCTCAACCGACATGCTCGGCTGGCCCGCCTTTTGGTTTGCCACTGTGTTTGTGCTGGTGATGAGTGTATTGATGCTGATGGATATCAATCCAAAATATCGTTTCGAAGATATCGATACGCTGGATTTGCGCGTTTGCTATAACGGCGAATGGTATTACGTGCAGCCGGTTTCCCAGCAGGCGCTGGACAAAATTCTTGAGAATCCGCAGACGCCGGATCGCGTGCGAAGCGGCATCGATCGATTGATGAAGCAGAAGGGCGAAGTGGATTTCTACGACGTTTATTATCTAACCTGGGGCCACCAGCAGGCAGCCCTGGTTTAACGATGTAATCCAGCTATCAATTTGCCCAGTGTTTCTACCGCCGCCTCGGCACGTGCATCCCACGGCCAGGCGGTGTTAAAGCGAAAACAGTGGCTAAAGCCCTCGCTGCTGGAAAACAGCTGGCCGGGAGCAATACTGATCCCCTCCTGTAGCGCCAGATGATACAGCTGCGTGGTGTTAATCTGCGCGGGCAGCGTTACCCAGAGAAAATAGCCGCCCGGCGTATCGCTAATCCTTGCCGCTTCCGGCAATACCCGTCGTAGTGCCTGTTGCGCCAGCTGTTTACGTTTTGCCAGCGTCTGACGCAGCTTCTTCAAATGCGCATCGTAGCTACGCGTGCTGAGAAAATCGGCTAACGCCAGCTGCATTGGCGCACTGGTCGATAACGTGCTCATCAGCTGAATACGCTGCACGCGCTGCGCATGCCGACCAGCGGCTACCCAACCGACGCGAAATCCCGCCACCAGATTTTTCGAGAAGCTGCCGCAGTGCAGCACGTTGCCCTCACGATCAAAGGCTTTGGCCGGCAGCGGCTTATCTTGTCCCTCATACAAATCGCTATACACATCGTCTTCGATCATTGCCACGTTATAGCGCGCCAGCAGAGCCACCAGCTGCTGTTTACGCTCTGCGCTCAGGGTGAAACCGAGTGGGTTTTGCCGGTTGGTCATTAACCAGCAGGCTTTCACCGGCCAGCGCTGCAGCGCCTGCTCCAGCTCAGCCAGATCCATGCCGTGTTCAACATCACTGGCGATGGCAATGGCGTTCAGCTTGAGGCGTTCAATGGCCTGCAAAGCGCCATAAAAGGAGGGATTCTCGAGGATGACCCAATCACCGGGTTCGGTAACGGCTTGCAGGCTCAGATTGAGCGCTTCCATCGCGCCGTTGGTGATGACGATATCATCCGGCGATAGCGTAATGCCCTGTTGTGCATAGCGCTGAGCCAGAATTTTACGCAGCGCTTCATTGCCCGGCGGCAAGTTATTCAGCGCATCCGTGGGCTTCAGATTATGGGAGACTTTCACCAACGAGCGCATCAACTGGCGCTGGGGGAACAGTTCAGGATCGGGAAAAGCAGAGCCAAACGGTATGATGGCGGGATTACGCGTGGCCTGCAGCACGTCAAACACAAAGCTGTTGGTATCCGCCTGGTCGGTTTTCGCCACTTCACGGGTGGGCAGACGGGGACGACTTTCTGCGGCGCGCGGCGCCACGTAATAGCCCGATTGCGGCTTCGACACAATCCAGCCCTGGCTTTCCAGCACCTCATACGCGTGCATCACCGTCATCAGGCTCAGCCCGCTCTGCTCAGCCTGCTGGCGTAGCGACGGCAGTTTTTCACCCGGCGGCCAGATACGTGCCTCGATTTGCGTGCGAAGCTGTTCCACCAACTGCTGATATTTCGCCACCCGAACTCCCATGTAGAGGATTTGGCGGCTAGTTTCCCTCACCCTATGCCTCTCCCGCAAGCGGGAGAGGGAGGAATCGGAGAGACAACGTGCTGGCTAAGTGACGCGCTCCAGCTCTAACGCTTCTGCATAAAAATTCGGCAGTTCGCCAATGCGCTCTGGCGGGACCGGTTTGCCCAACAAATAGCCCTGCAAGGTATCGCAACCCAAGCCGGTAAGAAACGCCTGCTGATCCTGGGTTTCTACCCCTTCGGCCACCACCTTTAGATGCAGCGACTGCGCTAAGGCAACGATGGCGGAAACAATAGTGGCATCTTCAGACTGCGCCTGAAGTTCATTGACGAAAGCGCGGTCGATCTTCAGTTCACTCGCCGGTAAACGCTTGAGATACAACAAACTCGAGTAGCCGGTACCGAAATCGTCAATCGAGGCTTTGACGCCCATATTGGTGAGCTCGGTCAGAATGCGTACGCTCACTTCAGGATCGCGCATCGCCGTGGTTTCAGTCACCTCAAGCGTTAAAAGCTCCGCCGGGATTTGGTGCTTATCCAGCGCTTCGGTCACGGTTTCCACCAGATTGCTCTGCTCAAACTGGAGCGCCGACAGGTTCACCGCTACGGACCAATGCGGATGCCCCTGTAGATGCCATGTGCGCAGCTGGCGACAGGCTTCGTTAATGACCCAGTTGCCAATGTTCACAATCATGCCGGTCTTTTCCGCCATCGGCAGGAAGGTATCCGGGGCCAGCAGGCCACGCGTAGGATGTTGCCAGCGCAGCAGCGCTTCAAAGCCGAGGATCGGTCCGCTCGGTGCGCAGTATTTAGGTTGGTAAAACAGCCGCAGTTCCTGATTATCCAGCGCTTGCCACAGATCGTTGTTCAACTGCAGCTGCGACTGCGCCAGGGTGTTCATCGACTGCTGGAAGAAGGTGTAACCGTTGCGGCCATTATTTTTAGTGTGATACATGGCGGCATCGGCATTAAACATCAGCTCGCGGTCGTCTTTGCCATCCCCCGGATAAACGGCAATGCCAATACTCAGTGACACCACCAGCTCATAACGCGAGATGTCAAACGGGCGATCGATGGCCTTCACCAGCGTATCCGCTACCGCCGCCGCATCGTTCGGATCATCAATTTCCAGCAGCAGCACAAATTCGTCGCCGCCCATCCGCGCCAGCGTGTAGTGCCCTTTCATCTGGTCGGTCATACGCTCGGTGACGCCAATCAGCAGATTATCACCAACGTGATGGCCAAAGGCGTCATTGACTGCCTTGAAGCCATCCAGATCCATAAACATCAGCGCAAACTGTGATTTCTCGCGGTTCGCTTTATTGATGGCTTGTTCAAGGCGATCTTCCAAAAGAATACGGTTGGGCAAGCGCGTCAGGTTGTCGTGCAAGGCCAGCTGGGCCAGCTCGCGGTTAGCCTCGGCCAGTGATTGCGCCAGAATTGAGGTGCGCGCCTGCATGCGGGCATCCAGCATCGATACCAGCAAGGTAATGCCAAGGATCGCCAGCGTCACTACCGTGACCACAATTGCCAACCAGTTACTGTTTACGCCCATGTGCGTGGCGTGGCTGTGCATCGGGAAGTTGGCGGCGGCCATGCCGGTATAGTGCATACCTGCAATGGCACAGCCCATCACCACCGATGCCCCGAGCCGCAGCAGCGTCACGCGGCCATGTCCTTCGCGCAGGTGAAACGCCAGCCACAGCGCCGCGCAGGAGGCGACCATGGCGATGGCCACCGACGCAGCTACCCAGCCCCAGTTCCAGCTAATACCCGGTGCAAACATCAGCGCCGCCATGCCGGTGTAGTGCATGGCAACGACCCCGGAACCCAGCACCAGTGCCCCGCCAATTAATCGTGTCCAGGGAAGTTCCTTCGTCGCACAAGCCAGCCACAGGGCAAAAATCGAGGCCAGCACCGCCACCACCATTGAGGCGACGGTGAGCAGGGGATCGTAGCTCATCACCATATCGAGGCTCATCGACAACATGCCGATGAAGTGCATTGCCCAGACGCCGACGCCCATGGCGAATCCACCGCCAAGCAACCAAACCAGCGCCACCTTGCCAGTTGAGGAAGCCACGCGTCCTGCCATATCAAGCGCAGTAAACGAGGCCAGCATCGCTACTAAAATCGAAACGATGACGGTAAATGAGTCATACGAAGTCACTAACATAGTGATTTCCTAAGTTGAAGCCGTTTTAAGTCAGCTGTGGTGTGGTTAAAAAGAGTGAAATCTATTGGTTTTATTGTAGGAATTATCGGCAGTTATCCTGCCGATCTGAGCCGATGAACGATGAAACCTTCCAATGCGGAAGAACACAAAAAATGATTATTACGCGCCAGAAGACACGACGTTATCCGTAAATGCCAGCGCAGCGGTAAACTCCCCGATGCGCTCCGCCGGGGTCGGTTTACCCAGCAGATAGCCCTGTAAGGTATCGAAGCCTAAACCGGTTAATAAGCGCTGCTGCTCTTCCGTTTCAACGCCTTCTGCCACCATGCGCAGGTTCAGCGAGCGAGCCAGCGTGAGCATCGCACTCACCACCGTGGCGTCTTCGCTATCCGCGCGTAAACTATTAATAAAGGCGCGATCGATTTTCAGCTCGCTCGCTTCCAGATGTTTCAGATGCAGCAGATTGGCATAGCCGATGCCAAAATTATCGATAGCCACTTTCACCCCTAGCCGATGCAACTCGGCAATGCGCTGCTGGCTAAACTGCGGATCGCGCATGGCGATATTTTCAGTAATTTCCAGCATCAGCGCCCCGTCGGGGATCTGATGACGCTGCAGCGCCTGGTGCAGGCTTTCAATCAGATCGCGCTGTTGGAATTGCAGCGCCGAGAGATTGACCGATACGCTCCAGTCGCCGTTGCCTTCATCGCGCCACTGTTTTAGCTGGCGGCAGGCTTCGTTGATCACCCAATTACCCAGCGCCACAATCTGGCCGGTTTTCTCGGCTCGCGCCAGAAACATGTCCGGCATCAGCAGCCCACGACGCGGATGCTGCCAGCGCAGCAACGCCTCAAACCCCATCAGCACCGTGCCTCCGGCGCGAAATTTGGGTTGATAGAACAGACGCATTTCCTGATATTCCAGGGCATTCCACAGATCGTTGGCGAGCGCCAGCTGATGCTGAGCAACAGCACTCATGGCCGGTTCAAACAGGCACCAGCCGTTACGCCCGCTGTGCTTGGTGTGATACATGGCGGAATCGGCGTTGAACATCATCTCCTGCTGGCTGCGCCCGTGCAGCGGGAAGATGACAATGCCGATGCTGAGCGAAACACGCAGCGAATAACGATCTAACTCAAAAGGGACATCAATGGCTTGCACCAGCTGCTGCGCCAGATTTGTCGCCTGATGAACAGCGTACTGCGGGCACAGCAGCACAAATTCATCGCCGCCTAAACGCGCCAGCAAAATATCTTCACTGACTTCCGCCTGCAAGCGATCGGCCACCGCAATCAGCAAGCGATCCCCCACATGATGGCCCCAGGTATCGTTGACCGCTTTAAACCCGTCGAGGTCCATAAACATCAGTGCGAAGGTTTCATCCTGCAGCGTAGCCTGCTTGATCTGTGTGGTGAGCTGCTGCTCTAGCATCACGCGGTTCGGCAGCGCAGTGAGGTTGTCATGCAGCGCAAGCTGGCGCAGTTCGCTGTTGGCGCGCTTCAATTTGGCTGCAAGACGCGCCGCGCGCAGCTGAGCGTCCAGCATTGAAATCAGCAGCGTCAATCCAAGAATACTCAGCGTGATAATGGTGACCCACACCGCCAGCCCCTCTTCACTGACGCCGTGATGCTGCATCATCATCGGCTGGCTGTAGTCCGCCGCGGCCATACCGGTGTAATGCATGCCGGCAATGGCAATACTCATCACCAGCGCCGCACAGACACGCAATATCAGCAGGCTTTCCCCCTGGCGTAGATGAAAGGCCAGCCACAGCGCGGCACCGGACGCCGCGTAGGCAATCACCACGGATAACGTCACCAGCGGCATATTCCACCTAATCGCCGTCTCAATCATTAGAGCGTTCATGCCGATGTAGTGCATGGCAATCACGCCGCTACCGAGTATTAACGTGCCGCGCATTAAGCGCCGGCGCGTGAGGTGACTGCCCTGCACGCTTTGGGCAAACGCGAAGATAGACGTCGCAATAGCGACCAGTAAGGAGAGTGCCGTGAGCGGGATGTCATAGCGCATGGTCACCGGCATCATCATCGCCAGCATGCCAATAAAGTGCATCGCCCAGATGCCAATGCCCATTGCGGTGCCGCCGCCCACTAACCACAGTTTTGCCAGGCAACCGCGGGATACGGCGACGCGGCCTGCCGTATCTAATGCGGTAAAGGCGGCGATGAAGGCCACAATCAGTGAAACGGAAACCAGAACGCTATCCCAGGTAACCAACAGCATGTGCGCTCCTAAACTCAACCTGCTACGGGGCAGGTTTGGTGTCATCAAATAAAAACAAGGAAGATAAAGCGCCGATTACGGGCGAATAATGACCATTAGCGGCGAAACAGTGAGAATGCCAGGTCCAGTAAAAACTGGAACTCTCATGCTATTTATTTTTATTTTCATCATCAGTCATCGGGTGGAAAATTAATAATATCTGATTAATGCACGAACATAGCATTGAACCGACGCGCGTGATAGAGGGGGAAATCGCCGGCTGTTTAGTTTTTTTAACTGGCCGCCACCCCTTGTTATTACTGAGTTATCGGCGAAAAACGTCAATTGATTAGGGAAAAAATGAACCCTGGGTGCACAAGGCCAGATTTGCTGATCTATAGTAAAGAAAACTGATATAAATCATTAATGCACCATCCAGGAATTTTCTTAGGTGGTAGGCGCTTACGCTGTCGGGCCAAATGCGGCTCTTGTTTGATTTCGGATGTATTTTCATAAATGAATGACCAGGTGAAAAAGCACTGACCTTGGATAATCAGTAAGGAATGATTATGAAACTCAAGCTTTTTCTTGTGGCTTCTAGCCTAAGCGCCGCCCTTGCTCCCACCGCTGTTTTTGCCGCCACCACAACGGGAACCATCAATGCCACATTGACGCTTACCACCGGTTGTTTAGTGAACGGTCAGTCTGCAACGACCGGGGTTAACTTCGGTACCCTGAACTTCGGTAGCAGCGCAGCCACCTTCGATACATTGAACGCGACGTTGGTGGGCGCATCTGGCAACGGTATATTTGTTCGCTGTACCACCGGGCAAACCTTCAACGTACAGGTCACCAGCAGTAACGCCGCACCGGCGACCATTTACGGCACGGTGAGTGGCCAGCCACGCTACCTGATCCTCGGCTCCAACAATACGCAGGGCATTGCCTATACGCTGTATAGCGATGCCGCATTTACCACCGCGATCGCCAATAACACCAATATTGCCCCCAGCGGCACTACCGACCCGACGTTGGGTACCAACTACGCCATTTATGGTCGCGTGGTGGGAGGTGGCTTTAACCCGCTGATCCCAGCTGGCACCTATACGGACACGATTAACGTGGCGGTGAATTACTGAGAGAAGCGTAAGGGTTCTCAGGGTGGCCGTGGTGCAGCGTGGGCTGCACTGTGCAGGTGGCCTTGCTCTGCTGATAGGGAGTGTCTCCGCCTGGGGGTTGCCGACGGCAACCTTTCAGGTCTCAGCATCAGTAGTGGCAGGTTGTGTCGTATCCGGTACCAATACCGGGGTATTCGGCACGCTTAATTTCGGCACACAACCGGGCGTGTCCTCCAGCAGCGTCAGCGCCAGCTATGTGCAAAGCACCACCATCACGCTCGCCTGCACGCCAGGCACCGCTGTCAGCATGAGCATCAACGGCGGCAACAACTACACCGCGACCCGCAACCTCAAACACACCAGCAACACCAATACCGTGGCGTATGGCTTGTACAGCAATGCCGCTCATACCACGGCGATTCCGGTGAACAGCGCCGTTGCGCTGAGCTACAGCAATGCCAATAACATTACGCTGCCTATTTACGGCCTGCTAACGCTACCCGGCCCGACGCGCGCCGGGACGTATACCGATACCTTAACCGTCACCCTGAGCTGGTGACGTTAGTACCATGAAGGATGACAAAATGATGAACCTGCGCGCCCTGATACTCTTGTTATGTGTGGCACTAACACCTGCGGTGAAGGCAGCCAATTCACTGATGGTTTGGCCCATCGATCCGGCCATTGATCCCGAAGAAAAAGCCAGCGAACTGTGGCTGGAGAATCGCGGCAATGCCACCACCATGATGCAGGTACGCATCTTCAGCTGGCAGCAAATCAACGGCCAGGAACAGTATCAAACGCAGCAGCAAGTGGTGGCGAGCCCGCCGATGGTGCGTCTTGAACCGGGACAGAAACAGCTGGTGCGTTTAATCAAGCAAACGCCACCCGCCGCCGGGCGTGAAATGTCGTATCGCGTGGTACTGGATGAAATCCCTACGCCGCGCACGCCGGGGGAAAACCAGGCGGGTCTTACCTTCCAGATGCGCTATTCGGTACCGTTATTCGTCTATGGCAACGGCGTCACGCGCGATACGGCACAACCGCAGTTGAGCTGGCAAGAGGTAAACAGCGGCGGCAAGCGCTGGCTGGAGCTGACCAATCGCGGCAACGGTCACGCGCGATTAAGTAATGTCACCATCGGCGGACGCCGCATGGGTAACGGTTTATTCGGTTACGTGTTGGCCAACAGTAGTCATCGCTGGCCGTTAACCAGCAGCGTGAGCGGTGAACTCTCGGCCGAGATGAATAAAGGCCACTGGAGCAGCGCTGCCGCGCGTTGATGAAGTTTACGCCGCATCCCTGCGCGCTGGCGGTTGCCAGCGTGCTTTGCATCAGCCCGATGATCAGCAGTGCCGAGACCTTCTCTGAGCTGCCGCCACCGCCTGCGCTGGAGAATAGCGCCAGCGGTCAGCAATATATGCTGGAACTGGTGGTGAATCAGGGCGGGCGTGGCGATATCGTACCGGTTGAACGCAAAAACGGTGATTTCTGGCTACGACGCGGGGATTTAGAGCGTGCCGGTATTCCTGCCGAGAAGCTGCAAGGTCAGCAGATCGATGTGAATCAATTAGCCAAAGTGGAGTATGACGAACAGCGCCAACGCCTATTGCTCACGGTACCCGCCGCGTGGCTGCCGGGACAGACCATTGGTCAGCAACAGAACGCACCGCGCTTTCCGGGGCGCGCCAGTAACGGCGCCCTGCTCAACTACGACTTCTACGCCACGCGGACGGATAACGCCGGTTCGCGTCTTTCCAGCTGGAACGAGCTGCGTTTCTTCGGACCGATTGGCCAGTTTTCCACTAACGGCGTGTACGTGCAGCAGCTGGAAGGCGGCGTTTCCGGTCAGCAGGAAGGCTATATTCGTTACGATACCTGGTTTAGCAATGAAAACGAGAACGCGGCTATCAGCTGGCGCGCCGGGGATTTGGTTACCGATGCCCTGAGCTGGAGCAACAGCGTGCGCCTCGGCGGCGTGCAGATTGGGCGTGATTTCAGCGTACGACCCGATCTGGTGACCTATCCTTTGCCGGCGTTTTCCGGCCAGGCGGCAGTCCCCTCCTCGGTCGACCTCTTCATTAACGGCTACCGCAGCGCGCAGGCCGACGTGCAGCCCGGCCCGTGGTCGCTCACTAACGTGCCTTTCGTCAACGGCGCCGGTGATGCGGTGATCACCACCACCGATGCGGTAGGCCGACAAATCACCACCACGCTGCCGTTTTACGTCTCCAGCAGCTTGCTGAAACAAGGGTTATCCGATTATTCGTTCTCCGCCGGTGCGATACGCGAAAATTACGGCGTGCAAAATTTTGATTATGGCGCTGCAGCGGCGAGCGGCTCCTATCGCTATGGCTTAACGGATTGGTTGACGCTGGAAAGCCATGCGGAAGGCAGCAGCAGCGTTGCCATGGGCGGCGCAGGCGGACTGCTGAAGCTCGGCAGCTGGGGGGTGATTAATGGCGCGCTGGCGCAGAGCCAGATGGCTGGTGATCCCGGCACTCAGTACAGCTGGGGTTATCAGTACAACAATAGCTGGTTCAGCCTTGGCACTCAGCACATTCTGCGCACCGCCGATTTCGGCAACCTCGCACTGGTGGGCAGCCGCGGCGACAACGCGAACACCAGCTACTCGCTGTCGCGGCGCAGCGCGCAATACACCGCCAGCGTGTCGCTGAATGATTATGGCAGCCTGGGGCTGGCATATATTGATATCGCTGGCGGCAGCGGCGATCGCACGCGCTTGATGAATCTCTCATGGAGTAAAAATCTGTGGGGCAACAGCAGCGTGTATATCTCCGCCAGCCGCGACCAGCAACAGGGTGACTGGAGCGGCGCGATTTCCCTTGTGATCCCATTTGGTGAGCAGAGCAGCGCATCAGTGAGCATGGAGCGCGATCAGCAGGGCAACAATAATCAGCGCCTGTATGTTTCACGCGCGATGCCAACCGATGGCGGCTTCGCCTATGATGCGGCGTGGGCCAATCAGGGCAGCGACAGCGGCGATTATCGCCAGGCCAGCTTACGCTATCGTAATAATAAAATTGATACCTCCGCCGGTTTTTACGGCGATAACGATAACACCACGCAATGGGCCGATTTCACCGGTTCGCTGGTGTTAATGGATAACCGCGTCTTTGCCGCCAACGACATCAACGATGCGTTCGTCGTGGTGAAAACCGACTATCCGGACGTTACGGTACGTTACGAAAACCAATCGATGGGACGCACAGATAAACAGGGTTATTTGCTGGTTCCGTCCATCAGCAGCTACTACGGCGCGAAATACGACATCGATACGCTCGATCTGCCAGCCGATCGCACTGCGCCAAAGGTCGAACAGCGCTTTGCTGTGAAGCGCAAAAGTGGCTATTTGCTCAATTTCCCGGTGGAGCGTCTGCGCGCTGCCAGCGTCGTGCTACATGACAGCAGCGGGCAGCCGCTGCCGATTTCCAGCCAGGTATTACGTCCTAATCAGGCCACCGAATACGTCGGCTGGGATGGCATTGTGTGGATGGAAGATCTCGGCGCCAGTAATCCGATACATGTGGTTACACCGGATGGACGCAGTTGCAATACGCAGTTGGATATCGCTGACGGCCAGCCAAAAGCGTTGCAAACTTACGGGCCGCTTACCTGCCCGCTGCCGCCGCCAGCGCAAGGTTCTGCGGTGAGTACCGCGGATAATTCACAGTCAGGGATTTCACCATGAAAAGGCTTCTGCTCCTGCTGGTGCTGTTTTTACTGCCAATGACCAGCTTTGCGCTCTGTACCTTATCGGCGCCGACCGCCACATTCGGTTCGGTCACCACTTTCTCCGTGGGTTCAACCGCCAATACCACCTCAAGTACCACCAATGTTAACTGTGGTTCGGGCACGCTTTCGTTGTTGGGTAGCGATAACATTACTTACGCGTTTACCACCGCCTCCAATCTGAGCGGAAACCGTGCAGCGCTGAAAACTGCGGCCAGCGGCACCGACAGCATCCCGATTCAGATGTGCATTGATAGCGCCTGCGCCACCGAATTACAGCAGGGTGGCAGCTATCGCTGGAGCTCAGCGTCCTTGCTCGCACTAGGAAACAGCCTCAACTTCAATATTCCGCTCTTTTTCCGCACCGTGCCCGGACAGGTGGTGGCGGCAGGCACCTATACCACCACCATAACGTTGACGGTAAGTTATACGGTGTGCGCGGGATTAAATGTGGCGGGATTGTGCGTGGGAACCGTGCAAACCAGCACCGGCACGGCAATGCCGATTACGGTTAATCTGGTGATTACCAACGACTGCACCACCATTACCGCACCCGATGTCAGCTTTGGCAGTGCACCGCTGGTGGGGAGTTTTTCTACGGTGCAGCAAACCATTAACGTGGTGTGTTCGAAAGGCAGCACTTATACCGTGGGTTTGAGCAACGGCAGCTACTACAGTGGTACCACGCGCCAGATGGCGAGCGGCACCAATCGGCTGGCTTACGATATCTACAAAGGCACCACCACCACGTCTCGCTGGGGGCCAACCGGCACCGATCGCTGGAGCAGTACCACCTCTACCTCGCTGAATGCGGATACCGTGACGCGTAACTTCACCTATACCGCACAAATTCTCACCACGCAGAATACGCCTGCGGCGGGGAATTATACCGATAGCGTGGTGGTGGATGTGTCGTTTTAGTATGGAGATGGGGATCAGGTCGCCATGAATGGCGACCCTACAATGTATGCATCGGTTTTCGTAGGGTCGCCATTCATGGCGACCAGGTTTACGACGCGCTTAACGAAACGGCGCCGTGACGCGCCTGATACTGCTTCACCATGCGGCCAATCAGCAGCGTACCAATCAATCCGCACACCGCAGCAAACGACAGCCACACGCCCGGCATTGCTTTATCGCCCGTGGCATGAATCAGATAACTCGATACCGCTGGGGTAAAACCGCCAAACAGCGCAGTGGCCAGACTATAAGCCATTGAAAAACCGGTGGCGCGCACCTCGGCTGGCATGATCTCAGCCAGATAGACCACCATGGCACCGTTATAGCTGGCATACAGGAACGATAGCCACAGCTCTGCTTCAACCAGATGGGCGAAGGTCGGCGATCCAACGAGCCAGTGCAGTACCGGCCAGGTGGTAACAATCATCAGTATCGTGAAAATAATCAGCAGCGGGCGACGACCGACGCGATCCGATAGCGCCCCCATCACCGGTAACCAAAACAGGTTGGATATGCCGACAAACAGCGTGACGAGGAAGCTCTGTTTGTCGCTCATCATCAGCACGGTTTTGCCAAAAGTGGGCGTGAAGGCGGTGATCATGTAGAACATCACGGTGGTGGTCACCACCATTAACATGCCCGCCAGCACCAGCGCCCAGTTTTGACCTACTGAACGCACGATCTGGCTCATTGAGGGATGATGCTTACGCTGGCTAAACGCTTCCGTCTCTTCTAGCATGCGGCGGATATAGAACAGGAATGGCACAATCATACAGCCCACTACGAACGGAATACGCCAGCCCCATTCGGTGACGGCGTCTTTCGCCAGCAGGTGGTTTAATCCCAGGCCAAGTAGCGCGGCGAAGATCACCGCCACCTGCTGGCTGCCCGATTGCCAGCTAACATAAAAGCCTTTGCGCCCTTTCGGCGCCACTTCGGCCAGGTAAACCGATACGCCGCCCAATTCAACGCCGGCGGAGAAGCCCTGCAATAAGCGTCCCAGCAAAATTAAAATCGGCGCGGCGGCACCCAGCGTGGCATAGCCAGGCACCAGCGCGATGGTTAACGTCCCGATCGCCATCAAACCCAGCGTCAATAGCAGGCCTTTGCGACGCCCGTGATGATCGATGTAGGCACCGAGAATGATTGCTCCCAACGGGCGCATCAGGAAGCCAGCACCGAAGGTCATCAGCGTGAGCATCAAAGAGGCAAAGGGATCATCACCGAGGAAAAAGGTTTTGGCGATCGCCGTGGCGTAATAGCCAAATACCATGAAATCGTACATCTCAAGGAAGTTACCGCTGGTAACGCTAAAGATGGTTTTGGCACCGCCCTGCGACGACTTTTGTAAAGAGTGACTTGAGCTCATATTGTCCTTCCTGGTTTTTCTTCCGTTTTAACGTGCTAAGCCAGGAATAGATGTGATCTTCTTCACCATTGCAGTTTACAAAAATGAGACCAAAAGTAACAAGGAATTAACAAGTTGAGTGCGGGACATAAAAAAAGGCCGCCATGAATGGCGACCCTACGAGAAGGTTGGGTGAGATTAGCTTACTTCTTCACCGTTTCCATGCCCATCAACCCAATTTTCAGGTAACCGGCTTCGCGCAGCTGATCCATTACGCTCATCAGCGTGGCGTAATCCACGGATTTATCTGCCTGGAAGAAAATGGTGGTGTCTTTGTTACCTTCTGTTTGAGCCGTCAGCGCATTTACCAGCGTCTCTTTCGTCACCGCATCGTTACCGATATAAATCTGCTTGTCTTCCTTGATGGAGAGATAAACCGGTTTTTCCGGACGCGGCTGAGGCGCGCTGGTGGAAGCGGGCAGATTCACGCGTACATCCACCGTCGCCAATGGCGCGGCAACCATAAAGATGATCAGCAAAACCAACATGACGTCGATAAACGGCGTCACGTTGATTTCATGCATTTCGCCATCGCCTACCGAATCATCGTTTAAACGCATCGCCATAATACTTATCCTACGCGCAGTTTCTGTGCCGCTGCCGGACGGTTGGCTTCTTTTGCGGTATCAACGTTGCCGAGATCAAGGTCGCGGCTCTGCAGCAGCATGACCTGAGCGGCCACATCGCCCAGCGAGGCTTTGTAGCTGGCAATCATACGTGCGAAGACGTTATAGATAACCACCGCAGGAATCGCCGCAACCAGACCAATGGCCGTTGCCAGCAGCGCTTCCGCGATACCCGGCGCAACCACAGCAAGGTTGGTGGTTTGCGTTTTAGCGATACCGATAAAGCTGTTCATGATCCCCCATACGGTACCGAACAGGCCGATAAACGGCGCGACCGAACCGATGGTGGCGAGGAAGCCATTGCCGCGACCGGCATGACGGCTGAAGGCCGCAACGCGACGGTCCAGACGGAAGCTGGTGCGCTCTTTAATGCCGTCGAGATCTTCAGTGCCGGCTGACAGCTCCAGCTCATTCTGCGCATCATTGAGCAACACAGCGCTGTGGCTGTTGCCTTTGAAGTTTTCAGCAGCACGGTACGCATCGTTTAACGATCGGGCTTCGCCCAGCGCCTGCTGTTCGCGCTTCAGGCGACGTTTCGCCCCGCTCAGCTCAGCAAACTTACCGAAGAAAATCGCCCAGGTGACGACAGACGCCATTAACAGGCCAATCATCACAATCTTTACCACGATATCGGCATGCTGATACATGCCCCAAACGGAGAGATCCGTTTGCATCAAATCACTGGCTACCACGCTGCATCTCCAACTTCTGTTGCACAGTTCACGATTGAAGCGCGGATCATAGCAAAAAAAGCGCCCGAAGTGATAGTGGTTCTCATTACTATTTACAAAGCAAAGATGTCATTTATTTCCACCATTTAGCTGACGTTATGCACAATACTGGCCTCACTCTGATAATCCGCATTCAGGCTCAACCCACTACGCTGATTCGTGGTAACGTGGATGTTTTGTGGGAAATGTCAGGTAAGGCAGTGATGGCAACGAAAAAAATAGACACCACGCTTGTCAGCGCGGGACGCAGCAAACGTTACACTCAGGGCTCAGTTAACAGCGTGATTCAACGCGCTTCCTCACTGGTTTTTGATACGGTCGCCGACAAAAAACGCGCCACCGCCGGTCGCGCTAAAGGCGAACTGTTTTATGGCCGCCGCGGCACCCTCACCCATTTCTCGCTGCAGGATGCCATGACCGAGCTGGAAGGCGGCGCGGGTTGTGTGCTCTATCCCTGTGGTGCCGCAGCGGTATCGAATGCCATCTTGTCCTTCGTGGAAGCCGGTGACCATATTCTGGTAAGCGGTGCGGTCTACGAACCGACGCAGGATTTCTGCTCAAAAATTCTTAGCAAGCTGAATGTCGCTACCACCTATTTCGATCACTGCATCGGCAGCGAAATCGGTGAGCTGGTTCAGCCTAATACGCGCGTTGTCTTCCTCGAATCGCCGGCTTCTATCACCATGGAAGTGCAGGATATCCCGGCGATTGTGGCTGCGGTGCGCGCGAAAGCGCCAGATGCGGTCATCATGATCGATAATACCTGGGCGGCGGGCGTATTATTTAACGCGCTGGAGCATGGCATTGATATTTCGATCCAGGCCGGCACTAAATACATTATTGGGCACAGCGATGCGATGATTGGCACCGCCGTGGCGAATGAGCGCTGCTGGGCGCAGCTGCGCGAGAATTCGTATCTGATGGGCCAGATGGTCGATGCCGATACCGCCTATATGGCGAGCCGAGGCCTGCGTACGCTGGGGACGCGCCTGCGTCAGCACGAAGAGAGCGGATTGCAGGTAGCCGAGTGGCTGGCCGCGCAGCCGGAAGTGGCGCGCGTTAATCACCCGGCGCTGGCCCAGTGTAAAGGCCACGCATTCTGGCAGCGCGACTTCAGCGGCAGCAGCGGTTTGTTCTCTTTCATCCTGCATGAAAAATTAAGTAGTGAGCAGCTGGCAAACTACCTCGATCACTTCCACCATTTCAGCATGGCTTATTCATGGGGCGGCTATGAATCACTGATTCTGGCCAATCAGCCTGAGGAACTGGCGGCGATTCGTCCGGCGGGTGGCGTCGATTTTGACGGCACCTTAGTCCGTTTGCACATCGGCCTTGAGCATGTGGATGACCTGCTGGATGACTTAAAAGCCGGCTTTGCTCGCTTAAAAAATTAAACAGAACATAAACCACGCTGTGGTGACGATGAGAGATCAACGAATGCCATGCCACAGAAGGTTAAAATAGAATCCTTGTGACTCGATGGAATAGCTGATGGGTGTTTTACATGAGATTGTCCAGGCGCTTTGGCATCAGGATTTTGCCGCGCTGGGTAATCCGGATGTCGTGTGGATTGTCTACGGCGTGATGTTTTTGACGCTGTTTCTGGAAAACGGTTTATTGCCCGCCTCGTTTCTGCCGGGTGACAGCTTGCTGTTACTGGCGGGTGCGATGGTGGCGAAAGGTGTGATGGATTTCGTGCCGACCATTGTGATTCTAACCACCGCGGCCAGCCTTGGCTGCTGGCTGAGCTATCTGCAAGGCCGCTGGCTGGGCAACACCAAACTGGTGAAAAGCTGGTTATTGCATTTACCGGCGCAATATCACCAGCGCGCGTGGAATATGTTTGATCGTCATGGCCTGATGGCGCTGCTGGTGGGCCGCTTCCTCGCCTTTGTGCGCACGCTGCTGCCGACCATGGCGGGTATTTCGGGTTTGAAAAACGGCCGCTTTCAGCTGTTTAACTGGCTCAGCGGCCTACTGTGGGTGGGGATTGTGGTGACGTTGGGCTACGGCATCAGCCACGTGCCTTTTATCAAGCGCCACGAAGATCAGGTGATGGCTATCCTGATGATCCTGCCCATCGCACTGCTGTTTATCGGCCTTGCCGGCAGCATTGTGGTGATTTGGAAAAAACGCCGCCAGAAAGTCTCGTGATTACGACGCGGCGTCAAACGGTAATACCGGTACGGTTTGACGCACGCGGCTCGCCTCCTCTCCCGGCGTCACGCCGAAATAGCGCTTAAATTCCCGCGAAAATTGCGACGGGCTTTCATAGCCCACGCGCACCGCTGCCGCGCTGGCTTTCATGCCATCCTGCAGCATCATCAGACGCGCCTGATGCAGGCGATAGCGTTTGAGATACTGTAGCGGCGAAGTTTGCGTTACCGCTTTGAAGTTGTGATGAAATGCCGAAATGCTCATGTTCACCTCGGCCGCCAGCATGTCCACGCTGAGGCTTTCGGCAAAGTTGTTTTCGATGCGACGTAACGCGCGAGCAATTTGGCTGAACTGCGTCTGACGATTCACCAGCGACAGCAGCGCGCCGCCAATGGGACCGATTAATACGTAATAGATGATTTCGCGGACCAGCTGCGGGCCGAGCACGCGGGCATCACGCGGATTGTTCATGACATCCAGCAAGCGCTCAGCGGCGCAGAGCATCTCATCACTCATGAACGCCGAGTGAATACCTGACGTTTGCGCCTGCGGCTGGAACTGCTCGTCATCACCAATATCCATCAGCAAATCCTGCAGACTGGCGATATCGACGCTCAAACACATGCCCGCCAGCGGCTCTTCCAGCGTGGCTTCGGTTTCACACTCCACCGGCAGCGGCACGGTGAGCATCAAATATTTGGTGGCGTCGTAGTGAAAGACGGTGCTGCCGAGATAACCGGTTTTGCGCCCCTGAAAAAGAATCACAATGCCGGGCTGATACATCATTGGCGTGCGCGGCAAGGTTTCGCAGGCATAGATTAACCGCACGTTTTCTACTGCGCACAGCGGCTTATTCAGGTCGCTCATCAAAGCAACCACGCGCTGCGCCAGCTGGCGACAAAGGACGTCGTTGGACATGGTTCTCTCACTGGCAGCCAAAAACGCAGTGTGCCGTAACGCTGCTCAAAACTCCATCATGCCGGAGAATCAGGCAAGATTTTTGCAGAAATTGCCCAGGCAAAAGTGCTGCTCGCTTGTCACAATGATCCGCAGGCAAGGTTTGTTGACTAGACTTAAGCACATCTTTTCTACGGTAAGTCACTGCAACTGATAAGGAGCAATTATGGCAGAGCAACCCATCATTAAATTGCGCGACGGCAACATGATGCCGCAGCTTGGCCTTGGCGTTTGGCAAGCAAGCATTGAAGATGCGCGCAACGCGATACTGGAAGCGTTGAAAGTCGGCTATCGCTCCATTGATACCGCGGCCATCTATAAAAATGAGGAAGCGGTAGGACAGGCGCTGCAGGATACTGACGTGGCGCGCGAAGACATTTTTATCACCACCAAGCTGTGGAATGACGACCAAACCAACTGGCAGCAGGCGATAGAAACCAGCCTGCAGAAGTTACAGCTGGAGCAGGTCGATTTGTATCTGATGCACTGGCCGTGCCCGGAGAAAGATAACTATGTCGACGCCTGGAAAGGGATGATTGAGCTGCAGCAGCAGGGCTTAACCAAAAGCATCGGCGTGTGTAATTTCCACGAGACGCATCTCAAGCGTTTGATCGACGAAACCGGCGTAACACCGGTGGTGAACCAGGTGGAGCTGCATCCAATGCTGCAACAGCGCACGCTGCATGCGTGGAATGCGCTGCACCAGATTCAAACCGAATCCTGGAGTCCGCTGGCGCAGGGCGGCAAAGGCGTGTTTGATCAGGAGATCATCCGCGAGCTGGCGAAGAAGTACGGTAAGACGCCCGCACAGATCGTTATCCGCTGGCATCTGGATAGCGGTTTAGTGGTGATTCCTAAGTCGATCACCCCGGAACGTATCCGCGAGAATTTCCAGGTGTTTGATTTCAGGTTAGATAAGACCGAGGTGAGTGAGATCAGTAAGCTGGATAGCGGGAATCGTCTGGGACCGGATCCGGATGCGTTTAACGGCTAGCGTTTTGAAAAGGTCGCCATGAATGGCGTAATGCCGCTCACTTAAGCAAAAAATGCCTGTTTATGCAGGTGCGCATGAATGCGCACCCTACGAAAACCCGGCGATATTCACGTAGGGTCACCATTCATGGTGACCGATTCACGCTTAACTGACGAGCATTACGCCATGAATGGCGACCCTACGGTGCGCATACATGCGCACCGTTTTAATTAAGACGTAGGATTCACCAATAACTGCCCCGCCGTACCGCGATCCGCCATCTCTAGCGCCTGGCTGTAATAGACAAACGGGAAGTGATCCGACGAACTCTGCGGGAAGCTCACCAGCAGCTCAACGCTGCCATCCACCCACACCGTATCTTTCCAGCCGCGATCTTCACCCATCGGCTGCGCACCATTCACATTCTTAATCAGGAACATCACGCCCTGAATATGCAGTGATTGCGGACGATCGGCGTGAATAATCCAGCGCTCAAACGTACCCTGCTGCACGGTGGTGTCAATTCGATTCATATCCCACAGCACGCCGTTAATACCCGGCTCGCTGTCACCAATGCGGAATTCACGCGTGCGTACCGCTACGCCGTCGAGAATCTGATCCGCCAGCAAACGCATTGGCAAATTATCCGTCACCAGCGGCAACAAACCGGTTGGGCGCAAGCTTAGCACCAGCGTGTTGGTCAGAATCGAAGAGGGCTCAAACAGGCCGCGCAGGCGATCCATAATGCCCGCCGCCGTGCCGGCCGTAATCGAGACTTCATCCCCCTGCGACATGTCTACCAACACTTCGCGACGTTCGCCCGGCGCCAGTGACAGCAGCTGTACCGCAACCGGTGCAGGCAAGAACCCTTGATCGCTGGCGATTACCGTAAAGGGACGATTATCGGAGAAGCTAAGATCGAAACGGCGCGCGTTCGAGCCATTTAGCAGGCGCAGGCGCACCCAGCCGCGAGACACTTCCACATAGGGATTTTGTACCCCATTCACCAGCAGCACGTCGCCAATAAAACCGCCGTTGGACGGTGGGTTGTAAACCGGCGTGGCGAAGTTATCGAGGCGCTTGTCCTGAATGATCAGCGGGAAATCATCGACACCGTAATGCTTCGGCAAAGGCAACGACTTGCTGACGTCATCTTCAACCAGCCACATGCCTGCCAGGCCATTGTAGACGTGCGGCGCCATGCGGTTTGGCGTGTTGGCGTGATACCACAGCGTGCCTGCACCCTGGCGAATCGGCAGCACTGGCGCCCAATCCGCGCCGGCGGACATCAGGCGCGGTGCGCCGCCCATCAAGGCGCCAGGCACCTGCAAACCGCTAACGGTCATGGATACCGGCTCGTTGAGGCGGTTGCTGTAAATCAGCTTCACATCATCGCCGCTGTAAACGCGCACCGTTGGGCCGAGGTACATACCGTTAATGCCCCACACCGGAACTTTGTTACTGTTGCCGCTAAATGACCAGTGGCTGCGCTGCAAGGTTAAAAACAGCGGCTGTCCGCGACGTGACTCAATCAGCGGAGGAATCGGAAGCGGCGTGTCGCCGATGGGCGCGGCAGCGCGGGCGGCGTAAGGCATAGCACCGGAAGCCAGTGCGATACCGGCAGATAGCTGAATAAACTGACGTCTGCTGCAAGACATAAAACTTCAGACCTTTTGAGCGTGGCGTGAAGACGCCGTGTCCATGTTGTTCTAATTAATTATTAGTTGCTGTGCTGCTTGAGAACGGGGCAGATGATCATCTGCCCCATTTTTGCTGGTCAGAGTTTACCGTTTTTTTCGCGCTCGGCGACTTCAGCGTTCAATTCTTCCAGTTTAGCCGACATTAATTCACGGCAGTGCGTGGCGAGCTTGCGCACCGAGGTGGTGGCAAACTGCGACGTATCGACCGGCGGCAGCATCTCAACAATCACCAGGCCGTTATTCCAGCGGTTCAGCTTGATCTTGTCATGAGTGTTGGAGACCACGATCGGAATGATCGGTACGCCAGCCGCCACCGCAGCATGAAACGCGCCGGTTTTGAACGGCAGCAGACCACGACCACGGCTGCGCGTCCCTTCCGGGAACATCCAGAACGAAATGCGCTTTTTGTTGAACTGATTGACCAGCTCACTGATGGTGCCGTGCGCTTTAGAGCGATTATCCCGATCAATCAGCAAGTTACCGGTTAGCCAATACAGCTGGCCAAAAAACGGAATCCACAGCAGGCTTTTCTTGCCGACGGTGACCGTTGTTGGCTGCACAATTTTGGCGGCGGTGATCATGTCGTAGTTGTTCTGATGGTTGGCGATGTAGATCGCGTTACCGTAATGCGCGGCTTCTGGCGGCTTACGCAATTCCACTTTGACGCCAAACACCGTCGACAGACGACCCAGCATATGGCCGAACGTCGCCACGTGACGCGGATTACGCGGTGAAAACAGACACCAGATAATGCCGATAATACTCACCACAATCGAATAAACAATAACAATAATTGCGCGTAAAATTAGTAACATAGATTCCTCAAATTGGGCATTCCATCCCCTGAACTAAAGCGTTACTCTTCGCTCGCGTCGGCTTTTGGACGCGCTGGTGCATTCACTTCTACGCTATCGATGCGTTGCAGCCCGCGCGCGATGCTGCCGCGACGACCGCGATCGGCACGTACTTTCTGCAGATCTTCATCACGCATAATCAGCTTACGTTTGCCGACATAGACGGTGATGGAAGCGCCCGGTGGCAGAATCAGCAGCCACTGGAGTTTGTCGGTGCCGGCAGCGATATCCGCTGACGGAATCGAGATGATTTTGTTGCCCTTGCCTTTCGACATTTGCGGCAGATCGCCGACCGGGAACATCAACATCCTTCCAGCCTGGGTAATCGCCAGCAGCATGTCATCGCCGGAATGCACCGCCATTGGCGTCATCACTTTAGCGTTTTCCGGCAGCGTCAGCAGCGCTTTACCGGCGCGATTGCGCGAAACCAGGTCGGCAAAGGTACAGATAAAGCCGTAGCCCGCATCTGATGCCATCAGCAGTTTCTGATCGTCGGGTTCCATCAGCACCTGCTCAATCACCGCGCCCGGCGGTGGCGTCAGTTTGCCGGTAAGCGGCTCGCCCTGCCCGCGCGCTGACGGCAAGGAGGTGGGATCCAGCGTATAGCTGCGTCCGGTGGAGTCGATAAAGGCCACCGGCTGATTACTCTTACCGCGCGCGGCAGCCAGATAGCTGTCACCCGCTTTGTAGCTCAAGCCCGCGGGATCGATATCGTGGCCTTTGGCGCTGCGCACCCAGCCCATCTGCGACAGCACGATAGTGACTGGCTCGGCGCTCACCAGCTCGGTTTCGCTTAGCGCTTTCGCCTCTTCACGTTCGCGCAGCGGTGAACGGCGATCGTCGCCGTAGGTTTGGCTATCGGCCAGCAGCTCTTTCTTCATCAGGTTGCTCATCTTGCGCTCGGACGCCAGAATCGCCTGCAGCTGGTCACGCTCTTTTTCCAGTTCCGCTTGCTCACCGCGAATTTTCATCTCTTCCAGTTTGGCGAGATGACGCAGTTTTAACTCAAGAATGGCTTCGGCCTGGGTTTCGCTGATCTCAAAGCGCGACATCAGCACCGGCTTCGGCTCATCCTCATTACGAATGATGTGGATCACTTCATCAATGTTGAGGAAAGCCACCAACATACCTTCAAGGATATGCAGGCGGCGCAACACGCGATCCAGGCGATAGTTGAGGCGGCGCGTTACGGTCGCGCGACGATACACCAACCATTCCGACAGGATTTCCAGCAGGTTTTTCACTGCCGGACGGTTATCCAGCCCGATCATATTCAGGTTAACGCGATAGCTTTTTTCCAGATCGGTGGTGGCAAACAGATGATTCATCACCTGCTCCAAATCAACACGATTGGAGCGCGGCACAATCACCAGCCGCGTCGGGTTTTCGTGGTTAGATTCATCGCGCAGATCTTCCACCATCGGCAACTTCTTGTTGCGCATCTGGTTAGCGATTTGCTCCAGCACGCGCGCGCCAGAAACCTGATGCGGCAGCGCGGTGATCACCACGTCGCCATCTTCCTTTTTCCACACCGCACGCTGGCGAATGGAACCGCGACCGCTTTCATAGATCTTACGGATTTCGCTGCGTGGCGTGATGATTTCGGCCTCGGTCGGATAATCCGGGCCTTGCACAATCTCCAGCAGCTCATTCAGCGTGGTATTCGGGCTATCGATCAGTTTAACCGCGGCTTCAGCCACTTCGCGCAGGTTGTGCGGCGGAATGTCGGTTGCCATACCCACGGCAATGCCGGTGGTGCCGTTCAGCAGAATGTTGGGCAGGCGTGCCGGCAACATTTTCGGTTCCTGCAAGGTACCGTCAAAGTTGGGGATGTAATCAGACGTGCCCTGACCGAGTTCACCCAGCAGGATTTCAGCGTATTTTGACAGGCGCGATTCGGTGTAACGCATCGCGGCGAAAGATTTCGGATCGTCGGGTGCGCCCCAGTTTCCCTGGCCATCTACCAGCGGATAGCGATAGGAGAACGGCTGCGCCATTAACACCATCGCTTCATAGCAGGCGCTATCGCCATGCGGATGGTATTTACCCAGCACGTCACCCACGGTACGCGCCGATTTTTTGAATTTGGCACTGGCATTCAGGCCCAATTCAGACATGGCATACACAATGCGGCGCTGCACTGGCTTGAGACCGTCGCCGATATACGGCAACGCACGGTCCATGATCACGTACATGGAGTAGTTCAGGTACGCGTTTTCCGTAAACTTGTGCAGGGCTAGACGCTCTGCACCATCCTGCGTCAATTCGCTCATTAAGATCGCATCCTCACTTCGTGGCCCGCAACGACGGGTCATCCGGCGCTCATTTGGCGAGGATATTACCTTATTCGTGCGATTTAGTCACAAAGAAGCCGGTGCAGGGAAAAGATTCCTGCTGCGCTAAATAACGTGATATCGCTTAGAAAAATAAAAGGGGATGCGAGCGACATCACACTTAATATCGCCAATGTTATGTGAGCAAGCTCGCAATTAATTTACTTTCTCGTTTTGCATATTAATTATGTCCTGTCACGCGGACAACATTTAGTATTGTTGCTTACGCCTGACTCTCCTAAATTCATACGCCACAAGACCCACACTTTTGCGCTTCTGATTTCTGGCATGGAATAAATATAAACATCACGTCGCCATTAACGTATTGCCAAAATAAGGGTGAACGCATGCAAATACTGACTTCACGACAACACCGATTAGTAAAATTGCTGCTGCATCATGCCGCTCCGCAGCCCAGTAAAGCGTTAGCGTTACAGCTTGGCGTGTCTGAGAAAACCATTCAGCGCGATTTACAGTGGCTTGAGAGCTGGCTCAGCAACTGGTCGCTGCAGCTGGAAAAAATGCCGGGACGCGGCGTACGCCTACGGGTGGATGATATCCAACTGCGCTTGCAGCTTGAGCAGCAGCTTACCGGCGATGAGAGCAGCGCCGAAGCGCTCAGCCACAATAGCCGAAGACTGAAGATTGCCTCGCAGTTATTGAGTGATGCGCCGCGCGCCACCTCGATCAGCAAGCTTTCGGAACGCTACTTTATTAGCCATGCGTCTATCGTGAACGATCTGAAGGTGATTGAAGAGTGGCTGCAACCGCTGGGGTTAACTTTACAGCGCGGCCCCAGCGGCACCCATATTGAAGGCAATGAGCAGATGCTACGCCAGGCGATGGTGTCGCTGATTAATGATGTGATGCAGCAAAATGTCGCTGGCACACCGCTGCTGCCGCGGCTCGATCCCGGTAGTCAGCAGGCGCTGGTGCACTATTTTGGAGATGAGGATGTGGCGTTTGTGCAGCGGCTCCTAAAGCACATGGAGCAGCAGCTGAGTTATCCGCTGGGCGATGCGTGGTATCTCAACCTGTGCACTCATATTCTGATCATGATGCATCGAATGGCGCAGGGTAATGCACTGGCGCTGGAAACGCTAACCAGCGCGCACGATCTCGATCAGCGCATTCTCACTATTGCGCAGCACATGGTGACGCAGATTGAGCAACGGATGTGCTGCGCGCTGCCAGCGGATGAAGTGGGCTTTATTTATCAATATATCGTTTCGTCCGGCATTGTTGTGGAAGAACGCGGTGACAATACGCCGCTGCATAATCAATTTTCCACTGCGGAATCAGTAAAAATCACCTGTGAATTGATCGATCGCTTTTCATCTTTTATTCAGCAGGACTTAGCACAAGACCGTTTATTATTTGAAGGATTATTGGTTCATATAAAGCCCTTATTAAATCGACTCAAATACCATATTCATATTCGTAATCCGCTGCTGGAGGATATTCAGCAGGAAATGAAAGAAATATTTTTCCTGACTAAACAGGCAATGCAATTAACCGCGCGCAGCCAGGGACTTTCATCGGTGGCGGATGACGAAATAGGCTATTTGTGTGTGCATTTCCAGGCCGCGCTGGAGCGGCAAATCGCCCATAAACGCATCCTGGTGGTGTGCTCCAGCGGGGTGGGTACCTCGCATTTGCTCAAGAGCCGCATCCTGCGCGCCTTCCCGGATTGGGAAATTGTTGGCGTGGTATCGGCCAGCAATCACGCGGCTTTCTGCCAGCACCAAACGGTGGATCTGGTGATTACCACCATTCACCTCAACGCCGCGGCAATTCCGTCGGTGTATGTCAGTGCCTTCTTTAACGATGACGATATTCGGCGGGTGACTGACGCCATGATTGGCAGCCAGCTACCTGACGGCGCGTCCTGCGCGTTGGCTGAACATTAATTGAATGAGGATTCACCATGGATATTTCCCGCATTCTCACGCCACGCCGCGTTAACCTGGCGCTAACCGCCACCAGCAAAGAAGAAGCGATTCATGAGCTGACCGATTTGCTCTACCACGATGGTGCCATCAGCGATCGCGCCGCATTTATCGAAGATGTCTGGCTGCGCGAGGCCGAAGGTTCCACCGGCTTCGAAAATCACATCGCCATCCCGCACGGTAAATCTGCGGCGGTGAAGCACACCACGCTTGCCATCGGCCGCACCCAGCACGACATTCCGTGGGAAACGCTGGATGGCAGCCAGGTGCGCTGCATCATCCTGTTCGCCGTGCGGCTGGAAGATCAGAACACCACCCATATTCGCCTGTTGTCGCAGGTGGCCAGCGCGCTGGCCGATGATGAGGTGATAGCCCAACTGCTGGTAGAAAACGATCCCAGCAATATCATCCGGCTGTTTAGTCAGTACGCCGAAACCGATCTCTGTTAACACCCTAACGCTTTGAGGTGACACATGAATATCGTCTGTGTAGCAGCCTGCACGGCAGGCATCGCGCATACCTATATTGCGCGCGAGAAACTGATCAAAGGCGCGCACGCGCTGGGCCACACCATCCACGTGGAAACGCAGGGCACTATTGGCACCGAAACCGCGCTGACGCAGGAGGACATTGCCGCCGCTGACGTGGTGATCCTTGCGGTCGACGTGAAGATCAAAGGCGAAGAGCGCTTCCAGGGCAAACCCATTGTGCGAGTGAAAACCGAAGTGGTGATTAAGTCACCGGTGAAATTCCTCGAAAAAGTGGCGGATTCACTGGCGCGCGCCTGAGGAGATCCATCATGAGTGATAACAAACGTCAGTACGGTCAGGAGATCAAAGGCCATCTGCTCACCGGTATTTCCTGGATGATCCCGCTGATCGTCGCCGCCGGGATCTGTATCGCCCTTGGGCAGGTGATCGGCGGGCCGGACGTCGGCAAACATACCGGCACCCTCGCCTGGATGCTCAATCAGATCGGCGGCTGGGGCATGGGCCTGATCGTACCGCTGATCAGCGCGGCGATCGCCTATTCGATCGCCGATCGTCCCGGCTTTGCGCCCGGCCTGATCGTCGGCTTTATCTGCGGCCAGATCGGCACCGGTTTTATTGGCGGCATTTTCGGGGGTTTCCTCGTCGGTTACACGGTGCTGCTGCTGCGCCGCACCATCAGGCTGCCGAAATCAATGCAGGGATTAATGCCGATTATGGTGCTGCCGGTGCTCAGCACCGTTATTGCCGGGCTACTGATGATGACCTTTATCGGCCAGCCGATTGTCTGGCTGCAAAAGGCGCTGATTGCGCTGCTGGAATCGATGCAAGGCGGCTCGAAGTTTGTGATGGGCGCGATTCTAGGCGCGATGGCCACCTTCGACTTCGGCGGACCGGTGAACAAAACCATGTCGCTGTTCGCCGACGGCATGCTAGTTGACGGCATTTACGGGCCGGAAGCGGTGAAGTTTGTCGGCTCAATGATTCCGCCATTCGGTATCACGCTGTCGTATCTGCTGAGCCGCAACAAGTACACCAAAGCGGAAAAAGAGGCGCTGAAAGCCGCCTTCCCGATGGGCATCTGCATGATTACCGAAGGAGTGATTCCGATTGCAGCACGTGACCTGTTCCGCGTGGTCGGCAGCTGTGTTGTGGCCTCGGCCATCGCCGGTGGGTTGATTATGGTGTGGGGCGTGGGCGCGCCGGTGCCGCACGGCGGGATGTTTGTGGTGCCGCTGTTCAATAAACCCTGGCTGTTCTGCTTAGCGCTCGGCATCGGCACCACGGTGTGCGGCGTGATGCTGTCGGTGCTGAAAAAACCGATTACCCAGGCGGATGAAGAGTTCGATGACGTGGAAGCACCCGGCGTCCGCGATGAAGAGATCAAATTCACTCTGGAATAAGGAGCCACTATGTTTGCCATGATGAATGACCTGATTCAGGCCGCTGCCCAACAGCGCTACGCGGTGCTGGCGATCAACTGCTTCAACCTTGAAACCGCGCGTGCCGCCATTCAGGCCGCTGAGCAGCAGCGTGCCCCGCTGATTCTGAATGTTTACCAGGGACATAGCGCGCACTTTCCGCCGGCGATTGCGGTGCCATTGGTAAAAGCGCTGGCCGAATCGGCTCGCGTGCCGGTGGCGCTGGCGCTCGATCACGGCAAAGCGTTTCCGCTGATTGGCCAGGCATTTCGCGCCGGCTTTACCGGACTGATGATTGATGCTTCATCTGAACCGCTGGCAGAAAACATTCGCCAGACTGCCGCCGTGGTGAAGATGGCACATACTGCGGGCGTTTGCGTGGAAGGCGAGCTCGGACATATCGCTGATGCGCCGACCTATGAACTGGCCGATGCCTCGGTGAAGATGACGCAGGTGGCGGACGTGCTGCCGTTTATCGAACAAACCCATATCGATCTGCTGGCGATTTCGGTCGGCACGGCGCACGGACTTTATCCGGCTGGGGTGAAGCCGAAGATCGATTTCCAGCGCTTAGAGGAGTTGCACGCGGTCTCCACTCGGCCGCTGGCGCTGCATGGCGGTTCAGGCACGCCCGCGGAGGATATTCGTCGCGTGAGCGAGTTTGGCGTCGCCAAGATCAACGTCGGTGCGGCGGTGTTTGAAGGCGGAAAAAGGGCCGTCGAACAGGCGCTAAAGCATTCCCACGCCGAGTTAGCCGATCTGCTTGGGCTCATGGAATCTGCCTGCCGTGAGGTGGTGGCTGAGTATCTGAGCTGGTCGGGATCGGCGGGCAAGGTTTAGCCATCGGTTGATTGGCGGTCGCCATGAATGGCGACCCTACATCGCATTATCAATTTCACATTCATATCCATCATCGGGTCGGCGCGCGCGTCGGCTCCGGTAAACATCACGCTGAGGAAAAATTAACATGTTGATTTCAATGAAAGAAATGTTGGCACCGACTCGTGAACACCGCTACGCGATTGGCGCATTTAACGTGGCGGACAGCTGCTTTATTCGCGCGGTAGTCGAAGAAGCCGAAGCCACGCATACGCCAGCCATCATCTCCATCCACCCGAGCGAGCTGGAGTTTGTCACTGACGAATTCTTTGGCTATGTGCGTGAACGTACGCTCAAGAGCAAGGTGCCTTTCACTATCCACCTCGATCACGGCGCCTCCATCGCTCAGGTGCTGCGCGCCATTCAGTGCGGTTTCACATCGGTGATGATCGATGGTTCCCTACTGCCTTATGAAGAGAACGTGGCGCTGACTAAAGAGGTGGTGAAGCTGGCGCATTCTGTAGGCGTTTCGGTAGAAGGTGAACTGGGCACCATCGGCGATACCGGAACGTCGGTAGAAGGCGGCGTGAGTAAGGTGATCTACACCGAACCGGCGCAGGCGGAAGATTTTGTACAGCGCACCGGCGTGGATACGCTGGCGGTGGCGATCGGCACCGCGCACGGCATCTACCCGAAAAATATGAAGCCAGAATTGCAGATGCATATCCTGAAAGACATTTCGCAGCGCCTCACCATCCCGCTGGTGCTACACGGCGGTTCGGCCAATCCAGATGCAGAGATCGCCGAAGCGGTGACGCTGGGCGTGGGTAAAATCAATATCTCTAGCGACATGAAATACGCCTACTTCGCTAAGCTGCGTGAGATTCTGGCGCGCGAAACCTGGTGGGATCCCAACGTGATTTACCCCGATGCCATCACTGCCGCGAAGGAAGTCATTCGCTACAAAATGAATCTGTTTGGTGGGTTGGGTAAGGCGAGTTTGTACTGATCGTTCTGCTACCTTGCGCAATAAATTGCGCCGCTACAGAAAATACGAGTGTAGCGGCGCGATTTAACGCGCATTTTTTTGCCATTCCGCTTGCTCGGATTGTTTCATAACCTGCCGCATTATTGCTTTTTTGGCAAAAGTGTTGTGATCAATCACGCATTTTTCTCTTTCCTGCGCGCGCGTAGAGTGTGCGCCATCAACGAGAAACGGAGCGAGTTATGAGCAATATTTTAATTATCGACGGCGGCAAAACCTTCGCCCATTCGAAAGGCGAGCTGAACCACACTTTGACAGAAGTTGCTGCCAGCCAGCTGCGCGACCTTGGCCACCAGGTGCAAGTGACCATTGCCGATAGCGATTATAACGTGGCAGAAGAAGTGCAAAAGTACCTCGATAGCGATGTGGTGATCTACCAGATGCCGGGTTGGTGGATGGGTGAGCCGTGGACCGTAAAAAAATACATCGATGATGTATTCACCGAAGGCCACGGTTCACTGTATGCCAGCGATGGTCGTACGCGCAGCGATGCCGGTAAAAAATACGGTTCTGGCGGGTTAATCCAGGGCAAAAAATATATGCTGTCATTGACCTGGAATGCGCCGCTGGAAGCCTTTAACGATCCAGAGCAGTTCTTCGAAGGCGTTGGCGTGGATGGTTTGTATCTGCACTTCCACAAAGCCAATCAGTTCCTGGGGATGGACGCTTTGCCGACCTTTATCTGTAATGATGTGATTAAAATGCCGGACGTGCCGCGCGATATTGAACGTTATCGGACTCATCTCAGCCAGATTTTTGCTTAACTGTAAGCACCCAGGGAAAAGAGGAAGCACTATGTTAACCGTCGTTGCAGAAATTTGTGTGAAACCAGGCCGCCGCAAGGTCGTGCTGGATGCCATCAACAAACTGATTCCTACCGTGCTGGAAGAAGAGGGGTGCCATCAATACGATGCACTCGTCGACCACCAGGCGCAGGTGCCGTGGAAACAGAATTCGCCTGACTCTATTTTTATGCTGGAACAGTGGGAATCACTGCGTCATCTCGAGCAGCATCAGCAGATGCCGCACATGGATGCCCATCGCTCAGTGATTAAAGACGACGTGGTGGATGTGAAAATCCTCGTGCTGGAACCCGTGGGCTAATGCGCTTAGGCCTCTGCCCGGTGCAGAGGCTTTTTACTAAAGTAGCTGATTTTCTTCAATTTTCTCACGCAGAAAATCGAGAAAGCAGGTAATGCGCGACGTCAGAGATTGATTGCGGTAATAGACAGCATGAATCGGTAGACGAAGCTCACGCGTCTCCTGCTCCAGTACCTGCACCAGCTTTCCTCGCTCACGATCCTCACGACTGACAAAATCCGATAATCGTGCAATGCCCTGCCCGGCCAACGCCAGCTGACGTAACGTTTCGCCGCTTGACGCCGAGAGCGTCGGTTTTATCTGCAAAAACTCGCCTTCGCGCTGCCATACCGGCCAGATGTTATGTGCATCCAGCTGGCTAAAACCGAGCAGCTGGTGGCTGGACAAAGCGGCAACGCTCTCCGGTGCGCCATGCTGTTGCAAATAAGCCGGGCTGGCCACTAAACGCGTGGCGCTGCTGCCCAGCACGCGAGCGCGTAGCGTTGAATCACGCAGTTCCCCCACACGAATGGCAATATCGGTTTGCTGCTCCAGCAGATCGATCATGATGTCGTCGGTATTCAGTTCCAGCAGGATTTGCGGATAACGCTGACGGAATTCAGCCACCAGCGGCACAATCACATGCAGCATAAACGGCGCGTTGGCGTTTACCCGTAATCTTCCGGATGGGATCTCACGGCGCTGGGCGATCTGCTCTTCGGCTAGCTCGACGGCGGAGAGGATCTGGCGCGCATGATCGAGAAAAATCAGGCCTTCTTCCGTGAGCGCAAGGCGACGGGTAGTACGATGTAAAAGCGTGGTTTGTAACTTACCTTCGAGGCGGCTCAGCGCCCGACTGATACCTGAACTGGTTTGATCAAGCTGATCGGCGGCAGCGGTAATCGATCCGCTATCCACTACCGCGACCCAGGCGCGTAACTCTTCCAGTGTGATTTTCACGTTCCCTTCCCCGGCGAATAGCAAAATAATAAAGGACGCCGCAGCGCCCCTTATTGTTAGACTTCGAGGTCGGCTAAATCGCCTTTCTCTTGCAGCCAGTTGCGGCGGTCTTCCGAACGTTTCTTCGCCAGCAACATATCCATAACGCGTAGCGTTTGCTCCACATCATCATCGCTCACCGTCAGCTGGACCAGACGACGCGTGTTAGGGTCGAGCGTGGTTTCACGCAGTTGCAGGGGGTTCATTTCACCGAGGCCTTTAAAGCGCTGCACATTTGGCTTGCCTTTCTTGCGCTTCAGCTGCTCAAGCACGCCCTCTTTCTCATCCTCGTCCAGCGCGTAATAGACTTCCTTGCCGAGATCGATGCGATAGAGCGGTGGCATCGCCACATACACGTGGCCGTGCTGCACCAGCGAGCGGAAATGCTTCACAAACAGCGCACACAGCAAGGTCGCAATGTGTAAACCATCCGAGTCCGCATCCGCAAGGATACAGATCTTGCCGTAACGCAGCTGGCTCAGATCGTCACTGTCGGGATCGATACCGATCGCCACAGAGATATCATGCACTTCCTGCGAGGCCAGCACTTCATCTGAAGAGACTTCCCAGGTATTGAGGATCTTACCTTTCAGCGGCATGATCGCCTGATATTCACGATCGCGCGCCTGTTTGGCCGATCCGCCGGCGGAATCCCCTTCCACGAGGAACAATTCCGTCTTGTTCAGATCCTGCGCGGTGCAGTCCGCTAGTTTGCCGGGCAATGCCGGCCCGCTGGTGAGTTTTTTACGCACGACCTTCTTCGCTGCACGCATACGGCGCTGGGCGCTGGAGATCGCCAGCTCGGCCAGCATTTCAGCTGCCTGCACGTTCTGGTTCAGCCACAGGCTAAAGGCATCTTTCACTACGGCTGAGACAAACGCCGCACACTGACGTGACGACAAGCGTTCTTTAGTCTGACCGGCAAATTGTGGATCCTGCATCTTCACCGACAGCACGTAAGCGCAGCGATCCCAGATATCTTCCGCTGAGAGCTTTACGCCGCGCGGCAGAATATTGCGGAATTCACAAAACTCGCGCATCGCATCCAGCAAACCCTGACGTAAGCCGTTGACGTGCGTGCCGCCTTGCATGGTCGGGATCAGGTTAACGTAGCTTTCTGTCAGCAGTTCACCGCCTTCCGGCAGCCACAGCAGCGCCCAATCTACCGCTTCAACATCGCCAGCAAAGCTGCCGACGAACGGTTTTTCCGGCAGCGTTGGCAGGCCATCGACCGCTTCGCAGAGGTAGTCAGTCAAACCATCCTGATACATCCACGTCTGTTCGGTGTCGTTAACCTTGTCTTTAAAGACAATCTCCACGCCTGGGCACAACACGGCTTTGGCTTTTAACAGATGCGATAAGCGGGAAACTGAGAAGCGCGGGCTATCGAAGAAGCTGGCATCTGGCCAGAAATGCACGCTGGTGCCGGTGTTACGTTTGCCAACGGTGCCGGTAACCGTAAGATCCTGTACTTTGTCGCCATTTTCAAAGGCGATCTGGTAGATTTCGCCGTTGCGGCGCACGGTGACTTCGACCCGCTTAGATAAGGCGTTAACCACCGAGATCCCCACGCCGTGTAGACCGCCGGAGAACTGATAGTTTTTATTGGAGAATTTGCCGCCCGCATGCAGCCGACAAAGAATCAGCTCAACCGCAGGCACGCCCTCTTCGGGATGGATATCCACCGGCATGCCACGCCCGTCATCAATCACTTCCAGCGACTGATCGGCATGAAGAATCACTTCCACGCGTTTAGCATGACCCGCCAGCGCCTCATCGACGCTGTTATCGATCACTTCCTGGCCTAGATGGTTCGGGCGCGTGGTATCGGTGTACATCCCCGGGCGACGACGCACCGGTTCAAGGCCGGTCAGGACCTCAATGGCATCGGCATTATAGCTTGATTGGCTCATCGTAAATGTCTGATTAGCAATAAGAAAATGGCCCCACCTCGCGGAATTACTGAGCGTTTAATCCCAGAAAATCAATAATTTGTGCGAAATGGCGTTCGAATCCGATATAGGCATGATTGCCGCCCTCTTCAACCGTCTGGCGGCATGCGCTGTAATACTCCAGCGCCTGGCGATAGTCGAGTATTTCATCGCCGGTTTGTTGCAGCAACCAAAGTAAATCGGGCGCTTCAAGAGGGTCAATCTGCATGACTTTCAGATCGTAAATGTGGCGAGACTCTAACACATATTGCTGGCCGGTGTAGGGATTACGATTTTCGCCCAGATAATCCACCAGCAGCTCAAACGGGCGCACGGCGGGATTGACCACCACCGCGGGCAACATAAAACACTGCGACAGCCAGGTAGCAAAATAACCGCCGAGCGACGATCCTACCAACCCCAGCGGTTCACCCGCATATTGCATCACCAGATCTTCCAGCATACTGGCTGCTTCCGCCGGGAAAGCCGGCAGCTGTGGCACCATAACCTGAAGCTGCGGATGCCGCTCGCTGAGCCATTGTTGCAGCTGGGTGGCTTTCGCCGATTGCGGTGAACTGTTGAATCCATGCAGATAGATCAGCGCCGCCATCGCTTAGTAGCCCTCAGAATCAAGGTCGGGGCGGAACATGTCACTTTGCAAGCGGTTCACTTCGGTTTCCAGCGTGCCGTCCGGTTGCAAGGTAAACCAGCGCCAGCCAGGGGCGAGCGTATCAATGGTGAAGTTGGTGCAGTGAGGTTTGAACTGTACGCAGGTTGACGGCGAAGCCAGCACGCGACGGCCATGCCAATCGAGATCGAGTTCCTGATGAATATGACCGCACACCAGATTTCGCGCACGCGGGAAGTGTTGCAACACCGCTTCCAGCTGATGAGGATTGCGTAAACTGTGCTGATCTAACCAGGTACAGCCGGAAGCGAGTGGATGATGGTGCAGCAGCACCAGCGTATGACGCTCCGGATATTTGCGCAGAGCGCTATCCAGCCACTCCAGTTGATATTCACTCAACATGCCGTGCGGCACGCCAAACACCTGGCTATCCAGCAGTACCAGCTGCCAGTGATCGCCTAATAAGACATGCTTGTCTGACTTAATGCCGGCATCAGCTAAGGTATCCACCATCGCTGGCTGAAAATCGTGATTACCCGGCAGCCAGACGCAAGGCTTTGGCAGGCGTGAAATGCCCGCTACAAAGTGTTGGTAAGCTTCAACGGTGTGATCCTGAGCGAGATCGCCTGTGGCGATAATCAGATCATAGTTATGCTGCTGTGCCTCAATGGCGTCCAGCACGGCATCAAAACTCGACCAGGTATTCACCCCAAGTAGCGATTGATGTTTTCCAGCAAAAAGATGGGTATCCGTGATTTGTAAAATCCTGATATCAGACCCATCTACCGCAGGAAGAGTTAGCAGGCTATCCAAAGCGTTTCCTTAATCTCCACGCCATCGTTGCTTTTTACGCTATCAGCAGACCGGTACGGCCACAGCGCCGTGCGCCAGGCAGTAGCGCAGCCAATCCGCAAGGAACTGGTTAATCTGATGTTTTTCATCGCGCTGATGCAGTTTTTTATTAGGATAATCATAGCGCGCTTTAAAACGGTAGATCTGTTTAGTGGAACACACTTCAGCGACCATCGCATCATGATAGAGCCGCACGGACATGGATGGCAGGCTCCAGTAGCTCACCGCCGGCGCCACCTGGCGCACTTCAACCAGCGTGGTGTAGCGCGTTGATTCTTCTATGGTGAGCTGATAACTGGCGCCGTTCACCTGATAAATCACCGATGCGCCTGCTTCGTCATTACGCGGCAGCAGGCGGCGCAGCTGAGCGAAATTGGTTTCGCACAGACGCATCATTTCGGGAAAGTCAGGGGTGTAGCGCTGTTTCATTTTAGCTTCCACTCTTCTCGTAGTTTTTCATGGTGCAACGCCAGCCATTGCAAGGCGATGACAGATGCTGCGTTATCAATAATCCCCTCTTCCACCCAGCGATAGGCCTGTTCACGGCTTACCACATGCACAAGAATATCCTCATTCTCTTCCTCCAGCCCGTGATTTCCCTCTGCCAGGCTGGCATCCACTTCGCCCACCAGCACCGACAAACGTTCAGACGTTCCGCCCGGGCTGGCTAAGTAATTCACTATCGGTTTGACGCGACCAACCTTGAGGCCGGCCTCTTCTACGGCCTCACGGCGCGCGACATCTTCCGGTGTTTCACCGGTTTCGATAATGCCGGCCACCATTTCCAGCAGCCAGGGCGTTGGGCTGGAATCATAAGCCGGGATGCGGATTTGTTCGATCAGCACCACTTCGTCACGTAAGGGATCATAGGGTAGCAGCACGGCAGCGTGACCGCGCTCAAAAACTTCGCGTACCACTTCACCACTCATTTCGCCATTAAAACGGCGGTGACGAAAACGGTAACTCACGATGGAAAAAAAACCATCGTAACGCGTTTCGCGTGCAATAATTTCTACATCGTTTTTTGTGAAAGTCACAGGGGATTTTTTTTCACTTACCATCGTCTGATTCCTTATGCAGATTGGGGTGGAGCAAAGAAAAGCCAAGCCCGCCGCTCCGTCCGAGTGGTTCTTTTTGAATTAATTGCGTAAATTAGGGGAAGAAGGCACGTTCAGCCAACTTATCTCTGACGCCGCCTCTGTAGAATCGGCGATTATTTTTTTGGCTTACCTGCAGCGCTACCAGTGCAATTTGCTGCAACAAAAGGAATGCAAATGAAAAAACTGCTCCCACTTTTTATTGGACTGAGCCTGGGCGGATTCAGCCTGGCCAGCCAGGCAGAAAACCTGTTGCAGGTCTATCAGCAGGCGCGCCTTAGCAACCCCGATCTGCGTGCTTCCGCTGCGGATCGCGACGCTGCATTTGAAAAGATCAATGAAGCGCGTAGTCCTTTATTGCCGCAGCTAGGCTTGGGCGCAGATTATACTTATAACAATGGCTACCGCGACAGCAGCGGACTTCATTCCAACACGACCAGCGCGTCTCTGCAATTAACTCAAACTATTTTCGACATGTCGAAATGGCGCGCGCTGTCACTGCAGGAAAAAGCGGCTGGTATCCAGGACGTCACTTATCAGGTTGCCCAGCAAGACCTGATTCTGAACAGTGCAACTGCCTATTTCAACGTGTTGAAGGCGATCGATACGCTTTCTTACACTGAAGCACAGAAACAATCGATCTACCGCGAATTGGATCAAACCACCCAGCGCTTCAACGTTGGGCTGGTGGCGATCACTGACGTTCAAAACGCCCGCGCGCAATATGACAGCGTACTGGCTAACGAAGTCACTGCCCGCAACAACCTCGATAACGCCGTGGAATCGCTGCGCCAGATTACCGGCATGGATTATCTGTCACTGGCTTCACTGAATATCGATCGTTTTAAAACGGCGCGTCCCGATGCCGTTGCTGCGCTGCTGAAACAAGCTGAAAGCCGTAACCTGAACTTGCTTTCTGCACGTCTGAGCCAGGATCTGGCACGTGAGCAGATTCGTTCAGCGGAAACCGGCCACATGCCAACGCTGGATTTGACGGCCTCAACCGGTATGTCTAACAGCAAATATGGCGGCAGCCGCGCGAACCAGAGCGCAAGCAGCACCGACTCAATTACCGGTTCTAACCAGGTTGGCCTGAGCTTCACCATGCCGCTGTACAGCGGTGGTTCTGTGACTTCACAGGTGAAACAGGCGCAGTACAATTATGTTGCCGCTAGCGAGCAGCTGGAAGGCGCGCACCGTAGCGCGGTGCAAACCGTCCGTTCCTCATTCAACAACGTGAATGCGTCTATCAGTAGCATCGATGCCTACAAGCAGGCGGTTGTCTCTGCGCAGAGTTCACTTGATGCGATGGAAGCAGGCTATCAGGTGGGTACGCGGACGATCGTGGATGTGTTGGATGCCACCACCACGCTGTTCAACGCTAAACAGCAGCTTTCTGACGCACGTTACAGCTACCTCATTAACCAGCTGAATATTAAATATGCGCTGGGTACGCTGAACGAGCAGGATCTGCAACAGCTGAACAGTTCACTCGGCAAAGAGGTGACGACAGCACCCGAAGTTGTTGCACCGGAAAACAACCAGCAAGCCGCCCGCGTGGATAACGGTCCGCAGACGACAGCGCCTTCAAGCGCCGCACGAGCGCGTCCCGCTGCCGCCCGCAGCAGTGGAAATCCCTTCGGTAATTGATTTATAAAGGGGTCGCTTGCGGCCCCTTTCGCATTCAATCGTATAACAACGTAAAGATCCCCTCTCCCTCTGGCGTCACGCTTCATTTTCCACCACTCATCCCCTATCCTAACCCCCACCTTTGGGCACAGGATAAAGATAATGAAACGGACGAAAAATATTCGCCACGCCGCTTTCCGTAAAAGCTGGCAGGCACGCCACTTAACGCCGGTTGCATTTGCCGTTAGCGCAGTGTTTATGCTGGCAGGCTGCGAACAGAGTGACGAAACGGTTTCCCTCTACCAAAACGCGGATGATTGTGCAAAAGCCAATCCAGGCGAGAGCGCGCAATGTACCACTGCGTACAACAACGCCTTGAAAGAAGCCGAACGTACCGCGCCAAAATATGCCACGCGTGAGGATTGCGTTGCAGAGTTTGGTGAAAATCAGTGCCAGCAAACGCCAGCGCAGGCAGGCGTTGGTACCACCGCGAATAACGCGGAAGCACAGCAAAGCGGCAGCTTCTGGATGCCGTTAATGGCCGGTTACATGATGGGTCGGATGATGGGCGGCGGCGCAGGCTTTGCCCAGCAACCGCTCTTCTCACCGAAGAATCCAAATAGCCCAGCAAACGGCAAATTTGTTGATGCAGCGGGTAAAAATTACGGTAATGCCACCTCAGGCCGCACAATGAACGTGCCAAAAACCGCCATGGCACCTAAACCGGCAACCACCTCCACCATTACCCGCGGCGGTTTCGGTGACAGCGTGGCAAAACAAAACACCATGCAGCGCAGCAGTGCCTCCGGCACCAGCAGCCGTTCGCTGGGAGGCTAAGCCGCAGCATGCAACGTATTGCAATCAGCGAGCGCCCAGACTGGCGTGAAAAAGCAGCGGAGTATGGCTTCCAGTTTCACACCATGTATGGCGAGCCGTACTGGTGTGAAGATGCTTACTATCAGTTCACGCTAGCGCAGGTTGAACAGCTGGAAGAGACCACCGCCGAACTGCATCAGATGTGTTTACAGGCCGTGGAAAAGGTGGTGAATAGCGAGGCGCTACTCACCCGTTTCTGCATTCCTAAGCACACATGGGATTTTGTGCGTGAGTCCTGGAAGCTACGCCAGCCTTCACTTTATTCGCGCCTCGATCTGGCATGGGATGGTAAAGGTGATGCCAAACTCCTGGAAAATAATGCCGATACGCCAACCTCGCTGTATGAAGCGGCATTCTTTCAGTGGATCTGGCTAGAAGATCAAGTTAAAGCGGGCAATCTGCCGCACGGCAGTGACCAATTCAACAGTCTGCAAGAGAAGTTGATTGATCGCTTTGCCACACTGCATCAGCAACACGGTTTTAACTGGCTGCACTTTTCCTGTTGCCGTGACACCGAAGAAGATCGCGCTACGGTGCAATATCTGCAGGACTGCGCTACCGAAGCCGGGCTGCCGAGTGAATTTCTCTATATTGATGAAATTGGGTTAGGCGAAAGAGGCCAGTTTACCGATGTAAACGATCAGGTTATCAGCAACCTATTTAAACTCTATCCGTGGGAATTCATGCTGCGCGAAGTGTTCTCAACCAAGCTCGCGGATGCCGGTGTCCGTTGGCTGGAGCCTGCGTGGAAAAGCATTATATCCAATAAGGCGCTGCTGCCGCTGCTGTGGGAGATGTTCCCTAACCATCCTAACCTGCTGCCCGCCTATTTTGCAGATGACAAAAACGCGCCACAGATGGATAAATATGTGGTGAAACCGCTGTTCTCGCGCGAAGGGGCCAATATTCGCATCATCGAAAATGGTCAGGAGATCGCGCGTGCCGACGGCCCGTATGGCGAAGAAGGCATGATTATTCAGCAGTTCTATCAGTTACCTAAATTTGGTGATAGCTACACGCTGATTGGTAGCTGGCTGATTGACGATCAACCTGCCGGCATTGGCCTGCGTGAAGATCGTGCCTTGATCACTCAGGATCTGTCTCGCTTTTATCCGCACACTTTTATTGAGTAAAAGCTGCGCCGCCCGCAATCCTCGGGCGGCCAGAATAGTTAACCAACCTGCACTGACATCATACTGATCGCGCCCATCTCCATCCCTTCCACCGGGAGCGTAATCGCTTCATCAGCGGCGCGTGCGCCCAGAATATACAGCAGCGGCAGATAGTGTTCCGGCGTTGGGTTTGACTGCTGCGCATCTGGATGTTGCATAAAATTCACCAGAGGATGATCCGCCACCTCGCCCTGGAAGCTCAGGTTCTCACGTACGAACTGATTAAAACTCTCTGCCCAGGGATAAGCGGTTTCTGCTCCCTGCCAGCGCAGCATACGCAGATTATGTACCACGTTACCGCTAGCAACGATCATCACACCTTCGTCGCGTAACGAGGCTAGCCTTTGCCCCACTTCGTAGTGCCATGCGGCGGGTTTAGTGCCGTCGATACTCAGCTGCACAACGGGAATATCGGCAGCTGGATACATTTTTGCCAGCACGCCCCAGGATCCATGATCAAATCCCCACTCCTGATCGGCCTTGACTGCAATCGGCGTCAGTAAATCAATCACCTGCTGCGCTAAATCGGGCGATCCAGGCGCCGGGTAGCGCACATCAAACAGCGCTTGTGGGAAACCGCCAAAGTCATGGATGGTGCGTGGATCCTTCATCGCCGTCACGGCCGTACCCCGCGTATACCAATGTGCCGAAACGGCGAGAATAGCGCGCGGCCGCGGCAATGTGGCACCTAAATGCTGCCAGGCTTGGGTATAACGGTTATCTTCCAGGACGTTCATTGGGCTGCCATGACCAAGGAACAGCGCGGGCATACGGGTGTGGCTCATGATTAATCCTCTGGCGAATTGTAGCTTTGTTAACCGCTACGATACGCGCTTTCATGGCCGGATTAACGCTGATAAGCATGATGTTCTTCATCAGTTAATTTGAACAAATTTTCCATTGAAACGCCCATGGCTTTTCCCCTGACGTCAACAGACCAGCTTAACTACTTCCCCTTTTCTTTTTGAAGCAAGATTCGTCGCAATCTTACCAATGATATCTCCAGTTATCAGGCACATAGCTTGCAGGCAGCGGCGAGCCAGACAGGTCTTGTTACATCGTCGAAATCTGATTCTTACACTCCACTCGGTTTAACAAACATGAGCGGTGGAACATTATGTTAATTGAGGCGGCAATATTGTGCCTGGCGATGAATATCTACCATGAAGCGCGTGGTGAACCGATTAAAGGACAAATAGCCATAGGTACGTTGACCATGAACCGCGCAAAGGGGGAGATCAAAGAGATCTGCCCTGTGGTGTACGCACCGAAGCAGTTCTCCTGGACGTCTCTCAGAAAAAAACCTTATCGTTCTCCGCCCAGAGAAGACAAGAACTGGCAGCAAGCCAGAAAGCTGGCGAAAAAGATCGTAAAGGGGGAATTAAAAGACGTGACGAAAGGAGCGACCTTTTTTCACGCACACGGTGCTAAACCGGCATGGCGTCATACGTTCCAACGCACAGTGGTGATTGGTAATCATGTGTTTTACGCCAAACGAGCACGCATAAAAAAAGCCGGATAGTGTCTCCGGCCCTTTCTATTATCATCATCCAGTTAGCTGGCCTGACGCGTCTCGCGCTGACGGCGATATGCAACCAGATCTTCGATGGTGACAACTGGCATATCATGTTGCTTAGCAAACACAATCGCTTCTGGCGCATGCGCCATGCTGCCATCATCGTTGGTCAATTCACACAGCACGCCTGCAGGCTTGAATCCTGCCAACGTCACCAGATCGATGGTGGCTTCAGTATGCCCACCACGTGTCAGCACACCGCCTTCACGCGCACGCAGCGGGAAAACATGGCCAGGACGATTTAAGTCAGAAGGCTTAGCGCTATCCGCTACCGCAGCACGAATAGTGGTGATGCGATCGGCTGCAGAAACGCCTGTTGTTACGCCGGCTGCAGCTTCGATTGTCACAGTAAAACCGGTGCCATAAGCGCTGGTGTTATCTTCAACCATCATCGGCAGTTCAAGCTGTTTGCGATGCTCTTCAGTGATACAGAGACAAACAATGCCGCTACCGTGGCGGATAGTTAACGCCATCTGTTCAACGGTCATGGTTTCTGCAGCGAAAATCATATCGCCTTCGTTTTCACGATTTTCATCGTCAAGCACCATCACACCGCGACCATTACGCAGCGCATCAATGGCGCGTTCTACACGCTGTTCAGGCGTGCCAAATTCAGAAAGAAGCGTCTGATTCATGGTAAAAAACCTTATAAAAATATGAGTTACCAGAACCAGGGCGTGCTTAGGAGTGCGTACAAAACACATGGCAATAACGTGGCGCGGGCAAAGCCCGGCAGATGTCGTTACCCTCTCCCATCCGGACTCTAACCGTCGGCTCCGGAATCACACCGGATCTGCTGACCTATCACTTTGCAGTAATAGCGCTCGCGGGCTTTCAGCAGACGCTGATTTACCGCCGGTGGGGAATTTCGCCCCGCCCTGAGAATAAGCGGATAAACTATAACGCCAATCATCTGGTCGGGCAATCGACAAAAGTGCAAATGCTTTTGCATTTCCTGCGTTGCGGAATTCAGGTTTAACCTTTTCGTTTCAGGCATTACACTTAATAGCTATTAAGTCCGAACACGCACTGCTATCGGCCACCGTAATCAGGAAATCATCATGATCGACACGAAAAAAATTGAACAACTGGCTCGCCAGGTACATGAAGCTATGCCGAAAGGTATTCGTGATTTTGGCGACGATGTCGAAAAGAAAATCCGTCAGGTTTTGCAGGCGCAATTGACGCGCATGGATTTGGTCAATCGTGAAGAGTTCGACGTACAGACGCAGGTTTTACTGCGCACACGTGAGAAACTTGCCGCACTGGAACAGCGTTTGGCGAAGTTGGAAAGTGAGAGCCCAGCGGCACCGGCTCCAGCGATCATCACGCCCGATCCGGCTGGCAAAATCGATACTCCGCAGTAATGTATTTGGCGGGAGAGATTCTCCCGCCAGCTCAAGCTTAATGGCTGCGAATGGTTTTGATGATGTTGCTGGTTGAAATACCATCTTCAAAGTTGAGCACACGCACGTCGCCGCCGTTCGCCCACACTTCTTTGCTTCCCGCGATATCTTCCGGCTTGTAATCGCCGCCTTTCACCAGCAGATCGGGCAGGACTTCAGCGATGAGACGCTGTGGCGTATCTTCTTCAAACAATACTACCCAATCAACGGCTTCCAGCGCACCCAGCACAATCATGCGGTTTTCCTGCGGATTCACCGGACGCGTTTCGCCTTTCAGCCGCCTGGTAGAAGCATCGCTATTTACCGCCACAATCAGGCGATCGCCTAACTTACGCGCATTGGCCAGATAGGAAACATGGCCCGCATGCAGGATATCGAATACTCCGTTGGTCATAACCACTTTTTCACCGCGCTGGCGCGCCTGCGCCACAGCGGCTTTCAACTCTGACTCATTCATCACGCCAAAACCGCTTTCCGGACGAGCATGAATGGCGTTCTCCAACTCAACGGTGCTGACGGTGGAAGTACCCAACTTGCCTACCACCACACCCGCCGCCGCATTGGCGAGGAAACAGGCTTCCTCCAGGCTATCGCCCGCCGCCAATACCGCCGCCAGCACACCAATCACCGTATCACCGGCACCGGTGACGTCATACACTTCCTGCGCCTGCGTGGGCAAATGCAGCGGCGCTTTACCGGGTTGGAGCAGCGTCATTCCATTTTCTGAGCGGGTAACCAGCAGCGCGGAGAGTTCGAAATCGGCAATCAGCTGCATACCACGGCTGACAATCTCATCAACGGTTTTGCATTTACCCACCACGGCTTCAAACTCAGACAAATTAGGTGTCAGCAGCGTCGCACCACGATAACGTTCGAAATCCGTGCCTTTTGGATCGATCAGCACGGGCACATTGGCTTCACGCGCCAGCTGAATCATGGTCTGTACGCTATTCAGCGCGCCTTTAGCGTAGTCTGACAGTACCAGCGCACCCGCCTGCTTCAGCGATTGACGCATGCGATCGTGAATCGGCTGCGGATCCACTTCCTCAAACCCTTCTTCGAAGTCGAGGCGAATAAGTTGCTGATTACGGGATAACACGCGCAGTTTGGTAATGGTCGGATGGCTTTTTACTGCTACAAAATCGCAGTCAACCTTCACTTTCTGCAGCGTTTCGCTTAACACTCGCGCGGCATCGTCAGCACCGGTCAGACCAATCAGGCGAGACGCAGCACCGAGCGCGGCAATGTTCATCGCAACGTTAGCCGCACCGCCCGGACGCTCTTCAATGGTATCCACTTTTACCACCGGTACCGGCGCTTCCGGCGAAATACGGCTAGTTGGGCCATACCAATAGCGGTCCAACATCACGTCGCCGACGACCAACACGGTGGCCTTGCCAAAGGTGGGCAGTGTTACTTTCATTCCAAAGACTCCAGACTACGGTCAAAATTATGCGCGGATAATACCATATACCCTTCCTACGTTAAGTTGCAGGGTTTCGAAGCCCTATGGCTCACTGTCCCGCGCGATCTGATTCGGCAACGTTCAACCAACGCTGCCAGCTGCTGTTTACCACCGCTCGCTCAGCGGCAAAGGCGTCGGGCGCAACATGTCCCGGTAATTCCTGTAGCGCAAGATGATGTAGCGCATCACGCAGCGTTACGTAGGCGTGCGTCAGTGCCTGTGCCTCATCTTCCGGCATGATGTTATGCCGGGCCATCAGCTCAAATATGCGCACGTTATCCGACCAGCGCGTCAATGCGGGCTGTGCAGCGGCGTAGCCTAAGACAAAGTATTGTGCGATGAATTCAATATCGGTGATACCGCCCTCATCGGTCTTAATCTCCCAGCGGCCTTTATGTTTATTGCTGAGATGCGCGCGCATTTTTTCGCGCATTTCGCGCACTTCTTTCTGCAACGTATCGCGCTCTCGCGGCAGGCAGAGAATACCGCGCCGGATATCATCAAAACGTTCGCAGAGCGCCGGCTCACCGAACACAATACGCGCGCGCACTAATGCCTGATGTTCCCAGGTCCAGGCTTCGCTACGCTGATACTCGTTGAAGGCGGCAAAGGTGCTCACCAGCATCCCTGCGGCGCCAGAAGGACGCAGACGCGCATCCACCTCATACAAAATGCCGGAGGAGGTACGCGTGCTGAACAGATGCATCACGCGCTGTGCCAGGCGTAGATAGAACTGGCGGCCATCAATGACGCGTTCACCATCCGTTTCCGCATCATCAGGGCAATCGTGCAGGAAGACCAAATCGAGATCGGAGCTATAACCCAGTTCCCAGCCACCGAGCTTGCCATAGCCCACCACCGCGAAACCCCGTTCGCTATCGCTGGTGAGATGTGATGGACGCCCATAACGTTGCACCATCATTTGCCAGGCTTGCTGCACCACCGATTCAATTATCGCCTCCGCCAGCCAGGTTAAGTGATCGCTCACTTTCATGACCGGCAGCGTTTCAGCAATATCAGCAGCGGCAATGCGCAGATGCTGCGCCTGCTTAAACTGGCGCAGCGCTTCCAACTGCTGCTCTTCGTCATCGGTGGGGATGCGCAGCAGATACTGACGCAACTCATCGCGGTACGCATCGGTAGCGGTAGGTTGATAAAGGGTTGCCGGATCGAGCAGCTCATCCAGCAGCAGCGGATAACGCGCCAGCTGGCTGGCAATCATCGGTGATGCGGCGCAGAGGCGAATCAGATGGCGCAGCGCGCCATGATATTCGGTTAACAACTCGAGATAGGTACTGCGCGTCAACACGCCCAACAGCAGCGGCGTCAGGCGGTTCAGCAGCACATCCGCATCCTCGCGTGGGCAAACCTCACTGAGCAGACGCGGCATCAGCTGATCAAGCGCCAAACGCCCGCGCGGGCCAATAGTACGGCGACTCACATCCTGGCGAAAATTGTTTAGCGCATTGTAAAGCGCGTGACGCTGCGCATCATTCAGCTGCGGCACTACCGGAATAAGGTCGTTCTCTTCCAGCGTGTCTTGCCATAGCCCGGCAAATTCAGCCAGCTGTGGCTGATCGTCAACGTCAGGCGCATCGTCACCAATCAACTCATCAAAGATGGCGCGCACGCCAGCCATGTGCTCTTCAAGCTGTACCATCAGCGCATGCCAGTCCACCGCCCCCATTGCCCAGGCTAAGCGCTGGCGATCGAGTTCGTTTTCCGGCAGCGTTTGCGTCTGCTCGTCATTAATACTTTGCAGAAGGTTTTCCAGGCGACGCAGGAAAAGATAGGCTTCACGCAGATGTTCAACCTGCTGCTGGCTAAGTAGAGCCAGTTCGCCAATCGCTTCGAGCGTAGGCAGCAAGGATCGTAATTGTAGTGAGCGCTCACGTCCTCCTCGAATCAGCTGGAATACCTGAACGATGAATTCTGTTTCACGGATACCGCCCGCACCGAGTTTGATGTTGTCTTTCAAGCCCCGTCGGCGTACTTCGCGTGCAATCATACCTTTCATGTTACGCAGCGACTGGATCACGCTGAAATCGATGTAACGCCGATAGACAAACGGGCGCAGCATTTGCTGCAATTCCTGGCTCCAGTGGCCACGGTCATCGCCCATCAGCCGGGCTTTAACCATCGCGTAGCGTTCCCAGTCGCGCCCCTGTTCCTGGTAATAATCCTCCAGTGCAGCAAAGCTCAGCACCAGCGGACCACTGTCACCAAACGGGCGCAGGCGCATATCCACGCGATAGACAAATCCATCTACCGTCGGCTGATCGAGCACTTTGATCAGGCGCTGCCCCATGCGCGTAAAGAACTGTGCATTGTCGAGTTCGCGCCGTCCGCCGTGCGTGACACCGTTTTCAGGCCAGGCAAAAATCAGGTCGATATCAGAAGAGAAGTTAAGCTCGCAGCCACCCAGTTTACCCATACCCAGGATCAGCATCGGTTGGGCTTCTCCGGCGTCATTGCAGGGGGTGCCGAAATCACGGCTGCAATCCTGCCATACCCAATCGCGCGCTGCCGCAATCAGAATTTCCGCCAGCGTGCTGAGCTGCTGTAAGCTCTGTTCCGTGTTGGAGTGCTGCAGCGCCTGCATCCAGGCAATACGCACCAGCATATGCCGGCGGAACAGACGCAGTTCGCGCATCAGGGAGGATTCGTTATCAACCGCTTGCAGCGCGTCATTCAGCCAGCGGGCATAGTGCTGCCACTCATCTGGCGCGGGCGCTTGCTGCTGCAAATGCTGCCACCATTCCGGATGCTGCTGCAGGTTATCGAGGATAAAGTCACTAAAGGTCAGCGCACCAGCCTGTTCTGGCGTGAACGCTGAGAGTGGCAAACCAAGTCGCTCTGCCACATTAGCCAACTGCGCCTGCATCAGCGCTGGTAACGGTAACAACATCGTCTCTCCCTGATTGGATTTTTCGTTAGCGTTTGATTCCGCTATTGAGCCAGAACGGCGCGGGCCGAATAGCGAGATTAGCCAGATGAATTAAGCCTCGCTCCTGCTTTTCCCGAATGGCATGCTGCAACTCCTGCCACCCTTCCAGCCAGCTATTAACATCCTCGGCCGGATAGGCGCCCGCCAGCAAATTAACCGCCAGCAGCTGACGATTTAGGCGCGTCGCCTTATCCTGAAACTCATTGAACAGCTGAACGCCATCGAAGGTTTCTCTGAGGTCGGCTGCAATACGGCTCAGCATAATATCGCTGAAGCGTTTGAAGGATCCCTGCAATTTGCTGCGACTCTTGTCGTCGAGCCAATTCTGCCACTGAGACTCAACCAGCCAGTGAGTAAGCGCTAACTGGGCTTCGACGGAGGTGAGTGAGAAGCAGGCTGCTTCCGCATTGTTCTCTTCATCAGCCAGCATCTCTTCAAGACGGGTCAACTTCTGACGCAGATCGCTGCTGGCCTTACGTGGGACCAAAGCACCAAACAGTGAAAAGGCCTGGCGCAGCGTTTCCAGCGCTTCAATCACCGACGCTTTGGCATTTTTATTGCCGCGCAGCCAAACTTCTTCATGATATTGCCAATGCGTCAGCGCGGCGGTCATGGCGTTGATCATGCCCTGCTCCACCGACGCTTTGGCAGCGATTTTCTGCAACGGCAGGGCACGCACTGGACGAGGCAGATTGCCTTGCGCCAGCTGATAGCCGCGCGCCGCTTTGCTCAGGCTGCCGAGGCGTAATCCACCCAGCGCAATCAAAGCATCAGCAAACTTCAGCAGGTCATCGCGCTGCCCGCTTTTAAGCTCAAGCTCAACTTCATACAACGGCTCACTGAGCTCACCCGCCGTCACCTCACCGCGATCAAACGCCACTTCAATTTCACTGCCGCCAAACTCCACCAGCCATGTTTCACGCTGGAAGTGGGTGCTAAACAGCGGTTGCAGTTGCGATTGCAGCGCAGTGATATCGGTGCCTGCTGGCCAGATTTCAGTGGGAAGACGCGCAATATCCAGCTGTGGCTCCGTGAGATCAACGTTGTACTCCGGACGCTGATGCAAGCCACCCACGGTTTTACCGGCGGCTTTCAGCGTCATTTCATAACGTTGATCAACGCCGCGAATGCGCAGGCCCATATCCCAGCGACGCAGCTGGTTGTCGTCGGTTTCATAATAGATGTTAGTCAGATCGCGCGCGGCGAAATGCTGATGTGGCCAGGCGGCAAGCTTTTCAGCCAGTATTTCGGCGGCTTGCGGAGTGGCAATGAACTTTAATTCGATTTCAATGGTCATAATTTTTTATTCAATACGCTGCTGGCACTTACGAGTTTAATCTGGCGAAGAGTAATGCACCGGAAGCCCGCTGTCTCCGCTTTCTTGTGCTTTTACGACCCTTTTCGCACCAGATTGAGACCAGGATAGTTCTCATTCAGATTTATGAGAAGCGTCTCCAGACTGTGCCGGTAATTTTACGCCATTAAGAAAAAACGATATCGAATGAAAAAAATCACACTCGCTGCTCTTTCTTTGCTGGCTTTCAGCGCCATCACACCTGCCCATGCTGCTGACGAAAAGCGTTATATCTCCGATGAATTATCCACTTGGGTGCGCAGCGGCCCAGGCGATCAATATCGCCTGATTGGCAAGCTGAACGCCGGAGAGGAAGTCACCTTACTGCAAACCAACAGTGATTCCCAATATGGCCAAATCCGTGATGCAGAAGGTAAAACTAACTGGATTCCACTGTCGCAGCTGAGCGCCAATCCCAGCCTGCGCACTCGCGTGCCGCAGCTGGAGCAGCAGGTTAAAGACCTGACTGCGAAGCTGGCGAACATCGATAACAGCTGGAACCAACGCACCTCCGAGATGCAAAACAAAGTCGCCAACAGCGACGGCACCATTGACGGCCTTAAAGCTGAGAATCAGAAGCTGAAGAACGAGCTGATCGTCGCGCAGAAGAAAGTCAGCGCTGCTAATGTGCAGCTGGATGACAAACAGCGCACCATCATCATGCAGTGGTTTATGTATGGCGGCGGCGTGCTGGGCGTGGGCTTACTGCTGGGTCTGCTGCTGCCGCACATGGTGCCGCGCCGCAAGAAAAACGATCGCTGGATGAACTAACGCGCCACGTAGATTTGTTCTTTTATTCAAGGGGATCGTAAGATGCCCTTTTTGTCGTGCCCGATTTTTAGCCAAAGTATGCAACAATAAAGCAACAAGCGTGTTGTGCACGCAATTTCTGATTTGCTTCTGGAGTGGTTGAGTGAAGACGTTTCTGGTCGGTGGCGCAGTGCGCGATGCCTTGCTGCGTTTACCGGTAAAAGATAGAGATTGGGTGGTAGTCGGCGCTACACCCGATACCATGCTGGCGGAAGGATATCAGCAGGTAGGCCGGGATTTTCCGGTTTTTTTGCATCCGCGCAGCCGTGAAGAGTACGCGCTGGCACGAACAGAGCGCAAAAGCGGCAATGGTTACACCGGTTTTGTGACGCAATTCGCGCCTGACGTCACGCTGGAGCAGGATCTGCAGCGCCGCGATCTTACCATCAATGCCATCGCACAAGATGAAAGTGGTGAGCTAATCGATCCTTACGGTGGCCAGCGCGATCTGGCTCAGCGCCAGCTTCGCCATGTTTCTGCCGCTTTTAATGAAGATCCGCTGCGAGTGCTGCGCGTGGCGCGTTTCGCCGCCCGCTTTGCCCACCTTAATTTCCGGATTGCGGATGAAACCCTGGCGCTGATGCGTGAAATGGCCGCCAGCGGTGAACTGGCTCATCTCACGGCAGAACGCGTGTGGAAAGAGACGGAAAAAGCGTTGCTGACGCATAATCCGCAGGTCTATTTCCAGGTACTGCGTGATTGTGGCGCGCTGCACGTCTTGTTCCCGGAAATTGATAACCTTTACGGCATCCCTGCGCCAATCAAATGGCACCCAGAAATTGATACCGGCATACACGCGTTGATGACGCTGACGTTATCCGCCGCGCTCTCGGATCAGCTTGATGTCCGTTTCGCCACGCTCTTTCACGATGTTGGCAAAGCGCTAACGCCAGCGGACAAATGGCCTAGCCATCATGGTCACGGCCTGGCGGGAGTGCCCATCGTTGAAGCGCTGTGCCAACGCCTGCGCGTGCCGAATCACGTGCGTGATTTGGCGTTGGTCGTCACAGAATTCCACGACGTGGTGCACACCATTGAACGTCAGCCGGCCGATGCGCTCATCGCGTTGTTTGATCGTATAGACGCCTGGCGCAAACCCGATCGCGTAGAGAAAATGGCACTGACCAGCGAAGCCGATGCGCGCGGCCGAAGCGGCCTGGAAAGCATGGCTTATCCGCAAGGCGATTATTTGCGCCTGGCATTTACGCTAGCGCAAGCGGTGCCCACTAAAGAAGTGGTTGCGGCAGGTTTTAAAGGGGCTGAAGTACGGGAAGAGTTAACGCGTCGACGTATTGCGGTACTGCAGGCGGAATTGATTAACGCGCGGCCAGCGTAACCGGCCGCGCAGGATAACTTACATAAAGATGGCGTAAACCACGGCCGCGATAATGAAGCGGTAGATGGCGAAAGAGACGAACGAGATACGCTTAATCAGCTCCAGGAACACTTTGATTGCCAGCAGCGCCACAATGAAAGCGGTCACGAAACCTACCGCAAACATCGGGAGATCCTGCATCGTCAGGAATCCCAGACTCTTATAGAGATCAAGGCCGGTTGCACCAATCATCATCGGCACCGCCAGAATGAACGAGAATTCCGACGCCGCATAACGGCTTACGCCCATCAGCATACCGCCCGAAATTGTCGCTCCCGAGCGAGAGAAGCCCGGCCACAGCGCCAGACACTGGAAGCAGCCAATCATAAATGCCTGGCGATAGGTAATGTCATCCACGCCAACGGCTTTGGGTTGTTTTGGTTTGAAATACTCGGCCACCAACAGCAGCACACCGCCGACAACCAGCGCGTACATCACGTTAATCGGGTTAAACAACGTTTTGATTTGATCGTGCAGCAGCAAACCAATTACCACCGCTGGCACCATACCCAGCAGAATATGAATCAGCGTTAACCTTCCGGTCCCTACACCTTCGTGTTTGACCTCACCAAAGTGAATGCCGATTAAACCAAACAGTCGGCGCCAAAACATCACCACCACAGCCAGAATCGATCCCAGCTGGATCACCACTTCGAAGGTTTCGGCGGTCTCGCCTTCAAAACCCAGCAGGTGGCCAACAATAATCATGTGGCCCGTGGAAGAGACCGGCAGGAATTCCGTGAGGCCTTCTACAATCCCCAGGATTGCAGCTACCCAAAGCTGATGAATGTCTGCCATCAAAATTTATCCTCTATCCGTTTTAAACAGTAAAAAGGCGGTCGCAAAGGGCTACCGCCTGAAATTATGCCTGCGCTACGCTGAAGGAAACCTTAAGAAATTCAGGCACGATCGATTGGTCAGCGCAGCGGCCTCAAGTGAGACACACCATAATTTGGTTTGGTTTCATTGTGATGGCAATCACGGAAGATTTATTTCGGAATAGTCCCGCGCTCAATACGCACGCCAACGCTCGCAGCCTGGGCGATAGCCCCCGGTTTACCTACCTTTATGCGTACTCCCGGCGTTTTGAAACGATTCATCAACAGATCGGCGATTTCTTCCGCCACCCTTTCGACGAGGGCAAAACGCCGGCCTTGTAGGTGATTGAGGATCGCTTCGGTGACATCGGCATAGCTCAGACAATCATTCACATCATCGCTGGCCGCGGCCTGACGGTTGTCCCATGCCATTTCGACATCGAGCACCAATTTCAGTAGCATGCCTTGCTCCCAGTCGTAAACGCCAATGTGGGTGAACACGGTGAGTTGCTCGATAAATACGATATCCATGATGTCAGTCTCTGTTTTTGGCTAAGCCGGATACCACTTCCGGCGGATTATGCGTATTATCCACGCTTATCGAGAACAAAACGACCCAAAAGGAACGGTACGAAGCTATGAGTGCTATCGCGCTTGGTATGATTATTTTCGCGTATCTTTGCGGTTCGATTTCCAGTGCGATACTGGTTTGTAAACTGGCTGGTTTACCCGATCCGCGCACGCAGGGCTCAGGCAATCCTGGCGCTACCAATGTTTTACGCATTGGTGGTAAGGCTGCCGCGGCGGCGGTGCTGATTTTCGACGTGGCGAAAGGCATGATTCCGGTGTGGATAGCTTATCTGCTGCACGTTGCGCCACTCTATCTTGGCCTAACGGCAATTGCCGCCTGCCTTGGCCACATCTATCCGGTATTCTTCCGTTTTCGCGGCGGTAAAGGCGTGGCAACCGCCTTCGGTGCCATCGCACCGATCGGCTGGGATTTAACGGGTTTGATGACCGGCACCTGGCTGCTGACGGTGCTGCTAAGCGGTTATTCGTCACTGGGTGCGATTGTTAGCGCGCTGATCGCCCCGTTTTATGTCTGGTGGTTCAAGCCGCAGTTTACCTTTCCGGTGTCCATGCTCTCCTGCCTGATTCTGTTGCGGCATCACGACAACATCCAGCGCCTGTGGCGCGGCCAGGAAAATAAGATCTGGAAGCGGAAAAAGAAGAAATAAAAAAACCGGCGCGATGCCGGTTTTTCGTTTTAGATGGCGGGCAGTTCTGACAGCGGCCAGCGCGGTCGCACGCTGACGCCAAGCTCTCCACGCGTGCCACCTTTCAGTCGCACCATACCGGCATAGGCGATCATTGCGCCGTTATCGGTGCAGAATTCAGGACGCGCGTAAAACACTTCGCCGCCGCGCTTTTGCATCATCTCAGCCATGCGCTCACGCAGCGTGCGGTTGGCGCTGACGCCACCGGCAATCACTAAACGTTTAAAACCGGTTTGCTCCAGCGCGCGTTTGCACTTGATCATTAAGGTATCAACCACCGCATCTTCAAACGCGCGGGCAATATCAGCACGCGCTTGCTCGTCATCCTGATGCTCGCGAATGGTATTCGCCGCAAAGGTTTTCAGGCCGGAGAAGCTGAAGTCCAGCCCCGGACGATCGGTCATCGGACGCGGGAACTTGAAGCGGTTTGGCGTACCCTGCTGTGCCATACGCGATAACATCGGCCCGCCGGGGTAATCCAGACCGAGCAATTTGGCGGTTTTATCAAAGGCTTCACCGGCTGCATCGTCAATCGATTCGCCGAGCAAAGTGTATTCACCAATACCGGTCACGCTGATCAATTGCGTGTGACCGCCGGAAACCAGCAGCGCGACAAACGGGAATTGCGGCGGATGCTCTTCCAGCATCGGCGCCAGCAGATGCCCTTCCATGTGATGCACCGGTACCGCCGGCACATTCCAGGCGAAGGCCAACGCACGCCCAATAGTCGCCCCAACCAGCAGCGCGCCAACCAATCCTGGCCCCGCCGTATAGGCAACGCCGTCAATTTGCTGCGGCTCAAGACCGGCTTCTTTCAGCGCGGCCTGAATCAGCGGCACGGTTTTGCGCACGTGGTCGCGCGATGCCAGTTCTGGCACCACACCGCCGTAATCGGCATGCAGTTTCACTTGGCTATATAATTGATTTGCCAGCAGACCGGACGCATCGTCATAAATCGCGATGCCGGTTTCATCGCAGGACGTTTCAATACCCAGAACTCGCATAGCTTTTATCACCCTCTTCTTGCGGCGCGCAGTGTAGCACAGCCAAATCACAGCCCAGACACTTTGGCCAGGAAAAAGTGTTTTTCTGTCGCATAAAGAGTGCGCTATACTCCACGGCCTGAAAAAACCGGCAGCCGCGAAGGCATATGCCCCTGTTGGTTCTAAATTATACATGGTGCTTTACAAGTCGGCCGCGGCTGGAGTAAAATGCTGCACCATTTTGAAATGTGCTGGCGCCGCAGTCAGCAGCAAAAACCGAATTTTATCGAGGTAAGAGTTACATGCCGGTAATTAAAGTACGTGAAAACGAGCCGTTCGACGTAGCACTGCGTCGCTTCAAGCGTTCATGCGAGAAAGCAGGTGTTCTGGCAGAAGTTCGTAGCCGTGAGTTCTACGAAAAGCCTACCACCGAGCGTAAGCGCGCTAAAGCATCTGCAGTTAAGCGTCACGCCAAGAAACTGGCTCGCGAAAACGCACGCCGCACTCGTCTGTACTAATTTCTTGCGGAAGTTCGCTTCCGCCGCGTGATAAACGCAGACAGAGTCAAGTAAAAGGCCGTGCTTTCCGAAAGGAAGCGCGGCTTGTTGTCGTTTATGAGCTGAAAAATCGGGGCTTATGGCAGGACGAATTCCACGCGTATTTATCAACGACTTACTTGCCCGCACGGACATCGTGGATCTTATCGATGCCCGCGTTAAGCTGAAAAAGCAGGGTAAGAATTATCACGCGTGCTGTCCTTTTCATAACGAGAAAACCCCCTCTTTCACCGTCAGCGGTGAGAAGCAGTTTTATTACTGCTTCGGTTGCGGAGCCAAGGGCAACGCCATCGACTTCCTGATGAATCACGATCGTCTGGAATTTGTTGAGAGCGTTGAGGAGCTGGCAACGCTTCACGGCTTAGAAGTGCCGTATGAAGCGGGCAACGGCCCCAGCCAAATGGAACGCCATCAGCGTCAAAGTCTTTATCAGTTGCTGGAAGGCCTGAACGGCTTTTATCAACAGAGCCTGCGGAATCCGCAAGCGCAATCTGCTCAGAATTATCTCGCCACGCGCGGACTCAGCCAGGAAGTGATCGATCACTTCGCTATCGGCTATGCGCCCGCCGGTTGGGATAATGTACTGAAGCGCTTTGGCCAGCAAAAAGACGATCGCGAATCACTGATGGAAGCCGGCATGTTGGTCAGCAATGACTCAGGCCGCACCTACGATCGTTTTCGCGATCGCGTGATGTTCCCTATTCGCGATAAGCGTGGCCGCGTAATAGGTTTTGGTGGTCGCGTGCTGGGCAATGATACGCCGAAGTATCTGAACTCACCTGAAACACCCATTTTTCATAAAGGCCGCCAGCTGTACGGGCTTTATGAAGCACAAAAAAATCATCCGCAACCCGCGCGTTTGCTGGTGGTAGAAGGTTACATGGACGTGGTGGCGCTGGCGCAATTTGGCATCGATTATGCCGTTGCTTCGCTGGGCACCTCGACCACTGCGGAACACGTTCAGCTGCTGTATCGTTCAACCGATACCGTGATTTGCTGTTACGACGGCGACCGCGCCGGACGTGAGGCCGCGTGGCGTACGCTCGAAACCGCATTGCCATACATGAATGATGGTCGTCAGCTACGCTTTATGTTTTTGCCCGATGGCGAGGATCCAGACACGCTGGTACGCAAAGAGGGCAAAGAAGCCTTCGAAGCGCGGATGGAGCAGGCAACACCGCTCTCCACGTTTTTGTTCGATAGCTTAATGCCGCAGGTGGATTTGAGTACCCGTGACGGTAAGACCAAGCTGGCGACACTGGCGCTGCCGCTGATTAGTCAGATTCCTGGTGAAACCTTACGCATTTATATGCGTCAAACTTTGGGTAACAAACTCGGCATTCTTGACGATAACCAGTTAGACAAGCTGATGCCGAAGCTGGCCGAAAGCGGAGTGCTACCAACGGCGCCACCGTTGAAGCGCACCACCATGCGCGTGTTGATTGCGTTATTGGTGCAGAATCCGCAATTTGCTTCCATCGTGCCTACACTGGATGGACTCGAGCAGTCGAAAATGGCGGGTTTACCGCTATTTGTGGAGTTAGTCAGTCGTTGTACAGAGAATCCTGGCCTGACTACCGGACAGCTACTAGAGTTATATCGCGGGACAAATTTTAGCCAGACCCTTGAAACACTGGCCACCTGGAACCACATGATAGTGGATGAAGAGGCGGAAGAAGTGTTTCAGGATTCACTGGCAAGTATTTATGATTCCGCGCTCGAACAGCGCCTTGAAGCATTAATCGCACGTGAGCGAACGGAAGGCCTAAGCGCCATCGAACGTCGCGAGTTCTGGGCTTTAAGCCAGGCATTAGCGAAAAAATAAGATTTTTACTGGGTCAGAACTGCAAGCACGTTAAAAACCGCATTTTGGCTCAGTCATTTCCGGATTATTAGACGCGATAAGCGAAGCCGGAAACATCACCCTATTAGGGCCGTAGGCGTCGAAGCCAGGCCCGGAAAGAACAAAAGCGGCTTAAGTGCCGAATATAGAAGGGCAAAAGCCCTGGCCGCGATGTAGGCAGCGGCAAAAACACAACGCCTTCACTGTTATAGTTGGCTCGCCGCCGACCGACACCAATCTAATTAACAGAAGTGTGGATACCGTCTTATGGAGCAAAACCCGCAGTCACAGCTTAAGCTACTTGTCACCCGTGGTAAGGAGCAAGGCTATCTGACCTATGCTGAGGTCAATGACCATCTGCCGGAAGATATCGTCGACTCCGATCAGATCGAAGACATCATTCAGATGATTAATGACATGGGTATTCAGGTCGTAGAAGAAGCGCCTGATGCCGATGATCTGATCCTGAATGAGAACAGCTCCGACACTGACGAAGATGCCGCAGAAGCCGCCGCTCAGGTTTTATCCAGTGTTGAATCTGAAATTGGCCGTACCACCGACCCGGTGCGCATGTATATGCGTGAAATGGGTACCGTTGAACTGCTGACGCGCGAAGGCGAAATTGACATCGCTAAGCGCATCGAAGACGGTATCAACCAGGTTCAATGCTCTGTTGCCGAATATCCGGAAGCGATCACCTATCTGCTCGATCAGTACGATCGCGTAGAAGCGGGCGACTCTCGCCTGTCCGATTTAATCATCGGCTTCATCGATCCTAACGCGGAAGAAGATATTGCGCCGACCGCAACTCACGTTGGTTCTGAGTTATCGCAGGAAGATCGCGATGATGATGAAGAAGAAGACGAAGAGGATGATGACAGCTCTGACGATGACAACTCCATCGATCCAGAACTGGCTCGCGAGAAGTTTGGCGACCTGCGTACGCAGTATGAAACCACGCGTACCGTCATCAAAGCCAAAGGCCGCAGCCACGCGGACGCCGTTGCTGAAATCCAAAATCTGTCTGAAGTGTTTAAACAGTTCCGCCTGGTACCGAAGCAATTCGATTACCTGGTAAACAATATGCGTGAAATGATGGAGCGCGTGCGTACGCAAGAGCGCCTGATCATGAAGCTGTGTATTGAACTGTGCAAAATGCCGAAGAAAAACTTCATCACGTTGTTTACCGGCAACGAGACCAGCCCAAGCTGGTTTAAAGCCGCACTGGCCATGAACAAACCATGGTCAGAGAAGCTGCTGGAAGTCGAAGATGATGTGATGCGTTCGCTGTACAAACTGCAGCAGATCGAAGAAGAAACCGGCTTGACCATCGAGCAGGTGAAAGACATTAACCGTCGTATGTCTATCGGCGAGGCGAAAGCGCGTCGTGCGAAGAAAGAGATGGTTGAAGCAAACTTACGTCTGGTTATTTCTATCGCGAAGAAATACACCAACCGTGGTCTGCAGTTCCTCGATTTGATTCAGGAAGGCAACATCGGCCTGATGAAAGCGGTTGATAAGTTTGAATACCGTCGTGGTTATAAGTTCTCAACTTACGCCACCTGGTGGATTCGTCAGGCTATCACCCGTTCCATCGCGGACCAGGCACGTACCATCCGTATCCCGGTGCATATGATTGAGACCATCAACAAACTCAACCGTATTTCGCGTCAGATGCTGCAAGAGATGGGTCGTGAGCCGACGCCGGAAGAGCTGGCCGAACGCATGTTGATGCCAGAAGATAAGATCCGCAAAGTGCTGAAAATCGCTAAAGAGCCTATCTCGATGGAGACGCCGATTGGTGATGATGAAGATTCGCATCTGGGCGATTTTATCGAAGACACCACGCTGGAGCTGCCGCTGGATTCCGCTACCTCGGAAAGCCTGCGCTCAGCCACCCACGATGTGTTGGCTGGTTTGACAGCGCGTGAAGCGAAAGTTCTGCGTATGCGTTTCGGTATCGATATGAACACCGACCATACGCTGGAAGAGGTCGGCAAACAGTTTGACGTTACGCGTGAGCGTATTCGTCAGATCGAAGCCAAGGCGCTGCGTAAGCTGCGTCATCCAAGCCGCTCTGAAGTGCTGCGTAGCTTCCTCGACGATTAATCGATGTCGAGACGAAAAACCCCGGCTTGCCGGGGTTTTTTATTGCCATCAGTACGGCGTTAAACCTTTTTCCTGCATCATCTGGCGCGCTTTATCGCTTTGTAAATACTTCACAAACTGCGCCGCCGCTCGCTTTTGCTGCGTGTCACGCGTGATCACCGCGCCATACAGCGTATCCTGCTGCACAGCCTGCGGAATCAGTCCCACTATAGTAATGCCCTGCACCGCTTTTAATTCACTGTTCTGCTGAAAACCCAGTTCCGCTTTGCCCTGAGCGACAGCTTCACCGACCGGCGTTGCCGGGATCACCGCTATTTTTTTTGCGGTTTCAGCACCCAATGCCAGCTTACCCAGCATTTTGGTTTGGATATATTTGCCGCTAGCGCTATCGGACACCGCAATACTCGATGCCTCAGTTAGCGCCTGTTTGAATTTAGCGACGCTGCTGATATCCGGCTGCCCGCTGCCCTGCTTCACCGCCATGGCAATATACGAATGCGCCAGAACCTGATGGCTGTGGCTATCCACCCAATTGGCCTGCTCGAGCGGTTTGATAGCGTAATCAACCATCACTAATACATCGGCGCTATCGTGGCGTTTAAGACGATTGGGAATGGCTTGCGGCGTATCTCCCATGGAAGGCGCCGCTTCCAGCTGAATACTGTTACCGGTTTTTTGCTGATAATCCTGTTTCAGGCTTTCAATCACCGGATACATTCCGCCGGAACTGAACACCTTAAGCGTTGCGGCCTGCACACCACTTTGTGTCGCCAGCAGTAGCGTTGCCAGCGCAATCATGTGTTTCATCTGCCCTCACCTTTTATTGCCATAAAGGATTGGGTTTAGACAGGTTCGCGGAGGGATACAACGATCGGACCACACTTAACGGAGCGAGCTCACGCTTTTTTCTGTAACCAATCATGCAGTTGACGATAGAATGCAACCATCTCCTCTAGCGTTGCGCGGTTTAAGCCGCTCGGATTTGGCAGCACCCATAAACGCGTTGCGCCGAAAGTTTGCGGCTGCTCACCCCACTCCACTTTGCGCTGTCGAAACGCTTTCTGGAAAGCCTCTTTCCCCAATACCGCCAACGCACGCGGCTGATAATGCAGGATCTTTTGCTGTAGCCGCGTGCCGCCGTCGCGCAGCTCATGACCATCAAGCTCATTCGCCTGCACCGTGGGACGCTCAACCAGCATTGTGATGCCACAGCCCGTTTCCAGTAGCCGCTGCTCCTGCTCAGGCTTGAGTAGCTCACGCGTAAAACCGGCCTGATAAATCACTTTCCAGAAGCGGTTGCCTGGATGGGCAAAGTGAAAACCGGTGTGCGCCGAAGATTTGCCCGGATTGATGCCGCAAAACAGCACCTGTAAATCGGGGGCGACAATATCGCGAATATCATGCTCGCTCATATCGTCTCCAGACCAGCGCGTTGTTTCACCGAACGACGGCTCATAGCCAGCAAAGTGCGCGCTTCATCGTCATCGGCGCAGGCTCGTGCCAGCGCCACAGCGCCAACCATTTCTGCCAGCATACTGGTTGCGGCCTCATCCGCTTGCGGGTGATGCAACTCCTGCAGCGTCTGTACTAAACGCTGGCGCACGGCTTCACGTCGCTGGGAAAAAAGCGCGCGCGTATCCTCTGGTAAATGTGCCATTTCACTCACCAGCGCGGGCATCGGACAGCCTTCACCCGGCGTGCGGCAATGATGCTCCGACAGATAGTTATCTACCAGCTGATTAAGCCGCTGTGCCGGATCCTGAAGCGCGGTGATATCCGCGAAGCGTCGCGCTGAGTCTGTAAACATCTCAGAGATGACGGCTTTCACCAGCTCCTCACGCGAGGCGAAGTGGGCATAAAATCCTCCGTGGGTTAACCCTGCGCGCTTCATCAGGGCCGCCACACCAATGCCTTCCGTCCCGCTCTCGCGCATCGCCACAGAGGCCTCATCCAAAATGCGCTGCCGCGTACGCGCTTTATGGCTCAGCTTTTCCATCTCATTTATCCGCTCATCGTTAGTGACAATCAGTGTAATTATTACGCCCATCATATTCTAGCTTGACGCCGTATATGATGGGCGTCATATTTAACCACGTAAATATGATAACCGTCATTTCAAGGAAACCACTATGTCACAACAACTGGCTTTGATCACCGGCGCCTCAAGCGGTATTGGCGCAACCTATGCAAAACAACTGGCAGCACGCGGCGCAAACCTGATCCTGGTGGCGCGCGATGCGGCCAGGCTCAATGCGCTGGCCCAGTCTCTGCGCGATGAGCATGGCGTGGAAGTTAACGTATTAGCCGCAGACCTCACCCATCACGCTGACTTGCAGAAAGTTGACCGTGAAATCCATGAAAATACGCAGATTACGATGCTGGTGAACAATGCCGGTATGACGGTAGAAGGCGAATTTATTGAAGGTGACATTGCCCAGATCCAGACGATGCTGACCTTAAATATCACGGCACTGACCCAACTCGCGCACAGTGCTGCGCAGGTATTTCGTGCTCGCCGCAGCGGCACCATTGTGAATATCGCTTCGGTATTAGCGCTGGTGAGTGAATCCGCGAACAGCGCCTACAACGCCAGCAAAGCTTACGTGCTTTCTCTGACGCGCAATATGAACCGTGAGCTTGTCGACAGCGGCGTGCGAGTGCAGGCGGTGCTGCCAGGCTTAACGCGTACCGAAATCTTCGAACGTGCAGGCAAATCTATCAACGATCTTCCGGCGGAGATGCTGATGGAAGTGGATGATTTGGTATCCGCAGCGCTTAGCGGATTAGATGCGGGTGAGTTGGTAACGATTCCGTCAGTAGAGGATATCAGCCTGTGGCAGCGCTACGACGAAGCACGCATTGCCATTTTACCGTATATCTCGCTGAACAAGCCTGCATCGCGCTATTTATCGTAATGGCGGCCTTTTTGCACCAGTTTGGTCTCAAAAAGCGATCAGGGTTGAGCGCTTAATAATCGATAGGGTGTGGGATAATGGATTTTTCTTTTTGAGATCAAAGAGTCAGCCATTGCTGTAATTTTCACCATCCAAATGGCGAACTCTGGATCACCCCATCAAGATACTCTATAATCCCCGCTCCGCTGGCCCCTTAGCTCAGTGGTTAGAGCAGGCGACTCATAATCGCTTGGTCGCTGGTTCAAACCCAGCAGGGGCCACCAAATTTAAGTAGTTATAACAGTAACTTAAGCCACCATTCACGGTGGTTTTTTTGTTTATGTGTTTTGCGGTGGCGATGAAATGGCGATGGATTTTTTGCCGCCACCCCTTCAAAGCTGGCAATCAGCGCTTAGCTATCACCCTTTAGAAGGACTCTAAATGAAACGCTTGAACGCTTTTATCTTGGGCACAGCACTAGCAACATCACTCTCTGTTTCAGCGCAGTCGACTGATATAGTCACCTTGAAAAAGAAACTTGCGCCATGGCAACCAACAGAGATCAGCCAGAAAGACGATCAAATCACAGTTGCTTTACCTGATAAAAATGTCTCTTCAGAAGTTTACAGCCTCCTTATTTCAAACACTTGCACACCAATTTGGACAAAGGATGCCCCTGCAAATTATTTGAACGGCATCAAACAAATCAACGTGGTTAATAAATTCAAAGCTTCTGGTTATTCATTCGAAAACCCGCTTAACGTCTGCAAAGAAATGGGTGATTTAATGGAGAAACCTGCGGAAGTAAAAATGCTAAGCAACACTCATCTCTATAAAGCCAAATAGCACTCATTAAAAAACCCCGCATTGCGGGGCTTATTTCTTTGAAAAATTAGTGCAGCAGTGAAGGTTGACTTTGATGCCCACCATTACTGGCAAAGATGGGCACTGGGTTAACTTGCCCTGGAGAAACGATAATCATCGCCAACGTCTCATGAGTTTTAAATGAACAACTGCAGTTAATATTTTGACACTGGTGATAGCGCTCTTTCGTTTCTTTAGAAATGTATCTGCTGCTTTTAGCGTGCGCGGCGGTCTGGCAAAGCGGACAATGCATCATTGGTGGCGTCTCCCTGTTGGCTCGTAGGTTTAATACCCCACACTCACAAAAAGAGCAACAAGATTCACTTATTGTGAATCATCATTTTCTGAATCTTCCCCATCTTCTTCAGCCGTATACTCAACATCAGACAGCAGCACCTCGAAATCTAGTTGTGTTGTATATCCTCCGCTTGAAAGGCTGTGCGTCACCTTGCTGATAAGCCATGGCTGCGCATCGATCACCGATTTAAATCCTTTAACTTCTACCGGCGTTTCCGGGTAAAGGTCTGCACGCCCCATTGCCAACGTGAGCGAAAACTCAGCCACACCGCGCTGTAGCTTTTCCCATTTGGCCTTAGCTGCTCTCATTGCTGTTGCCTTGCTGGAATAAACCGTTGTCAGCGTGAATACGTTATCTTCGCTTCCTGCAAGATAATCACCCTCTTTTGCCTCCGGCGTTTTAACTGCTTTGGCTTTCGTCTTTTTTGCTGCCGGATGCTCAAGCGCACGCAGATGCCGCTCTTTCGGTTTACGCTGAAGCTTCACCTTCTTCGGCTTTGGATCTTTAGTGTGCAGCCAGCTCGCAGACACTCCGGTATATGCCCCACGGTCAGCAATACTAAAGCTATGCCGGTCGCCATCGCTGCGCGTGATGGTCATCTGAGGGATGGGTTTTCCGCTTATGGTTACGCCGTTCCCCGGCTTGATAAATAGCAGCCTGCCAGCCTTCACGGCTGCAACAGCACCATAAAGCGTAGCGAGCCGCGTCAGGAACTTCGCATCTGTCTCCTGTGTCTGGTCGATGTGCGCCACAGCGATCCCGGCAAATCCGCTTGCCAGCATAGGCTGCAATTTATTACGCCCCGCAATTTGCATCACGATTTCACCAAGGGTTGTATCATGGTAAGACACTTCACGGCGGGAATTTAGCGTACCGCGAAAGTCGGCGCTGCGGGCACGAATGGTCATGGTATCCGGCGCGCCGTGGTGCTCCACTTCATCAACGGTAAAACTACCCTTACCGATAAGCGCCTGCCCCTTCCATCCCAAAAACAATGTCACAACAGCGCCGCGCACTGGCATTGCAAGTTTGCCGTCTGCGTCGTCCAGCTCAATATCCAGCTGATCAGCTTCAAATCCGCGGTTGTCTGTCAGGGTGAGTGATATTAGGCGGTCTTTGACGCTGGTCGTAATATCCTTTGAGTCAACCTTGAGCATAAAGTCAGGCATTAGCCGGGCGCCCATTTGCACCGGCAGGCCACTGATTCCCGTCATCCCAGTAAACCTCCAGCCGATGAAATCAGACTGCCCGCCGCCGACTTCACGCTGCTGATAGCCGATGTGATTTGACCTGGCAGATTACTGACTCCGCTGATTAGCCCGCTGGCCTGTTGATTCAGATCGCCAAACATTGACGTCAGTGATTCATCCACGCGCTTAAGGCTCAGTGTAAACATGATTTTGCTGGCTGCGCCGTTCGGGAAAAACTCACTGTGCGTATTTGAAATGTTCTCGATTACGTACATGCCGTAAATCATGCCGCTGCCACCAATAAGAGGCCACGCCATGCCCTGATCAGCCAGCAGGCGAACCGTCATCAGGGAAATGGCGCCCCCTGTTATCTCCGGGCGCAGCTCGCCAGACAGCGTGATTTTTTCATCACCCGGCCCGATAAACTGCGCTGCCGGTCGCAGGCCAAACCGGTTATTTGTGGGCCAGCGATAGTCGATGTTCTGCTGCAGCTCTCCATAAGGTAGCGTCTGCCTCATAAACGGCATCATGCCGTAAATCATCATCATCGTTTAATCCTCCCAGCCCATTTTGCTGCGGTTCTGTGCCTGCCGGTTGCGCTGCTCTTTGGCCTGATGTTGCGCCATCAATGCCAGCGCATCGTCCTTCGTCATCCCTTCATGCATGTTGATATCATACTGATAGCTATTCTGGCTGCGGTCAGTGAAACCACCTCCCGCTGGCGGTGCCGTGACTGGCCTGTACGGTGCTCCACCCCATGCAAGGTTGTACTGCAGCCCGTCCGTATCCACGCCCGCCCCGCCTGTTGCTATCGGATCGGGGGAAGGAACTTTGTCTTTGAGTCCATCAGATTTGGTATCGATAATCCCGAGCTTCTCCAGCACCCAGTCAATGCCGCTGCGCAACTGGTCGAGTGCTTGCCCTGGAATTTTCAGCGCTTCCGCCAGCATGTTGCCAAATTTTTTCCCCATGTCACCGGCAGCAGCCAACTCGGTTTGCGTTGATTTAACTGGCTCCAGCAGCTTGCCGAACCAGTCCCACAACTCTTTGATTTTGTCGCCTACAGCAGAAAATATTGGCGTAAGTGATCCAAACGCTTCGCCAATTGGCCCCATCGCTGCGGTAAATCCCTCGGCGAAACCGCTGATGAATGCGCTGATGGGCTCCCAGTACTTCCGTACCAGTAGCGCACCGGCGACAATTGCCGCCGCCACTGCGACGACCGGCAATGTGATAGCACCCAGCGCAGTCGCTATAGCACCGCCTGCGACACTAAAAGCGGTACCGAGCAAAGCCGCTCCAGCAATTAGTGCATTTACGCCCGCGATGACGGGCCACGCTACAAGACCGATAGCGCCCAGCACGCCAATGATAATCAGCCCTGCGCCAGCAATCTTACCCATACCGCTCGCAAGCTGTGGATTGGCTTTAATCCATTTATCGATAGTAAGAAGGAAGTTCGCCGTACCCTGCGTCAGTTTTCGCAGGCCGCTGTCCTGCTGGTCGAACAAGTCTGTGCCGATAGCCTCATAAGCAGACTGCAGCTCTTTAAGATCGCCACCGAGGTTGTCCTGCATCACACCAACCAGTTCAGCAGTTTTACCGTCAGATGCCTTAAACGTCGCAGTTAGCATGTCCAGTTTGCCTGACGCTGCTGCGGACATTAGCACTGCAGCAGAGGAACTCGCCTCTTCGCCAAAAATGGTTTTCATATACTCGGCACGTTGGCCTGTGCCGAGCTTGTTTCGTTCAAAACTCGCCTGCATTTCTTTGAGGATGGTGAAAATAGGGCGAGTGTTGCCTTTGCTGTCGGCGGTTTTAATGCCCAGTTCTGAAATGGCTTTGTAAGACTGGCCTGTAGGTGCCTGCAGTCGGCTCAATACGGCGCGGCTTCCTGTACCTGCCATCGACCCCGTAATTTTGGCATCATGCAGTGCGCCAACCATCGCAGCAGTCTCTTCGATGCTGACTCCTGCATTTTTAGCTACCGGCGCTGCATAGGTCAGGGCATCACTCATGCCGTCAAAGTCTGCAGCGGTTTTGTTCATCGTCATCGAAAGCACATCGCCGATGTGTGCAACCTTGTCATTCGACAGTTCGAACGCTGATTTCATACCCATCAGCAGCCCGGCGTTTTCCTCCATGGTTCTCTTATTAGCGAGTGCCATGTTAAGAGTCACTGGAGTTACTGCCTGGATGGCTGCGGCATCACCGCCGCTTTTTGCGATAATGATCTGTGCGCCTGCCGCATCGTCTGAGGACGCCGCCGTGGTATCGCCGAGCTGGCGAGCCTGCGCACGCAGTGCGGTCATCTCGGCAGAGTCTTTAGCCAGCCCCAGCACTGCTTGTAACTCTGAGTTTTTTTGAGCGAAATCAAACCCCGGCGTAAGCAAGGTTTTCGCCGCCATACCGCCCACTGTCGCGGCACCAATCCCAGCAGCACTAACGTTGCGTACCTTTGCCGATAATTCCTGCCCGCGACGGTAACGCTCACTGGTCTGATTGAGCCGTTCCTGCTGTGCATTCAGCCGCTGTAATTCCTGCTTCTGGCGGCTCAGGCTGACAGCTGCCTGTGCCGAGGCAGATTTGAGCCGCTGCTGTTCAGTACTGAGGCTGCGCGTAGAAATGCCCGCTTCGGTCAGCGCTTGTCGCTGCTGCTGCACCGACTGGCGCAGCGTATTGGATTTGGTTTGCAGTTCAGATGCGGCCTGTCGCGCCTTCTCCAGTGCGCGGGCCTGCTGCGTGGTGGGTCGCTCGGTGTTTTTAAATGCCACCGCCAGCGACTCCGCTTCAGCCTTCGCGTCCTTCAGACTCTGATTAGTGACAGCAAGCTGCGCACTCGCCTTACGGAAACCATCGATTTTTGCGGCCTGCGCGTCCAGCTCTTTGATGCTGGTCTGCGTCTGGCGGATTTCAGAGGTTAAGCCCTTGGTAGCTTTTTCGATAGTTTTAAACGGGCGCGTGGCTTTGTCTACCGCGTTCAGCAGCACCTGAACTTTGAGGTTATTGCTCATCCGGGTTTACTCCGCTGCGGATCATGGCCTTATGCCGGTAGTCCAGTAATTCGGCTAATGGCAGCGCATTCATTTCGGAAGGTTGCCAGTGAAATATCGTGGCAATATCGGCCATCAGGTCATTGACCGTCAGGCCTTTAGGCCAGTCTATTCGTCCGACTTCGAGGATAAAAAACCAATCACCTTGCCAGCGAGCGCAATCAGGTCAACCGGATCGAGGTTGAGACAATCGGCCTTGGTCAGCGACGGAACGGTGATGCGCGGCAGCACAACGATCAGCGAGTCCACATCCGAACCAGCGATATCTGAAAGGCGCACGCCGCGTAAGGAACCTGCATTAGGTTTCATCAGTTCGACCTGCTTGATTTCAGTTTCACCACGCTTGAGCGGGGTTTCCAGTACGACGATGTTTTCATTTTCCATAGTGGTTTGCTCTGTTCACTGTAGTCAGGGAAGAACCAGCGCCGTTCTGGCGCTGGCATCAGGGTTAAACGAGGCCGATGTTTTTACGGCGCGCCGCCAGACGGTCAACGCCGTTGACGATTTCAACCATGTTCACGGTGTCGATTTCGATCAGCGCTTTGCCGTTAAACGTCAGCTTGTAATACGTGTTTTTACTGGTGATTTTCACTTCGGTGTCTTCACTCGGCTTTGATTCGCCAAAGTCGAAGTTCTGGTGCTTACCGCGCACCTCCACCTCTACCGCAATCTCCTCCCCGGTATCATCGCGCTGGTAAGAGCCGGTGAAGCGCAGCGGGATATCGGACGCGCCCCATTGCGTGAGCACCAGCTCATCCATACCGCCGATGCTCCATTCAATATCAAGGGCATCGTCTTCCAGACCGTTGTCGATAAACGCCGCGCCGCTCATGCCGCCCGCACGGAACGGGTCAAGCTTGCGTGCCAGCTTTGGCAGGGTGACGGCAGTCACCACGCCCTGATAGCTGTTAGCGTCGTTGAAAAGGTTCATCGCCTTTAGTTTGCGTGGCATTGCCATTTATCCGGCTCCTTAGCTGTTAACGGATGCGGCGAAGTTCGCCAGATAGCTGTCGGTAATGCGCTGGCGTAACGTCAAGTCTTCCAGCGGCGGAACCGGCGTGTAGTCATAATCGATAAAGAGTTTGCCCGCCTTCAGGGTGTCTTTAACGTTGGCGCTTTCGTCATACCAGGCGGTTGCGCCCAGCAGATAACCCGCGTTGCACAGTTCGCGGAATTTCGCGTTGATACCTGCGATGATTTCTTTCACCAGTACCGGCGTCAGTGGCTTGTCATTCGCCCACATGTGCGCCTCTGCCATGGTGTCAGCCAGCACCTGCGCGGTGCGGGTGTAGTTCTCAAACTGGAACAGTGGATCGTCACTGCAGGTGCGGTTGCCCCAGAAGCGGAACCCATCCTTGCGGATTAGCGTAGTGACGTCCGCCTCATTCAGCAGGTCTGCATCGGTGCCGACCTGCTGCAGATCCCAGAACACCGACGCCGAAATACCGGTCACGCCGTTTACGCCAACGTTCGACAGGGTTTTATGCCAGCCGGTGTCGTTATCGATTTTGGCGCGCAGGCCCAGCGCACGCGCGGTGGCGTATGCGGTGTCAGACGCATTGGTGGTGGTGTTCCACGCGAGGAAGTCAGGCCAGATGACCATCAGCTCACGCTGGCTGAAGTTCTGGCGATACAGGCGGGCTTCGGAAATGGTTTTGCACTCCCACGCGGACACGTAGGCGAAGGCGCGCAACTGCTGCGCAATGCTGGCAAGAGCGGTAGACACTTCCAGCGAGTCGAGGCCGGGAACGCCGAGAATGCGAGGTTTCACATCGAGCTGAGTCTGCGCCGTAAGCAGCGCTTTCATGCCGGTGTATTGCCCGTTCTCGTCGGTTCCGCCGATGATGTTGGAAATAGTTTCGGCCTGGCTTGCGCCTTCAGCCACGCGCACCACGACGGTGACGGGTTTAGACTGATCGGCGATTGCCTGCAGGGAAGCCGCAAGCGTGCCTTTCACGCCAGCTTTTGCGATTGCACCCTGCACGTTGGTAATCAGTACCGGCGTGTTCAGCGGGAACGTCGCCGCGTCTGCATCCTCAGCGGTGCAGACCATGCCGACAATTGCAGTTGATACGGTGGAGATGGTGCGCGTGCCGTCGTTGATTTCGACGACGCGGACACCGTGATGATAATCTGCCATCTGTTGCACTCCTGGTTAAAGGTGTGCTCAGGGTGTCAGGTCAGTTGGTGCGGTGCATGCGGTTGCGGTTTGCTCATGGTTCAGCGGACAAAAGAAAAGCCCCGCAGGGCTTATCTTGTCACTCTGGCTTTTCAGGCCAGACAATATCAGGCGCACCCGAAGTATCAATGCGGCTCAACCGGACGTAATACTTTTTCCATTCATTCAGCTTCGTTTCAATTTCTTCAGTCGATTCCTGAATATCAATGCTGTACTGCAACGGCTTGATGGCTTCAGTCGCCTGCTCAAGAAGAGTGGATTTATTCTGGTCCGCAATTTTCACTAACTCTTCCTGAGTTGGTGGCGGCGGATCGGTTAATTCCGGATTTCCATCAGCATCTGGCTCAATCCACTTACCGTAATCCTGCCCTTTCAGAAGCTCCGCCCAGCGGTCATCTGAAATTTCAATTACATCAGCAGGCATATTATCGCCATGAATTTCTAATGCATAAAAACCGCTGGTTGATGGTGAGAAATATTTCATTTTTACCCCTTACATTCCTACCGCGAAGTAACGGCAGGAAGCATTCCCCTGCGCATCAGTACCCGCAAGATTGCATGTCGCCTGAGCAAGATTCGTGAGATATGAAGCATTTGAGAATGGGGTTAATCCAGACAGTGTGCCCGCGGTCTTATCCGCCATGGTAAACAACACCTGAAAAACAATATTCGGAAATGCTACACCATAAGTTGCCCGCAACAGCGAACCTGTACCGGTTGCCGTTCCCCACTGAAGAATCAACCCACCCGGTAACTTCTGATACCCAGATTGGTTTGTCAGCAATGCTTCAAAGAAGCTCATGTCGGGGATCTGCCCAGCGGCAACGCCTATATTTTTTCCCGCTGCAGTACCCATTAGCGCTTTAATCAATTCAATGGCATCACTAATTGCTTTGGGGGTAGCTGCCAATTCCTGACTTGTGCTGTTTGTCGCGTTCGATAATTTAACTACCCCCTTAGCCGCCACAGAGGCTGCATCAGCAGTAGTAATTACCTGCTTCCAGTCAGAAAGCAGTGAACCTGCTGTACTGTAGCCCCGAAACCAAAGGGAAGCCGCCGGGCCACGCCCTGAAACCCCCACCTGAATTGGGCGTAAGTCACGCTGAATGTTGACACCCGCAAACTCTTCACCACTCACCGGGTTGTGAGCCACTGATTGATCGTCCGATGTTTTGGCATTCACAAACTGTGTTGGCGTTGTGTTGCCAGACTGTGCCGGATTAAAGATGTAATTTGGCGCAGTAGTACTGCTCACGCCCAGACCCCACCCCTTAACTAATTCTACCGTGGCAGTCTCTGTCCACGCGGTCCAGGCTGTGCCAGCACCGTTCCCCGTGCGCTTCCATTCCCTGTCAGCATTACCTGCTGATACCGATACGCTACGGTAGGTTTGGAGCACCTCTCCACTGCTCCTAAGCTCCACAGTTACATTACCGACTATATTCGCAGGTAGATTAAGTGCGGATGTAGTTACCGAAAGCTTACCCGGATACACCAGCGCGTTAAGGTCGCCGGAAAAATAACCCGCTGCTGTCTGATATCCCACAGCTCGCCAGACATCCCATGGACCATTAGTTCCATTCCAGGCGGCTGTTAATTGGCGCACATACTCGTAACCGAGTCGGGTAGTAAAACGCTGCGTGCATCCAAAATATCCGTAGGGGGTAACATGCAGGTATCCCTGCTGTGAATCAGGCAATCCAGTACTTGCTGCCTGCGCGGTTGAACTAACCCCCCAAACACCCTGAAATGATGGCCCATAATTATTAATATTATCGCTGGATGCGATATTACCCATTACCTTAAAAGCCGCATCATTAACTGTTTTAACTGCTTTTGGCGTCGCCGCCAGTACTTCACTCGCGCTGCTGATGTCACTACTTAATGACGCCTTGAACTGCGCCTGAACGAACGCAGTGGTCGCAATCTGCGTATCGTTTTTCGATGCAGCGGGCGTCGGCGCTTTCGGCGTTCCGGTCAGCGTCGGGCTGGCCTTCGGTGCATACTGCGTATGCGGGTCTGCGGCGGCAATGTGTTTCGCCATCAGGTCATCGGCATAGGCTTTCACCTCAATGACCGCGTTATCAACATACTGCCGCGTTGCCAGCACAATCGACGGGTCGATTTTCAGCGTTACAGCATCCGTGCTGCTGACAATCAGGATCATGCGCACGGTCTGCGTGCGCCCGCTGCCTTCCTGCAGTTGGGGTTTATAGGTCTCGGCGCAGTTTGCTACGGCAATCAGCACGCCGTCGGCGTCGAACAGGCCAATCTCACGTATCCAGAAGCCGCCCTCAGTTTCCGGGATAACCTGCTCGGCAATAATCTGGCTGCTGTTAGCCGCGTCAATACTCAGTGAGTTCAGCGCAGCACGGCGCTGTTCACCGATAAGCTTGGTCTGCGTGGCGTTAGGGGTTGGCAGCGTGCCGCCACCGTCGCCCACCGCCATTTGTGTAATCTGCAACTTGGTACCCAGCGCGGCGGCGTTTGCAAGCTTGGCTGCGCCGAGATTCGTCAGCAGGGCATAATATTTTGTCGTCATGCGCGCACTTCCGTCAGGTCAATGATATGTAGCGCCACGGCTGTATAGCCGGTGCCGCCCACGGTAATAGTTTCAGGGGTATAGGGATAAACCGTCAGCTCGTCGCCGGTGTAACAGGCTGCGCCAACGGTAAACGGCCCGGATGAATCGAGGTTGATGGACAGGCCAATGAGGTGACGGCTGCACGGTTTGGCGTCCGCAATCATCCGCTCCAGCTCGTTATACATTTCCTCCGTGATGCCGGTATCCAGCACGCCGACATCAAGACGGAACGTGCCAGGCGTCTCGTTGGTCTTCCACCACTCAATGACGCGGATCAGATAGCCGAGCGGCTCCACCACGCGGCGGATTGCACCAATGGTTCCCTTTTTCTGATGCACCGTACGGGACGCCGCCACAACGGCGCGCTTCGTGGATTCAGGCCACCTAGTATCCCAGCGGTCAACCGACCACGCCCACGCCAGATAAGGCAGCAGGACTAACGGGCATTCGTAGGGGTTCCAGAGCTGGCGCAGCGGCACGTTCATGGTGCTGAGACTGGACAGCGCTTCAGCAGCGGCAACCTCCAGCACAGACGAGCCGGTGGGAAGCAGGCGATCACTCATCCGATCCCCCCACGGTTAGCGTGTACCCGGTGCAGTAAGCGGCCTGCGTTTTATCCAGTACAACATCGGCGACCGGCTTAACCAGATTGACGCGCTGCACACCTTCAACGTGCATGGCGGCATAAAGCGCCGACAGGCGAATGTCACGCCCGAGCCGCTTCTGCGTGCTGATATAGGCAATCAGTTTTGCCTCAGACGCGGCGCGGATTGGCTCCGCCTCCGGCCCCGGATAAAGATATAGCTCAGCTTCGATTTCATAACTGACGATGGTTGCCGACTGCACATTTACCCGATCAGCAACGGGGCGCACGTTTTCATCGTTAAGCGCGGCGTTGACCACAGCCAGCAAATCATCTGCAGCGATTCCATTACCCTCGCGGGCCAGTATGGTGACCGTGACAACAGCCGGTGACGGACTGATGGCTGATGCATCCGCCACGCGTCCGTCTGCACTGCGGGCGTGATACTCATACGCGCCCGTCGGCCCTGCTACACTCAACCCCTCGAAAGCCCCCGCGATACGGGCGCGAAAATCGTCGTTACCCTCCATCACAGCCGCCGTGGGCGGAATGGTGGTATCGTCTGCCGGTGTGATAATCAGGCGTTCAACGCCGTTGTTAGCGCCAACCTGGTCTAAGTCATCGTCCATCGCATAAGCCACCATCACGGCACGCGCAGCTTCGTTAATGCGCTGTCGCAGGATCACTTCACGATAGGCATTTTCCTGCAGCACCTTCACGATGGGTTCAGATTCAAGCGTTAGCGTCAGCGCAATAGCCTCCTGCTGTTCTTCAGGGTACAGCGAAACCAGCGTGGCTTTTCGCTCAGCCAGCAGCACTTCATAATCCAGAGTTTCCACCACGTCGGGCGCGGGTAACTGGCTCAGGTCAATTGTTGCCATGTTCTCAGCTCACAGGAACGGTTAGTGAAAAAGGCTGCAGCGTGTCGGTTCTGTTACCAGTCAGTTCAACCACCATGCCGCCGTTAAAATCCGGGTCGAAATTAATGCCGGTGAGTTTGACGCGGGGTTCCCAGCGCAGCAGCGCCAGATAACAGGCCGACATAATCTGCAGGCGGAGTGATTCGTTTTGCGGCTGGTCAATCAGCGCAGACAGCAGCGAACCGTATTCGCGGCGCATTACGCGAGTGCCAACGGGAGTCATCAGAATGTCGCGCATCGACTGACGTATGTGATCGAGGTCGGTTATGGCGCTGCCGGTTTCCCGGTTCATGCCGATATATTTCGCAGTTGTCATAGTGGCTCACCCGTCTGCCCGCCGCTGTCGCCCGGGTGTTTATGCGAGTGCAGGACTTTGCCGTTAGAACTCAGCGAGCCATCGGTGTGTGTAACGTCACCTTTCATCGTGCCGCCGCTCGTCACCTCTAGCTGTGCGGTTTTCAGCAGCTTCGTGCACTCAACCAGCGGGGAATCCAGCAGGATTTTTACAGACGCCTCTATGGTTGCCGATTTGATGCCGGTCGCCTTTAGCGCTCCGGTCGCCGGTTCATACTCGATCACCGCATCGTCAGGAAATGACCAGTGCAGCGCGTCTGCCGACGCCGATGGCGCGGGGTTGGTATCAGAGAAAATGGCCGGCAGCACAAAGCCGGTATCTGTTTCACCGCCGAGGCACAAAACGATCACCTGCTCGCCCACTGACGGCGCATTCCACGAACGGGTATTACCCGCACGCGCAGTCAGCCAGTGAAGCCAGCCAGTCGTAAGATTCCCTGTATCCACGCGGCATAACCCGTCGTCCAGATTTACGGTAGACACGGTGCCTATGCGGATCAGATTGCGCAGCAGGCGCAGGATTTCGCTAACAGTTTCATTGTTCATGGAAGCATAATGACTTGTTAAGAGTGCTGATTTGAAGTTAGATAGCTTTGTTCATCCACCAACGGACAAAACACATCACAGCCAAATATATTTCCCCAAAAAAAACATTCTCAGAGGCATGCAAAATGAAAATTGATATTACGAGTTGCGACATTGATATTAATGAAACGAACAAGGATAAAGCCATAATAATCCCTGATAGTTATTGGTCTGACCCAAATGATTCAATTTACACATCGACTGCGCTAAGTTTTTATAAGGAACTCAAAAGTAAAACCGACGTAGAATTTCTTTCCCCCCCTAAGAATCTAATAGAACAAAGAAGCATTGAATGGTTTGGCCCCATAATTTACCTATCAATGAACATCATTCAAAATCACCCTGACATCATTGACTTGATTTTAGATACCGTTGAGACATGCGCCACTAAATTTACCCGAAAAGGTGAATCACCCTCAATTAAGTTAAAGGTAATTTGCGAAGAGCGTGATGGCGCAAAAAAAACCCAACTTAGTTATGAAGGCGACGTTGCTGGATTGGATAAAATAAAGCACAGTTTGGATGGGTTGTTCAATGGAAAATAAAAAAATAACAATAGACGAAATCGACCAACTTATGTCGAATGCTGTTACTGAAGCTTTTAAAGAGTTACAAGTTACCACATCAGCAAGGCTCATTAAATGCTGGATAGATTATCTTGACTCACATATTGATGCTGCAAAACAGTACAAACATCAATTAATAAAAGCGAACATTGAAAAAGATGCTGACGGGCTGCTTTACTTACAGTGTATCTTATCCGCTATGCGGAGCCTTTTCGAAGTAATATTATTTTTAAAAAAAGAAGAAAACCAGAAATCATGGCATAGCTTGATTGATAGCCAAGATTATTTACAAGTATGCACTGCATTTGTTAAAAAGTACCCTCATCTTAAAGAAACCGTAGGTAATTCGATTGATTTGATTTTCGAAACCTCTGTGAAATACGAAGATATATTATTCCCTAAACAGGCAGTCTTTAATAGCCCAGGAATGATAGAAACCATTGGCGAATGCTCTGTTTGTGGAAAAGGGTTCTATGAGTGCGGTCATATTGAAGGTGAAATATACACAGGTAAATATTGCCTTCGAGTCAACAGGGAAATCATAGATTATAATCATAGTGCAATAGTTACAAATCCAAGAGATAAAAGATGCATTATAACGACCAGGCATGACAAAGACGGATACAAAATAGACGTTTTTAGCAGAGAAAGAATTGAAGGACAGGACGGGCCTGCGCCTGATGAATACACATCTATATTATTCAACGCAAGTTTTATTGATGTTAACTGACTTATTTAAGTGCATCGATAATTTCGCGTTCGATAAACTTTAGATCCTCGCCTATTAATCCTAACAATGGCCGGGCCTCATACTGCACTTCCTTGCCTTTGCGTGATGGCCGGTCGCGCAGCCCGTAATGATGCACGCGGGCCATGCGCTGCACGTTGCCCGCAAACTCAATCACAGCCTCGTCAGATGTTGCCTGCGCTTTCATGTATTTTGCGGTGCGGAGTTTGGCAAACATCTCACGCTTAACGCGGCCCTTCTTACTGCGAATGGGTTGCGTCTTTCGCGGCTTAAAAGGCGTGCCGTCAGGTGCCTGCTGGCGCTTAATGTTCTGCTGCTGGCTGGCGCGCAACTTCTTAGCAATGTTGCGCGCCATTTCTTTGCGGGATGAAGCGGACAGATTGCCAATCAGCGCATTCAGCCGGTCACTGACCATCCTCAGGTCGTTCATGAATCAAGCTCGCTGATTAACGCGCCGTGAGCATAAAGCTGTAACGGACGGTAGTCGTTTTCCGGCAGCGGGTTTTCATTCAGATGATTTACGTGCAGCTCGTCGCCAATGCGCTGCACAATCACGCGTTCGCTCAGCAGTAAATCAATGCTGATATCGCAGGCGGTATCGCTGATCACGTCCGCCTTGAAGGTGAAGCCGGTCTGCTGCTTCTCTTTCGTCGCCATCATGTCGGGTTCATTCACCCGCAGCCATTCCAGCATCGGCACGATAAGCACGTCGATATCTCCGGTGTAGTCGGTAATAACCATGTTCAGCCGGTACTGATACTCAAACGACAGCGAGGTGGCGAGCGTTGAGACAATGCGCCCGCTGTCGATAAACACGTTCAGGCTGTCAGGGTTTCGTAGCAGCAGCGGGACGCTGGCGGTCAGCGCTTTGCGTAGTTGGTTGGGTTTCAGCATCGTGTTGCTCCTGACAGTCTTTGATAATTTCGACCTGCAGCCCGCAGGACGCGAGCGCCGCCTCAAGTTGACGGTTATCCGCCGCCAGATCGCCCGCCGTTCGCAGGCTGTTTCCCGGCACCGGGCAGCTTGTCACGCGCGGACAGCCAATCCAGATAATCTCTGGCGCTGGTGAAGGCCGGTCGGGTGTGCAGCCGGATAACATCGTCAGGCAAAGCAGCAGCAGACCAGTCACGTAATATCGGGTTCGCATCGGTTTCCCTCTGTATTTGTGCCTCACGGGTCAACGCTCCGGCGCTGGCCCGCCCCTGCATCAGCCGCAGCTCAGCTTCACGCTTCTGCCCCTGCAGGTTTTCACTGTTGAGCCTGGCTATCGCCTTGTCTCTGCTCTCAATGCCAGCCGAAAGCGTGCCGATAATTTTCTGTGCGCTAACCAGCTCACCGGCGGCAACCGACCAGCGCCAGCCGGTCAGCCCCAGTGCCACCAGTGCCGCTGCCAGAAGTGTGCCGATGATGCGCGTCATGCTGCGTCAGGCTTCGAGAGCATTGAACGGCACAGCTGATATAAAACCACTGTCAGTACGTAGCTAATCAGAGTGATAAGCCATCCCGAGTAAGCCAGGCTGATGACAATAAGCATCTTCATTCCCCAACCGTATGCCCGACTAAGCACCCCCTTCGCCGGTCGATTGAAAAACAGCACAAGCTGGGCGCGCATTTTAGTTTTCGCTTCGCCGCCTGCCACCAAAGCCAGTGCGCCCGCGAATGCTGCCAGCCAGACAAACGTGTTTAATAGCCAGGTAAAGGCGACAGGTAGATTCATCAACCAACTTTGCGGATCACGCAGACCGGCAATCAGCAGCCCGATATACACAACATCGATAATTACGTTCAGAATTTTGGTTTTCACTGAGTAACTCCTTTTAAGCACCAGACCAGCTCACGCCCACGGCGGTTATCCAGCCCCTGATTAAAAATACCTTTCACATACACCCAGCGCGGCAACTGCATACAGGCATCGCGCCATCGCTCCTGATTCAGCAACTTCACCAGCGTTGAGCTGCAGGCGTTGCCCGTTCCCACGTTGAAGGCAAACGACACCACGGCGTCATAAACCTTTTGCGGCAACTGCGTGAATATGCAGCGGGACAGCGCCTTTTCGGTCCGCAGTACGTTGGCAATAAACGTGCCTGCCGCCTGCCGCTCGCTGATGGTTTTACCCGGCACCACGCCAACCGTATTACCAATGCCGTCCGTCCACTTGTCCGCGTCGCATTTGTAAGGACTCAGTCGGCACCCTTCGTAATCTGCGATAAGCTTCATGCCCTCAACAGAAGTGTGCAGCGTCTGAAATCCCGGCATCGTGGCGGCGATGGCCAACACCACACCAACCGAACAGCGCTTAACGATTTGCAGATTCATAGTCCTCCTGGCTGATGCGCCCACGGGCCAGTAACAGGTAGGTTTTCCGCTTGTAGTACCAGCTTATAAACGCCATCAGCAAACCGATCACCACACCTGCTAAGGTTGAAAAATCTTTAACCGACATATCACCCAGCCACGCCATACCCAGCGCGATAACCCAGACAATTGCAGTACGAATGTTTTCCCACATGATTCAGTCCCAAAGGTTAACGGTCTCGCTCGTCGGCGCGTCCGGTAAGTCGGGCAGGTCAACCGGGTAGCCATGCGGCAGTACCGGCCCGGCACTGGCGAGGCCATGATTAGCCTCGTAAATCTGTTCGGTCACCTGCGCAGTTCGCCCGTAATGGCGATAACAGATATCGTCCACGGTATCGCCCTGCAGCGCGTAAACCCGTGTCATAGCAAGTCCACGATACAGCCCGGACGCCCGGCGATACGGCTGATACTGAATCGCGCATCGCGCCAGTATTCGTCTGCGCTTGCCTCCACTTCCGTTGCCTTTTTCGTGCCGCTGGCGTCATAGCCGCGATATTTCTCGGCAATGGCGGCGGCGGTGATCGAGGCCACGGCAGCGATGTAATACGTCACTTTCTCGCTCACGCCGTCGAGCGTTTCAGCCGGTACGGCATCCAGCGTTTTATAGCCCGCCGCCATTTTCTCGGCGCGCCAGTCGTACAACTCGGCGTTCACTTCGGAAATAGCCGTCAGCACGGCCTGACGCAGGCGCGTCGCGGTGACCGTTCCCTCGTAGCGCAGCGATTCGCGAAGCTGCTGCAGATCGATATCAGGCCAGAAAAAGGTATTTTTTACCGGCGGCTCGGCAGTCTCTGCCGGTCGCTGTGCTGCTATTACCAGCGTGGTGCTCATAGTTGGCCCTTAAATAGGTGGGCGGTGGAGGACGGCGCAGACACTGAAAGTGCGTTGCCGTCCTGCCGCCCTGCGCGGGGTCGCGTCCGGTCAGCGGCTGGCCTGCGCCTGCTTCTTCATCGCAGTTGCCAGTCGCTCAATGTCCTTTACAACGCCGCAGCGGTCATGCAACTGCAGCGCGCGTTGAAGGTGCTTCATCGCCTCATGAGTCCCGCCCGAATCGCGATGCACATACCCGATGATTTTGTGCAGCTTGGCGCGCACTTCATCAGGCATGTCCTCGCCGTCGGTCAGCCGAAGGGTTTCGAGAAGCGGCTCAATGTCCACCGCCTCTTTTGCCGTCCAGGCTCGCATCGCGGCGCTGGCAACTTCTTCTGCCAGCAGATACGGCAGGCTGTCGCGTTTGAATCCGTCAGGTGACACCAGACCGTGCCTGAGAGCGTAGCGGGCGATTTCAAGCGCGCCGGTTACGTCCCCCGTGTCCAGTCGCCAGATCATGACGGTCATCACGATGGCATCCTGCGCACCGCGCCCGCTGTTCATCACGCCTGTAACCCACGGCAGGTATTCGGGCAGCATCTTCGCTTTGAGTACTGCCTTATTTTCCTTTGAGTGGACTTTCTTCAGTCGGCGCTTGTCCTCGTTGAGTTTCACGAGCATCTGCTCATAGCCGGTGGCGTGGCGCATCGGGTTTGACTCCCGTTGCGTTTCGGTTTCGGCCTGAACGCGCATCCGGTGACGGCGGGCGGGACTCAGCATGCGTTACTCTCCGCCCGTTCCGGCTGCGCCAGCTTCAGCACTGCCTGCATCGCCCTGAGGCTCAGACGCGGCGCTGGTTGTCGCTGGGGTGAAATCACCGAGCTGAATGTTTTCGATCAGGCAACCCGCCGCATAGTCTTCCACCACGTAGTCCTCGTTCGCTGACTCGTAGTTTTCGATGCGGTCACGCTTCGGCACCTCTTCGATATGGCGGCGCTGCGTGCCTTCCTGCCAGTAAATCGACAGGTTATCGAGGCGCGTCACCAGAATGGCGTTAGCCGGGAAGTACGGCACGCGCACCGCTGGCAGGTTGCCGATACGCTTCTGACTGATGATCACGTCAGCCGCAAGCTGCTCGGTGTTCGCCTGGGTTTGGTTGACGATCGGGAAGTACTTATCAGCCAGCAGCTGACGGCCCACGATAACAACCAGCTCCGGGTCTTCCTGATACCACGGCTCGATCAGGTTGTTGGTTGCATCCATCACCAGCGCGTCGAGGTTGGCGTAGTCGCCGGATTTGCCCACGCGGATTTTTTCCGACACCACCGCGCCATCTTCATCGGTGACTTTGCTCATCACGCGGTCTGGCGCTTCGTTGCGGTACTTCTGCAGCCAGCCCACCGCCACGTCCTGCAGCATCGGATTCGTTGCACGGTTCGAAGTCTTGGCGCGGTGCGTACCGTTGAAGCCGATCATGATGCGGTCCAGCGCCTGACGCTGAATGATGGCGTCACGTAAGCGGGTCTGGAAATCTTCATAGCGCGCCCACAGGTCAAGAGTGTTGTAACGGATATGGAAATCAAAGTTGACCTGCGCGCATTCATAACCGCGGCTGTCCAGCGAAGAGAAATCAGCGGTTTCGCGCTCGTCGCCGCCAGCTGTATCGGTAGTGCTGGCAATCGAGCCGGACACGCCGACGCCGATTTTTTCACCCTTCATTTCCGGTACCGGCACGATATTGATGCGGGTCAGAAAAGCGGATGACTCCTGCACGCGGGTCATCAGCTTTTGCGCGACGGACGGCTCAACGCTGAACTTCTTGTTCATGTCGCCGGTTTCCACACCGTTAAGCTCGGCAACGCGTGACATATAGGCATTAAATTTAAAACGGGTTTGCTGGCGCATTGGCGCTCCTGTTAATCAGTGTTCGGGTTTAGTCAGGCCGGGTTTATCAGCAGTCGGTCTGCACGCTGCCTTTGTTGTCGCCTCCGGTGGCAGGCGGGCGACGGTTAAAGCCACCGTCGGTATTCGCAAGCGAATCCTGCAGCGCGGTCAGCGCCTCGCGGTCTTTACCTGCTGCCGTTTCCAGCGCTTCCAGACGTGAGGAATATTTCTGCTCAACGCTGGCGAGCTGCTGCGCAAAGCTTTCGCCGTTCTGCTGCACACGCTCAGCCACAGCCGTAACGGCTTCGCCCAGATCACCGAAACGCTCGTCATCGGTTTTCTTTTTCGTTGAGAAAAGGTTTTTCACGAAATCCAGCACGGACGGGGCTGCTTCGGCTTCTTCGTAAAACTCAATCTGAGTTTCTTCAGCAGCGGTAAAGAGGTTGTCTTTGTGCACTTTGCGTGATGCCAGCGGGTTAGCTTTGGCGGTGGCGCTGAAGCTCAGGTATTCAGTGCCTAGGCTTGCCGGGTCGTCAGTCACAGCCAGGCCAACCAGATAGGCTTCGCCGGTGTCGGAGAAATTCGGGTTCACTTCGATAGAGGTGTAAACCTTCTGGCGCGCCTTGGTCAGATCGACAAGGTCAGGCGTCGGGTCGATATAGCCAAACAGCGCGAGCTTGCCCGCCAGCGGGCCTTCGGTGATTTCTTCGGCTTCGACTTTCGTCACGTCACCAAAGCGGCGGAAAGTGCTGTCAGCGGCATAACCCTTGATGTGCTCCATGTTGATGCGGGCACCGTACACGGTCGGGTCATAGTTTTTCGCCATCTGCGAAATCCAGTCACGGGAAATCTCGCGACCATCGGTAGTAGCGCCCTGGACCGCGATGCGGAAACGCTTTGCTTTAGTTGCCTTAGTTGCCATGTAACAGGCTCCGGTCAGTGGATTGGTTCGGTTCGGGGCCAGTTTCCCCATCACCACCCAATCCCTCAACGAATGCCCGCCCGCTCACGTACCAGCAAACAGCGAGTGCAGGCGCGCGTTTTTCGCCATCGGTAGCCTTATCGCCATGAACATGACACCCGGCACTATCATCACCGATCCGCGCCGTCAGGCCGCGCTGTTGTACTGGCAGGGATTTTCCGTGCGCCAGATTGCGGAGACGCTCGGACAGAAAACGCCAACCGTACAGAGCTGGAAGCTGCGCGACGAGTGGGAAAACGTTGCGCCCATCAGTCGCGTTGAAGCCAGCATGGAAGCACGGTTGATTCAGCTCATCATGAAAGAGGTCAAGGGGAATGGTGATTACAAGGAAATAGACGCACTCGGACGGCAGATTGAACGACTCGCCCGCGTCGAGCGCTATCGCGGCAGCGGTAATGAGGCCGATCTCAATCCCAACGTGCGCAACCGTAACAAGGGCGAGCGCCAGCCGCCGAGCAAAAACGTATTCAGCGACGAGCAGACCGATAAGCTCACCGACCTGTTTATGGATGGCTGCTTTGACTATCAGCTCCACTGGCACAAAGCCGGACTGGCTCACCGTATCCGCAACATCCTCAAATCCCGCCAGATTGGCGCGACGTTCTACTTTGCCCGCGAGGCGCTGATTGATGCGCTGACGACCGGGCGAAACCAGATTTTCTTATCAGCGAGCAAGGCGCAGGCGCACGTTTTCAAAAATTACATTCTGAATTTTGCCCGACTGGTTGATGTTGACCTGAAAGGCGATCCGATTGTGCTGCCCAACGGCGCAAGCCTGATTTTCCTCGGTACTAACGTTCGCACAGCGCAGAGCTACACGGGCAACCTGTACCTGGATGAATATTTCTGGATTCCGAAGTTTCAGGAGCTGCGAAAAGTAGCCAGCGGCATGTCACTGCACAAGAAGTGGCGCACCACCTACTTTTCCACGCCGTCGAGCCTGTCGCACAGCGCTTACCCGTTCTGGTCTGGCGAGCTGTTTAACAAAGGCCGACGCAGCAAAGATGACCGCATTGAGATTGACCTGTCTCACTCTCACCTGGCGAAAGGCGCGCTGTGCGGTGATAACCAGTGGCGGCAGATTGTCACGGTTGAAGATGCGCTATCCGGCGGGTGTGACCTGTTCGACATCGATCAGCTGCAGCTCGAATACAGCCCGGCGGAATATCAGAACCTGCTGATGTGTGAATTTGTCGACGACGAAGCCAGCGTGTTTCCGTTTGCCGAACTGCAGACCTGCATGGTCGACAGCCTGGAGGAGTGGAACGACTTTAACCCTTACGCGCTGCGCCCGTTTGACTATCGCCCGGTGTGGATTGGATACGATCCTTCACATACCGGCGACAGCGCCGGGTGTGCCGTTCTGGCTCCGCCACTCGTCAGGGGTGGCAAGTTCCGCGTGCTGGAGCGCCATCAGTGGCGCGGCATGGACTTTGCCGCGCAGGCGCAGTCGATAAAGGAACTCACCGAAAAATACACCGTGGAATATATCGGTGTGGATGCGACCGGCATCGGTCAGGGTGTTTTCCAGCTTGTTCGCCAGTTCTTCCCGGCTGCGCGTGAAATCAAATACTCGCCTGAAGTGAAAACCGCGATGGTGCTGAAGGCAAAAGACACCATCACCAGCGGGCGACTGGAATACGACGCGGGCCAGACCGATATCACGCAATCCTTTATGGCTATCCGCAAAACCATGACCGCCAGCGGCAACCGCTCAACCTACGAAGCCAGCCGCAGCGAGGAGGCCAGCCACGCCGACGTCGCCTGGGCAATCATGCACGCCCTCTTAAACGAACCGCTCACCGCTGCCAGCGGCGGCGAATCATCCTCATTCCTGGAATTTAACTGATGACTAAACACAAAGGCCGCAAGGCTTTCGCCGCCCGAGCAAAGACAGAACAAACCACGCAGCAGAGCCAGCAGCCCTTCGAGGCGTTCAGCTTCGGCGAGCCAACCGCAGTGCTGGATAAGCGCGATATTATGGATTATGCCGAGTGCATTCATAACGGGCGCTGGTACGAGCCGCCGGTCAGTTTTCACGGTCTGGCTAAAAGCCTGCGCTCGGCGGTGCATCACAGCTCGCCGCTGTACGTGAAACGCAACATTCTGGCGTCAACCTTCATCCCGCACCCTCTGTTGAGCCAGCAGGAGTTCAGCAAATTTGCGCTAGATTATCTGGTGTTCGGCAATGCCTTCGCCGAGCTGCGCCGCAACACGCTGGGTAAGCCACTGCGACTGGAAACGTCACCGGCGAAGTACACGCGCCGTGGTGTGCAGGATGGCGTTTACTGGTTTGTGAATGAGTGGAAAGAGGCGCATCAGTTTGAAGCGGATCAGGTTTTCCACCTTATCGAACCGGATATCAATCAGGAGCTGTACGGTCTGCCGGAATATCTGAGCGCGCTTAACTCCGCCTGGCTGAATGAAGCGGCTACGCTGTTCCGCCGCAAGTATTACCAGAACGGTGCACACGCAGGTTACATCCTGTATATGACCGACGCCGCGCAAAGCAGCAGTGATATTGACCGCATGCGTCAGGCGATGCGCGACACGAAAGGGATCGGCAACTTTCGCAACCTGTTCATGTACGCACCCAACGGCAAGCCGGATGGCATCAAGATTCTGCCGCTCAGCGAAGTGGCGACGAAAGACGATTTCTTTAATATTAAGAAGGCCAGCCGCGACGACCTGTTAAGCGCACACCGCGTACCGCCGCAAATGATGGGTATCATCCCGGACAATACCGGCGGCTTTGGCGACGCGGTGAAAGCATCACAGGTATTTGTGCGCAATGAACTTACACCGCTGCAAGAGCGCATGAAGGAGATCAATTACTGGATTGGAGAGGAAGTTATTGGGTTCCGGCCGTATGAACTGGAACCCTAAAAGACTTAGCTCTAAATGAGTAGGTCTTTATCTTTTATTGACAGTGATGCTTGTCGCGAAAGGTGGATAAGCTGATGTTGAGTGGATCTCGTCATAAGTAGCGACAACATTTCCACTCTCATCTAACTGATTAAAAACGTACTCATCGTTATCCCTTCCTTTACGCAACCCCTTCCAGTCCATTGAGACCTGCTCTAAAACATGCCCTTCAGGGATGTTAAATCTTTTTCTAATTTCTTCTGACATTTAGCTCTCCTTCGTATTAGGTGTTTCTTGCTTTTCATCAATCAATAAATCTTTCGCATTTTTCCACTCTTGCAATAATTCCTCATCAAAATTTATTGCTCGTTCCTTCAGTTCACCATCTCTAACTTTAAGGTCTGGCAACTGTTTAAGCATCACGCAACTACTCTCAATAAAATCCTTAACAGAATTAAAACCCATTACCTCCCTATTGAAATATTGCTCCCCAATTCTATAAGCACCTTTCATAAGATCACTTTCATCTAAGCAAATCTGGATTGCTGATTTTCCATCCATAATGAACTTTGCATAAACGCCATTCTTTAAATATTCACTACGTATTTCTTCTAAATCATAAAGTATCAGAATAGATATATCGTTCTGAATAAAAGCAACCAAGCATTCATCCTCAAGTGAAAGCGTGAAAGGATATGCCACCCCCCAATCCTCTTCTGGTGTCAATTCGTGAAACACTACAGAATTCTTGAAACCGCATATACTCTCAAGGTGTTTAACCGAGTTAACATCTAAGCCTTCATCTCTGGCTATACGCGAACAAAAATAAGTTAAGCCGCTCTCAACCTCCATGCTGCTATATCCATCCTTGAGTGCATTTCTAACAACTAAATTAATTTCGTCATAATAAACTATATCGTTACTTTGTTTTTCGATTCGGTATGCATCAAGGCCATTTCTAAAGCTAGGCGCATAATCATTTCCGTAAAACATAGCTAACTGTTGTAGTTGCCTAAACTGTCTATTAACGCGGCCACCTGGGTTTGCATGTTTTGTTTTTTTTACCTCAATGGGTACAGGATCACTCCAGCCCATAGCACACACATCACCATGTCGGATAATATTCGTTATATCGGATAGGATAACGGGCACGTTTTTATCCAGCCCCATTCTAAATATCTTCCACTCTTGCTTGAATCCATCCTTTCCAGAAATAAATCCAGCATCCTCTTTCACATTGTAATTAGCGTCATAGTAGAGATGCTTGAGGTTGCACGTAGGCTGATAAATATTGGCGATCCCATCACCAAAAAACTTCCAAGTATATATCATTATCCTCCTAGCTTTTAACCTAGGTTCAATCATGCTCATCAAGGCCTTTAATTTATTTGAATCGTCTTTGCCGAGCCTTCTACTTTTTTTTATTCTAGCAAGGCGACTCCTAATGCGCTTAAGTCTTTTAATCCTTTTTTCTTCCTTAACTATCTTTCTAATTAGGAAACGATGTAACTCTAATATCAGTTCCATGTTGGAAGGATCAGCTTTTAGCGCTCTAATCATCGATGCTGCTTGGAAGAAATCTCTTTGATATCTAGGGAATCTCATGTGTATCCTTACAGTTCAACTAAGAGTTAGATAGTAGGAACGGAAAGCATCAGGCTTAAAATCAATCAAATATTTGAAAACTACTGTTTAGATACTTAAACAGTAAAATCATTGACACCTCAAAATCAATGATCTTGTACAGAAAGTTAGCTATTTCTAAAGCTAAAACCCTACCGCTACAAACCACCACAGAATTCAAGCATCAATCCGACACCCGCAGGCGCTCTCAGATGCGTTTTGCGAGGTTTTGCCGTTTTGCCATCTCGCGACTGGCGCGATGACGTGCGCCTGCCTCCGTGCAGCAGGCGCGACTTATGCATACATGTTTGCACCCCTCGCGCGCAATGCTATCCCCGCCACGCCTGCCCGCTTCGTAGGTCGCTTTTAATGCACTTGCACGATCCAAAAAAAACGAGGCCTGCTGCGGCCTCGTCGGGTATTTTTATCTGTGTGTACTGCATGCGGAAACATGCGTCTTATGCATGCATAGCTCATTGCAGCCTGAAATCGTCCGCGGAGTCGAGTTTAACCTTTGCCAATACTTCCTGTTCGCTCATGAATTTCATGCCCTGAGCAATAGAAACAGGGTGCGGTATTTCCAGCATGAAAACGAAATCGAATGTCTTGCCTAACCAGTACCCGCCGCCGTTCTCTTTCGCCCGCTGAAAGAAAACCCATTCACCCGGCTTGTAATGATTGAGCGCTTCACCCCGGTAAATGATTTGAAATTTGTCTGGTGACTTTGCCATAACCTAACGCCTCGCAGTGCTCGTTGTTCAACCCTGCCGCCGCCAAAATCAAGCTTTTGCCATCAGCAGCGTTTACTCAGTGCATCCAGCTATCGTCTTCCCAAACGTTTTGCAGCAGATCATTCAGACGGCGCTTGTCTTCATCCAGACTGACGCCGAGCATCTCAATTTTTGTATAGCTGCCCTGGCGAACCCGCACGAGGGTTTCAGGAAACAACGCGCAAACCCGCTTGCTGACTTCTTCATGGAATGCATCCATAACCGACTGGCTTATTTTTTGATTCTTATCGAGCATGATTTCAATGCGCATCGCAGTAACCTAAAGGATTATTTATCAAGAGGAACAGCCGAAAATACGACTGAAAATTGTTTGTTTGCCATCGCGGTGTTGCTTGCAATCTCAGCTATCAAGCTGAGTGCTATTTCCCTGTCTCTTTCCTTGCAGATCCCTTCAGTTGTTAGCCTTGCTATTAACTCAACCCGCTCAAGCATAACCCGCTCTTGTAATTCGTTATCCACGCGCCCTCCCCATCGAAATCACTGTACATCTATACAGTAGCATAGCAACTGAAGTTATCGAAAGAAAAATGTTGCAGCCGAAACATGTTTTTATCTGCATGATATGAAACACCTTTTCCCAACATAACCACAGCGGCTATTAAACTGTATAACCACAGTGGTTTAGCCAAAAGTTGCCCTGTTTATGCTAACTTCAGTCGATTACTGAGCGTTTTTTGCTCTGACCTGGTCCGCCAATCGGTTAAATCGCTCTAATATGCCAATAGTCTTACGCTCTATTTTGGGTCGGAACAGGTCGCCATAAGCCGAACTGTAGAACATCCGGCCTGCAATTTCTGTTTGCGTACCACCTATGAGGCGCACAGCCAGTCCACGACTGATTGTTTCACCGCATAAATCTCTCACCTGGCTAATAACGTTGTCGCAAGCCGCCTCGATTTTGTCTGACCGCCGCAGCTTCTTATGCCGCTTTTTGGGTTGCTCTGCCCTTATCCGGGCAAGAAGCTGGCGCCGTTCTTTCTTACTCATGCCATCTAGGTCGATTTTGTCGAAACTTTCCGGCGGGTTCGAATCCTCAGATCTCGAACCTCCCGTACAGTTATTGACAGAACTCCGAGAGGACGCGGACGCGTCCTGAAGGTCAAAATCAAAATCAACGGCACGCTTCGGAACGATCTTCCACTGTGCCAGACGGGTTAGGATTGGTGTGTCTTCACCAACTTCAGTGGCAAACACACCCTTAATGCGCACGGTTTCTTCCCCGTACTCGTTGACGTCATCGCTTGCCTGATACCAGGTGCGAACCGCCAGATCATCACGGCGGACGAACGGGCCGCCCTGCGCGTTGACGTAGCCAGCCCAATCGCCAGCATCAGCAGCGTCATGTGCAGCAGCAAACTCCACACTCAAGCCGTGTGCGGTTTCACTGTCAGCCATGCGGCGCAATTCGCGGTAAACGGTGACCGGCGCGCCGCCAACAAACTGGAACTGGCGAATGTGCCAACGTGCAGCCCATGCGGAAACCGCCGGTGCAGTTTCTTTCAGCTCTTTACCGCTTTCGTCGTCCAGCTCACCGTCCAGCGCATAGCCGTCGATGTTTTTAGAAATGTATTTCGCCACATATCCGGTGGCGCTGCCCTTTTCAGGATCGATAGCTTCAGCATGAAAGCGGGCTTTGCGCGCTTTATCCGTGGTCAGCTCGCCGCTGTCTTCCTGATAGGCGTAATCGCGGATTGTCTGGCGCACCTGATCCACATCTTCAGGGCGCATAAACATCAACATGTGCCAGTGTGGCGTGCCGTCATGGTGCGGCTCAGCAACCCGAATTCCGAAAATACGAATGTCTTCGCGGTGGAGTTTGGCGCGTATTTTCTGCCAGACACCGCAGAGATATCGCTGTGTGTCAGCAGGGCTTGAGCCGTTCCATTTGCGATTGCGATGGCCGGTCTTGATGGTGGCGTGATAGCGGGCTGGCGCTGTCAGAGTGTAGAACTCACCAACAAACCCCATATCGTTGCAGATATTTTCAAACCCACGGATGCGGGTCATCAGCTCACACCGGCGGATCGCCGGATTAGCCACGCTGCCGTCGTATTTATCGATCAAGCTGATGCGGTTGCCTTCTTCGTCTTCCAGCTCCAGCGATTTCAGAAACTCACGCGTGCGGCGCTTTTGCTCGCGCCATTCAGCAACGGTCATATTGCTGGCGTATGGGGTGTGCTTTTTGCTGACGTTCGCCAGCGCAATCTGAAGATGTTCACGCCATGATGCGGCAACGCGACGCAGTCTGCCTTTCCACCACTTTTCAGTCTGCATGCGCATAATTGCCGGGGTAACTTCTTCCGGATCGAACAGGCGTGATGTGACCTTTTCCCACAGTGGCGGCGTCTGGCTCAGCTCGCGCGTTATAGCGGCGGCGGTCATATAAACGCGGTGGGTGTATTTATAATCCGACTCGTCGCTGGCCTGCTGATGTGCTTGCACCAGTTCAGCCAGGATGAAATTAGCAACATCACCAGCGAGCAAATCAACATCCGCCCTTGCCATATCCGGCAGGCGGTTGAAACGGCGCATTAACTCCCACAGCGCGCCGACAGGTCTGGCAGCACCGGTATTTTCCGGGGCGTTGCCTGTAAAGATATTGATGGTGCCGGCACTCATATCACCGAGGCGATACTGAGCGCTGACAACCTCAACGCGTGGCAATGTGCGCTCAACGAATGTTTTCGTAAAGTACGCATTGGCACGGGCTGTGCCTTGTGTTTTTTCCAGATCACTAATGCGGCGCTTAACGTCGAGTTGCACCAAAGTTGGCTGCTTTTCGAGTAGCTCCTGCGCACGCACTAAAGCCGCAATCATCTTGTTGCGGCTGTGCATTTCCTCATAGGTTGGATATGGGCTGGCGATGGCCTCCCGTGGAGCGTTCCACGGGTAGGCAAACTCATGGATCATGCGACGCTTTCTCCGGTAGCCACCGGGTCGGAATGCGGTGCGCGCACCGCAATGATTTCTGCACCGCGCTTTCCTTCACCGGCTTTACTGCCAATGCTACGAGGCGCATTTACTGAGGATTTGTGAAATTGGCTGTAAAGCTGACGGGTAAACTGGTTATCGCTGTTTGAGCAAACCACGGCATTTTTTTCGGCAATGCCGGATAACATTGAGGCGAGCTGTGTGTGTTGCTCTTTGCCGAAGCCCTCACCGAAATACTGGCTGAATGTGCCGTCGTATGGAGGATCGCAATAAACAACATCGCCACCCTCTACCATCTGCAGAGTTTCTTTGAAGTCAGCACAGATGAAAGTCGCTCGCTGCGCCTTTACCGCGAATGTTTCAATTTCAGCGAGCGGGAAATATGCAGTATCGTTTTTAGCAAACGGGGTATTAAATCCCCCCTTCTGGTTGTAACGGCAGAGACCGCGATAACCATGGCGATTCAGATACAGGAAATAAACAGCGCGCTGTAAAAGCGTCAATGAAAGGCAGAGATTAAACTCACCACGGATGCGGTAATAATCCTCAAAGTTGGCGTTCTGGTTAAACATTTGCGCCGCCATAACGATGAACGGGCGCGTGTGTTCTTTTACCTGACGATAGAGGTTAATTAGATCGGGATTAATATCAGCGATCAGGTACTGCTGATAATCCGTGTTCATCATGACCGCGCACGAACCCGCGAACGGCTCAACCAAACGCTTACCCTGCGGAAGATGAAGAGAAAGAGCGGGCATGATGCCCGCCTTGCTTCCAGCCCATTTCAGAATGGTGCTCATATCGCACCGCCTTGATAGTGGGCGCTCTTAAGCTCGCCAATAGATTTACAGGTCACGCAAAGCTGAACACCCGGCAGCGCTCGGCGGCGGGCTTCGGGAATTTCTTCATTGCATGATAGGCAGAAAAATTCACTCGCACCGATTGGGTGCTGTTTTGCGAGGGCAAGATTGCGCGCCAGTTCTTCTTCAACGCGCTGCTGCACCAAGTCCATTGAATCAGCCATTAGTGCAACTCCTGAGATTCGTTAAGATAGCGCTCTGCTTCACGACGAATCAGATCGGCAGTTTCAACCGCGCCAAGCCCTTTTTGATAAACATGCACAGCCAGTTCAAGCAGGCGCTCAGAAGCTGCAATCGCACGGTCTTTGCGCTCTTCCATTCGGGCCTTAGTAATGATTGATGCCAGCGCTTCTGTATCAGCATCAAATTTGTGTGTTTCGATATTTCGCATATCTCTTTCTCCAGAATTTGGGCAAAAGAATGCCCGGCGGGTTAACGCCTTATATTTGTTTGGGGTTAATTAATTAGACAGTGCCAATCTTTTTGGAAATAAACTCACGACTGCTTTTAATTGATTCATCGCACGAATAAGCGCCGTTTTTTCATCAGTAGTCAGTTCACTAAAATCAACATCGTGTCTGGTGTTACCGATGTTCGCTAAAAAAAGAATCGCGCTTAAAGTCCGTTTGTTTTCCTGATAATTGCTGTCTCGAACGTCGCGCATATCTTTAAAGAAACGGGATAACTCTTTTTCACTGTTGCCGCCAAACTGAGAGCGAATTACAGCAAGATGATTTAAAGCGGAAACACGCTGGCCTGCTGTCAGCTCGCCCAGCATTGCATTACCTTCGATAGCCATGATTTACCTCTCTGCTTTGCTTCTTTGCCCTGGCTGCACAACACCGGATGCCATGGCTTGCCGTTCTCGCCCATAATCCAGCCGTTGCCGTAGGACATTGACGGGCTTTGTTTCTTCAGGCGTGCTGCTAATGAGATCATCGCTGCGCCCTCAACTCATGCCAATAGAAGCACCCAGCCCGCTAATTGCATCAACGGTTGAGGCTAAAGTCGGGTTGGAATGAATGCGCGTCTGCACCGCCAACGCTGCCAGCATCATGCAGCGGATACCGGTGTTTGCTGCCTCAACGATTCCGCGACGGCAACTAGCTGTGACCTTGTCAGCACCAAATGCACTTGCCGCCAGCACACCTACTTCAGCGGTAGCTTTCATCACGTAAGTCGAATACTTCTCTTTTGCCATTTCATTGACCGGTACACATGGCAGGCACTGCAACTGTGCCAGCATGCCATCGACCAGTGTGGCGTCTTCTGTCAGGTCGGTAAGCAACAGCACTTCATCAACGGTCAGCTTATGCACCTGATCAGGATTCAGCTTGTTGCGCAGCGTTTGCACTTTCATGCCGGCACGCTCTGACAACTCTCTCAGGCTGTGAGTGGCAGCAAACTTGCGGCAGGCTTCATCAAAGTGTGTTTGGGTGGAAGTCTTAAAATCAAACATATATCAATCCTTTGATTCACTTATAGTGAATTAACCAATTACTATTTCGAAACGTGAATGTCCCAAATTGGCGCGGACTTGCTTCTCTTTGTAGCGTGCATAGAGGATGCGGGTTTTACCCCCAACGCGTTTTTTACCTGGCTGAAGGCATTTAGGCTCAGCTTCGAGCTGTCCGCGCTGGGTCATTTTTCTAACAGTATCAACTGCATACCCTTCTAGGCGTGCGAATTCAGACGTTGATACGGTTGCACTAGGGATGCGGATTGTAATAACTGGATTCATGTTGCAAAATCTCCTGTTGGTTTATGAGTAGCGTTTAGTCTTTCTTGGCGCTAATCAGCCTCAATAGGTATTTAGCTTGAAGCTACAGGACGCACTTTATACTCACCCACATCTACATATCAAGAGGTTTATAGCTTGAAGCTACAAATTAACTTTGAGACCGGCGCTAAAGAAGTTCTTGATCGTGTAATCGAGGCGTACGGTTTTAAAACAAAGTTGGCCTTAGCTGACCACTTAGGTATTGCTAGCAGTAGCCTCGCAAACCGCTATACAAGGGGTTACTTTCCATCTGACATCGTTGTGAAATGTATGGCTGAAACCGGAGCTACTCTGGAATGGCTTGCAACAGGTAGGGGAAAAGCTAACGAAGATTCACAAAAAGTGAACTTGCTCGACCGCGCCCTACTTGAGAGGAAGGTTTTGAGTGGTGGCAGCCTAAAAGACTTAGATACTGTCTCGGTGGATACATCACTCTTAACTTACTTCAACGTTCCCTTGGTTAATCCATCGATCATTATAGAAGGCTCGACCCAATACGTTGCCGACTTTGGCATAAGCGATCTGTTCGACGGGCTCTGGTTAATAAGCATCGAAGGCTCACATTCAATCAAGAAAATTACCCGACTACCCGGCTCACGCCTGAAAGTTTCAGCAGGAAGTGAAAGCTTTGAGTGCGCTCAATCAGATATAGAAATTGTTGCGTTTCTTCCGATTTCTTTAAGCTTGACTGGAACATTTTCTGTATGACCGTGAGAAAGGAATCGACAGGTAAGTGGCTTGCAGAGGTTTACCCCAACGGTGCGAATGGCAAGCGTATCCGGCGAAGGTTTGCCACCAAAGGAGAGGCGCTAGCTTTCGAAAATCATGAGATCGAAAAAGCAAACGCAAAACCTTGGCTTGGCGAGAAGGAAGACAACAGCACACTTAAAGAGCTAGTCGATACCTGGTATTCACGACACGGGATAACATTGAAGGATGGGGAAAAAAGACAAAAAGCCATGCACCACGCATGTGAGAGCATGCGTCAACCTTTAGCAAAGGACTTCAGTGCGCAAGGGTTTTCAGATTATCGCGAAAAACGCCTAAATGGCTCCTTTGCTCGATCGCTTCGTGTCAAAGAAGTTTCACCTAGGACGCTCAATCTTGAGCTGGCTTATTTTCGGGCTGTATTCAATGAACTGTCTAGGCTTGGCGTCTGGAAGGGTGAAAATCCCCTAAAGCATGTGCGCCCGTTTCGCACTGAAGAAAGCGAAATGGCATTTCTTAGTAAGCAGCAGATCGCTAGCCTTTTAGATGAATGCGATAGAAGCAGCGTTGCAGAGCTGAAAGTGGTAGTAAAAATTTGCCTAGTCACTGGCGCTAGATGGTCTGAGGCCGAATCGCTGAAATCATCTCAGGTAACAGCTAATAAGATTACTTTTATTAAGACCAAAGGTAAAAAGAACAGAACGATCCCCATTAGCGAATCCATCGTCAAAGAATTACCGCGTAATGACAAAGGCGAGTTGCGAAGTGGTTCACTTTTTCCTTCTTGCTATGGGGCGTTTAGAGCAGCATTAAATAAAACGGGGATTGAACTTCCCGACGGACAATTAACTCACGTTTTACGCCATACCTTCGCAAGTCACTTTATGATGAACGGCGGAAATATTTTAGTATTGCAAAGAATCCTAGGTCACACCGATATCAAAATGACAATGCGATACGCCCACTTCTCTCCCGATCATTTTGAGGATGCAGTTAAGCTAAACCCGCTCGCTTAGTGGCGATGGATTGGCGATAGAGATTCCCCAGAGATACCTATTGATGCGAATAAAAACCAACTAAGACACTGATATTTATGACAAGTTATTGTTTTTTGGTTGCTATACAACTTTCTCATAATCGCTTGGTCGCTGGTTCAAACCCAGCAGGGGCCACCAAATTTTAGCATTAAAAATTATATAGTTAGGCCACTCTCTTGGGTGGCCTTTTTTCTAATATGTCCTCCAGCGTCGCAGAAGTGTCGCAATAGGTTTCAATTCAGTTCCCTTAACGGAATGCTTAGCGTCCGGATTTGAGGTTCTATGATTATGAAAGTGAAAAATGCATTGCATTCAGTACTGATGTTTTTCAGAACCAATCCGCACTTGGGGCCATCGATATTACTTTTCTCGATTGGAATGATATTTCTAGTAACATTGACTTTTTCTGCTGTAGCGGGGGCATTATTCGGTGCTGGTGCTTCATTACTCGGTGCATGGATCTCTGATTTTAATTCGCGCAAAAAAGAAATTGAGTCGAAAAAGCAAAAAGAAAGTGATGCAGAAAAATATCTCACTCCAGAGCTTTTACGAACTGTATCAAGAATTCTTAGCATTCAGGATCGTGCAATAATCAACTATGCTAATGCTGCTCGGGAGAATAATATAAGTGGTATATTGGTATACCCCCTAAATGCTGGCATTCAAGATAAGGTTGAGCTAGGTGATATAAAAGAAGATTTCCTACCCTATCTACCAATGCTTTACCCTAAGGTTCCTCAATTTAGAGATTTATCAGGTAATAAAGCAGTCAAATTGATAGCATATTATGATTCACTATATGATCTCGAAACATTTGTAAAAGATTGGTGGAAAAGAGAAGGACAGGTGCCTTCTAATATTTTTAACCAAATTAGCCAACAAGCAGAACGTAGCTTAGCGTTAGCCTTGGAGTGTTTGAAAGAATTCCAAATTGAAAGTTCTGTTTATGGAATAGGACATTCAAAAAATATTTCTTCGCAAATTGCATCTGCATTAGACGGAGCAATCAAAACCCGCGAGCGCTCGTTAGCTGTTTTAAAAAAATAAAAGCCAATTTTACTGGCTAGTACTGTCATAAACTCAAAATAAAACATTACAACCTACAGCAACTGTCATTTATTAAAAAATAATATAAGGTGCAAAATTTAAATGGATAAAGTTAATACCATTTTAGTTCTTTTAATTACATTTTCACTAGCTCTAATAGCTCTGTTCACAGGTACCGGTTCTGTATCAGGTACATTACCGATTGGAAGTTCTGGCGTAACATTACAGGCGCCGAAAGCAATACCTCTCATTCTGACAGTTATTTGGCTATTGCTATGGCAGCGCTTCATGGTTCTTTCCATGCATGAAAATAAACCCGAAATTGACAAATTAATCACAAATAAACTAAACGCATCAGGTTTTGTAAGTAGAGCATTCTCTCCTAAAACGGCCGGTTTTCCAGGAACCTATGGCGTGTGCAAATGGCCATGGCCGGATGTCAAAATCCCGCAGGCTGCTGCCGGAAACTACGTTCATTATGAGAGAGGATTGCTAGCTCGGAGATTTAAGTTCTCATATTTCGGCAACGATTCTACAGGCGAAGGCATGTTCGTACACTTTGGACCAAAAGCGAGTAATATCATAAACGGAACGCTTACCCCTTTAAATCTGGGTTATTGGAAGTGCTTACTTTTTGAGATGAAATATCTGATAATCCGCCTTTTCGATACACCTTCAGTAGGACAGCATTATATACCCCATGTGATTGCGTGGGCAGCTGCTCTAACAATTCTCATTATGAGCATACATCAATTCTCAATCTAAAATTTTCAGTATTGAATTGCATATAGCAAGCCTTGAAATGCACACATGCCAAGGCTTTTAAGTGTTCTTTTTATCATCTATTACTCGTTCAGCTTGATCTTCCAACCTCACACAAAAATTAAAATATTCTTATTTTTCATTATCTTGATGTTATTAACCGGATCCTCATAGATCCGAAAAAATAAAAATACTAAAATTCTTTTCAATATTTTCAGTTGTTGAACTCTGGCAGAAAGACAGCAGCCATGCGCTCTGGCGACGCTGTCTGTAATAAAATAAAACTGAAAAATTTTTATGATGCAAAAGCTGAAGGCGGGTGCGGTGTAGCGCCGTTTTGGTCTGCGAGAGACTTATTTTGTCGTGCTGAGGATTAGCCAGCGTAGCGCTGTGCAATTGATCTACTTGAAGGTGACAAACGTGGAATCTGCATTTATGCGGGCCGCATGATGCGTTCTATGCTGTCTGGCGATGGACTAAAAAAACCCGCTATGCTAGCGGGTCTGGTAAAGGGGACGATTAACTGATGACGGGTGAATATTTCTCTGCCAGTGCAGTGGCCTGCGTGGCACTTTGTCCGATGGCTGCGCTGTTTGTAGGCTGACCGGTAGAGGGGTGAGTGTGGCTGGCCAGTTGATCGGCCAGCTGTTTAACCAGAGCAACTGTGTCCAGCACCAGCTGTGCCACGTTAATTTGTTCTGAACCAATCCACACCACCGACGCAATTATCTCCTGACGCGCACCGGCAACGCTTTTCCTGAGTTGACCAATCTTCTCGACCAGCTCCATTCCTACGGTGACCGCAGCTTTCTCTGAAACGTCAGATTCAGCGTTGTCACCCACGGTAATCAGCTGTTCGCCCTTAATGCCACTAGAGTAACCGCCAGTTATACACAATGGCATTCGCCTGCGAGGCTATGGGAAACCCAGTCGCAACCGAGTTTAACGCGAAAATTTTTGCGTCTTATCGCGAACAGCGGTTAAGCGGAAAGATCACTCGCTCCACTCGAGTGAAGACAGTTACGCCTCGCACGGTCAATTTAGAGCTGGAGTATTTCAGGGCGATGTTTAACGGGCTGCGCCGTTTGGATGAATGGACCGCGCCTAATCCGCTTGAGAACGTGCGCGAGTTTAAAATCAGTGAATCAGAGATGGCTTATCTCACCATTGAGGAAATCAGAACTCTCCTCGCCGAATGTGAGAACAGCCGTTCCAAAGACCTCACTGCCATTGTGAAAATCTGCCTGGCAACTGGCGCACGATGGAGTGAGGCCGAAGGCTTGAAGGGCAACCACATCCGCGCCGGTCAAATCATCTACGTGAAAACTAAAGGCAAGAAAAACCGCGCGGTGCCGATAACTGAAAAATTACAGGCTGATCTGCCATCAAGCAGGAAAGCACAGGTGCTCTTTGAACAATGCTATTCAGCTTTTAGAAAGGCCATGCAACGCGCTGGCATCGAGACACCTGCTGGGCAGCTTACGCACGTCTTACGTCATACCTTCGCGTCTCACTTCATGATGAACGGCGGCAATATTCTCGTACTTCAGCGGATACTAGGGCATGCAGATATTAAGGTTACAATGCGGTATGCGCACTTTGCACCGGATCACTTGTCTGAGGCTTTGAGACTTAATCCACTAAGTATTATGGACTGAAGAAGATGTTAATGGATAACACAAAGTACAAATACAGTTTGCATGAAATTCTTTGTCTAAGGACTTATGCAGAAGCATTTGAAGCTTATCGAGTTGATGACTATGACAAAGAAATTACAGAATGGGCTGAGAGAGAAATAATAGAGGGGAATGGTTCAGAAACCATTTTGATTCTCGCCTCTCTTAATTTAGACAAAAAACCGGATCCTTATGAGGTAAAACATTACCTTTCAGCTTATATGCGCCAAGAGGGTATTCTCTTGCCTAATCTTAACGAAAGCTCTGTTGTATGGTTAAGAATTAAAACTTGGTTTTTACTTCATATTGAATCTATTGACGAAATCGAACTCAGATTACACCAAATACCTTCGTTCCCATTGGGTCCTGATTCTCTTTTGTCCAGCAAAATAACTTGGCGATACTATCATTTATATGAAGAATTGTTTGAAGATTGGGGACCAGATTATCCCTCCAAAGCATCTAAAATGAGCGAGCCAGAAATAATTAACTACGTAAGGAACAGATTAAAACCGTTTTATCGAATCCTTACCAATAAAGATTGGATTGACTTATTATCTGGTAACTATCGCAATTCTCCTAAGATACGTAAACAGGAAATAAATTGATGGGCGTTGAATTTCATATAACAAGAGCAAAGTTTTGGGCTGAGAACGATGATAAGCCAATCAGTTCTAATGAATAGTTAAATATCATAAATAGCGATCCCGAACTTAGTCTTTCCCCAAGAAATGGAGAGTTTAACGCCATATGGAATGGGGATGGTTCGGACGGAGAAGACTGGCTTGATTGGTCTGAAGGTAACATTTATACCAAATGGCCACCAACTCCCCTCTACCGGAAAATGCTCCAAATATCTCACAAGCTGAACGCGAAAGTAATGGATGACGATGGCACGATATATGAAACTCCAGACGCTTGGCAATACGATCCAAAAGGCTGTGTAGCCACGGCTTCAGTTGATACTACAAATGGGAGAAAAATGGCAGAAGAGCGTAACGCTATTCAATTCTTCCTATCGCTGTTCGGCCGAAAGAAAATATAAAAATCAGTAAGTTACTGATTTCACTCGCTTCGAATTGGGGTTGATAATCGCTCAGTCGCTGGTTCAAACCCAGCAGGGGCCACCAAATTTTACCTTTAAAATCATATCAATAAGCCACCTTGCATGAGGTGGCTTTTTTGTTTTTAAGCATCAGCGACGCTTGAGATTTTCATCATAAGCGTTGGAAAATGTACGTAATCCCTCACTTAATCATTAAGAACTAGACAACAGATGTGTCATTTTGTAAACATGTAGCTTCAGATGTTGGGCCACCTCAGGGAATGCACTGTGATTTACGACTGTTTCTTATATTATGATGAAGATATGCTATTAGATATCAGGCTCAATACTCTTAATGATGTCGTAGATCGCTTTGTGATTGTGGAATCAACCCATACATTCACCGGGAAGCCTAAAAAGTTAAATTTTGATATTAGTAAGTTTGAAAAATTTAAAGATAAAATAATTTATGTGATCTTTAATGAACGGCCTATATTTAAGCAGGAACACCCAGGCCAATATGATGCATGGGCGAATGAAGCCGCGACTAGAAATGCAATCATGCGGGGTTTAAAAGATGCTGGTGATACTGATCTTATTTTGATTTCTGATGTTGATGAAATATTTAAGCCAGAAATCATTAAGGAAATAAACCCTAAGCAGCTATGTACAATACTGCATATGCCTTTTTATAATTATCAATTTAACCTTCAGGTTTTCAATCCTGATGGTTCTGCACGTCAATGCAGACTGCCACGCGCAACCAGCATGCGCAACTTACGAGATCATTTTGATAGCAAGCCAGAAACCTTCAGGAACATCAAAAAATCAGGTTTATTTGACGATTTTATTGCCAGAAATTGGTTTAAATTTCGTAGCAAGGTTATCAAAGATGCTGGCTGGCACTTTTCATGGATTATGACACCAGAAAGAATTTCTGAGAAAATGTCGTCAATTTCACATACCGAATATGACCTGCCGCATTTAAACAATAAGGAGCACATCATTAAATCGTTAATCGATGGAAAGGATTTGTGGAATAGAGATAGAAATCTCGTCAAACAAAAACTATCAGACAACAAGTTTCCAGCCTATTTGGTTTCGAATAAAGATAAATATAAAGAGTTTATTCTGTAATGGTTTTAGATAATTCATAACACCAAAAAAATAATAATATTAAAATTAAATACAAAAAGCCCCCTCGCTCAAGGTGGCTTTTTGTTTACTCAATCCAAAATAAACTGGCGTGCAATGATTCAATCGCGCTCCATCTCACTCACCTGCCACCTTACAGAGCTCACGCCTTTCTCAAGGCTGATGCGGCTTACCAGACTTTCCAGCTGATCGGTCAGTGTGGGATTCCCCATCACCTCCGCATTGACTTCCATGCGATGCGGAGGATCCAGGTCTTCGCTGTGCAGCGATTGCAGGCGCAGGCCGCTGCCGCCCAGCGTATGCAGCATCAGGCTGCGTACCTGTACTTCATCCTGCGCGAGACAGATGATTTGTACTTTGTAGTGCTGGATAGCCTCGGCAGCGGAGACAATGGTTTGGCGATTGATGCCAAGCGCCAGCTCACGCAACAGGATATTGGCGCAAAGGATCACCATGCAGCCAATCGCGGCTTCGAGCAGTAATCCCATGCTGCACAGCACGCCAATCGCGGCGGTGCACCACAAGGTCGCGGCGGTATTCAGCCCGCGAATGTTTAGGCCATCACGCATGATCACGCCGCCGCCCAGGAAGCCGATACCGGAGACCACATAAGCGGCAACGCGTGAGGCATCGCTAGCAATGCCTGGCACGCTTTGCGTCATCAAAACAAACAGGCAAGCGCCGGTGCTCACCAGCGCATTAGTGCGTAAACCGGTCATGCGCTGGCGGAGCTGGCGTTCACAGCCAATTAATGCGCCCAACACCAGCGCGACGGTAACGCGCAGTAAAAAGATTTTCCAATCCATAATAGACCTCACTCCGCCGTGCTTTAGCCTTCGGAACAACGGGGTTAATAATTGGATTACAGCTAGAGCCATTACCGCTGTGGATCAGCAGCAAAACGCTAATGAGAAAGGGAGATTCTGGAAGGAAGTCCGCTGTCTTAACGCGCGGTTAAGACAGCGTGATAGCTATCTTACCGCAAGGGCCTGATGTAATCGTTCGGGACAAGTGTCCAATGTCGTGATCCTCTTGGGTAAAAATTCGCCGCGATTTTAAAGCGCTCGCCGCCGCGTTGCCAACCGCAAAATCCACTTTGTTTAAGTTGGGTTATGAAAATGCCAGCCCGCCACGGCTAATTTAGCGTCCCGTCATCAACCAGTGGCTTAGCGTGCCGGCGTTGGCATAACCGTTAATAATGGCGGCATAGCTATCGAAACGGTTACTGACTTCATTAACCTGATTGTTATAGAGATCGCTTTCTGCACTCAACACATCCAGTAATGAACGACGACCTAAGTGATACCACTGATCAAAAAAGTCTTTACGGATGCGATCGGATTCCACAATCAGGTTTTTATACAGTGCGGCACGTTCTGCGGTGGAATGTGCGTTCTGATTGGCCGTCCGCACGCGGTTTTCCAACTCACGCCGCTGTTCTTGCACCTGCTCGCGATTCGCTTCGGCACGCTTAATGGCGGCAATTTCCTGTGCGGTGGTTGAGCCGCCACGGAATAAACCCCAGCTAACGTTCAAACCGGTTTGCCAGGCTTGCTGACGGCCTAACTGATCTTCACGCGTGTTTTTACTGACCGTCCAGTTGAGCTTCGGCAGGCCCGAGGCTTTGATGGCTTCGGCTTCCTTAAAAGCCGCACGTTCTTCAGCGCTGGCGCGCAAGATCAGCGGATGCCCATCCAGACTCGAAAGCTGGCGATTTACGTCCGCAAAGGGAAGCGCCCACTTGTCGCTGGCCGGCAGAATTACCCGGCTATCACCCAATAGACGATGCAGAGTGATCTCTACATCACGCGCGCGTGATTCCGCGTTTTCCAGATAGCTCTGCGCCTGCAGTAGCCGCCCTTTTGCCTGTGTGAGTTCACTGCGGCGGCCCGCATCCGATTGAACAATGCCGTTGAGCATCTTGGTCAGTTCTGCCATGCGCGCCAGATATTGCTTGCTGATGGCGATAACGTGCTGCTGTTTATCCCATTCAATCAATGCATTACTTACCTGCATGGCGAGCTCTTCGCGCTGAGCCTGAACCGTTTGCCGCGCAGAGGTAACACGTTCCTGACGGCTTTCAATGGTGCTGCGGGTTTGGCCAAAATCGTACAAATTGGTTGCGACTGACAAGCCTAAAGAGGGCGTACTGTCCTGATATTGATAGTTTTTAACGCCGTTACCAAACTCTTTAGTGGCTGATGAGGCCGTAACGTCCACCTGCGGCCAACGCTGCCCCTTCGCATCTTCGACGTTGGCTTCGGCCGCCTCGCCCTGCGCCATATACGCCTTCAGCGTCGGACTCATGCTCCAGCTAATACGCGCAGCGGCAAGGAATTTTTGGCGCAGCTCACTTGCTGCGACCGTTTCATTCTTCGGTCCGCTCAGGCTCACCCGAGCCCCCTCCAGCGAGATATCGCTGGATTCCGCCATCACATTCACTGCGGGAGTCAACAAGGCGGCGATACAAACCGCGCGCACGGAGAAGTAACGCACCATCGCACGGTGCATCGTATTCTTTATTTTCATCATTTTAACGCTCGCGGAATGCTTCTTTAGCCTTCAGAACTGGCTTCAACAGATAATCGAGAATGGTTTTCTCACCGGTGCGGATCTCGACGGTGGCGATCATGCCTGGAATGATCGGCAGATCTTTATTGCCGGCGTGCAGCGTGCTTTTATCCGTCAGGATCAGAACGCGATAGTAGGTATCATCCGGGCGGCCACTGGCGGCTTTTTGCTCGTCTTTCAACGTATCAGGACTGATGTACTCCACATGCCCATCAAGCCCGCCGTAAATGGCAAAGTCATAGGCGGTGATCTTCACCTTGGCCGGTAAACCGGGATGGAGAAATGCCACGTCAGACGGACGGATTTTTCCTTCAACCAGCAGCTGTTCTTCCAATGGAACGATTTCAAGGATGTGTTCGCCCGGCTGGATCACGCCGCCGATGGTGTTAACGCGCACATTTTTCACCGTGCCGCGCACGGGCGCAGTCAGGGTAGTTCGCTCTACCACATCGGCGCGCCCCACCAGGTTTTCACTGACCTGGCTCAGCTCTAGCTCCAGCCGCGTCAGCTCTGCATGCGCTTCAGATTGATAACGATTGCGACGCTCAACGATTTGCGCCTGGATGTCATTCGCCTGGCGCTGCATGCGCAGCAGCTCGACTTCAGACAACAGCCCTTTTGCAGCCAGCGGCTCCGCCAGGTGAATCTCGCGCAGAGATAAGGCGTAACTACGCTGCAATGAGGTAATGCTGTCATTAAGCGCGCGCTTGCGCGATTCGTAGGCCTGGGTCTCTTGCGCAACGATGGCAGGATCGCTCTTCACCTGCTCATCAAACGCCAGCGGCAGCGAATAAGCCTCGGCGCGCAAACGCGCAATGCTGCCCTTCAGACCCACCACTTTACTCAGGACTTCGCGGTAGCTGGACTGCGCGCGAGTGGGATCGATCTTCAGTAATACATCACCGCGATTTACCACCGAACCCTCATGCACGTTCATCTCCGCCAGAATGCCGCCTTCCAGGCTTTGAATGACCTGTTCGCGGCTGCGCGAGATGACTTTGCCATCGCCTTTGGTAATCTCTTCAACCCGGGCGAAGTTGGCCCAGAGAAGCCCTATACCTAACACCGCAATAATCAGCCACATCACCAGCCTGGAACCGGGTGTGGTTTGCGACAGCAGCGAAGCCTGCACATCGTTCATAAACTCAGCGTCAGCAGCAGACAGAGGCTTGGCGCGGTTACGCCATGGCAGCAACTTGCTCATACGGCTGCCTCCTGCCCGGCGGCCACCGGCGTGGAAGGCGTTAGCGCCTGGCGCGGCTGCGCTTTATTTTTCCCCTCCAGCGTAGCCAGCACCCGATCTTTGGGACCGTCCGCGACCACTTTTCCCTCTTCCACCACGATGATGCGATCGACCAGCGCCAAAATGGAGGGACGATGTGTCACCACAATCAACGTATGTCCTTCGCTGGCGTGGCGGAGATGCGTAAGAAACTGATTTTCAGTCATGCTATCCATGGCGCTGGTTGGCTCATCCATCAGCACAATTTTGGGACGCGTTAACAAGGTGCGCGCCAGCGAAACCAGCTGTCGCTGCCCGCCGGATAATCCTTCACCGCCCTCGCCCACCATCAGGTTGATACCGCTCGGATGGCGAGCAGCCACCTGATCCAGGCCGGTAAGTTTTAGTACGCGCAGCAGCTCATTGGCGGTGGCATCCGGACGGCCAATCATCACATTTTCACGCAGCGTGCCGTAAAACAGACGCGCATCCTGGCTAACAAATCCGACGGCTTTGCGCCAGTCCGCCGGATCGATCTGGTTAACGTCCAGGCCATCCGCCGCCAGCTGGCCTTTTATCGGCTGATAAAGCCGCGCCATCACGCGTAACAAGGTAGATTTACCGCTGCCAATACGGCCAAGAATGGCGACGCGTTCACCCGCGTTAATGCTCAGCGAGATGTCCTGCAAAATCTCTGGATTGGGCTTCATTGGCGGAGCCGGATAAGAGAAGCTCACATTGCGCAGTGAGATCGCACCGCTCAGAGGGGGATCGGTCAGATAGGTTTTGCTGCTGTCGCGATCGACAGGCATCTCCATTAATTTGTTCAAGGACATCATCGCGGCTTTCGCCTGTTGATAGCGTACCGCCAGACCCACCATCTGCCCCAGCGGACCGGTTGCACGGCTGGCTAGCATCACGGTGGCGATCATGGCCCCCATGGTGAACGTGCCGGCATTAATCAGATAGACGCCCGCCACCACCAGCATCACCGTCTGAAACTGTTGCAGGAACGTCACCACGCCGGTTGCCAGCGTCGAATAGCGTTTAGATTTCATGGCGTTGGCTGATTGCAGCGCGCTGAAATTTTCCCAGCGACGCTGCATATGCGCTTCGCCGCCCACCGCTTTCAGCGTCTCCATGCCCTCGATCGATTCGATCAGCACGCCCTGCTTCAATGAGGCATCGCGCAAGTTCTCTTTCATGATGCGCGCCAGCGGCCACTGGATCGCAGCGCTGACAATGATGATCATCGGGATCATCATCAGCGGAATGATGGCCAGCGGACCGCTAATAAAGAAGATCACGCCAACAAACATCAGGATGAAGGGTAAATCGGAGATAGCCGCGAGTGTTGCTGAGGCCACAAAATCGCGTACGGATTCATATTCGCGAATCTGGTTAGCAAAGGTGCCCGACGATGCCGGCTTATGCTCCATCTGAATCGACAGAGCCTGACGAAACAGCATACTGCCCAGCACCAAATCGGCCTTCTTACCGGCCATATCCAGCAGGTGCGCGCGCACAAAGCGCGTTATCGCTTCGAAGATCATCGCAATCGTGACCCCAATCGCCAGCGACCACAGCGTAACGAACGCCTGGTTGGGGACTACGCGATCGTAGACATTCATGGTGAAGAAAATGCTGGAGAGTGCCAGCACATTGATTAATACCGCGGCGATCGCGGCACTGCGATAGTAGCGGCGATAGCGCCACAGCGTGGTAAACAGCCAATGTCCTTTGACCTCCGGCAGCATGGCACTGGCGCGCTCGTCCAGTACCGCTGCCGGTTTGGCCAGCACGGCAAAGCCGGCATAGATCTCATTGAGCTCCGCGAGTGTCATCTCCACGGCTTTTTCGCTGACATCTGGCATCACCAGCTGGAAGCGCAGTTCGCGTTGATTCTCCGCATTGGTCTGTATTCGGCGCGAAAGCACAATGCAGCCGCCGTAGCCTTTGCGCAGCAAAATCATCGGCATTAACGGCTCTGGCAGCTCTTGCAGGCGGCGTTCGACCATGCCGCCCGTGATGCCGGCGTTTTCCAGCGCAGTCATGGCCTGCGAGGGGCTAAGAAATGTCGCTTTGGGCAAACCCGCCACCAGCGCATCTTCACTTTTTTCACGGTTGTAATGTTTGCAGATCCACGCCACGCTTTTTAACAGCGTGTCATCTACGGTGGTTTCTATTCGAGCAACAGAACGCGCATCCCGCTCCACAGCATCCTGCTTCTGGTCGACCATTTCCCGACTCCTGTAAACCTGACAAAAAAACGGCGGGCACATTGCCCACCGTTTCATCTGTTTGAAGGGGCAAAATTTTGACAGATGTCAGGTTTCAGAAAGTCTAAGGCTTGTCTCAAAGGAATATAACGATTTGTTTAACATTGGGAAGATGGCGTTTTGCAGGGCGAAAACCGGGGACTGTTGGTGCTCCTCATCTGCGTGTTATCTTACTGACTCGCTTGATAGCAATCGGAAAATAGCAATGGCAAAACAGCGCGTAGGTATCGTATTTGGTGGCAAATCGGCCGAACATGAAGTGTCGTTACAATCAGCCAAAAATATCCTTGAAGCCATTGATAAGAATAAATATGAAGTGGTGTTACTGGGGATTGATAAACAGGGCGAATGGCATCTGAATGATGCGTCGGGTTTTTTACTCAACGCAGAAAATCCGGCGTTGATTGCCCTCAATCGGTCTGGCGAAAATATCGCGCTGGTACCCGGCAGCGCCTCGCAGCAGCTGATAACACGCCAGCAGGCGCAGCCGCTGTCACAGCTGGATGTGATTTTCCCCATCGTACACGGCACGCTGGGTGAAGATGGCTCGCTGCAAGGTCTACTGCGCATGGCTAATCTGCCGTTTGTCGGTTCAGATGTACTGGGTTCCGCCGTGAGCATGGATAAAGATTTTACCAAACGTCTGTTGCGCGATGCCGGACTCAATGTCGCGCCGTGGCTGAGCGTTACGCAGGCACAGCGCGCCAAGGTCGATGCTCAAGCGGTGATCGCGCGCTTTGGCCTGCCGCTGTTTATCAAACCCGCTAACCAGGGCTCGTCGGTGGGCGTGAGTAAAGTTGATAGCCTGGAACAGTTTGATGCAGCGCTGGATCTCGCCTTTACTTTCGATCGCAAGGTGTTGATTGAGCAAGGCATTAAAGGTCGTGAGATTGAGTGTGCGGTGCTGGGTAATGACACGCCGGAGGCCAGTCCATGCGGCGAAGTGGTGGTACACGATGCGTTCTACTCGTATGACACCAAGTACATCAGCGAAAGCGGTGCCCACGTGGTGGTGCCGGCGGCAATCAGCGATCAAGAAAGTGATGCCATTCGCGCAGTGGCGATAACCGCTTTCCAGGCGCTGGAGTGTTTTGGTATGGCGCGCGTCGATGTGTTCCTGACGGACGCCGGGGAGATTATTGTCAATGAGGTGAATACGTTACCGGGTTTCACCAATATCAGCATGTATCCGAAGCTCTGGCAGGCAGCAGGCTTGAGCTACAGCGATTTAATATCGCGTCTGATCGTGCTGGCGCAGCAGCGCCATCAGCTCACCAGCCAGCTTAAAAGCAGCGTGTAACCGGCATGGACGTGGCTCAGGCCACGTCCATGATATTGCGCGGCTCCGTCGCCGGTGAGGTTTGATTGCGGCCGTTGCGCTTGGCGAGGTAGAGATTCTTATCCGCTGCCGATACTAAGCGGTTGATAACTGCCGGCCATTCCCGTTCGCTCTGGGCGCTGCCGCGCGCCAGACCTAAACTGGCCGTCACCGTTACCGTGTTGCCCTGAATCCAGAACTTCTCCTTCACCATAGCCTGACGCACGGTTTCGGCCAGCTGATACAGCTGGCTGTGATTGCAGCCAAATACCACCACCACAAATTCTTCGCCGCCAAAACGACACACCAGACCACGATTGCCAACCACCTGCTGAATACGGCGCGCAATTTCCTCTAGCACACTATCGCCAGCATCGTGGCCGAAGTTGTCATTAATCGCTTTGAAATAGTCGACATCCAGCAACACGACCCCCGCTTCGCGCTGCAGTGAAAAGGGTTCATTCTTCAGGCTTTCATACAGGCCGGAACGGGAGAGCAATTGGGTGAGGAAATCATAATTAGCGCGCAGTGAAAGACGGTGATTGAGCTGCCTGATCGCATCCATACTCACCGCCACCAGCAACGGGCTGATCGCAACGGTGGCAACGCCAAGGCGTGCTGAGGTGAGATGGCTAATAGGCAGCAGTGCATCGTCGCCCTGAATATTCATAACGCCATGCGAAACCAAGACGATCTCGGTGATCCCTGTGATCAGAATAACCAGGCTGGTCAGCGGAATCGGCAACACAATGGCGCACCAGATCAGCGCCGGCACCGGGAAGGTCAGGCTGCCGGCACCACCAATTAATGCGCCAACGATCAACGACAAAATGACCGCCGCCAGCGGCAGCAGTTTGCCGGGATGCAGTAAGGTGCGCGGCGCTACCGTGCGCAGTGGGCGCGCCAGCATCACCGGGAGCAACATCAGTGAAGTTGAAAACTGCTCGCTAAACCAGTCGCCCCACGCCACGATAAAGCGCGCGTTGAAGTCGACATCCTGCGCCCAGGCACCCCAGGTGGCGCAGGCCGCCGCGCCGAGGAAACAGGCAGGAAAAATGCGCATGGCATTAAACACCTGGCTATGCGCCGAAGGGCGCTGCAGATGTTTGATCAGCATGCTGACCGCCACGAGAATAAACAGAATATTGGCGAAATTGACGGTGAACGCTGGCAACGCCCAGCCGGAAAATACCATGTCGTTAAAGACCATGGCACTGAAACACACCAGATAACTGGAGGTGGTGTGCAAAAACGGGTTACGCACCATTAAACCGGCCACCAACGCATTTACCGGCCAGAACAGTGAAAACTCTTCGGGGATGCGTAAATGGCTACCGATAAAACAGAAAAACAGCGTAATGAAGAACAGCGTGAGAGCATTCTTTTTTAAATTATTCTCTTCAAACAGCATAACGCGCATACGTCTGAATCCTGTAACCTGGAAATCGCTGCCATCAGCCATGGGCATCAGCAAGCATTAAACCTGAAATAACCGTGCGATGATTCGGTAATTAAGCAAGTGTTCGTCATCCTACTCTGCGGCTGGATGGCGCTCAATCTGCCATGAAAGCAGGATAGGGGCCAGGTGGTATTGCGGTAACGTCAGAGAAAAAGGATGCAACTGTGGCAATTATGCCCTGTAAATAAAAAAATCGGATATCCGAGATATCCGATTTTAGGGTGAAAAAATGACTTTCCCGCCGGGGATTGTTGCTATTTAACCGCAACGGGCCACTGGCTTAGCCGAATGCCACGTTCAGGGGCGCTTTCACCAAAATCCTGTAATACCGCTTTTACATCCGGATCCATATATTCGGCATTATCGTGTTCGACAATCACTACGCTATTTTCCGGAATCTCCGCCAGTAATCCCTGCAATTTTGGATTATGCATAAAAGTGAGGTTTTGCTGGAAGCGCAATACATAGTGATCGTCATAACGCGTGAGCTGCAAAGCATTACGATGACTTTTATAGATGCTGCAAAGGACCTGGGTGGCGATGCCAATCCCAATCCCCGCGAGCATGCCAAATACGATAATGCCGCCGATGGTGGCAAGGAAAGGCACATATTGCTGCGCGCCCATGCGCATCTGTTCAATGAACAGACGCGGCGTCGCCAGCTTATAACCGGTGTAAAGCAACACCGCTGCCAGGCTGGCAAGAGGGATGGCGTTTAGCAGATGGCTAAACCACAGGCCGCAAATCAGCAGCAGCACACCATGAATCAGAATGGAGAGCTTGGTTTGTGCGCCCGAGCTGACGTTCACCGAGCTACGCACGATCACTGCGGTAATGGGCATCGCACCAAGAAAACCGGCAGTGAGATTACCAATGCCCTGCGCAAACATCTCTTTATTCGGTGACGGCGCAGGATGCTGTGGGCGCAGCTTTTTCAGTGCTTCCTGACTCAGCAAGGTTTCAAGGCTCGCCACTAATGCCAGCGTTAGCGCCACCATCCACACGGAAGGATTTTGCCATGCCTGCCAGTCTGGCGTTTCAAGCTCTGCCGCCAGCGCGGATAGGCTATCGAATGCGGGCAGCGCAATACGCGGTAAACCTTCGGCCAGAGCGGGAAAAAGGCGATCGCCAAACACCGTCGCGACACAACCTATCAGCACGGCGACCAGCGGCCCGGGGATCCAGTTCAGCGCTTTAACTGATTTGATCAGCGGCGTGGTCCACAGCCATAAAATAGTCAGACCCGTGCCAGCCACCAGCATTGCACTGGCTGAGAACGCAAACTCGCCATTCACCAGCGAGATCAGCTCCGCATCACCCTTTGCGCCAAAGGCCACAGGGATTTGCTGCATGATCAGTAAAATACCAATCGCTGCCAGCATGCCTTTAATCACACTTCCCGGTACCAATGAGATGAAGCGCCCGGCGCGTAACACGCCCAACACACACTGCAGCACGCCCGCCAAAATCAGCGCGGTGAGAAAGGCAGAAAAGCTGCCCAGCGTGGCGATGGATGCCACCACAATGGTGACTAATCCAGCGGCAGGTCCACTCACCGCAAAGCGGGATGGGCTGAGCGCAGTGACCAGCAATCCACCGATTACGCCGGTAAGTAAACCCGCAAACGGCGGCAGTCCGCTGGCTTGCGCGATACCAAGACAGAGCGGCAGCGCAACCAGAAATACCACTAAACCCGCGGGAATATCCTGACGAAGGGTGCTCAGATTCATGGCGTAAATTCCTCTGCAGACTGCTGGATTAACTCTTTCAAATGGCCGGATTGCAAATCGTAGACGCAGCCAAAAACGTCCAGCGCTTGTCCGGCTTGCCACGCCTGCCGAACCGGCTCGCTGGCTACGAGCTGCGCATATTGTGCCAGCACATTGGCTTCCACCAACCTGTTGAGCCTGGTACCCTCTTCCCCGGCATCGCTGGCGTGATACTCCACCAGCCCTTGCTGTAAACTCCTGCGCAGTGCAGCGATACGCCGCGCCAACGCCGAGTTCTCTGTGGCCAGCGGGCTGGCAGGTAAGCCCAGGGCAGCCTGCACGCCGCCACAGCCGTAATGGCCACATAGCACGATGCGCTGCACGCCCAGATAGAAAATGGCGTACTGCATAACACTCATCAGATTATCGTCATCCGGTACCACCATATTGGCGATATTACGGTGCACAAACAGTTCGCCCGGGTGCGAACCGGTGAGCACTTCCGCCGGCACGCGACTATCTGAACAGCCAATCCACAACGAGTGTGGTTTTTGCTGATGCAGGTATTTTTCGAAGTAATCGGGATTGCGCTCGCGGCGCTGCAAAGCCCAGCTGCGATTTTTCGCTAATAAGGGTTTCAGTGTCGTCACAATAATCTTCTCTCTACGTTTAAAAATATCGCTTTCAGGCAAATAGCGTCGCTATTAAACGCGGCTATGGAGAATAATTGAGGACGAAAGCAGAACTTCCTCACAGAAATTGTTTATAGACGCTTAAGCATGGTGTTGCATCATGAATATTTTCATGGATGACAAATCGAGACTATTTGTAAAATAAAATTCAGCAAACGTATGTAGAGAGTAAATTTACGCAAGCATCAGGAAAAAGAGAGCGTGAAGTAAAAACGCGGCACAACAAAGCATTAAGCACCTAACTTATTAATATATTCTTAATACCATTACAAAAATATACACGCAATTGCGGCAAGCCTTTAGCCGAGCTGGGAAATTTAAACCATTCGGGCTGGGAAGATTCCTAATTATAAAATTTATGATTAGAATGATTCACTGCTTTTATATTTAATCAGCGCTATTTTTCACTCAGTTCATACGAATAATTAAGCAAGAGATCAGGAATATAATGAGGAGAATAATAGTTTCGCAGAAAAGTAAATAAAAGTGGATCTAAAAAAGACGTTAACGCGCCTGCATCAGCAGGCGCTATTTCGCTTGACGAATTATTTACCGTTCCAGGCTTTCATACGCGCATCACGCACCTGCAACTGCTGCTCCGGGGAGAGTTTGTTGTAATTCTCTGCCATACCGCTTTCCCAATCGCCATACAGTGGATTCGGCAGCACGATAAATTGCGTACCAAAATGCTGATGGTTAAGGCTGACGAATTGCTGACGCTGGGCATTCCCCTGATGCCAGGTGGCACCACCGAAGTCGTTCAGGTTATCACCCACATACAGCACCACGTTGTAGCCCGCATTTTTCACCGCGTCGAAGCGCTCTTGCTTATTAGAATTACCGCTGCTTAAGCGCACGGTTTTGTCGTTCACGCCGGAAAAGCCCAACCTGGTGAGGTTCTCAACGGTCGCGGCATAATCCTTCCGATCGCGATTAGAGATATAAAACATGGTGCCGCCATGGCTGTTCACGTAATTGGCAAATTCCACCGCGCCCGGCACCGCCGTAGCCTGGCGCGCCTGGGTCCACGCTGACCAGGTTTTAGCGGAGAAGGGCTGCCCATTTTTCGCCTGCCACGCGCTATAAGCGCTGTTATCGATCATCGTTTCATCCAGATCGACGATCACCGCTTTCGGTTTTCCTGCCAGGGAGGGCGCCTGATCAAATGCCATGCGCGCGGTGTTAAATGCTTGCCAGCTCAATGCCTGATATTCGCCGGATTGCTGGAACCAGTTCACCGCCAGCACAGATTGCTGGCCGAGCTGCTGTTGGGCCTGCTGTTTTGACGGCTGGGCACAGCCCGCCAGGGCCAGCACGATAAAGCCAGACGCGGCCAGCCAGGTGGTGTTTTTCATCATTTCATCCTTAAGTGATTATGGTCAGTTTTTGTAAAGCTTTAAAAATGTAGCAGTTAACGTAAGCTGTGGGCAGCAGAATACGGCATTCAGGTTATAGGAGACACTTATGGTTCAGCACCTGCAACGCGGTCCACGTTCAGCGCTGTTAGAGGGCCTTACGTGGCTGGAATATGCGTTCCAGCCGGCGGGCCAACCGGCTCCGGCCAATGCGGCGTACGGTCAGCAGCGTCACAGCGCCAACGTGGTGCTGGCGAGTCAAAACCAGCCGCCGAAAAGTTGTGAATCTGATGGAGTGATTGGCGAACATCATCTGCCGGTCGCGGTATATACCGCCGATTGTTTACCGGTATTGTTTGCCGATCCGCAACAGCAGCAAGTTGCAGCGGTGCATGCAGGGCTGCAAGGTACGCTAGGTGGCGTATTAAATAACGCCGTGGATCGTTTGCTGGAACGGGGTGCCAGCCGCGAAACACTGCGTGTCGCTATCGGCCCAGCCATTGGTCCCTGCTGTTATGAACTGGGCAACGATCTTGTCACACAGATGCGGGATCGTAGCGATCTGCCACCGCTACAGTGGTCTACGCAGCAGCCACACAACGCGCAGGCAATTCGCCCACAGGCGCGTGCGCAGCAGCAAGGGATTTGGTTTGATCTGCCACATCTGGCTCGGAGTTTACTGTTACAGCGCGGTATTCAGGCGGAACATATTGAGGTCGTGAAGGTTTGTACTTACTGTATGGCGGAGCCGGGATCCAGCTATCGCTATAACACCCATTTTGCCAGCGGCTATCAGTCGCGCTTCTCGTGGATCCGTACCCGCGGCTAGCGGCTTCACGTCCTTGTGAAGCCGGTCGGTCAGTGAATCACTGCATTAAGGGCCAGCACGCCCGCCAAACCGAGAATCGAGATCAGCGTTTCCATTACCGTCCAGGTCTTCAGGGTTTCCACCACGCTCAGGTTGAAGTAGCCCTTAAACAGCCAGAAGCCGGGATCGTTAACGTGCGATGCGATAACACTGCCGGAGCCCACAGCCAGCACCATCAGTGCGGGATCGGCATGTGTCGCAGCGATAATCGGCGTGACGATACCAGCGGTGGTGATAGCAGCCACCGTGGCCGAGCCCAGCGCCACGCGCAGCATGGCGGCCACCGTCCAGCACATCAACAGCGGCGACAGTGATGATCCCTTCATCATATCGGCAATATAGTTACCCACGCCGCTGTCCACCAACACCTGTTTGAATGCGCCACCGCCGGCGATGATAAAGATGATCATGGCGATGGCAGCAATCGACTCGCCGCACATATCCATCACTTCTTCCATCTTCCGGCCATTACGCAAACCGAGGGTCAGCACCGCAATCACCACCGCAATAAACAGCGCCACCGCCGGGTTGCCGATGAACTCGAAGAACTGGCGCAACGCGTTTTCTTTTGGCGTGGTCAATTCAAAAACAGCGGCAATCGCCATCAGCACCACCGGAATAACGGCGGCAAAGATGCTGATACCGAAGCCCGGCATCTCCTCTTCGGTGAAGATTTTCGGGTTATACAGGCCTTCTGGCGGCGACTTCTCAAAGCTCTTGAGGAATTTGGAGAACACCGGCCCGGCAATGATCACCGTCGGAATGGTGATGATCATGCCGTACAGCAGGGTGGTACCGAGATTGGCGCCAAAGATGGTGGCTATCGCCGTTGGACCCGGATGCGGGGGCAGGAAGCAGTGAGTCACCGACAACGCTGCAACCATCGGCACGCCGACGTACAACAACGGTAAGCCCGCCGCCGCCACAATGGTGAACACCAGCGGCAGCAACAGCACGAAGCCGACTTCATAGAACATGGCTAAACCGACAATCAGTCCGGTGACCACCAGCGCCCATTGCAGCCGCTCTTTACCGAAGGCAGCGATGAGCGTGGTGGCAACGCGCTGTGCCGCACCGGTATCGGAAACTAGCCGGCCGAGCATGGCACCAAAGCCGAGAATCATCGCTAATCCGCCCAGCGTCGAACCGATACCTTTTTGAATGGAGGCCATTACATTGAGTGGCGTCATGCCTTCGGCAATACCCACCACCGCCGACACAAACACCAACGCAATGAAGCCGTTGACCTTAAATACAATCATCAACACCAGCAGCAGTATCACACCCAGCACAATGATAGTGATTGGCATTTTTTATTATCCTTAGGAATACAGAGGGGTGATTAAGGTTTAGGCGCGAGCTGGCGATAATGCCAGCCGCGCGCCCCCGGCATCACACGGCGACGCGCATGCCACCATCAACGAACAGCAGATGTCCATTAACGAAGTTTGATGCCCCCGAAGCCAGGAACACCGCCGCACCAATCAGCTCTTCTGGCTTGCCCCAGCGCGCAGCAGGCGTACGCTTGGTTAGCCAGCCGGTAAAGGCGGGATCGTCCGCCAGCGCCTGCGTCATCTCGGTAACGAAATAACCCGGCGCGATGGCGTTTACCTGAATGTTGTGACGCGCTAACTCCACGCACATTCCGCGCGTCAGCATGGTGACCGCCCCTTTTGAGGCCGCATAAGGCGTGATGGTGTCGCGTCCTAATTCGCTCTGCATCGAACCAATGTTGATGATTTTACCCTGCTGACGCGCCACCATTTTTTTTGCCACGGTTTGCGAAACCAGAAAGACCGCTGTCTGGTTTACGGCGATGACGTCATTCCAGTCCTGCTCCGGGAATTCGAGGAAGGGGCGACGGCGCTGGATGCCCGCATTGTTTACCAGTACATCAATTGCACCCCACTCGGCTTCAATCTCCTCAACCGCCTGCTTAACCTGCGCTGATTGCGTCACGTCGAACGCTTTGGCATGCGCACACAGTCCGCGCTCACGCAGCTGTGCCGCGCCCTTCTCAGCACCTTCACGGGTTGTGGCGTTGATGATCACTTCGGCACCGGCTTCCGCCAGCCCTTGCGCCAGTAAAAATCCAATGCCACGCGCCGAACCGGTGAGCAGCACACGCTTACCTTCCAGGGAAAATAACTGACTCATCACAACTCCTTAAAAGGTTAACTGGACTTTAGCGGCGCGGGTTTTATCGCCGGCAAACTGCAATGCGGCATCAATGTCTTGCAAGGCATACTCCGCGCTGAACAGCGGCAATGGATCGACCACGCCGTTAGCCAGCCACTCAACGGCGGTGTTGAATTCATGGGTAAAGCGGAAAGAGCCAACCAAATTAATCTCTTTGGCAATCAACGCCATGATCGGGAAATCGGGGATGGTGCCGCCCATGCCAACCTGCACCAGCGTGCCTTTGGCGCACACCACATCCAGGCAACGCTGCAGCGATGCAGGATGACCAGAGGCTTCAAACGCCACGTCGAAATAACCTTTATCGGCGAGATAAGATGCGAAATCACCTTCGGCGGCATGAATGACCTGCGTCGCGCCCATTTGTTGCGCCATTTGAAGTGAACGCTCGCTGATATCACTGCAGACGATTGAGGCTGCACCGCGCGCTTTCGCAGCTGCCGCAATCAGGCAGCCAATCGGTCCTACGCCAGAGATAAACACGTTTTTACCGCTAAGGTCGCCGGCTTGCTGCGTCGCATGAATGCATACCGCCAGCGGCTCGGCAAACACCATCACCGTTTCATCCGCCGTTTGCGGGAAAGGTACGCATTGCGCGCTATCCACCACTTTGTACTGGGTAAAACCGCCGTCAACGTGTGGAACATACATGGCGCTGCCGAAAAAGCGCATTGAGGTGCACTGATTGCTCTGGTCGCGCTGGCAATATTTACATTCGCCGCAGGGTCTGGAGGGATTAACGGCCACTTTTTGCCTGGGCTGCAATGCCGGATCATCACTCTCAACGACATAGCCAATGACTTCATGGCCAAGCACCATCGGCATTTTGATGGCAAAACTGCCGACTTTACCTTCCTGATAGTAATGCAGATCGGAGCCGCAAATGCCGCCGCGCGTAATGCGTACCAGCGTGCCCTTTCCGTCCCATTTCACCTGCTGCTGTGCCACGCTGACTTGTTTTTTTCCGGTGATCACGCAGGATTGCGTTTCAATATCCATAACATCCCCCTAAGTGCTGTAACAATGGGGGTCATCAGACCGGGTTCTGCGGGTTAGAACTGTGATAAAGATCACTCTAAAACATGTTACGGCAGAGCTGTTACCGAGAACGTGATGTACACGCAGCGAAAGTGGGAAAAGGCGGTCATGGAGTGCCGCCCGGCGAGAAAATCAGTAACCTGACAACAGATCCTGGCTGTACTTGAATAGCTCTGAATCTGAGCGCAAACCGAGTTTTTTCAGCGCAGATTGTTTTTGCCCGCTGACGGTTTTACGACTGCGTTTAAATTTTACCGCGATTTGCGACACGCTGAGGCCATCAAGAAAACAGCGCACCACTTCCATTTCGCGTGGGCTGAGGGTCTTAACCCGTTCATAGATATTGCCTTTGCTACACGTTTCGAGGCTAGTATCCAGCGCGTCTTCACTCATTACATAAAGATTTTCGACTTCGTAAGCCACTTCCTTAGATAAAAACAATCGTCCCAGCGCGACCTGACGAATCGCATGAACAATCTCCGGCATATTGTGGCTCTTGCCGATAAAACCTTTTACGCCTGCGCTCAACACCATTTTGATAATGGCTGGACTTTCCATTGAAGAGGAGATCAAAATCTTTTGCTGAGGATAGTGATTACGCAGTTGCTTAACTAACGCCAGACCATCCAGTTCCCGCTCGCCCAAGAGAAAATCCAGTACCAACACATCAACAACGGTACTTTTTAACTGATTAAAGAGCTCATTACTCGAAGCCCAGGCGCCCACTAGTTGAATGTCGGGCTCATGTTTTAAACATAACTCGAAAACAGTACGGACCATCGGGTGGTCATCAAGGACAGCGACACGCACCTGTTTATTATGTGCATATACCATTTATTCGTTCCTTTATTACTGCATTAACTTTGTCCAATTCTGACTACCTCCTTATTTCAGATGAGCGGGTGAGATTTATAAATCAAAACCGTCATAGCTTTTTATTACCTGCTCACGTAAAAATGCGAAAAGTCTGACGTAACTCATCCAGAAGACCACACAAGAATCGTCTCAAAAAGGCATGATGAAGGTAACCAATTTAATAAGTTAAGTAATCACCTTACGGGTTTCTGACTCATCACTTTAGCTTCCTGTGCATTAATTAATGGCAAGTAAAAAAACACGTAAAGTATTAGCGCGTTATGATATTGCGCATTCCGTCTGGTAATGATGCGCAGGGAAAGAAAAATCAAGACCGTTCTTGGGGATTAATCAGGTTTGTACATGGCATGATGTGCTTCGTCCTCACCCGGGACTGTGTTTAAAAAGGTTGAGTTTTACGAAATTAATAACCATAGAGCTAATTAATTAGCCCCCAACTTCATGCTATTACAGGGCGAGCAAGTTTCTTCCCGTGCCTGGCGAGAGAAATCCACACTTTCGTCTGCGACTTGCCGCCCTGCTTTTTTTTGATGTTTCTCACAGGCTGAACGCCGCACACTTTCTTCCCCGCAAAATCCCGCTAGAGTTCACTCATCCGACCACTTTCAGAGTATGTGATCATGTCTGAGCATTATGCCCATCTCTTCGCCCCGCTCGATCTGGGCTTTACCCAACTCAAAAACCGTTTCCTGATGGGTTCGATGCATACCGGACTGGAAGAACATGCTGATGGCGCAGAGCGTCTGGCTGCCTTCTACGCTGAGCGCGCACGTGAAGGCGTGGCGCTCATCGTTACCGGCGGCATCGCGCCTAACCCTCAAGGCGTGGTGGCGCAGGGCGGCGCGATACTCAATCAGGAAAGCCAGTGCGAGTGGCATCGCATCATTACCGATGCCGTGCACGCGGAGGGAGGGAAAATTGCGCTGCAGATCCTGCATGCCGGACGCTACAGCTATCAGCGGGATCTGGTTGCACCTTCGGCATTGCAGGCCCCCATCAATCCCTTTACCCCGCAAGCGCTCAGCGATGCCGATATCCGAAAAACTATTCAGGACTTTGCGCGCTGCGCCAAACTGGCGCAGCAGGCCGGCTATGATGGCGTCGAGATCATGGGCTCGGAAGGTTATCTGATTAACCAGTTCCTGGTCGCGCATACCAATCAGCGTGACGATGATTGGGGCGGCGACGTAGCACGACGCCGACGCTTTGCACTGGAGATCACTCAGGCGGTGCGTGACGCCGTGGGTGGCGATTTCATCATTATTTTCCGTCTTTCGATGCTGGATCTGGTCAACAACGGTAGCTCACTGGAAGAGACGCTAATGCTGGCAGAAGCCCTGGAGCAGCGCGGCGTTACGCTGTTTAACAGCGGCATCGGCTGGCATGAAGCGCGTATTCCGACCATTGCAACCTGCGTGCCGCGCGCCGGTTTTGCCTGGGTCACCCAACATCTACGCGATCGCGTATCGGTACCGGTTATCGCCACCAATCGCATTAACCATCCCGAAGTTGCGGAGCAGCTGTTGCGCGATGGCATTGCCGACATGGTCTCGATGGCGCGCCCCTTTCTTGCCGATGCCGCTTTCGTCACTAAAGCAATGCGCGGCCAGCCCGATGCAATCAACACCTGTATTGCCTGCAATCAGGCGTGTCTCGACCAGATTTTTCTCGGCAAAGTCACCTCGTGCCTGGTGAATCCGCGCGCCTGCCACGAAACGCAGATGCCGGTAATCCCGACCGAACAGCCGAAAAAACTGGCGGTAGTGGGCGCTGGACCCGCAGGTATGGCATTTGCCCTTCAGGCGGCACAACGCGGTCATCAGGTCACGCTCTACGAAGCGGATGCGCAGATTGGCGGACAGTTTACTATCGCCCGGCAGATCCCCGGCAAAGCCGAATTTAGCGAAACGCTGCGCTATTTCCGTCACCAGCTCGCCGCAGCAGGGGTGACGATAAAAACGGAACATCGGGTAAGCGCCGATGAGTTAATCACGGCGGACGACGTGATCATCGCCACCGGCATCGTACCGCGCCAGCTGGCAATCCCCGGCATCGACCATCCCAGCGTGCTGAGCTACCTCGACGTGATACGCGATAAAAAACCGGTGGGAAAACGCGTAGCGATTATCGGTGCTGGCGGCATTGGTTTTGATACCGCGGAGTATCTGCTGCATCAATCCGACCACGAGGATTTTTATCAAAGCTGGGGCATCGATCGCAGCTTGCAGGCACGCGGCGGTTTGATTGCACCGCAGCCGCTGCCTGCCGACCGGCAAATCTGGCTGCTGCAACGTAAATCAGGCAAACCGGGCGCAGGTCTGGCAAAAACCACCGGCTGGATCCACCGCGCCAGTTTGCAGGCGCACGGCGTGCAGTTGTGGGGTGACGTTGAGTATCTGAAGATTGACGATGCTGGGCTGCATTTGCGTCATCAGGGCGAAGATATGACGTTGGCGGTAGATAATGTGGTGATTTGTGCCGGTCAGGAGCCGCTGCGTCAGCTCGCGGACGAGCTTAGCGCGCGAGGTAAAGCGGTGCGGGTGATTGGTGGGGCGGATGTGGCGCAGGAGCTGGATGCTCGCCGCGCCATTGCTCAGGCAACAGAACTGGCGCTAAGTGTCTGATTACCGAAGTTTGACCGAACGCAACACCACAAACTTGGCATTGGACGCCACCAGTTCACAGTTGCCAAACAGCTTTTTCATTTTGACGTGATAACCGAGGTGGCGGTTGCCGACGATGCGCAATTCGCCACCGTACTGCAGGCAGCGCTTGGCATCACGCAGCATTTGCCATGCCAGATGATCGGTCACCGCGTGCTGCTGGTGGAACGGCGGATTACACAGTACCGCATGCAGGCGATCCGACGGGAAACCGCTCAACACGTTGTTAACGCGGAACTGGCAGCGCGCCATATCCTGCGGGCGGTTGACTTCCACATTCAGCTTGCTCGATGCCACTGCCATGTAAGATTCGTCATAAAACAGCACATCGGCGTTAGGGTTTTGTTCCAGCGCCAGTAAGCCAATCACGCCATTACCGCAGCCCAAATCAAGAATCTCACCTTCAATATCATGAGGCAGATGCTGCATAAAGAAGCGCGCGCCCACATCCAGCGAGGCGCGAGAGAAGACGTTGGCGTGGTTATGGATCTGATATGGCGAGTCGTCGAGCGGCCAAACGGTGGTCGCCGCCTGTTCCGCTAACTCAGGTGCGGTGTAACGGCTATAAATCAGACGCGCCTTTTTCCACGCCAGCGAGGTTTTACTTTCACCAAGGATGCGCTCAAACAGCTGCAGCGTGGAGTTATGAATATCTTTGGCTTTCGCTGCCGCTAAAATCAGCGTCTCCGGCGTCACCACTTCGCGCAGGGCGCGCAGTTGATGCTCAAGCAGCGCCAGCGCTTTCGGGATTTTGATCATCACCACCGCTGGCGCAGCGGGTAACGGCGCCAGGCTGTCAATAAAGTGCACCTGATCTTCATCCATGTCGTTGAGACGCAGGTTCTGCTTTGCCGCCTGTTCGCTCAGCAGCGAATCGCTCACGTGCCATACCGGACGCGCACCCAGACCGCAGGTCAGTGCACCAAAGCTGTCGTTGAACACCAGCACCGGTCCCTCTGGCAGTTCTTGCTGCAACAGGTATTCATCGGCGGAATCCCACGCCTGTAGCGGGCTTTCCTCGCGCATAGGCGGGAAGCGGTGCAGCGTCAGCGTGCGATTGGTCAGTTCAAGTTGGCTCATGGAATCTCCGGCGTGGTACACTTTGCGCGATTTTCGCCCTAAAAAGGGGGCGCAGTATACTGTCTTTCGTCGGGAATCCCAATGTCATTAATCTATCTGCAGGGTTACCCTGAAAACATCCTCGAACAGGTGCAGACGCTGATCGATCATCAGCGATTAGGCACCTTTCTCCAGCAGCGCTATCCCGATACCCATAATATCGTCAGCGACCGCGCGCTTTATGACTACACGCAAGCGCTTAAAAACCGCTATATGCGCAGCGCGCCGCCGGTAAGCAAAGTGATTTGGGATAATAAAATCAAGGTGATGAAGCACGCACTTGGGCTACACACCGCGATTTCACGCGTGCAGGGCGGTAATCTAAAAGCCAAAGCCGAGATCCGCATCTCGACCTTTTTCCGTCTCGCACCGGAAGCCTTTTTGCGCATGATCGTGGTGCACGAGCTGGCGCATCTTAAAGAGAAAGAGCACGACAAAGCCTTTTATCAACTCTGCTGCCACATGGAGCCGGATTACCACCAGCTGGAGTTCGATGCCCGCTTATGGATGACCGACCAGGCGATGCGCGGCAACGCGGCTTAAAGAAACTCCTGCGCTTTTTGAATCAGGCTGGTTTTCGTCAGTGCGCCCATAAAACGGCGCTCCTGCGGATTATTCAGCACCGGCAAGCGCTCAAGCGTGACGCGAGCAAAAGCCTCCCATCCTTCACGCATGCTTTGATTCTGATAAATACAGGGAAAATTGTTGTCCATCACCTGACTTACCGGTGAATGCAGGGTGATCTCCTGTGCCAGCACCTTGCGCGAGATGTCATGAATCGACACCACGCCGAGAAATTGCCCTTCACTATTTATGACGTAGACATAACGCTCACGTTTGAGTGAACTCACCGCCAGCGCCTGCCCCACCGACTCTTCCGGCTGCAGCGCCGCGCCGGGAATGATCAGCTGATCAACCCGCATATTATCGAAATCATATTTGGCTTCGGCGCGGCTGAAATGCGTGCTCACCACCGGATAAGTGCTGGAAGACTGCAGGCGATATACCACCATTGATGCCAGCACCGAGGCAATCATCACCGGGAACAAGAGACTACTGTTGAGCGTCATCTCCAGCACCATCAGCATCGCCATCAACGGTGCCTGGCTCACCGCCGCCAGCACGGCCGCCATGCCGATGGCCGCATACAGCAGGGTATCGCCTACCGGTAAATACAGCATCGTGCCAATCTGGGCTAGCGCCACGCCAAGCAGTGCACCTATCAATAATGAAGGGGTAAACAGCCCGCCGACCGCGCTTGAGCCGACCGAAAGCGTCGTTGCCAGCGTTTTCAGCACCAGCAATCCTAACAACCCCATTAAGACATAGTGACCATCAATGATGTTAACGATCACTTCATAACCGTTACCGAGAATATCGGTGGAAATAAGCGCCAGAAAACCCACGGCTAACCCACCCGCGCCTAAACGCAACGGCAGCGATCGCACGCGACTAAACAACACCTTGCTGCGCGCAATTAGTTTGATCAGTATCCAACCGGCAAATCCGGCAACCAGACCAATCAGCAGCGTCATCAGCAAGCTGCTGATATCCATCTGGAACAGCGCTTCAGATAAGGGATAAAGCGCGCTGCGGAATCCCAGTGACCACATGGTCATTACCGCCACCGCCGAGGAGACAATCAACGGGATCAGCCGTTGCAGCGCCGAGATGCCGAAGGCGATTTCTGCAACAAAAATCGCCGATGCGAGCGGCGCGTGATACACCGAAGAGAGGCCTGCGGCGGCGGCCATCGCCACGATATCGCTATGGCGTAAATTGAGCGATGCGGGCAACCAGCGTCCGATTAAACTGCCGCTTAGCGCCGACAGCTGCACCATCGGCCCCTCTTTACCAATCGACGCCCCGCTGCCGATACTGGCAATTGAGGAGAGCGCACGAAACAGTGAGGTTTTGGTCGGCACCGCATCGAGGCGCGCATTGATCACTTCCAGATAATCGGTTTTTACCGTTTCCTGCTGCTCTATCGCCACTGCATAGCGCAGAAACCAGCCGGCCAGCACGCCGCCTGATCCCACCAGCAGTGGCCAGAAGATCCACGGCCAAACGTGCATCGCCACGGTGATTTCATTATCACTGTTGAACAGCAGATGGTTGATCAACTCAATCACACCGCGAAATGCCAGCGTGACCAGCGACGCGACGAATCCCACGGGAATGGCGATCAGCAATGTGGTCCAGTTCAGAGCATGTTTACTTCCACTCACCGCGCGTCCCCGCTTAGTCGGTTAAAAAATTGTGCGACATCATCATATTGGAATGCGGATCTCAGGATCAAATTTCGCCTGCCTGCCGATTCGCTGAACATGCTACTCTGCCGCTTTACTTTAGCAGGAGAACAGCTCGTGATTCGTTTCGCTATTGTGGGAACCAATTGGATTACCCGTCAGTTTATCGATGCCGCACATGAAACCGGCAAGATGAAGCTGAGCGGCGTCTATTCGCGTAACCAGCAGCAGGCCGAGGCTTTTGCAGAGGATTATCCCTGCAAGCTCACCTTCACTTCCCTTGAAGCGCTCGCTAGCAGCCGTGAAATCGATGCGGTGTATATCGCCAGCCCCAATGCGTTGCACAGCGAGCAGGCAATACTGTTCATGTCGCACGGCAAGCATGTGATTTGCGAGAAGCCGATGGCGTCCAATCTGCGTGAAGCCGAGGCGATGATTGCCTGCGCACGCCAGCATCAGGTGGTGCTGTTCGAGGCCTTTAAAACCGCCAGCTTGCCCACCTTCCTGCAACTACAAAGCACCTTGCCGCAGCTGGGTAAACTGCGCAAAGCGCTGTTTAACTATTGCCAGTATTCGTCGCGTTATCAGCGCTATCTTGATGGTGAGAACCCTAACACCTTCAATCCGCGCTGGTCGAACGGTTCCATCATGGATATTGGGTATTACTGCCTCGCCGCAGCGGTTACGTTATGGGGCGCGCCGCAGCAGGTTAAAGCGCAGGCTTCGCTGCTGGAAAGCGGCGTTGATGCGCATGGCGTGGTGGTGCTGGGCTATGGTGATTTTGATGTCACCCTGCTGCACTCCAAAGTGAGTGATTCAGTGATCCCGAGTGAGATTCAGGGCGAAGCGGGCGCGCTTGTCGTGGAAAAGATCTCCGAATGCCAGCAGCTGCGCTTTATCCCGCGCGGTGGTGAAAGCCAAAATCTGACGCAGCCCCAGCACATCAACACCATGCTGTACGAAGCAGAGACCTTTGCCAGCCTGGTGGAGGCCGGTGAAGTAGACCATCCGGCGTTAGAAACCTCGCGCATCACCGCCCAGCTGCTCACCGAAATTCGCCGCCAGACGGGCGTCGTGTTTCCGGCAGACCAGGCTGGTGTGTAAATATTGCAGAATATTTCACGTTGCCTCTTGAAACCGCACGCCATACTCCGTATGTTTGCCGCTGCAAAGGGGAGTAACTTGTAAGCTGATTGATCGTCATTACGATGCGTAACGCATCCGGTCGTCAGGCAACCCGGAATCTATTCTGAGTTGTAAGTGAGACCTTGCCGGAAGGCGAGGTTTGCTTGCAGCACGATCAAAGCGGCTGACGTCTTCTGACTTCAGCCGTTTTTTTATGTTCAGAAAAGGATACGCCATGCACTCTGTAGGCACACCGTTACTTTGGGGCAGCTTCGCTGTCGTTGTGCTCGTCATGCTCGCGATCGACCTGCTATTACAGGGCCGACGCGGCGCGCAAACCATGTCATTCAAACAAGCGGCTGTGTGGTCGCTGGTTTGGGTTTCCGTTTCGCTGCTATTCAGTGCGGCCTTTTGGTGGTATCTCGAAGGCACGGCTGGACGTGAAGTCGCTACCGCACAAACCCTCGCTTTCCTCACCGGCTACGTATTAGAGAAAGCGCTGGCGGTCGATAACGTCTTCGTCTGGTTAATGCTGTTTAGCTACTTCGCCGTTCCGGCCAATCTGCAACGTCGCGTGCTGGTTTATGGGGTATTAGGCGCGATTGTGTTACGTACTATCATGATCTTCGCCGGTAGCTGGCTGGTGGTACAGTTCAGCTGGATTTTGTATATCTTTGGCGCTTTCCTGCTGTTCACCGGTATCAAAATGGCGCTGGCCAAAGAAGAAGAGGATAGTGCGGTAGGCGATAAGCCAGTGGTGCGCTGGCTGCGCAAGCATCTGCGCATGACGGATAGCCTTGAAGGCGAGAAGTTTTTCACTCGTAAAAATGGCGTACTGTTTGCGACACCGCTGCTGCTGGTGCTGATTATGGTGGAGCTAAGCGATGTGATTTTCGCCGTGGATAGCATTCCCGCCATCTTCGCGGTCACCACCGATCCGTTCATCGTATTAACTTCCAACCTGTTTGCCATTCTCGGCCTGCGCGCCATGTACTTCCTGCTGGCAAATGTGGCGGAGCGTTTCTCAATGTTGAAATACGGTTTGGCTATCGTGCTGGTGTTTATCGGTATCAAGATGCTGATCGTCGAGTTTTATCATATTCCAGTGGCGATCTCGCTGGCCGTTGTCGGTGTGATTCTTGGCGGTACGCTGCTGATCAATGCCTGGGTGAACCACAGAAACGACCAGAAGAAGATCTCACAATAATCATCTGCAGGGGCGCTAATCGCCCCTGCTTTGTTTCGCCAGTCGCAATCTTCGCCTTTTATATGTCTGTCACACTTCCTATCATCAGCAGATCAAAAAACCGATCTGCTGCGCACGCACAGAATTATCTCTTTCCTCGATAGCTCTTTTCCTTATACTCCGCCGGGCAAACCGTTATGCGCGGCAGAACCGCGCACAACACTCATGACCACAATAAAAAGACCGTACTATGCAAAACAACGTTATTGGACGTCTGGGCGCGCTGTTCGCAGGAAGCCTGGTAAAACAAATCATGATCGGCCTGGTGGCCGGCGTCGCGCTGGCGTGGTTCTCACCCGATGCCGCGCTAGCCGTTGGCCTGCTGGGCGAGCTGTTCGTTCGCGCGCTAAAAGCCGTCGCGCCGCTGCTGGTTCTGGTGCTGGTGATCTCCTCCATCGCTAACCATCAGCAAGGGCAGAAAACCAACATTCGCCCAATTATCATGCTCTATCTGCTCAGCACCTTCTTTGCGGCGGTCGTTGCGGTGATCTTCAGCCATCTGTTCCCACAGACGCTGTCGATGAACGTGGGCGCCACACAGATCACCCCGCCGTCGGGCATTGGCGAAGTGCTGCACGGCTTGCTGATCAGCATGGTGTCGAATCCGATTGAGGCACTGATAAATGCCAACTACATCGGTATTCTGGTGTGGGCATTGGGCTTAGGGTTGGCGTTTCGTCATGCCAGCCCAGGCAGCAAAGCGTTTCTCAATGATGCATCCAGTGCCGCAACCTGGGTGGTGCGCTGTGTGATTCGCTGTGCGCCGCTGGGGATTTTTGGTCTGGTGGCGTCGATCCTCGCTTCCACCGGTTTTGATGCCATTTGGGAGTACGCCAATCTGCTGACGCTGCTGCTCGGCTGCATGCTGATTATGGCGCTGGTGATCAACCCCATGCTGGTGTTGCAGAAGATCCGTCGTAATCCTTATCCGCTGGTGTTTACCTGCCTGCGTGAAAGCGGCGTTACTGCGTTCTTCACCCGCAGTTCGGCGGCCAATATTCCAGTGAATATGGCGCTGGCTAAGCGTCTCAATCTTGATGAAGATACCTATTCCGTGTCGATTCCGCTGGGCGCCACCATCAGCATGGCCGGTGCATCGATCACCATTACCGTACTGACGCTGGCCGCGGTGCATACGCTGGGCATTTCAGTGGATGTGCCAACCGCTATTCTGCTGAGCCTGGTCGCATCGCTATGCGCCTGCGGTGCATCAGGCGTCGCCGGCGGTTCGCTGCTGCTGATTCCGGTAGCCTGTAATATGTTTGGTATTCCAAACGATCTGGCGATGCAGGTAGTTGCGGTGGGCTTTATTATCGGCGTACTGCAGGATTCCGCCGAGACCGCGCTGAACTCATCGACAGATATTCTGTTTACTGCGGCCGTTTGCCAGGCGGAAGCCGAGCGCGCGCCGCGTCGTACGGTTTCAGAATAACTATCGCTCCAGGTCGCCATACATGGCGACCTCACGTGAATCCGTAGGGTGCGCATTCATGCGCACCGGGTTTTATAGCGTTACACCACTTTTAAAAATCGCCAACTCGCGAAAATCATTGGTTTCATTCCGCGCCGGTTGGCCATTGGCAATCGCCACAATCATATCGACGAAATCCGCCAGCATCTCCGCCATGCTCATGCCTTCAATTAAACGTCCGGCATTAAAATCGATCCAGTGCGGTTTTTTCTCGGCCAACTGCGTATTGGTGGCAATCTTCACCGTGGGTACAAACCCGCCATAGGGCGTGCCGCGCCCGGTAGTAAACAGCACCATATGACAACCTGCGCCCGCCAGCGCGCTGGTCGCCACCGCATCGTTACCCGGTGCACTCAACAGATTGAGTCCCGGCGTGTGCAAACGTTCGCCGTACTTCAACACTTCCACCACCTGGCTTTGGCCGGCTTTCTGCGTACAGCCGAGCGACTTCTCTTCCAGCGTCGTGATGCCGCCCGCTTTGTTGCCGGGCGATGGATTTTCGTAAATCGGTTGCTGATGATCGATAAAGTAACGCTTAAAGTCGTTGATCATCGCCACGGTTTTTTCGAAGGTGGCCTCATCGCGGCAGCGGCTCATCAGAATGCGCTCCGCACCAAACATTTCAGGCACTTCCGTCAGCACGGTCGTACCGCCGTTGGCAATCATCTGATCGGAGAAACAGCCCAGCATCGGATTGGCGGTGATGCCGGAAAAACCATCGGAACCGCCGCACTCCAGACCAAACTTCAGCTCGCTGAGTTTGCCTGGCTGACGTCGGTCTGCACGCATCACCTGGTAGAGCGCGTGCAGACGTTCCAGCCCCGCTTCCACTTCATCATCCTGCTTCTGACACTCCATAAACTGCACGCGATCGCTGTCGAAACCGCCAAGCGTGTCGCGGAATACATCAACCTGATTGTTCTCACAGCCAAGGCCAATCACCAGCACCGCACCGGCATTAGGATGGCGCACCATATTTTGCAGCATGGTGCGGGTGTTTTCATGATCCTGACCGAGCTGCGAGCAGCCGAACGGATGGCTGAACAGGTGTACGCCGTCAATACCTTCGGCATCATTGCTCTCTTTCATAAAGCGCGTGAGGATTTGCCGCGCGATTCCATTGACGCAACCAACGGTAGGCAGGATCCACAGCTCATTTCGTATCCCCACTTCGCCGCTGGCGCGACGGTAGATCTGTACCTCACGATCGCCCGCTTGTGGCGGCAATTCGAGGAACTCGGGCCGATAGTCGTACTCATCCACATCGCTCAGATTGGTGCGCGCATTGCTGGAGTGAATCATCTCTCCAGCAGCAATCGGCTGCGTAGCATGGGCAATCGGCAAGCCGTATTTGATCACCAGCGCCTCGTTGGGCAACGGCTGCAGAGCAAACTTATGGCCACGCCCAACGTCCTGTTGCAGGGTAATCAGTTGGTGATTGATTTCGACCTGGGTATTGGCGGGCAAATCGCGCAGCGCCACGGCAACGTTGTCGCGTGAATGTATTCTTATCGCATCTTGCATAGCGTTATCTCAGTTGGGTCAACGCCGTCCGCATCCCGTGGACGATGATGTTTTGCAGGTGTTGGCTTACTGCGGCCACTAATCCTGGCCGCTGGGTGAGATCTTCGCCCCAGTGATGAGCATCGCTAAGTACCGCGCGCACCAATTGTTCCGGGGTCTGTTTATCGTGCTGCACGGCGGGCCACAGCTCAGCGAAACGCTGCAGCCAGTGTTCGTCGTCCTGAAGCGGCCAGTGACGATCGCCCTCTTCACCGCGGTAAAACGCCAGCAGCGCGGCAAAGGCGAAGGTCAGGCGTGCAGGCCATTGCCCATTTTGCTGCTGCGCCAGCAACAGCTGCGGCAGCAAACGGGTGCGGAATTTGGTCATGCCGTTGAGTGCGATAGAGAGCAGCGCATGACGAATAAAGGGATTGCGGAAACGCCGCTGCACCGCATCAGCGAAGGCGTGCAGCTCATCGCGCGGCAGATCCAGCGTTGGGATCACCTCGTCACGCAGCAGGTCATCCACAAAGCCAGCAATCTGCGCGTCTTCCATCGCGTCACCCACGCTTTCCAGCCCGCACTGAAACGCCACCGGCACCAGCGCAGTATGTGCGCCGTTGAGGATCGCCACCTTCTGCGCTTTGTACGGCGTGATGTCATCCACCCGCTTCACTTCCGGCACCAGCGTGTTGAGCTTCAGCTCCTGCGCTAATGCGGCTGGCCCCTGAATCACAAATTGGTAATAGACTTCGCCCGCCACCAGATAGCGATCCTCATAGCCAAGCTGCGCCTCGATCGCCGCGCTGTCGGCGGGATAACCGGTAACAATGCGATCCACCAGCGTGTTGTAGAAAGCGCAGTGATCCCACACCCAGCGCGCAAACTCCGGCGGCAGCTGCCAATGTTTGATGTAGTGCAGCACCAACTCACGCAGCGTGTCGCCGTTATAGTCAATCAGCTCGCACGGCACGATAAGCCAGCCTTTATCGCTGGCACCGGCAAAGTGGTTAAAGCGCGTCCACAGCAGCTGCGTCAGCTTTCCGGGAAACGAGGATGCTGGCGCATCGTCCAGCCGATCCTGCTCAACAAAAACAATGCCGGCTTCGGTGGTATTAGAGAACACAAAACGCATCTGCGGCGCGCGGGCCAGCGCAAGGAAATCGTCAACCTGTTGATACGGCTGAATTTCACGATTCAGGCTGCGGATCAGGCGGGTTTCACTCACCTGTTCACCTGCCGCGTTGAGACCACGTATCAGCGTAGTGTATAAGCCATCTTGCTGATTCAACGTCTCTTTCACCACGCGGTTGCGGGGCCGTACCACCACCACGCCAGCATCCGTACCTTGATGCTGATTAAGCCAGTCGAGCTGCCAATCGATAAAGGCGCGCAAAAAGTTGCCTTCACCAAACTGAATAACGCGATCGCTATACTGCGCGCCCGGAAAATTGTGACGATTGAGTCGCTGCATCATCAGGCTCCCAGCTCAATGCCGAAGTAATCGCGCGCATTGTTAAAGCTGATGTTCTGTACCATCTGGCCTAATAACGCCTCGTCAGCGGGCGCTTCACCCCGCGCTACCCAGTTGCCGATCATTTGACACAGCAGGCGGCGGAAATATTCGTGGCGGGTGTAGGAGAGGAAACTGCGGCTGTCGGTTAACATGCCAACAAAGCGGCTCAGCAAACCAATTTGTGCCAGCTGCGTCATCTGACGCTGCATGCCATCCAGCTGATCGTTGAACCACCATGCCGAACCGAACTGCATCTTGCCCGGTTCGCCTTCGCCCTGGAAATTGCCCGCCATGGCGGCCAGTACTTCGTTGTCGCGCGGGTTGAGGCAATAGAGGATGGTTTTGGGCAGAGCATTCTGACGGTTTTGCGCATCCAGCAGGCGTGCCAGCGGCATCGCCAGCGGCGCATCATTAATCGAATCGAAGCCAACATCCGGACCGAGGATATCGAACTGGCGGCGATTGGCATTGCGCAGCGCGCCAATGTGGTACTGCTGCGCCCAGCCACGGCGTGCGTATTCGCTGCCAAGCCATACCAGCACAGCGGTTTTAAATTGCGCCGTTTCTTCTGCTGAAGGTGCAGCACCTTGCAGGCGACGTGCCAGAATGCCGTCCAGCGTGGCGTCATCGGCCTCGGCAAACACCACCACATCCAGCGCGTGATCGGAGATTTTGCAGCCATGGGCAGCGAAATGATCGAGCCGCTGACTCAGGGCGCGTCGTAAATCGTCAAAGCGTTGCACGCTAACATCCGCCACTTGTTCAAGGCGCTGAATCCATGGCAGGAAGCTCTCCAGCTCAATGTTGAACGCCTTGTCCGGACGCCAGCTCGGCAGCACTTTCACGTTAAAACGGCTGTCTTCAGCCACCGTGCGGTGATGCTGCAAGTCATCAAGCGGGTCATCTGTGGTGCCGACCATCTTTACGTTCATCTGCTGCATGATGCCGCGCGCGCTAAACGCGTCCTGCGCCAGCAATTCATTGCATTGCTGCCAGATACGCTCGGCGCTCTGTTCATTTAGCAGTACATCGGTAATGCCGAAAGGACGACGCAGTTCGAGGTGCGTCCAGTGATAAAGCGGATTGCCGATGGTATGCGGCACGGTGCGCGCCCAGGCAGCAAATTTATCCCGGTCGCTGGCATCACCGGTGCAGAGCGCTTCCGCGACGCCGTTGGCTCGCATCGCACGCCATTTGTAGTGATCGCCTTTTAACCAGATGTCATAGAGGTTGCTGAAGCGGTAATTTTCGGCAATTTGCTGCGGCGGCAAGTGGCAGTGATAGTCAAAAATCGGCTGATCTTTTGCGTAGTCATGGTACAGACGACGGGCGAACTCGGTGTCGAGAAGGAAATCTTCACTCATAAAACGCGACATACCTGCTTCCTCATTTTGGAGCCATCCGGCTTTTCACTAAAAGTTATCATACCAATTTAAGCAGCCGGAAAAATTGTTTGCGATCTCACTCACAATAATCACTGTTTTACTGTGGACATATGGACATTCTTGTTGCGGATATTGTGTTAAATGGCTGTTTTATCGATCTTTCACGCTAACACACACTACTGACATGGTTTATGTGATGGCATTCAACTTTTCAAGATGTATAACAAGTTAACCTCTCGCTCCGTTGTAAACGAACTTATGGCACAGGCAAGGAACTGCGGGGGTGAGAAGTACGTTTCACACTATCCCGCTCCAGATAACTACAGCGGCAAACCGCAACGACAAACTGGACGAGGTTAATAATGCGTAAGATCAAAGGGCTACGTTGGTACATGATTGGGCTGGTGACGCTGGGCACCGTGCTCGGTTACCTGACGCGCAATACCATTGCCGTTGCGGCGCCGACGCTGGAAACCCAGCTGGGCATTACCACCCAGCAATATTCCTACATCGTGGCTGCCTATTCGGCGTGCTACACCATCATGCAGCCGGTGGCCGGTTATGTGCTGGACATGCTCGGCACCAAAATCGGCTATGCAGTCTTTGCCATACTGTGGGCGATCTTTTGTGCCGCGACGGCGATGGCCGGCAGCTGGGGCGGTTTTGCCCTGGCGCGCGGTGCCGTGGGCGCAGCCGAAGCCGCAATGATTCCCGCAGGCCTGAAAGCCAGCAGCGAATGGTTCCCCGCCAAAGAGCGTTCGGTCGCGGTGGGCTATTTCAACGTAGGATCGTCAATTGGTGCGATGCTGGCGCCCCCGCTAGTGGTATGGGCGATCGTGGCACACAGCTGGCAAATGGCATTTATCATCACCGGCGTGCTGAGTATGGTGTGGGCGCTCTGCTGGCTGGTGTTTTACAAACATCCTAAGCAGCAAACCAAGCTGAGCGATGAGGAGCGCCACTACATCATTGCAGGACAAGAGTTGCAGCATCAAACCGGCAACAACAAGAAAATGTCGGCCCGCCAGATCCTGCGCAACCGTCAGTTTTGGGGCATCGCGTTGCCGCGTTTCCTCGCCGAACCGGCCTGGGGAACGTTTAACGCGTGGATTCCGCTGTTTATGTTCAAAGTTTATGGCTTCAACCTGAAAGAGATCGCCATGTTTGCGTGGATGCCGATGCTGTTCGCCGATCTTGGCTGCATCGTTGGCGGTTATCTGCCGCCGCTGTTCCAGCGCTGGTTTGGCGTCAATCTGATCGTTTCGCGCAAGCTGGTGGTTACGATGGGCGCGGTATTGATGATTGCGCCAGGCACCATCGGTTTATTCACCAGTCCATATGTAGCAATTGCACTGCTGTGCGTGGGTGGCTTCGCTCACCAGGCGCTCTCTGGCGCATTGATCACCCTCTCTTCTGATGTATTTGGCCGTAACGAAGTCGCCACTGCCAACGGATTGACCGGCATGGCGGCATGGACGGCGAGCACCATGTTTGCCCTGGTGGTGGGCGCGCTGGCCGATACGCTGGGCTTCAGCCCCCTGTTCGCGGCGCTGGCGGTGTTTGATCTGTTAGGTGCGGTTGTCATTTGGACGGTACTGAAAAACCAACCGGTTTCCGAGCTGGATGAGCAACCTACCGGACAGGCAGCGCCGGCACGCTCCTGATCTCTTCGGGCTGGCGCAGGCCAGCCCATTTCCTCTACGCGGCTGAAGTGGTATAACAACTCAACTTTGATCCCACAGCGGACCCCGTAATGGACCTGACCGAATCCCGTCGCCTGTATCAACAGCTCGCCAGTGAACTCAAACGCCGCATAGAAGCCGGTGACTACGCCGTTGGCGATAAGCTGCCTGCAGAACGTCTGATCGCCGAAGAGATGCAGGTAAGCCGTACCGTGGTGCGTGAAGCGATCATCATGCTGGAAGTGGAAGGTTACGTGGAGGTGCGCAAAGGCTCCGGCATTCATGTCATGAGCAACCAGCAGCAGAACCGCGTGATGACATCCAGCCAGCTGGAGTTTGCCAATTTCGGTCCGTTCGAGTTATTACAGGCGCGCCAGCTGATTGAGAGCAACGTTGCCGAGTTTGCCGCCACCCAGGTGACGCGTCAGGATATTGTGGCGCTGATGGCGATTCAGGAAAAAGCGCGTCAGGAAGATCATTCACGTGACTCAGCATGGGATATGGAATTCCACGTGCGCATTGCGCAATCGACGCAGAATAGCGCGCTTGCCGCCATCGTCGAGAAGATGTGGCTACATCGTTTACACAACCCCTACTGGCTCAAGCTGCACGAACACATTGATGCCAAAAATATCACCAGCTGGTGTGACGATCACGACCAGATTCTAAAAGCACTGATTCGCAAAGATCCCGCCGCCAGCAAGCTGGCAATGTGGCAACATCTGGAAAATACTAAACAGATGCTGTTTAACGCGACGACCGACGATTTTGAATTTAATGTCGACCGTTACATGTTTGCGGAAAATCCGGTCATCCTGCCTGAAGCTAGCGATACGCCGCGCTAAATCTGCTGGTTTTTCCGGCATTTCGCCGCTGAAAAGTCAGTTAGTCTGCAATAGTGTCAGCTCATGTAAAGCTCCTTTGGACCCTCTGCGTGTAAAGGTAAAACTCCTGTGCTGCAGGCACTTTCCCCTGTCTGGATAACGTTATTTTTGTTACAGTTATCGCCCTTTTATTACCCTTTGCGACAGGGCTTTTAAAAGTCGCTGATTTAACAATCAATTCTGGAAGGATCCGGAAACTCCTGCTCAGGCTGCTTATCTAACAATGTATAAACAATGCCAGTCTGCGCCTAAGCCCCTCACGGGCACGATTAACAATGATGTTCAGGAATGATTGATGGATATTTTGCAAGCATTGCTGCATGCCTTATGGCAGCAGGATTACGAAATGCTCTCCGACCCAACATTGGTTTGGGCCATTTATGGCGTGCTGTTTATGATTCTGTTTCTGGAAAATGGGCTGCTACCCGCCGCCTTTCTACCCGGCGACAGTTTGCTCATTCTGGTTGGGGTGCTGATTGCTAAAGGCACCATGGGCTTCCCGCTTACCATTCTGATTTTAACTACCGGCGCTAGCCTCGGATGCTGGGTGAGCTACATTCAGGGCCGATGGCTGGGCAATACGCCCACCGTGCAAAACTGGCTTTCGCATCTGCCGGCGCAATACCACCAGCGCGCACATAGCCTGTTCCATCGCCACGGTTTATCGGCTTTGCTGATTGGTCGCTTTATCGCCTTCGTGCGCACCTTGCTGCCGACCATCGCCGGGCTCTCAGGCCTGAGCAATGCACGCTTCCAGTTTTTTAACTGGGTGAGCGGATTCTTATGGGTGCTGATTCTTACCGTATTAGGCTTCGCGCTGGGTAAAACCCCGATTTTCCGGCGTTATGAAGATGAATTGATGTTGTGCCTGATGCTGCTGCCGCTAGTGCTACTGGTCGTTGGTCTGGTCGGTTCGTTAGTGGTGCTTTGGCGCAAACGTCAGTCAACTCGTAACGGGAATCCATAATCATGTTCAAATTTAATGGATTCCCAAGGCGCTTCCTGCCTTGGGCGCTGGGTGGCGCGCTGGCGCTGCTGGTTGTCTGTTCTGTCCCAACGCTGATGCAGCACGAAACCGTGGTTAAAATCCGCGTGGCAAACAACGGCACCAATCTGCCAGATGGTTTCTATCTTTATCAGCAACTTTCGGCACAAGGCGTGCGTATCAAAAGTATTACGCCTTCTGGCGATGCGTTGGTCATTCATTTTGAGAATGAAGAGCAGAGCCTGGCAGCGCAGAAAGTGCTGAAACGCCTGTTACCACAAGGGTTCGTCGTGGCTGCTGGGCCGCAGGCTTCGCAGCAATACCCTGACGCAAATCGGCCAACGTATAGTTAATCGTCACCGCCTGACAATAAGCCAGGCGGTGAGTCAATCCTCGCTATCCCCGCGTCTTCTTTGAATTTTTTCGTCTGCTGTCTATCCTTAGAGGTAGCGTAAGCCTAAGACATGCTGGGAAGCTTCTCCTGTCTGCTCTCAGGCAGGTCATCAACAATGGAAGGTCACTACCTGATGAAACATCAATTACTGCTAGGTGCTATTCTTTTCTCACTCTCGGGTTCGCTGCTGGCGGCTGAATCGCTCTGTCAGCAAAAAGAGCAGGATATCCAGCACGAAATCGATATGGCGAAGCAGCATAACAACCAGCGCCGTGTCACCGGGCTGGAACGCGCTTTAACCGAAGTGCGTGCAGGCTGCACCGACGAGAAACTGAAATCTGCGCATAGCGAACGCATCACGGCGCAGAAACACAAGGTTGCTGAGCGTGAACGTGAGCTTAAGGAAGAGCGTCAGGACGGCGACAAAGACAAAATTGAGAAGCGCGAGCGTAAGCTTGAAGAAGCCCAGCACGAATTGAAAAAGCTTGAAGCAGAACCTTATTAATCGGACTTAACTCAATGCTGTAAAAGGAGATTTCCATGGCTAAAGAATCAACATCTGAACATCTGCGCGCTGAATTGAAAAATCTGGCTGATACCTTGGAAGAAGTGCTGAGCAGCTCAGCGGACAAATCCAAAGGTGAGCTGGATAAACTGCGTCACAAAGCGCGCGGCGCTATCGAAAGCTCCCGTGAACGCCTTGGCGATTCTGGCGAACGTATTGCACAAACCACGCGTGAAGCGGCGGAAAAGGCGGATGAATACGTACGCGATAATCCATGGCACGGCGTCGGTATCGGCGCGGCGGTAGGTATTTTAATCGGCATTTTAATCTCACGGCGTTAATGATGAGTGATAGTCAGCAAAGCCACGGCCCCGGCAAAGGGGTCTTTAACATTGGGCAGCGGATAGTTACCACACTGGTGAGCATGGCCGAGACACGCGTCCGTCTCGCCATCGTGGAACTGGAAGAGGAAAAGGCAAACCTGATTCAGATGCTGATGATGGTGGGCCTTACCATGCTGTTTACTGCTTTCGGACTTATGAGCCTGATGGTGCTGATCATCTGGGCGGTGGATGCACAATATCGCCTGATGGCGATTGCCATTACCACCGGCGTGCTGTTTGCGTTGGCGCTGATTTTCGGCTTATGGACGCTCTATAAATCGCGTCAGTCAACGCTGTTGCGCCATACGCGTAAAGAGCTGGATACCGATCGTAAATTGCTGGAGGAGCATCGCTCATGAGCCGCCGCGAACGTGAAGCTCGCATTCACGAGCTGCTAAATCAGGTGCAGCAGCAGCGGCTCGACCTCAGTGCCGATAGCCGCGACTGGCTAACCAGTACCGCACAGTACGATCGTGGCTGGCTAACGCTTATCGGCATGCGCCGCTATCTGGCGATTGGCAGCAGTGCATTGGCGATTTGGTCGATTCGCAGCCCCAACCGTCTCCTGCGCTGGGCCAAACGTGGCTTCGGCGTCTGGAGCACGTGGCGCATGATTAAATCGACGTTAAATACACGCTAATTCCTCTCTCTAAAACCGGATCGGATTGATTCGGTTTCGTTCCCTCAAATTTCCTGAATAACACTGACAGTTTATCTCGCTTACAACTCTTTCAAGCTGCGATTATCATCTCCCTCCATCAACCCAGTGAACTGAAATAAGCGGTTCAACGGGATTCAAAACCCGCAGGCCAACAACCTGCAACAAAAACCTTGTTGGAGTAGATGATGAAAAAATTCGAAGACTCAGGCCTGCTGGTAGCACGCGTATTAATGACCATTCTGTTTATCACCGCAGGCTGGGGCAAAATCACCGGTTACGCCGGTACCGCGCAGTATATGCAATCCATGGGCGTCCCGAGCTTCATGCTGCCGCTGGTTATTTTGCTTGAGTTCGGTGGCGGCCTGGCAATCCTGTTCGGTTTCCTGACGCGCTTTACCGCGCTGTTCACCGCAGGCTTCACTCTGCTGACCGCGTTCCTGTTCCACAGCAACTTCGCTGAAGGTGTTAACCAGCTGATGTTCATGAAGAACCTCTCCATCGCTGGTGGTTTCCTGGTGTTGGGTCTGGTAGGTCCAGGCGCTTACAGCATTGACCGCCTGATTCGTCAGCGCGTCCAACCGGCGACCGCACGCTAAGCAGCACAAGCGTCACAGAGCACATATACTCAATTGCAGGGGCGGGGATTTTCCTCGCCCTCTTTTTTATGGAGGGCTTATGGGACAGCTGATTGACGGTGTCTGGCATGACACCTGGTACGACACGAAGTCAACCGGAGGCCGCTTCAAACGCACAGAAGCCGTTTGGCGCAACTGGATTACAGCCGATGGCAGCGCCGGCCCAACCGGTAAAGCGGGCTTCGCCGCCGAACGCGATCGCTATCATCTCTATGTCTCACTCGCCTGTCCGTGGGCGCACCGCACGCTGTTGATGCGCCAGCTTAAAGGATTGGAAGAGATGATTTCGGTTTCAGTGGTGCATCCGCTGATGCTGGAAAACGGCTGGACTTTCGACGATGACTTCCCCGACGCCACCGGCGACTCGCTGTATCAAAATGAGTTTCTCTATCAGCTTTATCTGCACGCCGACGCGCAATACACCGGACGCGTCACCGTACCAGTGCTGTGGGACAAAACGCAGCACACCATCGTTAGCAATGAATCCGCCGATATCATACGCATGCTGAATAGCGCGTTTGATGCGCAAGGCGCACGCGCCGGTGATTACTATCCACCGGCACTGCGCGACAAGATCGATGAACTGAACGGCTGGATTTACGATACCGTGAACAACGGCGTGTACAAGAGCGGCTTTGCCACTTCACAGGCGGCTTACGATGAGTCGGTGACGTCACTGTTCCACTCACTGGCGCGCCTGGAGCAAATTCTTGGCCAGCATCGTTATCTCACCGGCGACAAGCTTACCGAAGCCGATCTGCGACTCTGGACCACGTTAGTGCGCTTCGATCCGGTGTACGTTACCCATTTCAAGTGTGACCGCCATCGCATCAGCGATTACCGTAATCTCAGCGGTTTCCTGCGAGACATTTACCAAATGCCTGGCATTGCCGATACGGTCAATCTGCCGCATATCCGCCATCACTACTATTGCAGCCACAAAACCATCAACCCAAGCGGCGTAATTTCGCTGGGCCCGGCGTTTGACTGGGACGAGCCGCACGGGCGCGGCTGATGCCCTTTTCCTTCTCCCGCTTGCGGGAGAAGTTTCGGATGAGCGGAACGGCTTCACCGATTTCCCCCAAGAGAAACAGGCAATCATCAGGCAGAATCAGACTCACTCCTTCATCCCTTCACTGGCTACAGTTAAACGACTCTCACCGTAAACTGGAGCGACTATGAAAACCTACGGTTATGCTGCACTGAGCGCTGATGCGCCGTTAACCCCGTTCGCCTTTGAACGCCGCGCGCTGCGCAATAACGATGTGGCTATCGAAATTGTCTACTCGGGCGTCTGCCACAGCGATCTACATCAGGCAAGGAATGACTGGCAAGAGTGGGGACCGACCGTTTACCCACTGGTGCCAGGACATGAAATCATTGGGCGCGTTATTGATGTCGGCAGCGACGTTCAACGCTACACAACAGGACAATGGGTGGCGGTGGGTACTATTGTCGATAGCTGCCAGATATGCGATCAGTGTCGCCGTCATGAAGAGCAGATGTGCCGCGAATTCCCGACGGTGACCTATAACGGTCGCGATCGCCTCACTGGCGACATCACTTATGGCGGCTATGCCAAACATGTGGTGGTGCGAGAGGAATTTGTCCTCAATCTGCCGGAGGGACTCGATCCTGCTCGCGCCGCGCCGTTATTGTGCGCCGGTATCACCGTATACTCGCCATTACGTACCTGGAACGTCGGGCCGGGATCGCGCGTCGGCGTAGTGGGCATTGGCGGATTGGGGCATCTGGCGGTGCGACTTGCCGCCGGCCTTGGTGCGGAGGTGACAGTAATCACCCGCAGCGCGGGCAAGGCCGAAGAAGCACATCAACTCGGTGCTGAACATGTGCTGCTTTCAACCTCGGACGAGGCAATGCAGCAGGCAGCATCCTCATTTGACGTGATCATCGATACCATTCCGACCCGCCACGATGTCTCGCCTTATGTACAGCTGCTGGATGTGGAAGGCGCATTGGTGATTGTTGGTGCGCTCGGCAATATGGAGGCATTCAGCTCGTTGCCGCTGATTATGGGGCGTCGCCGCATTACCGGTTCGCCGTCCGGTGGCATTGCCGAAACGCAGGAGATGCTGGATTTCTGCGCGCGTAAAAACATCCATCCGGATTGCGAAATCATTAATATGCAGCAGATTAATGATGCGTTTGAACGCATGGAACGCGGTGATGTGAAGTATCGCTTTGTGATTGATATGGCCTCATTAACCGCGGCCTGATAAGCGTCTACTATCAGCCGGTGCATCCGGCTGGTATTAGCGCACCGCCATCGCCAGATTCCCTGTCCCCGCCAGCAGCTGCGCTTTGTCCCTAATCGGGGTGGCGCCAAACATGCGCTTATATTCACGATGAAATTGCGTCACGCTCTCATAGCCGACGCGAATCGCCGCGCTTGATGCATCGATCTCTTCCGCAATCAGCAAACGGCGCGCTTCATACAGCCGTAAATGCTTCTGAAATTGCAGCGGGCTCATGGTGGTCATGCGTCGGAAATGGTGATGGAGCGTCGATACCCCCATTCCTGCCCGCTGTGCCAGCGCCTCGACGCTCAACGGTTGCACATAATTTTCTCGTAACCAGTTAATGGCAATCGAGACGCGCTGGCTACTGGTTCCGGTTAAAACGGTCTCACGAAATACGCTGCCCGCTTCACTGGTTAAGATGCGATAAAGAATTTCGCGCTGAATGAGATCGCTGACATAACTGCTGTTGTGTGATGAATCATGATTAGCGAGATAGCGCAGCACCGCATTCAGCAAAGAACAATCTGCCGCGCCCAACGACATGCCGGTATTCTGCGGATTCACACGGCTGCCGTGCTGCTCCATATCGGCGATCACTTCGCGCGCCAGTGGCAAATCCAGCGTGATGAGTAGCGACAGAAACGGTTCTTCCGCACTCGCCTGCGGCACTTCGGCAATGGTAGGCAAATTAACGGCGGTAAGAAAAAAGCGCGACTCATTATAAGTGTAAGTTGTATCACCAAGTGACACGCGCTTTTCACCCTGAATAATTAGCGAAAGACTGGGTTCATAAATATAGGACATTGGTGGAGTGGGCTCATGCAACTCCGCCATCATCATCCCAGGAAAAGGCTTCACAATATTGGGCCGGCTCCCGGTGTACGTCTGCAAGCGAGCGGCAATCTCGCGACGCAACGCTGCGGTTTGCTGGCGCAGGGCGTTTGGCCAGCGATCAATCGGCTGAAGATGCATGCTATTTTCACCTGTGACGAAACAGAGCGGAATGATCGCTAGCCTAAACTATCCCGCCCCGTATGTTGAGGTGGATTGTGCGCCGGTAAGTTATTATGCGAACTTAATTAGCACCATACCGATTAATAACAGTGCCACACCCAGCCAACCCGTGCGGCTCAGTCGCTGGCCGAATAAAATCCAACCCGCCGCTACCGTAGCAACTAATCCCAATCCGCCCCACAGCGCGTAGGCGACGGTCAGGTCGATGCCTTTCACCGCCTGCGCCAGCGCGCTAAACGCCGCCAGCACGGCAACCAGCGATAACACGCCATAAAGGGGACGGCGGAAGCCATTGGAGTATTTCAGAAAGATATTGGCGACAATCTCCAGCCCGATCGCCAGCGCCAACCATGCGATATGCAGCCCATTAAACGTTGCCATGGCGCAGCTCCTTACGACTCAGCGTGCCCGTTTTAATCAAGACGATGCCAGCGATTAATGTCAAAAGCCCGACGACTTTCACCGCAGATAAAGCTTCCTCGAATAGCAGCACGCTAAACAGCGTAATGAACAGAATACCTACGCCTTCCCACATGGCATACGCCACGCCAAGCGCAATACGCTTAATGGCAAAAGAGAGGAGAATATATGAGAGTGCAATCATCACCAGCATAAAAATATAACCGGCATTGCCACCGTTAACGCTGGCCCATTTCATTGAGACAGTACCGATAATTTCCGCGGCGATCGCCAGCGCTAATAAAATCCAATACAACATGATTTCTCTCCTGAACGAGAAATAAACGCCGTCCACGCCAAAAATAAGCGTGTTAGCAAAGTTAAATTAAAAAATCAGAAAAGGAGAGAACGGAACTATAGCGCGAAGCGCCAGTGCTGATCGCAGATTGGGCAGTTTGACTCAGGAAAAGAAGAAGAGATAAAAGTGTTAATTGGCGCAAACATTTTGTCCATAAAATTACAACTTATCCACGTTGTTGCTTCTCGTCAGTGTGGATTAAATTTGTCCTCAGTAGTTAAACACCCGCATATTCTGGCATAGCCGTAATAATGTTTTGCGAGATTTTCATTTCTTTACGTGGGAGAGACTACGTAATTTTCGCGCATTAATACCCTCACCCTAGCCCTCTCCCATTGGGAGAGGGAACCGTTGGTGGCAGTCTGACAGCTCGCGCGATCGGTCCCCAGAAAACACAAAACCCGCCGAAGCGGGTTTTGTGTTGAAAAAAGTCGAAACTGACCGATAAGCCGGGTTCTGTCGTGGACAGTCATTCATCTAGGCCAGCAATCGCTCACTGGCTCAAGCAGCCTACCCGGGTTCAGTACGGGCCGTACCTTGTGAACCCCTATTTGGCCTTGCTCCGGGTGGAGTTTACCGTGCCACGAACTGTTGCCAGCCGCGCGGTGCGCTCTTACCGCACCCTTTCACCCTTACCTGATCCCATTACTGGGCCATCGGCGGTTTGCTCTCTGTTGCACTGGTCGTAGGCTTGCGCCCCCCAGGCGTTACCTGGCACCCTGCCCTATGGAGCCCGGACTTTCCTCCCCTTTGCCCGTCTCCCCCCGAAAGAGGACGACGACAAAGCGGCGACTGTCTGGTCAGCTTCGGCGCGGGATAATAGGCGATCCGCCGCCGTTTGTCACGCCTCTTGCTGATCCAGCGCGTACTTATAGAGCGCGTTCTTCTTAACGCCATGAATTTCCGCCGTCAGCGCAGCAGCTTTCTTTAACGGCAGCTCTTTTTGCAGCAGCGCCAGAGTACGCAGCGCTTCAGCGGGTAGCGCTTCTTCATCCGCTTTATGGCCTTCAACAATCAGCACCATCTCGCCCTTGCGACGGTTTTCATCTTCCAGCACCCACGCCAACAGCTCGCCCACCGGCGCACCGTGCAATGACTCCCAGGTTTTGGTCAACTCGCGCGCCAGCACCACGTAACGTTCGGCACCCCACACGCTGACCATATCCTGCAGGCTATCAATCAGGCGATGGGTGGATTCGTAGAAAATCAGCGTACGCGTCTCTTCACCCAGCGCGCGCAGCACATCACAGCGCCCTTTGCTTTTGGCCGGCAGAAACCCTTCGTAACAGAAACGATCGGACGGTAATCCCGCCGCGCTTAATGCTGTGATCGCCGCGCAGGCGCCTGGCAACGGCACCACGCGCACGCCGGCTTCTCGGCAGCGACGCACCAAATGGTAGCCCGGATCGTTGATCAACGGCGTGCCCGCATCGGAGACCAGCGCAATGCTCTGGCCCTCTTGCAGCCTGGCTAACAGCACCTCGGCTTTCTGCTGTTCGTTGTGGTCGTGAAGTGCGAAGAGTCGCGCATTGATGGCGAAATGTTGTAGCAACAGCCCGGTATGACGTGTATCTTCCGCTGCGACTAGATCGACGCTTGAGAGCACCGTCAACGCTCGTTGAGTGATATCACCCAGGTTACCGATCGGGGTAGGAACGATATAGAGCGTGCTGGCAGAAATCTCTGCCCGATCGAGTTGTTTCATTGTTTCATCCGAATTGCCGATTTAATATTGAGCATCTTGAAAAAAACATCACTGGATACAGTATGCTTCCTTCAAAAGTCGTACGTCATAAAGCAGGACGCTTAGTACCTGTTCTTCTCGCTGGGCTGATTTTAGCCGCTTGTAGTGGTCAGGGACCGCAACAAACCTCTAACGTCAATATTCAGGGTCCTGCGACTGGCCGGTCTGACTATTATCTGCAACAGGTGCAGCAAAGCAGCGATGATAGCAAGACCGACTGGCAATTACTTGCCATCCGTGCCCTGTTGAAGGAAGGAAAATATCCACAGGCCGCCGATCAGCTGAAACAACTACCGCAACAGCTCAGTGATGTGCAACAGCAAGAACTGCTGCTGCTGCGTGCGCAGATGCAGATTGGTCAGCAGGATTTCGGTGGCGCGCAACAGTTACTTGGCCAGGTGAAAACCGGCGATCTGTCGCAGGATCAACAAGTGCGCTACTACGCGCTGCAAATTGCCGCAGCGCAGAATCGTCCATCGCTCGCGCTGCTGCGCGCCTATATTGCACAGGAACCGCTGCTCAAAGCGGCCGATCATCAAAGCAATATCGATGCCACCTGGCAAGCGCTGACGCAGATGACCCAAGATCAGATCAGCAGTCTGGTGATCAATGCGGATGAAAATACGCTGCAAGGCTGGCTGGATCTGCTGAACACCTGGCGGGCCAATAGCCAGGATCCGCAAATGCTGAAAGCCGCAATAAAGGACTGGCAGACGCGATATCCGCAGAACCCAGGCGCAAAAACGCTGCCAACCCAGCTGAGCCAGGTGCAGAATTTCACCAAAGCCTCCACCAACACCATTGCGTTGCTGCTGCCACTTAACGGCCAGGCGCAGGTATTTGCGAGCGCGATTCAGAAAGGCTTTACGGATGCGCGTAACGGCGTGCTGAATGCTCCGGCACCACAAGCAGCGCCCGCGCCTGCTGCGGCCGATAATAATGCCCAACCGGCTACAGACGCGAATGCCGAGGCGAATAGCGTGGTGAGCCCGGCGATGGCGGGTAACACACCGCAGCAAACGGAACAGCCGCAACCCGCCGCTCAACCGGCAGCAGCCCAGGGCGACAGCAGCGCGCAGGTGAAAGTGTATGACACCAGCAGCCAGCCCATTGCCCAGGTCATGCAGCAGGCCCAGCAGGATGGTGCCACGCTGGTGGTTGGCCCCCTGCTCAAAAACGACGTGGAACAAGTGGTGAACAGCCAAACAGCGCTTAACGTATTGGCGCTGAATGAGCCGGAACAGATCCAGAACCATCCGAATATTTGTTATTTTGCGCTTTCTCCTGAAGACGAAGCGCGCGATGCCGCGCACCATATCTACGAGCAGGGTAAACGTCAGCCCTTGCTGTTGGTACCGCGCAGCAGTTATGGCGATCGCATCAGCAAAGCCTTTGCGCAAGAGTGGCAAAAGCTGGGGGGGTCAACCGTGCTGCAGCAGCGTTTTGGCGGCGTCGCGGAGTTGAAGCAAGGCATCAACAGCGGTGCGGGTATTGCGTTAAGCGGCACTCCGCTGAACGTCGAGCCTGATCAATCACAGAGCGTAGCGATTGCCGGCCTGACGATTCCTGCGCCACAAACCAGCACACCGGCGCCTGTGGCGGATACCAGCGGCGGCAGCGTTGATGCTGTCTATATTGTCGCCAGTCAGGATGAGCTGCAGCTGATCAAGCCAATGATTGCGATGCGCACCAGCAGCCGCAGCAATACTGCACTTTACGCCAGCTCGCGCAGTGCCCAGGCTGGCGCTGGCCCGGATTTCCGTCTGGAGATGGATGGCCTGCAGTTCAGTGATATTCCGCTGCTGTCTGGCAATAATCCTGGCCTGATGCAGCAGGCGGCAAAGTCGTTTAACAACGACTATTCGCTGGTTCGCCTTTACGCGATGGGCATTGATGCCTGGACGCTGGCGAATCACTTTAACCAGATGCGTCAGGTGCCAGGCTTTGCCATTGATGGCAACACCGGCAAGCTGAACGCAGACGCGGATTGCGTGATCAACAGGAAGTTGGCATGGAACCAGTATCGTCAGGGACAGATCGTTCCGGTGCAGTAAATCGTCAGCGCATTGGCGCTGAGCAGGAACAACTGGCGCGCCGCTATCTGGAGCGCGCCGGGCTGCAGTGGTTCGCTAGCAATGTGCGCTGTCGCGGCGGGGAAATTGACCTGATTATGCGCGATGCCGATTGTTGGGTATTTGTTGAAGTGCGCTATCGGCGCGATGCGCGCTACGGCGGAGCCGCCGCCAGCGTGACGCGCCAGAAACAACAAAAGTTGCTGCGTGCTGCCGCGCTCTGGTTGCTGGCTCGCGGCGGCAGTTTTGATACGGTGAATTGCCGTTTTGACATCATTGCCATTACCGGGCGTGAGCTGGAGTGGCTACCCGATGCCTTTAATGCCGATGGATAGAACCAGGTGGTCTTGTGCAGGACAGAATTAAAGCGTGTTTTACCGAGAGTATTCAGACACAAATCGCCGCAGCCGAAGCGCTGCCCGATGCGATTTCTCGTGCGGCGATGACGCTGGTGCAGTCGCTGCTGAACGGTAACAAAATCCTGAGCTGCGGTAACGGTGCGTCATCCGCCAACGCGCAGCATTTTGCCGCCAGCATGATTAACCGTTTTGAGACGGAGCGCCCAAGCCTGCCGGCGCTGGCGCTGAGTGCGGATAATGTCATGCTGACAGCGATTGGTAACGATCGTCTGCATGACGAAATTTACGCCAAGCAGGTTCGAGCGCTTGGGCAGGCTGGCGATGTGCTGCTGGCCATTTCTACCCGTGGTAACACCCGCGATATTGTCAAAGCGGTTGAAGCTGCGGTTACTCGCGATATGACCATCGTTGCGCTAACCGGCCATGACGGCGGCGAGCTGGCGGGCCTGCTCGGTCCGCATGATGTGGAAATTCGCATTCCATCACATCGCAGTGCTCGCATTCAGGAAATGCATATGCTGACCCTGAACTGCCTGTGCGATTTGATTGATAACACTTTATTCCCACACCAGGAATGACTGAAGGAGCTCAAATGAAAGCATTGAACGCTGTCGCCATTCTATTAACCGCCATGCTGCTGCAAGGCTGTGTCGCCGTGGTTGCTGGCAGTGCCGCCGTGGCCACGAAAACCGCCACCGACCCGCGCACCGTGGGCACGCAGGTGGATGACGGGACGCTGGAGCTGCGCGTAACTAACGCACTGGCAAAAGATGAACAAATCAAAAGCCAGGCGCGCGTAGTGGTGACAGCCTATCAGGGCAAAGTGCTGCTGACGGGTCAGTCTCCAACGCCGGATCTGGCAAGCCGAGCTAAACAGATTGCAATGGGCGTGGATGGCGCCACCGAGGTGTATAACGAAATCCGTAGCGGCCAGAAAGTCAGCTTCGGCACCTCGTCGTCAGATACCTGGATCACCACCAAAATTCGCTCGCAGCTGCTGGGCAGCGATAAGGTGAAATCCTCTAACGTGAAAGTGACCACAGAGAACGGTGAAGTGTTCCTGCTGGGTCTGGTAACGCCAGAAGAAGCGAAGGCGGCGGCCGATGTTGCCAGCCGTGTGAGCGGCGTGAAGCACGTCACTACGGCGTTCACGATTCTCAAGTAAGCGTTAAAGCACATCATCAGGGCGACTTCGGTCGCCCTTTTTTATGCCGGAAGATCAATCACCAGCGCGCGCAGCGGCGTTCTGGCTTGCAGGCTGATGTGGTGTTCATCACTGAGAAACGCGCCATCACCGCAGCTGAGCGGCTGCTGCTGCGCGCTACTCGCCTGCACATCCAGCGAACCATGAATCGACTGCAAATAAGCGCGCGGCCCGTGCAATTTCACCGTATGCTGCTCGCCCGGCGCTAATGTCACCTGATGTACCCACACTTGCTGGCGTAGCTGCAGGCTGCCATCCACGCCATCGGGCGACGCAATCAGCACGCTGGTTTTTTGCGGTAACTCGCGCTTTTGTAACAGCGGATTTTCACGTTCTGGACATGCCGCTAACCACAGCTGCATGCGGGTTAACGGGCGATCTTTACTGATGTTGATTTCACTGTAATTCACGCCCGGGCGCGTAGAGAGCAGCATCGCTTCGCCTTCCCGGGCGATAAGATGATTGCCTTCGCTATCGCGATACTCTGCTTCACCCTGCAACACCAGATTGAGCACATCAACCTGCGGATAGCTGCGCGGCTGGAAGGCGGCGCCCGGTGCCAGGATTTCCTGGTTAAGCACGCGCAACGAAGCATAGCCCATCAGTTTTGGGTCAAAATAGTGGCCAAACGAGAAGCTGTAACGCGCCTGCAACCAACCGAAATCGGCCTGGCCACATGCGGACGCGCAGCGGGTTGTCATCATGATAATCCTCCGAGGCGCTGCGGTGAGATTCGACCGCAGGCTTAATAGGATCATGGTAAAAGTCTGGACGCCGGATTGTAAGCCAGTTAATCTGCCTGGCATGTTCAAATTTACTGACAGAGAATCGGGATGGCAAAAGACCGCGCGTTAACCCTGGAAGCTTTACGTGTGATGGATGCTATTGACCGTCGTGGCAGTTTTGCCGCCGCGGCCGATGAACTGGGTCGCGTCCCTTCCGCGCTGAGCTACACCATGCAGAAGCTGGAAGAGGAGCTGGATGTGGTGCTGTTTGACCGCTCCGGCCACCGCACCAAGTTCACCAACGTGGGACGTATGCTGCTGGAGCGCGGTCGCGTACTGCTGGAAGCGGCCGATAAACTCACCACCGATGCTGAAGCGCTGGCGCGCGGTTGGGAGACGCATCTCACCATCGTTGCCGAAGCGTTGGTTCCTACCGAACGTCTGTTTCCGCTGGTGGATAAGCTGTCAGAAAAAGCCAATACCCAGATTTCGCTGATCACCGAAGTATTAGCGGGCGCCTGGGAGCGCCTGGAACAGGGGCGCGCAGATATTGTTATCGCCCCGGATCTGCATTTTCGCGCCTCAACCGAGATCAACACCCGCAAGCTCTACAGCGTTATGAGTGTGTATGTTGCCAGCCCGGATCACCCGATTCATCAGGAAGCCGAGCCGCTGTCAGAAGTGACGCGCGTGAAATACCGCGGCATTGCGGTGGCAGACACTGCGCGTGAACGCCCGGTACTCACGGTACAGCTGCTGGATAAACAGCAGCGTCTAACGGTAAGCAACATGGATGACAAACGCCGCGCGCTGTTGGCGGGTTTGGGCGTTGCCACCATGCCGTATCCGATGGTGGAACAAGATATCGCAGAAGGCCGTTTACGCGTGGTGAGCGCGGAATATACGCGCGAAGTAGACATCATTATGGCGTGGCGCCGCGACAGCATGGGCGAGGCGAAATCATGGTGTTTGCGTGAGATTCCGAGATTATTGGCGAAGCGCGGGTAGGATTGCACGTCGCGCGGTTTTGTAGGGTCGGCATTTATGCCGACCGGGTCAAACGCCGCATAACCATCACAACCGGCTCAAACAATCGATCGCCACCGCTTTAAAGCTGACAAAATCCGCGCAATCGCGTAGCCGCGTTGTCGCCCTTTCACGCAGGAAAGTGACGAACAGATCGTAAATCGCCATCGCCTCTTCGTATTCACTCTTACTGATGGCCAGCAGGAAAATCACCGACGCCGTCTCTTCGCCCCAGCTAACGCCGTGCGGCGCCAGCACCGTATACACCACGGTTTTCTTTGCCAGCAACCCCAGTGAGTGCGGCAGCGCGATGCCTTCGCCAAGCAGCGTGCTGACAATCGCTTCACGCTCCTCAACCGACGGATTGAAATCCGCATCAACATAGCCTTCGCTCTCCAGCTGCTGACACAGTAAACGGAACAGATCCGCCTGCGCCATGGGCTTATCCAGCACCATAAAGTGCTGCGCGTCGAAGTACTTCTCCAGCATGTAGGGCCGCGTACGATCCACCAGCACCAGCTTGCCTACCTGCTCCAGCTGGAATTCGGTGGGGAAAGGCGACATCACGGCAATCGGCTTGTTCTTCTCGTTTAACCGCGCGGTAGAAATCACGAAATCTTCGTCGATTTGCTCTCGTAGCTCGTAATCACGCTGCGACAGCCGCGCCGTTACCACCAGCTGGGGGTATTTACGTAGCAACAGCGCTTCAATCATGCGCAGCGTCGAGTTACCGCTGTCACACACCAGCAGCACCTGCGGATGGCGCTGATAGCCAACGTCATAATGCCTCTCCAGCCCGACGCCGATGTGCAGCACCAGAAAACCGATCTCGTTCTCACTGATGGTGTAAGGCGTGTATTTGCCCCAGCTGGTGACTGCCGCCAGCGTCACATCGTAGGCCATGGGATAGTGCTGTTTGATGTTACTTAACAGCGGATTAGGTATGTGGATTTGGTAGCGCACCCGGGTGATCATGGTTTTGATATGGGTGAGCAGATCGGCGCGCAGCTGCTCATCGTGCTGCAGCCGGTAGTTGTAATGGGTGTTGATGTAATTCAGCAGGTAATCGACCAGCGCATCAGCATCATCGGCATTGATGGTGCTGGGTGCCAGCGCCTGAATTTGACGCGCGGCGATGTTAACGCGCAGCCAGTTCTCTTCCGCCTGCGAAATTGGCTTGCCGACCAGCGGACGCATCAGATTAACCAGATCGTGAGCCGCCTCGCGCACCTCATCGCCCACATCTTCCGCACCCGGATCGTTGAGGGGAAAGCCTTCGCTGATACGTCGCACCGCCACCGCGCAGTAAATTTGCAGATAGCGATCGCCTTCATCGCTGAGACGAATCGCGTGCTGGGCAAAGCACTGTTGCAGCAAGGGCTCAAGCTGCGCCAGAATGCCGCTGTGTAGCGCCTCCACCGTCAGCAGCGGGCTGTCCGGCGTTTCCTGATCAATCTGCCACAGCAAATCGGTTAAGCAGGTGCGGATCGCCGCCTCGCTGCCAAACAGCTTCATGCCGTAATGCGGTTTGGTTTCGATATTGAGGTGATAGCGGCCGAGCCATTCGCGAACGATCGCCATATCGCTTTGCAGCGTGGCGCGACTGACAAACCACTCCTCCGATAGATCTTCCAGCTTGATGGAATAAGCGGCGGTGAGAAACCGCGTCAGCAGGTAGCGCACGCGTTCCTGCGAGGTGCGCGGCACGCGCAGCGGCGTGGCGCTCTCTTCCTGCAGCCGGCCAAAGCGCGCCGCATCATCAATTTTGAGTTGATATCCCGCGCCGCGCGCCAGCACAAACTGCGCGCCGTGCTGCTCCAGCAGCGCGTTCAGCGCGGTGATATCGGTGCGCACCGTGCGCGTCGAAACGGAAAAGCGGCGTGCCAGCTCATCCTGCGGCAGCGTTTCATTTTGCAGCGCAGCGAAAAGCTGGGTCAGACGCTGATTGGGAAATCTCACGGAGCTCACCTGTTACTCATTTGTTACAGCAGTTTCTTGCACGTTGCCAGAAGCTGACGCACGTCGTCAATGCGCGTGTCGCCGCTTGCGCTATCAATAATCGAACTGTAGACGTGCGGGATCACTTTGCTTACGCCTGCATCGAGCGCAATACGTACAATCTCTTCGAAGTTGTTAAGATCGATGCCGCCGGTTGGCTCCAGCCAGAAGTCGTGACGCGCACAGGCTTCCGCCACCGCGCGATACTCATTCACCGCCTTCAGGCCGCCCATTGGGAAGTATTTCACCGAGCTGCCGCCCATGTCCTGCAGCATGGCGATGGCGCTGTCGATCGGCACAATCGCGTCGGCGTTCTTTGAGCTGCGCGGTCCGGTGGAGATTTTCACCATGCCAGGCGTGCCGGTAGGTGAAATCAATCCATTTACCACGGTTTGGCTCTGGCCGAGCAGTGCGCGGCTGGTCGCCACGCCGGTGAACACCTGATTAACGTGCTGCGGCTGCAGCACCGCCGAGATTTCGCTCACCATCGTCGACTGATTGGGATCGCCCGCGCCCAGCCCAACCGACAGCGCGTTGTCGATCAGCGCCGCATACTCACGCATATCGGCAATCGCGTCTTCATTACTGGCATAGTTTTTCGATAACACGCCGACCAAAACATGGCCTTCGGCCGCCTGCCAAATTTCTTTGGCATTCTGTTTGGAACCGGCCAGTACGTTAAGGCACAGGCGATCCTGATAAAAATTCGGGTTCAGACTCATGCGCGTTTTCCTCCGCTGATCAACGCCTGGATAGCGCTAAAGATGATGTGCAGCTGATCGGCGCTGACGCTGCGCACATCGGCTTCGATAATGCCTTCGTTGGCTTTGTAGCCACGGAAATAGATGGCGATGTCGCCGGTTTTCAGCGCCTGTACCAGCTCGCCGGTCGGCCAGCCGGTGACCGCTTCATCGAACTTGATTTCGGCACGCGCAATATCGCGCCCTGCCGCATCCCACACCACGCGCGCGCTCACGCCGTTCAGCGTGTTGAGGTTGTCGATAAACGGCGTCATGTTAGCCACCATCTCGGCACCGCTGGTTTTTGGCTGTACCAGATAGTTTTCAATTGCCTGCGTCAGGCCGAGGATGCCCTCTTTGCCGACTTTCATCGCGCGGCCAATGCCGTTGCTTTGACGTTTCACCCACTCAACGTACTGCGTGCGGCCAATCACCAGACCGCTGGTTGGCCCTTCAATCGCCTTGGCACCGCTGTAAATCACTAAATCAGCGCCCATTTGGTAATAGCACTGCAAATCTTCTTCAGCTGCGGCATCCACAATCAGGGGAATACCGTGTTTGCGCGCCACGACGGCCGCCTGCTCAACGCTCAGATGGCTTTTCTGCACGCAGTGGTGCGATTTGATATACATCAGTGCCGCGGTGGTGGGCGTGATCGCCGCCGCCAGCTGCTCTGGCGAACATTCGTTGCTGTAGCCCGCTTCGATCAGGCGACCACCACCCAGCGCCACCATGGTGCCGACCGGTGCGCCGAAGTTCACGTTGTGCCCTTTTGGCACCACGATATCGTGCGGTACGTTGAGCGGCGCGGCGTGCAGATTTTCCAGCAGCCAGTCGTTGTCTTTAACGATCACCGCCGCCACGCTCTGCGCGATGCCCGCCGAGGCGCAGGACACCACTACTGCGCTTTCCACGTCCAGCAATGTGGCGATGTAAGCGCCGGTCTTGTTGACCAGATCTTTCATCTCGAAATAGTGATTCAGACCGTAGCTCACGGTGTCTACCACATCCGCGGACGGCGTGGACACGCCTAAAATCGTCATGCGGCCCGAGGCGTTTATGACCTTTTTCAGGTCATATTTTTCATAAATCGAAGACATGATTGGCTTTCCCTTCATCAGTCAGATGCCAGTGACCGCCGATAACTACGGCCTGCGGCAGCAAATGTTGTTCACCCAAAACCTGGTCGCCTTCAGCATCGACGAACGAGCGGGTTTCCTCTTTGACGGTAAAAATGGTCAGGTCGGCGTCATAACCTTCGGTTAAACGCCCTTTGCCCGCCAGACGCAGGCCAGCGGCGGCATTGGCGGTGACGCACGCAATAACTTGCGGCAGCGTCATGCCAATACTGAAGAATTTCGACATCACGTGCGCCAGGCTATGCACCGGTCCGTTGAGGCGGTTGCGACAATAAATGTCGGAGCTGATGGTGTCAGGCAGAATGCCCTGCGCGATCGCCTCGCGTGCCACTGCAAAACTGAAGCTGGCGCTGCCGTGACCGATATCCAGCTTCACGCCGCGCGCGATGGCATTTTTCACTGCGGCTTTGAGCTCGCCCTGCGGAGACAAGATGCGGTTCGGTTTGCCGTTGAAGCAGTGCGTGATGATGTCGCCGGAGGTCAGCAGATCGGCGATCTCCTCCAGCACCGGCGGATTGTTACCGATGTGCACCATCAGCGGCAGATTACCTGCTGCCTGCTGAATGGCTTTGGCGCGCACCAGCGGCTGAATGCCGTTTTCGCCCACTACGCTGCTGCTCATGCGCGCTTTCAGGCCAACGATAAAGTCGGGACGGCGTTTTACCGCCTGCACCACCGCATCGCCATCGATCTGCGCCATATCGGCCAGCTCGTTTTGCGTCACAATGCCGGTGCGGGAAATGTTAATCAGCGCGCGAACTTCGGTGGTTGCCGTACGCGTGAGCTGATAGAAGTCGTCGATGTCATCCGCGCCGGTGCTGCCCGCATCAACCACCGTGGTGACGCCTTGCGCCATACCAATGCTATCGGCTTCATCGTGATAAATCGGGGATTTGGGATAACAGTGCACGTGGCTATCAATCCAGCCAGCGCTCACGTAGAAGCGCCCCGCCAAATCGCGCTCCTGCTGCGCCGTGCCATTCACTTCACCGACGGCGGCAATTTTGCCGTGCTGGATGGCGATATCCACCAGCTGTTCGTCGCACAGACGTGCGCGGCGCAGAATCAGATCAAACATGCTCACTCCTTTACTGCGATTTTTCAGGTGCGCATGAATGCGCACCCAACATGTAGGGTCGCCATTAATGGCGACCGTCCAATCAGCCGCATTACAGCGAAATCGGGAACAGCGCGCCCAGCACCATGGCACCCAGAATTGCGCCGCCGGTAATCGGCTTGTTCCACAGGTAGAACAGCAGCGCGCCCACCAACGAACCCAGGCCGATAGGAATGGATGCGGCCATCGCAGACAGGATAATCAACGGCCCCAGGAAGCGACCTGAAGCGTTACCCGCGCCCATCATCACGTCCGCACCGTAGGTGGAGTCGCTTTGGTTAATGGTGAACTTACGCGCCAGAATAATCAGATATCCAATCGCTAAACCCACCACCAAACCGGTTGCCAACGACGCGGCGAAGTTCGCCACCGGGAAAACAATACCGGCACCCAGCAGCAGCGCAGGCACACCGAGGCCGACGCCAGTCTGGATCGCACCGCCAATATCGAGAATCCCCACCAGCGAACCTTCGATAATGCGTGCGAACAGGAAGCTGGCGCCAAACGCCGCTACCGCGCCATACACGCCGGTTTCCATACCGGAACGCAGCATCGAAACGAACGCCACTTCGTTGAAGGCACCAATGCCATACAGGTAATACATGTGCGTACCGGCAAATACGCCGGAAGAGAGCAAACCGACAAAAATCGGGAAAGACCAGTCGGCGTACCAGAACCCTTTGTTTACGTTCTCGTTCATGCTGATGGCTCCTTATTTGCCGCTGACGCTGTTGTGGATCATATCCAGCCAGCCCGGAATACCCAGCTGGAAGGATTGCAGCAGTTTCATGTCGAATCCGCGGAAGAAGCCGCTTAACGCAAACAGCAGCACGATGGCGAACATCATCACTTTAGTGACCTTATTCCAGCCGCTCTCTTCCACGCCTTTACCAATCAGAATACCGAGCACCAAACCTGGCACCGCGTTCCCCATAATCAACTGCGCCAGACCGCCAAAAATGGTGGCCCAGAAGCCTGATTTCTTACCGGCATCAATCGCCGCCAGCCAGAAGATCACCGGCATTACGGTGTTCACCAACAGATTCGCTGCCGGTACCAGCACTTTCACTGCCGTAACCTGCAGTGCCGCAGGAACCGCTGAGGCGGTGCTATTGAGGAAGGCCACCACGATCATGCCGATGATGCCGCAGGCAATCGCCATGCGTTTCGGGTTGTGCAACGTTTCCGCTACGTTGCGATTTTTCACCATCAACGCGGCCGCGCCCCAGTTCGGCAGAATGCGGTGATCGACGTCCTGCGTGAAAGAACCTGCTGCGACGGATGATGCCCAGGCGTTAAAGAAGAAGCCGAGACCAAAGGAGAAGTGCGATGCCGGATCGCCTTCGCAGGAATTGAGTTCACCCAGGGTACGGAACGCGCCCATACCTTGGGTGGTTGGTGCGTGGAACATGCGCGCTGCGCCCGCTCCTACCCCAACGCCAACCAATCCGCCAATGATTAACGACTTAAACAAAATGATTAAAAACATGTTGTTGACCCTTTGTTGTCGTTTTTTTACCCAACACAGTGCGATGCCGGGCAGTTCTTTTAGGTCGCCGTAAATTCAACTTTCTCGGTGTCGATCACGGTGACGCTAACGGTAATTTCCAGCTCAACGCTGTAACTCCGTCGCTCGCGCGCGAGGAAAAAGAACAGAAACTTCTCCCTTCGCACGCTCTCCTGCGCGCGCAGCACCCGCACATCTATGGGTTCAATGCGCAACAGAATCTTTTGGCTGGTGCGCAGCACTTGCTGCTGCACCCTGCTCAGCGCATCGGCAAAGGCTTTTGCTTTACTCTCGCCTTTGCCCTGCACCTTTACCTGCATCTCGTATTGCTGTTTCATACTTAGCTGCCGTGTTTTTTATTCCAGGCCTGTACCAGCCGCTCACCCAGCTCTTCTTTATCCATAAAGCCGAAGCCCAGCACGGTGGCGCCTTCGTTGATGGCGGTAACGCCTTCATCGATAGAGCGCATGCCGTGTTTGGCTTTGTAACCATATTTGTTCTGCGCGGTGATGGCGCCAGCGCCGCCGCTGCCGCAGAAGGAGATGCCGAAGTCGGCATTTTCCGCTTTCATCACGTCGCCCAGCTTCATGTCAGCAGCCACGCCTGGCACCACCACCGCACGGCCACCGGCTTTCTCAATACCCGCAGCCACTTTCTGACCTTTACCCAGACGATCGCCAATCACTACAGTTACCATGTTCATTTCCTCGCAATTCATGCTTCGTTCGATTTCGCCACTTCGATATGGACGGATAACAGCCAGGCTTCTTCTTTTGGCAGATTGCCAAATAGATCAACGACCTGCTGCGCCAGCGCCATGGTTTCTGGCGAGATATCTTCAAACAATTCAGCTTCAACATCCGGCAACGCTTCGCCAGTAAGCGATCGCGATGCCATCGCCCGTACATGTGACGCCAACATCTGCTGCTGAACGGCATTGGCCTCAATATGGTGCGCGGCGTAAATCGCCGCTATTTGGCTCATCACCTTATCCGCCAGTGCCTGAATTGCCTCCGGCGTGCTCTGTTTCAGTGGGACAGCTTCACTCCTCACCTTGTTACTCCTGTTTACAGCGGACAATTACAGATAATTCTTGTTGTTAAGAAAGTTACGCGTTCCTCTTAAAGCTGTTGAGACGCTTCTTTTCCACCTTGAAGTGGAAATAGCGCGGGCGAGTGTGCGCCAGATCTCAGGACGCACGAAGTGTGCGAAATGGGTCACAAAATGCGAAAAATGATGGATTTATGCGGGATAAAACGGAGAGGCGGCAGGAAACAATAAGGCCAGCCGCAGGGCTGGCCGGTTTATCAGCGGAATTTCTTATGGTTGGCGTTGCGAATATCTTCCAGTTTCTTCGCTTCGGTTTTGGCTTCGTCCAGTTTGTTGGCTTGCGCCAGCTGATCAACCACATCGATCTGTGCAATCAGTGAATCCAGACCGGCGTGAAAATCCTTAATCTGCGCGCTATCGGCCGGCTGCCCCTGCAGTTTTTCCGGCGTGGATTGCTTCGCATCCGTTGCCGCCTGACGCATCTTGCCCAGCGCGGTGTGCATTTCCTGCGCGTCAGAGGTTTTTTTCACCACGCTCAGACCATCCTTAAGCGTATCCATATCTTTTTCCAGATCGGCCGCAAATACGCTAGCCGAGGAGAACAACAGCGACAAAGACAACATTGCGATCAAATGCTTATTACGCATTGGTATTTCCTTTTATTATTGTCGGGCGAAAAAAAAGCAGCCTCATGGGCTGCTTTCAGAAAGCGATGACTCTTATTGTCCGGCGATTTTCATCTCCGGCAGCAGCACCGAACCGCATTGTATATTGCTGCGCGTTTCAATGTCGTTACCGACAGTTACCATATTGAGCCACATATCCTTGAGGTTTCCGGCGATTGTGATCTCGCTCACAGGATATTGAATCTCACCGTTTTCGACCCAAAAACCTGACGCACCGCGTGAATAGTCCCCGGTCATGCCGTTGATGCTGGAACCCATCATCTCGGTTACCACTAAACCGGTGCCCATCTGCTTCAGCATGTCGTCAAAGCTGTGGCCCTGTCCGGCGATGCGCCAGTTGTGGATGCCGCCCGCGTGGCCGGTGCTCTGCAAGCCCAGCTTACGCGCCGAGTAGCTGGTCAATAACCAGTTTTGCAACACGCCGTCTTTGATGATGTCTCGCGACTGGGTGCGCACGCCTTCGCTGTCGAACGGCGTGGAGGCCAGGCCTTTCAGCAGATGCGGATGTTCTTCAATCGTCAGCCACTCCGGCAGAATTTGCTTGCCGAGTGAATCCAGCAGGAAGGTGGATTTACGATAGACGCTGCTGCCGCTGATCATGCCAACCAAATGGCCAAACAGGCCGGTGGCGACTTCCGGCGCGAAGATAACAGGCGCTTTCATGGTGGAGAGCTTGCGCGGTGCCAAACGTGCCAGCACGCGACGCGCGCACTCTGCACCTACCCAATCCGCGCTTTTCAGATCGTCAAATGATCGGCCAATGGTGTACGCGTAATCGCGCTCCATATTGCCGTCCTGCTCCGCAATGACGCAGCTGGAGAGCGAATGGCGGCTCGAGCAATAGCTCTGCAACATGCCGTGGCTGTTACCGAAAACTTTAATGCCGACGTGGCTATTAAAACTGCCGCCTTCGGTATTGGTGATGCGCTTGTCGGCCTGCAATGAAGCCTGTTCCGCCTGCGCCGCCAGTTCGATCGCGCGATCGGCATCGATCTCCCATGGATGGTAGAGATCGAGATCCGGCGCTTCAAATGCCAGCAGTTCGGGATCGGCAGGGGCGCCAAAAGGATCAACCGAGGTGTAACGCGCAATATCGATCGCCGCCTGCACGGTGCGTTTGATCGCATCCGGGCTAAGATCGGTTGATGAGGCGCTGCCTTTACGGTTTTGATGGTAGACGGTGATGCCGAGCGCACCATCGCTGTTGAATTCGACGTTTTCCACTTCGCCATAGCGGGTGCTGACGCCGATGCCGGTGGTTTTCGTGACCGCCACTTCAGCGCCATCGGTGCTGGCTTTTGCCAATTCCAACGCCTGCGCGACAGCCTGTTCCAACACTTTACGTTGTTCTGCAACCTGAGTAGATACGTTCATCGACCTGCCGTCTAATCTTAAGTATGAATGAATTGAGTCTATCAGACTCAGAGAACAATTTCGCAGTCGCCCGATAAACTGGTAGGATTAGCCTCTTTTTTTTAGGGAGCCAAGAGATGACCAAGCAGCCCGAAGACTGGCTCGACGATGTGCCGGATAATAATGACGAAGAAGATGAAGAGATTATCTGGGTCAGCAAAAGCGAAATTAAACGCGATGCCGAAGAGCTGAAACGCCTTGGTGCCGAGTTAGTTGACCTGGGGAAAAACTCCCTCGACAAAATCCCCCTCGACGAACAGCTGCGCGACGCGATTGAACTGGCGCAGCGCATCAAGAAAGAAGGCCGTCGCCGTCAGCTGCAGCTGATTGGTAAGATGCTGCGCGCACGCGATGAAGATCCGATTCGTCAGGCGCTGGATAAGCTGAAGAACCGTCACAACCAGCAGGTTGCGCTGTTCCACAAGCTTGAGATTTTGCGCGATCGTTTGATCGAGCAGGGTGATGACGCGGTAGCCGAAGTGTTTAACCTCTACCCGCACGCCGATCGCCAGCAGCTGCGCAGCATGATCCGTAACGCGCAGAAAGAGAAAGCCACCAATAAGCCACCAAAATCTGCACGCCAGATTTTCCAGTATTTGCGCGAGCTGGCAGAAGCGTAAGTTTTCAGCGGACATGAAAAAGGTCGGCATGAATGCCGACCTTACGATGTACCGTTGTAGGGTGGCCATTGATGGCCACCGCTAAATCAGCGCCCTAACCGCTCCAGCAGTTTCTGGTGAATGCCACCAAACCCGCCGTTACTCATTACCAGAATCGAATCGCCTGGCTGGGCTTTTTTCGCCACCATCTCGACCAGCGTATCAATATCCGCGCTCCACTGCGCCGGTTGGATGCACGCTTCCGCCACATCGGAAACCTGCCACGGAATATGGTGCGGCTGGAACAGGAACACTTCATCTGCGCGCCCTAAAGAAGGCGCCAGCTCATTCTTACTCACGCCCATTTTCATGGTGTTGGAACGCGGCTCCAGTACCGCCAGAATGCGCGCCGTACCGCCCACTTTGCTGCGCAGCGCCGCCAGCGTGGCCAGAATCGCCGTAGGGTGATGGGCAAAATCGTCATACACTTTGATGGCATTCACTTCACCGCGCAGTTCAAGACGACGACGGGCATTAATGAAGCTGCTCAGCGCTTCACCGGCATCCACCGGTTTCACACCGACATGGCGGGCAGCTGCAATCGCCATCAGGCCATTATGCATGTTGTGTTCGCCAACCAGCGCCCAGTTCACTTCGCCCACTTTCTCGCCATCGAGCCAGATTTCCCAATGTGAGGAGTCAGGCGTGAGCTTTTTCGCCTGCCAGTGACCGTTATCACCCACGGTTTCCTGCTCACTCCAGCAGCCCATCGCCATCACCTGCTTGAGGTTGTTGTCGTGTTCCGGCAGCAGGATCTTGCCCTGGCCCGGCACGATGCGGATCAAGTGATGGAACTGCTTCTGGATCGCACGCAGATCGTCAAAGATATCGGCGTGATCGAATTCGAGGTTGTTGAGGATCAGCGTGCGCGGGCAGTAATGCACAAATTTGGAACGCTTGTCGAAGAACGCGCTGTCGTACTCATCCGCTTCGATGACGAAGAATGGACTTTTTCCTAATTTTGCCGAAACCTCAAAGTTTCCTGGCACACCACCGATGATGAAGCCCGGTTCAAGGCCGCAAGCCTCGAGAATCCACGCTGCCATGCCGGCTGTGGTGGTTTTACCGTGCGTTCCGGCAACGGCCAGCACCCAACGATCGCGCAGCACGAAATCGTGAAGCCACTGCGGTCCAGAGAGGTAAGGAATGTTACGTTCCAGTACCGCTTCCACACACGGATTACCGCGCGTCATTGCGTTGCCAATGATCACAAGATCCGGCTGCGGATTAAGCTGACTAACATCGTAACCTTCAGTTAATTCAATGCCTTGCTGTTCCAGCAACGTGCTCATCGGCGGATAGACATTGGCGTCTGAGCCGGTAACTTCATGTCCCAGCGCGCGCGCGAGCATCGCCAGGCCACCCATGAAAGTGCCACAAATCCCGAGGATGTGAATACGCATAAAGAGATCCATTACTCAAAAGTTCGGCGCACAGTGTAACGCCGAGTTGAGAGGGAAGAAACGGATTAGGACTATGGTTTTTAAAGTTCAATCGGCTAAACTGCGCTCATACGTTGGTAGCTTGTTACAGCTGCTGCCACTCCATCGTAGATTCAGGGAATGTGTTATGAAAACGTTAGGCGAATTCATCGTCGAGAAGCAACACGACTTTCCACACGCCACAGGTGAACTGACGGCGCTGATTTCTTCCATTAAGCTTGGCGCTAAAATTATCCACCGCGACATCAATAAAGCGGGTCTGGTGGATATTCTGGGTGCCAGCGGCGTGGAAAACGTGCAGGGTGAGCAGCAGATGAAGCTCGATCTGTTCGCTAACGAAAAGCTGAAAGCCGCTTTGAAAGCGCGTGGCGTGGTGGCCGGTATCGCCTCGGAAGAAGAAGATGAGTTTGTCATCTTTGAAGGTTCAGAGAATGGCAAATACGTGGTGTTGATGGATCCGCTGGATGGTTCTTCGAATATCGATGTTAACGTCTCCGTGGGTACCATTTTCTCCATCTATCACCGTATCAGCGAGCCTGGCACGCCGATTACCGAAGCCGACTTTATGCAGCCGGGCAACAAGCAGGTTGCGGCCGGTTACGTGGTGTACGGCTCCTCGACCATGATGGTGTATACCACTGGCGTGGGCGTGCATGCGTTTACTTACGATCCGTCACTCGGCGTGTTCTGCCTGAGCCACGAGCGCATGACCTTCCCAGAGAAGGGTTACACCTATTCGATTAACGAAGGTAACTACATTCGCTTCCCACAGGGCGTGAAGAAATACCTGAAGTTCTGTCAGGAAGAAGATATCGCCACCAAGCGTCCGTATACCTCGCGCTACATTGGTTCATTAGTGGCCGATTTCCATCGTAACCTGCTGAAAGGCGGCATCTATCTTTACCCAAGCACCGCCAGCCATCCGCAAGGCAAGCTGCGTCTGCTGTACGAATGCAACCCAATGGCCTTCCTCGCTGAGCAAGCGGGCGGTAAAGCCAGCGACGGTGCCAATCGCATCCTTGATATCCAGCCAGAAACGCTGCACCAGCGCTGCCCGTTCTTCTGCGGCAACGATGCGATGGTAGGCGACGTTGAACGCTTTATCCGTGAGTACCCGGACGACCATTCAGCGTAAGTTGCGAGCCTGATGCAATGAAGCCCGCCTCCGTGCGGGCTTTTTATTGCTGCGTATGAATGCGCCTCCTTACGAAGGCAGAGCAGCAACCACGCGGAAATGCGCCATCGAATCCTGCAACTGCTGCGACTGCGCTTCCAGCGATTGCGTAGCGGCGCTGGCTTCTTCCACCAGTGCGGCGTTTTGCTGGGCGGCTTCATCCATCTGCGTCACCGCCTGATTCACCTGCTCAATGCCGCGACTCTGCTCTTGCGAGGCGATGGAGATCTCTTTCATCAGCGAGGTCACGCGCATCACTTCGCTAGAGATTTCATCCATGGTTTCACCCGCGCGCGTAGCCATGTCGCTGCCCTCTTTTACGCGCGATTGCGATTCCGCGATCAGCTCACGAATCTCTTTGGCCGCAGTAGCGCTGCGACCCGCCAGCGTGCGCACTTCATTAGCGACCACGGCAAAACCGCGCCCTTGCTCACCGGCCCGTGCCGCTTCGACCGACGCGTTCAGGGCGAGGATGTTGGTCTGGAAGGCAATGCCATCAATCACGCTGAGGATGTCGCCAATACGGTTAGAGCTTTGCGTGATTTCCTGCATTTTCTCCATCACATAGCCCACCACTTCGGCACCGCGATCGGCGCTGTCGGATACATTGCTGGCAAGCTGATTGGCCTCTTTGGCATTGCTGGCGTTGAGGCGCACGGTGGCCGTCAGCTGCTCCATGCTGGCGGCGGTTTGCTCCAGCGAGGCGGCGGACTCTTCGGTACGCTGGGAAAGATGCACGGTGCCCGCCGCTAACTCGCGACTGCCCACGTCAATTTGCAAGCTGGCTTCACGCACCGAGCTCACCGAGCTGCTCAGGGCCTGCTGCATGTTGGCCAGCGCCTGATTAAGACGGCCCAGCTCATTTTTCCCGGCTTCAGGCAGCGGCTGCGATAAATCGCCCGCGGCAATCTGCTCAAGATGCTGAATCGCACCATCGAGCGGCCGTAGCAGTAAACGACGCAACAGTTCCCAGGCCAATGCGATCAGCAGCAATGTCAGCGCCATCGCTACACCAATCATGATCTTCATCTGCGTTTCATTGCGCGCCGCCTGCGCCAGACGGGCAGCGGAGATGCCGTCGGCGTAGAGGCTAAAGTCATTGACGGCTTTGGCATAGTTGCCCGCTAGCGTCGAAAGATTGCCCTCCAGCACCTGGTAATACTCATCGGTGTACTGTTTTTCCAGCGCATCCATCATCGGCATAATCGCGCCTTTGTGATACGCCGCAAACGTCGCCGCCACAGCATCGGCGAGGGTTTTTCCCTGCGCCGTCACCGTTCCCGCGTCAATAAAGGCGTTGAGATGGCGCTGAGAGCTTGCCACATCCGCCTGCGCCTGTTTGGTGACGCTGCTGCCTTCATCCAGTAAGCCAATTTCAATTTTTCGCACCGCCAATGCTGCGCTCGCGCGCGCGCGCATCAGATCGGCATTGCTTTGGTACAAACTGTTCAACTCAATCCCCTGAATACGATTAATGGTATCAAGTGATTGATTGCCAATATTAATAGCAGAAATGCCCATGGCGCTTACCACCAATAACAGCAGCGTCATAAAAGCCAGGAGCGTGAGTAATGCAGTACGAATTGATAGCTTTTTGATCATGATTGTCCCCGTTTGCACGAAAAGGCAGAAATCCGCTGGCCCTAAAACGGAGAGATTATCGGCAGTGTCGCAGGGAAACTTTATCCTTTGTTGATGGTCAATCTGCTCACTAACGCCTACGCTTCACTTTTGTTGAAGTCCGCTGCAGAAAATTAAGGAAGGAAATGATGAAAAAATGGCTCCCGGTCGCGTTGTTACTGGTTAGTGGTTTTGCCTCGGCGCAGCAGCAAAACCCCATCGATCAGCAGCTCGACCAGTGTATGAACAAGGAATCTACCACCCTCGGTATGTCGAAGTGCTACGACACTGCCAGTAAGGCGTGGGACAAAGAGATGAACGTGCAGTACACGCAAGCGATGAAAAAATTAACCGGCGACCCTAAAGACAAATTGCGCAGCGCCCAGCGCGCCTGGCTGGCGTATCGCGACAGCTGGCTTGATGCCAGCCGCAGCTATTTCCTGAGCAGCCAGGGCAGCATGGCAGCGCTATCGGTGGGCGCGCAGGGCGTGAGCCTGGTACGGAATCAGGCGCTGATGTTGCAATCAATTAACAAAGGCAGTTGCGCCAACCCCGACGATTGTTGATTAATGGAGGCGTTAAAATAACGCTGAGCGCTGGCCACTTGTCAGCGCGCCCATCAATCGTCAGGGAGAAACCATGGCTGCTTATGCCTCCACCATCATTCTTGTTTGCCTCGCCGTCCTCAGTTACTTCGTCCATAACAGCGCCGTTACCATTTCTATTCTGATTCTGCTGGCGATTAAGCTCACGCCGCTGTCGCAATTCTTTCCCTATGTGGAAAAACAGGGCATTCAGATTGGCATTATTATCCTGACCGTTGCCGTGATGGCGCCGCTGGCTAGCGGTACGCTGCCGGCCTCTTCGCTGCTGAAATCGTTCGCGAATTGGCAATCGATTGTGGCCATTGTGGTGGGCATTTTTGTCGCCTGGCTGGGTGGCCGCGGCGTTAACTTTATGAGCGTGCAGCCGTCGGTAATTGGTGGATTGTTAATTGGCACCGTGATTGGCGTGGCCTTCTTCCGCGGCGTACCGGTCGGACCACTGATTGCTGCCGGTATCGTCTCGCTGTTTGTCACCGCGAAGTAGCAGGTTGGAGCATTCTGAAACGCCAAAAAGGGGGCATACTTTCAGAGTCAGTTGGCTATAATAGCCGTCACTCAACATATGACTAATGAAGGAAAGCCAGATGAGTTTGAACCAGGTGCCTGCAGGTAAAGAGTTGCCAGAAGATATCTATGTTGTCATTGAGATCCCGGCCAACGCCGATCCGATCAAATATGAAGTCGACAAAGAGTCTGGTGCCCTGTTTGTAGACCGTTTCATGTCTACCGCCATGTTCTATCCGTGCAACTACGGTTACATCAACCACACGCTGTCTCTGGATGGTGATCCGGTTGACGTACTGGTGCCAACCCCGTATCCGCTGGTGCCGGGCTCAGTGATTCGCTGCCGCCCAGTTGGCGTGCTGAAAATGACCGACGAGTCTGGCGAAGATGCCAAGCTGGTTGCGGTTCCGCACACCAAGCTGAGCAAAGAGTACGATCACATCAAAGATGTGAACGACCTGCCAGAACTGCTGAAAGCCCAGATCACCCACTTCTTTGAGCACTACAAAGATCTGGAAAAAGGCAAATGGGTGAAGGTTGACGGCTGGGATAACGCGGAAGCGGCCAAAGCTGAAATCATCGCTTCGTACGAGCGCGCACAGAAGAAATAAGCAAGCCTGGTGCGCATGAATGCGCGCCCTGCTTTCCCTGTAAGGTCGACATTCATGGTGACCGGTTTGCAGATAAAAAAACACCGTCCAATGGACGGTGTTTTTATTTATGCTTCTGTTTCGTCATCACGCCGTAGCCAGTCGCCGCTCGCGATGCGCGTACGCCCCGCGATTGAGCGTTGATAGACATACAGCCAGGCACTGCCGTAAGGCGTCTGGATGAGTTGGCGTTTGTATTCGCCATTTTTAGTGCGCAAGGCATCAAGCTCGCCGAGCGTGCTGGCGTCGATGCGATAAACCTCGCAAGAGACGTTTCCTTCGCCTGCAACCACGCCCGGATAGTGACCCAGATTGTAGAGATCAAACCCAACAATCTGATGGTCACCTAACCATTGCGCATTCGTCATCCAATGACTGTTTCCCTGTTTGCGCCGTAAACTACCATAGACAATTATTCGCATTGCTAAAACTCAAACTGATAGAGCAAATCCAATGCCTGGTCGAGACCCGACACGGCTTCTAAATAGAGTTTGGGCATCAGGCGATAACGCAAGGTTAAAGTCGCCAGTGAATCAAATATGCCAACACCGTATTTTACTTGTAGACCTGGCAACACATAACCACTGACCTGCACTTGCTGGCTGTCGCCCACGCCTGCGGTGTCAACTGCGAGGTTACTGACGCCGAATGTCTCGCCGATTTTACCCACAACCTGACCACTTTGTGCAACCCCCAAACCTACCAGCGCTGAAGTTAATGCATTACTGTCACCATCGCTGCCCAGTCCCTGACCGCGTAATAAGTAAGAAAGTGCTTCCTGCTGAGACATAGCCGGATCGGAGAACACTTCCACTTTCGGCTCATCCGCCAGCCCCGTCACGCGCAGGCCCGCTGTCACGTCATCCTCAGTGGCTTCCGGATTACGGATCGCTTCCAGGTTGACGTAAGGTTGATCCGGCGGCCCCGCGAATTGCAGCTCACCTTTACGCACCACCAGATCCTGACCATAAGCGTGGAAACGGCCGGATGGAATATTGATTTGCCCGTTCAGACCAAGGCCATTTTTATCCTGCACCAGCTTCAGATCGCCATTCAGCTTGGCTTTCAGGCCAAATGCTGAAAGGCGTACGTCGTTGCCCACGTGGATAATCAGATTGCTGTTGATCGGAATGGCAGCCGTTTTTGGCTGAATCGGTTTGAGATTTTCATCCAGCATCACTTCATCCGAGGAGACGCCGGTGGCGCTTTCTGGCACTTCCTGCACGGTGATGCGCGCCCACGGAATATCCACTTTACCGTCCAGATTGAACGCGGCTGGCGTGGCTTCAAACACCAAATCTGGCGATACATCCATGCGCACCATCGGCGGGACGGTGACGCGTACGCGGCTGCCCTGCGCCGCCACGCGGGCTCGCCAGTTATCCAACTGGCTCCAGTCAGCGTCACCGCTCAGATTGATATTGCCCTGCGCCGTCTGGATCAGGCCGTTGAGCGTTGAGCTCATGCCGTTGAACACCATATTGAGGTTGGCAGCGGTGAGATCGACCGGCATAAAGCTGCCGTCGACATCCACATCCCTGAGCCCCAGCTGGCCAAACACCTGCGGCTGCTGCAGCGTACCGCCAAGGCGCAGATTGCTGTTCAGGTTGCCTTTGATCTTCTCACCTGACATCAGCGCGGGATTGAGCATCGCCAGCGAAATATTGCTGATGCCGATGTTGCCCGACAGCTGACGGCGGTTCTGCGGATCGGCAATTTGTACGTTACCGCTTAGCTGCCCGTTATTAACGATATGGATCAGCCAATCCAGCTGCGCACGACCGTTACGCAGCGCCGCATTCAGATTCAGCGTATCGAAGGCGATGGTTAAGCTGTTGCCTTGGACATCCTGCTCCACCTTCACGCCATTACCTTTCAGCGAAACGGAACCGGTTGGCAACGCGCCGTCAGCCGTCCAGTTGACGCGCGCATCACCGCTGAACACCCCGTTCAGTTTGGTGGCATCAGTGAGGAACGGTTTGATCATCGCCAGATCGAAGCGATTGAGCACAACGTGTGCATGTCCACTCGCGCCTGCTTCAATCGGTTCCGGCACGCACAGCTGCGCATTAGGATTCTGCCAGCAGTGCGGCCCAATGGTCGCCGTCTGCTTACTGTTGAGGTAATCAATGGCCATTGCGCGCGTCAGGCGCCATTCACCTACCGGCGTGTCAAAGCGGGTGTTGTTAAGATTGCCCTGCCAGCGCTCAGTTTTGCGATCGAAACTGCCGTTAAGCGCCAGCTGACCGGAAACCGGTTCGCCCTCAACATTGAGCTTCAGCTGATGCTGATGCTCATTACCATCGGCATTCAGCGTCAGCAGATTCACTTTCAAAGCATCTTGCTGCAGCTGTTCCACGCGTAATTGCAGCTTCCCGGCCACCTGATCGCTGGATTTCACATCCCCCAGCAAGGCGATGCGGCGGATTTGCAGCTGCTGCCAGCGCAAGCCGGTTGCCGTGAGATCGGCCAGCAGCTGCGGTGCCTGCAGAGTGCCACGCGCTTTAAGGGTGCCTTTCGCTACGCCGCCAAGGCCAGGTAGCGCGTTGTTCAACTGCGGCGCATCAAGCGTGGCATCAAGGTTGAGGCTATCACCCAACTCGCCTTTCACGTCCAGATGGTTACGTCCCAGCGCCAGATTCAGGCCGGGAATTTTCCACTGGTTGTAACTGTTGCCGGTTAACGTGCCGTTGGCACTCAGCGCGTTCTGTTTCACGTTACCTTTCAGCGCTAGCTGCGGCACGCTGAGCTGCCAGCTTCCGCCGTACAGACTCCCGCGCGTGGCTATTTTGCCATCCAGTTTCGCTGGCCAATCCGGATACTGTTTGGCGGTGTTAATACCTGACAGCGTCAGCTCGCTGCGCCAGCTGATGGCTTTACTCCAGTCCACCAGCGCGGTCAGATCGATATTGCCCTGCAGCGCCGCGACGCGCAGTTTATCGAGATTGAACTGCTGCTCGTTGCCTTTGCCGTCCAGTGCAATCGTCGCCGGCGGCACGCCCTCGCCTTTCACTGCGGTGCGCAGCGACATCACGTAGTCGGTGGCTTTGCCCTTGAACTGATAATCCAGATTATCGGCCTGATACTGCACCGGGCCGGTTAGCGGCCAGCGCAGCTGCGGACTGGTGAGATGCAATGCCAGCGGTAAACCGGCGACCGCAGGTTGGGCACTGGCATCAAGCTGCGCGCGCACCGGGCCAGAGAGATTGAGCCCCAGCTTCAGCTCCTCGCGCATTGCGCCACCGAGGTTCATTTTGATCTTCTCACCCTTAATGGGATCGAGATTGAGCGTGCCGTTCAGCGCAAAATTCACCGGCCAATTATCGGCAAGGGTGGCTTCGCCGCTGGCGTTTACCTGCCCCTGCGGCGAATCAACATCGAAGGTTTCTAACTGCAAATGGCGATCGGCGGTTTTCGCTTTGAGCAACAAGCGTGTAATAGAGACATCGGTATCGCCGGTAATACGCAGCTGTTCACCCAGCAGCTCCTGTACGGTGATATCCAGCGGCAGCTGGAAGTCAGGCATTTCGGGCAGCAGCGGCTTAGCAAACATCTCCTGTAGCGTTTCACCGAGGGGTTTTTCCAGCGGCTGTGGCTGCTCCACTTTAGGCTGCACCACTTGCTCATCCACCACTTTGGCCGCTTTCGGTAGCGCAATCAGCAGGCTTTGGATATGGGTGGGCGTCAGCGTCAGCGCACGATCTTGCCACTGCAGGCCGGTGGTAAAATCAAGCAGGGAAATCGCGGTGTCATCGACCTTAACGTTGATGTTATGCAAACCCACTTTGCTTAGCGTAATGGGATAAGGCGTGCTGAGATTGGTGCTGCCGCTCTCCTCTTCCGGTGGCGGCGCGCTGGCGGGGGCCATTTTTTTGCTATCCACCACCACGCTAACATCCTGCAAGGCGATATCATTCACACACACAGAGGAGTGCAGCAAACAGTTGAGATTCAGCGCCAGATGGAAGCGCCCGGCATCCACGCTGACGCCTGGCATTTCATACTTCACACCGCTCAGCGTGAGATCGCGCCAGCCGCCGTCAACCTGTTTGATCGATAAGCCCGGCACCCAGCGATCGGCGCCTTTCAGCAGCAGATGCAAACCGGGCGTGGTGCCAACCAAAAACGCGATGCCGCCAAGCAGCAGCACTAAAAAAATAGCGATACCAATCAGGACCTTTTTCCATAGCTTCATAGTTCAGGCCCCAATCCTACGTAAAATTGCAATCCATGCTCCTTGTCATCGCCAATCGGCCGTGCGATATCAAACTTGATCGGCCCCACCGGAGAAGACCAGCGCACGCCGAAGCCCGCGCCGGTTTTAACGTTGCTCTGCTTAATGTCGTTGACGGCTTCACCGGAATCGACAAACACCGCGCCCCACCATTTTCCGGTCACGTTATATTGATATTCGAGCGAGCCGGTGGCCATTTTTGAGGCACCGGTCAGCTTGCCATTATCATCACGCGGCGAGATGTCTTTATATTTGTACCCACGAATACTGCGATCGCCACCGGCGAAGAAGCGCAGGTCCGGTGGCACTTTGTCGAAATTGTTGGTTTCAATCCAACCGAGATTGCCGCGCGCCACGAAGCGATGCTTGTCGGCGAGGGTACGAATCCAGACGTTTTGCGCTTGCAGGATCATGAAATCAACGTCCGATCCCCAGGTGGTATCCGATACATCCACCGAATAACGCTGTGAATCGCCCCACGTTGGCATCAACCCACCGCGCGAACGGGTGCGGTTCAGACTCACGCCCGGATAGAGCAGCATGGTGGTGTTGGTGACGCTGGCCTGAGTAAAGTGATCGAGGCTCCAGCGCAGGTTGATCGCCTTCTGCCAACCGCTGCTGCTGTCCCAGTTGCGCGACATCGCCAGCGTAGTGGTATCGGCTTTAGTGTCATTGAGATCGGTGCGCTTCACGCCGCCGGAGAAGGTGTAATACTGCTCCAGCGGACTTTTCAGCAGCGGCACTTTATAGCTGAGATCGAGCTGCTGCTCAGGTCCGGAGACGTAGGCGCTGGCAGCCAGGCTGTGGCCGCTACTGTTAATCCACGGTTTTTTCCACGTGCCTTTCAGACGCGGACCGACGTCAGTGGAGTAACCCACGCCGGTTTCTATGGTGTTTTCCACCCGTGGCGATACGGCGGCGCTGAGCGGCAGGACTTTGGTTTGACGGCCTTTATCAAACTCCGGTGCCACCACCACTGAGTTAAACCAGCCGGTGGCGGATAAACGGCGGTTGAGCTCGGCTAGATCCCGCGAACTGTAGTGATCGCCTTTTTTAAACGGCACCAGATTCTGCAAGTAGGCTTCGTTGATTTGCGAGCCCTCGAAGCTGACGTCACCAAAACGATAACGCGGACCGCTATCGTAATTGATGTCCCAGAACGCTTCGCGGCGCTCGACCGATACGCCAAGCTGGCTTTGCTTAAAGTCACCGTCAAAGTAACCGTTACGCAATGCCAGGCTGGAGAAACCATTTTTGAATTTGTCGTAGGCGCCGTGATTCAATTGCGTGCCGACTTTTGGTGTGCCCTGTTTAACCCAGGCTTGATAGTCCTCGTCGGTTTTCGCCTCACCTTCTATCACGATGTTACTGCCACCAATCTTTACCGGTTCGCCAGGCGTAACGTGGGCAATCAACACCGGACGACCACCCTGCGGGGGCGCCGGGCGCGATTCAAAATCGATCTGCGGTTCGTAGTAACCTAGCGCGCGCAGGCCTTCTTTAATCGCCACTGAAACACGAGCCTGGAAACGGCCGTCGTTTGACACCTCGTCACTGCCAATGGTAGACAAGCGTGCCCTGACGTTCTTTTGCAAATCCCCGGTCAGGCCTTCCAACTGCAAGCGCACCTTGGCTGCCTCGACGGCAGGTGCAGCAAGCAACAGGCTGGCCAAACAATAAATATGAAATCGTGGCACACGTACTCCTGTTAATAATGCCGGCCCCTATTCCGCAGGGGCGTTTATTCATTCGAAGGGTATCACCACCGCCGTGTACCCATCAGCATAGCCGCTCTTTTTACCCACAACGGCGACGACGCCAAATTGTGGGCTATTGTCGGTAAATGGGGGAAACGATACAACAGCCAGGCACGTCTTCCGCCTCTGGCACGCACGCACTCGGATTAATCCGAGCGCACAGTGCGCCCCTCTGGCGGCATGATAAGCGCTGCTGCTATAATCAGCGACCAGCAGGCTTCGCCTGCACTCTTTTCTGCCCCGACGTTAACCTTATCTTGTCGATATGGCGCAGACATTTTTGGCACGGATAGCCTGTTTGACTGGCGAGTACCGGATGTACGCCCACTCCCGCGCTGCCCAGGCCAAAAATGACAAGTGATTAACCCAACGGATCTCTTATGCTCGATAGCTTACTTGTCATTCTTTTACTGATTCTCATCAGTTCATTTTTTTCTCTTTCGGAGATCTCGCTGGCGGCTGCCCGCAAGATCAAGCTGAAGTTACTGGCTGACGAAGGCAATATCAACGCACAGCGCGTGCTGAAAATGCAGGAACAACCCGGCATGTTCTTCACCGTGGTGCAAATTGGCCTCAATGCCGTGGCTATCCTCGGCGGTATTGTCGGCGATGCGGCTTTCTCTCCTGCCTTCAATGGCCTGTTTAGCCGCTTTGTGGCCCCAGAACTCGCAGAACAACTCAGTTTTATCTGCTCTTTTACCATTGTAACCAGCCTGTTCATTCTGTTTGCTGATCTCACACCAAAACGCGTGGGGATGATTGCACCGGAAGCGGTGGCGCTGCGTATCATCAACCCTATGCGCTTCTGTTTAGTGGTGCTGCGCCCGCTGGTATGGCTATTCAACGGTTTAGCCAACGTCTTCTTCCGCATGTTCAAATTGCCGATGGTGCGTAAAGACGATATTACCTCCGACGATATTTATGCAGTGGTAGAAGCGGGCGCCCTGGCCGGCGTGCTGCGTAAGCAGGAACATGAGCTGATTGAAAACGTTTTTGAACTGGAATCACGCACCGTGCCGTCATCAATGACCTCGCGCGAGAACGTGGTGTGGTTCGATTTACACGAAGATGAAACGACCCTCAAAACCAAAATCGCTCAGCATCCGCACTCCAAATTTATCGTGTGCGATGGCGATATTGACCATATCGTCGGCTATGTGGATTCGAAAGAACTGCTGCTGCGCGTACTGGGCAACCAGAGTTTGACGCTCAACAGCGGTGTGCAAATTCGCTCGGCGCTGATTGTGCCAGATACGCTGACGCTCTCTGAAGCGCTGGAAAGCTTCAAAACCGCCGGTGAAGACTTCGCGGTGATCATGAACGAATATGCGTTGGTGGTCGGTATTATCACGCTGAATGACGTGATGACCACGCTGATGGGCGATTTGGTCGGACAAGGCCAGGAAGAGCAGATTGTCGCGCGTGATGAGAACTCATGGCTGGTAGAAGGCGGTACGCCGATTGATGACGTCATGCGTGTGCTGGATATCGATGATTTTCCGCAGTCTGGCAATTACGAAACCATTGGCGGCTTCATGATGTACATGCTGCGCAAAATTCCTAAGCGTACCGATTTTGTGAAGTTTTCCGGCTACAAGTTTGAAGTGGTCGATATTGACAGTTACCGCATCGATCAGCTGTTGGTGACACGCATTGATGAACGTCCGCCGGTGCTGAATGTATCGAAGAATGCGGTGGATGAATCGGAGTCGTCGTAGGGTCGCCAGTTATCGCGTTATGCCGCTCACTTAGGCCAAAAAATGCCTGTTTATGCAGGTGCGCATGAATGCGCACCCTACGGAAATCCGGCTATATCCACGTAGGGTCACCATTCATGGTGACCGATTCACGCTTAACCGACGAGCATTACGCCAGTTATCGCGATCAACACAACACCAACCGCAGAAATACTGAGGGCGCCATCGGCGCCCTTTATTTTGCTTACTTAGTTGTACTCGGCTTGCAGCCGCAGTACCTGGCGGTTGATCTCTGACATCACGCTAAGATGTTGTTTGTCTTTAACGCGAGGCAACATGACTTTGCCTTTATCAAACTCAAACGCGCCAACATCCTTGATATACAACCTTCCTCTAAATAGCGTTTTTACATATTTCGCGATTTGCAGCGGATTATAGCGCTGGAAGATCTTCATGCTGATTAACTCCTGAAAATTTTTTAATACGCTCCGTCGTTACCAAATTTGGCACGAACCCATGAAGCGCAAATGAAGCATAACTATAGAGCATCCTTCGTTGCCGATGTTCCGAAAAAGTGAATTATTTACTGAATTGACACATCATTACAGAATACTCTGTTATCAGCCTCACTAAACCCAGTATAAACCTTCACTCATTATGGAATTGTGGCATAGGTTGCAAACCTGTTAACTCATTGCGACAGACGCATCATCCACGCCTAATATTGCAGGAACATGAACAACTGGTCGGATCACCAAGGAGTTTGACAATGCGTTTGGGACATTCTGTATTAGCACTGGCTTTGCTGCTGCCTGCCCTGGCCTCGGCACATGCATTCAAAACGGGTGAACGCGTGCCTGCCGTGGGCATCAATGACCGGGGAGAGCTGCTTTATCAACAAGATAAGTTTAGCTACAAATCCTGGAATAGCGCGCAGCTGAGTGGAAAAGTACGCGTCATCTTACATATCGCTGGCCGTTCGTCCGCTAAAGAGCAGAATGCAGCGCTGATTGAAGCGATTAAAGCGGCGCATCTGCCGCACGATCGTTATCAAACTACCACCATTGTAAATACCGACGATGCCATTCCTGGCACCGGCATGTTTGTACGCAGCAGTATTGAGAGCAATAAGCAGCAATATCCGTGGTCGCAATTTATTGTCGATAGCAACGGCAGCGCTCGGCAGGCCTGGCAGTTAGAGAAAGGCGGATCGGCGATTGTGATATTGGATAACACCGCGCATGTGCGCTATGCCAAAGATGGGCCGCTAACGCAGGATGAAGTGCAGCAGGCGATGAAGCTGATTCATGAGCTGTTGCAGAAGTAAGGATTATCGGGGTCGCCATTCATGGCGTAATGTTCGTCAGTTAAGACATGGAAAACCTCATTACCGAGAGCACACATTGTAGCGGCGCAATTCATTGCGCGATGAATCGCGCCGCTACGGAAGGTGAGGTGATTTGATACGGCGCTGAACCGATCGGCATTACGCCATCAATGGCGGCCCTATCCAATCTTAAAACAGCGAGACGCGGAAACCGGGATTGAGAAACGACTCACGCGGCGTGTAGTCGAGCGTTTTGCCCTGCCAGTCATGTACATGCGCACCTGCAGCGATCGCCACGGCGTGTCCCGCACCGGTATCCCAGATATTTGTCGGTCCAAAGCGCGGATAAAGCTGCGCGGCGCCTTCTGCCACCAGGCAGAACTTCAACGATGAGCCGATGGAGGTAGTTTGATGCTCGCCCAGCTGATGCAGATATTCTTGTAGCTCGGTATCGCTATCAAAATGCGAACGGCTCACCACCACCAGTGGCGGACGCGCTTCACGCGCATGGATCTGCATCTGCTGGCCGTTCTCTTCTTTCCAGGCTTTACCTTCCGCAGCGGAATACATTACGCCCAGTACCGGCGCATACACCACGCCCAACACCGGCTTACCGCTTTCGATGAGCGCAATATTTACCGTAAACTCGCCGTTGCGTTTGATGAACTCTTTGGTGCCATCCAGCGGATCGACCAGCCAATATTTCTGCCAGTGCTGGCGCACTTCCCAGCCCGGCGGATCTTCTTCTGATAACACCGGAACATCGGGCGTAAGTGAGTTTAGCCCGCTAACAATGACCCGGTGCGCGGCAAGATCGGCCGCCGTAACCGGCGAATCATCCGACTTACGCGTGACATCCACCGGCTCTGCACCGTTATAAACCTGCATAATGGCATCACCCGCTTCACGCGCCAGCTGACAAATTTTATCTAACATTCTGCACCTCTTTTCCGCTGATTCTGCCTGTCAGACATCCACCGCCAACCTGTTCTTATTTTAGCAGTTGTCCTTCGACAGCCTGCGACTGCGCTGTCTGCTACGGCAATCTATATGATTATCAATATCATAGTTCATCAGCTGCGGCTATGGCAGGATGCTGAATGCGCGCTGAGCGCGGCGTATAGCAAGAAATAAGATGGAATTCCGAGCACCATCACAAATTGAAATGATAATTCGTCATCGTTTTACATTATTTTGAGAGGCCCATTGGACCGAACAAGGAGCAAGCGATGTTCAAAGCGAGCATGTCGTTATTGGCGCTGTGTATTTCTGCCGCTACGGTACAGGCTGCTACGGTGGATCTGCGCATTCTGGAAACCACCGATCTGCACAGCAATATGATGGATTTCGATTATTACAAAGATACGCCCACCGAGAAGTTTGGCCTGGTTCGTACCGCGACACTGATTCAGCAGGCGCGCGCTGAAGCGAAGAACAGCCTGCTGGTGGATAACGGCGATATCATTCAGGGAAGTCCGCTGGGTGATTACATGGCGGCGAAGGGGCTAAAACCGGGCGAAGTGCATCCCGTCTATAAGGCAATGAACACGCTGGATTATGTGGTTGGTAACCTGGGCAATCATGAATTCAACTATGGCTTACCGTATCTGCAAAAAGCGCTGGCTGGCGCACGCTTCCCTTACGTCAATGCCAACATTATCGATGAAAAGAGCGGGAAACCGCTGTTTACGCCCTATCTGATCAAAGAAACGACGGTCACGGACCGTGAAGGCAAGCCTCACACGCTAAAAATCGGTTACATCGGCTTCGTTCCACCGCAGATTATGGTGTGGGATCGCAACAATCTGCAGGGAAAAGTGCGAGTTGATGATATTACGGCAACAGCGAAGCGCTATGTGCCGGAAATGCGCGCAAAAGGTGCTGAAATTATCGTCGCTATTCCGCACTCCGGCTTAAGCAGCGAACCCTATCACGCCATGGCCGAAAACTCGGTTTACTACCTAAGCCAGGTTCCAGGCATCAACGCCATCATGTTCGGCCATGCGCATGCCGTGTTCCCGAGCAAAGAATTCGCCGCCATACAAGGCGCTGATATTGCACAAGGCACGCTGAACGGTGTTCCCGCCGTCATGCCCGGCATGTGGGGCGATCATCTTGGCGTGGTTGATTTGGTGCTGAATAATGACGGCGGCAAATGGCAGGTGGCGCAGGGCAAAGCCGAAGCGCGTCCGATTTATGACAGCACGGCGAAAAAATCGCTGGCCGCTGAAGATGCCAACTTAGTAAAAGTGCTGGAACAGGATCACCGTGCCACGCGCGAGTTTGTTGCCAAACCGATCGGCAAATCTGCCGACGTGATGTACAGCTACCTGTCGCTGGTACAGGACGATCCCACGGTGCAGATCGTCAATAACGCGCAGCGCGCTTACGTTGAGCACTTTATTCAGGGCGATCCCGATCTCGGCCGCTTGCCGGTGCTCTCCGCCGCGGCACCGTTTAAAGCCGGTGGTCGTAAGAACGATCCCGCCAGCTACGTAGAAGTGGAGAAAGGCAATCTTACCTTCCGTAACGCTGCCGATCTCTATCTCTACCCCAATACGCTGGTGGTGATGAAAGTCAGCGGGGCGCAGGTGAAAGAGTGGCTGGAGTGTTCCGCCGCGCAGTTCAATCAAATTGATCCGCATAGCAGCAAACCGCAATCGCTGATCAACTGGGATTTCCGCACCTATAACTTCGATGTGATCGATGGCGTGCAGTACCAAATCGATGTAACGCAACCGGCGCGTTACGACGCGGAATGTACGCTGATCAACAAGCAGGCATCGCGTATTAAAGACCTCACCTGGCAAGGCAAGCCGATTGATCCCAATGCCACCTTCCTGGTCGCCACCAATAACTACCGCGCTTATGGCGGTAAGTTTGCCGGCACCGGCGATAAGTATGTCGCGTTTGCTTCACCGGATGAGAACCGCTCGGTGGTTGCCGCTTATATCAGCAGCGAGACCAAAGCGCACGGCGAAGTGAAACCGCAGGCGGATCACAACTGGCGCCTGGCACCGATTAGCAGCACCACGCCGCTGGATATCCGTTTTGAAACCGCACCCGGCGCGAAAGCCACGCAGTTTATTGAACAGCATGCCGATTACCCGATGAAAGCGGTAGGCAGCGATGAGATCGGTTTTGCGCTGTGGCAGGTGGATTTGCAGAAGAAATAGTTGCTACAACCGGGTGGCCAGATGTGTTGCTGGCACCCGGCTCTGATGCAATATCGCCAAAATAATGATGCCTTTCCCGCCTGGCTGGTAGTAAACCATGTGGCTGACATAGGGAAAGCTCAGTACACCTTCAGCAACATCCAGCGCTCTGCTTTTTCCCAAATTCGGCATATCGGCAAGTGTGCGCAACGTTTCCTGCAAACGCTTGAGATAGCTTTTCGATTGCGCATCGCCCCACTTCTGCAGGGTAAACCGGCGAATATCGACGATATCCTGCCGCGCTTCATCCGTGAGCTGAAAAGTAGCCATTTAGTCCAGCAGTTGGTCGAAAAAGGTTTCACCATCGGTCAGTTGCCCGTTGGCAATGTCATTTCTGGCACGGGCAATTTTTTCCTGCACAAATTGCTGCTTCATGGCCTCTATCGCCTGATACTCCTCCGCGGAAATCACGACTGCTACCGGCTTTCCGTTACGGCTAATCTGGACCGGTTCACGCTGCGCTTTCAGTAGCATATCGCCAAATTGGGTTTTGGCTTCATTGGCAGAAAGTAAATACATACCGCACCTTTCGTGTGAATCGTTCGATTCGCACATTATAAGCGCTGATCATTTTAAAACCAGCGCGAACTACAGATATAAAAAAACCGGCATGATGACATGCCGGCTTTAGAGAAGCGGGTTAGCGGCTTACAGAATTTCCAGCAGCTCCACTTCAAACACCAGGGTGCTGAATGGCGGGATGGATGCGCCAGCACCGCGCTCGCCGTACGCGAGGTTGTGTGGAATCGCCAGTTCCCATTTGGAGCCAACCGGCATCAGGGTCAGCGCTTCAATCCAGCCCGCGATAACGCCGCTTACCGGGAATTCCGCCGGCTCGCCGCGCGCCACTGAGCTATCAAACACGGTGCCATCGATCAGTTTGCCGGTGTAATGCACACGGACACGATCCTGACGTGAAGGGATCGGGCCATCGCCTTGGGTGATCACACTGAACTGCAGACCGGTTTCGGTGCTGCTCACGCCTTCGCGCTGCGCGTTCTGCTCGAGGAATTTCTGACCGTCTGCCGCCATGGCTTCTACGCGCTCACGACGCACGCCTTCTGCGCGTTCGTGCACTTCACGCAGCGCGCGATGTACCACATCAACCGGGACGGCAGGTGAGTTCCCTTCCAGCGCGTCGCGCAGGCCGGCGAGCAGTGCTTCTGGCTGCAGACCCTGCAGTCCAGACTCTTGCAACTGCTGGCCTACCTGTAAACCGATACCGTAACTTGCTTGTGATTCGACGCTGTCGAATGAAGGGGTCGTCATCTTGATTCCTTAATCCCGGAGAAAAATAGAACCGGCAGCATACCAGCGCGGGCGGCTGGCGTAAAATCTCGCGCGCCGCAGATGACATTTTCCAGCGAAAGAGAAACAATACACCGGTCAAATTTTTCAATGCTGCCAGGCACTTCCCGTCCGCATTGCCCATACTATAGCTGTGGCGAGGTTTTCACCTGCCACCGTCGGAACAAGAGAGAATACATGGGCCAGATCGCCCCACGACGTCGCAGGACGCGCGCACCGCGTACTTTATTACCTTGGTTGCAACGTTGGCTACCGCGCATTCCGCGTAAAGCAGCCAGCGAGGAGGATTCACGAATGGCTTCCGATCACCCTTCCCGCGTTCCCGCCGCATTACAGCGCGTTTGGCATCTGTTGGATGATGTGCGCTGGATGGACCCGCTGCCCGCTTTGCATCGTCGCGGCATTGTGATTGCGCTGCTGGTGCTGCTGCTGGCGTTTCTCTGGCCGAGCAGCACGCCGCAGTATCCGGTGGAGCGTCCAGCGGATAACACCGGCAAAGAAGTGCCAATGCAGGCGGAGATTTACAATAACAATAATCAGCAGCAGAACACCTCGCCCAAAACCGATTCGCAGGGCGAATGGCGCACTTACAGCGTGGCATCAGGTCAGACGCTGGCGCAGTTGTTCCGCGACAATAATCTGCCGGTGAATGATGTGTTTGCCATGGCGCGAGTGGAAGGTGATGGACAACCGCTGAGTGCGCTGCAGAACGGTCAGCAGGTGAAAATCCGTCAGAACGCACAAGGCGTGGTGACCGGTTTAACGGTAGATGGCAGTAACGGTCCGGTGCTGTTTACACGCCAGCCGGATGGCAGCTTTATCCGCGCCCAGTAAAGCATAAAAACAAAAACGCCGGCACAAGGCCGGCGTTTTCGCATTACCGAGTAAAATTACTCAGCAACTACATTCACAACCAGTTTAGCGAAGACTTCGCTATGAACCTGGAAGTCAACTTCGTGCTCACCGGTGGTGCGCAGAACGCCGTTCGGCAGACGAACTTCGCTCTTAGACACTTCAACGCCAGCGGCAGTAACTGCACCAGCGATGTCGCGCGTACCGATGGAACCGAACAGTTTGCCGTCGTCGCCAGCTTTAGACGCGATGGTTACGTTGCCCAGTGCGTTGATTTTCTCTGCACGTGCGTTAGCAGCAGCCAGAACGTCAGCCAGTTTGGCTTCCAGTTCAGCGCGACGCGCTTCGAAGAACTCAACGTTTTTCTTGGTAGCAGGAACAGCTTTACCCTGTGGAACCAGGAAGTTACGAGCATAGCCCGCTTTAACGCTAACCTGATCACCCAGGCTGCCCAGGTTTGCTACTTTATCAAGCAGAATAACTTGCATTACCTTATCCTCTTAAAGTCGTTAATGGACAACTACCGATTACTGATGACGATCAGTGTACGGAAGCAGGGACAGGTAGCGAGCGCGCTTGATGCAACGAGCGAGCTGGCGCTGGTATTTTGCACGAGTACCGGTAATACGGCTCGGGACAATTTTACCGCTTTCGGTAATGTAGTTTTTCAGTGTAGCGATATCTTTGTAATCAATCTCTACAACGCCTTCCGCGGTGAAACGGCAGAACTTGCGACGACGGAAATAACGTGCCATTTGGCTAGTCTCCAGAATCTATCAAATCAATCTGCTCGGCATGTAACACCATTCTACTCTGACCATTGCGTGCCTGATGGCAGCTAATAAAGCCTTCGAGAGTGAGTTGCGTGCCGACCGTTATATGTTGAGTAATCACCTGATGGGTGCTGCCGCTGATAATCACCGGCATTTGACACCAGGCTTGCCGGTGGAAACCGGCCTCCTCCTGCACAGAACGATGCTCAAGCACGAACTGGCAATGAGGTATCCCTGACGGACTGACTTTTCGAACCGGCGTCTTGCACACAGTGCCAGACAGGCGCAGTCGATTTGCCGTCATGACGGATTACTCTTCAGAATCCCCAGCATCTGAGTCATCAGCCGATTCGTTAGCAAAGTCTTCGCGGCGATCACGACGCTCGTCTTTAGCTTTAACCATCGGAGATGCTTCAGTTACCGCGTGCTTAACGCGCATAACCATGCTGCGGATAACGGCGTCGTTGAAGCGGAAGTTAGTTTCCAGCTCGTCAATCACTTCCTGCGGCGCTTCTACGTTCAGCAGAACATAGTGAGCTTTGTGCAGTTTGTTGATTGGGTAAGCCAGCTGACGGCGGCCCCAGTCTTCCAGACGGTGAATCGTGCCCTGTGCACCGGTGATAGCACCAGTGTAACGCTCGATCATACCTGGAACCTGTTCGCTCTGGTCAGGGTGGACCATAAATACGATTTCGTAATGACGCATCGATAGCTCCTTACGGATTATTCAGCCTCCTGTCGGGGTCAGCTGCGGCCCACGGAAGCAAGGAACGTTATAGGTTGTGAATCATTCAATAAATGAAACACACCTCTGAATGCAGCTGAAAAATTGACGCGTAATCATACTGGCGTCCCCGCAGAAACTCAAGCGCACAATTCATCAAATAGCGACTATCGTGCCAGCTGATGCTGCTTTTTGTGCTAAGTGTTGAGATTCATTGCGTTAGCAGACGCTTCATCAAATTCTCTGAAGAAAGCGTTCAGCAGGACGATCTGGCGGCAAGCTGGTTAAGCACTACACTAGTTACAGGCGCAACGATTTAACCATTTCGTAACGTCTGAGAGTGTAATCCCTGGAGTGAGGAGTCGATTATGAAAATCATCATTTTCGCCACTTTACTGGGTCTCTTCCTGTCTACCCCCGCTTTTGCCAGCTCCGCTGACCAGGCGTTGCAGATGAGAAGTCACAACAGCAACGCGGCATCAGGCTATGTCTACGTTAATCGTTTGGATGCGCCTGCAAGCAGTAACCCTGTCAGTGCTAATACCAGCGCCGCCGAACGGTTGTCGTCAGAACTTTAGTGCGGCTTATCGCAACGGGTTGGCGTCAATCACGCCAACCCGCTTTAGTTTATAAATGATGTTTAAAGAAGCTGACCAGCGCCGTCAGGGCCGAAGGCGTGATTTTATGGCCGATATGCTTCTCAGAAAGTGAGGTCAAGTGTTGATCGAGCTCCGCGTCACGTAACGCTTTGTCTAGCCGCACCGTTTCGGCAAAGGGCACCACTTCATCCGCTTCGCCGTGCCACAGCAGTAATGGCCGATTCGCCAGTTTTTGTAACTGTTCGCTGGGATCATAGGGTGCCAGCGGAGCTAAACGCGCGGCAAAGGTCTCTTTCTGTTCTGGCGTACGGGCCACCAGCGGCGGAAACAGCGTATGACTGAGCTGCATGAAATAGCCGGAGCCCATCAAACACGCCACGCTATGAATCTGTGGGTAGCGCGCCATTGCGCCGAGCGCGGTCATGCCGCCCATCGATGCGCCCGCCACGGCAAAACGCTCATCGGCAATCCAGTCATTCTCACGCAGCGCCGCTTCCAGCACCGCCACTTCATCAATGTTCTGTTTAAGGATGTCCCAGAAGTGCGTGTTTCGCATTTCGGTATCGCCGTTATAGCGCGCACCGTGCATATCTGCATCGGGCATGATGACGCGGAAACCGGCCTGCGCCAGCGCCACGGCAAAGTAACTGTAAACCTCTTTCGAAGAGGTAAACCCGTGGTAGAACAATACCGTAGGTAAACGTGCTTGCCGCTGCCCGGTCGGTGCCGCGTGAATACATTCGATACCGGCCAGATTCTCCGTTGCCAACTCAATCATACCGCCTCCATTGAGAATGATTATCACTGGACTCAGTGTAAGCGCTACCGGACAAAATGCGAGCCACTTCACATTAAGTTGTAATAATTTCTGCCCTAAACATTTAGCGCGCTTTGCCGTTGATCTTGTACCCCTCCAATAATCTCAAAAGGTACTTTATGCAGCGTCTTTCTCTCAGCGCCATGAGTCTCGGAATTAAGCTGTCTGTATTGACGTCTTTGAGCGTGGCAATTGTGCTCTTTACGTTGACCCTTACCCTAAGCCATAACGCGGCCCGTCAGCTGGAGCAGCTGGCGACCGATGATATGCAGAATCAGGTGCAGGGCATTAATGAAATGGCCACCATGTTCAACGCCACGCTATCGGAAGAAGTGGCAAATTACACCAAACTGTTCCAGAGCTTTCTGCCAAAACGCTTTAGTCGCGACGAAAGTGAACGCATTCAGGTGGGTGAATTCAGTACGCCAACGCTACGTGCCGGGCTGAAAACCCTCAATCTCGACCAGATTGCCGTGGATGATTTCCTCGATCGCACCGGCGCGGTCTCCACCGTTTTCGTGCGTGACGGCGAGGATTATGTGCGTATTTCCACCTCGCTGAAAAAAGAGGATGGCAGCCGGGCGATTGGCACCAAACTGGATCGCAGCAGTGCCGCCTGGCGCAGTGTGAATCAGGGCGCGGTATATCGTGGCCTGGCAACGCTGTTCGGCCATCGTTACATCACGCAGTATCAGCCGGTGCAGGATAGCAGCGGTGCGGTGATCGCTATCCTGTTCGTGGGCGTGCAGATCGATGCGCAATACGCGCTGATGCGCGACAAAGTGCTGGCGCGTCATTTAGGCGACAGCGGCACCTTCTCGGTGCTCAATGGTGCGCCGGGCAGCAGCCAGGGACAATATCTGTTTGATCGTCAATCTGAAGGCAAACTGCCGCGCTGGGATCAGGCCACACAAAAGCAGCTGCTTAGCCAACCGAAGGGATTAGTCGCGGTTGAACTTGAGGGCGAAACCAAACTGCTGGCGTGGCAGCAGCTGCCGGGCTGGAACTGGATCATCGTCAGTGAGGTGAGCCGTGCCAGCCTGCTGGCGCCCATCACGCACAGCCGTAACCTGTTTATGGCGATTGGCCTGGCGCTGGTGGTTGCGTTTGCGCTTGGCTTTATGTGGTACAGCCGCCGCGCCATTACACGTCCGCTGCAGCAGGTCATTCATCTGGCGGAACAGTACGCCGCCGGTAATTTGCAGGCGCATCTTGACTCCACGCGTCGTGATGAGATCGGTCAGCTGGTTAGCGCCATCAACGGCATTGGCGATGGATTGGAAAAAGTCGTCAGCCAGGTGCGCTCGGCCGCGCGTGAGATCAGCAGCGGCACCGACACTATCGCCGCCAGCAGCTCCAGCATTAGCGAGCAGATTGGCCGCCAGGCCAGCAGCGTGGAAGAAACCTCGGCCAGCATGGAGCAGTTTGGCGCTACGGTGGCACAAACCGCCGCCAACGTGCGTCAGGCCATGGCACTGGTGGGTGAAGCAGCCAATACCGTCAATCACGGCGGCAGCACCGTAGCGCGCTCGGTGGAAACCATGTCGGAGATCCGCGTTGCGTCGCAGAGCATCGCCGATATCACCCACGTTATTGAGTCGATCGCATTTCAGACCAACATCCTGGCACTGAACGCCGCGGTTGAAGCGGCGCGTGCCGGTGAACACGGTAAAGGTTTTGCGGTTGTCGCTGCTGAAGTGCGTGCGCTGGCGCAGCGCAGTGCCAATGCCGCGAAAGAGATTGATGGGTTGATCGCCAGCTCAATCGATAAAGTGGCGGCCGGGCATACGCTGTCGGAGCAAACGCGCGATGCGATGAGCCATATCGTCAATCACATTGAGCAGGTTAAAACGTTGATGGGAGAGATCAATATTGCCGCACAGGAGCAGGCGGCAGGTATTGGCCAGGTGAATCTGGCGATGAATCACATCAGCCAGGCAACCCATCAAAGTAGCGATATGATTAATCAGTCAGAATCCACCGCCAATCATCTGAGTCAGAAAGGTCACCATCTGACCCAGCTGGTGAGCATTTTTCATCTGAAGGACTAAAACTGCTGGGAAGATGGCATACACTTGAACCATCTTCCCCCTTCTGGAATTGCCATGCGTACTCTCTTTCTGGTGTTAACGCTGCTGCTCAGCGGCTGCGCTGCTTTCACCACCACGCCACAAGCCCCGCCGCCGCCAAGTCATCAGGCGCAGGAAATTTCGCGTGCGCAGAGTTATGGATTGCCGAAGCTCGGCACTATCACTGCCACCACGCGCGGCTCGCCGGATGATGCGCAGCGCGCCATCGCAGCCAAAGCCAATCAGGCCGGTGCGGTTTATTATCAGATTCTGATGCTGGATGAGACCACCATTCCCAGCTTCTGGTACGCCACCGCCATTCTGTATGGCGCACCTTCAAGCGGCACTGGCGCGCAGCAGTAAGCGTGCGCAAAGATCGTCACTTAACGCGCGTTTACCGCGCATATCGAGGTGCTGCTGACACCAGCTATCGGCCAGCGGCGGCTCAGCGACTTTCAGCAGAATTGCCGCGCTGCCCAGCAGATACAGCTCACGCGTGATGTCGCGTGCTTGCCCTTCGCGCGCGTGAGCAAGCTGTAAACGCAGCTGTCGCCAGCGACGATCGAAATGGCGATTACTGCCTTTTACCGCATCAAACTCATCGTGCAGCATGGTTATCACTTCTGAATGACGATCCATTACGCGCAGTACATCAAGGCACATCACGTTGCCAGAACCCTCCCAGATGCTGTTGACGGGCATCTCTCGATATAGCCTTGGCAGCTCGCTCTGTTCGCAATAGCCGATGCCGCCCAGCACTTCCATCGCTTCCGCCACAAACGGCATCCCCGCCTGACAGACGGCAAATTTGGCGGCAGGGGTGAACAAACGCGCATATAAGCGTTCATGTTCGCTGGCGGGCGATGACCAGGCACGTGCCAGACGCATCAACAGCGCAGTTTGTCCCTCCAGCTGCAGTGCCTGCTGCGCCAGCACTGCATGCATCAGCGGCTGATCGATAAGGTTTTTGCCCATCACCTGGCGCTGCTGCGCATGGTGTACGGCAATTGACAGCGCGCGGCGCATTTGGCCGTGGCTGCCCAGCGCGCAGTCGAAGCGCGTCATGCCGCCCATTTTCAGGATCAGCCGTACGCCGTCGCCCTCTTCGCCCATCAACCAGCCAATGGCATCCTGAAACTCGACTTCGGCACTGGCGTTGGAGCGATTGCCCAGTTTGTCTTTGAGACGCTCGAGGCGAATAGCGTTACGCGTACCGTCCGGCAGCAGGCGCGGCAGGAAGAAGCAACTCAGCCCTTGTGGCGTTTGCGCCAGAACCAGATGCGCATCGCTCTGCGGTACCGAGAAGAACCATTTGTGGCCGGTAATACGATACGCCTGACCGGCACCACGCACACCTAACGGCTCAGCGCGCGTGGTGTTGCTCAGCACATCGGTGCCTCCCTGTTTTTCCGTCATGCCCATGCCTATCAGCAGGCCGCGTTTCTTATTGCCCGGCAGGTGATGCGCGTCATAACGATCGCTGAGCAGCGTTTCGCGCCAGTCAGCATAGGGTTCAGGCAGATGATTTTGCAGCAGCGGAATGGCGGCATGCGTCATGGTGACGGGACAAAGCGAGCCTGCTTCAACTTGCGCATGCAGGATAAATCGCGCGGCACGTGCCACCATCGCATGTGGCTGCACGTCGGGTTGCCAGCTGAGATTGTGCAGTCGGCTGGCACACAATCCCTGCATCAGCAGATGCCAGGCCGGATGAAAACGCACTTCGTCGAGACGTTCACCGCGCGCATCGTAACGCAGCAGCTCCGGCGATTCGACGTTGGCCAGGCGGCCTAGTTCCAGCGATTCAGCGCTGCCAAGTTGCAGGCCCACTGAAGCCAGCCATTCACGGTCCCAGCTAGCACCTTCGCGTGCAACCGCCTCACACAAGGCGATATCACGCGTAAACAGGTTACTGTTGCTGAGCGGATGGGGTTGATTGAATACGGTGTGAGTGGTCCAAATCATAAATATCCCCGTCATACTTCGAGCTACAGGTGCGTTGGCTGCGTGTGTTCACCCCAGTCACTTACTGATGTAAGCTCCTGGGGACTCACGCACTTGCCGCCTTCCTGTAACTCGAATTATTTAGGGTATAAGTATGTCGCTGTTTTGCAGTTATGCCCGGCCTGGAAAATTTTTTGCGGCGGGGATCACGCCTGACGCTGACGAACGGCTTCGAACAGACATACGCCAGTGGCCACTGACACGTTCAGTGACGATACGCTGCCTGCCATAGGGATGCTGATCAGCTCATCGCAATGTTCACGCGTCAATCGACGCATACCTTCACCTTCAGCCCCCATCACCAGCGCCATCGGGCCAGTCATTTTGCTTTGGTAAACGGTATGATCGGCTTCACCCGCGGTGCCGACTACCCAAATGTTGTATTCCTGCAGCAAACGCAGGGTACGTGCCAGGTTGGTGACGCGAATCAAAGGCACGTTTTCTGCCGCGCCGCTCGCCACTTTTTTCGCCGTGGCATTCAGCGGAGCTGCGCGGTCTTTCGGCACGATGACCGCATGCACGCCAGCGGCATCAGCGCTACGCAGGCAAGCACCGAGATTATGCGGGTCGGTAACGCCATCCAGCACCAGCAGGAACGGCTTTTCCAGGCTCTGCAGCAGATCCGGCAGATCGCCTTCCTGGTACTGCTTGCCCGGCTTAACGCGCGCCACAATACCCTGATGTACGCCGCCTTCAACCTGGCTATCCAGCCATTGGCGATTGGCAACCTGTACCGGAATACCCTGAGCTTCCAGTGCGAGGATCAGCGGTTGCAGGCGACGATCTTCGCGGCCTTTAAGGATAAAGACTTCCTGAAAACGCTGCGGATCGCGCTCCAGCAGCGCCTGCACGCTATGAATACCAAAAATTATTTCACTCATTACTTTGCTCAAGGTTGGAGATGAATCATGAAGAGATCGGCCGTTATTCAGGTGCGCATAAATGCGCACCCTACGAAAACACGTTGCTGGTGTGTTAGGTCGCCGTCAAATGCGACCACACAATCAGGCTTCGCCTGTTTGCTTCTTCGACGCGCGCCTGGACTTAGTGGCGGCGGCGATTTTACGGGTTTTCTCCGAGACTTTTTTGCCTTTTTTCTCGGTTTTAGCCGGTTTTTCAGCAGCCGCAGGCTTTTTCTTCTCGCCGCGGAACGCTGAATCAGGTTCAAAAGTCCCCTTCTTACCGGCGTCACGACGGCGTTTGGCCGGTGGCTTGCCGCCGCGTTTCTCACGCTCGCGCTCGGTTTTGCCTTCGCCGCGCGGTACACGCTTGCTGGAGATCAGCGCGAAGTCGATTTTACGCTCATCCATATGCACCGCATCAACGCGCACTTCAACCGCATCGCCAAGACGATAGGTACGACCGCCGGATTCACCAATCAGACGCTGGCCTACCGCATCGAAGCGATAATAGTCGTTATCCAGCGACGAAACGTGCACCAAGCCATCGATAAACAGATCGTTAAGACGGACGAAGAAACCAAAACCGGTCACGCTGGAGATCACACCGCTGAACACGTTGCCGACCTGATCTTGCATGAAGTCGCACTTCAGCCAATCGGCGACATCGCGCGTGGCTTCATCAGCACGACGCTCGGTCATCGAACAGTGTTGGCCAAGCTGCAGCATCTGCTGCATATCGTAGTGATAGCCGCCGGTCGGCGTGGTGATGCCATCCACTTCACCCCGCTCTTTCGCCAGCAAATATTTGATGGCGCGATGCAGCAGCAAATCGGGATAGCGGCGAATCGGTGAGGTAAAGTGCGCATAAGACGCCAGCGCCAGACCGAAGTGACCACGGTTTTCCGGGTCATAAACTGCCTGCTTCATTGAACGCAGCAGCATGGTTTGCAGCATTTCTGCATCTGGACGATCGGCCACTTGCTTCAGCAGGTCGGCATAATCAGTCGGGTGCGGCTTGGCACCGCCCGGCAGGCTTAAGCCCAGTTCGTTGAGTACGGTGCGGAAACTTTTGATGCTGTCTTCGCTTGGACGATCGTGATCGCGGAACAGTGCAGGCTCTTCATTTTTCTCAACAAAACGCGCTGAGGCAATGTTGGCGAGAATCATGCACTCTTCAATCAGCTTGTGCGCATCGTTGCGTGAAGTGCGCTCCACGCGCTCAATGCGACGCTCGGCGTTGAAGATAAACTTGGCTTCATCGGTCTCAAACGAAATGCCACCACGCTGCTCACGTGCGGTTTCCAGCACCTGATACATGTTGTGCAATTCATGCAGATGGGGCACCTGCGCCGCGTATTGTTCACGCAGATCGGCATCGCCTTGCAGAATGTTCCACACTTTGTTGTAGGTCAGTCGCGCGTGGGAGTTCATCACCGCTTCATAGTGTTTGAAGCCGGTGAGTTTGCCGCTGGAGGAGATGGTCATCTCGCACACCATGCACAGACGATCAACCTGTGGATTCAGCGAGCACAAGCCGTTGGAGAGAATCTCCGGCAGCATTGGAATAACCTGCGACGGGAAATAGACGGACGTGCCGCGCTGATGCGCTTCATCATCGAGCGGCGTGCCGGGACGGACGTAATAGCTCACATCGGCAATCGCTACCCACAAACGCCAGCCGCCACCGCGCTTCTTCTCGCAGAAAACGGCGTCGTCAAAGTCGCGCGCATCTTCACCATCAATGGTGACCAGCGGCAGGTTACGCAAATCAACGCGCCCTTTCTTCGCCTCTTCCGGTACTTCTTCTTTCAGCTTGGCGATCTGCTTTTCCACTTCTTCCGGCCAGCTGTGCGGAATTTCATGGGTGCGCACCGCCATATCCACGGCAAGGCTGGTTCCCATATCATCGCCGAGCAGCTCGGTAATTTTGCCGAGCGCTTTGCTGCGACGCGTGGCGCGTTGCGTGATCTCAACTACCACCACTGAACCCATGCGCGCGTTGAGCGTTTCTTCTTGTGGGATCAGGATGTCGAAGCTCAGACGGCTGTCATCAGGTACCACAAATCCCGTGCCCGCATCGGTGAAGTAGCGACCAACAATTTGGCTGTTGCGCGGCTCGAGAACGCGTACCACACGCGCTTCACGACGACCTTTACGATCGGCGCTGCCCGGCTGCGCCAGAATAACGTCGCCATGCAGGCAGAATTTCATCTGTTCGGCAGAGAGATAGAAATCATCTTTCTGTCCCTCCACGCGCAGGAAGCCATAGCCATCGCGGTGGCCAATCACTTTACCGCGAATGAGATCGAGACGTTCTGGCAGGGCGTAACATTGACGGCGAGTAAACACCAACTGACCATCGCGCTCCATGGCACGTAGACGACGGCGCAGCGCTTCCAGCTGCTCTTCGCTGGTGATATTCAGTTCCTGCGCGATGTCATCGCGGCTGGTCGGTTTTTCCCGTTTCTCTAACAGCGCCAGAATGAATTCACGGCTGGGAATAGGGTTTTCGTATTTTTCAGCTTCTCTATCCTGAAAAGGATCTTTTGACATTACGGTTCCTCCGATGTCATTTAATTTGGATTGCCACCGGCGGTTCGGACAATAAAAGTTGGTACAGCGCATCGTTATCTTTGACCAAATCGGCCAGCGTATATTTATCCAGCTCCTTGAGGAATAACTGGACCGCATCGTGCAATGCTTTACGCAAACGACAAGCTGGCGTGATGACACACTCGTTGCAGTTCACGAGCTGCAGTGGCTCCATTTTTCGTACCACTTCGCCAATCACGATTTTTTCCGGGTTCATGCCTAAACGAATTCCGCCGTTTTTACCGCGTGTTGCGGCGACAAAGCCAGCCCGGCTGAGTTGATTGATGATTTTGACCATATGGTTACGCGACACCCCGTAGGTATCGGTGACTTCGGTAATGTTGGTCTGCTTACCTTCCGGTAACGTCGCCATATAAATCAGCGCACGCAAACCATAATCGGTAAAACTTGTTAGCTGCACATATACCTCAGTGAATCATCGGTCGTTATGACTATGCGCCGGTCGGCGTGATGTTTAAGTATGATGATAAACCAGAGCGTGGTGGCCGGTGCGTTTTTTTCCGGCAAGTATCGATATTTGCAAGAAAAAATAGAGTGAGTGGAGTCAAAGATTAGAAATACAAAGGCCGGGCGATACCCGGCCTTGAGAGATTATGCGTCGAATGGATCGCGCAGAATCATCGTCTCACTACGGTCTGGGCCGGTAGAAATAATATCAATCGGCACACCGGTGACTTCTTCTACACGTTTGATGTAATCACGTGCAGCCTGCGGCAGACCTTCCAGCGTCTTCACGCCAAATGTCGTTTCGCTCCAGCCTGGCATCGTTTCATAGATCGGCTCAATGCCTTCCCAGCCTTCAGCGGCCAGCGGCGTGGTGGTCATTTCGCGGCCATCAGGCATGCGATAAGCTACACAGATTTTTACTTCTTTCAGCCCATCCAGCACGTCCAGTTTGGTCATGCAGAAACCAGACAATGAGTTGATCTGCACTGCACGGCGAACGGCAACCGCATCCAGCCAGCCGGTACGACGACGACGACCGGTTGTCGCGCCAAACTCGTGGCCTTGCGCACACAGGAACTCACCCGTTTCGTCAAACAGTTCGGTCGGGAATGGACCTGCACCTACGCGGGTTGAATAAGCTTTAACGATACCCAGCACGTAATCAACGTAGCGCGGACCAATACCTGACCCGGTTGCCACGCCACCTGCGGTGGTGTTGGATGAGGTGACGTACGGATAAGTACCGTGGTCGATATCCAGCAGCGTACCCTGTGCACCTTCGAACATGATCAGGTCGCCACGCTTGCGCGCGCCGTCCAGCAGATCAGAGACGTCAACCACCATGCTAGTGATAATATCGGCAACCGCCAGCGTATCACTCAGCACTTTTTCGTAGTCGACAGCATCCGTTTTGTAATAGTTAACCAGCTGGAAGTTGTAGAAATCGACGATCTCTTTCAGCTTCACGGCGAAGGTTTCTTTATTGAAGAGATCGCTCACGCGCAGACCGCGACGGGCAACTTTATCTTCATAGGCTGGACCGATACCACGACCGGTAGTGCCGATAGCTTTGGCGCCGCGCGCTTTTTCGCGCGCTACATCCATGGCTACGTGGTATTGCAGAATCAATGGGCAGGCTTCAGAAATCAGCAGACGTTCACGTACCGGCACACCGCGCTCTTCCAGACCTTTCATCTCTTTCATCAGCGCTTCAGGCGACAGTACAACGCCGTTACCGATGATGCTGGTGACGTTTTCACGCAGGATGCCAGATGGAATTAAGTGGAGGACGGTTTTTTCACCGTTGATGACAAGTGTGTGGCCTGCATTGTGGCCACCTTGGTAACGCACGACGTAATTCGCGCGCTCTGTCAGAAGGTCTACGATCTTGCCTTTACCTTCGTCACCCCATTGGGTGCCCAGTACGACGACGTTCTTACCCATTTTTTCAAAATCACCGATTGCTTAAAAATGGATTCTACCACCTGACTTTTACTCTTTCAGCACTTTTAGCATACGATTGCGCTGTTTTTTGCCTGAGTTTTGATCATCACAACATGTTGGGGGGAACAATGGCCACCAGACACAATTGGGTTGCGAGATATCACGCAAATTTGTGTTTATCAACCTGCGTGCATACTGATCATGGCGTAAATCACCACGCCCGCTACCACCAGTCCGCCACCAAAACGGTGCAGCAGACGATCGGGCAGTTGGGTCATCGCCAGAATCATGCGACGCCAGACGCGTGGCATAAACATGGGGCCAAGTCCTTCCAGCACCAAAACCAAAGCCAGCGCCATCCAGATGGTTGTGTTCATGTTTTTTTCCCAAAAAAAAGGCCGACAACATTGTCGGCCTGGACTTTATATCAGTTCTTAACGCGTGGCGTTAGTCGGCGCTTTCATATAGCGGAAGAAATCGCTATCCGGGCTCAGCACTAACACATCCTGATTGTCAGAGAAGCTATTCTCATAAGCGCGCAGGCTGCGGATAAAGGCATAGAAATCCGGATCCTGACTGAAGGCATCAGCAAACAGTTTTGCTGCTTCACCATCACCTTCACCGCGTGAGATCAGCGCCTCACGCTGAGCTTCTGCCAGAGTACGCGTAACCTGATAATCGGCTTGCGCGCGCAGTTTTTCTGCCTCTTCCTGACCTTGTGAACGCTGACTACGGGCAACCGCTTCACGCTCGGCGCGCATACGGTTGTAGATAGCGTCAGACACTTCTGTTGGCAGGTTGATCTGCTTAATGCGCACGTCGACAACCTGAATACCTAAAGCAGCCATACTGTTCGGGTTGGGTGCCGGTTCGCTGCTATTGGTTTCACGCTCTACGCGTGCCGCTGCATTGGCAATCGCATCATCTGCTGCTGGCGTCTGCACTTCATCGTCATTGCCCGCGCTGCCGGTATTCAAAGCATCTCGAACATCGGTGGTTAAGCGGCCACGTGAATCGGTCACGATGTCTTTCACATCCAGACGACCCATTTCAGAACGCAGACGGTCACTGAACTTACGTTTCAGCAACACTTCGGCCTGAGAAACGTCGCCACCACCGGTTGCCAGGTAGTAACGGCTGAAATCACTGATGCGCCATTTGATATAGGAATCAACGATCAGGTCTTTCTTCTCTTTGGTAACAAAGCGATCCGCCTGGTTATCCATGGTCTGAATGCGCGCATCCAGAGATTTCATGGTTTCGATAAACGGGATTTTGAAATGCAGACCCGGTGCGTACACCAGCGGTTTGTTTTCATCGTCACGCAGAACTTTGCCAAAGCGCAGCACGATGCCGCGTTGGCCTTCCTGCACCACGAACAGTGACGCGTAAAGCACCACCAACACTACAATAATTACGGCGATGATTGGCTTACGCATCGATTACTCCCTCCCTTGACGCTGGGTATCGTTGCGCAGCGCATTGGCGCGACGCTGATCCATGATGCTGTCTGGACTGTATGATGAGGTATCACCACGGCTCGCATTACTTTCGGAAGACGAAGGTGATTTCATGAGATTCGTCATTTTTTGACCGCTCTGGCCCGAGGCCTGACCACCGCGCATCAGCTGATCCAATGGCAGAACCGTCAAGTTGCTGCCACGATCGCTGATCAAAACTTTGCGAGTATGGCTGAGCACGCGTTCCATCGTTTCAATGTAGAGACGCTCTTTGGTGATTTCAGGTGCGGCCTTATATTCTGGCAGCAGGCGCGCAAAACGAGCCACTTCACCCTGCGCTTCTAGCACCGTACGTTCTTTATAGGCGCGACCTTCTTCAAGGATACGCTGGGCCTGGCCATTAGCGCGCGGCTGAACTTCATTCGCATAAGCTTCGGCTTCACGCACGTACTGCTCGCGGTTTTCACGCGCAGCAATCGCATCATCAAATGAGGCTTTGACCTCTTCCGGTGGACGCGCCGCCTGGAAGTTCACGTCTAGCAGGGTAATACCCATGTTGTACGGACGAATGGTTTCGTCGAGCTCACGCTGCGTTTCGCTACGTACCACGGTACGACCTTCCGTCAGAATGCGATCCATGGTTGAGCGGCCTATGACGCCACGTAAGGCGCTGTCCGTTGCCTGACGCAGACTATCGTCGGCGCTGGTCACCGCATACAGATAACGCTCCGGATCGGTCACGCGGTATTGCACGTTCATTTCAACGCGCACAACGTTTTCATCCGACGTTAACATCACGCCAGACGCCGCCAGTTCGCGCACGGCTTCGACGTTAACGGCGCGAACCTGATCGATAAACGTTGGCTTCCAGTTAAGACCGGGCTCAACCAGATGGCTAAATTTGCCAAAACGCGTTACCACACCGCGTTCTGCTTCTTTGATGGTGTAGAAACCACTAGCCGCCCAGATAACGACCGCTGCTACGGCAACAATGCCCACTATTTTGCCACCGCTGCCGCCGCTGCGTTGGCCATTGTCATTCTGTTTGCCACCGCCCAGTCCACCGAGTTTTTTGCTCAGTTTACGGAAGATATCATCCAGATCAGGTGGTCCCTGATCGCGACCTCCTTTATTTCCCCCAGAGTTGCCGCCTTGATTATTGCTGCTTCCCCACGGGTCGCGGTCCTGTCCGTTATTTCCGGGCTGATTCCACGCCATGTCTCTACTCCATTTATTGTATTTACGGTTTTACCCTTCATCTTTCGGATTGCAGCTGCGTTGGCTGCCTTCACGCACCCCAGTCACTTACAGATGTAAGCTCCTGGGGATTTGCTCAGTTGCCGCCTTGCCGCAATCCGAAATATTCGCGTAAAACCATAATATTTCGGCCTGCAACGATAATTACTACAACCTGAAATCTTTTTTGGGTAAGTGCGATTGGGCAATTTCAAACAATATAACTGGCTAGCGACGGCTCTTGCTTACACAGACGGCGCCAGTCAACGATTGGCATACGCACATGCAAATTCACACAGCCATCCTCTTCATTCCATTCTTTTTCTATTGCATGTAGCTGATAGAAACGGCTGCGTAAACGGCCCGCTTCCGGCGGCAGACGTAAATCATACTGCGCGATCTCTCCGGCCAAACGCTCTGAAAGCGCCTGCCACAGCAGCGGTAAACCTATGCCGCTCTGTGCAGATAACCAAACGCGAATCGGTTGGTTCTCTTCATTGCGATCGATACGCGGCACAAAACCATCCAGCATATCGATTTTATTCATGACCAGCAGAGTCGGAATTTCATCGGCTTCGATTTCTGCCAATACTTCATTTACGGCATCGATGTTGTCATTCACGCGCAAATCAGCAGCATCAATCACATGTAACAACAGCGTTGCCTGGCGGGTTTCCTGCAGCGTGGCTTTAAAGGCCGCCACCAGGTCATGCGGTAAATGGCGAATAAAACCTACCGTATCCGCTAAAACCACTTCACCGACATCGGCGACATTCAGCCGGCGCAAGGTAGGGTCAAGCGTTGCGAAAAGTTGGTCCGCCACGTATACATCCGCAGAGGTAATCGCGTTGAATAGTGTGGATTTTCCGGCGTTGGTGTAACCCACCAGCGAGACCGTTGGCACGTCAGCTTTGGCGCGTGCCTGCCTGCCCTGATCGCGCTGCTTTTCAACGCGTTCAAGACGAGAAAGAATCTGACTGATGCGACCACGCAACAAGCGACGGTCCGTTTCCAGCTGAGTTTCACCTGGACCACGTAAACCGATACCGCCTTTTTGGCGCTCAAGGTGTGTCCATCCGCGAACCAAACGGGTTGCTAAATGGCGTAGTTGTGCCAGCTCGACCTGCAATTTACCCTCATGGGTGCGGGCGCGCTGGGCGAAAATATCGAGAATTAAGCCGGTGCGATCGATTACGCGACATTCGCACAGCCGCTCAAGATTACGTTCCTGAGCAGGAGTTAAGGCATGATCGAATAAAACGACCGATGCTCCACTCGCTTTCACCGCATCGGCAATTTCAACTGCCTTTCCTTCACCGACAAAATATTTGGGATGTGGCGCTTTACGGCTGCCCGTAATAACTTGCAGCGCTTCAACGCCCGCAGAAGAGACAAGAGTTTCGAACTCCTGCAAATCTTCCAGCTCTTTGTCTTGGGAGAACCAGATGTGTACCAGTACGGCCTGCTCACCGGCATCATAACGGTCAAACAAGCTATAACCTCGCTTAAATAAAATAACCAGGACAGGAAAACGTTATCGCTCTCCAGCCCTGGCTTTACGGCAGCGCAAAATTATTCTGCGTTATCGCCGTCTTGTTGTGGCTGCGACTGAGCGCCTTGGTTGCTTCCGCTGTGATGATAGTTGCTGCTACCACCGCTGCCGCCCGCGTTATTGCTATGGTGCGACACTGGACGAGAAGGAACCACTGTAGAGATGGCGTGCTTATACACCATCTGGCTAACCGTGTTTTTTAACAGAATGACGAACTGATCAAAGGATTCAATTTGCCCTTGCAGCTTAATACCATTCACCAAATAGATCGAAACCGGTACACGTTCACGACGCAATGCGTTCAAAAACGGGTCTTGTAAAGATTGCCCCTTAGCCATTCTATCTTTTCCTTATATGCTTGTTGTTTGTTGCTTTAAGAACCGTGGTTCAGAAAAACTGCGTAAAAATTTGCGCACGATAACGAACCAATTGTACACAATCATCCCTGCTACGCACTAACTACCTTGAGCACCGCATTACGCGCTAATTCTGGCTCATCACTGTTTAACCAGTGTACTTCAGGCCAGCCACGTAACCAGGTCATCTGGCGTTTAGCGAGCTGCCGAGTGGCGCAAATTCCCCGATAAACCATTTCGTCATAATCGATTTCGCCTGAAAGATAAGACCACATCTGGCGATAACCGACACAACGAATGGAAGGCATATCCGTATGCAAATCACCTCGTGCAAACAGTGCACGAGCCTCCGCTTCAAATCCTGACGCTAGCATCTGGTCGTAACGCAACGCAATGCGTTGATGTATCAGTTCGCGATTCACAGGTGCAATCGCAAATTGGTACACGTCGTAGGGTAACGCTTCGCCGGAGGTTTTTGTCAGTTCCGTTAAAGTTTTACCCGAAATAAAAAAAACTTCCAGTGCTCGCGAAAGTCTCTGCGGATCATTCGGATGAATACGACTACCGGCGACCGGATCGATTTCACACAGCTGGCGGTGCAGGGCTTCCCACCCTTTCTCCGTCGCCATTTGCTCTATCCGCTGACGCACCTCGGGATCGGCCGAGGGCAACGGTGACAATCCTTCAAGTAACGCCTTGAAATAGAGCATGGTTCCACCAACAAGCAGCGGAATCTTCCCCTTCTGGGTGATTTCCGCCATTTCTGCCAGCGCATCGCGACGAAACTCTGCGGCGGAATACGCTTCCGCCGGATCGCGAATGTCCAGCAAACGATGGGGCGCCAGTGCTAACTCTTCTGCCGACGGTTTCGCCGTGCCAATATCCATCCCGCGATAGATTAAGGCAGAGTCAACGCTAATAAGTTCCACCGGAAGTTGCTGACGCAGCGAAATCGCTAATGCCGTCTTACCGGAGGCGGTAGGCCCCATCAAAAATATTGCCTTTGGCCGGCTAGCCTGGTTTAGTTCACTCATGCTTCAACGCGTTAATCGCGCTCTCAATCTCAATAGTCTGTAATAGACCTGAAGGCGGCGACTTCAGCAGTTGCGGACAAAGCCTTTCCAGCTCTGCCAGCAGCGTAATCGCCTGCGAGTGATTCCAGTGAGCGTCTTCTGCATCATCGCGCCGCGCCAACCATTGGGCTAACGTGGATGCAGAAACTTCTTGCTGCCGGGCCAAGTAGCCTAACAGTTCTGGAATCAAGATTTGTAAATTTTGTGTTCGTAACGGTAAAGGAACGGCACGCAGCGTCACATGCTGTCCTTCTCGTTGTAAATCAATGCCCATTAAACTCAGCAGCGTTGAATGGGAATCGATAACGGCGAGCTCTTGCCCGGCAATTTTCAGGCGAACCGGGATCAGCAACGGCTGCGGTTTTAATCCCTCATCCCCTGGCTGCAGCTGGGCCTGTTTTAGCCAGCGAGCCGCAACCGCCAGGGATAATAATTGCAGTTGGTTACCCCGTTCCAACAGCGCGTAGCGATCCTGCAACACGCTTAACACGCGACCAAAACTTTGTGCGTGAGCACTTAACGGTGCTTCACGTGGCTCGGGCTGACGAACGGGTGCAGGCGCGGCGCGCGGCGCTTCGGCCGCTGGTGTTTTAAGCAGCTGCTTATAGGCAGCGCCTTCGCGCGCACTGTAACTGGGTTCTTTATTCTGCCAATTGGCACTCGCGCCGGCAGCAGATCCGTTGCGCGGCGTGTTGCTCGGCTGGGCAAAGTGATTAGCACCCGCCGCCTGGCGGTTTTCTGGCTGCCATTTGGGTGCGGGCTCTTCAGCGTGTGCAATCGGCAGTTCCGGCGCGCGGCTGGCTTGCAGCGCACTCATCACGCCCTGCCAGATAAAATCATGAACCAGACGCGACTGATGGAAACGCACCTCATGCTTAGCCGGATGGACGTTGACATCCACCTGATGCGGATCGATCTCGAGATACAGCACGTAAGCCGGCTGCTGATCGTCGCCAAGCTGCGTTTGATACGCCTGGCGAATGGCGTGGTTGATCAGCTTATCGCGCATCATACGCCCGTTGACGTAACAATATTGCAGATCGGTAACCTGTCGCGAACCGTTTGGATCGGCCACCCAACCACGCAGTGCTAAATCGTCATGCTGCCAATCAATACGTAACGCATGCTGCATAAACGTGGTGCCACAAATCGCGCCTAAACGCCGCTCGCGCTGCGTCTCCTCGCTGACCGCGCGATACTGACGCATCAACTTGCCGTTATGGCTGAGTGAAATGGCCACATCAAAGCGTGCCAGCGCAATACGACGAATTACCTCATCAATATGAGTAAATTCGGTTTTTTCGGTACGCATAAATTTGCGGCGTGCGGGCGTGTTGTAGAACAGATCGAGCACTTCTAGCGAGGTTCCCACGGGATGCGCCGCGGGTTTCACCGTCACCTCCATATCGCGCCCTTCGGCATAGGCTTGCCACGCTTCAGTTTGATCGGCGGTGCGTGACGTGAGGGTTAAACGAGAAACCGAGCTGATACTGGCGAGCGCTTCACCACGGAAACCGAGGCTGACAATCGCTTCAAGATCATCGAGCGAGGCTATCTTACTGGTGGCATGCCGTGCCAGCGCCATGGCCAGCTCGGCTTTCGCGATGCCGCAGCCGTTGTCACGAATGCGGATAAGTTTGGCGCCACCTTTCTCAATATCAACATCAATACGCGTTGCGCCGGCATCGAGGCTGTTTTCCACCAGCTCTTTTACGACCGATGCCGGACGCTCAACCACTTCGCCTGCGGCAATCTGGTTCGCCAGCTGCGGCGGTAAAATCTGTATTGGCATGGTGGTGATCCTTCTGGCTGGTTGGCTCACGCGGAGCCAACAATCAGGATTGCGGAATTTTTAGGTTTTGCCCCAGCATCACATTGCTCGACTTCATATTATTCGCCTGCATGATCGCTTTTGAGCTCACGCCATAGCGCGCGGCAATCGCCGTTAGCGAATCGCCGCGCACCACTTTGTGCCGCGTAGGACGACTTGCCGCCGCAACGCTGACGCTGGATTTCGCCGGCACTTTCAGGCGCTGTCCCACCCAAACGACATCGCGCTTCAGGCTGTTCAGCTCACGTAACGTTGCCATGCTGACGCCATATTTCGCGGCGATACCTGATAACGTTTCGCCACGCGCAACGGTATGACGCTGCGTCGCGCCGGTGTATTGCACCGTGCCGCTCGCCGGATTGCTGGCGACGCTAACCGCTGGTGCGCTGTCCAGCGGCCGGTTTTCCTCCTTTGGGATCGATTGCAGCGGATGCGTAAGGAAATAATTGCGTAGCCCTTTATAAATCGACTGAGCAATCTTCTCCTGATACGCGCTGCTACCAAGCAGCCGCTCCTCCGCGGCATTACTAATAAAGCCGGTTTCGACCAGTAAAGAAGGGATATCCGGGGAACGTAAGACGCCAAGGCTGGCATGTTCCGGCAGACGTTTATGCAGCGGCGTAATACCGCGCAGCTGCTGCAGGACTTTAACCGCGACGTCATAGCCTACGCGCTGTGAATGACCAAACTGCAGATCCAGCACCGCCTGGCTGAGATAGGGATCGGCCTGGCTGTTTGCCAGCAAATCGCCCGCGCCGCCCAGCAGTTCAGACTGTTTCTCTTTCTGTTCCAGCCAGTTGGCCATTTCGTTGTTGGCACGACGATTAGACAACACCCAAACCGATGCGCCGGTAGCGGAATGGTTGGGCGCGGCGTCGGCGTGGATCGACACTAACAGGTTAGCGTTCTCTTTACGCGCCACTTCGGAGCGGCCCATAACCGAGATGAAATAGTCGCCGCTGCGCGTCAGTACCGGTTTGAACATCGGATCTCTGTCCATTAGCGCCTTCAGCTTACGCGCAATGGAAATGGTGACATTTTTCTCATGCAAACCGTTTTGTCCGGATGCACCTGGATCCTGCCCACCGTGTCCAGCATCAATCGCCACAATCACCACATCATTGCGGCTCAACGATGTGGCTGGACGCACGGTCGTATCGCTGCTGGTAACGGCAGTGACCGGATTGGCGTTGAATGGGTTGCTCGGGCTACTGCTTTGACTCTGACTTTCACGCGCGGTAGTGACTGGCGCAGCGGCAGCGCGTTTTACTGGCTGCGTGCCGCGAATAGTGAACACCACGCGATAATTATTGCCTTCGCGCTGCGTGCTGGCGCGCGTTTGCGCCGGCTGCGTCAACTCAAACACTAAACGCAGGCTTTGCTTATCTTTGGGCTGGCTGTTGCGAATGCGCTGCACAATATTTTCGCCGCTGAAATTCAGCGGCAAGCCTTTAATCGCGCCGCTCTGGCGAATATCCAGCACCACGCGATTGGGATTATGCAGCGGGAAAAAGCCGTAAACCGGCTGGCCGTTGAAACTCAAGGTCACTGTGGCCTGGCTGTCGCCGTTTTCAACTTTAATATCGGATAACGTGGCGGCGAGCGCTGAAGCAGAAAACAGGCACAGCAATGCCACTATCATGATCTTCATCCGTGACATCATGCCGGATTCCTGCCTTGCTGGAATTGGAGTAACAGCGCTTCGCCAGTGGCGGACACCGCGCTGATTTCGGCTTCACGTGCTGCATCGACATAGCGCAACGTCAACGCTAAATCAGGCTCAGGCAGCACGCCGGTGCCCTGCTGCGGCCACTCCACCAGACATAGCGCATCACCGCTGAAATAGTCGCGGATGCCCATAAACTCCAGTTCTTCCGGATCGGCAAGACGATAAAGATCAAAATGATACAGCGTACGCGACCCCAGTTCGTAGGGCTCAACCAAGGTATACGTTGGGCTTTTTACATTGCCTTGATGGCCGAGCGCCTGCAGAAAACCACGGCTGAAGGTGGTTTTACCGGCACCCAAATCGCCATAAAGATAGATCACCAGCGCGCTATTGCAGACGCGCGCCAATTGCGCACCCAGATTCAGGGTTGCCGCCTCATCGGGCAAAGGGATAACACAGCTCTTCATGCTTTATTGTTGGATCATCTCTGGATTAACAAACTGCCACAGCAGCTCGAACAAATCAGTGGCTAACATACCGCGTGTACCGCGCTGATGCGCAACGGCATCGGCTGTTGCCCCATGCGCGACGCAGCCTGCGCAGGCTGCCTCAAGTAATGTCAATTTCTGGCCGATCAGCGCGGCAATAATGCCGCTTAACACATCGCCCATGCCGCCAGATGCCATGCCGGCGTTGCCGACATCCGCAATGGCTAACTCTCCCGCCGCGCTGGCAATCACCGTGCCTGCACCTTTCAGTACCACCACACCGCCGTAGCGTTTCGCCAGGGCGCGTGCTGCATGTAAGCGGTCACTTTCAATCTCACTGGTTTTTACACCCAGCAAGCGCGCCGCTTCGCCGGGATGCGGCGTAATGATGCGATTCTGACGGTTATCCTGCTTGATTGCCAGCAGGTTAAGCGCATCCGCATCCCAAAGCATCGGCTTTTCACTGGCCGCAATCTTTTTCAGTGCCTTCTGAGCCCAGTCCCGCTGGCCAAGCCCCGGTCCAACTGCGATGACATCCGCCCATTCCAGCGCCTGATCGAGGCGTTCGTCACTCAGTGCGTCAACCATCAACTCCGGACGCGCGGTGAGAATCGGGCCAATATTATCTTCATGCGTGAGCACGCGCACAAGTCCGGCACCACTGCGCAATGCTGCTTCTCCCGTCATACGAATGGCTCCCGCCGTGCCGCTATCACCACCGACCACCAGCAGACGCCCCTGATCGCCTTTATGCGATGTGGCACGGCGCGGTTGCAGCCAGCGCGTTAAGTCCGCGGCATCGTAACGTGAAATAGGTGCCTGCTCAGCGGCAAGGTACGGCGACAAGCCCAGCTCATGGTTATGTAAAATACCTACGTGATCACGTGCTTTACCGGTTAATTGCCCGGGTTTCAGTGCAATCATGCTGAGTGTGTGATCGGCGATCACCGTTTCGCCCGGCGCCGTGCCATTAGCCGCGACTAAACCCGAGGGAATATCAATCGCCAGCACCGGTGCGGCATGCATATTGGTCAACTCAATTAAGCGATCGTAAGGTGACGCCGGTGCTCGGTTGAGCCCGGTGCCAAGCAGCGCATCGATAATCACATCAATCTGTTCCGGCCAGACCGCATCTGCGGCATGGATCACGCCTCCCGCCGCCAGCCATGCATCGCGCGCTTGCTGCGCTTCTTCCGGCAAGGCTTTGCTGCCTTCGCAGGCCAGCAGCGTCACGCTCAACCCAGCCGCCTGCGCCAATCGCGCCACCACATAACCATCGCCGCCGTTGTTACCATGCCCGCACAGCACCAACCAGTGTTTCGCCTGCGGCCACAGCTGGCGGGCAAGTTCATAGCTGGCCTGTCCGGCGCGCTGCATCAGCTCATACAGCGTTAAGCCCAGGCTATCAGCAGCATCACGTTCCAGTTGCGCCATCGCCTGCGCAGGCCACACAGAGTGTGTTAAACTGCGTGCGTTTGCTTCAATTGCCTGGTTTCTCATGTCATACCCTCTCGATCTTCATCAGCTCGCTCAACAAATTAAACAGTGGGGACGCGAACTCGGCTTCCAACAGGTGGGTATTTGCGATACCGATCTGAGCGCCGAAGAGCCCAGGCTGCAGGAGTGGCTGGATAAGCAGTACCACGGCGAGATGGATTGGATGGCGCGCCACGGCATGATGCGTGCACGTCCACATGAACTGCTGCCCGGTACGCTGCGCGTGATCAGCGTTCGCATGAACTATCTTCCCGCCAAAGCCGCCTTTGCCAGCACGCTAAAAAACCCCCAGCTGGGTTATGTTAGTCGCTATGCGCTGGGTCGCGACTATCACAAAGTATTGCGCAATCGACTGAAAAAGCTCGGAGAAATGATTCAGGCGCACTGTGGCGAACTCAATTTCCGTCCCTTCGTCGACTCCGCACCCATTCTCGAGCGCCCGATTGCCGTTAAAGCCGGATTGGGCTGGACCGGCAAACACTCGCTCGTCCTGAACCGCGAAGCAGGTTCCTGGTTCTTTCTCGGCGAGCTGCTGATCGATCTGCCGCTGCCGGTCGATCAGCCACAGGAAGAACAGTGCGGGCGCTGCGTGGCCTGCATCACTATCTGCCCCACTGCCGCCATCGTCGAGCCTTACGTGGTCGATGCGCGTCGCTGCATCTCTTATCTCACCATCGAATTGGAAGGCGCTATTCCCGAAGAGTTCCGCCCGCTGATTGGTAATCGGATTTATGGTTGCGATGATTGCCAACTGATTTGCCCGTGGAACCGCTATGGCCAGCTAACCGATGAAGATGACTTTTCACCGCGCGCCGTATTACACGCGCCGCCGCTTACTGAATTATTCAAATGGGATGAAGCAAAATTCCTGCGTATTACGGAAGGTTCAGCGATTCGTCGTATTGGGCACCTGCGTTGGTTACGCAACATTGCCGTGGCTTTAGGCAACGCGCCGTGGGCAGAAGAAAATATGGCGGTATTAGCACTGCGCAGCGGCGAACATCCGATGCTGGATGAGCATATTGCGTGGGCAATGGCTCAGCAGCTAGAAAAACGTGCAGCGCAAGCGGTTGAGGTGCAGCCAGCGAAGAAACAGCGGCTGGTGCGGGCAGTCGAAAAAGGTCTGCCACGTGATGCGTGAATGAGCAGTGGCACAGAATAAAACTCTTTTCCACACGCTGTGAATAAAATTATCCAACTGAATAGTGACAGAGATCGTAATTTTGCCTAAAGGGTAAGATTACAGTCTGAAATAGGTTTAACCACTTATAAATCAAACAATTAAGCGATTATTGTAAATATTTGCGTCGCGTTTAGCAGGCAGGGGTTTGTTCAGAGCCTGTGGATAACTCTGTTCAAAACAGTTTTACAGATGAGGGCAAACGCCGTCAGCAGCATGCGGGCACATTGTGGATAACCTGTAAGATAGCTGCAGCAGACAACCAGCATTATCGGTGCGAGCAAGGCGTGCAAAATTGCCAGAAAAAACGATGTAGCATGCGATCAAAAAAGATCTGCAGCAGTTTTAATTCTGATTGCGCCTGAGGGCAAATAACATTAGTGAATATAAAAATCTGGAGCGGGAAACGAGACTCGAACTCGCGACCCCGACCTTGGCAAGGTCGTGCTCTACCAACTGAGCTATTCCCGCATAATCTTCGTATTTTAGTCTGCTACTTCGTTGGCTGCCTTGTCACAAACTCAAATACTCGATTCTGCATCTTTGTATTTTTGTCACAACAACCACGCTAACGACTAAATCCGTGATTTGGATGGTTTACTACAAACTCTGGAGCGGGAAACGAGACTCGAACTCGCGACCCCGACCTTGGCAAGGTCGTGCTCTACCAACTGAGCTATTCCCGCATTAGAGGTTTACTGCTTAGCGAAATTTGGAGCGGGAAACGAGACTCGAACTCGCGACCCCGACCTTGGCAAGGTCGTGCTCTACCAACTGAGCTATTCCCGCATAATCTTCGCCTGTTTATTTGCTGCTGCGTTAGCTGCCTTCACTCGCACAGGTCACTTACTGAAGTAAGCTCGCTGTGACTCGTTCAGTTGCCGCCTTGCATCAAATGAACATGCTCGATTCTGTATTTCGCTGTACTGCTCCGTGCCACATGAAATTCTTCACCGGTACGGGGTGCGCATTATACGAGAAATCCTTTCAGTCGCAAGAGTCTAAAAGCAAAATTTTGCGCTTTCCGCGCGATCGCTGCTTTAATCGACAACCTGATGATTTCCTGCGCACCCACAGTCGATTAAAGCTGCAGGAAGTGTTCGCGGTAGTACGCCAGCTCTGCGACAGATTCACGAATATCATCCAGCGCCTGATGGCTGCCAGACTTTTTAAAGCCTGGGAGAATGTCTGGCTTCCAGCGGCGCGCCAGCTCTTTCAATGTGCTGACATCGAGATAGCGATAGTGGAAATAGGCTTCGAGTTCAGGCATGTACTTAAACAGGAAGCGACGATCCTGACCGATGCTGTTGCCACAAATCGGTGAGGTATTCGCCGGCACCCACTGTTTCAGAAATTCAATGGTGGCCAACTCCGCCGCGCGGTCGTCGTGCTGGCTGGCCTTCACCCGCGCCACCAAACCACTGTTGGTATGGGTACGCACGTTCCAGTCATCCATCAGCGCGAGCTGCTCGTCAGATTGATGCACGGCGAACACCGGCCCTTCCGCCAGGATATTGAGGTTAGCATCGGTGACGATAGTAGCGATCTCAATAATGCGATCGCGTTCCGGATTCAATCCGGTCATTTCGAGGTCGATCCAAATCAGATTGTTTTCATTGCCAGCTGTCATGCGTTTCCCGCCTGTTGCCAAAGTCGTCATTAAACTCATTTCAGGTGTATCATAGACGTTTTGCCCAACAGGGCGAAGCCTGGCGAAAGCCGTGAGAGGATGCGTGAGTAAAAACAAACTGTCGAAAGGTCAACAACGTCGCGTAAGCGCCAACCATCAGCGTCGTCTGCAGCAACGGAGTGAAAAGCCGGAGCCGGATGATAGCCTGTTTGGAGAAGCGGCTGATGGCGTGGTGATCAGCCGTTTCGGCATGCACGCAGACGTGGAAGATAGCGCGGGCGTTGTTCATCGCTGTAATATCCGCCGCACCATTCGATCGCTGGTCACCGGCGATCGCGTATTGTGGCGCGTGGCGATTGGCGGCGGCAAAGGGATCGTCGAAGCGGTACACGATCGTAAAACGGTACTAACGCGCCCCGACTTCTATGACGGCGTTAAACCGATCGCTGCCAACATCGATCAGATCATCATTGTTTCGGCGATCCTGCCGGAACTGTCGCTCAACATCATCGATCGTTACTTGGTTGCCAGTGAAACTCTCGGCGTTGAGCCGCTGCTGGTGCTCAACAAAATCGATTTGCTCGATGCTGAAGGCCGCGCGTTTGTCGACGAACAGATGGAGATCTATCGCAATATTGGTTATCGCGTATTAATGGTTTCCAGCCATGCCAAAGATGGTTTGGTTGAACTGGAAAGCGCCTTAACCGGCCGCGTAAGTATCTTTGCCGGCCAATCCGGCGTCGGCAAATCGAGCCTGTTGAACAATTTGCTTGGCCTGGAGTTAGCGGGCGATGAGATTCTGACCAACGATGTCTCAAACGTTTCTGGTTTGGGTCAGCACACCACCACCGCTTCCCGTCTCTATCACTTCCCGGCAGGCGGCGATGTGATCGATTCACCGGGCGTGCGAGAGTTCGGCTTGTGGCATCTTGAACCGGAGCAGGTGACGCGCGGATTTGTCGAATTCCGCGAATACCTCGGCAGCTGCCGCTTCCGCGACTGTAAGCATGATACCGATCCTGGCTGCGCCATTCGCGAAGCGGTAGAGGAAGGTAAGATCGATATCTCCCGCTTCGATAACTACCATCGAATTCTGGAGAGCATGGCGCAGGTAAAAACGCGTAAAAACTTTTCCTCAGACCAGGATTAACGCGTACAACGGCACATTCGCCAACGAGCTGGGGCGCTGCTACAATCCGCCCCCTTTTTGTTAACGACACGTAATTAAGCCAGGAGGCAACGGTGTTTGATCGTTTTAAACTCGGCCTGAATCATATTTTGCCTAAAAAAGGGCTCACCGAACTCGCCGGTTGGGGCGCTAGCCGTCGGGGTGGCTGGCTCACTAAAGCGGTCATCGATATCTTTGTCTGGTACTACAAAGTGGATATGGCGGAAGCCAGCAAGCCTCATACCAGCAGCTACCGCACCTTTAATGACTTCTTCGTGCGTCCGTTAAAAGAGGGTGCACGTCCCATCGATCCTGATGCCTCCTTGCTGGCGCTGCCAGCCGATGGCGCAATCAGCCAGCTTGGCCGCATTGCAGGCGATCAGATCTTCCAGGCCAAAGGCCACACTTACAGCCTGCAGGCGCTGCTGGCGGGTAATGACGATCTGGCGGATCAATTCATCGACGGCGAGTTTGTTACTACTTACCTTGCTCCGCGCGATTATCATCGCGTCCACATGCCATGTAACGGCATCCTGCGCGAAATGTTCTATGTGCCAGGCGATCTCTATTCGGTCAATCCGCTGACCGCACGCAATATCCCCAATCTGTTTGCGCGTAATGAGCGCGTGATCTGCGTATTCGATACCGATCACGGCCCAATGGTGCAGATCCTGGTCGGTGCCACCATCGTTGGCAGCATCGAAACCGTGTGGGCAGGTACCATAACGCCGCCGCGCGAGGGTGTGATCAAACGCTGGCGTTATCCTTCTGCCGATCATGACGGTGCGGTGGTGCTGCTAAAAGGCCAGGAAATGGGGCGTTTCAAGTTGGGTTCAACGGTCATCAACCTGTTCGCGCCTAACCGCGTGAAGCTGGCGGAAAGCCTCGAAGCCGAAAGCAAAACTCGCCTCGGTCAGCCGCTGGCCATCGCCATGCCTCAACCGGGCAACAGCGTCCCTCTTAGCGAATAACCCGGAATCTCTCCCGTGCGCGTTTTTCTCCTTCTGCTGCTGAGCCTGGTGCTCAGCAGTTCTGTATTGGCAGCGACCATTCCGCAATCCAGCCAGCTTCAGCAGGAACTGGATGCGGCTAAATCCGCCAAAAACTCCCCCGCGCAAACCGAACAGGTGCAGGCGCTGGAAGCGGCAATCAATTTCCTCAATGAGCGCAATGAGTCTCTGGAGCGCGCAAAGCAATATCAGCAGGTGATTGATGATTTTCCACGCATGGCGCGGGAACTCCGTCAGCAGATCGCCACGCTCACCGACAGCAGCAAGTCGGTGCGTAGCAATATGAGCAGCGCCGAGCTGGATCAGGAGTTACTGCAGGTTAGCAGCCAACTGCTGGAGGAAGGCCGTCAGGCGCAGCAGGAGCAAGACCGCGCGCGCGAAATCAGCGATTCGCTTTCGCAGCTGCCGCAGCAGCAAACGGACGCACGCCGCGCAATGACGGAAAGCGATCGTCGGGCGCAGAACACCTCAGCGGCTACCACGCCGCTGGCGCAGGCGCAGATATACGTGCGTCAGGCAGAAAATGCCGCGAACAAGGCGCGCGTTGATGAATTGGAACTGGCTCAGCTCTCCGCCAATAATCGCCAGGAGCTGGCGCGCATGCGTGCCGAAGTACATCAGCGCAAAGCCACCCAGCTGGATAACTATTTGCAGGCGCTGCGTAATCAGCTAAATAACCAGCGCCAGCGCGAAGCCGAGCTGGCGCTGGAGCGCACCGAGCAACTGGCTGAAAACAGCGGCGATATGCCGAGTTCAATCAGCGATCAGTTCCGCGTTAACCGCGAGTTGTCCGCAGACCTCAATCAGCAAGCGCAGCGCATGGATCTGGTCGCTTCGCAGCAGCGGCTTGCCACCAATCAGACTTTGCAGGTACGTCAGGCGCTCAGCACGCTCCGCGAGCAGTCGCAGTGGTTGGGAGCATCAAACCTGTTAGGCGAGGCGCTGCGTGCGCAGGTGGCGCGTCTGCCAGAGATGCCAAAATCGCAGCAGATCGATAGCGAGATGGGCCAGCTGCGCGTGCAGCGGCTGCATTACGAGGATCTGCTTGAGCGTCAGCAGGAACTGCGTAAAGCAAAGCAGGATGACGGCTCACCGTTCAGCAGTGAACAAACCCGCATTCTTGAAGCCCAGCTAAAAACCCAGCGCGAGTTACTGAATTCACTGATTTCTGGCTGCGATACGCTGATTCTGGAAATCACCAAGCTTAAGGTTTCCAACACACAGTTGCAGGATGCGCTGGCGGAAGTCAAAGATGCCACGCATCGTTACCTGTTCTGGACCGCTGACGTTAACACCATCGGCCTGAATTTCCCGGTTGAGATGGCGCAGGATCTTAAGCGTTTACTGTCGCTGGACACCGCTGGCCAGCTCGGCAAAGCGCTGGCGATGATGTTCACCAACCGCGAAACCGTGTTGCCGATTATTGGTGCGGTGCTACTGGTTGGCTTCAGCATCAGCTCACGCCGTCACTACAACGCCTTTATGCAGCGTTCCGCCAGCCGCGTCGGTAAAGTCACGCAAGACCGCTTCAGCCTGACGCTACGTACCGTATTTTGGTCGATTTTGGTGGCGGTGCCGCTGCCGGTGCTATGGGCGGCACTCGGTTATGGTTTACAGCATGCCTGGCCCTATCCGTTCGCCGTGGCGATTGGCGATGGCATTACCGCCACGCTGCCGTTGCTGTGGGCCTTTATGATCAGCGCCGCCTTTGCCCGTCCGGATGGTTTATTCGTGGTGCATTTCCGCTGGCCACAGGCGCGCGTAGCGCGGGCAATGCGCTATTACTCGCTGTCGGTTGGCTTGATTGTGCCGCTCATCATGCTGCTGATCGCCTTCGCCAATCTCGACGATCCGCAATTCTCAGGCACGCTGGGACGCATCTGTTTCATCCTGATTTGTGGCGCGCTGAGTATTGTTACCGTCAGCCTGAAACGTGCCGGCATTCCGCTTTATCTGGATAAAGAGGGCAACGGCGACAATTTTGTTAACCGCATTCTGTGGAATCTGATGATTGCCTTGCCGCTGGTTGCCGCTTTCGCCTCTTGCATCGGTTATCTCGCCACGGCGCAGGCGCTGCTGGCACGTCTGGAAACGTCGGTGGGCATCTGGTTCTTCCTGCTAGTGATTTATCACATCATCCGCCGCTGGATGCTGATTCAGCGGCGCCGCATCGCCTTTGACCGCGCGCGACAGCGTCGCGCCGATATGCTGGCCAACCGTGCACGCAGTGAAGAAGAGAAAGAGCAGTCAACGCCCGCGAATGCCGACACCATCGAAATTGATGAGCCGAGTATTGACCTGGATGAGATCAGCGCGCAGTCGCTGCGCCTGGTGCGTTCCATTCTCACGCTAATTGCCTTGGTTTCGGTGATTGTGCTGTGGTCTGAAATTCACTCGGCGTTTAGCTTCCTTGATAACATTCCGCTGTGGAACGCCAGCACCACGATTCAAGGTGTTGATAGCGTGCAGGCGATTACGCTGGGCGCGGTGCTGATTGCCATTCTGGTACTGATTATCACCACCCAGCTGGTGCGTAATATGCCTGCTTTGCTCGAGCTGGCGCTGTTACAGCATCTTAGCCTGGCGCCAGGCACCGGCTACGCGATTACCACCCTGACCAAATATGCGCTAATGCTGATTGGTGGCCTGATTGGCTTCTCGATGATGGGGATTGAGTGGTCGAAGCTGCAGTGGCTGGTTGCCGCGTTAGGTCTGGGGTTAGGCTTCGGGATGCAGGAGATATTCGCCAACTTTATCTCCGGCCTGATTATCCTGTTTGAGAAACCGATTCGTATCGGCGATACCGTGACTATTCGCGATCTGACCGGCAGTATTACCCGCATCAACACCCGCGCCACCACCATTACCGACTGGGACCGCAAAGAGATCATTGTGCCGAATAAGGCGTTCATTACTGAGCAATTTGTTAACTGGTCGCTGTCGGATTCGGTCACCCGTGTGGTGCTGACGATTCCGGCTCCTGCCCGCGTAAACAGTGATGAAGTCACCAACATCCTTAAACAGGCAGCCGATCGCTGTACCTATGTGCTTGATATGCCGGCACCAGATGTGTTCCTGGTCGATTTGCAGCAAGGTATCCAGCTGTTTGAACTACGCGTGCATGCTGCGGAGATGGGACATCGCATGCCGCTGCGCCATGAACTGCATCAGCTAATTCTGCGCGGCTTTGAAGAGCACGGCATTGAGATGCCATTCCCACCGTTCCAGGTGCGTATGGAGACGCTGGGAAAGCAAAACCCCGCCAGCAACGGTGCGCCCGCCAATAAGACCTTCAAATCTGGCGGATTATAAAAACCAAACGCCCGGCTAAAACCGGGCGTTTTTTATTGCCGCTCAGCGTGCATCACTTCACAAACTCTTCGCCCTGCGCGATATCTTTCTTCAGCGTTTCCAGCATGCCGTTCAGCGCTTGCTGTTCGAAAGCACTCAGCGTGCCAAGCGGACGACGCTCAACAATGCCGTTTTTACCCAGCAGCAGCGGCTGTGAGAAGAAACGGGCGTATTCGCCATCGCCTTCTACATAGGCGCACTCCACGACATTGGCTTCGCCTTGCAGCGCGCGAATCAGCGACAGACCGAAACGTGCCGCCGCTTGCCCCATCGACAGCGTCGCCGATCCTCCACCGGCTTTGGCTTCCACCACTTCGGTGCCCGCGTTCTGAATACGTTTGGTGAGATCCGCGACTTCCTGCTCGCTGAAGCTTACGCCTTTCACCTGTGACAGCAGCGGCAAAATGGTCACGCCCGAATGCCCGCCCACCACTGGCACGTCAATCTCGTTAGGTTGCTTGCCTTTCAGCGCCGCCACAAAGGTATTGGCGCGGATAATATCAAGGGTCGAAACGCCAAACAGGCGGTTCTTGTCATATACGCCCGCTTTCTTCAACACTTCGGCCGCAATCGCCACCGTGGTGTTGACTGGATTGGTGATGACGCCAATCAGCGCTTTAGGCGCGGTGCTGACAACCTGTTCAATCAGGTTACGTACGATACCGGCGTTAACGTTAAACAGGTCGGCGCGATCCATGCCCGGTTTACGTGCCACACCGGCTGAGATCAGCACTACGTCAGCGCCGTGTAGCGCTGGCGTCGCATCTTCACCGCTGAACCCTTCAACGGTTACGGCAGTAGGAATATGGCTGAGATCCACCGCGACACCCGGGGTTACCGGAGCGATATCATAAAGTGAGAGTGCTGAGCCTGCGGGTAATTGCGTTTTAAGCAGTAGTGCGAGTGCCTGGCCAATACCACCAGCGGCACCGAGAACGGCAACTTTCATCCTGAACTCCTTATTAAGGTGGGGCAGAGATATGCCGAAAATCCATCAGGTTACGAGTTTAATCAACTTCTCAGGCGATAGCGACTAAACCTGTCGCGCACTTAACATCACGCCGCAATCGGCTCCCGAGACATCTCTACTTCAGAAGTCGCCTGAATGATACATTCGCAGCCAGAAGACAATGGACGGCAATGATCATCAATATTTTTGTTACCACCTCAATAATATAACAACATTGCAACCTTCGCTTTGCGCGCCAACCCGCGATTTTGGCGTGCCGAAAAACTCTGGTATGATCTCGCCCCCGCAGGTCATTACCGCGATTCTCTCATCAGACTCATTGCATAAAAATTCATCTAAATGCATAATAATTTATCTGCTGCGGGTCTGTTGCCTGCTGCAACCCTCTTTTTATTGGTAGCTTATGCGAAACCCATCAAAACAAGACGACCTGATTAAGGCGTTCAAAGCCTTATTGAAGGAAGAGAAATTCAGCTCTCAGGGCGAAATCGTGCAGGCGCTGCAGGAAGACGGCTTCGAGAACATCAACCAGTCGAAAGTTTCTCGTATGCTCACCAAGTTCGGTGCAGTGCGTACTCGTAACGCCAAGATGGAAATGGTTTACTGTCTGCCCGCTGAGCTTGGTGTTCCTACTACCACCAGCCCGCTGAAAAATCTGGTGCTTGATATCGACTACAACGATGCGTTGGTGGTCATTCATACCAGCCCGGGCGCTGCGCAGCTGATTGCACGCCTGCTGGATTCGCTCGGCAAAGCCGAAGGCATCCTCGGTACCATCGCCGGTGATGACACCATCTTTATTACGCCCGCACGCACCTTCTCGGTAAAACAGTTGTACGACGCGATTCTGGTTTTATTCGAACAAGAGCTATAAAACCCTGCAGATTACCGGCAGTTCGACTGCCGGTATTATTCCCCTTCTCGCCCCTTTTTTAACCAATCTGTCACAAATCCCTTTGTAAATAATAAGTTATCCATATACCCAGCGGTTATCTGCACCTCCCAAAATTGGTACGACCTTTGCCCCTGCTTAACCTAATGCGCTATTTTACACTGCTTTACATTACGTGCTCAGTGTCATTCCCTTCTCATTGCGTATCAGCCAGCGAGATCAACCACGATCTTTCGCACTAAAAGATAATTTGATGTAGATCATTGTTTTTACTTTGAAATAACCGCCTCTGGTTAAGATCCAGGCGTTTTTTATAACTTCAGGTTCTAAAAAAGTGCCATAAGGATAAAGAATTACAACCAAACATTATTAGCTGGATATTAATTTCATGGGTGATTAGATCTATACTTAGTTTCGTGATGCAAATCACACGAAAGAAAAAGATAAAAATAGACGACGAGGAAAAATATCATGAACGTTAAAACCACTATCGCAACTTTAAGTATTCTCTCTGCTCTGTCATTTGGTGCTTTTGCAGCAGATTCTATCAACGCCGAACAGGCCGCGAATCTGCAACCCGCAGGTACCATCAGCGTCAGCGGCGTGGGCGGTTCTCCAATGGATATCCGTCAGCAGCTTAACGATAAAGCCGATCAGCAGGGCGCGAAAGCTTACCGCGTGATCGAGGCGAACACCGGTGACAACTATCACGCTACCGCTGAATTGTACAAATAAGTTACTGATTCAAGACGCAATGTGAACGGCGACCCGTTTGAGACGCTTTTGCCTCTCAGGTTGCCAGCCCAAATTTCAGGAGAGTGAATCATGAAAACCAAATTAGCTATCGCAGTACTGAGTCTGGCTTCTGTTCTGTCTTTCGGCGCAAGCGCCGCGAGCCTGGTCTCTAACGAGCAAGCTGAACAGCTGCAATCACTGAATCAAACCATCAGCGTGAGCGGTGTAGACGGCGACCAGACCAATGTACGTCAGGAACTGTCACAGAAAGCTGATGCTCAGGGTGCCAGCCATTACCGCATCATTGAGAACAATCGTGGTGATACCTTCCACGTCACTGCTGAACTGTACAAATAATCAATAATCAAACGTCCGGCGCCCAATACGCGCCAGGCAATAGATCGACGACCCGCCTCCCCCTTTTATGCCGCAGGTTGTTGATTAAACGAGGAGAAAATTATGAAAATCAAAACAACCATCGCAACTGCTAGCCTGCTTTCCCTGCTCGCCTTTGGTGCTTCTGCAGCACAACTGGTCACCGAACAACAGGCGCAGAATCTGCAACCTACCGGCAGCACTATTTCAATCAGCGGAACCGGCGGTTCGCCAATGGATTATCGCGCTGAGCTTTCTCAGAAAGCCGATGCGCAAGGCGCCAGCGCTTATAAAGTGATTGAAGCCAAAACCGGCGACAGCTATCACATGACCGCTGAGCTGTATAAGTAATTCCTCGTCAGTTAAGACGAACCCTTTGGCCCCGCTCGCCGGGGCCCTTTTTTACTTTACATTGAAGCGGAGCTGGCCTTCCAGCTCCTCTTCTGCTTCATCAAATAGCAGAATCAAGGCGCCATACCGGCGTTTCTGCCCCTTCCCCAGATTTACAAACTCAATCTCCAGCGGTAGCGGCAGCTGCTCACCGATAATCGCGCCCCAAAGATCGTCGAGATCGTTGATGGCGAGATCGGCAAGAAAAAAACGATCGCTAAACTGTCGGAAGAAATGGGCTTGATCGACAATTTCGTCGAAATCGAAACGCTCGGTTCTCATCATGACGCCCTCATAATTGCAGCGACTAAGCCAGTCCACCCAGATGCAGCGCTTTCACTTCCAGATACTCTTCCATCCCCAGCACCGAACCTTCACGTCCTAGCCCAGACTCTTTCACTCCGCCAAACGGTGCCAGCTCGGTGGAGACCGCACATTCGTTAATACCGATCATGCCCGCCTCCAACGCCGCCGATACGCGGAACACGCGCTGTAAATTCTGCGTGTAGAAATAAGCCGCCAGACCAAATTCAGTATTGTTGGCGCGTTGAATCACCTCTGCTTCATCATCGAAACGGAAGCACGCTGCCACCGGGCCAAACGTCTCTTCCTGGGCCAGCTTCATCTCTTCATGGGCTTCAGTGATAACGGTGGGTTGCCAGAAATTGCCGCCAAGCGGATGGCGTTCACCGCCGACCAGCAGTTTGCCACCTTTACTCAACGCGTCTTTGACGTGTTCCTCGACTTTCTCCAGCGCTGATTTTTCAATCAGCGGCCCGACAATAACGCCCTCTTCCACGCCGTTACCCACTTTGAGTTTGCCAACGGCCTCTGCCAGCTGGTTGACGAAGCGATCGTAGACGGCGTTATGCACATAAAAGCGGTTGACGCTAACGCATACCTGCCCGGCATTACGAAATTTATTGGCAATGGCGCCCTGTACCGCCGCATCAATATCAGCGTCATCAAACACGATGTAAGGCGCATTGCCGCCGAGTTCCATTGAGACTTTTTTCATGGTTTCCGCAGCGTTGCGCATCAGCGTTTTCCCCACGGCAGTTGAACCGGTAAAGGAGATTTTACGCACCACTTTGCTTGCCATAATGGCGTCACTGATCGCATGCGTATCACCCGCGACCGCATTCAGCACGCCATCCGGCACCCCGGCTTTCTGCGCCAGCGCCAGCAGCGCAAAGGCGCTCAGCGGGGTGTTATTGGCAGGTTTGATGATGCCAGTACAACCGGCAGCCAGCGCGGGACCGAGTTTGCGCGTCAGCATCGCCATCGGGAAATTCCACGGCGTGATAGCCGCCACCACGCCAATCGGTTCGCGCGTCGCCAGAATGCGCGAGCCCGCTTTAGCGGGCGGGATAATTTCGCCGTTGGCGCGTTTCGCCTGCTCGGCAAACCACTGAATAAAGCTGGCGGCGTATTCCACTTCGCCTTCGGCTTCTTTGAGCGGTTTGCCCTGCTCGGCCGTCATCAACTGGCCCAGCCAGCTTTTGTTTTCGATAATCAGCTGATACCAGCGATTGAGGATCTCGGCACGCGCCTTGGCGGTTTTATCGCGCCAGGCGGGAAACGCGCGCTGTGCGGCGGCAATCGCCTGTTCGGTTTCCTGTTTACCGGCTTTCGCTACCTGCGCTAAAACGTCGCCGGTGGCAGGATTAGTGACCTCAAAGGTTGCGCTAGCGCTGTGCCATTGGCCATCGGCGAAATAGCCCGTCTTGAACAATTCATGTTGTTGCAGGGAGGTGGACATCAGTTTTCTCCAGTCAGTTTACGTCCTGTCAGGAAAGTATAGATGCCAATAAGGGAGGTTTTTGTGTCAGCGTGGGATCAACAAGGCCGCTGCGCGCTGCAGCGGCCAGTTTCAGATTTGTATTAAGGTGTTCTGATACTTATCCAACATCAGCGCCAACCGCTTCACCGGTTCGGTAACGTTGATGGGAGCAGAATAGTGCTGCAGCTTCTCTTGGTAAACATCTAGCTCCTGCAGCAAACGCTGGAAGTAATAGCGGCGCTTATCATCGCTGGTGGCTGAAATGATGCTATCCGCCGTATGGCGTAACTGACGATGATAGGCCGACAGATCAGCATTCACCGGCACTTCCGCATTGCGCAGGCGTTGATGCCCAATAATCAGCGTCAGCGCAATGCGATACTTATCGATATCGCCTGGGAAAAGATTGAGCAGCAAGAACAGTTGCTGATACAGCGCCGGCAGATGATTTTCACGGCGACGCGCCTGATTAGTCGTCAGCGCCGCGACGGCAGCATACATAAAGCGGTTCAGCAATTTACGTCCGGTACGCGCTTTGGATTTATCGCGAATCAGTAAAATCACCATCATCGCCACAAAGCAGCCAATCACCTGGCCCAGCACGTTATCGAGGAACACGTTGAACTCGAACTTCATCGGGTTATCCAGCACCAGCACATTCAGGGTACCAATCAGGGCACCCAGCGTACCAAGCTGGCGACGCTGCACGAAGATGCCGCCGATAAAGCCCAGCGCGCCGATGGCAATACACAACAGCAGTGCACTTTGCTGCGTGGCTGGCAGAATAAAAACGAAGTAGAGCGCGCCAAGCGGCACGGCTACCGTCATTCCGTAGAGGAAGTCTTTGGCCATCAGCAGCGGATTGGGCATGCGCATCGCTAGCGCGGTAATCACCGCCAGCATGACCATACAACCACTTCCCGAGGTCCAGCCGGTATACAACCAGAAAAGTGAACCCAGCGCGGTCGCCACAAAAGTGCGCACGCCGTTGATCATCGCATGATGGGTTTCAGCTGAACGCGCCTGAATCACCACTTCACGCTGCAAAATATTCTCTTCTAAGGTGGTGATGCGGCTGTTACTTTTTACCCCATTGATCAGTAAAAGATATTCCGTCGCCGCGCCAACCCAACTCGCCAGCGTCACCGGGACAGCTTTACTGCTGACGCCAATTAAACGCCGCATTACCTTCATGCGCTTATGCACATCGTCGACGCTATTGACCTCTTTTTCGATCAATAAACGGTAGTGCGGTGGAATGTATTCCGGGCGCGAGTTCTGAATCAGGAAGGTTTCGGCGGCCTGAGTGATCATCGTCAGCGATAAGGTGTTGAGCATTTGCAGGCGGCGACTGGCATTTTTCCAGCGTGAAGATTCCATCATCAGCTGACTTCGCATGCCGCTAAGTGCCGTGGTGCGACGCACTAACGCGCTCCAGGCTTTATCGACTTCCTCTTTATCCTCATGCGCTACGCACATTTGCAATAGCTTGTAGTGCGCCACTAGCAGCGCATCCACTTCCTGCTCAATCACTTTTTTGATCGATCGCGGTGAGAACAGCATGTCGGCGAGAATGGCACACAAAATACCGATGACGATTTCACTGCAGCGCTCAACCGCATATTGCGGCGCCAATGTTAAGCCACCGCTGGCATCGGCGGTAACCACAATGATCAGCGCGGTGTAACCGGCAAGACCGAGCGCGTAAGAGTTTTCAACTTTGATCAGCGACGAGAGCCAGACGCACATGCCCGCCCACATGCAGCAGATCAGCAACATGACCACCGGCGCACGCACCGTGGCAATCATGATTGTAAGCGCAGCGATACAGCCAATGAAGGTACCGATGATGCGCAGGATGCCGCGATAGCGCAGTGCGCCAGAGTAGGGATCGCCCCCCGCAGCAAAAGCGGTACCGCCGGCCACAATGCCGGCGGTCATTACCGCCCAACGCGGCGTTTCCAGATTGAAGTGAAAGCCAATCATCAACGCTGCAACCAGCGCGAAGGTCAGCTTCACCGGGAAACGCAAAAACTCAATCATAACGCCCTCGCTTAACCAAACTCACGCAGGCGATTGAACAACTGCGCCATCGGGGAGACTTTGGTTTCGCGATCCTGGGCGCCAGTGATCACCACCGTCGCGGTAGTCCCCGCTGGGAAGCGATTACCCGGCTGATCGTCAAGACGAATGCGCACCGGCACACGCTGCGCCAGGCGCACCCACTCCAGATTCGAGTCGATGGTCGCCATGCCTTTGCTGTCGCTGGTGCTGCTGCTGTTGGTGACGCCCGCAGCAATACTGTCGACGGTGCCGCGCAACACGACATTGCTGCCCAGCGGCGTAATTTGCGCGCGGAAGCCCGGGCGCACGCCATCCAGCTTGGTCTCTTCCATGTACGCCAGCACATAGAAGGAGTGCTGCTGTACCAGCGCAACAGCGACGGAACCGCGCGTGATGAACTCACCCTGGTAGACATTGAGGTTGGTGACCCAGCCATCAGATGGCGCTTTGATGGTGGTGCGATCGAGGTCGATCACCGCCAAATCGCGGGTTGCCACCGCTTTGGCCAGCTGATGTTCGCTGGTTTGCAGATCGTTGTTGGATTGCTCGATCGCTTCACGCGACATGGCGCTGGTACCCAACTGATTACGGCGGCTGGCTTCGCGACGTTTTTCACTCACCAGCGCTTGGTAATATTCAACATCCGCCTGGGCTTCATCCAGCGCTTTTTGGTAGCGTGGACGATCCACCACAAACAGCGTGTCGCCTTTTTTCACCAGTTGGTTGTCATGCACCGGCACGTCAGTAATGATGCCGGTGACGTCAGGCGAGATCGCCACGACATCGGCGGAGAATTTAGCATCACGCGTCCACGGTGATTCGGTGTAGAACACCCAGGCGCGGAAGATGATCACGATAGCGATGATAACCAGCAGGAGCGTAATCGCGTATCGCGCGATTTTTCTTATTAGCGCTTTCACTTAAAAACCTCAGACGAATAAACGGGATACAAGGTAAAACACACAGCAATACAACGCTGTGTTAAACAGTGCTGGATGCCAAACCAGATCGTAGATCCCGCTCGGTGTTAGCACGCGTTTCACTAGCCAGAACAGCGCCAGCGAAACCAAGAGTTCAACGAAGATGGGCGGAAAAGACAGCCCGAATACGACAAATACCGGAAGCACACTCATTTCGGATCCTTAGTTCGACCTTGCCGGATTGCACCGATACCGACCCACATGCGGTTGAGCACGTTGGCTTTACGATCAGGGGAAGACGGATAAACTGATGGCAACATTCAGGCCGCGTTGAGCTAATCATAGCGTATCATCGGGTTAACACAGCCGTGTTCAGGTGCAGTGAAGAGACCCAGCGCGCGTATAGTAACGCGCTTGACTATACGTTTTCTACATATTGTGAGCTAAATCACTTTTTAGCCAGAGTAAACAATGGATCGACTTAAAAGCATGTCCATTTTCGCCAAAGTGGTTGAATTGGGCTCATTTACCGCCGCAGCACGTCAGCTTCAGCTTAGCGTTTCGTCGATTAGCCAGATTGTTGCCAAACTGGAAGATGAGCTGCAGGTCAAATTGCTCAATCGCAGCACGCGCAGTATTGGCCTGACTGAAGCCGGGAAAATCTACTTTCAAGGCTGCCGCCGCATGCTGGCCGAGGCATCACAGGTGCACGAGCAGCTTTACGCCTTTAATAACACGCCGATTGGCATTCTGCGTATCGGCTGCTCATCCACCATGGCGCAAAATGTTTTATCGGCCATGACCAGCGAAATGTTACGCGAATATCCCGGCTTGAGCGTCAATCTGGTCACCGGCATTCCGGCACCGGATTTGATCGCCAACGGTTTAGATCTGGTGGTACGCGTGGGTGCCTTACAGGATTCAAATCTGTTTTCACGCCGCCTGGGTGCGATGCCGATGGTGGTGTGCGCGGCCAAAAGTTATTTGGCGCAGCACGGTACGCCAGAGAAACCTGGCGAGATTGATAACTTTTCATGGCTTGAATACAGCGTGCGGCCAGATAACACCTTCGAGCTGGTCGCACCGGAAGGGGTGGTTACTCGCCTCACGCCACAGGGCCGTTTCGTGACCAATGATTCGCAAACGCTAATTCGCTGGCTGAAAGCCGGGTGTGGTATCGCTTATGTACCGCTAATGTGGGTGATTGATGAGATTAGCGCCGGCGAAATCGATATTCTGTTCCCGCAATATCATTCGGAGCCGCGCCCGGTGTATGCCCTCTATACCGAGAAGGATAAGCTGCCGCTCAAAGTGCAGGTCTGTATTGATTATCTGACCGAATATTTCAGGCAGGTGGCGCAGCAGTATCAGCAGCATCGCAAGGGGTGATGATGGTTGCCTACCAGGTCGCCATTAATGGCGACCCCGCGGCGTGTGGTGCGCATTTATGCGCACCACATCTCTTTCAGAAGATTAAGCCGTACCACCTACAGTGATTTTATCCAGCTTCAGCGTTGGCTGACCCACGCCCACTGGCACGCTCTGACCTTCTTTACCGCACACGCCGACGCCTTTATCCAGCGCCAAATCGTTGCCGACCATTGAGATCTGCTGCATCGCTTCAATGCCGGAGCCAATCAGCGTTGCGCCTTTAACCGGTTTGGTCACTTTGCCGTTCTCGATCAAATAGGCTTCTGACGTCGAGAACACGAATTTACCGGACGTGATATCCACCTGTCCGCCACCGAAGTTGGGTGCATAAATGCCATATTCCACGCTTTCGATGATCTCTTGCGGCGTCGATTGACCGGCCAGCATGTAGGTATTGGTCATCCGCGGCATCGGCAGATGCGCATAGGATTCGCGACGACCGTTGCCGGTTGGATTCACCCCCATCAGCCGCGCATTCAGCTTGTCCTGCATATAGCCTTTCAGCACACCGTTTTCAATCAGCATATTGTACTGACCCGGCACGCCTTCATCATCGACGGCCAGCGAACCGCGCAAACCTTCTAGGGTGCCATCGTCAACCACAGTACATAGCTCTGACGCCACCAGCTGGCCCATTTTGCCACTAAACACCGAGGTAGCACGGCGGTTGAAGTCACCTTCCAGACCGTGACCCACGGCTTCATGCAGCAGCACACCCGGCCAACCGGCACCCAGTACCACCGGCAACATACCGGCTGGCGCCGCAACGGCAGAAAGATTGACCAGCGCCATACGCACCGCTTCACGCGCCCATGCATCGGCACGCACATCGCCGCTCTCATCGGCGAGGAAGAATTCATAACCGGTACGCGCACCGCCACCGCTTGAGCCGCGCTCGCGTTTGCCCTGGTCTTCCACTTGCACGCTGATGGAAAGTCGCACCAGTGGACGAATATCTGCCGCCAACGTACCGTCGGTTGCCGCGACCAGCACCTGCTCGTAAACCCCGCTCAGGCTGGCATTCACTTCCTGCACGCGTGGATCGGTAGCGCGCGCCACTTTATCGACGCGGTGCAACAACGCAATTTTGTCCTCACGCGTCAGACTATCCAGCGGATTGACCGGCGCATAAAGCGAACGATTCATTACCGCCGACAAGGTATGGGCTTTACCGTTACCTTGCTCGCGTACGATACTGCGCGCGGCCTCGGAAGACTGGCGCAGCGCATTCAGGGAAATCTGGTCTGCATAAGCGAAACCGGTTTTCTCTCCGCTCACGGCGCGCACGCCTACGCCTTGATCGATATGGTAGGAACCATCTTTAATAATTTTGTCTTCCAGCACCCAGGATTCGTGGAAACTGGACTGGAAATAGAGATCGGCATAATCCAGACGACGTTCTGAAAGCTGCCCTAACAGGGAATAAAGGTCCTGCTGATTAATGCTGTTCGCAGTTAGCAACTGCTCACTTACCAGATTCAGAGTCATCGTTTCTCACTCATTATGTGCTCGGATAGTCATAGCCTGCGGCAATTACCCGACGGCGTCAAATTCACTTCTTATCGTCTTCGCGCGGTTTGCGCAGCACTTCATTGATTTCCGGCTTATCCAGCGGTCCGCTAATGTGATAACGCAGCAGTGAAATCTTGTTCCACAGCGGCCCCAGCACTTTACTGGCGGCAAACACTGCAGCACCAATCACCGGATTGACCACGAAGGCGGTTGCCACGCCGACTGAAGCGGAGATTTCGGGTGCGATCACCGCCTCCATATCAATCTGACGCTTCACCAGATCAATATTGCCCTTCATGGCGATATCCGCCTCGAGCCCATCCACCAGCAGGTTATCGGTACGCATCACACCGTTTTCAATCCACGCGGTACCGTTGATTGAATCGAAATAGAAGCCATCATTGAAGGTGTCACTGAAATCGAAACGCAGCTTACGCAGTAAGGCATCAAAACTGAACAGACGTAACAGCTGCCCGGCGCGGCCGGTATTCACATCCGCAATCTGCCCTTTGCCAAAGTGACTTTTCAGCGTACCGCTTAGCGTCTCTTCTGATGGCTGCCACGGCGCAGAACGCCAATGCAGATCGTAATCCACCTTGAACGGCGCATCGCGCAGCGGCGTGTTCATACCAAACCAGTTGGCAGCATCATTAATATTCTTACCGCTCAGGCTACCTTTCAAGGAAGTGCGTTGATCGCCAGGTTTATTCACCCATTCGCCCGCCACATTGAGCTTCGAGCTGCCGGAATCAATTGACCCGTTAGTAAGTGCTAACGTATCTCCCTGTGGCTGTAGCTTCGCCTGCATGTGGCCAAACTTCTGCCCACGCAGCCAGCACTCATCACAATTGAGCTGCAATGCGGGCCAGCTGCTGAAATTGATATTGCTGCTGCCACCGCTAAACGGCGAAGATTTATCGTCGTTTTTATCGGCCCATTCAGGATTGTAGTAAAGATAGCTGAGGTCGATCTGCCAGGGGGCATGCTGCGCTGTCTGCAAGCTGCCGCGCGCTTCACGGCTTTCCAGCTGTAAGCGCGTATTACCGCTTGGGCCCTGGGTAATCGTCGCGTTAACGTCGTGCCACTGCTGGCCACCCAGCATCAGCGCCGGCGTGCGGAGAATGAAATCACCCGGCAACAGCGCGCCGCCCACTTCAGGTTCGCCCTGCGCGTTACGTGAACCGCCCGCACCTGCCAGTAATCCCATCCAGGCTTCACCGTCCAGCGCGGGAAGGTTCAGCTCCATGCCACGATTTTCAGGCAGCTTTGGCGTGCTTTTCGCATCGTTAAGCCAAATACCCCGATCGACACGCAGCTGTGGTTCCAGCAGCCAGCGACTGTTGAAACGATGCTTATCGTGCACGCTACCGCTGAGGGTAAAGCCTTTCAGGTCACCGTTGGCGTTAATGGTAATCGGCATCGCTTCACCGGCGGGTTTATCCAATGGAGCAGGTAAGTGACTGCTTACTGTTTTGCCATCACCTTTCAGTTCCACCTTGTAACTCGCGCCACCTTTATGCGGCAGCGTGATATCGACATTGCCCTGCCACGGCAATGAGCCGCTCAGCTGTCGCGCAATGCCTGCCGGCAGCATTTTTAGTTTGCCTGGCTGCCAGTCGCCCAACAGCTTAACGTTAACGCCAAAGTCGTCCGGATTTTCCTGGGTACTAAAGCTCACGCCCGTTGGCTGCCCGAACCAGGTTGCCTGCATCTCTTCGCTTTCAAGATTGCCGTTGTTATAACGGAATCGTCCGGTAAGGTTGTTCAGCGTGGTATTTAATGGCTTGATATGCAGACTGTTATTGTTCATCACCACGTTACCGCTGGCGTGCACCTCTTCACCATCCAGAGGAATATCAAGGTTCAATGAGCCACGCACATTGCCGCCAATCTGCAGTTGCTGCAGCGCCGCGCCCAATGTCGATTTCAGCGGCGTTTGCTCGAAATAGTCCGCGATCTGTTGACCTTCCCCACTGATATCGCCATCAATAATCAGCTTCTCTTTCAGGTAATCCGGAATCACCGCACTGACGTTACGTGCATCCACGTCGCCGAGCCGGGTTTTCTCCGCCTTCATCCATAACCCGTTGTTGAGGAAATCGAGATTGATATCGAGGTTTTCTAATGCTGGCCAGCCGGGCTGGAACGCGAAGGTGGCGTTGCGCAGCGGCACCCAAACTTCGAACATGCCGTCATTGTGCTTGAACGGGAAGAGCGATGGATCGCCGGCAAACAGCAGCGTGGCGTTATCCACCTGCCCGCCTTTAATCGCGGTACTGAGATAGTGGGTAAGGTCGTGTCCCATTAACTGTTGCGGGAAATAGCGCCAGGCATCGCCAGCATCAGTGACGCGAATTCCAGCGAGAATATCAAGCCGGGGCGCTTTGCCGAGATTTTGCTGATAGCGGAAGTCGCCGCGCGCCCATAGCGAACGCGCCTGCACATCAAGCTGCTGACCGTCCAGCGTTAAGCCGTTAGCATCGCGCTGCCAGTTGAGTTTGCCGGTAATCTGCTTAATCTGCAGCGGCGCCTGGAACATATCACCGTATGGCACGTCGGCCTGGCCCATCGCCACATCCAGCTGGCCATTATTAAGGCTGCCGCTGGCGCTACCGCTGAGGTTACTGATTCCCGGTAGGAGCTCCCACTGTTGCCAGGCAAGGTCGTGCCATTTTACCTGTAAGCGCGTTTGCTCTGGCTGCTGTAAAGGAATATCCAGTGCTAGCGCATCAATGTGCCCGCGCGGCTGCAGCGCACGCCAGTTTTCCAGCAAGGTCGGAGAAAGCGGAGCAAACAGCGGTGCGATAGGCGCCAGACGTTCCAGATCGAGTTGGGTTGCACGCACGCGCACTTCCGGCGAACTGTTAGCGCCGAGCATCTGCTTATCTTCCGGCTTCCAAAGCAGAGAGAAATGCCCTGGCGCCCACGCGATGCCGTCAGTACTCAAACGCGTTTGCGGCACCGAAAGACTCCAGCCGTTCTGGAAGCGCGATAGATGTGCCGTTAAGCCATCAACCTGCAGCTGATGATCGCCCTCCTCGCCGCGCCAGCGTGCGCCGCCTTTATTCAGCAGCAGATCGCCGGCATAAACCTCACCATCACGCAAATTTACCCAAGCGGCGAGACTGAAGCGCGCGCTTTCGAGGCTGGTATTATCGCGCAACCACGGCCCAATCCACGGGCGCACATCGACATCATCGGCTTGCATCCAGATGCGACCATCGCTAAGCAAGCCGTTGTTATCGTTGAGATCGAGCCGTACCTGCACCACGCCATGCTGACCGGTAAAGCTGGAGAGGCTCACTTCGCCTTCGGCACGATGGCGCATATCTTCGTTAAGCCAGGTCAGGCGGGGAATCGCCAGCTCGGCATGTTGGCCGGACGGCGTTAGGAAACGGATGCTGCTATCACGCAGATCGAAGTGGTCAAACTGGCGCAGGAACAGATCGTTAATTTGCCCAGGCTTGAAGCTGTTTTTTTGTTTATCACTGGTGAGCAACGGCTGGTTGGTTGCAAGATGCAGTTGCCAGAAGGTGAGATCGCGGAACTGCCAGCGCCAGTGCAACAGCGATTGCCAGACGTTGAGCGCCAGGTTGACGCGGCCGATGGTAAGTTGGCCATCTTCCTGCATCGAAATGTTGAGATCGCGCACCTGTAGCGTGGGTCCGAAATTCTCCCATTTCCCCTGCAGTTCGCTAGCATCCACCGTAACGCCGCTGACGCGGGAGATCGTCTGCAGAATATCGCTGCGATAACTGTTGAGGTGCGGCATCACGAGGCGCAGCCCGCTGACCAGCAGCGCCACAATAACGATGATTGCGGCGAGCAGCAGTAACAAAATCCTCGGCAACCGCCTCACACACCTCTCCTTGCTGTCCGTTGGCTTACGGAGCGAAACCTCACGATTACATCATAACGACATCAAACTGCTCTTGGGTATAGAGCGGTTCAACATGGACTTTGACCTGCTTGCCGACGAAGATTTCCACTTCCGCCAGCGCGTGTGACTCTTCGCCCTTCAGCGCGTCGCCCACCGCCGGTGAAACGTACACCAGGAAACGGTCAGAATCGTAAGCGTGATGCACACGCACAATTTCACGCATGATCTCATAACACACGGTTTCCACCGTTTTTAGCGTGCCGCGTCCTTTACACACCGGGCAATCCGCGCACAGCACATGTTCAATACTTTCACGCGTGCGTTTGCGCGTCATCTCCACTAAACCGAGCGCAGAGAAGCCATTAATGCCGGTTTTTACCCGATCTTTGCTCAGCGCACTCTCTAACGAATGCAACACGCGACGCCGATGTTCGTCATTACTCATGTCGATGAAATCGATAATGATAATGCCGCCGAGATTACGCAGCCGCAGTTGACGCGCAATAGCTTGCGTCGCTTCAATGTTGGTGTTGAAGATGGTTTCGTCAAGATTGCGGTGTCCGACAAAGGCACCCGTGTTGATATCCACCGTGGTCATCGCTTCGGTTTGATCGATGATCAGATAGCCGCCGGATTTTAACTCTACCTTGCGCTCAAGCGAGCGCTGGATTTCATTCTCAACGTCAAACAGATCAAAAATCGGCTGCTTGCCGCTGTAAAGCTCGAGCTTGCTGGCCATTTCCGGAATGTATTCGCTGGTGAATTCCACCAGCAAATCGCAGGTCAAACGCGAGTCGACGCGAATGCGATCCAGCGCCGCGCCAGCGAAATCACGCAGTACGCGCTGCGCTAACGCCAGTTCACCGTACAGCAGACAGCGCGTCTGATTGCGCTTTTTACGCTCGCTGACTTTGGTCCATAAACGCTTCAGGAAGGCGGCATCCTGCGCCAGCTCTTCGGACCCAATGCCCTCGGCGGCGGTACGAATAATAAAGCCGCCCAGGTCGTCGCAATAAGCCGCGACCACCGCTTTCAGGCGCTCGCGCTCGGCTTCCGTTTCGATACGCTGCGATACGCCAACGTGTGAAGCGCCGGGCATAAACACCAGATAGCGCGAAGGCAAAGTAATGTCGGTGGTAAGACGCGCGCCCTTAGTGCCAAGCGGATCTTTAACCACCTGCACCATCAAGTCCTGGCCGGGCCGCACCAGTTCGCCGATGTCGCGCACCACAAAATTTTTCTTCTCATCACCCGCCACGCATTCGGTGTGCGGCATGATATCGGAGGCGTGTAGAAAGGCGGCTTTTTCCATGCCGATATCGACAAACGCCGCCTGCATACCCGGCAAGACGCGACTGACGCGTCCTTTATAGATGTTTCCCACGATGCCGCGTCGTGCTTCGCGCTCAATGTGGATTTCCTGCAGAATGCCGCCATCAATGTAGGCAACACGGGTTTCCGAAGGTGTCACATTTACCAGCAGTTCAGCCGTCATCTTGTCCCCTTAACGCCCGCAGTGACTGAAAATGGCTCAGCAGCTCGCTGGTTTCAACCAGTGGCAATCCCACTACGGCATGATAACTTCCATTAATCTTGCGGACAAAGTTGCCGCCAAGGCCCTGTATTCCGTACGCGCCGGCTTTATCCATCGGCTCGCCGCTGGCAATATAGTGCGAAATTTCTTCCGCTGACATCTTGCGGAAGGTCACGTCGGTGGTCACCAGGCAGTCCAATTCACGCTGGGTATCGGCCAGTGCCACAGCCGTCATCACCTGATGGGTTTGCCCCGACAGCTTGCTCAGCATTGCGGCGGCATGCGCGGCGTCCTGCGGTTTTTCCAGTACTTCGCCATTTAGCACCACAATGGTATCGGCCCCGAGAACCGGTAGATCCTGCGGCGCCACCGCAACGCCCGCGCGCGCCTTATCGGATGCCAGACGACGCACGTAACCCTCAGCCGCTTCTTCTGGCTGGCGCTGCTCTTCGACATGGGTTATCAGGCGTTCAAATTGCAGACCAAGCTGCGTTAACAGCTCACGTCGACGCGGTGAACCGGATGCGAGGTACAGGGTAATCATAGTATTCCTTACTGAACAGCGAACTGGCGGCGAATCTTTCTCATTAATAAGAATAGCCAAGGCCAGAGGATGCCGTCGACCACGCTACTCCAGAAGATTTCCGGGCGGAAAGAGACGTTGATCACCAGGAATTCTGCCCAGAAAACAATCACATCCACCGCAAGGGACAGCACCATAACCATTAATGCCTGCTGCCACAACGCTAAGTTTCGGAATAACTGAAATTTAAAGGCCACCAAATACGCGATGATGCTGAACGCCAGCGCACGTACGCCCAGCGTTGAGCCCGCCACCAGATCCATGATTGCACCAAGAAAAAAACCGGTACCGACATTAACCCGATGCGGCAGCGCCAGCACCCAGTAAATTAAGATCAGTAAGAGCCATGAAGGCCGAAACATATAGATTTGTTCCGGCCACGGCATGATTTGCAGGATGAGGGCAATCAGGAAGGACAGCCAGATAACCCATCGGCCCTGGCTGCGATATCGACTCAAGGCTGGCCTCCGCGTGTGTTCGCAGAATTCCCTTGCGAACGACTGCTATTAGCGGGTTGCGGCGGCCCCATTTGCTGAGCGGGCTGCATCATATCCGGTGCGGGCGGTCCCATTTCACCAGCAGGCGGGAGAACCTGCGGCATCATCTGCATTAAACGCTCGTTGGCGACGCGGTGGACTTCATCCGGCGCCATCGGCGTTAAGCCGTTACGATCCGCACCCCACAGCAGCAGCAAATAGCGCAGACGTTGCAGACCGGCGGCCGGACGCGCCTGAATCACCGTGTAAGCACGTTGTGTATCCACTTTAACCGAGGAGACCACGCCAACCGGATAACCTTCCGGGAAACGTCCGCCAAGGCCAGAGGTCACCAGCACATCGCCCACACGAATATCGGTATTGCCCGGCAGATGCTCAAGTTGCAGATCTTCACTACAACCGTTACCGGCCGCGATGACACGAATATCATTACGCAGCACTTGAATCGGCAACGCATGGGAAGCATCGCAAATCAGCAATACGCGACTGGTTACCTGACCGACGGCAACGACTTGCCCCACCACGCCTTTATCACTGATCACCGGTTGGCCTTCGTAAACGCCGTTTACGCTGCCTTTGTCGATGACCACCTGATCGGTGTAAGGATCGGTACCGGTTGAGATGACCTGGGTCACCATCTTGTGCTCATCCTGACGCAGCGGCGAGCCGAGCAGTTCGCGCAGACGTGCGTTTTCCTGCTTGTATTGCCCCAGCATCAGCAGGTCACTGTTTTTCAGGAAGAGCTCACGGCGCAGCGCTTTATTTTCCAGCTCTAATTGCTGGCGTGAAGCCAACGTATCAGAGACGCCGTCAAGAAGTTGTCGTGGCCCGTTGGCCAAAAAATAAAATGGACTGACCGACGTGTCCAGGTAGTTGCGAATCTGGGAAAAGGAGCTCACGCGGCTATCGGCGATAATAATCGCGATAGCCACAATGACTGCCAGAAAGAGGCGCAACTGCAGGGAAGGCCCCCTGCTAAAAATCGGCTTCATAAATTCTGCGTATTCCTCGACATCAGGGAAGAAGCGTTAGTTTAAATCACCAACGCCTCCAGGGCTGGACGCATCACGCCGTCGTGCGCAGCGTCAGCGTATATCCCTCATCCTTCAAACTTTAGTCGCGTTCGAATAATTTTGGGTATAGGCGCTATTCCCTGCGCAATTTGATCAGGGTCTCAGCCGTTGAGGAATTACTCCTCGCTGAACAAATCGCCGCCATGCATGTCGATCATTTCTAACGCTTTACCGCCGCCACGCGCTACGCAAGTCAGCGGATCTTCTGCAACGACCACCGGAATACCGGTCTCTTCCATCAGCAGACGATCAAGGTTGCGCAGCAGCGCACCGCCGCCCGTCAGCACCATTCCGCGCTCGGAGATGTCTGAAGCCAGCTCTGGCGGGCACTGTTCCAGTGCAACCATCACCGCGCTCACGATACCGGTCAGCGGCTCCTGCAGGGCTTCCAGAATCTCATTTGAGTTCAGCGTAAAGCCGCGCGGCACACCTTCGGCGAGGTTACGACCGCGCACTTCAATCTCGTGCACTTCATCACCAGGATAGGCCGAACCAATACCATGTTTAATGCGTTCCGCAGTGGCTTCACCAATCAGTGAACCGTAGTTGCGACGCACATAATTAATGATAGCTTCATCGAAGCGGTCACCACCAATGCGTACAGAAGAGGAGTAAACCACGCCGTTCAGTGAGATCACCGCCACTTCAGTGGTACCACCACCGATATCGACAACCATTGAACCGGTCGCTTCAGAAACGGGCAGACCCGCACCAATCGCCGCAGCCATTGGTTCTTCAATCAGGAAGACTTCGCGCGCGCCTGCACCCTGTGCAGATTCGCGGATGGCACGACGCTCTACCTGGGTCGCGCCAACGGGTACGCAGACCAACACCCGTGGGCTTGGACGCATAAAGCTGTTGCTATGCACTTGCTTAATGAAGTGCTGCAGCATTTTTTCAGTGACGAAGAAGTCGGCGATAACGCCATCTTTCATAGGACGGATAGCAGCGATATTGCCCGGCGTACGGCCAAGCATCTGCTTAGCGTCATGACCGACAGCCGCTACGCTCTTTGGGGAGCCGGCACGATCCTGACGAATAGCAACCACTGAAGGCTCGTTTAACACGATGCCTTGTCCTTTCACGTAAATCAGGGTATTTGCGGTACCCAGGTCAATGGACAAGTCATTGGAAAACATGCCACGAAATTTTTTAAACATACTAAGGGATAATCCTGCAAGCTGGGGGCGGAAAATAAAATCCGCCTACTTTACCAACCACGCGAAGCCGCTACAAGGCGCAAAAACGTTCTGCTTCGGTGAAAAAATACGCTGATTAATTTTTTGGCCTGATAGTCTCGTCTTTCGCCGCCGTTAAATGGCGTTAACACGCCACATTAACCCAAATTACCTCAGTAATTGCGGGGTAATTTCGACATAAAATCTAACATTTCCAGCCGCCAGGATCGCGCGTTCCGGCACAAATAAGCGAGATAAACAGCCTTCAGCCTGCACGTCGCAGGCTGAAGGTTTAAATCCGATAACGTTGTGAGTGTTTTTTCACATTACTGTTGACCGGCAGTGAAGGGGCAAAGAAATCGCCCTGCCCGCCTGAAACGCCCAAGCCTGACAGCATTTGCCACTCCGCGCTGGTACGTACGCCCGCCGCGAAAACCTGCGTCGGCGACGACTTACACACTTCCAGCAGACTCTGCACGAACAGCTGGTTCTCAGTGCGCCGTTCAATATTTCGCACTAAACCCGGCGCGAGCTTGATCACCTCAATTGGGAACTGCTTGATGTAAGCGCTGCTCACCACCGTCAAACCCGCCTGATCCACCGCAATACGACAGCCAAATGCGGTTAACATATGGAAAACCGGTACTAAACGGTTGAGGTGTTGACAAACGTCGGCCTCTGCAAGTTCAAATAAAAAACGTTTTCTTTGCGATTTGCTGCACTGCAACAGCAGTTTTTGCAGCCAGCGCTGGAAAGGCCGCTGCAAAAGTGAATCGAGATTGACCGGCAAGGCCAGCGTTTCATCGGGCCACATCTCAGAGAGGGCAGCAATACGCGTAACAAGTTGGCGATCCCAGCTATCGGTCATGCCTAGCTGCAGCACCAGCGGCATGAATTCGGCCGAAACCACTTCTTTATCGCCGTCATACACCCGCGCCAGCAACTCTCTATGATGGACTTTCCCATCCAATAGCAGTGCTGGTTTCTGATATAACCTCGGGCCGCCGCGATTCAGCGTATTCTCCAGCAAGGTGCGCCAGCGCACGCTGCCGCGTCCCATATCCAGCGTATTCCCTTCACCGACCGACCAGCTATTGCCACCTTGCAATGCCGCGCGTCGCGTTGCCATTTCTACATTTTCCATCACCTGCGCCACGCTTTGTCCGCTGCGCCACGCGCTGATGCCAATGTGAATTAAATCGTCGCGGTCAACCATGCGCATCGGTGGCAGCGAGTCGACGGCATTGATCAGCTGATCGGCGATGCTGTTGGCTTCTTTCAGGGTACGATGCGGCAGCAATACGGCGAAATCGCTACGAAAATATCTAGCCAACAATGCCCCCGGATACCTGAGCACAAACGTAGAGAGCATATTGATGAGATCAAACAGGTACTCTTCCACCAGCGTGGGGCCGAGCGTTTCGTGCAGCGTATCGAGATCCGGCAGGCGTACCATCATGACAACCCCATGAGTACCGACATCTTCCTGATCTTCAAGCAAGGTCGCGAGCTGGTTATCAAAGAACAAACGATTGTTCAGACCCGTGCGCGAATCTTGCGCCGCGAAAGTACGAATTAAGGTATCAATACGTAACCGCTGTTCGCCTGCTTCTTTTAAATCACCCAGTAATGCATCCATAGCGCGGCTGGCTTTTGGCGGCCACTCATCAATAGCGTCGCTGCGCGTTGTGCGCTCACCGGCCAGAATACGTTCGGCCCGCGCTTCTAACTGCTCCATATTATGCCAGCGACGATTTAGCCAACGATGGGTCATCACCAGCAGCGCAGACATGATGCCCACCACGGTGAGTAGCACAATCAGCGTGTAAGCACCCGTAAAAGAACGGAACCAGGTTTTTGCGGGATCAAGCACTACGATACGAAGTTCGAGCCCGGGCGAATGCTTTAGCGGCAAATCGAACTGAACAAAGCGATTAGGCTCATCTTCCAGCATCGGATTTTCATGGCGGGCTAAACTGAACACGAGTGTCTCGCCATTGATCAATTGCATCTGTTCGGCATTCACCACGGGCATCATGCGCGTCAGCCACTGCGTTAATTCTTGCGGCGATTGTGTCGCCAGCGCTTTATCAACTTCAACCGCTAGCGTATGCATGCGCGTTTCCACGCGTTGCTGCGATAGCCAAATAAAACTAAAAGCGCAGCCCACCAGCATCAGAAGCATTGCCAGTAAGCTTAATAATGTAATAAACGCAGAAAATTTAGTTGTTAATCGCATCCCTGTGCCTGCATTACTGCGGTTATGAACGGTGTTAATCCGTCGACGCCACTCTTACCATTGGCGCAAACCTGAGCAAAATAACACAGATCACTGTGTGATTCAGCGCCAGACTCGCATCAAAATAGCGCTGAACTGAGCTCGATAAGCGCTTCGGCGCGAGTATAGCGTCAATCCTCGATGACCTGACTTTGACGTGGGCCTTTTCGTCTTATTCTCAAAGGCGTGGCAGAACCAGGAAATTTCACATTTTGACCAGTAAGTTAGCGCCCAACGCTGAAGTTAAGCATGCTAACCACAATTCATTATTCGCAGGAGAGCGTCATGAACCTGAAGCACTTGCTCACAGAAGCCGACGTCACGCCAGAAAGCGTCTTTAATATGCGCCGCCGTCAGGTGCTGAAAGCACTAGGATTAGGTGCCGCGGCAGCCAGTTTGCCAGGTACAGCACACGCCGATGTGCTGGGCTGGTTTAAAGGTAACGATCGCCCGCCGGCGCCAGCAGGCAAAGATTTGCAGTTTACTAAACCGGCTGAATGGCAGGCGGATTTGCCGCTGACGCCGTTTGATAAGGTCTCAGGTTATAACAACTTCTACGAATTTGGTCTGGATAAAGCCGATCCTGCGGCCAACGCCGGTACGCTGAAAACCGATCCCTGGCAGCTACGCATTGAAGGCGAAGTCGCCAAACCGATGACGCTGGATATGGATGACATCTTCAAGCGCTTCGCCATGGAACAGCGCATTTATCGTATGCGCTGTGTTGAAGCCTGGTCGATGGTGATTCCGTGGGTTGGCTTCGAATTGAACAAATTATTGAAGCTGGTTGAGCCGAACAGTAACGCGCGCTACGTCGCGTTTGAAACGCTGTATGCGCCAGACCAAATGCCGGGGCAGAAAGATCGCTTTATCGGCGGTGGGCTGGATTATCCCTACGTTGAAGGTTTACGTCTGGATGAAGCGATGCATCCGTTGACGCTGCTCAGCACCGGCGTGTATGGCAAGGCGCTGCCGCCGCAGAATGGCGCACCGATTCGTCTGACGGTGCCGTGGAAATATGGTTTCAAAGGCATTAAATCGATCGTGAAAATCACGCTGACGCACGATCGTCCACCTACCACATGGAGCCAGATCGCTGCCAATGAGTACGGTTTCTATGCCAACGTGAACCCGCATGTTAATCATCCGCGCTGGTCGCAGGCCACTGAACGCTTCATCGGTGCGGGCGGGATTTTGAAGGTCGATCGCCAACCGACGCTGCTGTTTAACGGCTATGCGAAAGAGGTGGCTTCGTTGTATCGCGGCCTGGACCTACGGGAGAACTATTAAGTGCGCCTCACTTTACGCCACATCACAGCGTTAAAAGTCGTGCTGCATCTGGCCGCTTTTCTGCCGTTTGTTTACCTTTTTATGGCCGCGAGCCAGGGATGGCTAAGCGCCGATCCGGCGAAAGACATCCAACATTTTACCGGCAGAATGGCGCTGAAATTACTGTTAGCCACGCTGCTGGTCAGCCCGCTCACGCGCTATCTTAAACAGCCGTTATTGATTCGTACCCGGCGCTTACTCGGGGTGTGGTGTTTTGCCTGGGCGAGCTTGCATCTAACCAGCTATTACTTGCTGGAACTGGGCTACGATCATCTGCGTCTACTCGGTAGCGAGATCGTTTCACGCCCTTATCTGTTACTGGGCATGATCAGCTGGGTGATGTTATTTGCCCTCGCAGTCACTTCATTTCAACGCATGCAACGCAAGCTCGGCCGTCGCTGGCAAACGCTGCACAATGGCATCTATCTTGTCGCGATCCTCGCCCCCATTCACTATTTATGGTCCGTGAAAGTGCTGTCGCCACAGCCCGTGATTTACGCCGTACTGGCTATGGGGCTGTTAGCGTGGCGTTACAATAAGTTGCGTAAACTTCTCCACAGATAGTCCCCGCAAGGTTGTGTTCCTCCCGCGATATCTGTTAAAACGTGTGGCCTTCGGGCCACATCCGATCAACTTCGCAGATAAGACCAGTATTTTGCTGCGAATGTCGACGAAACGGATATAATGCCCGGCTTTATTGCAGGCGAAGTCTTCTTTTTCATCCGTAAGGGTGACAAACGAAAGATGTCGCGGTATTTTACGCGATGCCTTACTGATTGCAGGAGATAGCAGCAAGATGGCGCACAAATTTCACATACTGCTTTTGAACGGTCCCAATCTTAACTTACTGGGAACGCGTGAGCCTGATAAGTATGGTCATACTACGCTGACGCAAATCGTCGACGATCTGACGCAGCAGGCCGATCAGCACCATGTGAAATTGAGTCATTTGCAATCGAACGCAGAGTTTCAGTTGATTGATCGTATCCACGAAGCACGCGGTAATGTGGATTACATCATCATCAACCCTGCTGCGTTCACGCATACCAGTGTTGCACTGCGTGATGCCCTGTTGGCGGTTAGTATTCCTTTTATTGAGGTGCATCTCTCTAACGTGCATGCACGCGAGCCGTTCCGACATCACTCCTATCTTTCCGATGTATCTGCCGGCGTCATCTGTGGACTTGGCGCTGATGGATACTCTTGGGCTTTACAAACGGCAGTAAAACGCCTGTCACATTCCAATTAAACAGAGTACGGAACCACACTCATGGATATTCGTAAAATTAAGAAACTGATCGAACTGGTTGAAGAGTCTGGCATCTCCGAGCTGGAAATCTCCGAGGGCGAAGAGTCCGTTCGTATCAGCCGTTCACCTGCAAATACCGGCTACCCGATGATGCAGCAGGCTTACGCTGCGCCAATGATGCAGCAACCTGCGCTGGCGACTGCCGTTGCACCAGCAGCACCGGTTGCCGCTGAAGCCGCTAAACCAGAAATCAGTGGCCACATCGTGCGTTCACCGATGGTTGGCACCTTCTATCGCACCCCAAGCCCGGATGCGAAAGCCTTTATCGAAGTCGGCCAGAAAGTGAATGCTGGCGACACCCTGTGCATCGTTGAAGCGATGAAAATGATGAACCAGATCGAAGCCGACAAATCCGGCGTTGTGAAGGCGATCCTGGTCGAAAGCGGCCAACCGGTTGAATTTGACGAGCCGCTGGTCATCATCGAATAACGAGGCGAAGCATGCTGGATAAAATTGTCATTGCTAACCGTGGTGAGATCGCGTTGCGCATTCTGCGTGCCTGTAAAGAGCTGGGCATCAAGACTGTTGCCGTCCACTCAACCGCGGACCGTGACCTGAAGCACGTGCTGCTGGCAGATGAAACCGTCTGCATCGGCCCGCCACCTTCGGTCAAAAGCTACCTGAACATCCCGGCACTGATCTCTGCCGCCGAAATTACCGGCGCGGTTGCTATCCACCCGGGTTACGGCTTCCTTTCTGAGAACGCCGATTTCGCCGAGCAGGTTGAGCGCTCTGGCTTTATCTTCATTGGTCCAAAAGCCGACACCATTCGCCTGATGGGCGACAAAGTGTCTGCTATCACCGCCATGAAGAAAGCTGGCGTACCTACCGTACCAGGATCGGATGGCTCGCTGACCGACGACATGGAAAAAAACCGTGCCTTCGCTAAGCGCATCGGCTATCCGGTGATCATCAAAGCCTCTGGCGGCGGCGGCGGTCGCGGTATGCGCGTAGTGCGCAGCGACAAGGATCTTGAGCAATCCATCAACATGACGAAAGCGGAAGCCAAAGCGGCTTTCAACAACGACATGGTTTATATGGAGAAGTATCTCGAGAATCCGCGCCATATCGAAATTCAGGTGCTGGCCGACGGCCAGGGCAACGCTATCTATCTGGCTGAACGCGACTGCTCAATGCAGCGTCGTCACCAGAAAGTCGTCGAAGAAGCACCAGCGCCGGGCATCACGCCGGAACTGCGTCGCTATATCGGCGAGCGCTGCTCCAAAGCCTGTATTGATATCGGCTATCGCGGTGCGGGTACCTTTGAGTTCCTGTACGAAAACGGTGAGTTCTACTTCATCGAGATGAACACCCGTATTCAGGTTGAACATCCGGTGACCGAGATGATCACCGGCGTGGATCTGATCAAAGAGCAGCTGCGCATTGCTGCTGGCCAGCCACTGTCGATTAAACAGGAAGATGTGATCATTCGCGGTCATGCGGTGGAGTGCCGTATCAACGCCGAAGATCCCAACACCTTCCTGCCAAGTCCGGGCAAGATCACCCGTTTCCACGCGCCGGGCGGCTTTGGCGTACGTTGGGAATCGCACATCTATGCCGGTTACAGCGTGCCACCGTACTACGATTCCATGATTGGTAAGCTGATTACCTACGGTGAAAATCGTGACGTGGCAATCTCGCGCATGAAGAATGCACTGGCGGAACTGATCATCGACGGCATCAAGACCAACATTGAGCTGCAGATGAAAATCATGTCCGATGAAAACTTCCAGCAAGGTGGGACGAACATCCACTATCTGGAGAAGAAACTCGGCCTGCAAGAGAAGTAATTGCAGCGCAGAGCAAAGCAGAGGCCGGTTAACTCCGGCCTTTTTCATTTTTGTTGCCTTTGAGGTTGCATAATGGATTGGCGTTTTTTGCAAGCGAACAAAGAGGCGCGCTGGTCGTTTTATCTGACGCTGGCCTACCTCGCCGTATGGGGATTGTCTGCCTGGCTGGGCGGCAATGACATTGGCTTCTTTGGCTTACCGCGGTGGTTCGAGCTCTCCTGCATGTTTGCTCCCCTGCTATTTATCGTGTTGTGTTGGCTAATGGTGCGCGTGTTATTCCGCGACATGTCGCTGGAGGATAACGATGGACTCTGAAATCATCCTTCCACTTCTGGCCTATCTGGTGCTGATTGCCGCGCTGTCGGTATTTGCCATGCGCAAACAGCGTCAGGGCAACTTCCTGAGTGAATACTTCCTCGGCAGCCGTTCAATGGGCGGCTTTGTGCTGGCCATGACCATCACCACCACCTACATTAGCGCCAGTTCATTCATTGGCGGCCCAGGTGCTGCCTATAAATATGGCCTTGGTTGGGTCCTGTTGGCGATGATTCAGGTGCCCGCCGTCTGGCTTTCGCTCGGCGTGCTGGGGAAGAAGTTCGCGATTCTGGCGCGACGCTATAATGCCGTCACGCTCAACGATATGTTGTATGGCCGCTATGGCAGTACGCTGCTGATCTGGCTCTCTAGCCTGAGTTTGCTGGTGGCGTTTATCGGCGCGATGACCGTGCAGTTCATCGGCGGTGCACGTCTGCTGGAGACGGCGGCGGGCATTCCTTACGACACTGGCCTGCTGATCTTTGGCGGCACCATCGCGCTCTATACGGCTTTCGGCGGCTTCCGCGCCAGCGTATTGAATGATGCCATGCAAGGCCTGGTGATGCTGATTGGTACCTTCCTGCTGCTTTTTGCGGTGATCCACCATGCAGGTGGGCTGGAAAGCGCGGTAACCAAACTGCACAACATCGATCCGCAGTTAACTTCGCCGGAAGGCGTCGGCAATGTCATCAACCCTACCTTCCTCAGCTCCTTTGCTGTGCTGGTGTGTTTTGGTGTGATTGGCCTGCCGCATACCGCCGTGCGCTGTATCTCTTATAAAGACAGCAAAGCCATGCATCGCGGCATTGTGCTTGGCACCATCGTGGTGGTGATCCTGATGTTCGGCATGCATCTGGCTGGTGCGCTGGGACGTGTGATTTTGCCCGATCTCACCATTCCCGATCGCGTGATACCCACACTGATGATCACCGTGCTACCGCCGATGGCTGCAGGCGTCTTTCTGGCAGCACCGATGGCGGCTATTATGTCGACCATTAATGCGCAGCTGCTGCAATCCTCCGCTACGCTAATCAAAGATCTCTACCTGCGTATTGCGCCGCAACACAGTGAAAACGAGGCGCGGCTGCGCATGTTATCAGGCACCATCACGTTTGTGCTCGGCGTTCTGCTGCTGCTGGCGGCGTGGAATCCACCGGATATGATTATCTGGTTAAATCTGCTGGCATTTGGTGGACTTGAAGCGGTATTCCTGTGGCCGCTGGTGCTGGGCTTGTACTGGGAACGAGCCAACTCAACCGGCGCGATCAGCGGCATGCTGATCGGTGCCAGTTGCTACACGCTGTTAGCTAGCCTGAATATTGAATGGTGGGGTTTCCATCCGATCGTTCCTTCCCTGATCTTAAGCCTGCTGGCCTTCCTGGTAGGTAATCTGTTTGGCCGCACGCCCGAAGCACGCGCTGCGGCACTGGAATAAAGAGAAACGCTATGCCTTGGATTCAAATCAAAATTAACAGCACCGGCGCTAACGCCGAAACCTTAAGCGATGCGCTGATGGATGTGGGTGCCGTATCGGTCACTTTCCAGGACACGCATGACAATCCGGTTTATGAGCCGCTGCCAGGTGAAACGCTCTTGTGGGGTGATACCGATGTCATCGGCCTGTTCGACGCCGAAACCGAGATGAGCGATGTAGTGGCTGAGCTGAGCCAGCACCCGCTGCTGGGATCCGCGTTCCGTCACAAGATCGAGCAGATCGAAGATAAAGACTGGGAGCGCGAATGGATGGATAACTTCCACCCAATGCGCTTCGGTGAGCGTTTATGGATCTGCCCAAGCTGGCGCGATGTACCCGATCCTAATGCCGTCAATGTTATGCTGGATCCGGGCCTGGCGTTCGGTACGGGCACCCATCCCACTACCTCGCTGTGTTTAACCTGGCTCGACGGGCTCGATCTGCAAGGCAAGACGGTGATCGATTTTGGCTGTGGCTCCGGCATTCTTGCCATCGCCGCACTGAAATTAGGTGCCGCGCAGGCGATTGGTATCGATATCGATCCACAGGCCATTCAGGCCAGCCGCGATAACGCCGAGCGTAATGGTGTATCTGAGCGTTTGGCACTGTATCTGCCGCACCAGCAACCGGATAATCTACAAGCGGATGTCGTGGTCGCCAACATCCTTGCAGGCCCGCTACGTGAGTTGGCACCGCTGATTAGCGTGCTGCCGAAAACGGGTGGTCATCTTGGTTTATCGGGCGTGCTAGCCAGCCAGGCGGCAGGCGTGTGCGAAGCCTACGAGGAACAGTTCGATCTTGATCCGGTAGCGGAGAAAGAAGAGTGGTGCCGCATTACCGGCATACGTCGCTAGATCCCAGCGTCAGGCATGCCAGACGCATACGCTGGCATGCGTGTAACCAATTGATAGTTTAAGGATTAAGCCTCGTCTGGTTTTTGCCTTAATCCGCTTTGCAAGGTTTTTATTCTCGTAGTGCTACGTATTATCTACTGCACGCCGCTTGCCGGTACCCTTTGTTAGAGATTGAGAATGAAAACCACCCCTTTCTTTGCCGCAGTACTGTTTTTCAGTATGGCTACTCATGCCGCTGTGCCTCACTCTGTTCCACACTGGAGCTATGAAGGCCAAGCGGGCCCGCAACATTGGGGCGATCTGAGCCTGGATTACCAAACCTGCCATAAGGGTAAGTTTCAGTCACCGATTAATATCCGCGATACCGTTGCAGGCCACCTGCCACCACTGAGTCTGGAGTTTCACACCGCAGCAGAAAAACTGGTGAACAACGGCCATACTTTGCAGGTGAACGTTAAAGATGAAGATGACTTCACACTGGACGGGGAAACCTTCCATCTCATGCAGTATCACTTTCACACCCCGAGTGAAAACCAGATCGATGGCCATTCTTACCCGCTCGAAGCGCATTTCGTCCATGCCAATGATGAAGGTGAGTTGGCTGTCATTGCCGTGGTGTTTGAGGTTGGTAAAGAGAATACGGCCCTGAATCCGATTCTCGCAGCCATGCCTATGCAGGAAAATCAGGAAGTGGCGGTGAAAGAGCGTATGGATTTAAAGCCGCTTTTCCCGGAAGATCGCCACTATTATCGCTTCAGCGGATCGCTTACCACGCCACCTTGTACCGAGGGTTTGCGCTGGCTAGTAATGAAGCAGCCAGTGATGCTGTCTCAATCTCAGCTCGACGCCTTTAAGCGGGCTTTGAAGCACAGTAACAATCGCCCCCTGCAACCATTACATGGCCGTCAGATTGTAGAATGAGAGTTGATGTACTCAATCCCCCTTTAAATTAGCTCAATTAATAATCACATTACCGTCATTTCTTTGGCTAATTACCAGAAGTGGCGGTTTTTATGTTGTGATTTTCCTCATGTTTTTAGAAAAACTTTTGTTCACAATTTCAGCATATTTTTTTAAGTACATGAATTAAAGGTATTTATAAGCGCTAAGCAGCCTATAAGCCCGATTTCCTTGATCTTTAACGGCGAATTGTTCAAAGTTTGGCCTTTCATCTTCCTGAAAAAATGCGTAATATACGCCGCCTTGCGAACAGTTAGGGTCACTTCTTTTTCATGCGCATTGGACATCATCAGCTACGTAATCGACTCATTGCTGCGCCTATGGCCGGAGTATCCGATAAGCCATTTCGCACCCTGTGTTATGAGAACGGTGCCGGTATGACTGTCTCCGAGATGCTGTCATCTAACCCGGAAGTTTGGGCCAGTGACAAATCCCGTTTGCGTATGGTGCATAGTGACGAGCCCGGTATTCGTGCCGTGCAGATTGCCGGTTGCGATCCTGATGAGATGGCTGCTGCCGCGCGCATTAATGTGGCGTCAGGCGCGCAGGTTATCGATATCAACATGGGCTGCCCGGCCAAAAAAGTGAATCGTAAGATGGCAGGTTCAGCGCTGCTGCAACATCCGCAACTGGTGGAGTCGATTCTCACCGCGGTAGTGAATGCAGTGGATGTACCGGTTACGCTGAAGATTCGCACCGGCTGGGACAAAGAAAATCGTAATTGTGTAGAGATTGCCCAATTGGCTGAACGCTGTGGCATTCAGGCTCTCACCATTCATGGCCGCACACGCGCCTGTTTGTTTGAGGGATTTGCTGAATACGACAGCATTCGGACAGTTAAGCAGAGCGTCTCCATTCCAATTATCGCGAATGGTGACATTACTGACCCGCATAAAGCCAGAGCGGTGCTCGACTATACCGGAGCCGATGCTCTTATGGTTGGCCGTGCCGCTCAGGGAAGACCGTGGATCTTCCGGGAAATCCAGCATTATCTGGACACAGGGGAGCTGCTGGCACCGAAGCCGATGGCTGAAGTCAAGCAAATGCTGATTGGACATATACGGGAGCTGCACGACTTTTACGGTCAGCGCAAAGGATACCGTATTGCCCGAAAACACGTTTCCTGGTATTTGCAGGAAAGTGCTCCTGATGACCAGTTTCGGCGCACATTCAACGCCATAGAGGATGCCAGCGAACAGCTGGAGGCGTTGGAGGCATACTTCGAAAATCTTGCGTAAACGAAATAAAGAGCTGATAGAACTATGTTCGAACAACGCGTAAATTCTGACGTACTCACCGTTTCTACCGTTAACTCTCAGGATCAGGTGACACAAAAGCCACTGCGTGATTCGGTAAAACAGTCATTAAAGAACTACTTTGCTCAACTGAATGGTCAGGATGTGAGTGATCTGTATGAGCTGGTATTGGCTGAAGTTGAGCAGCCTCTGTTGGACATGGTGATGCAGTACACCCGTGGCAACCAGACCCGTGCAGCTCTGATGATGGGTATCAACCGTGGTACTCTGCGTAAGAAGCTGAAAAAATACGGCATGAACTAATCTGTTCGTTGCTGCGATAACGCCAGCCTTAGGGCTGGCGTTTTTGTTTGCGCTGAATGATGATTGCGTAACGTTAACAACGCATGAAACAATTGTCACCATAATGGTAACGATAGTTGCAATCGCATCGGTGATATTCCCTCCCTCTCAGCAACTCATCATTCGTTCATCGTCACCCGCATATTCCTGCTCTTCTTGCTCTGCAGGCCGCTTTCCCTGTGATCATCAACCGGTTCAACCGTAAGCGCGCCAACGTATACATTCTCTCCTGAGCGTTAGCTCACACTGCTTCCACATAGTGAAACTTTTTGCACTATTTGTGATCGTGTCGTCTCGTCATGCTGCCTTTTGGTGCGCCATATTAGCCAGAATATTCTGAGTGCTTCAGTTTATTAAAAGATCTTTCCAGAGAATTCAGGATTCTGCAAACCTGGCATCAGGTTTGCAGAGTTGTGGATGGCTAACCACCACAGACATAAAAAAGCGCACAGTAAAGTGCGTGCAAACATAACAACACACGATATCGCCACACAGGATGCTTTATGAAAAAGATGATGCTTTCCACCCTGGTCGCTGCAGCTTCGCTATTCGCTGTTGCTCAACAAGCGCACGCTGGCACCACGTTGGATGCCATTAAGAAAAAAGGTTTTGTACAATGCGGCATCAGCGATGGCCTGCCGGGCTTCTCTTACGCTGACTCCAACGGCAAATTCACCGGTATCGATGTGGATGTATGTCGAGCGGCCGCCGCTGCCGTATTTGGTGACGCAACCAAAGTGAAATATACTCCGCTGACCGCTAAAGAGCGCTTTACTGCACTGCAGTCTGGTGAAGTGGATATCCTGTCGCGCAACACCACCTGGACGTCTTCCCGCGATGGCGGTATGGGCTTCCTGTTTGCTGGCGTGAACTATTACGACGGCATCGGTTTCCTGACCCACAAGAAAGCCGGCCTGAAAAGTGCTAAAGAGTTGGATGGTGCAACCGTATGTATTCAGGCTGGTACCGATACCGAGCTCAACGTGGCTGACTACTTCAAAGCCAACAAAATGCAATATACGCCAGTAACCTTTGATCGTTCTGACGAATCCGCTAAGGCGCTCGACAGCGGTCGCTGCGATACCCTCTCTTCTGACCAGTCACAGCTGTATGCGCTGCGCATCAAACTCGGCAAGCCAGACGATTTCGTGGTACTGCCCGAAGTTATCTCTAAAGAACCGCTGGGCCCAGTCGTTCGCCGCGGTGATGACGATTGGTTCACCATCGTGAAATGGTCGCTGTACGCGATGTTGAACGCTGAAGAGATGGGCATCAGCTCGAAAAATGTTGATGACATGGCCGCTAAACCTACCACTCCTGATATGGCTCACCTGTTAGGTGCAGAAGGCGACTTCGGTAAAGACCTGAAGCTCGATAATAAGTGGGCTTACAACATCATTAAACAAGTCGGCAACTATCAGGAAGTGTTCGATCGTAACGTTGGTAAAGACAGCGCACTGAAAATCGCGCGTGGCCAGAATGCGCTCTGGAATCAGGGCGGCATCCAGTACGCTCCTCCCGTTCGCTAATTCAGTCCTGCCAGTCGGGCGCCGCATCCTGCGGTGCCCACGCGTAATCTTCACTGAGGTTTTAACATGTCGCAACGCCCAACCGTAAAGAGGGATTTTTCGTTCGGTAATCCTACGGTTCGCGCCTGGCTTTACCAGATCATCGCGATTGTGGCCGTGCTTGCTGTGGTGGGATATTTAATTCACAACACGGTAATCAATCTGGCCAATCGTGGCATTACTTCCGGCTTCGGATTTCTTGATCGCAGTGCCGGTTTTGGCATTGTCCAACACCTGATCGATTACTCTGAAGGCGACACCTACGCCCGCGTATTTATGGTGGGGTTAACCAATACCCTGCTGGTTTCCGCGCTTTGTATTGTGTTTGCCTCTATCCTGGGCTTTGCTATCGGCCTTGCACGTCTGTCCGAGAACTGGCTGCTGCGTAAGCTTTCCAACATTTATATCGAGACGTTCCGTAATATCCCACCGCTACTGCAAATCTTTTTCTGGTACTTTGCGGTGTTGCGTAATCTGCCCGGCCCCCGTCAGGCATTGAATGCCTTTGATGTCGCATTCGTCAGTAATCGAGGTTTGTATATTCCCTGGCCCGAATACGCGCCCGGTACCTGGCCGTTCCTGATCGCGCTAGCGCTGGCGGTACTGTGTTGCGTAGCTCTGTTCCGCTTCAACCGTAAACATCAGCTTAAAACCGGGCAACTTCGCCGTACCTGGCCAGCTGCGGTGGGGTTAATTGTTTTGCTGCCGCTGATTGCGCATACCTTGTTCGGCGCTGCGATGCATTGGGATGTACCGGAACTGCGCGGATTTAATTTCCGCGGTGGCTTCGTGATGATCCCCGAACTCGCCGCATTAACGTTGGCGCTGTCGGTCTATACCTCTTCGTTTATCGCCGAAGTGATTCGCTCAGGGATTCAGTCGGTACCACATGGTCAAAATGAAGCGGCACGTTCACTTGGCTTGCCTAATCCCGTCACCATGCGTCAGGTTATTATTCCGCAGGCGATGCGGGTGATCATTCCTCCCCTCACCAGTCAGTATCTCAATATTGTGAAAAACTCATCATTGGCGGCCGCCATCGGTTATCCAGATATGGTCTCGCTGTTTGCCGGCACCGTGCTGAACCAAACCGGGCAGGCGATTGAGACCATCGCGATTACCATGGCGGTTTACCTGATTATCAGCCTGATCATTTCGCTGCTGATGAACCTCTACAATCGCAAAATTGCGCTGGTTGAGCGTTAAGAGAACGGGATCATTATGTCTATAACCACACACGAAACCCCACCGATTCCGACCAATCCGCTCAGCAAGGGTTGGCTTTGGGCGCGCAAAAATCTGTTCTCCAGCTGGCTGAATACGCTGCTGACGCTGTTCAGCATCTGGCTCATCTGGAATGTGATCCCACCGGCATTGAACTGGCTGGTTTTTCAAGCCAACTGGATTGGCGAGACGCGCGCGGACTGCACCAAAGAAGGCGCTTGTTGGGTATTCATCCATGCGCGTTTTGGCCAGTTTATGTATGGGCTGTATCCGCATGAGCTACGCTGGCGCATCAATTTATCGCTGGTGCTCGGTTTGCTATCCATTATTCCGATGTTTATCAAAGCAATGCCGCGCCGCGGCCGTTATATCGCCTGTTGGGCAGTGGTATATCCGATCGTGGTTTGGTTCTTGATGTACGGCGGATACTTCGGTTTAGAGCGTGTAGAAACCCGCCAGTGGGGCGGCTTAACGTTAACGCTGATAATCGCTTCAGTAGGAATCGCTGGCGCATTGCCGTTAGGTATTTTACTGGCGCTGGGACGCCGTTCCGAAATGCCGGTAGTGCGCACATTATCAGTCATTTTTATTGAGTTCTGGCGCGGCGTACCGCTGATTACCGTGCTGTTTATGTCTTCGGTGATGCTACCGCTGTTTATGGCGGAGGGCACCACTATCGACAAACTGGTGCGCGCGTTGGTTGGTGTCATTTTGTTCCAGTCCGCTTATGTCGCGGAGGTGGTGCGTGGCGGTTTGCAGGCATTGCCTAAGGGCCAGTATGAAGCGGCTGAATCGCTTTCATTAGGATATTGGAAAATGCAGGCGTTGGTGATTTTACCGCAGGCGCTCAAGCTCACCATTCCTGGGCTGGTGAATACCATCATTGCGCTGTTTAAAGATACCAGCTTAGTGATCATTATCGGCCTATTCGATCTCTTCAGTAGTGTGCAGCAAGCCACCGTCGACCCAACCTGGCTGGGGATGTCGACGGAAGGCTATGTCTTTGCTGCCATGGTTTACTGGATTTTCTGTTTTAGCATGTCGCGCTATAGCCAGTATCTGGAGAAGCGTTTTCACACCGGGCGTGCATCGCACTGAGGTTTAACATGACACAAACTATGACTAATGCGGCTGATGCCATGATGATTACACTTGAAAACGTGAATAAATGGTACGGCCAATTCCATGTACTAAAAGATATTAATCTGCAGGTAAAACCTCGCGAACGTATCGTGCTGTGCGGACCTTCTGGGTCGGGCAAATCGACCACCATCCGCTGCATTAACCATCTGGAAGAGCATCAGCAAGGGCGCATCGTGGTTGATGGTATCCATCTGAATCAGGATGTGCGCAATATTGAACGTGTTCGTACCGAAGTGGGTATGGTGTTCCAGCATTTCAATCTTTTTCCGCATCTTACCGTGCTGCAAAACTGTACGCTGGCACCAATTTGGGTGCGTAAAATGCCGAAGAAAGAAGCCGAAGAGTTAGCCATGCACTACTTGCAGCGGGTGCGCATCGCTGAGCATGCGCATAAGTTTCCTGGCCAACTTTCTGGTGGTCAGCAGCAACGTGTGGCAATTGCCCGTTCACTCTGTATGAAACCGAAAATTATGTTGTTTGATGAGCCAACATCTGCGCTCGATCCAGAGATGGTAAAAGAAGTGCTCGATACGATGATTGGCTTAGCAGAAGATGGCATGACCATGCTATGCGTTACCCATGAAATGGGTTTTGCGCGCACCGTGGCGGATCGGGTGATCTTTATGGATCGCGGTGAAATAGTGGAAGAGGCGCCGCCGCTGGAGTTCTTTGCAAACCCACGTTCCGAGCGCACACGGGCGTTTTTATCTCAGGTTATTCATTAATATTTAACGAGTTAGACACGAATAAGCCTCTGCCTGGTGCAGAGGCTTTTTTATGTTCAGTACCAGCGTTTTCGCCACTGTGAAATCGCTACATTACACGTCACACGTCGTTCACGTTGATTTGCGCATACAAAAAAGCCCTGAACAAATGTTCAGGGCTTCTGTGTTTGATGCCTGGCAGTTCCCTACTCTCGCATGGGGAGACCCCACACTACCATCGGCGCTACGGCGTTTCACTTCTGAGTTCGGCATGGGGTCAGGTGGG
>NZ_JBIVMT010000003.1:0-619765 GCF_044753225.1 Pantoea sp. NPDC088449 | reverse complement strand
TGCGTTGAGCTAACCGGTACTAATGACCCGTGAGGCTTAACCTTACAACGCCAGAGGCGTTTTGGTGAGAGAGACCAGAGATTTTCAGCTTGTTTATGGATTGGTTTGCGGTGCCTGACAGGGCTTCGTGAACGAAACAGAATTTGCCTGGCGGCTTTAGCGCGGTGGTCCCACCTGACCCCATGCCGAACTCAGAAGTGAAACGCCGTAGCGCCGATGGTAGTGTGGGGTCTCCCCATGCGAGAGTAGGGAACTGCCAGGCATTAAATAAGTGAAGAAGCCCTGAACTAACGTTCAGGGCTTTTTTACGTCTTAAGAAATGTAGCGCTGTACTTTTATTTTATGCAATAAAGTGCCTATATCAGTTATCAACTGCTTCAACATCATCAATAACCTATGACAAATTCGTCGATCTCCCACGCCTGATTTCAAATTCCACCTAAAGCTGAAACATTTTCATAAACCGCATGAAGACTCGACATTTACGACATATCAGGCTAATGTCGGGCATCTGGATGTCTAAACGTTTATACGGTTGTAAGTAAGAGGTGAGCAGGCTATGCCAATCAGGATTCCCGACGAATTACCGGCAGTGAATTTTTTGCGTGATGAAAACGTCTTTGTCATGACGTCGTCGCGCGCCAGTGTTCAGGAGATCCGTCCGCTAAAAGTGCTGATCCTCAACCTAATGCCTAAGAAGATCGAAACGGAAAATCAGTTCCTGCGCCTGCTCTCAAACTCGCCGCTACAGATTGACGTACAGCTGCTGCGCATTGATAGCCGTGAGTCGCGCAACACACCAACCGAGCATCTGAACAACTTTTACTGCAACTTTGAAGATATTCAAAACGATAACTTTGATGGGTTGATTGTCACGGGTGCGCCGCTGGGATTGGTTGATTTTAATGATGTGGCCTACTGGCCGCAGATTCAGCGCGTGCTGCACTGGGCCAACGAGCACGTCACATCCACACTGTTTGTCTGTTGGGCGGTACAGGCAGCGCTGAACATTTTGTATGGCATTCCTAAGCAGACGCGGCAAAACAAATTGTCAGGCGTCTACGAGCACCAAATCCTGCATCCACACGCGCTGCTAACCCGTGGCTTTGACGATAACTTCCTCGCGCCACATTCACGCTATGCCGATTTCCCTAGCCAGCTAATTCGTGATTACACCGATCTCGAACTGTTTGCCGAGTCGGAGGCAACGGGCGCGTATTTGATGGCGAGTAAAGATAAGCGTTTAGCCTTTGTCACCGGCCATCCTGAGTACGACGCTTTGACGCTATCAGGCGAATATCATCGCGATTACGATGCGGGTCTGCAGCCGGAGGTGCCGTTTAACTACTTCCCACAAAACAATCCAGAATTGCCGCCGCGAGCGACCTGGCGTAGCCATGGCAATCTGCTGTTCTCGAATTGGCTCAACTACTACGTTTATCAGATTACACCGTTCGATCTGCGACATATGAATCCAACACTCGAATAAGTCTCCCCCTCGTTTGATCCTGCCGTGACAGCCGCAAACTGTTGCGGCTTTTTTTTGCTTTCATTCTTTAGTGGAAATCATTGCCTTTAATTCGAGAGATTAAATTACATAAATATCATATTGATGTATGTAATTTGTAATAATAATGGAAATAGTTTTTGAAAATAAAATTAAAACCATTATGCTCTGATCTTGCAGGTTAAAAAACACCCTACATCCGGATCCGATCGCCAGACGATAGATCAACTCAGGAGGCAGCCCGCATGACAGACTCGGTTATCAGCAATACGCTAACCTTTAGCCAGCCCTTTACCCACGCGGAAAAGCAGCTGCTTACCCCGGAAGCCATCGACTTCATTCATTCACTGGTGGTGCGTTTTGCACCGGAACGCGAACGACTGCTGAAAGCACGCCGGCAACGTCAGCAGCGCTATGATCAAGGTGAGTTACCTGGATTCGATGCGGAAACCGCTTCCATTCGTGAAAATGAGTGGCAAGTTCGTCCCATTCCCCAGCTGCTGCAGGATCGCCGCGTAGAGATCACCGGTCCGCCGGATCGCAAAATGGTGATCAACGCGCTCAATGCGAACGTCAAAGTCTTCATGGCTGACTTTGAAGATTCACTGGCACCGACGTGGCAAAAATTGGTGGAAGGACAGCTCACGCTGCGCGATGCGGTTAATGGCTCGCTGAGCTTCACCAGCGAGGCCGGTAAGATCTATCAACTGCGAGCCAACCCGGCACTGCTGATGTGCCGCGTGCGTGGCCTGCATCTGGATGAAAAGCATGTAGAGTGGCGCGATCGGGCCATTCCGGGGGGATTGTTCGACTTTGCGCTCTACTTTTTCCACAACGTTGAAGCGTTGCTGGAGAAGGGCCACGCACCGTGGTTTTATTTGCCGAAAACCGAGCATGCGGCTGAAGTAGCATGGTGGCGTGAGATCTTCCGCTTTAGTGAAGATCGCTTTGATCTACCGCGCGGAACGATCAAAGCCACGGTGTTGATCGAAACGTTGCCCGCGGTATTCCAGATGGATGAGATCCTATGGGAACTGCGCGATCACGCGGTCGGCCTGAACTGCGGTCGCTGGGATTATATCTTCAGCTACATCAAAACATTGGGCCAACATCCCGATCGTATCCTGCCGGATCGTCAGCAAATCAGCATGGACCAGCCGTTCCTTGATGCCTATTCCCGCCTGCTGATCAAAACCTGCCATCGCCGCGGCGCGCTGGCAATGGGCGGCATGTCGGCGCTGATTCCGAGCAAAGATGCAGAGCGCAATTTATGGGTGACGCAAAAAGTACAGGAGGATAAAACGCGCGAAGCGGGCAACGGCCACGATGGTACATGGGTCGCCCATCCCGGCCTGGCTGATATCGCGATGGAGGCGTTTGATCGGCGGTTGGGCCACCAACCTAATCAACTGCATATCACGCGTGCACAAGATGCGCCGATCACCGCCGAACGTCTGCTGGCGCCGTGTCGCGGTAAACGTACGGAAGCGGGCATGCGCGCTAACATCCGCGTGGCGCTGCAATATCTTGAAGCCTGGATCAGCGGCAACGGCTGCGTACCGATTGATGGCTTGATGGAAGATGCCGCCACTGCAGAAATTGCGCGCACCTCTATCTGGCAATGGATTCATCACAAACAAATTCTCAGCGATGGCCAGCCGGTAACAGTCGCGCTGTTCGAACGGCTGCTGGATGAAGAGTTAGCCGCGCTGCAGCACACCCTTGGCACCGAACGTTTTAGCAACGGACGTTTCGAGGATGCTGCTGCGTTGATGGCAAACATCACTACCGATGATGAACTGATTTCTTTCCTCACTCTGCCGGGCTATCGCCTGCTGCCCTGAACCTGGAGATATGGCTATGAATCGTACGCAACAGATCAAACAACTGGAATCGAGCTGGAACGAGGCGCGCTGGGAAGGGATCACACGACCATACAGTGCGGAAGATGTCATCAACCTGCGCGGTTCGGTCAATCCGGCCTGCACGCTGGCAGAGCGCGGCGCGACAAAACTGTGGTCGCTGCTCAACGGCGAATCCAGCAAAGGTTATATCAACAGCCTCGGCGCGTTGACCGGTGGCCAGGCGGTGCAGCAGGCGAAAGCCGGTATTGAGGCGATTTACCTCTCCGGCTGGCAGGTGGCAGCCGATGCCAACCTTGCTGGACAGATGTATCCCGATCAGTCGCTGTATCCGGTGAATTCGGTGCCCAATGTGGTGGAGCGCATCAATCAAAGTTTCCAGCGTGCCGATCAGATTCAATGGGCCAGCGGCGTATCGCCAGAAGATAGCGATTTTATTGATTACTTCCTGCCGATTGTGGCCGATGCAGAAGCGGGATTTGGCGGCGTACTCAACGCGTTCGAGTTGATGAAATCGATGATTCAGGCCGGTGCCGGTGCGGTACATTTTGAAGATCAGCTGGCGGCGGTGAAGAAGTGCGGGCACATGGGCGGTAAAGTGCTAGTGCCGACGCAGGAAGCCATCCAAAAGCTGGTGGCGGCGCGTCTGGCGGCGGATGTAATGAACGTGCCGACAGTATTGATCGCGCGCACCGATGCCGATGCGGCCGATCTGATTACCTCCGACTGCGACCCGCGCGATGCGGCGTTCATCACCGGCGAGCGCACCGCCGAAGGCTTTTTCCGCACGCACGCCGGCATTGAACAGGCGATCAGTCGCGGGCTCTCCTATGCGCCGTATGCCGATGTGCTGTGGTGCGAAACCTCAACGCCCGATCTTGAGCTGGCACAGCGCTTTGCCGATGCGATTCACGCGCAGTATCCCGGCAAGCTGCTGGCCTATAACTGCTCGCCGTCGTTTAACTGGAAGAAAAATCTCGACGATCGCACCATCGCGCGTTTCCAGCAGGCATTGAGCGACATGGGCTATCGCTTCCAGTTCATCACGCTGGCTGGCATTCACAGCATGTGGTTCAACATGTTTGACCTCGCCCACGCCTATGCGCAGGGCGAAGGTATGCGGCATTACGTGGAAAAAGTGCAGCAGCCGGAGTTTGCGGCACGCGATAAAGGCTATACCTTCTCGTCACATCAGCAGGAAGTCGGCACCGGCTATTTCGATCGCATCACCAATGTGATTCAGGGCGGGCAATCCTCGGTAACCGCACTAACCGGTTCCACTGAAGCCTCGCAGTTCTAAACCCACACCGATACTGCCATTGTAGGGTCGCCATTAATGGCGACCGTTTTCCTGGAGCGTTGCCGATGACACCGAGAGAATCGCTGATCGCCCACACCATCCTGCAAGGTTTTGATGCGCAGTATGGTCGCTTTCTGGATATCACTGCCGGCGCACAGCAGCGCTTCGAGCAGGCCGACTGGCTCGCGGTGCAGCAGGCAATGAAAGCGCGTATCCATCTCTACGATCACCACGTTGGCCTGGTTACCCATCAGCTGCGCATTCTCAATGACACCTCGGAATGGGATGAAGCCTTTTGGCTGCGCGTTAAAAGCCATTACGAAACCCTGTTGCCTGGCTATCCGCGCCATGAAATTGCCGAAAGCTTTTTTAACTCGGTCTATTGTCGATTGCAGGGACACAGACACCTCTCGCCCGAACGCCTATTTATCTTCCCGTCGCAGCCTTACGCGCCGGCTCCGGTTGCGCAGCGCCCGCTGTCGCGCCTCTATCGCCCGCAGCAAAATTGGCAGGAGACGCTGCGTCAGGTGTTAAATGACATGCCGCTGCGCCTGACGTGGCAGGATCAGACGCGTGATATCGGCTGGATTGTCCGTCATCTGCATGAACAGTTTGGCGCCGCGCAGTTGGCAACGGCAACGCTGGATGTCGCCTGCGAGCTGTTTTACCGCAACAAAACCGCGTGGATTGTGGCGCGGCTGCAGCTGAGTGATGGCATGGTGCCCTGCTTGCTGCCGATCCAGCGTGATGCTGCTGGACGCTTGTGGATCGATACCTGTCTCACGGATAGCGATGATGCCAGCATCGTGTTTGGCTTCGCGCGCGCTTACTTCATGGTGTACGCGCCGGTGCCGGCAGCGCTGGTGGCGTGGCTACAGCCGATTCTGCCAGGCAAAACCGTCGCTGAGCGCTACATGGCGATTGGCTGTCAGAAGCACGGGAAAACCGAATGTTATCGTGAATATCTGCACTATCTGGCACACAGCCAAGAGGATTTCACCATCGCGCCCGGCATTCGCGGCATGGTGATGATGGTGTTCACGCTTCCCGGTTTTGATCGGGTGTTCAAAGTGATCAAAGACCGCTTCGCGCCACAAAAAGAGGTTACCGATGCGCAGGTGCGCGACTGCTACCGCATGGTTAAAGAGCACGATCGCGTCGGACGCATGGCGGATACGCAGGAGTTCGAACACTTTGCGTTACCGCGCGCGCGTATTCCCGCCGAGCTGATGGCGGAGTTTGAACGCGATATTCCTGAAAAGCTGGAAGTGCGCGACGACGTGGTAATCATCCGCCATTTATGGCTGGAACGGCGCATGGAGCCGCTCAATTTGTGGCTGGCGCAGGCCACGCCGGAGCAGCGGCAGCACGCGATTGGCGAGTACGGCGATGCGATTCGCCAGCTGGCGGCGGCGAATATTTTCCCCGGCGACATGCTGTTCAAAAACTTTGGTATGACGCGCCATGGTCGCGTGGTGTTTTACGACTACGACGAAATCCGTCCGATGAGCGAACTGGTATTCCGCGATGTGCCGCAGGCACGTTATGAAGAGGATGAGCTACAGGCCGAGCCCTGGTATAGCGTTGGCCCGGATGATGTGTTCCCGGAAACCTTCCGCTATGCGCTGTGCAGCGAACCGGCGACCGGTAAATTGCTGCTGGCGCTGCATCCCCAGCTGTTTGATCCCAACTGGTGGCGTGCGCTGCAAGCGCGCATCCGCGCAGGGCATATTGAAGAGGTGATTGCCTGGCGCGCCAGCCAGCGTTTCAGCGCGCGCTATGCTTCGGTGGCCGCTTAGCGGCCAGAATAGGTTTGCGTCACCTGTTTGGCGGCGCGAATTACCAGCGCACCCAGTTCGGTAATGCGGTCGTCGGTCATACGCGCAATCGGGCCGGAAATGGAAATCGCGGCGAACGGTTCGCCGTGCTCGTCATAAATCGGCGCGGCGACACAGCGCAGACCCAGCGCGTGCTCCTCATCATCATGCGAAAAGCCCATTTTGCGAATCAGCGCCAGATTTTCTTTCAGGCTGTGCGGCGACATCAGCGTCTTCGGCGTGTAGTGATGCAATCCTTTTTGGTGCAGCAGCGACGTGACTTGCTCATCACTCAGATGCGCCAAAAAGGCTTTACCGGCACCGGATGCATGCATCGGCAGCTTGCCGCCGATCGGCGCCGACATACGCATTAGCTGCGTGCACTGCACCTGATCGATAATCACCGCCTGATAATCACTAAGATCCAGCACCGCCAGATTCACCGTCTCACCGGCATCTTCCATCAGCTTGCGTAATACCGGATGCACAATCGCCAGCAGATTGCGGCTCTGCAGAAAGCTGCTGCCGACCACAAAGGCATGTGAAGCGATGGTCCATAACCCTAAGTCGCCTACCTGATGGACAAAACCTTGTTGCTGCATGGTGGTGAGCAGGCGATGCGTGGTCGAATTCGGTAAGCCAGCCTGCTGTGCCAGCTCCGTGAGCGCTACGCTGCCGTGGGATTCGGCAATCAGCTCCAGCAGGCGCAGGCCGCGTGTCAGTGACTGAACCTGCCCGCCAACAGGCGCGCTGGTGGTGGTGGTGGTTGTAGCACGAGGTTTCTTGCCGCGTTTCACGGGCGCAGGGGTTGCCATGACTTCTCCACAATCGCATCAATTATGGAAACCATTTTCGTTTTTAATGGTACGAATGCAAACGTTCGCTTTCTGGTCGGATCTGTTAGGCATCATGGCTGAAAATGTCTCATCTGACCTGACTTTTGCTCACCTTAAAGATATGCCAGTATGTCTGGCTGGCATTGTTGCCAACGCAATGACGTGGACGGGGCAAGAGTGAGCAATAAAACAGACATGCTGCAGCAGCAGCTGGCGCAACGCATCATGATTCTGGACGGTGGCATGGGCACCATGATCCAGAGTTATAAACTGAGCGAGCAGGATTTTCGTGGCAGCCGCTTTGCCGACTGGCCATCCGATTTGAAGGGCAACAACGATTTGTTGGTGCTCACCAAACCGCAGGTGATCCGCGAAATTCATGATGCGTACCTCGCTGCGGGCGCGGATATTCTGGAAACCAACACCTTTAACTCCACCACCATTGCGATGGCGGACTATGCGATGGAAGCGCTGTCGGCGGAGATCAACTTCGAAGCCGCTAAACTGGCGCGAGCCTGCGCGGATGCATGGACGGCGAAAACGCCGCATCGCCCGCGCTACGTGGCGGGCGTATTGGGCCCGACCAACCGCACCTGTTCTATCTCGCCGGATGTTAACGATCCCGCCTATCGTAACGTCACCTTTAATCAGCTGGTGGATGCCTATCGTGAATCGACTCATGCGCTGATTGCCGGCGGTTCCGATCTCATCATGATCGAAACGGTGTTCGATACGCTGAATGCCAAAGCGGCCATCTATGCGGTGCAGGCCGAAATGGAAGCGATGGGCGTGAAGCTGCCGCTGATGATCTCCGGCACCATCACCGATGCCTCCGGTCGTACGCTCTCCGGCCAAACTACCGAAGGTTTCTATAACTCGCTGCGCCACGCCGAGCCGCTGTCATTTGGCCTTAACTGTGCACTCGGCCCGGACGAACTGCGTCAATATGTCGCAGAGTTGTCGCGCATAGCCGAAGGTTACGTCACCGCGCACCCGAATGCCGGTTTGCCCAATGCCTTTGGTGAATACGATCTTGATGCCGCCATCATGGCTGAGCAGATTGGTGAGTGGGCACGCGCCGGATTCCTCAACATTATCGGCGGCTGCTGTGGCACCACGCCGGAGCACATCGCGGCGATGGCGGCAGCAGTAGAAGGCGTTGCGCCGCGCCGGCTGCCGGAGATTCCGGTGGCTTGCCGCTTAGCCGGGCTGGAACCGCTCAACATTCACGCCGATTCACTGTTCGTCAACGTTGGCGAACGTACCAACGTCACCGGCTCGGCTAAGTTCAAGCGGCTGATCAAAGAAGAGAAATATAACGAAGCACTGGATGTGGCGCGCCAGCAGGTGGAGAACGGTGCGCAAATCATTGATATCAACATGGATGAAGGCATGCTGGATGCGGAAGCGGCCATGGTGCGCTTCCTCAACCTGATCGCCGGTGAGCCGGATATCGCGCGCGTGCCGATCATGATCGACTCCTCAAAATGGGAGGTGATCGAGAAAGGCCTGCAGTGCATTCAGGGCAAAGGCATCGTTAACTCCATCTCGATGAAAGAGGGCGTTGAACCTTTCATTGAGCACGCACGCAAAGTGCGTCGCTACGGCGCGGCGATGGTGGTGATGGCGTTTGATGAAATCGGCCAGGCGGATACGCGCGCGCGCAAAATCGAAATCTGTCGCCGCGCCTACAAGATCCTCACCGAAGAGGTCGGTTTCCCGCCAGAAGACATCATTTTCGATCCGAATATTTTTGCCGTTGCCACCGGTATTGAAGAGCACAACAACTACGCGATGGACTTTATTGGCGCCTGTGAAGATATTAAGCGCGAGCTGCCACACGCGATGATCTCCGGCGGCGTCTCCAACGTATCGTTCTCGTTCCGCGGTAACGAACCGGTGCGTGAAGCGATCCACGCGGTGTTCCTCTATTACGCCATCCGCAATGGCATGGACATGGGCATCGTCAACGCCGGGCAGCTGGCGATTTATGACGATCTGCCAGCCGAACTACGCGATGCGGTGGAAGACGTGATCCTCAACCGCCGAGATGAGGGTACCGAGCGCCTGCTGGAGCTGGCGGAGAAGTATCGCGGCAATAAAGGCGACGGTGAGCAGGAGAAACAGCAGGCCGAATGGCGCAGCTGGGACGTGGTAAAACGTCTGGAATACTCGCTGGTGAAAGGCATCACCGAGTTTATCGAGCTGGATACCGAGGAGGCGCGTCAGGCATCCGAACGCCCGATTCAGGTGATTGAAGGACCGCTGATGTCCGGCATGAACGTGGTCGGCGACCTGTTCGGCGAGGGCAAAATGTTTCTGCCGCAGGTGGTGAAATCGGCGCGCGTAATGAAGCAAGCAGTGGCCTATCTCGAACCCTATATTCAGGCCAGCAAAGAGGCCGGACGCAGCAACGGCAAGATCGTACTGGCGACGGTGAAGGGCGACGTGCACGACATCGGCAAAAACATCGTCGGCGTCGTACTGCAGTGTAATAACTACGAAATTATCGACCTCGGCGTAATGGTGCCGAGTGACAAAATCCTCAAAACTGCGATTGCTGAGAACGCCGATATTATCGGGCTTTCCGGCCTGATTACGCCGTCGCTGGATGAAATGGTCAACGTGGCGAAAGAGATGGAGCGCCAGGGATTCACCATCCCGCTGCTGATTGGCGGCGCAACCACCTCGAAAGCGCATACCGCGGTGAAGATTGAGCAGAACTACAGCGGCCCGACGGTGTATGTGCAAAACGCCTCGCGCACCGTGGGCGTGGTGTCATCGCTGCTCTCCGACACGCTGAAAGAGGATTTCGTGGCGCGCACGCGCAAAGAGTACGACACGGTGCGCATTCAGCACGGACGTAAAAAGCCGCGCACGCCGCCGGTGAGTCTGCAAACCGCGCGCGATAATGATTATTCCATCGATTGGGAAAGCTACACGCCGCCGGTGCCGCATCGCCTCGGTGTGAGCACGGTGCAAGCCAGCATCGAAACGCTGCGTAATTACATCGACTGGACGCCGTTCTTTATGACCTGGTCGCTGGCGGGGAAATATCCGCGCATTCTGGAAGATGAGGTGGTGGGTGAAGAGGCCAAACGGTTGTATGCCGATGCGAATGCCATGCTCGATATGCTGAGCGCCAGCGGCACGCTCAATCCACGCGGCGTGGTCGGCATCTTCCCGGCTAACCGCGTCGGCGATGATATTGAGATCTATCGCAATGAGAACCGTGATGAGGTGCTGTGCGTGAGCCACCATCTGCGTCAGCAGACGGAGAAAACCGACTTTGCTAACTATTGTCTGGCCGACTTCGTGGCGCCGAAATCCAGCGGTAAAGCCGATTATCTCGGCGCGTTTGCCGTTACCGCAGGCATAGAAGAGGATGCGCTGGCCGAGGCGTATGACAAGCAGCACGATGATTACAACAAAATCATGGTGAAAGCGGTGTCGGATCGTCTGGCAGAAGCCTTTGCCGAGTATCTGCACGAGCGGGTGCGCAAGGTGATTTGGGGCTTTGCCGCCCATGAGAATCTCAGCAACGAAGAGCTGATTCGCGAGAATTATCAGGGCATTCGTCCCGCGCCGGGTTATCCCGCTTGTCCGGAACATACCGAAAAAGCGCCCATTTGGCAGCTGCTGGAGGTGGAAGCCAATACCGGCATGAAACTCACCGAATCCTTCGCCATGTGGCCCGGTGCGGCGGTTTCCGGCTGGTACTTCAGCCATCCTGACAGTAAATATTTCGCCGTGGCGCAGATTCAACGCGACCAGGTGGAAGATTACGCGGCGCGTAAAGGGATGAGCGTGAGCGAGGTTGAGCGCTGGCTGGCGCCGAATCTGGGTTATGACGCGGATTAATTCATTTAGGAGGTCGCCATCAATGGCGGCCCTTCGTAGGGTCGCCATTGATGGCGACCGTGAACGGGGCGCGTAATAAAAAAGGTCGGCATAAATGCCGACCCTACAATTAATGAAAATAATCAATCAGTTAAACCGCGCATCGCGATCTGACGTCAAATCATACAGCTGGTACTTACGGCCCAGCATCTGGCCGCCATCGCGCGTCAGCGGTACCCAATTCACCTGTGCACGGCCACGGGTTGGCGTCACGGTAAACAGATCCATCGGCACCGAAATGTAGAAGCCTTTGGTAAAGTCGCCTTCACCATACGCTTCTGCCGACACGTTGGTTTTGGTGGCGTAGAAGCCAACCATCACGCCGCTGTCGAAGCGCTTCGACACATCCAGCGTCACACCTTTATCTTTTGCCAGATATTGCCCGACGCTGGCTTTCACCAAGACATCCTGCATAAACCACGGACGCCAGTAGGTGGTGAAGTGTCCGGTTGGCGCTTTGTAATCGGTGAACTGCATCATGTTGTCCCAATCACGCTGCTTCACGTAGTTGGCATCAACCCCGAATGCCCAGTTGCTATCAATCGGACGATACAACACTTCGCCACCGACGCCGCCGTACATGGTTTCCAGATAACCGCCGTAAACCTGACCATAGAAACCATTGCCGAGCGAATGCATGTAGTTGGCTTGCAGATCGTTGACGTAAACGTTGTTCTCAACGTAATCGCGAATGTGGGTGCGCACGCGCGGCAGCGTGGAATCCGCAGGTGCGCCGTTGTAGTTAAATTTGTTGTAGTTATTCGCGACGTTGCCGAACAGGCTGCCGCCCACCAGCAGGTGATCGGTGAGCCAGTAATCGGCGTTGGCCATCACGCCAACCTGATACATATAGAAGCTTTCCGGTCCGCCCACCGACTGATTCAGCACCGGCGACAAACTGTAGTTCAGGCGCTCTTTGCGGATAAAGAAGCCTTGCTCAGTGGTGCCGGGATCGACCGGATTATCACGCGTCTGCTGCAGCGGCTGCTCGTGTCCCAGCGGATAACCGGCCAGCTCATTGTGCAGGCTGGCGACGTTGGTGCGCGTGCTGACCTGCGGCATATTGAAGCGCGACTCGGTGACATCGATGGTATCGATACCGGCTGGCAGGTTGTTCATGATGATGCGATTGGCGCGATCGACGCCTTCGCGCGTGTCGCGATATTTGGTTTGTTCGCCGGAAACGTACAGCGTGCTGCCTTTGGTCTGAATATGCGGGCCGTTCAGTCCGGCGTTGTACTTCAGATCCGTCAGCTGATTCGCCACCACCGTTGGTTGCAGCAGGTCGCCCTGCGGCTGCGGGTTGTAGGCCGGTTTCTCGCTATCAATGTGCGACTGATGCAGATCGTTGAAGTTGGTGCGCAGGGTAAAGCCGAACATAAAGGTGTTGCCGCGCTCGTAGCTGGCGTTGATGTCGGCCCAATCGGTGATGCGATAAATCGCGCCGACGTTAACCTTGCTGCGCTGATCCAGACGGCCAGCAAAATCATCCTGATAGTTGTTGCCTTCGTATTCCACTTTGAGGCGCAGCGGCTGCCACGGCGTCTGATACTCCACGCCGCCGAACAGCGCCGACGGGCCATGGAACATCTGCGAACCGTTAATCGAACCCGCTTCGCCACCGCCAGTGCGGCTACAGAAACTGTCGCTGTAGGAACAGAACGGATTTTTGATGGTGCCGCTGTTGCCGAGATAGCCCCAGCCCAGGCCTAAGGTGAAATCAAACGGGCCCCACGCTTTGCTGGCGACCAGATATTCACTGTCGAACAGGCCGGTGCCGCCTAAATCGCGCGAGCCAACCGCCACTTCGGGCAGCCAGTAGCTCTCCTGCCACAGCCGGAGCTTCACATCGAAGGCTTTGTCTTTATAGCTTTGGTTACCGCTGAAACCCTCTACCGCACTGTAGCGACGCGTCCGCACGTCGGTATAACGCACGGTGGTTTCCAGCCACGGGAACAGCTGCAGTGAGGCCGAATAGTAACGATATTGATCGTTATCGCGGAAGTTAACGCTAAATTCACCCTCTTTCGCCATACGCGCCGTTGGCGTTTGCATCAGGCCCACGCCGCCGAAATCCGATTGCGAAGGACCGACCGGTTCAGGCCAGGTTTCCGCATGCACCTGGCAGGCAGCGGCAACGGAAGCAGCCAACAGGCTGAGAAGTAATTTTTTTTTCATCAGTCTGGTATCCGGTGAGTCAGAACGGAAAGCATGCGCGTATTCAAATCGCTTTGGCCCCAGGGCAGGCTCCATGAGGTGAAACCGAGCCAGATAATAGTGCCGGGCTCCACTTCAACGTGGCGATGATTCCAGTAAGCGATAGGCACTTGCTGCTTACTGCCGGACGGCGCAATCACCGTGGCAAAACTGCGCTCCGCGCCGGACAGGCGTTCGTGACCGTCGAGATAATCACGCACCTCACGGCCGGGCTGCCAGCTCTCTTTACCGGGATTGCTCAGCGCACCGAGCACCAGCACCTGCGTGGGCTGCGCCAGCGTGTAAAGGTCATAGCTGCCCTGCAGCGTGCGGTTAGCCTGCGGACGCAGGCGCACTTCATCGGGATCGAGCGAAGTGAACTGGCGGCCAGTGACTTTTACGTCATTGAGCTGGCGGATGACTGCGCCAATAGTGGCGGCCAGCGACTCACCGCTGTCGGCTTGCCAGGCGCGCAGATCGACCAGCAGCTGTTGCTGCTGTTGTTGAGCCACGGCGGTTGCGCCGCGTTCGGCAATCACCGTACCCGGCCACCAACTGCGCAGTGCAGGATTTGTCAGTAATTGAGAGAGGTCTTGCGCATCATCGATTTGCAGTGCGTTTTTACCCTGCACATCGTGCACGGTGACGTGAGCCGCGGCCAGCGCATGGCCAGCCGTTAGCAGCATCAACGCTGCCAGCATTGGAGTTATTTTTTTCATGATTTCGCCGGCTTCAGAATAGTGGTTTCAACAGGGAAGGCGTCGGCGGCCAGCATCTGATTGGCCTGCAGCACCGTGCCATCGCGGTTATCGATCCAGAAGGTGTTCTGCCACTCCGCGCCCAGGCTTTCCATGCGCACGGTTTCATGCCAGACGCGGCAGGGCACGCGCTCACCGGCTATGTCCAGAACGGTATCGTCACCGCGCTGGAAGGTGGAGGTGGCCGTTGCGGCACGGACTTTTTCCTGTTCGCGCCACTGCACCACGCGCGTCCAGTCAGCACCGTTTTGCAGGTGCAGCGCATCGGCAAGCGGATCCTGCGCCAGATTACTGACATCCGTAAGGTTGCTCGGTAATCCCAGGGTTTTCACCAAACGACCATGCTGCATCACCAGCATGGCTTTATCCTGAGTCACCCATTTCTGCTGACCGTTTTCGTTGTAACCCAGCACCACGAAGATACGTGGGCCATCATTAATGCGGGCATAAAGGCTGGCGTAGGGCAGGTTATTGACCTGTTCGTCAGTGACCGTGACATCATCCGGCCCCTTTACGGCCAGCATTACGGTTTGTTCGAGGCCTTTTTGCGTTTGCGTGCAGGCCTGCAATAACAGGCAAAGTAGTAGCAAAGAGAGTCGGCGCACTGTGTATCCCTGTCTAAATAAGCCAAACAAAAAATAACCACACGACTGTGTGGTTATGTTTAAAGGTGCTACATCAACGAGTGGTGCTCGTTGTGGTGGTTGTTGTTGTACCGGTATTTGCGCCGTCACCGCCGCCAGAAGCAGCAATGCCGAGGCCCACTAACGCACCGAGCGCGCCGATACCCACAGCGGTGGACGCACCGGCAGAGATTGCTCCCGCCTGCGCGCCCGCTGCAGCACCAGCTTCTTCCGGTGCGGCAATCGCAGAGGAAGAGACGGCAACGTAAAGTAAGGCTGCACCGGCAACCATCAGTTTTTTCATAACAACGTTTCCTGCATTTATATAAATGAATGAATGTAGGATGTACCCAGATTTCGGGCGCGTTCAGTATAGGGCAACAAATTACCAGAGTTCAGTCTGAGTAAAAGAGGGTAACAAACAGTGATGTTTCTGGTGATAAATACGGCGAATTGGCGTTAGATGCTTTTTTTAAATGCACTTTTTTGCAGGCGTGGAATAATTAATGGGTTGTGCGAAGTGAGGCAGGATTTTTCACTTTTGCATTAACTATTGGTACGGAATAGGAATAATCAGATTTTCCTGAAGCAGGATAAATAAAAATCATAAATCAATCATACGGATAGATTTAAATTCTCGGTAAATAGATCCATTTTTTAGTGAGCGCCATTCGGAATTATCTTGAAAAGATCCGATTATCCTTAGGTCACTTTAAGAATAATCTAACTGTGACGTGATGGGTAAATAACGGCGTTGTCAGCGGTATTAGGGAGTTAAACGTCATAGTGAAGGGAATATTGCCGGGGTCATGGCTTTGCTGCGGTGAAATTCATCCCAACAAGCAGGGATGAATTAATCTATCTGTGGATCTGATGTGGCAGGAAATATCAAGGCGTCGCCGTTAGCCAAAATAATCCGGAATAAGGCATTTTAAGGAAGTCGTGATGAACCGTCTCCAGATCTGCCTGAGGGTTGAGGTCGGTGAATAGCTGCGGATGCAGGAATTTCGCCATGGCTTCTACTGCCAGGATATTGAGCGGACTGTCATAGAACTGATGATAAATTACCATCACATCGCGCTGTTTCACCGCCTTCAGCACGTTGAGACCGTTGCGATTCAGCAAATGATCAAGGCGTTGCTGAGCGAGCTTAAGGTCAGCGGTATAACCGAGCGGCACGCCGATACTCTGTTTATAGTTATCGCTCCAGTCTGCGCCGGTCATCAGGTATTTGCCCGGTTGGCTGGTAATCAGCTGCTCAAGGCCGATGGTGCCATTTTTGCCCGAGAACAGATCGCTGCCCACATTCTTTCCGCCCGCCGTTTCAATAAATTCGCCAAAGCTGCCATTGCCATAGGTGAAACAACACTCGTCGCCGGTCATGCCCGCATGACGCTCAATAAACACCAGCGGACGCTGTTGGGCGGTGAGGGATGCTGTGCGATCGCGGATCAGGCTCAGACGCTGTTGGTAAAACTGACTCCAGGCTTCCGCATGCTGTTCATCGCCCAGCACTTTGCCCAGCAGGCGAATGCTCGGCACGCTGTTGCTTAATGGGCGCAGGCGAAAATCGATGAACACCACCGGAACGCCAATCTTCTCCAGCTGATCCAATACACGACTCTGCTTCAGCTTCTCCAGCACCCCGAAATCAAAAATGATCAGATCAGGACGCATCTGCACCGTGCGTTCAACGCTGAAATCACTCAGGTAAGCATTCTCCAGCATCGGCAGCTTGCTCAGCTGCGGAAAGCGTTGCAGGTAGAGCGCATAGAGATCCGGCGCTTTGGTTTTAAGCGTGTTATCCCAGGCAATCAAATTTTTGAAGGGATCGTCAGGATGCACGATTTGCAGCGCCTGTAGCGCCCGGGCATCAGCCAATATCACGCGCTGCGCCGGATGCGCTAGCGTCACCTGGCGGCCGGCAATGTCTGTGACAGTAATGGGATCGGCCGCGACGCATGCTGCAGCAGTAAGCAGCAGGCTCGCCAGCAGCGCGCGAATGAGGGGGAATCGCATGGTCAATCAACCTGTAAAAAGTGGAACGGAAACTGGGCTGTTAACCCTTTCATATCAAGGTTACAGCCATAAAAAGCGTGCCGCATAAACAAAAGGGCGTTTACGCATCAACTTGCCTTACTTTATAATTGATAATGGTTATTATTCATATTCTTGTTTCTTTTTTAAAACAAAAACTGTTGTCTTATTGGGGATTGATTTAATAAATGTTAAAGGGTTATCACTATTCGCTGCTTGCGAGCGCTATCGCCTTCGCATTACCCACCTATGCTGCAGAAACATCAACTTCTACAACCGCCGATCGTACCGACAACTTAACCGTGGTGGGCAACTGGCTCGACAATGCTGATCCAGACAGCGTGGTGCTTGACCATCCCGGCGCGCGAACCATTGTTTCTAGTCAGCAGGTGAAAGAGAAAGGGGCTGAAACGGTTTCCGAAGCTCTGCGCGGCATTCCCGGCGTGCAGGTCCAGGAAAACAACGGTACGGGCGGCAGTGACGTGTCGCTGAACGTCGGCGTACGTGGTTTGACCTCACGCCTCTCTCCGCGCTCCACCATTATGATGGATGGCGTGCCTCTGGCCGTTGCACCGTACGGCCAACCGCAGCTGTCGATGGCGCCTCTGTCGATGGGCAATATTCAGTCGATTGACGTGATTCGCGGTGGCACCGCGGTACGCTACGGGCCGCAAAACGTGGGCGGGGTGATTAACTTCGTCTCCAAAGAGATCCCGAAAACCTTCGGCGGCGGCGTTAGCACGCAGACCGAAGGCGCAGAACATGGCGGATTGAAAACGCTTACCAGTGCTTCCATCGGCGGTACCGCCGATAACGGTTTCGGCGCGGAGTTGCTCTACTCCGGACTGCACGGCCAGGGCTATCGCGCCAACAATGACAATACCGATATCGATGATTTCATGCTGAAGACTCGCTATGACTTCACGGATAAAGATCAGCTAACTGCCAACTTCCACTACTACAACGCGTCAGCGGGGATGCCGGGTGGTTTAACGGCAGCCCAGTACAAAGCCAATCCGTTCCAGTCGGTGCGTCGCTACGATCAATTTGAAGGCCGCCGTCAGGATATGTCATTCAAATATCGCCATCAGGAAGAGGATAGCCAGCTTGAAGTGCTGACTTACTTCACCAAAAGTTTCCGTACCAGTGATATTCAAAGCGGCATTGGCACCGGTGTGAATCTGGGTAAAAGTCGCCTGGCTGCCGCACCGCGCCATTATACGACCTGGGCGGTAGAGCCGAGTTATTCCCGGATGTTCCGCATCTGGGATATGGCGCATGAAGTCACGGTAGGTTACCGCTATCTGAATGAAACCTCTGATGAAAAGGGCTATCGCTCAGGGTGGTACGATCCGGACACCACCTTTTCTGCGCCGGATGCTAAAGAAAATTATTACCAGCATTCGTCAGGCGGTTCTGAAGCTCATGCGGTATATATCGATGACGCGGTAAACGTCGGCAACTGGACAATCACGCCGGGTGTGCGTTACGAAAATATCAAAACTCACGTCTCAGATGGTTTTGCCAATATTGACCGCAACAAGTCATACAGCGAACCTCTGCCGTCGCTGAATGTGATGTATCACCTGAGTGATTCATGGAAACTGTTCGCCAACGCCAATACCTCCTTTGGTAGCCTGCAATACTTCCAGCTGACGCGCGGTGGCAGTGGCGGCCAGCCTGCACCCGGTCTTGAGCCGGAAAAAGCCTATACCTATGAAGTGGGAACGCGTTACGACGATACCGTGGTGAAAGCTGAGCTGACGGCGTTCTACATCGATTTCAACAACCAGCTGCAGTACATCAACAATACCATTGGCTGGACCACGCTGGGTGCCACGCGGCATGAAGGGATTGAGCTGGCGCTGAACTACGATTTGAGCGAGTGGGCACCCGCGCTGGAAGGGATGAGCCTCTACACCACCTACACGTACACCAAAGCCACGGCGCAGAAAGGGGAGTTTGCCGGTAAAGATCTGCCGTTTTACTCGCGCCAGGTATTTACCGTGGGTTCCCGTTATCAGACCGGAAATTGGGTATGGAACTTAGACGGTTTCGCCCAGTCTGGCCAGCGTTCGCCGGGTTCTGCGGACGCCGGCAATGGATACATTACCGAAGAGACGCCTGATGGTCAGTATGGTGATATTCCGGGCTGGATGGTGTGGAACGCGCGCGGCGAGTATGACTTCGGTCCAGCGTGGTCAAATCTGACGCTGGGGGCCGGGGTGAAAAACCTGTTTGACCAGCGCTACTTCACCCGATCCACCGATAACAACTACGGCAAGTATGTGGGTGAACCGCGTACATACTTCGTGCAGGCGTCGGTAAAGTTCTAATTCAGCAAATAAAAAAGCCGTCATCCTGCGATAACGGCTTGTTACTGGCGATGGGGTTGCCCCGATGAACTCAACGCCAGGATTTGTAACGGTTGATCAGGCCATTGGTCGAGCTGTCGTGGCTACTGATTTTCGCGTCATTCTCCAGCTCTGGCAGAATGCGGTTTGCCAGCTGTTTACCCAACTCAACGCCCCATTGGTCAAAGGTGAAGATGTTGAGAATCGCGCCCTGGGTGAAGATCTTGTGCTCGTATAGCGCGATCAGCGCTCCGAGGCTAAACGGCGTAATTTCACGCAGCAGGATGGAGTTGGTTGGACGGTTGCCCTGGAACACCTTGAACGGCACGATGTGCGCCACGGATTCGGCCGATTTACCGGCATCGGTGTACTCTTTCTCTACCACATCACGCGACTTACCAAACGCCAGCGCTTCGGTCTGCGCGAAGAAGTTCGATAGCAGTTTTGGATGATGATCGGCCAACACGTTGTGGCTCAGCGCCGGGGCAATGAAGTCGCACGGAATCAGTTTGGTGCCCTGATGAATCAGCTGGTAAAACGCATGCTGACCGTTGGTGCCCGGCTCGCCCCAGATGATTGGACCCGTCTGGTAATCCACTGGATTGCCTTCACGATCGACGTATTTACCGTTGGACTCCATGTTGCCCTGCTGGAAGTAGGCAGCAAAGCGGTGCATGTATTGGTCGTACGGCAGAATGGCTTCGGTTTCTGCACCGAAGAAGTTGTTGTACCAGATACCAATCAGCGCCAGCAGCACCGGCAGGTTCTGCTCGGCAGGCGTGTTGGCGAAGTGTTTGTCCATGGCATGCGCGCCGCTCAGCAGCTGCTCGAAGTTCTCGAAGCCAATAGACAGAATGATCGACAGACCGATGGCTGACCACAGTGAATAGCGGCCACCTACCCAATCCCAGAATTCGAACATGTTGTCGGTATCAATACCGAACTCACCGACCGCTTTGCCATTGGTCGACAGCGCGGCAAAGTGCTTCGCCACGTGCTGTTGGTCGCCTGCGGTTTTCAGGAACCAGTCACGCGCGCTGTGGGCGTTGGTCATGGTTTCCTGGGTGGTGAAGGTTTTGGAGGCGACGAGGAACAGCGTGGTTTCCGGGCTGAGATCTTTCAACGTTTCGGCGATGTGTGTGCCATCGACGTTGGAAACAAAGTGCATGTTGAGGTGATTTTTGTACGGACGCAGCGCTTCGGTCACCATGAAGGGACCGAGGTCGGAACCACCGATACCAATGTTAACCACGTCGGTGATCGCTTTACCGGTATAGCCTTTCCATTCGCCGCTGATGATGCGCTCCGAGAAGCCTTTCATCTTCGCCAGCACCGCGTTGACTTCCGGCATCACGTCTTTGCCATCGACCACAATCGGCGTGTTGCTGCGGTTACGCAGCGCTACGTGCAGTACCGCGCGCTCTTCGGTGCGGTTGATCTTCTCGCCAGAGAACATCGATTTAATGGCGCCTGCCAGATCGGTCTCTTTAGCCAGCGCCTGTAATTTTTCGAGGGTTTCCTCGGTGATGCGGTTTTTTGAGAAATCCACCAGCATCTGGTCATCGAAAGTGGCAGAGAATTTCGCAAAACGATCGGCATCTTGCGCAAACAGGTCGGCAATTTGCACCGATTTCATCTGTTCAAAATGCTGCTGCAGCGCTTTCCAGGCTGCGGTTTGTGTCGGATTGATATTTTTCATGGCAACACTCTAGTTGAAATAAGAACCGTCATTCCATCCGGGGCATCCTGCTGGCCCGGCATCCTTAGCATTCTTGCACGGGGTTGAGTATGACCACAGTTACCACCGAAGGGAAAAAATTTGTGACCGTGGCCGCAGTGTTTCAGGTAAATCCGGCGGCGATTGTCAGCGGAACGCCAGGAAATTTCCCTGTGCCGCATCAGCAAAAAGCCGCGTTTGTTGCATTCGGACTCTACTTTAGGTCGGTGTTAGTCATCACGTTTGTTCAACGATGCGTTTACCGCAGTGTAAAGGTGAGCAAATCTTCAACCTGAAATAAGCCTAGCCAAAATAATTCGAGTTTCAGGAAGGCGGCAAGTGTATTCATCTCAAGAGCTTACTGAAGTAAGTGACTGAGATGAAAAGACGCAGCCAACGCACCTGAAACTTGACGTATGAAGGGTATGGACAGCAGAACAATTAATCAGTACTTTATGCGCGCTACTTACACCTCCGGGTGTAAGCCAGAAGAGGCGCGTCGCCCAGGCAGTGTGTTTGAGGATCCGTATCCGCAGATAACACATCAGGGGGTGTGACGCCGAGGTGGGGCAACACGCGGGGTGTTGCACTGTCGGCTGCAGGGGCTGAATCCTCTGGGTTGTCACCAGAATCGTCCACAGTCGGACGCTTCGCAAGGTGAAGCGCTTCTGGGTGACTTGTCTTCTGATCTTGTCTGCCCAATTCTGCTCTTCTCTTGTGCCTAGGCTGCTACTATGTCTTCCGCCCCAAAAACGGAAGAAAGATAACCTGACACGGGGTTCGTTACATGTCTCAACATCTGATCGTGGCTAAATTTGGCGGCACCAGCGTTGCCGATTTTGATGCTATGAACCGCAGCGCGGATGTCGTGCTGTCAAATGCCAATACTTGCTTAGTGGTGCTCTCTGCTTCCGCTGGCGTCACCAACCTGCTGGTTTCTCTTGCTGAAGGCCAGGAACAAGCGCAGCGTGCATACCTGCTGGATGAAATCCGCCGTATTCAGTACGCCATCATCGATCGCCTGCAGTCACCGGATGTGATTCGCGACGAAATCGATCGCATGCTGGAAAATATCACCATGCTATCTGAGGCCACGTCGCTGGCGACTTCGCACGCGCTGACCGATGAGCTGGTCAGCCACGGTGAGCTGATGTCGACGCTGCTGTTCGTGGAGATCCTGCGCGAGCGTCAGGTAAACAGCGAATGGTTCGACGTGCGTAAAGTGATGCGCACCAGCGACCGTTTTGGCCGCGCGGAACCGGAAGTGGCTACGGTGAAAGAGCTGGCGGCGGCGCAGCTGCAGCCACGTATTGCTGAAGCGCTGGTGGTGACACAAGGCTTTATCGGCAGCGAAATTAAAGGCCGTACCACCACGCTGGGCCGTGGCGGTAGCGACTACACCGCCGCGCTGTTAGGCGAAGCGCTGCAGGCGGCGCGTATCGATATCTGGACTGACGTTGCGGGCATCTACACCACCGATCCTCGCGTGGTGCCAACGGCAAAACGTATCGAAGAAATTACCTTCGAAGAAGCCGCTGAAATGGCGATTTTTGGCGCCAAAGTGCTGCATCCTGCCACGCTGCTGCCAGCAGTGCGCAGCGATATCCCGGTGTTTGTCGGTTCGAGCAAAGATCCGGCCGCCGGCGGTACGCGCGTGTGCAACGAAACCAAAAATCCACCGCTGTTCCGGGCACTGGCGCTGCGTCGTAAGCAAACGCTGGTGACGCTGCATAGCCTGAATATGCTGCATGCCCACGGCTTCCTCGCCGAAGTGTTCAACATCCTGGCGCGCCACAGCATCTCTGTCGATCTGGTTACTACCTCCGAAGTGAGCGTGGCGCTAACGCTGGATAGCACCGGCTCCACCACCACCGGTGACAGCTTGCTGACGCAGGCGCTGCTGACTGAACTCTCTTCGCTGTGTCGTGTGGAAGTGGAAGAGAATCTGGCGCTGGTGGCGATCATCGGCAATAACCTATCGAAAGCCTGTGGCGTGGGCAAAGAGGTCTTCGGCGCTCTGGAGCCGTTTAATTTACGCATGATTTGCTACGGTGCCAGCAGCTACAACCTGTGCTTCCTGGTGCCAACGCCAGATGCAGAAGAGGTGGTACGCGCACTGCATAAGAATCTTTTTGGTTCCTAAGGCAAATTTTTAGCGGTAAAAATCAAGCCGGACATGGTCCGGCTTTTTTATTGGTAAATTTTTTTAAACAATAATTTAAGCCTAGCGGTAGCGTCGCTTTCGAGCCAGACATTTCTGAAAAATCCCGGATAAGCGCCTGAGACCCTTCTTGTTTTCACTGGAATTGCCTAAAAATCACACTAATCTCTCATTCAGCGGTTGTGCTTTAATCGCCTGAAACGATAATCCCGCCGCGAAAACATTAAATTATTTGAGGGAATAGATATGAAAAGGCTCGTGGCAGAAAGTCTCGGCACATTTGTGTTGGTTTTGGGTGGTTGTGGTAGCGCGGTGTTGGCTGCAGCGTTTCCAGAACTGGGCATTGGTTTTGCGGGTGTCGCACTGGCGTTTGGTTTAACGGTTTTGGTGATGGCGTTTGCCGTTGGCCATATCTCAGGTGGCCATTTTAACCCGGCGGTGACGATTGGTTTAACCGCTGGCGGACGTTTTCCAGCGGCTCAGGTAGTGCCTTATATTATTGCACAATTGGTCGGCGCGATTGCGGCGGCAGGCGTGTTGTATCTGATCGCCAGTGGTAAAGCGGGTTTCGATGCGGCTGCTAGCGGCTTCGCGTCCAACGGTTACGGTGAACACTCACCGGGTGGCTTTAGCCTGCAGGCGGGCATGATCAGCGAGTTGGTTCTGACGGCAGTGTTCCTGGTTGTGATCATGGGGGCGACCGATAAATATGCTCCGGCAGGTTTTGCGCCAATTGCTATCGGTCTGGCGTTAACGCTGCTCCATCTGGTGAGCATCCCTGTCACCAACACCTCCGTCAATCCGGCGCGCAGTACCGGTGTTGCCATCTTCCAGGGGGGTTGGGCATTGGAGCAGCTGTGGATGTTCTGGGTGTTACCGATTATTGGTGCCGCGATTGGTGGTGTGATCTACCGCTTTTTGCTGGAAAAAGCAGAGTAATTTCGCCGTATTCCACGGATCGGCAGCAGCCGATCCGCATTTGTCCCCGCAGGCGTCTTCCCGCCTTACGTCATGATAATGAAATGTTATGATCCTGCCTCCGTCGCTGTGGTCGTTCCCTGCGCGACATTTCATCTGTGGCAATAATAAAATAATTCCTAAGGAAGTCTGGTTATGCTCGGCAAACTTACTCGCCTGTTCCCGCTCTGGGCCGTGCTGCTCTCGGTTGCGGCTTATTATTCACCTTCCACCTTTCTTGGCATTGGTCCGTGGGTCACCTATCTACTGATGCTGATTATGTTCGGCATGGGCGTAACGCTCAATATTGATGATTTCAAACGCGTGCTGGTACGCCCGGCGCCGGTGATTGCCGGGACTTTCCTGCACTACCTGGTGATGCCGCTGGCCGCGTGGGGACTGGCGAAACTGTTCCAGATGCCACCCGATCTGGCGGCAGGCATGATTCTGGTCGGTAGCGTGGCGAGCGGCACCGCATCCAACGTGATGATCTATCTGGCCAAGGGGGATGTGGCACTGTCGGTGACCATCTCGTCGGTGTCGGCGCTGGTTGGCGTATTCGCTACGCCGCTGCTGACGCGCCTCTATGTCGATACGCACATTCAGGTGGATGTCGTCGGCATGCTGCTTAGCATTGTGAAAATCGTGGTGATCCCTATCAGCCTTGGCTTGATTATCCACCACTCGATGAATAGCGTGGTGCGCCGCGTAGAGCCTTATCTGCCGGCATTTTCCATGGTGTGTATTCTGCTTATTATCAGTGCGGTAGTGGCAGGCAGCCAAAGCTTTATCGGTTCGGTCGGCTTAATGGTGATTGCGGCGGTGATTCTGCACAACGCGATTGGTCTGCTAGGCGGTTACTGGGGCGGCAAACTGTTCGGCTTCGATGAATCGACCTGCCGCACGCTGGCGCTGGAAGTGGGTATGCAAAACTCCGGTCTGGCGGCGACGCTGGGCAAACTCTACTTCTCACCGCTGGCAGCACTGCCGGGCGCGCTGTTCTCGGTGTGGCACAACCTTTCCGGTTCGCTGCTGGCCGGTTACTGGTCAGGTAAGCCGGTAGATAAGAAAAAGCCGTGATTAAATTTTATGGGGTGCCATAGCTGCACCCCTGTGCTTTACCATTTAATCAGCCATTCTTTTTCGGATTGTGATAAATAAAGCAAAAGATAAGGCGCTGGATGTGATGTAAATTAACATGATATCCATGCTTTCAATGCTTACTAATTTAGATTGGGTGACTAGCTCAGCAGATTTTTTCCATGCAATCAGCCATCCTGTAATTAATAAAGTGAATGTGTTTGTTATCTGAAACGCAATCTGAAATATACATTCTTTATAAGTGCTGAATTTAACTACTCTATTGAATAAACGAAATGCTGCGCTTTGATAAAACAAACAGAATAATGCAGCATAGAGTGGTGCAGTGAAGATAACGCTAATGTCAGATGTTATGCCATCGAATCCGATAAGGTAAAAATCCAGAATTTGATGACAAGAATAGAAACCATAAAGCAAAGCAAGTGCAGCAAATACTAATGGTAAGCAGAAAGCTCTCATAACTCATCTTTTGGCGTTGACATAGGATGAGCGCTAGCAAGAAGTGTCGAGAAAGCTATTGACACGTCAAGATTATAAATCCTTTCAATGAGGATAAATATTCCTGTCGCTTTGTAAGAATCGATATTATTTAACATGGCATCCTCCTGGTGTTCAGAAAATATACCCATTTTTTTGAAAGAAGTGTGATGCCTTGATGAGAGAGTACAACTTTAAGTAACTGCTTATAGTTACATCCTACAATTCTTAAGCCAATATTCGAAATTAAACGCTGATATTCATATCGTGATGCTTGTCAGTTAAGAGCACCCCAATAACCCAGCGCACACATTGTAGCGGCGCGATAAATCGCGCCGCTACAGAATGTGCAGTGATTCAATGCGGCGCCTAACTGAGCGGCATGGTGATATTCATATCGTGCTTCTCCTGAAGATAATTACAACTTCAGGTAAGTACGAATCCCATCAAGAAACATCTGCGTTGCCAGCATAATCAATATTAATCCCATCAGACGTTCCAGCGCGTTAACCCCTTTATCGCCGAGCAGGCGTAAAAATAGCCCCGACATTAGCAAAATCACCACCGTGACGCCCCATGCAATCAGCAGCGCGCCCACCAGATGCGTCATCTGATGGGGATACTGATGCGATAACAACATCAGTGTCGCCAGCAGCGACGGGCCGGCAACCAGCGGGATCGCCAGCGGCACGAGGAACGGCTCTTCACCCGCCGGTAATCCGCTGGTGCTGCTTTCGCCAGAAGGGAAAATCATGCGGATGGCGATCAGGAACAGAATGATGCCGCCGGAAATCGACACGGTTTCGGTGCGCAGATTGAGAAATGCCAGGATGCGTTCACCCGCGAATAAAAACAGCAGCATCAGGATGAGCGCGATCAGCATTTCGCGCATCAGCACCACCCGGCGGCGCTTGGGTTCGAGGTGCTTTAATACCGACATAAAGATCGGCAGGTTGCCCAGCGGGTCCATAATCAACAGCAGCAATATGGTCGCGGATATCATTTCAGTCATGTCAGGTAAACCATCCTATCGATTTGGCCGGGGGCCATTATTAGTTGTACTGCTGAAAAAGTTAGCGCAATCGAATTAATTCACTTGCCAGAAATGCTGCATTTTGTAGAGTTGACGGTCATAGGTAAACCTGATTATTACGCAGACGGGCGCGATCGTTCGGCCGGTCTTTTCCTCGCACCACATAGGGCCTCTCCAGAAGCGCCCGAGACGGACAGAAAATGAAGAATGTAGGTTTTATTGGTTGGCGTGGCATGGTCGGCTCAGTGCTGATGTCACGCATGAGCGAAGAACGCGATTTTGACGTCATCAATCCGGTCTTCTTCTCCACGTCACAGCTTGGTCAGGCGGCACCGGCGTTCGGCGCTAAGTCGACCGGTGCGCTGCAGGATGCTTTCGATATCGAGGCGCTGAAGGCGCTGGATATCATTATCACCTGCCAGGGCGGCGATTACACCAGTGAAGTCTACCCGAAGCTGCGTGAAAGCGGCTGGCAGGGCTACTGGATCGATGCGGCTTCCACGCTGCGCATGAAGGATGACGCCATCATCATTCTCGATCCGGTGAACCACAATGTGATTCGTCAAGGCCTTGATAACGGCATTAAAACCTTCGTCGGCGGCAACTGCACCGTGAGTCTGATGCTGATGTCACTCGGCGGACTGTTTGCCAACGATCTGGTGGAGTGGGCATCGGTTGCTACTTATCAGGCGGCGTCCGGTGGCGGTGCGCGTCATATGCGTGAACTGCTGACCCAAATGGGCATGCTGCATGATCACGTGGCGAAATCACTGCAGGATCCGGCTTCCGCGATTCTGGATATCGAGCGTAGCGTTACTGATTTCACGCGTTCTGGTACCTTGCCAACCGACAACTTTGGCGTACCACTGGCGGGCAGCCTGATTCCATGGATCGACAAACAGCTGGACAACGGCCAGAGTCGCGAAGAGTGGAAAGGCCAGGCGGAAACCAACAAAATCCTGCGCACCAGCAGTGTGATTCCGGTTGATGGCCTGTGCGTGCGCGTTGGTGCGCTGCGCTGCCACAGCCAGGCATTTACCCTGAAGCTGAAAAAAGACCTGCCGCTGAGTGAAATAGAACAGCTGCTGGCTTCGCATAACGAGTGGGTCAAAGTGGTGCCAAACGATCGCGAAATCACCATGCGCGAACTGACGCCTGCCGCCGTTACCGGCACGTTGACCACGCCGGTTGGCCGCCTGCGTAAACTGAATATGGGGCCTGAATACCTTTCTGCCTTCACCGTGGGCGATCAGTTACTGTGGGGCGCGGCTGAACCGCTGCGTCGCATGCTGCGTCTGCTGATTGACTAAGCGCAGCGGAAAACCAGACAGGCCGGGGTTTCCCGGCTTTTTTTTGACCTTCAGGCTGCAAAAATTCATGCAAATTGCGCCAGACAAGTGATCCGCTTCCCCTTTTTGCTCGCCCGACAACAATTTTTCGCATTCCTCCCTGGCTTCTGCCAGCCCCAAGCTATGATTTAACAGAGATGTGCCGGTTGTTAACTGTTTTCGTTTTTTGAACTGAATGGTTTGTTGTACACGGTGATGATCTTTCCCACGGACGGTTGTGTCCTCGCAGTGTACCTATGGCTCAATGAAAAGCAGCGCACCCCAGTCGATAATTCTGCCGACTCGGGTCGCCTGCGCAAAATCATAGGAAGAAAGTCATGTCAGAGCTTCCCGATCGCCAGGCGATCAATGCCCTTTTTGCCGGGAATTACGCCGATCCCTTCTCGTTACTGGGGATGCACCAAACTACCGAAGGCCTTGAAGTGCGTGCGCTGCTGCCTGATGCCTCCGATGTGTGGGTGATTGAAACCAACACCGGACGTAAGTGCGCCCAACTTAAATGCCTCGACTCACGTGGCTTCTTCTGTGGCGTGATCCCGCGCCGTAAAAATCTGTTTGGCTACCAGCTGGCGGTGAATTGGCACGGTCAGCAAAACCTGATTGATGATGCTTATCGCTTTGGTCCGCTGCTGCAGGAGATGGATGCGTGGCTGCTGGGCGAAGGTACGCACCTACGCCCTTACGAAACCCTGGGCGCGCACGGCACCACTATCGATGGCGTGCACGGTACGCGCTTCGCCGTCTGGGCACCTAACGCACGTCGGGTATCAGTCGTGGGTGAGTTCAACTTCTGGGACGGCCGTCGTCACCCGATGCGCTTCCGCCGGGAACTGGGCGTGTGGGAGCTGTTCGTCCCGGGCGCGGTAAACGGCCAGCTGTATAAGTTTGAGATTATTGATAATTCAGGCCAGCTGCGTATCAAAGCCGACCCTTTTGCCTTCGAAGCACAGATGCGCCCACAAACGGCTTCGATGATCTGTGGCCTGCCGCCGAAAACCGAGATGCAACCGCAGCGCAAAGCGGCGAATGCCTTTGATCAGCCGATTTCGATTTATGAAGTCCATCTGGGCTCGTGGCGGCGTCATACCGACGATAACTTCTGGTTAAGTTACAAAGAGCTGGCTGAACAGCTGATTCCCTACGTCAAAGAGATGGGTTTCACTCACATTGAACTGATGCCGATTAACGAACATCCGTTCGATGGCAGCTGGGGCTATCAGCCGTTGGGAATGTACGCGCCAACGCGCCGCTTCGGTACGCGTGATGAGTTCCGCCACTTCATTGCCGCTGCACACGATGCAGGGATTAATGTCCTGCTCGATTGGGTGCCGGGCCACTTCCCGAGCGATGATTTTGGTTTAGCAAAATTCGATGGCACTGAACTCTATGAGCACAGCGATCCGCGCGAAGGCTTTCATCAGGACTGGAATACGCTGATCTACAACTTCGGGCGACGCGAAGTCAGCAACTATTTGTCCGGCAACGCCTTGTACTGGATGGAACGCTTCGGCATTGACGGACTGCGCGTGGATGCGGTGGCCTCGATGATTTATCGCGACTACAGTCGCGCCGAAGGTGAGTGGGTACCGAACCAGTTTGGTGGACGGGAAAACCTCGAAGCGATCTCTTTCCTGCGCCACACCAATCGCACGCTAGGCCGCGCCGCGCCAGGCAGCGTGACGGTAGCGGAAGAGTCCACCGATTATCCCGGCGTCACGCGTCCCTCGGAAGACGGCGGGCTTGGCTTCTGGTTCAAATGGAACCTTGGCTGGATGCACGACACCCTGGACTACATGAAGCTCGATCCGGTGCATCGCCGCTACCATCACCACCTGATGACCTTCGGCATGCTTTACAACTACACCGAAAACTTTGTGCTGCCGCTATCGCATGACGAAGTGGTGCACGGTAAACGCTCTATCCTCGATCGCATGCCGGGCGACGCCTGGCAAAAGTTCGCTAATCTGCGCGCTTATTACGGTTGGATGTGGGGTTTCCCCGGTAAGAAGCTGCAATTTATGGGCAACGAGTTTGCGCAAGGCCGTGAATGGAACCATGACACCAGCCTTGACTGGCATCTGCTGGAGGGGGAAGACAACTGGCACAACGGCGTACAGCGGCTGGTGCGCGACCTCAACCATACCTATCGTCACTATGCGCCGCTGCATCAGCTTGATTTTGATGGACAAGGGTTTGAGTGGCTGGTGGTAGACGATCACGAGAATTCGGTCTTTGCCTTTGCGCGTCGCGATCGCGACGGCAATGAGATCATCGTCATCAGTAACTTCACCCCCGTGGTGCGTCATCACTACCGTTTTGGCGTCAATCAGCGTGGCGGCTGGCGTGAAGTGATGAATACCGACCAGCACGATTATCACGGCAGCGACACGCGTAACCACGGCGTGGTGCATACCGATGAGATTGACAGCCACGGTCGACCGCAGTCGTTGAGCCTGACCGTGCCGCCGCTGGCAACCCTCTGGCTGGTGCGGGAGAGCGACTGATGCTGGAGCAGGGGCAGCCGAAACCGTTAGGTGCACATTACGATGGGCACGGCGTCAATTTCACGCTGTTTTCCCAGCACGCTGAGCGCGTCGAGCTGTGCCTGTTTGACGCACACGGCGCTGAGCGACGTTTTCCGCTGCCCGCGCGCAGCGGTGATATCTGGCACGGCTATTTTCCCGCGCTCAAGCCCGGCCAGCGTTATGGTTATCGGGTTCACGGTCCGTGGGCACCGCAGCAGGGACATCGCTTCAATCCTGCCAAGCTGCTGGTTGATCCCTGCGCCAAAGCGGTAGTAGGAGATGTGGCGGACGAGGCGTGTGTTTATGGCGGTGAACGTGAGCCGGATCCGCTGGATAACGCCGCCGTTGCCCCTAAATCATTAGTGATTGCCGAGGATTTTAATTGGGAGAGTGACCAGCCACCGCGCACGCCGTGGGGTAATACGGTGATTTATGAAGCGCACGTGCGTGGCTTGACGCAGCAGCATCCGGAAATTCCGGAAAGGCTGCGTGGGACTTATGCGGCGCTAGGTCATCCTGCTATGGTGAACTACCTGCGCCATCTTGGCGTTACCGCGCTGGAACTGCTGCCGATTGCCCAGTTCACCAGCGAGCCGCGCCTGCGCCGTTTGGGTTTGAGCAACTATTGGGGCTACAACCCCTTCGCTTTATGGGCGGTAGATGCGCGCTACGCGTCGGGTGAAAACGGCTTATCACCGCTGCAGGAGTTTCAGCAGGCGGTAAAAGCGCTGCATGCCGCGGGCATCGAAGTGATTCTGGATGTGGTGTTCAACCACACCGCCGAACTGGAAGAGATCGGACCGACGATTTCCCAGCGCGGCGTGGATAACGCCAGCTATTACTGGCTTGATGGCAACGGTGAGTATCAAAACTGGACCGGCTGCGGCAACACGCTGAATCTCAGCCATCCGCAGGTAATGGCATGGGTGCTGGAAGCGCTACGCTATTGGGTGCGCAACTGCCATATCGATGGTTTTCGTTTTGATCTCGCCAGCGTATTAGGCCGTACGCCGGAATTTCGTCAGGATGCACCGCTGTTCGCCGCCATCAAAGCGTGTCCGCTGCTCTCGCAGGTGAAGCTGATTGCCGAGCCGTGGGATATTGGCCCTGGCGGTTACCAGGTGGGTAATTTCCCACCAGACTTTGCCGAATGGAATGATCATTTTCGCGACGCGGCGCGTCGTTACTGGCTGCAAGGTGAGCTGAATAACGGAGATTTTGCCCGCCGTTTTGCCGCATCCAGCGACGTTTTCCAGCGTGAGGCGCGCCTGCCGCACGCCAGCATCAATCTTATTACCGCCCACGACGGCTTCACGCTGCGCGACGTGGTGAGCTTCAACACCAAACACAATCAGGCCAACGGCGAAGATAATCGCGACGGCAGCAGCAATAACTTCAGCCATAACCACGGCAAAGAGGGGCTGCAGGTCAGTTTCGATATTGTCGAGCGGCGGCGGCGCAGCGTGCATGGCTTGCTGACGACGCTGCTACTGGCACAGGGCACGCCGATGTTGCTGGCGGGCGATGAACGCGGTCACAGCCAGCATGGCAACAACAATGCCTATTGTCAGGACAATCCGCTGACCTGGCTCAACTGGCAACAGGATGATTTTGGACTGGTCGACTTCACTGCTGCATTAATCCATCTGCGCCAGCGCATTCCTGCGCTGACCGAGGATGGCTGGTGGCAGGAGGGCGATGGCAACGTGCAGTGGTTCAACGCCAGCGGCAAACCACTGGAAACAGAGCAGTGGGAACAGGGGACGCACAGAATGCAGATCCTGCTCTCCGGCCGCTGGTTAATAACAATAAACGCCACGGAATCGGTGAATGATATCGCCTTACCAGACGGAGAGTGGCGTGCCATTCCTCCTTTCGCCGGGGAAGATAACCCCATCCTGACAACTGTCTGGCACGGTCCCGCACACGGTGTGTGCGTGTTCCAAAAGCAATCATAAGGAGTCAGACATGGTGAAATTAGATAGAACAGATCATCTGATGCTGGCGCGCCAGCTCCCTACACAAACGGTTGCCTTGATCCTTGCTGGCGGGCGCGGTACGCGCCTGAAAGATCTCACCGCGAAACGCGCCAAACCTGCCGTGCACTTCGGTGGCAAGTTCCGCATCATCGACTTTGCGCTGTCCAACTGCATCAACTCGGGCATTCGGCGCATCGGCGTGATCACCCAATATCAGTCACATACTTTGGTGCAGCATATCCAACGTGGCTGGTCCCTGTTCAACGAAGAGATGAACGAATTTGTCGATCTGCTGCCCGCCCAGCAGCGTGCCGCTACCGAACACTGGTATCGCGGTACCGCCGATGCGGTGACGCAAAATCTCGACATCATTCGTCGCTATAACGCGCAATACATCGTGATTCTCGCCGGGGATCACATCTACAAGATGGACTACTCGCGCATGCTGCTCGACCACGTCGATCGCGGTGCCAAATGCACTATCGCGTGCTTACCGGTGCCGTTGGCCGAAGCCACGGCGTTTGGTGTGATGGCGGTTGATGCCGAAAACAACGTGATCGATTTTGTTGAAAAGCCGCCAAAACCGCCGTCAATGCCGGGGGATGACACCCGAGCGCTGGCGAGCATGGGCATTTACGTATTCAACGCCGATTACCTTTATCAGCTGCTGGAAGAAGACCTGCAGGTAGCCGATTCCAGTCACGACTTTGGTAAAGATTTGCTGCCAAAAATTGTCGCCAGCGGCGAAGCTTACGCGCACTCCTTTACGCTTTCTTGCGTGCAGATTGACGAAAAGGCCGAGCCGTACTGGCGCGACGTCGGCACGCTGGAAGCCTACTGGCGCGCCAACCTCGATTTAGCCTCGGTGACGCCTGAGCTGGATATGTACGACCATAGTTGGCCGATTCGCACCCATATGGAGCCGCTACCACCGGCGAAATTTGTGCAGGATCGTTCCGGCAGCCACGGCATGACGATGAACTCGCTGGTTTCGGGCGGCTGCATCATTTCTGGCTCGGTGGTGGTGAATTCCGTGCTGTTCCCACGCATTCGCGTGAACTCGTTTTGCAATATTGATTCCGCAGTGCTGCTGCCCGATGTGGTGGTTGGCCGATCGTGTCGTCTGCGCCGCTGCGTGATTGATCGCGCCTGCGAGCTGCCAGAAGGCATGGTCATTGGCGAAAACCCCGATGAAGACAGCCGTCGTTTTTACCGTTCAGAAGAGGGCATCGTACTGGTGACGCGCGCCATGCTGGCCAAATTAGCCAGAGCGGGTCAGTAGATGACGAAAGATTATAGAGAAAATTGCCGCGTGGAACGCGTGCGATAACAATAGGGGTTCAGGATGCAGGTTTTACATGTCTGTTCAGAGCTTTTCCCGCTGTTGAAAACCGGCGGACTGGCTGATGTCGTCGGTGCATTACCACAGGCGCAAATAGCCGATGGTACGGATGCGCGGGTGTTGATTCCCGCCTATCCGGATCTGCGTAAAGGGATTCCTGATACTGAAATCCTGGCGGAGCTGCAAACTTTTGCTGGACCGGTGCGCTTACTTTTTGGACAATTTAACGGCGTTGGCATTTATTTAATTGATGCGCCGGGACTGTATGAGCGTCCCGGCAGTCCGTATCACGATACGTCGCAGTTTGCCTATGTGGATAACTACCTGCGCTTTGCCCTGTTGGGCTGGATGGGCGCAGAGATTGCCAGCGGATTAGATATGTACTGGCAGCCCGATATCGTGCATGCGCATGACTGGCATGCTGGCTTAACCTGCGCCTACATTGCTGCGCGCGGTCACCCGGCGAAAACGGTGTTCACCGTGCACAATCTGGCGTATCAGGGGCTGTTTTCCGCGCGTCATTTGGATGAAATTCAGATACCGCGCGCCTTCTTCGATATGCATGGCCTGGAGTTCTTTGGACAGATCTCCTACCTCAAGGCGGGACTGTTCTATGCCGATCATATTACGGCGGTCAGCCCGACTTATGCGCTGGAGATTACCCGACCCGAATTTGGTTACGGTATGGAAGCGTTACTCGAGCAGCGCCTGCGCGAGGGAAGACTGAGCGGGATTCTCAACGGTGTCGATCCTGGCATTTGGGATCCGGCGCATGATTTGCTGCTCACCGCGCGCTACGACAGCGAAACGCTGGAGAGCAAAGCCGAGAACAAACGCCAGCTGCAGATTGCCATGGGCCTGAAGGTGGATGACAAAGCGCCGGTGTTCTGCGTGATCAGCCGCCTGACGAAACAGAAAGGGCTGGATTTGGTGCTGGAAGCGCTGCCGGGCCTACTGGCGCAGGGCGGCCAGCTGGTGCTGCTCGGTCAGGGGGATGCCGAGTTACAGCAAGGTTTCCTCGCGGCGGCTGCGGAGCATCCGGGTCGCGTTGGCGTGCAGATTGGTTATCACGAAGCCTTCTCGCACCGCATTGTTGGCGGCGCGGATGTGATTATGGTGCCGAGCCGCTTTGAGCCGTGCGGCTTAACCCAGCTGTATGGATTGAAATACGGCACGCTGCCGCTGGTGCGTCGCACCGGTGGTCTGGCGGATACGGTGCAAGACAGCTCACTGGAGAATCTGGCGGACGGTGTCGCCAGCGGATTCACCTTTGAAGACAGTAATGCCTGGTCGCTGCTGCGGGCGATTCGGCGCGCATTTGTTCTGTGGTCTCGACCTGCACTCTGGCGTTACGTTCAGCGGCAGGCGATGGGGATGGATTTTAGTTGGCAGGTGGCAGCACAAGCCTACCGCGATCTTTATCAACGTTTGCTGTAATGAGAGATTGGGATACTTGATATGAATGCACCTTTCACCTATGCCTCACCCACGCTGACGGTTGACGCGCTGAAGCACTCAATCGCCTATAAGCTGATGTTTACTATTGGTAAAGATCCCTCGATCGCGAATAAGCATGAGTGGCTCAACGCCGCACTGCTGGCGGTGCGTGATCGCATGGTGGAACGCTGGCTGCGCTCCAGTCGCGCGCAGCTCTCACAGGATGTGCGGCAGGTATATTATCTGTCGATGGAGTTCCTGATGGGACGCACGCTCGGTAACGCGCTGCTGGCGATGGGCATCTACGACGATCTCAATCAGGCGCTGGACGAGATGGGGTTGGATCTCAGCGAACTGATGGAAGAGGAGAACGATCCCGGTCTCGGCAACGGCGGCCTTGGACGTTTGGCCGCCTGCTTCCTTGATTCGCTCGCCACGCTGGGTTTGCCGGGACGTGGCTACGGTATTCGTTACGATTACGGCATGTTCAAGCAGAATATCGTTGACGGGCAGCAGCGCGAATCACCGGATTACTGGCTGGAATATGGTAATCCGTGGGAATTCCAGCGCTTTAATACGCGCTACAAGGTGCGTTTCGGCGGCCGTTTGCAGCACGAAGGGGCGCGGGTGCGCTGGATCGAAACCGAAGAGATCGTCGCGATGGCTTACGATCAGATCATCCCCGGTTTTGACACCGATGCCACCAACACGCTGCGTTTGTGGGGCGCGCAGGCCAGCAACGAGATCAATCTCGGTAAGTTTAACCAGGGTGATTACTTCGCTGCGGTGGAAGATAAGAACCATTCGGAAAACGTCTCGCGCGTGCTCTATCCCGATGATTCAACCTATTCCGGCCGCGAGCTGCGTCTGCGCCAGGAGTATTTCCTCGTCTCTTCAACGGTGCAGGATATTCTCAATCGTCACTGGCAGATGCATGAAACCTGGGACAATCTGCCGGATAAAATTGCCATTCACCTTAATGATACTCATCCGGTGTTGGCGATCCCTGAATTGATGCGACTGCTGATCGACGAGCAAAAATTCAGTTGGGACGATGCGTTTGAAGTGACCTGTCAGGTGTTCTCCTACACCAACCACACCTTGATGACGGAAGCGCTGGAAACCTGGCCGGTGGATATGATCGGCAAAATTCTGCCGCGTCATCTCAGCATCATTTTTGAAATTAATGACTATTTCCTGAAAACCATCCAGGAATACTATCCGGATGATTGGGAGCTGATGGCGCGCATCTCGATCATTGACGAAAACGACGGTCGGCGCATTCGCATGGCGTGGCTGGCGGTGGTGGTAAGCCACAAGGTCAATGGCGTGTCGGAACTGCACTCCAATTTGATGGTGCAATCGCTGTTCGCTGATTTCGCGCGTTTATTCCCTGGCCGTTTCTGCAATAAAACCAATGGGGTGACGCCGCGTCGCTGGCTGGCGCTGGCCAACCCGCCGCTGTCCGATGTATTAGATGAAGCGATTGGTCGCAACTGGCGCACCGATCTCGGCCAGCTCAACGAGCTAACGGCACAAATCGATTACCCAGCGTTTATCGAGCAGATCGCCGACGCCAAATTCGCCAACAAAAAGCGCCTGGCGGATTGGGTGGCGAAAAATATGGATATTGTGCTGGACCCGCATGCGCTCTTCGATGTGCAGATTAAACGCATCCATGAATACAAACGTCAGCTACTGAACGTGCTGCACGTTATTACGCGCTATAACCGCATCAAGGCCGATCCCAACGCTGAATGGGTGCCGCGCGTGAATATCTTCGCCGGTAAAGCGGCGTCGGCGTATTACGTAGCGAAGCACATCATCCACTTGATCAACGATGTCGCCAACGTGATCAACAACGATCCGCAGGTGAAGAACAAGCTGAAGGTGGTGTTCATCCCGAACTATGGCGTGAGTCTGGCGCAGATCATTATCCCTGCGGCGGATCTCTCCGAGCAGATCTCCACTGCTGGCACCGAAGCATCGGGCACCAGTAACATGAAATTTGCGCTGAACGGCGCGTTAACCATCGGTACGCTGGATGGCGCTAATGTGGAGATGCTGGAGCATGTCGGCAAGGAGAATATCTTTATCTTCGGCAACACCACGCCGCAGGTCGAGAAGCTGCGTACCGACGGCTACAACCCGCGTAAGTATTACGAGGAAGATCCTGAGCTGCATCAGGCGCTGACGCAAATCGCCAGCGGCGTGTTCAGTCCGCAGGAACCGGGTCGCTATCGCAATCTGTTTGATGCGCTGGTGAACTTCGGCGACCACTATCAGCTGCTAGCGGATTATCGCAGCTATGTGGATACGCAGGACAAGGTAGACAAGCTCTATCGTCAGCCGGATAAGTGGCAACGCAGCGCGGCGCTGAATATCGCCAATATGGGCTACTTCTCGTCAGATCGAACCATTCAGGAGTATGCGGATGAGATCTGGCACATCTCGCCAGTGAGGTTGTAAGGCGGGAATTTCAAAGTCCAGGTCGCCATAAATGGCGACCCTACCAAACCGCACTGAACAAATGTAGGGTCGCCATTCATGGCGACCGATAAACGTTCAGATTTTAAGGATTATTTTAAAGTGATGCTTTTGACAATCCCGTCAGCATCACTTTGTGCCTGTTGCTGGTTATCCGCTGGCAAGGTAATTTGCAGCGTCAGCAGTTTGCCGTCCACTTTTGCCAGAATCACCGAAGACCATGACGTCTGGTTATTGGCAGAAATCACCGTATCCAGCTGCTGAGCCGGCTGATCCTTCAGCGTCACCGCTTTATTCGACACCACTTGCAGCTGTGGATCGCGGCTGCGCTGCTGCTGTTCCAGGCGCTGCGCCAACGCATCTAGCGCTTCGTTAGTGGGATCGCCCGCAATCACGATAATCGCGCGCTGGCCAGTTTCGTCGGCATAGACGTGCATGTTGGTGGATTCAGAACCGAGTTTGCCGCTCTTATCAGACATGCCCGCCGGCAGTGAGAAGCTCAGCTTGCCGTCCATCAGATTGACCGTCTGAGCAGACTGGCTGGCGCTGGCACCGTTGCTGTTTTCTGCTGCATCATCTTTCTTCTGGTCACATGCCGCCAGGCCTATCACCAGCAGGCCAATACCCACATATTTCACTACGTTACGCATTCTTTTCCCTTTTACATGATTCCAGTCAGGCGTTATCAAAACGGAATCGGCGGGCAAAAGCAACCGCCGGAGTGTCAGGAAATTTTAGCGTGCCATGGCGTTACGTCTATGTGGAATCAGCCGAAATTCACCTGTCGCTGTGCGGAACGCTCGGCTAATCGCTTCAGCATGGCATTCAGCAGCACGCCGTAAGCCGGCAGGAAGAAGATCATGCAGATCAGCACTTTGAAGCTGTAATCCACCAGGGCGATCTCGACCCAATGCGTAGCCATAAACGGGTCTGGACTCTTGTAAAAGGCGATGAAAAAGAAGGCCAGCGTATCGCTGATATTGCCAAGGAACATCGCGGCCGCAGGGGCAATCCACCACTGGGGTAATTGGCGCAAACGGTTAAAAACGTGGACGTCAAGGATCTGGCCCAGCGCATAAGCCATAAAGCTGGCGCAGGCGATACGCGCGACAAACAGATTAACCTCTTCCAGCGATGCCCAACCCTGCCATTCGCCTTGATAAAAGACGCACGAGACGATGTAGGAGATCACCAGTGCTGGAATCATAACCGCCAAAATGATGCGACGAGCCAGCGGCGCGCCAAAGATGCGCACGGTGAGATCGGTTGCGAGGAAAATAAACGGAAAGCTAAACGCGCCCCAGGTGGTGTGGAAGCCGAAGATGGAAACCGGCAGCTGCACCAGGTAGTTACTGGAGGTGATCACCAGCAGATGGAAAAGCGATAGCCAAAACAGCGCATGCATGCGCTGACGTGCAGAAAAAGCAATCATGTAGGACCTTTTTAATAGTGGGGTGAGGGAACCCATTGCCCGTCATACTTCAAGCCGTAGCTGCGTTGGCTGCGTGCGTCCACCCCAGTCACTTACTTCAGTAAGCTCCTGGGGCTGCTCGCACTTGCCGCCTTGCTACAGCTCGAATTATTTAGGGCAAAATATGGTAGCAATTTAAAAATCGGCGGCATCTTAACGCGTTGCGTAATTTATGCAATGGTTAATTTTAACGCAATCGTTATCGCCTTGCGTTGGCTAATTCACACGCTAAAATGTGCGCCCATCATCCACCATAGACAGAGAATCATGAGCGATCCCTTTTCTGCGCCTGACCATCAGCTTGATGCCCTTGGCCTGCGCTGTCCAGAGCCGGTAATGATGGTGCGTAAAACCGTGCGCAGCATGCAGGCCGGTGAAACCTTGCTGATCATCGCCGATGATCCCGCCACCACGCGCGATATTCCCGGTTTCTGCCGTTTTATGGAACATCAGCTGCTGGCACAGCAGACCGAAAGCCTGCCGTACCAGTTTCTCATCAAAAAAGGCGCTTAACGCTGACGCAGCAAGCGCAGCGCATTCGCGGTAACCAGCGCGGTGGCACCGGAATCTGCCAGCACCGCCAGCCACAAACCGGTAAAGCCGAGCAGCGTGGTGACGAGGAAAATCGCTTTCAGGCCCAGCGCCAGCGCCACGTTTTGCCGAATGATGGCGCGCGTGCGCCGTGCCAGCACGATCGTGCGCGGCAGAATCGCCAGCTGATTTTGCGTTAATGCTACATCGGCGGCTTCCAGCGCGACGTCGGTGCCGCTGCCCATCGCGATGCCGATCGTCGCTGCTTTCAACGCAGGCGCATCGTTGATGCCGTCGCCCACCATCGCCAGCGATTGTTGTGCGCCTAATTGCCGCACGGCTTCCACTTTATCGGCGGGTAAGAGACCGGCGCGATAATCAATCTGCAATTCGGCGGCAATGGCAGCGGCTGCTCGCGGGTTATCACCGGTCAACATCACGCTATTTACACCCAGTTTTTGCAGTTGAGAGAGTGCGCTTATCGCCTCTTCACGCAACTGATCCCGCAACGCCAATGCGCCGAGTACCTGCTGATCCTGCAACAGCAGCACCACGGTTTGACCCTGGGCTTCCAGCTCGGCAATCAGCTGCTGCTGAGTTGCGTTAAGCTGCCTGGCTTCACGTGGCGTGAGTAACTGATAGGTCACGCCATCAATGTCGGCACGAATACCGCTGCCCGCCAGGGTTTGCTGCTGAGAAGCGGAAGGGATCGCAAGCTGACGCCGCTCGGCTGCAGTGACAATGGCTCGCGCCAGTGGATGCGTGGAGCCCTGTTCAACGGCAGCGGCAATGCTGAGCAGGCTGTTTTCCGCTGTTCCACCGAACGACTGAATATGGGTGATCTGTGGCTTGCCCGCGGTCAGTGTGCCGGTTTTGTCGAACGCCATCATGCTAACGCGACTGAGCCGCTCCAGTGCCGCGCCGCCTTTTATCAGCGCGCCCTGACGGGCGGCAGCGGCCAATCCAGAGGTAATGGCCGCGGGTGTGGAGATCACCAGCGCACACGGGCAACCAATCAGCAGCAGCGTTAGCCCTTTATAAATCCACGGCAGCCATGCGCCAACGCCGAGCAGCGGTGGCAGCACCATCACCAGCAGCGCCAACAGCATAATCGCCGGCGTATAAATGCGGCTGAAGCGATCGATAAAGCGTTCAACCGGCGCACGATGGCTTTCGGCTTCTTCAATCAGCTGCAGGATGCGGTCGATAGCACTTTGCCCCGGCTGGGAAAGCACTTTCAAGGTAACCAGACGATCGAGGCTGGTGGCACCGGCCATGATCTGTTCACCCGGCTCACGCGCCACCGGCAGCGATTCGCCGGTCAGCGCGCTTTCATCAAAACTGGCACTGGCATGCAATAACTCGCCGTCCGCCGGTAAACGGCCACCGGCCGCGACTTCAATCACATCACCAGGCTGCAGCACGTCTAAGCGGACATTTTCCCGTTGTGTGCCGACAATGCGCGTGGCGGTGTCAGGACGCAGCGCCATTAGCGCGGTCACGCCGCGACGTGCGCGCGCGGCGGCGTAGGCTTCCAGGCGTTCGCCCAGCTGGAACAGCAGCAGCACCATGGCGGCTTCAGCGTGAGCACCAATCACCAACGCACCGGCGGCGGCGATGGTCATCAGCATCTCAATACTAAATGGCGATCCGCTGCGCAGCAGTTGCCAGGCGTTGCGCGCGATGGGGGCCAAACCAATCAGCGTGGTAGCAATAAACAGGCGATCGCCCCAAAGCGGTGAAACCTGGCTCAGCAGCCAGCTGGCGAGCATCAGTACGCCAAGCAGCAGTAAACCGGCATTTTCCTGCCAGCGGCTTTCCGGTGGTGGGGGCGATTGAGGATCGCTGGAGGTCAGCGTGAAGCCAGCATGTTTCACGGCTTGTTCGATAGCGCTGCGGATATCGTTTTCGGCATCCACCACCAGTTTTTCGCTGGCGAAAATCACCCGCGCTTGCTGCACCTGCGGCACGCGTTGTACGGCAGATTCGATTTTTCGTGCGCAGCTGGGACAATCCATGCCGGCAATCTGCCAGCGAAATTGGTGTGAAGTGAGTGCGGGCCTGTCACTTTCGGCGTCGCTTTCGCCGCCGGGCGAGCCGCTATCGCTGTCGCAGCAGCCACAATCACCTTCTGGCGTAACTGGCTGCGCGGCTGAGATTTTCAGGGCTGAGGGCGTTACGCTGCGAATCGAGCACAGCGGCTGCGGTTGGCGATGAGACTTTCCACAGCGGCAAGGATGGGCATGTTGATGCATATAACCTCCGGAATTAGGGGGCGGGATAGCACCCGCACCCTAATGCTACACTCTGGAGTCAACTCCAGAGTCAAGCTGAAGGTGAGATTTTCTTCAATAAAGCCACAGGGAGCGCACAATCATAAAATGACCGGCGAAGTAACAGGCGGCGACGATGGCGCTATCGGCGCTGAAGCGGCGGCGATAGTGCGAGAAAAACCAGACAATGTTGGCTAACAGCAATAACGCGGCGCCGACAAGCAGCGAGAAACTGTAATCGGTTGGGCGGAAGAAGTAGTTCTCCGCTGCCATCCAGTTCATCACCAATGTCATGCCGATCAAGGTGCAGATTGGCCAGCGTAGATCTTCCAGCCTGGTCCAGAGAACGCCGATAACAATTACGCCAATCACCAGGAAGGTGAGGGGAATCGGCCAGAAGAAACTCATGGTCATGTGCGCGGCAAAGCTGATGGTGTACAGCAGATGCGACAGGAAAAATGCGCCCAATGCATAGAGCATCTGCTGACGCGGCAGCAGCATCAGCGCATCACCCGCCAGCGTGGCAATAAGACCAGCCAGGATCAGATAATCAGTGGTGTTAAGCGTTGGCGCTTGCCACGCCCAGGCAACGAGCAACAGCAAGGTGACAGGTTTAAATAGCCAGCGCTGCCATTGCGGGCCGCGGTATGAAGCATCGACGTAGAGCCAGCCGGAAAAAAGTACGGCAAGGAAAGACCAAAGCATGTTTTCTCCCTTTTCTGAACGAAATGTCCGCCAGTTTGATGAATTTTCCCAAAATCACTTACTCAGTGTAAGTTACCGCCGCCAAATGTGACAATCAGCCGACTCTGGTTGTATGCTTTGTCGTCTTTACCCGTTCCGACTTAACGCAAAGCACGAGATAAATTATGAGCAAACCACCGCTAATCTTTTTCATCGTACTGGCCATTATTGCCGTTCTGGCGACGCGTCAGTTTATCAAGCAGCGCCGCGAAACCGCGGTGAACGATGCCTCTCCAGTGCGATCTTTGAGCGTAGAAGTGAAAACTAAGCGCGAATTTCCCTCTCCTAATCGCCGTTCACGCCAGCGCGAAGTCATTGCCGGAGAAGAGATGAAGTATGAAGCCTGGTTTCATCCACTGAATGGCGCGAGCGATATCAAAGTGACGGTCAACGCCAGTGATTATCATCAGATGGATAAGGGCGTGAAAGGGGAGCTGAAAATGCAAGGGACACGCTTTGTCAGTTTTACGCCAGCGCCGTAAGGCCGCCATTCACGGCGACCTGGTCACTAAACGCACTCATTACATCTTCGGATAATGCTTTTTCTGCCACGCCAGCAGCTCAAACACGCCAAAGAAGAAGATCTTCGCCTGGGTTACGCCGCTCAGTTTGGGCGCGTCTTTTGCCTGAGTGGCGCGCAGCAGCACCAATTGCAGGCCGTGCATAATCACCATAAAGAACAGCGCCACATGCACAAAATAGCGCAGCGGCGTGGGGAAGGGCTGCACCAGATTGAGCAGCAAAAATGCCCATACGCAAATCATCAGCAAGCGACCCAAATTAAGCCACATTCTGCTTCTCCTGTTGGCGTTGATATAAGCGATAAGCCACCTGGCCGGCGATTTTCTCGCGGTACAAATCCCAATTGGCCGGTGCCACGGGCGTGCCGTTTTCCACTTCGCTTTCCACATAGATCAGCGCTTCATCGGCCAGCCAGCCATTTTGCTCCAGTAAGGTCAACGTTTCCTGTAACAGGCCTTTACGGAACGGCGGATCGACAAACACCACGTCAAACGGTTCGCCCGGCTGGCTCAGCCACTGCAACGTGTTGGTTTGCACTACTTTCGCCTGCGTGGCGCGCAGCGTTTGCAGGTTCTGCGAAAGCTGCTGCGCTACAGTACGTTCCAGCTCCAGCAGCGTGGCTGATGCGGCATAACGAGAGAGTGCTTCAAGGCCGAGTGCGCCGCTGCCGGCAAAGCAGTCGAGGCAACGCGCGTCCTGAATGTCTGGCGCTAGCCAGTTGAACAGGGTTTCACGCACGCGATCGGTGGTCGGGCGCAGGCCAGCGCTATCCGGTACCGGTAATTTACGGCCGCGCCACTGGCCGCCAATGATGCGGATCTGGCCAGCGCCGTTGCTGCGGGGGGATTTGCTCATTTTGCTCACAACTCGTCATAATTTGTTGCGTAGTTTAACGGGCGTAGCGGGCAGAAGAAACGTTAAAAAAGGGTGCTGTGGTGCGCTGGCTGGAAAGTGTTAGACTACTGAGTTGGTAGAGCGCGCGTAATTACCTGATTTTTACGCGGCTCCCCGCAAAAAAATGCATATTTTATCCCCTGGGAACAGCGTGCTACCGGGAATAAGCCATCGAGGAGTAGGGTCACACAATGGCAAAAGAGAAAAAACGCGGCTTTTTTTCCTGGCTAGGCTTTGGCAAAGAAGAAGAGACGCAACAGCCTGTTGAAGAGCAGCAGCAAACTGCCGAGGTGGCACCTGAGCCCGCCGTTGAAGAGAGTGCGTTAGATCGCGCCGAAGCGCAGGCTGAAGACACCGTCGCGGTTACCGAGCAGGTTGCGGAACATCAGCAGGTTGAACCAGAGGTTATTGCCGAGCCGGTTACCGCCATCGAAGAAGAAGTGCTACCGGAAGAGATCGTCCAGCCGGTTGTCGCACCTATCGAAGAAGAGCCTCAGCTGGAAGAGCTGGCGCTTGATGCACCAGACGTTGATGAAGAAGCCCCCTTAAGCGACGAAGAGCTGGAAGCGCTGGCGCTGGCAGAAACCTATGCAGAAGATGCTGAGCTGGCTGAGGAACCTCAGGATACCGTTAGCGATCTGCCGCTGGCTGCTGCGCCCATTATCACCCAGGAGCAGGAGCGTCCTACCAAAGAGGGCTTTTTCGCCCGTCTGAAGCGCAGCCTGGTTAAAACGCGTGAAAACCTCGGTTCCGGTTTTATCAGCCTGTTCCGCGGCAAAAAGATTGATGACGACCTGTTTGAGGAGCTGGAAGAGCAGCTGCTGATTGCGGACGTTGGCGTTGAAACGACGCGCCGCATCATCACCAATCTGACCCAGCAGGCCAACCGCAAGCAGCTGCGTGATGCTGAAGCGCTGTATGGGCTGCTGAAAGCCGAAATGGCCGACATTCTGGAAAAAGTGGACCAGCCGCTGGAAGTGGGCGGCAAAACGCCATTCGTCATCCTGATGGTTGGCGTCAACGGCGTGGGTAAAACCACCACCATCGGTAAGCTGGCGCGCCAGTATCAGGCGCAGGGCAAATCCGTCATGCTGGCGGCAGGCGATACCTTCCGTGCTGCGGCCGTTGAACAGCTGCAGGTGTGGGGCCAGCGCAACAATATTCCGGTCGTCGCGCAGCATACCGGCGCGGATTCCGCCTCCGTGATTTTTGATGCCATTCAGGCCGCTAAGTCGCGCAATGTCGATGTCCTGATTGCCGATACCGCCGGTCGCTTGCAAAACAAATCGCACCTGATGGAAGAGCTGAAAAAAATTACCCGTGTGATGAAGAAGCTGGATGAAGAGGCGCCGCATGAGGTGATGTTGACGCTTGACGCCAGCACCGGGCAAAACGCTATCAGCCAGGCCAAACTGTTCCATGAAGCGGTGGGCCTGACCGGCATCGCCCTGACCAAACTGGACGGCACCGCCAAAGGCGGCGTGATCTTCTCGGTTGCCGATCAGTTCGGCATTCCGATTCGTTATATCGGTGTTGGGGAAGGCATCGAGGATTTACGGCCGTTTAAGGCCGCAGACTTTATTGAGGCACTGTTTGCCCGAGAGGAATGATTGGGATGATTCGCTTTGAAGAGGTCAGTAAAGCTTACCTGGGTGGACGTCAGGCGCTGCAGGGGGTGGATTTTCATCTGCGTCCTGGTGAAATGTCGTTCCTGACCGGCCACTCTGGCGCGGGGAAGAGTACCTTACTGAAGCTGATTTGTGGCATTGAGCGCCCGAGTGCGGGGCAGATCTGGTTTAGCGGCCACGATATTTCGCGTTTGCGTCACAGCGAAGTCCCTTTCCTGCGACGTCAGATTGGCATGATTTTCCAGGATCACCACTTACTGATGGATCGTTCGGTCTATGACAACGTGGCGATTCCGCTGATTATCTCCGGTGCCAGCGGCGAAGACATTCGTCGCCGCGTATCGGCCGCGCTGGATAAAGTGGGCCTGCTCGACAAAGCGAAAAGCTATCCGATTCAGCTCTCAGGCGGTGAACAACAGCGTGTGGGCATTGCCCGCGCGGTGGTGAACAAACCGGCGGTGCTGCTGGCGGACGAACCGACCGGTAACCTCGATAATGCGCTGTCGGAAGACATTCTGCGCCTGTTTGAAGAGTTCAACCGCGTTGGCGTCACGGTACTGATGGCAACGCACGATGTCGGGTTGATTGCGCGCCGGAATTATCGCGTGATGACGCTCAATCAGGGACGTCTGCACGGAGGCCACGATGGTCAATAAACGCAACAAGCGCGCACCTGCGCCGAAAGCGAAGCAACCTTCTAAAAGTAAAGCGCTGAAGGGTGGCTGGCAGGAGCAATGGCGCTACGCGCTGCGCGGCACGCTGTCCGATATGTGGCGTCAGCCGCTGGCGACGCTGCTAACGGTGATGGTGATTGCTATCTCACTGACGCTGCCGAGCGTGTGCTACATGGTGTGGAAAAACGTAAGCCAGGCCGCGACCCAGTGGTATCCCGCCCCGCAGCTGACGGTGTATCTGGATAAAGCGCTGGATGACACCGCAGCAGAGAATGTCACCGCGCAGCTTAAGCAGCTGGATGGCGTGGATAATGTGAATTACCTGACGCGTGAAGAAGCGCTAAATGAGTTCCGCAACTGGTCGGGCTTTGGCGGCTCCATGGACATGCTGGAGCAGAATCCGCTGCCGGCGGTGGCCATCATCACGCCAAAACTCAACTTCCAGAATTCGGATACCATGGCGAATCTGCGCGATCGCGTAGCGAAAGTGCAGGGCGTTGATGAAGTGCGCATGGATGACAGCTGGTTCTCACGTCTGGCAGCGCTCACGGGGCTGGTTGGCCAGATCGCCTCAATGATTGGTCTGCTGATGGTGGTGGCGGTGTTCCTGGTGATCGGCAACAGCGTTCGTCTGAGCATCTTTGCGCGTCGCGATACGATCAACGTACAGAAGCTGATTGGCGCGACCGATGGGTTTATTCTGCGTCCTTTCCTGTATGGCGGTGCGCTATTAGGTTTCGGCGGTGCGGTGCTATCGCTGATTCTTTCGGAAGTGCTGGTGCTGCGCCTGCAATCGGTGGTGGCGCAAGTGGCAACGGTATTTGGTACCACCTTTGTGCTGGAAGGTTTTTCCTGGGATGAAGGGCTGCTGTTATTGCTGATTGCCGGCATCATTGGCTGGATTGCGGCATGGCTGGCGACGGTACAACATTTACGCCGATTTACGCCACAGTAACCAAAAGCAACGTTTTTTGGTATACTCTTCCTCTGCTGCCGACGACCTGGGAGCAGAGGAATTCTCCTGTTTCCCCCGCCGTCATCTGTGTGTAAAATATTCACTGCTATAATTGAACTTGTGGATAACTTTGTCGTCCAAGTAGCACAGATTGCTTCTGGTTTTCTCGCGACGTTGACATAATGTAGCGTCTGCGCAAGGAAACGTGCAGCAAGTCCATTGAATTTGTGAGGGTTTGAATGACCAAAGAAATGCAAACTTTAGCGATTGCTCCTCTGGGTAACCTGGAATCTTACGTCCGGGCTGCCAACAACTGGCCGGTACTGACGGCAGAAGAGGAAAAAGCATTGGCTGAGCGGCTGCATTACCAGGGCGATCTGGATGCGGCTAAAACGCTGATCCTGTCTCACCTGCGCTTTGTTGTTCATATTGCTCGTAACTACTCCGGTTACGGCTTGCCACAGGCGGACTTGATTCAGGAAGGTAACATCGGTCTGATGAAGGCGGTGCGTCGCTTCAATCCTGAAGTCGGTGTACGTCTGGTGTCGTTTGCCGTGCACTGGATTAAAGCAGAGATTCACGAATACGTGCTGCGTAACTGGCGTATCGTGAAAGTCGCGACCACCAAAGCTCAGCGTAAGCTGTTCTTTAACCTGCGTAAAAGCAAACAGCGTCTCGGTTGGTTCAACCAGGACGAAGTGGAAATGGTTGCGCGCGAGCTGGGCGTGAGCAGCAAAGATGTGCTGGAAATGGAATCGCGCATGGCCGCGCAGGATATGACCTTCGACATGTCGTCTGATGACGAAGCGGGCGAAGGCAAAGCGATGGCGCCAGTGCTGTATCTGCAGGATAAAACCTCTGACTTTGCCGATGGCATTGAAGAGGATAACTGGGATGCACACGCTGCGGACAAGCTGAGCGATGCAATGCTGAGCCTCGACGAACGCAGCCAGGATATCATCCGCGCCCGTTGGCTGGATGATGATAACAAGACCACGCTGCAGGAGCTGGCCGATAAATACGGTGTTTCTGCGGAACGCGTGCGTCAGCTGGAAAAGAACGCCATGAAGAAACTGCGTGTGGCGATTGAAGCCTGATAACTTTCAGGCGGAAAAACGGGGCGACTTTTTAAGTCGCCCTTTTTATTGCGCGCGAATCGGTCGCCATGAATGACGACCCTACAAATGGCGCGGTTTCGTAGGGTGCGCATTTATGCGCACCGTTTCACCCACCGCACGAAACCCTTCAACGCACCCAGCCATCAGCCTGCGCGCGAAAACCACATGCCTGCATAAAGGCTGCCCGCACGCCCCGATCGGCGTCGCCATCATCGGCAATCCACCAATCCGTCAGCGCACCATTCTGCGTAATTGTCTCTACCAGCAAATATTGACCTACGCCGCGGCGGCGTGTCACTTCGCGTACGTTGAGATTAAAAATTTTTCCCTGCGTGCCGCTAATACTAAGTTGTAATGCGGCCAGCAGCCGATCGTTGAAACGCGCGGCATACAGCTGCTGTGTTTCGCTGAGTTGTGCTTCCAGTTGCACAATATCCATTTCTGGCCAGACTTTAGCTAAATCGATGCGATCCTGTGCGGTTAACGATGCTAAGCGCTGGATTGTCAGCTTCATACCTAATACCTGTACTAGTGCAAAGGCGATAGTGTAGCGAATTTAGACAGTCAGAGCGCTGTCACTTTTTTGCAATGAAAATAGGTCGAATGCCAGCCACTTTGCCAGGATTGTGGAGTAAGCCATCAATGATCGTTGAAAAAGCCAGCATAATGCGCTGGTATCCTGCTGAAAAATCGGCCATAACGACCAGACGATTCTGCTGCTCCACTCAGTCAATTCTGAATATGTCAGTTGATTTACAGAATAAAGTTCCTGTTTAATAACCTGAAAAATAAAGCCTTATTACCAATAAATGCCAGAAAAGCGCGCTAACCCATTATTGCAGAATGAGTTTTCCCCTTTGACTGGCAGAAAATAAACCAATCACAACACACACGACACAACTGATGGGGAAGTTCGCATGAAAATGAGTAAAGGACGCGCATTATTGGCGGGCTGCGTCGCCCTGGCGATGAGCCACGCGGCACTGGCGAAAGACATCAAAATTGCTATCGTCGGCGCATCAACCGGTCCGGTCGCGCAGTACGGTGACATGCAGTTTACCGGTGCAGCGCAAGCCATTAAGGACATCAACGCCAAAGGCGGCGTAAACGGTGACAAACTGGTTGGCGTGGAATATGACGACGCCTGCGACCCAAAACAAGCGGTTGCGGTTGCCAACAAAGTGGTTAACGACGGCATTAAATACGTTATCGGCCATCTGTGCTCTTCTTCTACTCAGCCTGCTTCAGACATCTATAACGACGAAGGCGTGCTGATGATTACCCCAGCCGCCACCGCACCCGAGCTGACTGCGCGTGGCTATGCTGACGTGCTGCGCACCACCGGCCTGGATTCCGATCAGGGCCCAACGGCGGCAACCTACATTCTCGATCACATCAAACCAAAGCGTATCGCTGTTGTGCATGACAAGCAGCAGTATGGTCAGGGCCTGGCGGAATCCGTACAGAAAACCCTGAAAGCCAAAGGCGGCAATGTGGTGCTGTTTGAAGGTATCACCGCCGGGGATAAAGACTTCTCCACGCTGATTGCGCGCCTGAAGAAAGAGAACGTGGATTTCGTTTACTACGGCGGCTATTACCCAGAGCTGGGCCAGATTCTGCGTCAGGCAAAATCGGCTGGCCTGAATGCCGGCTTCATGGGCCCAGAAGGCGTGGGCAACGCTTCACTGTCTAACATCGCGGGTGATGCATCGGAAGGCCTGTTTGTTACCCTGCCGAAGCGCTATGACCAGCTGCCAGAGAACAAGGCAATTGTGGATGCGATTAAAGCCAACACCGCGTCTAACCGCAAAGATCCCACCGGTCCGTTTGTCTGGACCACCTACGCCGCGATTCAGTCGCTGGTGGCGGGGATTGAACGCAGCAAGAGCGATGAGCCTGATGCGATTGCTAAGAACCTGAAAGAGGGCGCCGCCGTTCCTACCGTGATGGGCAACCTGAATTGGGATGAGAAAGGCGATCTGAAGGGCTTCGAATTTGGTGTCTTCAAATGGCACAAAGACGGCTCTTCTACCGCAGTTAAGTAATCCCCCCCAAATTCCCTCCCCCGCACGCGGGGGAGGGAATTATTCAGCTCCAGAGCAGGTCTTCACTATGTCCGAGCAGTTTCTCTATTTCATTCAGCAGATGTTCAACGGGGTTACCCTCGGGAGCACCTACGCGCTGATCGCCATTGGTTACACCATGGTTTACGGCATTATCGGCATGATCAACTTCGCCCATGGCGAGGTGTACATGATCGGTAGCTATGTCTCCTTTATCGTGATTGCCGCCCTGATGATGATGGGCATTGATACTTCGTGGCTGATGATTGCCGCCGGTTTCGTGATGGCGGTGATCATCTCCAGCGCCTACGGCTGGAGCATCGAGCGCGTGGCGTATAAGCCGGTGCGATCGTCGAAGCGCCTGATTGCGCTAATCTCCGCCATCGGTATGTCGATCTTCCTGCAGAACTACGTCAGCCTGACGCAGGGTTCGCGCGATCTCGCGCTGCCAAGCCTGATCACCGGCCAATGGACGCTGGGTGAGAGCAACGGCTTTGCCGCCACGCTCTCCACCATGCAGCTGGTGATTTGGATTGTCACCTTCCTGTCGATGCTGGCGCTGACGCTGTTCATCCGCTATTCGCGCATGGGACGCGCCTGTCGCGCCTGCGCAGAAGACCTGAAAATGGCCAGCCTGCTGGGCATCAACACCGACCGCGTTATTTCACTCACCTTTGTGATTGGTGCGGCGATGGCGGCGGTGGCGGGCGTGTTGCTCGGTCAATTCTACGGCTCCATCAACCCGTTCATTGGCTTTATGGCTGGGATGAAAGCCTTCACCGCCGCGGTATTAGGCGGCATCGGCAGCATTCCTGGCGCGATGATTGGTGGCCTGGTGCTGGGCATTGCCGAAGCGCTGACCTCGGCCTATCTGTCGACCGAATACAAAGACGTGGTCTCCTTCGCGCTGCTGATTGTGGTGCTGCTGGTGATGCCAACCGGGATTCTTGGCCGTCCGGAGGTAGAGAAGGTATGAAACGCCTCGGTTTGGTCAACGCCGTGATCTCCACGGTGATGTTGTTGGTGCTCGCCACCTTTTTCATGGGCGTACGCCTCGATTTGGATGGCACCAAACTGGTGGTCGCCAATGCGGGCGCGGTACGCTGGAACTGGATCTTCATTGGCTGTGCGGTAGTGTTTGTCTTCCAGCTGCTGCGTCCGCTGGCGCAGGGCAAATTCAAACGCAGCGGCAAAGGGTTTGTCCTGCCAGGTTTTGATGGCTCAACGCCGAAGCAAAAATTGCTGATGGCGCTGGTGATCGCGGCGGCGGTGATTTGGCCGTTTCTGGTGTCGCGCGGCAGTGTGGATATCGCCACGCTGACGCTGATCTACGTGATGCTCGGCCTCGGTCTGAACGTGGTCGTGGGATTATCAGGATTGCTGGTGCTGGGCTACGGCGGTTTCTACGCCATCGGCGCTTACACCTTTGCCTTGCTCAACCACTATTACGGCTTTGGTTTCTGGGAAAGCCTGCCACTGGCCGGTTTGGTGGCGGGCGCCTTTGGTTTGCTGCTCGGCTTCCCGGTGCTGCGCCTGCGCGGGGACTATCTGGCGATTGTGACGCTCGGCTTCGGCGAAATCGTACGCATTCTGCTGCTGAATAACACGGCGATCACCGGCGGCCCGAACGGTATCGCACAGATTCCCAAGCCCAGCCTGTTTGGTCTGGAGTTTGGCCGCCGGGTCAGCGAAGGCGGCTGGAGCACCTTCCATGAGTTCTTTGGCCTGAAATACGATCCCAGCGACCGTGTAATTTTCCTCTATCTGGTGGCGCTGCTGCTGGTGGTGCTGACGCTGTTCGTTATCAACCGCCTACTGCGTATGCCGCTGGGCCGCGCGTGGGAAGCGCTGCGTGAAGATGAGATCGCCTGCCGTTCGCTTGGTCTGAGCCCAACGCGCATCAAACTGACCGCCTTCACCATCAGCGCCGTGTTTGCGGGCTTTGCGGGTACGCTGTTCGCCGCACGTCAGGGTTTCGTCAGCCCGGAATCCTTCACCTTCGTCGAATCGGCCTTTGTGCTGGCGATTGTGGTGCTAGGCGGCATGGGCTCGCAGCTGGCGGTGATCCTCGCAGCCATTCTGCTGGTGGTTTCGCGCGAGCTGATGCGTGATTTGAACGAATACAGCATGCTGGTGCTCGGTGGTTTGATGGTGCTGATGATGATCTGGCGTCCACAAGGGCTGCTGCCAATGAAGCGTCCGCATCTGAAGATGAAAAGCAGTAAACAAGGAGAGCAGGCATGAGTCAGCCTTTATTAGCCGTTGAAGGCCTGATGATGCGCTTCGGCGGCCTGTTAGCCGTCAACAATGTGGCGCTTGAGCTGCATCCACAGGAAATCGTTTCGTTGATTGGCCCGAACGGTGCCGGTAAAACCACGGTGTTCAACTGCCTGACCGGTTTCTATAAACCAACCGGCGGCACCATCAAACTGCGCGATCAGCAGCTGCAGGGTTTGCCGGGCCAGAAGATTGCGCGTATGGGCATTGTGCGCACCTTCCAGCACGTGCGCCTGTTCCGCGAAATGACGGTGATTGAAAACCTGCTGGTGGCACAGCATCAGCACCTCAAAAGCGGCGTGTTCTCCGGTTTATTCAAAACCCCGGCTTTCCGTCGCGGTGAGAGCGACGCGCTGGATCGCGCGGCCACCTGGCTGGATCGCATCGGCTTGCTGGATCTCGCCAACCGCCAGGCGGGCAACCTCGCTTATGGCCAGCAGCGTCGTCTGGAAATTGCACGCTGCATGGTAACGCGTCCGGAAATTCTGATGCTGGATGAACCGGCTGCCGGGCTTAACCCGCGTGAAACCCACGAGTTGGATGAGCTGATCGCCGAGCTGCGCGGTGAGCACAAGGTTTCCGTACTGCTAATTGAACACGATATGAAGCTGGTGATGGGCATTTCTGACCGCATTTACGTAGTGAATCAGGGAACGCCGCTGGCCAACGGTACGCCGGAAGAAGTGCGTAACAATCCGGATGTGATCCGTGCTTATTTAGGTGAGGCGTAACATGGCAAACCCGATTTTAACCTTGCAGAATGTCAGCGCCCATTACGGCCCGATCCAGGCGCTGCACAACATTAATCTGCACATCAATCAGGGCGAGATCGTTACCCTGATCGGTGCCAACGGCGCGGGTAAAACCACGCTGCTCGGCACCTTGTGCGGTGAACCGCGCGCCACCAGCGGCAACATTACCTTTGATGGCAAAGAGATCACCGACTGGCAAACGGCGAAAATCATGCGTGAAGCGATCGCCATCGTGCCGGAAGGGCGTCGGGTGTTTTCGCGTATGACGGTAGAAGAGAACCTGGCGATGGGCGGCTTCTTCGCTACGCGGCAGCAGTATCAGGAACGTATCGATCGCGTCTATCAGCTGTTTTCACGCCTGGCAGAACGTAAAGCACAGCGCGCGGGCACCATGTCCGGCGGTGAGCAGCAGATGCTGGCCATTGGCCGTGCGCTGATGAGCCAGCCGCGTTTGCTGCTGCTGGATGAACCGTCGCTGGGACTCGCCCCGATTATCATTCAGCAGATCTTTGACACCATTGAGCAACTGCGCAAAGAGGGCATGACCATCTTCCTCGTCGAGCAGAACGCCAATCAGGCGCTGAAGCTGGCGGATCGCGGTTATGTGCTGGAGAATGGCCACGTGGTGCTTGAAGACAGCGGCGAAGCGCTGCTATCCAATGAAGCGGTACGCAGCGCTTATTTAGGCGCGTAACCGCGGTTGCCCTCACCCTAACCCTCTCCCGCAGGCGGGAGAGGGAACCGATCGAGCTTGCATATGGCAACATCTCCCTCTCCCGCAGGCGGGAGAGGGAACCGATCGAGCTTGCATATGGCAACATCTCCCTCTCCCGCAGGTAGGAGAGGGAACCGATCGAGCTTGCATATGGCAGCGTCTCCCTCTCCCGTGGGAGAGGGCCGGGGTGAGGGCACCAGCACGCAGCAGTCCTAACCAAATTCCGCTGTCACATCCCCGTCATAAACCTGTTATTAATCCGTCATTTCCCCGTGTCATGTTACATCGCGAACAAAAAAATGCGCGAATTCGCGCGTAGCTAACAGCACAGGAAAAACCTTATGTCCGCTTTTACGCTTCGTCCCCGCCTGATGAGTGTCGTGCTCGGTCTGGCGCTCAGCGGTAATGCGCTGGCTGCAACTGAGATCCCTTTCTGGCACTCAATGGAAGGCGAGTTAGGCAAAGAAGTTGATTCTCTGGCACAACGTTTTAACCAGGCTCATCCAGAATATAAAATCGTCCCGACTTACAAAGGTAACTACGAGCAAAGCCTGGCAGCGGGCATCGCCGCGGTGCGCTCGGGTAAAGCGCCCGCACTGCTGCAGGTGTATGAAGTCGGTACCGCGACCATGATGGCATCGAAAGCGATTGTGCCGGTCAATGAAGTGTTTAAAAACGCTGGCGTGCAGATGGATCCGCAGCAGTTCGTACCAGCCGTTGCGGGTTACTACAGCGACAGCAAAGGCCAGCTGATTTCTCAGCCGTTCAACAGCTCCACGCCGGTGCTCTATTACAACAAAGACGCGTTCAAAAAAGCTGGCCTGAATCCGGATCAGCCACCGAAAACCTGGCAGGAGCTGGAAAAAGATGCCGAAGCGCTGCGTAAAGCGGGCCTGACCTGTGGTTACGCCAGCGGCTGGCAGGGTTGGATTCAGATTGAAAACTTCAGCGCCTGGCATGCGCTGCCGGTGGCCAGTAAAAATAACGGCTTTGACGGCACCGATGCGGTACTGGAATTCAATAAGCCCGTGCAGGTGCGCCACATCGAAATGCTGGAAGCTATGAACAAGAAGGGCGATTTCACCTACTTCGGTCGTAAGGATGAATCCACCGCCAAGTTTTACAACGGCGATTGCGGCATCACCACCGCCTCTTCCGGTTCGCTGGCCGACATCAAACACTACGCCAAATTTAACTTCGGCGTGGGCATGATGCCGTACGATGAAACCGTACCGAACGCCCCGCAGAACGCCATCATTGGTGGCGCGAGCCTGTGGGTGATGAAAGGCAAAGATGCCAACACCTACAAAGGCGCGGCGGAGTTTATGAAGTTCCTCGCACAGCCGGAAATCGCCGCTGAATGGCACCAGAAAACCGGTTATCTGCCGATCACCACCGCCGCCTATGAGCTGACTAAACAGCAGGGCTTCTATGACAAGAACCCAGGCGCAGACATCGCCACGCGTCAAATGCTGAACAAAGATCCGCTGCCGTTCACCAAAGGCATGCGTCTGGGCAATATGCCACAGATTCGTACCATCGTGGATGAAGAGCTGGAAGGCGTGTGGACCGGCAAACAGACACCACAAGCCGCGCTGGATAACGCGGTGAAACGCGGTAACGAACTGCTGCGCCGTTTTGAGCAGCAAGTGAAGTAAACGCTGTCATCTCGGGGCCGACGTTTGACGTTCGCCCCGATTTCTCTCTTTGATTGAGCCTGCTATGTCCTCATCGCGCCCCGTATTTCGTTCCCGTTTTCTGCCCTATTTGCTGGTGCTACCGCAGCTGGTGATTACGGCCATTTTCTTCCTGTGGCCCGCCGGTGAAGCTCTGTGGTATTCGCTGCAAAGCATTGATCCTTTTGGCATCTCCAGCACCTTCGTGGGTTTGGCGAACTTTAAGCGTCTGTTCAATGACGAATACTATCTGGCATCGTTCTGGACCACCATTGAGTTCAGTGCGCTGGTGACGATTTGCGGCATGACTTTTTCCCTGCTGCTGGCGGCGCTGGTGGATTACGTCATTCGCCTGCGTAAGCTGTATCAAACGTTGCTGCTGCTACCGTACGCGGTCGCGCCGGTGGTTGCGGCAGTGCTGTGGATGTTCCTGTTTAATCCAGGGCTAGGGTTATTCAGCCATCTGCTGAACCAAATGGGCTACAACTGGAACTATGCGCAAAACAGCGGGCAGGCGATGTTCCTGATTGTACTGGCGTCGATTTGGCAGCAAATGAGCTACAACTTCCTGTTTTTCTTCGCGGCGTTACAGTCAATTCCCAAATCGCTGGTAGAAGCCGCAGCGATTGACGGTGCCGGTCCGGTGCGCCGCTTCTTCAATTTGTCGCTGCCGCTGATTACGCCGGTAAGTTTTTTCCTGCTGGTGGTGAATTTGGTTTACGCCTTCTTCGATACCTTCCCGGTGATCGATGCCGCAACCGGCGGCGGCCCGGTACAGGCGACCACTACGCTTATCTACAAAATCTATCGCGAAGGCTTCACCGGGCTGGATCTCTCCTCCTCCGCTGTGCAGTCGGTGGTGCTGATGCTGCTGGTGATTGGCCTGACTATCCTGCAATTCCGCTTTGTCGAGCGTAAGGTGCAATACCAATGATTGAGAATCGACGCGGGCTGGATATCTTCAGCCATACCTTGCTGGTGCTGGGCGAGCTGACCATTCTGTTCCCGCTTTATATCGCCTTTGTGGCGGCGACGCTGGATAACGAGGCGGTGTATCAGGTGCCAATGACGCTGGTACCGGGATCGCATCTGTGGGAGAACATCTCGCGCATCTGGACGCACGGCGTCAACGGCAATGGTCCGGCATTTGGCATGATGATGCTTAACAGCCTGCTGATGGCGCTCGGCATTACCGTCGGCAAAATCACCGTCTCAATGCTCTCCGCCTTCGCGCTGGTGTGGTTCCGTTTCCCGCTGCGCTCGCTGTTTTTCTGGCTGATTTTCATCACGCTGATGCTGCCGGTTGAAGTGCGTATTTTCCCGACGGTGGAAGTGATTTCGACGCTGAATATGCTCGACAGCTACAGCGGTTTAACGCTGCCGCTGATGGCGTCCGCTACCGCCACCTTCCTGTTCCGCCAGTTCTTTATGTCGCTGCCGGACGAGCTGATAGAGGCGGCGCGTATCGACGGCGCCAGCCCGATGCGCTTCTTCTGGGACATCGTGTTGCCGCTATCCAAAACCAATCTCGCCGCGCTGTTTGTGATCACCTTTATTTATGGTTGGAACCAATATCTGTGGCCGCTGCTGATCATCAACGACGCCAGCCTCAGCACCGCGGTAGCGGGAGTGAAAAGCATGATCAACACCAGCGGTGGCCCAACGCAGTGGAATGAAGTGATGGCGGCAATGTTATTAACCCTGATTCCACCGGTGGTGGTGGTACTTGTGATGCAACGTGCCTTTGTGCGTGGCCTGGTGGAGAGTGATAAATAAATGGCAGGCGTAACCCTTCAGACCGTTACCAAATCGTATGACGGCAAAAATCAGATCATTCAGCCACTGAATATCACCATCAATGATGGCGAATTTATGGTGATGGTGGGGCCTTCCGGCTGCGGCAAATCGACGCTGCTACGCATGGTGGCGGGGCTTGAACGCGTTACGTCTGGCGATATCTATATCGACGACAAACGCGTCACCAACATGGAGCCGAAAGATCGCGGCATCGCCATGGTGTTCCAGAACTACGCGCTCTATCCGCATATGACGGTGGGCGAAAACATGGCCTATGGCCTGAAAATTCGTGGCATGGGCAAAGTGCAGATCGCGCAGCGGGTGATGGACGCGGCGCGCAGCCTGGAGTTGGATCATCTGCTGCATCGCCGTCCGCGCGAGCTGTCGGGCGGACAACGCCAGCGCGTGGCGATGGGCCGCGCCATCGTACGTGAACCGGCGGTGTTCCTGTTTGATGAGCCTTTATCGAATCTGGATGCGCGCCTGCGCGTGCAGATGCGTCTGGAGCTGCAACAGCTGCATCGCCGCTTGAAAACCACCAGCATCTACGTGACGCACGATCAGGTTGAGGCGATGACGCTGGCGCAGCGCGTGATGGTGATGAACAAAGGGGTGGTGGAGCAGGTGGGTACGCCGGTGGAAGTTTACGAACGTCCGGCCAGCCAGTTTGTTGCCTCCTTTATCGGCGCGCCGGCCATGAACCTGCTGCCGGGTCAAATCAACAGCGATGGCACGCGCTTTACGCTGGATGCACTTAACAGTTTGTTGCTGGGTGAGAGTAAAGCCAAATGGGCCAACCGCCCGCTAACGCTCGGCATTCGTCCGGAACATATTCAGCTCAGCAGTCGCGATGCCGGCGGTATTCCGCTGGTGGTCGAGACGCTGGAGATGCTCGGTGCCGATAATCTGGCGCATGGCCGCATTGGCAACGCGCGCATGGTGGTGCGTTTGCCGCACAGCGAACGTCCGCAGGCGGGCAGCACCTTATGGCTGCATCTGCCGTCAGATGCGTTACACTTCTTCGATTCAACCTATGGAAAGCGTCTGGAATGAGTCAACACAACTGGCCTTATCCGCACATTGTTGCGCATCGCGGGGGCGGAAAACTGGCCCCGGAAAATACCCTCGCGGCGATTGATGTCGGCGCGCAGCACGGTCATACCATGATCGAGTTTGATGCCAAGCTATCGGAAGATAAGCAAATTTTCCTGCTGCATGATGACACGCTCGATCGCACCAGCAATGGCTGGGGCGTGGCCGGCGATCTGTCGTGGCACAAGTTGTCACAGCTGGATGCCGGCGCTTGGTTTAGCCGTGATTATGAAGGCGAGCCGCTGGCGCTGCTGAGCGAAGTGGCAGAACGTTGCCGCCAGCATCAGATGATGGCGAACATTGAGATCAAACCGACCACCGGTAAAGACGTTGAAACCGGCCGCAACGTGGCGCTGGCCGCGCGTGAACTGTGGCAAGGACAAACGGCGCCGTTGCTATCCTCGTTCTCTTACGCCGCGCTGGAAGCGGCAATGCAGGCGGCGCCAGAGCTGCCGCGTGGTTTACTGCTGGATACGTGGCATGACAACTGGCAGGCGCTGACTGCGGCACTGGATTGCGTGTCGATCCACCTTAATCACAAATTACTCGATGCTGAACGCACCGCGCTGCTGAAAGCGGCCGGTTTGCATATTCTGGTGTATACCGTGAATCAGCCCGCACGGGCGCGCGAGCTGCTGAGCTGGGGCGTCGACGCCATCTGTACCGATAGCATCGACATTATTGGTCCTGACTTTCGCTAGTTTTGCTGCTGTTTTTGGCCCGGCTGCGATTGAATCACCTGCTGCTGGGCACTGTTCCGCTGTTCCTGCACTTTACGCTGCACGTCCTGGCTCTGCTGCTGTTGATCCTGCTGCAGCTTGCGCTTCTGCTGTTGCTGCTGATTCTGCATTTGCGACTGCATACGCTGCTGGCTCGGGTTGTAGCCGGGCTGATTCGGGTCGTTAGTGCTGTTCAAGGTATTCGCCATGCTGCTTAACGGCAGCAATGCTGCGATCATAATTAGCCATTTGTTTTTGTTCATGGTCTTCCTCCATCAATGCAGCCTGCTGCTGTGTGGTGTTATTGCCTGACTGGCAACAACGGCTACTTGTATAAGTTTATGCTATATCTCAAACACCTCTTCCAGGAGTGCGCCTAATTTAACTTTACTGCTACTCTTTTTACTGTGTCTGCAAACACTTGCATCAATTGATAACAAATGTAAATAACGTAAAAAGGGTGGTAGCAGGATGAGAATTAAGAGCAACCTACGTCAGCTCAGTTGGGCGTTGCTGATGAGTTTTACCGTCGTGCAGGGGGGACAAGCCGCGCCAGCCAATGCGCCGCCGGTCTCTTACGGCATTGATAGCGATACCTTTCATCCGGTGAAAGCCAAACATGGCATGGTCGCATCGGTTGATGCGATGGCGACCGAAGTGGGTGTTGATATTCTCAGGCAGGGCGGTAACGCGGTAGATGCGGCAGTCGCGGTAGGCTTTGCGCTGGCGGTGACGCATCCGCAGGCCGGTAACCTTGGCGGTGGCGGCTTTATGCTGCTGCGTACCGCGTCCGGCCGCACCACCGCAATCGATTTCCGCGAAATGGCGCCGGCGCGAGCTTCGCGCGATATGTTCCTTGATAAGCAGGGCAACGCGGATAGTAAGTTATCACTCACTTCTCATTTAGCTTCTGGCACGCCGGGCACCGTTGCCGGGTTTGCGCTGGCCGCGCAGAAATATGGCACGTTACCGCTGAGCACTTTGCTGGCTCCGGCGATCAAACTGGCACGTGACGGCATCGTGGTTAATGATGCGCTGGCTGACGATCTCGCCACCTACGGCAAAGAGACGCTGATTAACCACGACAACAGCCGGGCGATTTTCTACAAAGCGGACGGCCAGCCGTATCAGAAAGGCGAACGGCTGGTGCAGAAGAATCTTGCGCGTAGCCTGCAGCTGATTGCCCAGCAAGGGCCGGATGCGTTCTATAAAGGTAAAATTGCCGATGAAATTGCCGGTGAAATGGCGCAGCACGGCGGATTGATTGGCAAGCCGGATCTGGCGGCCTACCGTGCCGTGGAGCGCAAGCCGGTCAGCGGCACCTATCGCGGCTATGAAGTCTTCTCCATGCCGCCGCCGTCGTCCGGCGGGATTCACATCGTACAAATCCTTAATATCCTGGAAAACTTCGATCTGGCGAAATGGGGCTTTGGTAGCGCCGATGCGATGCAGGTGATGGCGGAAGCGGAAAAATATGCTTATGCCGACCGTTCAGAATATCTTGGCGATCCTGATTTCGTTAAAGTGCCGCAGCAGGCGCTAACCAGCAAAGCCTATGCCAAAACGCTGGCGCAGCAAATTGACGTGAATAAAGCGCGCCCCTCCAGCGAGATCAAACCGGGCAAGCTGGCACCCTATGAAAGCAATCAAACCACGCACTTTTCCGTAGTGGATAAAGACGGCAACGCGGTAGCGGTCACCTATACGCTGAATACCTATTTCGGCAGCGGCATCGTGGCCGGAGAGAGCGGCATCCTGATGAACAATGAAATGGATGACTTCTCGGCGAAACCGGGCACGCCAAACGTGTATGGCTTAGTAGGTGGCGAGGCGAATGCGGTACAACCGGCTAAACGTCCGCTGTCATCAATGTCGCCCACCATCGTGGCGAAAGACGGCAAAACCTGGTTAGTTACCGGTAGCCCGGGCGGTAGCCGTATTATCACCACCGTGCTGCAAATGGTGGTGAACAGCATTGATTTTGGTATGAACGTGGCAGAAGCCACCAATGCACCGCGTTTCCATCATCAGTGGTTGCCGGATCAGCTGCGCGTAGAAAAAGGTTTTAGTCCCGATACGCTGCGCCTGCTGGAAAGCAAAGGTCAGCATGTGAAGGTGATGCCAGCCATGGGCAGCACGCAGAGCATTATGATTGGGCCGGATGGCACGCGCTATGGCGCCTCGGATCCGCGTTCAGTGGATGATTTGAGCGCGGGTTATTAAAAACGGTTGGTAAAAGCCAATTAGCCGTTTAATAAACCATAAAAAATGCCAGTCAGTTTTGCTGACTGGCAGAATGGTAAATTAGCGGGTCTAATTAAAGTAGACGCAGGTATATTATTTTACGCAAACATACTCTACACCCGCGAAGTTGGTGAGATCACCTTTTTCTCCATTGTTACGGTATAAATCAATTGCTTTACTGTTCCAATAATCTGAGACCCTCAGCCAGGCATTCGTATATTCACTTGATACTTTTTTATCGCGGAAGTCGCCACCATTTTGGAGGAAGGCTAATCCTTCTTTTGAACTAAGTACATGTCCTTGACCATAAATATTACAGTAGTTCTGTGCAGTACTTAAATTATCGGTATTGTGATCGCTAACCATTGACCAGTAATAAACGCCATTCAGTTTAAATACGGTACGAATAATAACGTCACGAGTTTGATTATTCACGCTTGTACTGGCGCTTATCGTCGCTGTGATATTACTCTGCTCCGTATAGTCCATCCCATTCAGCGTTATTTCGGCTTTACCTGAATCATCCGTATTAGAAACTGGCGCGCTCAATGTAGAAAGCGTGGTTGTCCATTGCACAGGATAATTGGCGACTTTATTACCGTTTGCATCTTCAACGATTGCCGTCAGGATGGCGGTATCGTGGCTGTTGCCGGTAATTTTCACTTTATTACTGGTGAGGGTTTTGATCTGGGCCGTCGTCACATCAGCGGTGAAAGCCACGTTCGCCGCATTCACATTGTTTCCACCACTCAGAGCAGCATTCAGGATGGCATCACCTGACACTTTACTACTCAGTTGAATAGTGGCTTCGCCTGCTCCGTTTGTGTTGCTGCTGGTTGCACTCAGATCGCCACGATTGGTCTTCCAGTTTACCTTAATGTTTGGCAGCGGATTGCCGTGAGCATCTTTAACCTGTGCGGTGTAGGTAACCGCTTCAGTACCATTCGCAATCACGGTCGTTTTGTCAGCTTTCACCTCGCTATCCAGAGCGGCCGTACTGTTATCGGCAATAAAGGTCACCGCAGTTGCAGGAGTGGCGGCACCCTTGTTAACGGCGGCGCTTACCACGGCCGTGCCTGCTAAGGTACTCGAAAGCTGGATGGTTGCCTTGCCTGCCTGATCGGTATTACTGCTATTGCTTTTCAGATCGCCATGATCGCTGGTCCAGCTAACGGCGATGCCCTGAACAGGGTTGCCGTGTGCATCTTCGACCTGCGCCGTATAGGTAACGGCTTCATTGCCATTGGCAATAGCACTGCTCTTATCGGCCTGAAGGTTGCCGCTACCAATTGTGGCACTAGCCTGATCGGCTGAGAAGCTCACGGCTTGCGCATTTATCGCCGCTTTATTGTTAACCGTTGCGCTAACGATGGCATCACCGGCGGCGGTACTGCTCAGATGGACTTCGGCTTTACCTGCATTATCCGTCGTGCTGCTGGACACATTGAGGTTACCGCGATCGCTACTCCAGCTAACCGCCATACCGACGACAGGATTACCTTGAGCATCTTTAACGAGCGCACTGTACGTGATGGCATCGCTGCCATTGGCCACTGCGTTCGTTTTGTCTGCTGTCAGGTCGTTGGTACCGATGCTAGCGCTGCTGCTATCGGCGATAAAGGTAACGATAGGTGCGTTTGTGACGGCACCATTATTTACCGATGCGCTGATGGTGGCCGTTCCAGCTCGTGTGCTGCTCAGCGTCACGCTGGTGCTGCCATCCTTATCCGTTACCGTGCTGTTTTTATCCAGATTGCCGCGATCGTTCGCCCAGCTGATAGTGGCGCCTGTGACTGGGTTGCCATGCGCATCTTTGACTTGTGCAGTATAAGTAACGGTATCGATGCCATTCGCCAGGGCGCTGGTTTTACTGGCTTTAAGGTCATCTTTCCCCAGTTGGGCGCTTGAACTGTCGGCGACAAAAATAACCGAGGTTGCTTTGACTTCTGCTGCGCCATTAACCGAAGCGGCGAGCGTAGCCAACCCTGCCTGGGTGCTGGTCAGATTTACAGTGGCTTTACCATTGGCATCAGTACTGCTGTCAGCGCTACTTAGTTTGCCTAAATCCGTCGTCCATTTGACGTTAGCTGCGGGAATTGGGTTGCCATTGGCATCTTTCACCAGCGCGGTATAAATAATCGGGCTAGCACCATTTGCGGGCGCATCGTTACGATCGTGAGTGAGATCGCCCTGATCGATGACGGCAGAAGAATTGTCTGCAATGAAGCGACTTTCGACCTGGGTACTCCCGCCATTGGCGGTTTTGGCCATGACCGTTACCGTTTCAGCGACGGTATTAGTAAACAGTAGGTTGGCATAACCTTGATTATCACTGATAACGTTTAAACTTGCGCTGTTCACAACCTGTGCGGAGCCGCTCAGGCTAAAGGTGACGTTGATTCCCGCTACTGGGTTTCCGCTGGCATCCGTTACGCGCGCACGTACTCGATTCTCGCTTTTACCATTCGCAATAGTTGCGTCCTGCTCTAACTTGAGATCGCCGTCCTGAACGACCGCTGAATCGGCATCACTGATTTGCTGTATGGAAAGAGCAGGTAATGCCTGGGCGTTCACCGTGGTAGCAATATTTAAGGTTGCCACGCGCGTTCCTGCGGTTATCAACGCAATATAGCTGCCATCAGTTTGTTCACTGATTTCTCCAATTGAGGCAGGTACTGCAGGAACCTGTACAGCCTGTGTTTTAATACGGCTGGTTTTCGCAGTGGAAATATCTTCTTTGAGCGCGACTTTAATATCTGCCGCCATTCCCCGAATAGGTTGCGAACTATCATCAATGAGTTTAATCACCAGCTGCGTAGTGGCGCTGCCATTGGCGATAATGGAATTCGCAGCGCTGCCCACGCTACTGTTTTTCATACTCAACGCAGGCGGAGTGACTTTAATCGTGGTATATGCGGCTTTAGAAACATTACCGCGTGTATCGTGAGCAATACCGCTAAACGCATAGCTGTTGGCACTACCGGCAAGATATTTCGGTAAGGCCAGCTGATAACTGCCGTTACCTTGATCGATGACTTTGCCGCCTGCCGCTACGAGCGCGGCGTCATTCCATACAACGTTGGAAAAACCATATTTACCCTGTGTTTTATAAACGAGTGGAATAACTTTGCTGCTTTCACCGGTAATTTCAGCCGACATGAATAAATCAATTAGCTGTTGTTTGCGATACTCAAGCACAATGTTGTTATTACGCTCAACCAGATCCATTGCACTGCCAGCCAGCGTGCGTTTATCACCCACCCGAGTGGGATCAATCTGTGAAGCCAGAGATTGGCCAAGCTGCCAGGACAATTGCAATCCGAATGCCGTCTCACTATTTTGACCGCCTTTTTTATGATCGGCAGTGAAAGAGATGAGGGGAATCGGCGTCCAGCTCAATCCTGCGGTAACAGCATCCGGGTTACGCTGACGCTTATCTTTACCGAACAGTGCGACTTCATCGCCATAATACTTCTCATACATCATACGCCCGCCAAGCGCGGGATAGGCAGGGAGCCAGGCTTCAGCACGCAGATCAAAACCGTTAGCCGGGCGCGCATCATAATCGGTAACATCGCCGGAATTACGCCAGTCAGAAAGACGCCAATAACCGTTACCCGAGAGTTTGACGTAATCGCGCCACGCTTCCACGCCGGTGCCCAATCGTTTATGGCCACGGCTGATATTCTGATCGTAGAAAGCGTTATAGCCGAACATCCATTCATCCACAAAATGACGCATGCCTAGCCCCATATTGCCGGTTAACTCACCGTCAACCTGGCGAAAACCTCCTTGGGTGAAGAACAGGTGTTCGTTGCTTTTATCCAGCGGCAGCAAGAGGTCCACGGCCCCACTGCGAGGCGTAAAATGCTGATTGGCGTTTAATTCAATGCGTGCGGTGCCAAAATTCTGCAACCACTGTTGCAGCTGCTGCGTCATCAGGCTGGATGCCTGTTGCGTGGCCAATCCATTAAAGTTGCCGGATTGCGCAGCCTGACCGAGGGTATTCAGCTGTCCCGCTGCGGCATTCAGTGGTGAATCATCTGCAGATAAGGGTTTTTCAGCTCTTGCGCTATTAATCCAGAGGGGAGAAATCGACATGCCGATTTGCACGGCGATTTGTAAATAAGCCAGAGGTTTAAGCCAGCCTTTCGTGGCTTTTTTTCTAATCGTATCCATGATGAGAACCTGGTATCCAAAAAATAAGAAGTGAAGGGAATTTCCAGGCGAGAGTTTAAGAGTGATGAACAAGGGCTCTTGTAAAGACATGTCTTGAAAATTTGGCAGAGAGGATGAAGTAGAGGCAGGTTATTACTTAACAATGCGCAATAAATTGCGCCGCTACGGTATGTGCACACAGTTATAGCGGCGCGGTTCTGGTTGGCTGTACATGCGCGATAATGCGGCGGCATCTTCGGGAATAGCATGGCGAATGACGATCTGACTCATCGAGCGGCTCCTTGTGCAAAATGGTTAAAGTCCCCTTTAACATCAAGGGATTATCAATCAACGTCAATGCAAAATAATTCGCGAAAGGGGTTTACAGACGCGAATGATAATGATTATTATTGCCATGCGAGCTCGGAAACGTCTCCTGACATCTGGGTAAGCACGACATTGCTCACATTGCTTCCAAGTATTATTTAGCCAGCTCGGGTGCTGGCTTTTTTTTGCCTGCGATTTCCCTTCTTCATCTACCCAGTCCATCTCGCCAGATGTTATTCATGATTTTTGAACAGAGGCGTGAAGTTTTTCAGCTATCAATCAACTCATCTCAAGTCCAGACTGTAAAAAACATTGAGGAGAATTGAACATGATTTACGTACGTAAAGCTGAAGAACGCGGTCATGCTAACCACGGGTGGCTCGATAGCTGGCACACTTTTTCCTTTGCCGATTACTATGATGCCAACTTTATGGGCTTCTCCGCCCTGCGTGTGATTAATGAGGACGTGATCGATGGCGGTCAGGGTTTCGGTACGCATCCGCATAAAGATATGGAGATTCTGACGTATGTGCTTTCTGGCACCGTCGAGCATCAGGACAGCATGGGCAACAAAGAGCAGATCCCGGCGGGTGAGTTCCAGATCATGAGTGCTGGCACGGGCGTGCGTCACTCGGAATACAACGCCAGCGCCACCGATCCGCTGCATCTGTATCAGATCTGGATTATTCCAGAGCGCAAAGGCATTGAACCGCGCTATGCGCAGCGCCGTTTCGCTGATGTGAAAGGCCGCCAGTTTGTGCTGACGCCAGACGAGCGTGATGGATCGCTCAAGGTGTTTCAGGACATGACGCTGTCGCGCTGGGTATTTTCCACAGGCGAAAGCGATGACGTGGCGATTGAAGCGGGCCGCCGCGTGTGGATTCAGGTGGTGAAAGGGAAAATCAGCGTGAATGGCGAGCAGGTAGGCACCAGCGATGCGCTCGCGATCTGGGATGAACATGCGCTGAGCATCAAAGCCGACAGCGATGCTGAAATTCTGCTGTTCGATTTGCCGCCGGTATAAAACCGCGTAATAAATGTATTGATCGCCATTCTTGGCGATCGATACATTTGATGGGGTGCGGATTCGTACGCGCCTGATCGGCGCGGTACGAGGCGTGGAAAATGAAAAATTAATGATAAACTTCATCTATCTCTGATTTCAGGCGCATAAGATGAAGAAGAAAAGACCGGTATTACAGGACGTAGCCGATCGCGTCGGCATCACAAAAATGACCGTCAGCCGCTACCTGCGCAATCCCAATCAGGTCTCTGCGGCGCTACGTGACAAAATCGCCGTGGCGCTGGACGAGCTCGGCTATATCCCCAATCGTGCCCCCGATATGCTCTCGAACGCCACCAGCCGCGCTATTGGCGTGCTGCTGCCTTCCCTGACCAACCAGGTTTTTGCCGATGTGCTGCGCGGTATTGAAGCCGTCACCGACGAAGCGGGTTACCAAACGCTGGTGGCGCACTTTGGTTACAACGCGCAGAAAGAGGAATTACAGCTGCGTTCGCTGCTCGGTTGGAACATCGACGGCGTGATCCTTACCGAACGCACTCACACGCCAGGCACGCTGCGCATGCTGGAAGTGGCTGGCATTCCGGTGATTGAGATGATGGACTCGGTGACGCCATGCCTCGATATGGCGGTGGGCTTCGATAATGTCGAGGCGGCGCGTCAGATGACGCATGCTATTCTGAAAAAAGGCCATCGTCACACCGTGTATCTCGGTGCGCGCCTTGATGAACGTACTTTGCAGAAGCAGCAGGGCTACGAAAAAGCGATGCGTGAAGCGGGACTCACGCCGCATAGCGTGATGATGGAAGATGCCTCGTCATTCAGCGCCGGTGCGCAACTGCTGTGTGAAGCACAAAAACGTTATCCCGAAACCGATAGCCTGTTCTGTACCAACGATGACCTCGCGGTTGGCGCAATGTTTGAGTGCCAGCGGCAGGGTTTGCACGTGCCGCAACAGATGGCGATTGCCGGGTTCCACGGCCACGATATTACGCAAGTGGTAAATCCACGGCTCGCCACGGTGCTGACGCCACGTGAGCGTATGGGGCGAGAATCGGCGGCGATGCTGCTGGCGCGGATTGGCGGCGATCGGACGGTAATGCAACCGCTGGATGTGGGGTTTGAAATTGCCGAAGGTGACAGCATCTGATTTTGGCGATTTTTTGAGTCAGTTCACACTTTCGTGCTTTTCCGCCTGACAAGGGTTGCCAGTCTTTCAGCGGCCTCCGACAATGATGACTGAAATTGTTATCGGTAACATTAGGCGGGTTTCCTGCCGGAGCGCAAAAAAAATGACAACGCCATCTCCATCGCACCACGTCTTTATCCTGATGGGCGTTTCCGGCAGCGGAAAATCTGCCGTCGCCAATCAGGTTTCTCACCAATTAAACACTGCGTTTCTTGATGGAGATTTCCTCCATCCGCGCAGCAACATCATGAAAATGGCCGAAGGCCATCCGCTGGACGATAACGATCGCCAGCCGTGGCTGCAGGCACTGAATGATGCGGCGTTCGCCATGCAGCGCACGCAGGAAATCTCCATTATTGTCTGCTCGGCGCTGAAAAAGTCCTATCGCGACATCCTGCGTCAGGGCAACGAGAACCTGAAGTTTATCTACCTGCAGGGCGACTTCGAAACCATCGAATCACGTTTGAAGGCGCGTAAAGGTCACTTCTTCAAACCGCAGATGCTGGTGACGCAGTTCGCCACGCTGCAGGAACCCGGCGCTGATGAGCCCGATGTACTGGTGGTTGATATCAATCATTCACTGGATGAGGTAGTTGCGGCCACGGTTGCGACCATTGAGGGTGCAATCAACAAGGGTTAGTCATGAGTACCGCAACGCTAGTGTTAACCGCAGCAGGCTCTGTCCTGCTGCTGCTGTTTTTGGTAATGAAAGCGCGTATGCACGCCTTTGTTGCCCTGATGTTAGTCTCTATTGGTGCTGGTCTGTTTTCCGGCATGCCGCTCGATAAAATCGCCGAAACCATGGAAAAAGGCATGGGCGGAACGCTCGGCTTTCTCGCCATTGTGGTGGCGTTGGGTGCGATGTTCGGCAAAATCCTGCATGAAACCGGCGCGGTCGATCAAATTGCCATCCGTATGCTGAAAACCTTTGGTGAAAGCCGCGCGCACTATGCGATGGGCGTTGCCGGGCTGATCTGCGCGCTGCCGCTGTTCTTTGAAGTGGCGGTAGTGTTGCTGATCAGCATTGCATTTGCGGTGGCGCGGCGCACCAAAGGTAATCTGGTGAAACTGGTGATTCCGCTGTTTGCCGGTGTAGCGGCTGCGGCGGCGTTCCTGCTGCCGGGACCGGCGCCAATGCTGCTGGCTTCGCAGATGCACGCCGATTTTGGCTGGATGATTCTGCTCGGCCTGTGCGCGGCGATTCCCGGCATGCTGATTGCTGGTCCGCTGTTTGGTAATTTCATCGCGCGTCATGTCAGCTTTAGCGCACCGCCGGAAGACCATCAGCCGGAAGTGGAAGAGGGCAAGCTGCCGTCGTTTGGCTTTAGCCTGTCGTTAATCCTCTTCCCGCTGCTGCTGGTGGGGCTGAAAACCATCGGTGCCCGCTTTACCACGCCGGGCACGCATTTGTATGAGTGGCTGGAGTTTATCGGCCATCCGTTCACCGCAATCCTGCTGGCTTGTCTGGTGGCGATTTATGGTCTGGCGTACCGTCAGGGCATGGATAAAGAGAAGGTGATGCAGGTGTGCGGCAGTGCGCTGCAGCCGGCGGGGATTATCCTGCTGGTGATCGGAGCAGGCGGCGTGTTTAAGCAGGTGCTGGTGGATTCGGGCGTGGGCCCGGTGCTGGGACACGCGCTGACCGGCGCAGGAATGCCAATTGCGCTGGCGTGCTTCATTCTTTCTGGCGCGATTCGTGTGATTCAGGGATCGGCTACTGTGGCCTGTTTAACCACCGTAGGGTTGGTGATGCCAGTGATTGAGCCGCTGCATTACAGCGGCGCGCAGCTGGCGGCGCTATCGATTTGCATCGGCGGTGGTTCGATCATCATCAGCCACGTTAACGATGCTGGTTTCTGGCTGTTTGGCCGCTTTACCGGCGCGACCGAAGCCGAAACGCTGAAGACCTGGACGCTGATGGAAACCATTCTCGGTACCACCGGCGCGATTGTCGGCATGATTGCGTTTAGTTTGCTGTCTTGATGTAAAACCCGCGCAATAAATTGCGCCGCTACGGAACAATGCAGATATTTGTAGCGGCGCGATTCATCGCGCGTCTTTGAACGTATCAATCCTCATCCCGCTCGTCATCCGGCTGATCTAACACCGTGTACGCCACGGCGCAGAACAGCGAATTCAAACGTTTCATATCGCCTAGCAGCCCAAGATGCAGCGAGCTGGTCTCGATACTTTGCACGTTCTGCATATGCAAACGCTCAACGTGCGCGTGGGAGAAGCGGCGGATCAGAATCCGGAAGCGATGCTTAGAGCGGCGCAGGCGTTTGGCGCTGGTGACGTCGTGTGAAAGGAACACCGACAAACTCAGGCGCAAATTGTAGAGTACCTGCTCCTGCAAGGTTTGCAGCTCCTCCAGTCCTTCCGCTGAAAATGCCCGGCGCGCGGTCAATGATTTGTCCGCCACGTCGGCGCACATACGCTCAATAATATCGCCCGCTTGTTCAAGGTTGAGCGCCATCTCAATAATCTCCGCCCAGCGGCGTGAATCATCCTCAGGCAAATCCTCTTTCGGCATGCGCGCCAGATAAAGTTTGATGGCGGTGTACAGCACATCCACATCATCATCCAGCCGCCGCACCGCGCGTTCTTCGCGCAGGTCGCCGTGTACCACTTTATTAAACGACTCAATCATTTGCTCAACCACATCGCCGATGCGCAGCGTTTCGCGCGAGGCGTTAGCGAGCGCTAACGCAGGCGTATCCAGCGCGCTGCTATCAAGGTGTTTGGGCTTAAGGTGAAGATCATTTTCCGCATCGTCGTCAATCATGCGGCGGCAGAGGCGCGCCATCGGTTCGGCGAACGGCACCATGACTAAGCAGCGAATCAGGTTGTAGAACACGTGGAAAAAGATCACCAGCTCTTCATCATTGACCGGCAATTTATCCAGCACGTCGGCGACAAAATTGACGAACGGCAAAATGGCGATGCTGCCAATCAGCTTAAACAGCAGGCTGCCGAGCGCAACACGCTTGCCTGCCGCATTGGAGCCGCTGGCATTAATCATGGCCAGTAAGCCGCTACCGAGATTGGCGCCAATCACCAGACACAGCGCAACTTTAAATGAGATGACGCCGGTGGCCGTCAGCGTAGCGGTAATCAGTACCGCCGCCAGGCTGGAGTAACTGATAATGGCAAACACCGCGCCAATCAGCGCATCGAGCATCACATCGCCGGTCAGCGTGGAGAACAGCACCTGCACGCCTGCCGCCTGCGTAATGGGTTTGGCGGCGGCGACAATCAGCTGTAGCGCCAGCAAAATCAGGCCCAGGCCAATACTGGCGCGGCCAAGTTGGCCTCCGCGCGTTTGCTTACGACTGAGGAAAAACACCACGCCAAAGAAGATAAACAGCGGCGAAAGCCACGTCAGATCGAAGGTCAGGATGCGCGCCATGATGGCGGTACCGACATCCGCGCCCAGTACCACCACCAGCGCCGGCGTCAGGCCCACCAGATTCTGTGCAACAAACGATGTGACGAGTAGTGTCGTGGCGTTGCTGCTTTGAACTAATGCGGTGACGCCAATCCCGGCAAGAAACGCCATCGGTTTTTTTTCGACGCTGCGGCTGAGCACGCGGCGCAGATCGGCACCGTACACGCGCATGATGCCGGTGCGCACAATGTGCGTACCCCATACCAGCAGCGCAACGGCAGAGAGAAGATTAAGCAGAGTTAACACGTATAGAGGCTCCTCATCCGTCAGGCTTAAACAGTACCGATTGCCAGCCTGACGGTGAGCACAACCGGTAAATCCTTCGCCGCGTTGCGTTGCCCATTTTTTCGTTTAAATTAAGCGACCTGGCGCAACGTCGACATCTCTAACTGTAGCCCAATCTGCATGCCAGCGGGATGCAAATCTGCCACGCTGCGGTTCAGCACATCGATGGAAAGCTCAATATTTTGCGCGCGCACGCGATAGCGAATCACATTGCCGAGCAGGCTGTGGCTGAGGATAGTGGCGGGAATACCTGCCTGCGGTGCGCACAGTTGGATCGACTCGGGACGAATTGCCACCTGGCCGCTAAAAGCCTGACCCGTCAGCTGCGTCGCCTCTTCAGCGCTTAACAAATTGAAGTTGCCCATAAACCCTGCGGCGAACAGATCGGCCGGTTGGGTATACAGCATTTCAGCGTTGCCGTTCTGCACGATTTTTCCGCGGTTCATTAATACGATGCGGTCCGAAAGCGTCAGCGCTTCTTCCTGATCGTGGGTTACAAAAATGGTGGTGAGTTTCAGCTCGCGCTGAATATTGCGGATCTGCTCGCGCAGATGGCGACGGATGCGCGCATCCAGCGCCGACAGCGGCTCATCCAGCAGCAGTAAGCGCGGACGCGTCACCAGTGAACGCGCCAGCGCCACGCGCTGACACTGCCCACCGGAGAGCTGATGCGGATAGCGGCGGGCGAAGTCGGTGAGCTCAACCAGCGCCAGCACCTCCATCACACGTTTTTGAATATCGCTGCTGGGAAGCTTCTGCATCTTCAGGCCAAACGCCACGTTCTTCTCCACCGTCATATTCGGAAATAGCGCGTAGCTCTGAAAGACCATGCCGATGGTGCGCTTCTGCGGCGGCAGCGGCACCAGATCCTGACCCTGCAGCAGCACTTTGCCGCTATCAACGTCGGTTAATCCCGCGATGCAGCGCAGCAGGGTGGATTTGCCGCAGCCGCTGGGGCCGAGCAGGGTGACAAACTCGCCCTCTTCGGCGCTGAAATCGATATTTTCAAAAATAGAGGTTGGGCCGTAGCTTTTGTTCAACTGGGTGACGTTCAGGTAACTCATGGTTAGCCTCGTTCAGGATTGAGGGCATTCGCCAGCCAGGTGACCAGCAGGACGACGGCAAAATAGGAAATCACCAGCGCGCTGGTGAAGTGGCCGCTGCCGTTGCGCATATTGAAAAGATAAACCTGCAGGGTTTCATAGCGGGTACCGACCAGCATGTTAGCGAAGACAAATTCACCGATCAGGAAAGAGAAGGAGAGCAGCACCGCAATAAACACCCCTTTGCGCAGGTTTGGCAGCACCACAAATAGCGCGGCTTGCCAGGTGCTGGCGCCGAGTAGTTGCGCGGCATCAATCAGCTCTTTCAGGTTGATCGCCTGCATATTGTTAGAGATGGCGCGATAGATAAACGGCAGCGCGATGGTGAAGTAGCAGCCAATCAGAATCCACGGCGTGCCGGTGAGCATCAATGGCGACGAGGAATAGAGCTGCAGCAGACCAACGGATGAAACCACCGGCGGCACGGCGAACGGCATCAGAATCAGCACGTTCATTAGCGCATCCAGCTTTGGATAATAGTAAGCAATTACAAACATGGCAGGCAGCACCAGCACCAGCGAGAACAGCAGTGCGCCGAAGCAAACCAGCAGCGAATGACCCAGCGCCGTTAGAAAACGCGGATCGCTCCATAGCGCAGTCAGCCATTTAAGCGTGAAGCCCTGCGGCAGAATGGTGTCGCTCCAGCTGGTTGAAATGCCATACAGCAGCGTCGCCAGCAGCGGCGCGGCTAAGATGCACAGCAGCAGCCAGACAATCAGGCGATGGTAAAATTTTTCTGCGCGAGACACGTGTGGCTCCTTAAGACGCTTTGGCGTTGAGATAGCTGCGGCGCACCAGATACTGCTGCACCACGGTGATCAGCGCCATGATCAGCACCAGCAGCATTGCCAGCGCGCCACCGGTATTGGGATCAAGCGAGATATCACCGGATACCAGCGCGGCAATGCGCACCGGCACCACGTTAAAGTTACCGGTGGTCAGTGCGTAAATGGTGGCGTAAGCGCCGAGCGCGTTAGCCAGCAAAATCACGAAGGTGCCGAGCAGCGCCGGGAACAGAATGGGTAAACCAATGTGCCACCAATAGCGCCAACGGCCCGCTCCCAACAGCGCGGCGGACTCTTGCCAGTCACGGCGCAGGCCATCAAAAGCCGGATAGAGCAGCAGAATGCCGAGCGGGATCTGGAACCAGGTGTAAACCAGCACCATGCCGTCACGCGAGAACAGCTTAAAGCCCTCCAGCACGCCGTAATGGCGCAGCAGCAGCGTCAGGCAACCGTTCAGCCCCAGCAGAATGACAAAGGCAAATGCCAGAGGAACCCCGGCGAAGTTGCTGGTCATGTTGGTAAATGACATTAAAAAGCGCTGAAATCGCCCACTGCCGAGTTGATGCAGCGAATATCCAGCAATCAGCGAGATCAGCAGACCATAAATGCTTGACCAGATGGAGATATCCAGCGAGAGACGAAACGCCTGTAAATAGAATGGCGAGGTGAGAATGTCGCTGTAATTATCGATGCCCCAACGCTCGTTGATGTCGCTCCAGAAGCTATTAATGGCAATCCATAGCAGCGGGGCGAGCTGAAACGCCACCCAAAACAGTGCAAAGGGCAACAGCAGCAGAGACGCGAGCGTTTTTCCTTTCATTACTGCGGCTCCGCCAGTAAACCATGGCAGATCGGCTTGTCGTGTTCGACGTTAAGTAAGCTGCAGACGATGCCGCACAGCTCGGTTTGCTGAGGCTGAAGATCGGGTTTTAATGAAAAACCGGTCCCAAACACAAACAGCGGTACCTGCGTCTCTTCCGGTAAAATGCCACCGTGCGAGCAGTCATCGTTCATGCCGTGATCGGCGGTGACAATCACCTGATAACCCGCCGCCAGCCAGCCGGGCATCCACTGCGAAAGATAACCATCAGCCATGCGCGCGCGGTTGCGGTACTGCGATGATGACAGGCTGTGCTTGTGCCCGGCATCGTCAATGTTCATGGGGTGGATGAGCAGGAAGTCCGGATCGTGGCGCAGGCGCAGACTTTCTGCATCTTCAAATAGGTGAGAATCCGGGTAACCGTCGTCCCAGTAAAAGTGCCCATACTGAATCGGCAGATCGGGCGCAACCGTGTGTCGGTCGCGCGCTGCGTTGAATGGAGATTGATTATAGAGCTCACTCACCCAGTGATACGCCGCCGCTGCGGTAGTAAGGCCAGCAGCTCGTGCGTAATGGAAGATGCTGCGTTGATTACTCAGACGGCTGACGCCGTTATGAATAATGCCGCTGCGCACTGGCGGAATGCCGGTAAGAATGCATTCGTACAGCGGGCGTGACAGCGAAGGCAGTTCGCAGGTCAGCGTATAATACTGGCCGTTGCCCTGCGCGCATTCCGCAAACAGATAGCCCATCGCGTGCTGCGCCACCTGATTACTCAGGCCATCCAACACCACCAGGATTGTTTTCATCCTTTCTCCTTTATGACAATCGTTAATCCAGGTGCGCATAAATGCGCACCCTACAAAACGCGTAGGGTCGCCATTTATGGCGACTTCTCCCCAGGAGCGCATAAATGCGCACCCTACAAAACCCGTAGGGTCGCCATTTATGGCGACCACACCTGAGAACGTTATTGCTTCATATTAATGATGACGTTCTCTTGCCACAGGCGCGGCAGCATTTTCGACGTCTTATCCCATGCGGCCTGATCTTTGATCGGACGGGCATTTTTATACTCAGACTGCGGCAGCAGTTTGGCCTGCACGTCAGCTGGCAGGGTTAAATGCTCGGCACGAATCGGACGCGCATAGCCTTTCGCCAGGTTGATCTGACCTTCATCAGACAAGATATATTCGCGCGCCAGCTTGGCGGCGTTTGGATGCTTAGCGTATTTGTTGATGATGGTGGTGTAGCCAGAGGTGACGGAACCATCGGATGGAATCACCACTTCGTAGCGATTTTTATCGATCTGATCGCGGTAGTTCAGGCCGTTAAAGTCCCACACTACAGCCACCTGGATTTCACCTTTCTCGATGTTGGCAATCACCGGATCGGTCACGCCAAGGCGACCCTCTTTCGCCAGGTCGCCGAAGAAGCTCAGCGCCGGTTTCACGTTCTTCTCGTCACCGCCCAGGGCATAGCTGGCGGCCAGTACGCCGTTAGCTGCCTGAGCCGCAGTGCCGACATCGCCGATAGTGACCACATACTTACCTTTCTTCAGATCGGCCCAGCTGTGCGGCACGTCCTTCACCTGCTGCTTATCCACCAGGAACGCGATGGTGCCGGTATACGCCAGCATCCAGTTGCCATCCTGATCTTTTGCCCAGCTCGGGATTTGATCCCAATGCGTTGGCTTGTATGGCTGTGCTACGCCTTTCGTCACGGCAATTGGACCGAATGCGGCACCCACATCACCGATATCGGCGCTGGCGTTCTCTTTCTCTGCCGCAAATTTTGCCAGCTCCTGTGCAGAGGACATGTCCGTGTCACTGTGCTTCAGGCCGTATTTGCTGTTGAGATCACTCCAGGTATCTTTCCAGTTTGCCCAGCTGTCTGGCATGCCGACGCTGTTGACCTGGCCTTCCGCGCGCGCCGCTTTTTCCAGCGCGGCGAGGTCATTATCTGCGGCGTGCGCGGCAGGCAGCGCAAGCAGTACGGCACTGGCTACTACAGAGGCGATTAACGCTTTCATCTCGATTGCTCCCGGTATATGTTGTGGGACTTCTTGGTCTAGTCCAGCAAGAACCGAGCCAATGTAGCCCGAGTAGATGAAGGTTTTATGACCATGGTGGTGAAATGTGGTGTGGCGCGACGATCCACATGCGGTTACAGCGCGCTAAAGCGTGGGTTGTTCCTTGTCACATTGTAGTCATCGAACTGTCATAGTGCAGATTTGCCCCAAAATGAGGCTAAAAAATGTTGTCTAAAACGGCAGATGTGATTGCGGCAGGGCTGCGGGAACGTATTGAAAACGGTGAATTTGCCAGCGGTCGTTTGCCTGCGGAACGCGCCCTAAGTGAACACTATTCCACCACCCGCATCACGCTGCGTGAGGCGCTCGGTTTGCTGGAAGCGCAGGGTATTATCTTTCGTGAACTGCGTCGCGGCTGGTTCATCGCACCACCGCGTCTGGTTTACAATCCATCGCATCACAGCCACTTTCATGCCATGGCTGCTGAGCAAGGGCGCGTGGCCAGTACCGAAGTGCTTGAAGCCAGTGAAGTGCCCGCACAGCTAGCGATTGCGCGTCATTTACAGTTGCTGGAAGGCGATAAGGTTTATCGCGTTCGGCGCTTACGGCGTATCGACGGACGCGCAGTATTGTATGTTGAGCATTACCTCAACCCAGCCTTTTTCCCGGGGTTAATGGCAGAGGACCTCACGCGATCGCTTACCGATCTCTACGATCAGCGTTACGGCATTCGCTATGGCGGCGCGCGTTTTACCATTTTGCCTGGGCCGCTTCCGGCACGTGCCGCTCCTGCCCTGAATGTGGCCAGCGGCACGCCGGGCTTGCTGATCACTCGCATCAACCGCGATCAACACAAGCGCGTCATTGATTGTGACTGCGAGTTCTGGCGCTACGACGCGCTCTGCGTGGATGTCGAAGTATAAATATTGTGATTTTGATCACACTACAGCATGATAGCGCCAACCAGTTCAGCGGAGACTAAGGCGCAAAAATGACAACAAAATCAGGCGTGGGGCAATATATTTCATTGCTGCTGCAGTGGGTGCTCAATATTGGACTGATCATCCTTGCCATAATCCTCGTGGTGTTTCTCGGCAAAGAAACCATTCATCTGGCCAATGTGCTCTTTAGCACCGGTGAGCAGACGTCTTCCTATCTGCTGATTGAAGGCATCGTTATCTATTTCCTCTATTTTGAATTTATCGCGTTGATTGTGAAATACTTTCAGTCGGGATATCACTTCCCGCTGCGCTATTTCATCTACATTGGTATTACGGCGATTATTCGCCTGATCATCGTCGACCATAAAAACCCCTTCGATACGCTATATTACTCAGCTGCGATCCTGATCCTGGTGGTAACGCTGTGGCTGGCGAACAGTAACCGGCTGAAGCGTGAGTAATTAATATTCTTTCAATGACGTGGCACAACGAGCCGTGCCACGCATTCTGCTCTGCGCTAAACTAGGGCAACTTTTTTTCTGGAGATGCCCTGATGTCGCATGAAGCGCTGCGCCAGTTACGCGCACTGCACTGGCTACCAGCCTCTTCCCCGCTGCTTTCTGCCCCGCTAATTGACTGGTTGATGGAAGAGGATTCCATGACTCGTCGCTTCGAACAGCATTGCCGCCAGGTGACCGTTGAACTCATCCGCGAAGACTTTATTGGCATAGATGAAGTGACGGATGAAGCCGCGTTTTTGCCGGCAGACCAACGGTTCTGGCTACGCGAAATCGTGCTGTGCGGCGATGGCGAACCCTGGTTGATAGGCCGAACCGTGGTACCGGAAAGCACCCTGAACGGTCCGGAGCTGATGCTGCAACAGCTGGGTACGCGTCCTCTTGGCCGCTACCTGTTTTCTTCTTCTACCTTGAGCCGCGATTTTATCGATGCAGGCCAGGTGGGTGATCTGTGGGGACGGCGTTCCCGCCTGCGTTTATCAGGCAAACCGCTGCTGCTTACTGAACTGTTTTTACCTGCGTCGCCGCTGTATCGCGCGCTGGACCAAGGATAAATGACCGTGCAAAACACTCTTCCCATGACCAAATGGCAGGCTTACCGCCGGCTGATGCGTATCGATAAACCGATCGGCACCGTTTTACTGTTGTGGCCGACGATGTGGGCGCTGTGGCTTTCCGGCATGGCGATTCCGCCGCTGCCGGTGCTGCTGGTATTTGTCCTCGGCGTTATTGTGATGCGTGCAGCGGGCTGCGTGATCAACGATTACGCTGACCGCAAAATCGATGGTCATGTTAAGCGTACCGCTTCACGTCCACTGGCCAGCGGTGCGGTGACGGAGAAGGAGGCCAAACTGCTGTTTGCCGGCCTGGGAATTCTGGCATTTATGCTGGTGTTGACCATGAACACCATGACCATTTTGCTCTCCTTTGGCGGCCTGGCGCTGGCATGGGTGTATCCGTTTATGAAGCGCTACACGCATCTGCCGCAGGTGGTGCTGGGCGCGGCGTTTGGCTGGGCGATTCCGATGGGATGGGCCGCAGTTAGTGAGTCCTTACCTTTGGTTTGCTGGTTAGTATTCCTGGCGAATATCTGCTGGACGGTGGCCTATGACACGCAATATGCGATGGTTGACCGCGATGACGATGTGAAGATTGGCGTGAAGTCGACGGCCATTTTGTTTGGTCGTTACGACAAGCTGATTATCGGTCTGCTGCAGCTGGCGACGCTCGCCCTGATGGCGTTGGTCGGAATGATGCTCCATTTGAACGGCGCGTTTTATTGGTCGCTGTTACTCGCCGCGGGACTGTTTGTGCATCAGCAGAAGCTGATTGCTCAGCGCGAGCGCGATGCCTGCTTCCAGGCGTTTCTGAATAACAACTATGTGGGCATGGTGTTATTTATCGGCATCTTGCTCAGCACCGTGCCGTTCGCCGATTTGCTGTAAACAAAAAAGGCGCACCGAAGTGCGCCTTTTTATCGCGGGTCGCCAAATTAATCGTGCGCGACCGCGCTCTCAATTGTCAGACGCACATCGCTTGTCACTAACTCCGCCAGCATCTGCCACATCATATGACTACGTTCTGCATCTGCATCACCTTTGTCACTGATATAGCCTTCATCGCGCAGCGTCAGTACCAATGCGGTAAACACCGCTTTATCGAAGAACTCCGGCGCGTTGATACCGTGCAGCACTGAGAGACGTTGAGCCAGCGTGCGGCTCTCTTTCTCCAGCGTGCCACGGTTGATCGCCGGTTTCGCGCTGAGAATGGCGAAGGTAATTGCAAAGCGCTGCAACGTTTCACGAATACCCGCTGCCAGCAGCTGCAATGAACGATGACGTGCCGGGCTCATTTTGAGCTGGCCATCCTGCAGTGTAATCAGCCCCTGACGCGCCATTTCTACGCACAGTGCATTCAGCAGGGCGGGCAGCTCAGCATTATCCCAACGCAGGAACAACTCGCTCTTCAGCATTGGATACACCAGGCTAACCTGGCGCAGCAACTCTGCTTCGCTGATTTCACGATGCTGCTGCACGATGGCGGCGATCAACGATGGCATCACCAGCATATGATGGATATTGTTACGGTAGTAAGTCATCAGCACCGCCTGCTCGCGCGGCAGAATGATGATGTCGCCAATGTTGTCTTGCTCAGTCTCGAACTTGTTCATGCCCATGGCGTGATCAAGCAGTGCTTCGGCGCTCATATCCGGCACGGTTGCTTCCGGCGAATAGGGCACGTTACGCAGCAGTTGGGTGTAGCACTCCAGCTGCTCAATCAACTGTTCGCGAGTGAGTGAACGCTGACGTGAGGCCAGTAGCGCGGTGACGCACAGGTTCATGGCATTCGCGGCACCGGCTTCGTTGATGCGCACCATCAGCTTCGCCGCAATGTCATTTACGGCTGGCGTCATCCAGGCTGGACGTTGGGGTTCGATAGGATCGATCGCATCACGCCATTCCGGCACGTTTTTGTTCAGATAGTTCATCAAGGGCAGCGGTTCGCCAAAGTTGACGTAGCCCTGACCAAGATTGCGCAGCTTACGTAAGCCGCGCACCATCTGCAGGAAACTCTCTTTCTCTTTGGCCGCGCCACGCAGTTCTTTCGCGTAAGTGCCCACTTCCATCACGTGCTCATAACCAATATAAATTGGCACGAAAGTGATGGGACGGCTGCCGCCGCGCAGCATGGCTTGCAGCGTCATTGATAGCGTGCCGGTTTTCGGATCCAACAATCTACCGGTACGCGAGCGGCCGCCTTCCACAAAATATTCCACCGAGTAACCACGGCTAAACAGTTCGCCGAGATATTCACGGAACACGGTGGAATAAAGTTTATTGCCCTTGAAGGTACGACGAATAAAGAACGCGCCAAGACGACGGAAAATCGGGCCCGCAGGCCAGAAGTTCAGGTTGATACCCGCAGCAATGTGCGGCGGCACCAGGCCTTGATGATATAGCACGTAGGAAAGCAACAAATAGTCCATATGGCTGCGGTGGCAGGGCACATAAACAATCTCATGTCCATCCTGCGCCAGCTGACGTACGCGCTCGCCACCGTGAACGTTGATGCCTTGATACAGCCGGCTCCACAGCCAGCCCATCACGCGGTCAGTCACTTTAATCGCTTCGTAGGAGAAGTTTGCCGCCACTTCTTCCATCATTTCGATGGCGTTCTGCTGGGCTTTCTCATGTGAGATCTTTTTGCTGCGCGCCTCATCTTCTACCGCTTTTTCAATCGCCTTGGATTGCAACAGCTTGTTGAAGAGATCCTGGCGTGCAGGCAGACGTGGACCCACCGCGGCCAGACGCTGGCGAGCAAAATGAATGCGCGCGACACGCGCCAGCTTCTGTGCAATCGACTTATCAGTGCCGTGTTCGGTCGCCATCTGACGTAACGAAACGGTTTGCGAGAAGCGGACAAAGCTATCGCGACCGTGCCACAAAATGGCGAAGAATTTCTGTACGCCATTTAGAACGCGCAGATGCGGTGTGGATTCACCTGATGTTTCACGTCCCGGCGCGCGGCCAAACATCACCGCGACCGGCAACATTTGTACATCGAGCTGCGGGTTGCTGCGGTGTAAATCCAGATAATCGTGGAACAGCTTTACCGATTCGGGATTGGCCACGAAATAGGGAATAACGCGTGGGCCATCGTGAATAAACACGTGGCGCGGCAGCAAGGTGCCATCGATCTCTAGCGGAGCCAGCGGATCGGGCAAATCGTGTTTCAGACATTGTGCACGAAGTGTGAGCAAGTCAGCCTTTGAATCATAAGGCAAAACATACATCACTGGACGTGTCGGATCGATTCCGTGTTCAGAGATAGGATCGGTCGGAATGACCTTACTTTTTACCAAAATAGAGAGTGGTAAATTCAATAATTTGTAATAGAGTTTACGCCAACCTGACATAGACAACTTAAAGCCTCTTGTTAGCAAAGCGCGGCAAGCATACCAGAAAGTGCAGCGAAGATCTGTGGCTCTGCCACCTCATACTGCCCACACATTGACGTCAAAATAGATCAAGGGTTCCATAAACATGGCAAATAACGTCACCGGTATTGTAAGAATAGTGAAAGCAGCCGGTTATTCCTGGCAGGGGCTGCGTGCCGCATGGCAGCACGAGGCGGCATTCCGCCAGGAAGCGATAGCCGCGCTGGTGGCGATTATCGTGGCATGTTGGCTGGATGTAGACGCCATTTCCCGCGTGCTGATGATTGGCTCCGTGGTACTGATTGTCATTGTCGAAATCCTTAATAGTGCCATTGAATCCGTCGTTGACCGCATTGGCCAGGAGCAACATCCCTTATCAGGGCGCGCCAAAGATATGGGCTCGGCTGCGGTATTGCTGACTATCTTACTGGCTCTTTTTGTTTGGATCGTGCTGCTCTGGACGCATTTGAGATAGCCATTCCAGATTCATCAAACCGCTGATTTTTCCCTCTGTTACGGTTTTCATTTCGCCAATACCTGTATATACTCACAGCGACTGTATAAACAACCAGGGGGCGGGATGAAAGCGTTAACTGCACGGCAGCAACAGGTCTATGACCTGATTCGCGACCATATTAACCAGACGGGCATGCCGCCAACGCGTGCGGAAATTGCTGCGCAACTGGGATTTCGCTCGCCCAATGCTGCTGAAGAGCATCTGAAAGCGCTGGCGCGTAAAGGCGTAATTGAAATTGTTTCCGGCGCATCGCGCGGGATTCGCTTATTAATGGAAGAAGAGCCGAGCGAAGGCTTGCCATTAATTGGTCGTGTCGCTGCGGGCGAGCCGCTGCTGGCACAGGAGCATATTGAAGCGCACTATCAGGTGGATGCAAACCTGTTCAAACCCAGCGCGGATTTCCTGCTGCGTGTGAGCGGTATGTCGATGAAAGACATCGGTATTATGGATGGCGACTTGCTGGCGGTGCATAAAACGCAGGAAGTGCGTAACGGACAGGTGGTCGTAGCGCGCATTGATGACGAAGTCACGGTCAAACGCTGGAAAAAGCAGGGCGCGATTGTCCATCTTCTGCCGGAAAATAACGATTTCCAACCGATTGTGGTAGATACCCGCGAGCAATCACTGACCGTTGAAGGTCTGGCCGTTGGGATCGTGCGTAACGGCGAATGGCTCTGATTCGTTCCTGATTCCCTCCTACTGCGGCGGCGTATGCTGCGCTGGCCGCAGTCTGCTAGTTTCTTCTTTTTGACATTTTCTGCGGCACTGTCGGGCGCAATCACGCTGGTTACCGCAAATAACGGAATGGGCTGATGCAGCTGTTTTCCCCTTCAGATAAAGCGCTTTGGCGGCTGGCACTGCCGATGATCCTCTCTAACATCACCGTTCCATTGTTGGGCGTGGTGGATACTGCCGTTATTGGTCATCTCGATAGCCCGATTTATCTTGGGGGCGTCGCCGTGGGTACCACGGCAACCAGTTTTATCTTTATGCTCCTGCTGTTTCTGCGCATGAGTACTACTGGCCTTACCGCGCAGGCGTTTGGTGCCAATGACAAAACGGCGCTGGCACGCGCCCTGACCCAACCGCTGTTGATTGCTTTGGTTTTTGGTTTGCTATTTATGGTGCTGCGAACGCCGGTAAGCAGTTTGGCAGCCGCATTAATGGGCGGCAGCCCAGAAGTGCAGCAGCAGGCCAAAATTTTCATTGAGATTCGCTGGCTTAGCGCGCCCGCCACCTTGGCTAATCTGGTTATTCTTGGTTGGCTGTTAGGCGTGCAGTATGCGCGTGCGCCGATGGTATTGCTTATCGTCGGGAATCTGGTGAATATCCTGCTCGACCTTTTATTTGTCCTTCAGCTGCATTGGGGAGTGGCCGGTGCAGCGGCGGCAACGGCGCTGGCTGAATATGTCACGCTGGGAGTAGGTTTGTGGATGGTGGCGCGCGTACTCAAACTGCGCGGTATTCATTTCGCTCTACTAAAAAGCAGCTGGCGTGGCGATGCCGCGCGGTTGTTCCGTCTTAATCGCGACATCATGCTGCGCTCATTAATGCTTCAAATCTGCTTTGCATCCCTGACCATTCTGGGGGCGCGCATTGGTCCTGATGTGGTGGCGGTTAATGCCGTATTGCTGATGTTCCTCACTTTTACCGCCTACGCGCTAGATGGCTTTGCTTATGCGGTTGAAGCCTGCTCGGGTGAAGCGGTAGGCGCGAAAGATCGCAGTCGATTAATACTTATCTGGCACGCGGCCTGCCGTCAGGCCTGTTTTGTCGCCGCATTATTTGCCCTGATTTATGCGTTCACGGGGCCGCAGATTGTGGCCATGCTGACATCACTGGAAGCGTTGCGTGAAATGGCCGACAGATATCTCATCTGGCAGGTGATATTGCCGTTGATAGGCGTCTGGTGTTATCTGCTGGATGGCATGTTTATTGGTGCGACGCGTGGTCGTGAGATGCGTAACAGCATGATGATAGCCGCCATGGGTTATGGCCTGACGCTGCTAACATTGCCCTGGCTTGGTAACCACGGTTTATGGCTGGCGATAACGGTATTCCTGGCGCTACGAGGGGTGACGCTGTGGCTGATGTGGCGCGGTCATTGGCAGCGCGACAGCTGGTTTAATGCCTGAATAAGCGAAGCGTAACCTACAGATTAATCTGTAATTTCCTGCAAACTTCGAAGCGGCAACTATAATTAACTCATACGGCGCAGATGAATAGCGCATCGTGTGGGTATGTTCTTTGATATACAGAGAATGTATCCGTCTCACTCAGGATGAAGTGGAGGATTATTATGAATAAAGACGAAGCTGGTGGAAACTGGAAGCAGTTCAAAGGGAAAGTGAAGGAGAAGTGGGGCAAGCTTACGGATGATGATATGACCGTGATCGAAGGTAAACGCGATCAGCTTGTCGGTAAAATCCAGGAACGCTACGGTTATGCGAAAGATCAGGCAGAGACCGAAGTGAAAGACTGGGAAAGCCATAACAAAGATTACCGCTGGTAATCGACGTCTTATTAAGGACGATGCTCCTACCCACCGATCATTATGATCGGGTCGGCACAAGGAAGTGCCAATTAAGCCTTTCTCACCCGCTTTTTACTCTCACTCTGATGGTCGTGTTCGCAACTATCATGCCGCGTACAAGCCGCAACTTCCGTGCAATTCTCGCATAAGCCATGTGCTTCAATCACCGTATGACGCAGTGAAAACCCCGCCTGATCTGCCAGTGTCGCAATGGTTTTTTCTACGCCATGTGCATGCTTTTCACTTACCGCCGCGCAGCCATCACACACCAGCATCACAGAAGTGTGCGCGGGTTCGTCGAAATGGTGGCAAACCACATAGCTATTATTCGATTCCACGCGGTGAATGAATCCCTGCTCCAGCAGAAAATCCAGTGCACGATAAATCGTGGGCGGTTTGGCTTGAGGTTCACTGACGCGTAGCTGATCCAGCAGGTCGTAAGCGCTAATTGATCCATTTTGCTCAGCCATCAGACGCAATACTTCAGCGCGCTGAGTAGTAAGGCGCACGCCGCGGTCAAGGCAGAGTGATTCAGCCTGGGTAAGCAGCTGTTCGGGCGTGAGGTTAGACATGAGCATTCTCCGGGTTGCAGGTTATGTTATTTTATCACACAATTTTTTCTACTGCTGTTATTGCTTTTTTAAGCGTGTTTTCTGCTAAAAAAACCGGTTAATCAATTTGTTACCGTTCCACTTTGTATCATCCTTCAGTTTTTGCCCATTTTCCCGATGTAAACCACTATGTAGCCAAGGCAACGGCTGCTGGGATTTTGCTTTGCAACTCACCAGGTTAGCGTCTATGGTTCAAAAGGTCTTAAGTAATTTCTGGTATCAATTTAAACACTGTTAATCTTTCTGCATAAAAACACAGCGGAATGGTGTGAAAGCATCCAATTCTGCGAATAGCAGTGCTATTTCCTTTCAATTCACAGCAATGAAGCGTTAGCCATGGTTCAGAATAGCGGCTAACTAAACTGTTCCGTCGGTGAGTGGCTCAGCGACATTTCAAAGGTGATGGCAGGCTCATGGTGAAGACACTATTCAGGCACAAAAAAGTTGCTTATCTTGTTGGTTTGAATGCGGTATTTATTTCTTCTTCAGCTTTAGCAGCAGGCACATGGTATGACGCGCGCAATGATGCCATGGGAGGAACGGGCGTAGCTTCTTCCACCTGGAGTTCTGCGGTGCTGGCTAACCCAGCATTGATGACGAAAGCTCAGCCGGAAGATAACGTCAGCATCATTTTCCCTTCAGCTGGCGCACAGGTTACTGACAAAGACAAATTGATCGACCGCGTTGATGACATCACGGATAGTGTCGATCGTTATCAGGACGTGATTGATAACCTCACCTTTGCGGATTACCTCAATGGTTATCCGCAGCTGAAAGCGGCTGCAGGTGATGTGGCTAACCAGCTTAGCGATCTTCGCGGCAATAAAGCCAATGGAACTGCGGGTGTGGCGCTGGCCGTCACCGTTCCCAATGAAACCTTACCTTTTGCGTTTATCACTAAGGCCTATGGAACTGCGCACGTACGTGCCAACATCGCGGATAGCGACATCGCCTATCTGCGTGGTGTTGCTAACGGTACCGTTATTCCTGTGCCGGGCGATGAGGACAAATTGCGTTCCAGCGCTAACGGCCTGGCGGCGTTAATCACCGATTATGGTGTATCAGTGGCGCATGAGTTCTCTATTGCCGGCCATCCGGTTTCTGTTGGTATCACGCCAAAACTGCAGAAAACCTGGCTGTATAACTACACCGCCAGTATCTATAACTACGACAAGAGCGACATCAACAGCAGCCGTTATCGCAGCAGCGATACCGGGTTTAACGTGGATGCCGGTGTTGCCACTGATTTTGCTGATAACTGGACTTTCGGTGTGACGGGGCAGAACTTAATCTCGCGTGATATCGATACTAAAGAAGTAAACGGTTATCGCGATACCTATCAAATTCGTCCGCTGGTCACGACTGGCCTCGCGTGGAATAACGGGCCGTTTACCCTGGCGGGTGATGTTGACCTGACAGAAACCAAGCGCTTCAAATCAGAAGAGTCCAGCCAGTATGCCGGCGTAGGTGCAGAGTATCGCGTGCTGGATTGGCTGGCGCTGCGCGCCGGTTATCGTGCCGATCTGAAATCGAATGATACCGACGTAGTTACCGCAGGTTTGGGCATATCGCCGTTCAACAATACGGTTCATCTGGATCTGGCCGGTTCAGTGGGCAAAGACAATACCGTGGGTGCAATGTTGCAGCTTGGATTTAACTTCTAATCCTCACTCAACGGTTACTCCTGATAACGGGCGGCTGTGCCGCCCGTTCTGCTGTGATATGATTGCGCAGTTTCTCATCACTTAACTACTGCGGATTTACTGCGTTTCATGACCGATACTTTCTCCTCGCAACGTTTTTCAATTGCCCCGATGCTTGACTGGACCGATCGCCACTGTCGGTATTTTCATCGCAAGCTGAGCGGCGATACCCTGCTGTATACCGAAATGGTGACCACGGGCGCCATCATTCACGGTAAAGGCGACTATTTGGCCTACAGCGAGGATGAACATCCTCTGGCGCTGCAACTTGGGGGCAGCGATCCCGCCGCACTGGCACAGTGCGCCAGACTAGCAGAAGCGCGTGGCTACGATGAGATCAACCTGAACGTCGGTTGTCCCTCGGACCGCGTTCAGAACGGGCGTTTTGGTGCCTGCCTGATGGCGGATGCTGCGTTGGTCGCCGATTGTATTAAAGCGATGCGTGATGTCGTGAGCATTCCGGTAACGGTAAAAACCCGAATCGGCATTGACGAGCAGGATAGTTATGAATTCCTGTGTGATTTTATTGGCACCGTGGCGCAGCAGGGCGGCTGCGATACCTTTATTATCCACGCCCGCAAAGCCTGGCTGTCGGGTTTGAGCCCAAAAGAGAATCGCGAAATTCCGCCGCTGGATTATCCACGCGTTTATCAGCTGAAACGTGATTTTCCAACGCTAACCATGGCGATCAACGGCGGCATAAAAACGCTGGAAGAAGCCAAACTTCATCTGCAGCACATGGATGGCGTGATGATGGGCCGCGAAGCCTATCAGAATCCGGGCATTCTGGCGCAGGTCGACCGCGAGCTGTTTGGTCGTGATGTACCGCAGGTCGATCCGGTAGCGGTGGTGCGTTCGATGTACCCCTATATTGAAGCGGAATTGTCGAAAGGTACGTACTTGGGACACGTCACGCGCCATATGCTCGGCCTGTTCCAGGGCATCCCAGGCGCTCGCCAGTGGCGTCGCTATCTGAGTGAAAACGCCCACAAAACCGGTGCCGATGTGCGGGTGCTGGAAGCGGCGCTAGCCTTAGTTGCGGATAAAATCCCGCAGGAAGCGCTGTAACCCTTGTTGGGTAAGGTCACCATGAAGGGTGTAATGATTGTCAGTTAAGACATGAAAAAACCTAATCACCGAGAGCACACCTTGTAGCGGCGCAATTCATTGCGCGATAAATCGCGCCGCTACGGAAGGTGCGGTAATTTGGTACGGGATCGGGATTACACCATGAAGGGTACCCCTGCGTGGATATAGCTGGGTTTTCGTAGGGTGCGCATTAATGCGCACCAGACAAATAGCACGACAATTCTTGAGATATGGTTTTTTCCACACCACAAGTTGGCTATTTTCAGCACGTGCTCATTCGCCCATGGATCTTCACTTCAATACTTTCAAAGCGTTAGCGCATTTACGAGTTGGCACGCATCTTGTAATACTCCTGAAGTTACTCACACAGGAGCACCTTCGTGGAAATTCTCTTTGTTCTCGGCTTTTTTCTAATGCTGTTACTCACCGGCGTTTCATTGCTTGGTGTTATCGCCGCATTGATTGTTGCTACCGTCTTTATGTTCCTCGGCGGCCTGCTGGCAGTTGTTATTAAATTGTTACCATGGCTGGTGCTGGCGGTTATCACCGTATGGCTCTATCGCGCATTTAACACGCCCTCGGGTGAGGCGAAATTAAACAGGCTGAAAAGAAAAATCAGTAAGTTAGAGAGAAATGGTTGGCGGTAATTGCGGGAAAGATCACAGACTCAGACATTGCTTAGACCAATTTCGCAATTAAACATATTTTTTACTTATGTTTTCTGCCAGGATGATTGGCGTTGTTTCAACACGAATTCATCGCCGCTGTCCCTACACCAGCGCGAACTATAAAAAAGAAAGAAAAAGGGGCTTCCTACGGGAAGCCCCGTTTGCTTTTAGCGATCAGGGAATTAGCAGACTTGAACCCTGTGTTGCACGGCTTTCCAGCACCTGATGCGCACGTACCGCATCGCTTAAGGCAAATTTCTGCTGCTCAGGTACGTTAAGCTGAATTGCCCGGCTGGCGATCAGTGAGAACAACTCATTACTGGCGGCGTCGAGCTCTTCCCGGTTGGTGATATAGCCAAACAGGGAAGGTCGGGTAACGAATAGCGAGCCTTTCTTATTCAGTATGCCGAGATCGATACCGGTCACCGGACCCGAGGCATTACCAAAGCTCACCATCAATCCGTGGCGGCGCAGACTATCCAGCGAAGGTTCCCAGGTATCTTTCCCTACTGAGTCATACACCACCGCGACCTTCTCGCCCTTGGTTAATTCGCTTACGCGTTTCGCAATATCCTCTTCACGATAGTTAATGGTGGCCCAAGCACCCGCATCTTTTGCAATCTGCGCTTTCTCGGCCGAACCCACGGTACCTATCAGGTGTGCGCCCAGCGCTTTCGCCCACTGGCAGGCAATCAAACCGACGCCACCGGCCGCGGCGTGGAACAGGAAGATTTCGTCGGCTTTCACTTTGTAGGTTTGGCGCAGCAGATACTGCACGGTTAAACCTTTGAGGAAAGAGGCCGCGCCTTGTTCAAAGCTGATGCTGTCTGGCAGGATCACCAGGCGGTCTTCTGCCACATTGTGCGCTTCACTGTAGGCACCCAACGTCGCCTGGCAATACACCACGCGGTCGCCTGCTTTGAATCGCGTCACTTTTGATCCCACTCGCTTCACCACACCCGCGGCCTCGGTGCCCAGGCCCGATGGCAACTCCGCTACCGGATACAGGCCGCTACGTACGTAGGTATCAATGTAGTTAATGCCAATCGCCTTATTTTCCACCTGCACTTCATGCTCGGCGGGATCGGCTAACTCGAAATCGGCCCATTGCAGCACTTCTGGGCCGCCGTGTTGGTTGAACTGAATACGCTTTGCCATTCTGACTCCTGTGATTGTTCATCCTGGGACGGTATACTTGCGCGTCCCTTTCACGATCGGTAATGCATTCACTATGGCAGGAAATAAACCCACCAACAAATCGAACGAACCCCGCGATCGGCAGCTGGAAGGCGTGAAAATGCCACCGCATTCCATAGAAGCGGAGCAGTCGGTGCTCGGTGGGTTGATGCTGGATAACCAGCGCTGGGATAACGTCTCAGAACGTGTCGTCGCCAGCGACTTCTTTAACCGCTCGCACCGTTTAATCTTTACGGAAATGCAGCGTTTACTCGAAGCGGGCCAGCCGATTGACCTGATTACGCTCTCAGAATCACTGGAAACACTCGGTGAGCTTGAGATGGCGGGCGGCTTCGCCTATCTGGCCGAGCTGGCAAAAAATACACCAAGTGCTGCCAACATCGGTGCTTATGCCGATATCGTGCGTGAACGAGCGGTAGTACGAGAAATGATCGCGGTGGCGAACCAGATCGCTGATGCTGGTTACGATCCGCAGGGTCGCAGCAGCGAAGATCTGCTCGATTTCGCTGAATCTAACGTCTTCAAAATTGCCGAGCAGCGCGCCAATAAAGATCAGGGCCCGCAGAACATTGAGCAGATTCTGGAAGCGACGGTATCGCGTATTGAATCACTGGTCTCAACGCCGCATGACGGCGTGACCGGTGTTGATACCGGTTATCAGGATTTGAACAAAAAAACCGCCGGATTGCAGGGCTCAGACCTGATTATCGTGGCGGCGCGCCCTTCGATGGGCAAAACCACCTTCGCCATGAACCTGTGCGAAAACGCCGCGATGTTGCAAGACAAGCCGGTGCTGATTTTCAGTCTGGAAATGCCCAGCGAGCAGTTGATGATGCGTATGCTGGCGTCGCTCTCGCGTGTGGATCAGACGCGCATTCGTACCGGCCAGCTGGAAGATGAAGATTGGGCGCGCATCTCCGCGACGATGGGGATTTTGCTCGAGAAGAAGAACATGTTTATTGATGATTCTTCTGGCCTGACGCCCACCGAAGTGCGTTCGCGCGCGCGTCGTATCTTCCGTGAAAACGGCGGGTTGAGCCTGATCATGATCGACTACCTGCAGCTGATGCGTGTGCCGTCGCTGTCGGATAACCGTACGCTGGAGATCGCCGAGATCTCGCGCTCGTTAAAAGCGCTGGCGAAAGAGCTAAATGTGCCGGTTGTTGCCCTTTCACAGCTTAACCGCTCGCTGGAGCAGCGCGCCGATAAACGCCCGGTGAACTCGGATCTGCGCGAATCGGGCTCGATCGAGCAGGACGCCGACTTGATCATGTTTATCTATCGCGATGAGGTCTATCACGAAAACAGCGATCTGAAAGGCATCGCTGAGATCATCCTTGGTAAGCAGCGTAACGGCCCGATCGGTACGGTACGCCTGACCTTTAACGGCCAGTGGTCACGCTTTGATAACTACGCTGGCCCGCAATACGACGACGAATAATCCTTTCTCTGCGCCTGCATGCACGATTTGTGCATGCATTTCACGTCATCAGAAAATAGTGTTGGACAACCCCGCCTTCAATCGGGTTATCTGTAGCAAAGCGCACCCTATAACGCTGTGGAAACAGAATGACTCAGGTAGACGATCACGACCTTAAGATACTGACATTACTACAATCTAATGGCCGCCTTACCAACCAGGAACTCAGTGATTTAGTCGGGCTTTCGGCGTCGCAATGTTCACGCCGCCGCATCAATCTTGAACAGGCGAATCTCATTCTCGGCTATCACGCCCGCCTTTCGCCCGATGCAGTTGGCCTTGGTATGGTGGGATTAATTGAAGTTCGTCTGAAAAATCATACGCCGGATTATGAAGAGAGTTTCCATCGCATGGTGGAAGAAGAAGCCGCTATTGTTGATGCCTTCAAAACCACCGGCGATGCAGATTATTTACTGAAAGTGGCGGTGGCCGATTTAGCGTCGTTAAGCGCGCTGATTAGCCAGCTAGTGGCGGGGCATCAAAGCGTCGCGCACGTTAAAACATCCGTGGTTTTAAGCCGCTTAAAAGAGAACGGTTTGATGATCATCCCCCAGCACAAAACGCGCCAAAAAAGTGCATGATGTGCTAATCTGGTGCGATAATTGCCGAGTTAATGCAAAAAACGCGCATCAGAAAATAGATTTGTGCATAAGTTGATGGTTTATCCTTAATAGATGCACAAAAACCTGCAATAAAGCGCCTTAGTTATCAATTGGATAATCACTGGCACCCATCGGTGGTGACAAAACGTCGCCGATGTGGTGCGTTTTTTGCATTTGACGGGCATCATTTGCAATGAGATTAACCCATGGATAACGTTGTACAACCGACCAAAGTTCCCCATTCGCTGATTGAAGATGCGCTGGCAATTGTCCTTGGCACGCTGATGGTGTCGTTTGGCGTGATTATGCTGAAACAGGCGGGCGCGCTGACCGGTAGCTCGGCAGGTATTGCCTTCTTGATTAGCTACCTGACGCCGCTCTCCTTCGGCAGCGCGTTCTTCCTCATCAATCTGCCTTTTTACTGGCTGGCCGTGCGCCGCATGGGCTGGGAATTCACGCTAAAAACTTTCTGTGCTGTGGGCCTTGTGTCGCTGTTTACGCATCTGCATCCTCTCTTTGTGCATTTTTCTGCGCTAAATCCGTTTTATGCGACACTGTTCGGTAACGTGGTGATGGGCATTGGGTTTATAGTGTTGTTCCGTCACAAAGCCAGCCTTGGCGGCATCAATATTTTGGCGCTCTGGTTGCAGGACCGTATCGGGCTGCGAGCCGGGAAATTGCAAATGGCGGTGGATACCTGCGTGGTGCTGGCCTCGCTGTTTGTGGTATCAATGCCGATGCTGTTGGCCTCAATTGCGGGCGCGGTGATCCTTAATCTCATCATCGCAATGAATCATCGTCCCGGCCGTTACATGGTTTGATGACGCATCATTACCTCACCTCATACTTAAGAACAATCATGGAGATCTGCACCGTGTTTCAAAACGTTGATGCCTATGCCGGCGATCCGATTCTGTCGCTGATGGAAACCTTCAAACAAGATCCGCGCGATAACAAAGTCAATCTGAGCATTGGTCTTTATTACAACGAAGCGGGCATCATTCCTCAGCTGCAGGCGGTTGCCGCAGCGGAAGAGCGCTTGCAGGCACAGCCACATCAGGCATCGCTGTATCTGCCGATGGAAGGTTTGAACGCGTACCGTAATGCCATTGCGCCGCTGCTGTTTGGCAAAGAACATCCCGTGCTGAAAGCGGGGCGGATTGCCTCAATCCAGACGCTGGGTGGTTCAGGCGCGCTGAAAGTCGGTGCCGATTTCCTGAAACGTTACTTCCCCCATTCAAACGTGTGGGTGAGCGATCCAACGTGGGAAAACCACATCGCGATCTTTAACGGTGCCGGTTTCGAGGTGAATACTTACCCGTGGTATGACGCGGAAACCAACGGCGTACAGTTTGAGGCGTTCATTGCCAAACTGAAAAGGTTGCCGAAGCAATCCATCGTGCTGCTGCATCCATGCTGCCACAACCCAACCGGCGCCGATCTGACTAACGCGCAGTGGGATGAAACCACCGACGTACTTAAAGCGCAGGAGTTGATTCCGTTCCTCGATATCGCGTACCAGGGTTTTGGTGCGGGAATGGAAGCGGATGCCTATGCGATTCGCGCGATTGCTGCAGCCGGTCTGCCTGCGCTGGTCAGCAACTCGTTCTCTAAAATCTTCTCACTTTACGGCGAGCGCGTTGGCGGACTTTCTATCGTCTGCGACAGCGCCGAAGAGTCTGTGCGCGTACTCGGCCAGCTGAAAGCCACCGTACGCCGTAACTACTCCAGCCCACCCAACTTTGGCGCGCAGGTGGTTTCATGCGTACTGAACGACGAAGCGCTGCTGACCAACTGGCTGGCTGAAGTGGAAGCGATGCGTCTGCGCATTATCGAAATGCGTCAGGCGCTGGTGGAAGTATTACGCGCTAAGCTGCCGGGGCAAAACTTTGATTACCTGCTGAAGCAGCGCGGTATGTTCAGCTATACCGGCTTGAGCGCCCAGCAGGTTGATCGCCTGCGCGATGAGTTTGGTGTGTATCTGATTGCCAGCGGCCGCATGTGCGTTGCGGGTCTTAACAGCCGTAACGTCAATCAGGTGGCCGAAGCCTTTGCTGCGGTGATGTAACGCCTTTTCTGCTGTTGAAAAACCGCCAGCCTGAGGTTGGCGGTTTTTTTATAACTTTTTTGTTATGTATAAACGGGACCGGTCTCGTTAGATCTTAATTTCTTGAATGTAAAGATGCTCGCGCCGACAGCGGCCGTACGCGACAACCTGTTGCGAACGCATACATACAAGGAAGCATGCTTATGACCCGGACAGCCCGTTCTTATTTACTCAATCCATTGGCTTGTGCTCTTGCCTTAGCCTTCTCACTTCCAGCTTTCAGTACCGAATTAACGCGCGACAATGGCGCTCCAGTAGGTGATAACCAGAACTCACAAACCGCAGGCGATCAAGGCCCTGTGCTGCTTCAGGATGGGCAGTTGATCCAGAAGCTGCAGCGCTTTGACCGTGAACGTATTCCCGAGCGTGTCGTCCACGCACGCGGCACGGGTGCTCATGGTGAGTTCCGTGCCAGCAAAGACATCAGCGATTTGACGATGGCTGAAGTGTTCAAGCCAGGCAGCGTGACGCCAGTCTTTGTGCGCTTCTCATCCGTGGTTCACAGCAAACATTCGCCGGAAACACTGCGCGATCCGCGTGGTTTCGCCACGAAGTTTTATACCAGCCAGGGCAACTGGGATTTGGTTGGCAATAACCTGCCGGTGTTCTTCATCCGCGATGCGATTAAATTCCCGGATATGGTCCATGCTTTCAAGCCCGATCCGCGTAGCAACCTTGATAACGATGCGCGCACCTTTGATTTCTTTTCCCACGTCCCGGAAGCTACGCACGCCTTAACCATGCTGTTCTCCAACATGGGCACGCCGGCTAACTATCGTCAAATGGACGGCAACAGCGTCCATGCCTATAAGTTCGTCAACGCGAAAGGCGAAGTGCACTATGTGAAGTTCCACTGGAAGACGCTGCAGGGCGAGAAAAACCTCGATCCAGGTGAAGTTGCCGCCATTCAGAGTACCTCTTACAGCCATATGACTGAAGATCTGGTCACGGCGATTAACAACAAAGCCTTCCCGAAGTGGGATCTCTACATTCAAACCATCAAAGCCAGCGATCTCGATAAATACGATTTCAACCCGCTGGACGCGACTAAAATCTGGCCGGGCATTGCCGAAGTGAAGATCGGTCAGATGGAGTTGAATCGCAACGTTGATAACTTCTTCCAGGAGACCGAGCAGGTGGCGATGGCGCCGTCAAACCTGGTTCCGGGCATTGAAGCGTCTGAAGACCGCTTGCTGCAGGGACGTCTGTTCTCCTACGCCGATACGCAGATGTATCGCGTGGGTGCTAATGGCCTGAGCCTGCCGGTTAACGCGCCGCGCGTGCCGGTCAGCAACGGCAATCAGGATGGCGCGATGAACAGCGTTCAAGCCGATGATCATGGTGTTAACTATCAGCCAAGCCGCATTTATCCTCGCGAGGAGCTGCAAAGCGCACGTTACAGCCACACTCCACTGAGCGGAAGCACGCAGCAGGCGATCATCGCGAAAACCCAGAACTTCAAGCAGGCTGGCGAGCTGTATCGTTCGTTTAGCGATAAAGAGAAAACCGATCTGGTTAACTCGCTTGGCGGCGCGCTGAAAGGTGTTGATGTGCAAAGCCGCGCCATTATGCTGTCGTTTTTCTATAAAGCCGATAAAGAGTACGGCACGCGCCTGGCGGCGATCACCAAAGATGACGTTGGCAGCATCAAAGCGCTGGCAGACAAGCTGAACGACTAATCTTCTGGCGGCAGACATCACGCTCTGCCGCTTTTTCCTTCCTGCAGGGTTTACCTTTCGCTGACATGCTGCACACTTAAACGGTGTATTTCATTTAGGGATTCTGGCATGTGGTATCAACAAACGCTTACGCTTGACGCCAAAACGCGTGGTTTTCATCTGGTCACTGATGAGATTATCGACCAGCTTAACGTCTTATCCGATGTGCGCGTCGGCCAATTGCATCTCTTGCTGCAACACACATCGGCCTCTTTGACGCTGAATGAGAATTGCGATCCCACGGTGCGCAGCGATATGGAGCAGCATTTCTTACGCCAGGTTCCAGAAAACGCGCCTTATCAGCACGACTACGAAGGGGCTGACGACATGCCCGCGCATATCAAATCTTCGCTGTTGGGTGTTTCACTGCTGATCCCGATTAATCGTGGTCGCCTGCTGCTGGGAACGTGGCAGGGGATTTGGCTCGGCGAACATCGCGTACACGGCGGTGCGCGGCGCATCGTGGCGACCTTACAAGGGGAATAAAACATGAATACTTCGGATCTACTGACTTACTGCATGGCCAAGCCGGGCGCAGAGCAGAGCTACAAAGAGCAGTGGCAGGCGACGCAAATCAAAAGCGAGGGCGTGCTTTTCGCCATGCTGTACGAGGTGAAGGGGCGCCCAGCGTTATCGCTGAAGGCTTCTCCGGCGCTGGCGGAGTTATTACGCGAGGAACATAGCGATGTGTTTCCTAGCGAGCATTTGAACAAGTCGCACTGGAGCACGTTGTGGCTAGATGGTTCGCTGAAAGATTCGCAAATTTACTATCTGGTGGATGCGTCCTGGCAACAGGCTGACGCCACGCGCGAAGCGGGCGTCAACCATGACGAAAACTGAGGCGAATTACGCCGCAGATTCCTCACGCAGGGTGTTGATATCAATCACGAAGCGATATTTCACGTCGCTTTTCAGCATACGTTCGTAGGCTTCGTTGATTTGGTTCATCGCGATCAATTCGATATCGGAAGTGATACCGTGCTTGCCGCAGAAATCCAGCATCTCCTGGGTTTCAGCGATGCCACCAATCAGTGAGCCGGCGACGCTGCGACGTTTGAAGATCAGGTTAAATACCTGCGGTGCCGGGTGATCGTGCTCCGGCGCGCCGACCAGCGTCATGTTGCCATCACGCTTCAGCAGGGTGATGAACGGATTAAGGTCGTGCTGTGCCGCCACGGTATTCAGAATGAAGTCAAAGCTATTGGTGTGCTGTGCCATCTGATCGGCATCTTTCGAAATCACCACTTCATCAGCGCCCAGGCGCTTACCATCTTCAATTTTTGATGGTGAGGTAGTGAACAGCACCACGTGTGCGCCCATCGCGTGCGCCAGTTTCACGCCCATGTGACCAAGACCGCCCAGGCCGACGATGCCCACTTTTTTACCCGGGCCGACGTTCCAGTGGCGCAGCGGCGAGTAAGTGGTGATGCCAGCACACAGCAGCGGCGCAACGCCCGCCAGGTCGAGATTTTCAGGTACGCGCAGCACGAAGCTTTCATCTACCACCATGTTGGTGGAGTAACCGCCGTAGGTAATCGCACCTGTTTGGCGATCTTCACCGTTATAGGTGCCAACGAAGCCGTTTTCGCAATACTGCTCCAGCCCTTCCTGACAGCTTGGACAGCTGCGGCAGGAATCGACCATACAGCCAACGCCGACCAAATCACCCACTTTGTAGTTGTGCGTGTGCGCACCAACGGCCGTTACGCGACCCACGATTTCATGGCCTGGCACTACCGGGAAAACGGTGTTGCGCCATTCGTTGCGGGCGGTATGTAGATCAGAGTGGCAGACGCCACAGTACAACACTTCAATCTGCACATCATGATCGCGCAGTTCGCGTGGCTTAAAGTCGAACGGAGCGAGTTTTGCTTTCGCGTCCTGTGCGGCATAGGCATGCGTAATATTCATGGTGTCTCCAGTAGGATGTGTCGTGAGATTTTTGCGGGATCCCGTTCAGTACATGGAAGGGATAAAAGGGCGTAAGGACGCCAAAAGGAACGTTGTAAGGATAGTCAGCAGGATGAAAAGCGTATATGCCTGAAGTTGTCTGATTCTTGCCTGTTCCTGCATTTCGCGGCGGAAATCGACACTAAAAATAAGGCCCGCGCTGGCGGGCCTTAGAGAAATTTACTTCTTCAACATAGGTTTAAGGAAGCGGGCGGTATGCGAGCGTTCACACTCCGCTACCGTTTCTGGCGTGCCCGCAATCAGGATTTCACCGCCACCGCTGCCGCCTTCCGGGCCGAGATCGACAATCCAGTCTGCGGTTTTGACCACGTCGAGATTGTGTTCAATCACCACGATGGTGTTGCCCTGATCGCGCAGCTGATGCAGCACTTCCAGCAGCTGCTGGATATCGGCAAAGTGCAGACCGGTGGTTGGCTCATCAAGGATGTACAACGTCTGGCCAGTGCCGCGTTTTGACAGCTCACGCGCCAGCTTAACGCGCTGGGCTTCACCGCCAGAGAGCGTGGTCGCTGACTGACCGAGACGGATATACGACAGGCCAACATCAATCAGCGTTTGCAGCTTACGCGCCAGCGCCGGCACCGCATCGAAGAACTCACGTGCTTCTTCAATGGTCATGTCCAACACTTCGTGGATGCTCTTGCCTTTGTATTTAATCTCCAGCGTTTCGCGGTTATAGCGTTTGCCTTTGCACTGGTCGCACGGTACGTAGATATCGGGTAAGAAGTGCATTTCTACTTTGATCACGCCGTCGCCCTGGCAGGCTTCACAGCGTCCGCCGCGCACGTTGAAGCTGAAGCGGCCCGGATTATAACCGCGTGAACGCGCTTCCGGTACACCAGCGAACAGCTCGCGCACTGGCGTAAAAATGCCGGTATAGGTCGCGGGATTCGAACGCGGCGTACGGCCAATCGGGCTCTGATCGATATCGATCACTTTATCGAAATGTTCCAGACCGGCGATCTCACGATAAGGCGCCGCTTCGATGGTGGTTGCACCGTTAAGCTGGCGCTGTGCAATCGGGAACAAAGTATCGTTAATCAGCGTTGATTTGCCGGAGCCGGATACGCCAGTGATGCAGGTGAATAATCCTACCGGGATTGTCAGCGTGACATCTTTAAGGTTATTGCCGCGCGCACCGGTGAGTTTCAGCACTTTAGTGGGATCGCCTTTCACGCGCTCTTTAGGGATGGCGATTTCGCGTTTGCCGCTCAAGAACTGGCCGGTAAGCGATTGTTCATTGGCCATAATCGCATGGACATCGCCTTCCGCCACCACCTGACCACCATGCACGCCTGCGCCTGGTCCAATATCAATAACATGGTCAGCCGCGCGAATCGCATCTTCATCGTGCTCAACCACAATCACCGTATTGCCCAGATCGCGCAGGTGAATCAGCGTGCCGAGCAGCCGCTCGTTGTCGCGCTGATGCAAACCGATAGAGGGTTCATCAAGCACATACATCACGCCCACCAATCCCGCACCAATCTGGCTCGCCAGACGAATACGCTGCGCTTCACCGCCGGACAGCGTTTCCGCTGAGCGCGACATCGACAGGTAATTCAATCCGACGTTTACCAGGAAGCTCAGGCGATCGCCAATCTCCTTAAGGATTTTTTCCGCGATCTGCGCGCGCTGGCCGCTCAGCTTCATATTCGCGAAGAAATCCATCGCATGACCAATGCTCATCTCAGAGATGGTCGGCAGGTTGGTGTCTTCGACAAATACATGGCGCGCTTCACGACGCAGACGCGTGCCTTCACAGCTGGCACAGGCGCGGTTGCTGATAAATTTCGCCAGTTCTTCACGCACCGCATTGGATTCCGTCTCTTTATAACGGCGCTCCATGTTGTGCAGCACACCTTCAAACGGATGGCGACGTACCGAGGTATCGCCCCGATCGTTAATGTATTTGAATTCGATATTTTCTTTGCCTGACCCGTAGAGGATCACCTTGCGCGCGTTGTCGCTCAGGCTGTTGAACGGGGCTTCGACATCGAACTGCAGATGCTCTGCCAGCGAGCGCAGCATCTGGAAGTAATAGAAGTTACGGCGATCCCAGCCGCGGATAGCGCCACCGGCCAACGACAGCTCCGGATTTTGCACCACGCGATCGGGATCGAAATATTGCTGTACGCCCAAACCATCACAGGTTGGACAGGCACCGGCTGGGTTGTTGAACGAGAACAGACGCGGTTCAAGCTCGCGCATGCTGTAGCCACAGATTGGGCAGGCAAAGTTAGCTGAGAACAACATCTCTTCAGCATCGGTATCGTCCATATCCGCAACGATCGCCGTACCACCGCTCAATTCCAGCGTGGTTTCAAACGATTCAGCCAGACGCGTTGCCAGATCGTCGCGCACGCGGAAGCGGTCAATCACCACTTCAATGGTGTGTTTCTTTTGCAGCTCAAGCTTGGGTGGATCGGAGAGATCGCACACTTCACCATCAATACGTGCGCGGATATAACCCTGTGCAGCAAGGTTTTCCAGCGTTTTGGTGTGCTCGCCTTTGCGATCTTTCACCACTGGCGCCAGCAGCATCAGGCGGCGGCCTTCTTCCTGCGACAACACCTGATCGACCATCTGACTGACGGTTTGTGCCGCCAGGGGAACGTCATGATCGGGGCAGCGCGGCTCACCGACACGCGCAAACAGCAGACGCAAATAGTCGTGGATTTCCGTAATCGTGCCGACGGTAGAACGCGGGTTGTGTGACGTTGATTTTTGCTCAATGGAAATGGCGGGCGAAAGACCTTCAATATGGTCAACGTCCGGTTTCTCCATTAATGAAAGAAACTGGCGCGCATAGGCCGACAGCGATTCGACATAGCGACGCTGGCCTTCGGCATACAGCGTATCAAACGCCAGCGAAGACTTACCGGAACCCGATAGACCGGTGACCACAATAAGCTTATCGCGAGGAATGATCAGGTTGATGTTCTTCAAATTATGGGTGCGAGCACCGCGGACTTCGATCTTATCCATTCACCTTTCCCGGATTGAACAACACTCGCCATGCCTTGCCAGCATGACCAGCAGAAACGCATCATTATGGCACAAAAAATAAACTGAATAAATATCCAGTGTTTTTGCTAATATTGGGATAGGGAAAATTTGGAATCCCGCTCTAAAGTGGGCACACAGCAATATGACGTGATACAATTTTTCGCTTAGACTTTTAGCATCAACTCATCGGGAGACAGCAACATGGCCAGTCGTGGCGTAAACAAAGTGATTCTAGTCGGGAATCTGGGTCAGGATCCGGAAGTGCGCTACATGCCAAATGGTGGCGCGGTAGCCAACATTACGCTGGCCACGTCAGAAAGCTGGCGCGATAAGACCACCGGTGAAAACAAAGAGATCACTGAATGGCACCGTGTGGTGCTGTTTGGCAAGCTGGCGGAAGTAGCCGGAGAATACCTGCGTAAAGGTTCTCAGGTTTACATCGAAGGGCAGCTGCGTACCCGTAAATGGACTGACCAGAGCGGCCAGGAAAAATACACCACTGAAGTGGTGGTAAATGTTGGCGGCACCATGCAGATGCTGGGTGGACGTCAGCAGGGCGCGAACGCCGGTGGCGCACCCGCGGGCGGCCAGGGCGGCAATAACAACGGTTGGGGCCAGCCACAGCAGCCACAACAGCAGCCGCAAGGCGGCAACCAGTTCAGCGGCGGTGCTCAGCAGCGTCCACAGCAGCAGAGCGCACCGGCGAACAATGAACCGCCGATGGATTTTGACGACGACATTCCGTTCTAAACGCTCTGCTGAGCGTTATCGGTTTCGTTGCTTTGAAAGCCCCGTCATACGGGGCTTTTTGTTGTCTGGAGAGTCAGCTTTTGATTTACTTGATCAGTCGATGATCGAATGCAAAGGGGAGCTTTTGTACACTCGGTAGAAAGCCCTTAAATGCCGGATGCTGAGGATTCAACACCGCATTGTTTTCCATCGGAATCATGCTTGAGGGAATAATCAGCGCTGCACCTTCCCCCGATTGAAGCCAACCTGTACCTAAATCCATGGTCGAAACCGGAGCTGGATCCTGGCGCCAATCGGCAGGCAAAAAATCTTCAGTAATGTAGGAGACTTCGTCGTCAGGGATCTCAATGCTGAATAAGGTGTACTCATCCAAAATCGACGCATTCGAGGCATGCACCAGCACTTCAAGCGCGGCAAGTGAAACCGAGGTCGCGACATAAAGGGTTGGGTGGCCTTTATGATTCCAGCGGCCACCATACTGTTTCGCACCATTGCCGGTCCAGGCTTCAGAAGCATATTGCGTTTTGATTAGCCGGAAGAAAATCATGAGAAGACGCCATGCTCCAGTCGTCCAATCAAATCAAGCACATCTAATGCGCCGCTTTCCGTTGCCAGCAAGGTAATCGGTGCAACGTTACCTAATCCTTTCACCGGCCGGCTTAACCATTGGGTAGCGTCTTCTTTATTGCCACCAAATAATTGAACGGCAGCATCCATGACACGGACAAAGCGGGCGATACGTTCGCTCTCATCGGGTGACAAGCTTTTACCTGCGCTTTTACGGCGGGCAATATTACGCTCATTGATGCCGGTGACCTTCATGATCTCGGCTCTGCTCATCGCCGACCAATGACGAATGTCGTCGATCACCGCGACCGGTAAGCCTGCCTCGAGCATGCGAGTTAGCTCCAGTCCCCGTGGGGGTAAGCCAGCAAAGCGCCAAAGCGCGTTGTCATGTGATTTGCCATCAGGAATGTAGGCTCGCATAGATTTCTCCAAATCTGACAAATGTCATACTCTATTATTGACACTTGTCAGAAGTTTTCAATAGCAGAACCGTTAATGCGGTCGCCATTCCCGTAATAACGCTTCCGTCTCACGCACCCGCACCGGATTACCCGGCATAATCAAATCGGCCCACACTTCGTTGTGCTGATTGATCTGCTGTTGCGCGGAAACATAAGTGCGGTCGGCGGTGGTGTGCGCATCGGCGGCGACAGTGATGTGATAGCCGAGGCTGGCGCCGACTTTGATGGTGGTATCGACACAGTAATCGGTCGCGCAGCCGCAAATGACGAAGCTGTTAATACCAAATTGGTCGAGCTGAGCGGCGAGGTCGGTTTGCCAAAAGCTGTCGCACGCCGTTTTGTTGACGAAGAGGGCGTTAGCCGGCTGCTGCAGTTCGGGGACAATCGCCCAGCCCTCTGAATCTACCTCTAAGCCTGGGCCCACATGCTGGATGAAAATCACCCGATCGGCGGCGGCGGTTAACTGATTAATGCGTTCGCACCGGCCAGAACGATCAAAGCGCGGCATTGCCAGCACGCCATTTTGCATGTCCACGACCATAACTACTCGATTAGCCATCGTTATCTCCTTTTCAGTCCTTTGAGTGTCCGGTGAATACGTGAAGAGGTAAAGCAAATCCGTTTTGCATTTATCGGCATCCCCGCGCATGCTTATAATCGCTTTTAATCTGGAGGTGGGTTGTGAAGGTGGTTCCTGACGTTTTTCCTTGTGAGCAAGATCGGGCGCAGTTTCAGCATTTCGCTGAGCTGCCAGGCATTGAGCTTTATCAGGCGCACATCTCCCGCTACGCTTTTGAGCCGCATACCCATGAAGCCTTTGGCATCGGCACCATAGAGTCTGGAGCCCAGCGTTTCCGCTATCGTGGTGCCAACTACACCGCGCCCCAACATTCGCTGATAATGATGAATCCCGATGAGCTGCACACCGGTGAATCAGCCTGCGACGACGGTTGGCGTTATCGCATGATCTACATCGATCCGCAGGAAATGGATCGATTAACCGGCGATCGTCACTGGTGGTTCAGCGAGGCGCTACGTACTGATGTGCGTCTGGCACAGCCGTTTTCTCAACTGCTGGCACAGATGTGGCAGGCAGAAACCGCGCTGGAGCGTGAAAGCACGCTGCTCGAACTGCTGGAACTGATGCGTCCACTGGCACGCCAGGGCGAACCGCGACCCGCAGAAGCGACGCATCGCTTTGATGCCGTTCGCGACTATCTGCGCGAAAATCTTGCCGAGCCGGTGCGGCTTGAAGAGCTCGCAGCGCTGGCGTCACTGTCGCCGTGGCATTTTCTGCGCAGTTTCAAACAACACTTTCACGTCACCCCGCATCAAATGCTGATGGCATTTCGCTTGTTCGCGGCCAAACAGCTGCTGGCACGCGGTGAAAGTGCCGCGACGGTTGCGGCATCCGTCGGCCTAACCGATCAGGCCCATCTCACGCGTGCATTCGCCCATCGCTACGGCATCACACCTGGACGCTACCAAAAACAAGTCTTCCATTCGCGCTAACCGCAATCTGCTACAAGCCTTTAACTATCTGCTCCATCACACTGCAGCAAATTACCTATAAAGGAAGAGATGTATGTTTGCTGGAGTACTGTTTGCGCTGGCCGCGGGGCTAATGTGGGGGCTGATCTTCGTCGGCCCGCTACTGATTCCGGATTATCCCGGCACCTTACAATCGGCCGGGCGCTATGTGGCATTTGGTTTATTGGTGTTGCCGCTGGCCTGGTTCGATCGCCGTCGCTTGCGTCAGCTAACGCGCAAAGATTGGGTTGAAGCGCTGAAGCTATCACTGATTGGTAACCTGCTGTATTACACGTTTCTTTCCAGCGCGATTCAACGAACCGGTGCACCGATCTCCACCATGATTATCGGCACGCTGCCGGTGGTGATGACCGTGACGGCCAATCTTTGCTATGGCCACGTGGAGGGACGCCTGCCGTGGCGTAAGCTGATGCCGGCTTTACTCATTATTGCTGTTGGGCTGATCTGCGTGAATATGGCTGAGATGCAGACGCAGGGGCCCGATTTTGATTGGTCGCGTTATCTGCTGGGTTTGCTGTTTGCGATACTGGCTTTAGCGTGCTGGACCTGGTATCCCCTGCGCAATGGTTTATGGTTGCGTGCTCATCCGCAGCATAAAGCAGGCAGCTGGGCGACGGCACAAGGTTTAGTGACGCTGCCGCTGGCGCTGGTGTTCTTTCTCTTAGTTTGCGGACAACTTCACTGGCAGCAACCTGAGTTTGCTCTGCCGTTTGGGCCACAGCCGCAGCGCTATCTGCTGTTAATGCTGGGACTGGGACTGTTTTGCTCATGGCTGGGCACATTGTGCTGGAATGCTGCCAGCCAGCGCGTGCCAACGGTGATCATGGGGCCGCTGATTGTCTTTGAAACCTTAGCCGGTTTGCTGTGGGCATTTCTGTGGCGACAAAGCTGGCCGCCGCTATTAACCCTAATGGGTATCGGCTGTCTGCTCGTGGGCGTGATCTATGCGATGCGTATTAAACCGCAGAAGGCTTAAGGTCTCAGATAGCGCGACTGGATAAACTATTCAGGAGCGCTTTTCCCTGTGTTTTTAAGAATTTCCCCCACGCTTTCCCCCCTTCGTATTGCCCTTTTTACCGCACGCGTTGCCCGCGATATAACAATACGGCTCATTTCATCCCCTTTTATCGCCCCTTTTTGTCATAAAAGACGCGATCCGGATGAGCAGCAAGGGGGAATTCAATGATGTTAAGGCCACCTAAACGCGCCCCGAAGTCACATCACCGTGGCTAAAGTGCGTTCCGGCGAGGTAAAAACAGGCGCGAAGAGGCGCAAAAAGGTGCATTTTACCTGCCTTTTATTGCCCCCTGGCACTGAAGTCGGCCGTTGAAAAGCCACTTTTTGCTTAAGGGAATACGCCGTTGTTAAGAAACATTCGATTAGGCGTGAACAAAAAACCATTAAGCGCGGCGATGATTATGGTGAAAGAATTTACCTTAACCGCCACTTTTTAGCCGTTATTGTTTAGGAGCAATAACGTATCTAATCAGGATAATTCCTGGCAGCAAGTTGGCGGATTTAGACTAGTTCCGTTGAAACAGGTAATCGTAAAGTCAGGCAATAGATCCAATTGAAAACAGAGGCAATGTGTTAGCGGTTACACGGCGTTGTTCATTAACGCTTAACAGAATTGTCTGCATTCAGGGCTGATGATTAATGTTGGTAAAGTAATAGCCGAAGCGCCAATCTCACGTTAATGAGATTGGACTTCGTCTAAATGGCTTGAATAGAGAGACTTTTGCTGATGTGAATCTATTTTACCGCAAAAAAGGAAGCAATTCCGCGATGGTATTCATCAGGAAAAATTGGTTCGAATTGTTATGTTGTGAACGCCGAATTAAATGATCTTCATATCTTCTGGTAAGAACAAATCTCAGCATTAAGTCAAATAACATCGGCCTTAATAATGCTAGCGATTATCTGTTCCTGATGGATAGTGATAAACGCTACGGCTAATATCCAGCAAGCGGCAGCTACGACGTGTACCTATGTCGAACGTGGTTTGCAGGAAGTTAACGGCCTGGCGCTTTTCATTTGTGGTGAAGAAGTTTTTTAGCACGCTTTGCAGCATCTCTTTGTCCGAACTCAGTGATTGCAGCTCGCGCGTAAGGTTAAGTAGCTGATCTTCCAGCTCCTTGATTTTACGACCTTCTTCGGAGGATAATCCTGAGAATTTCTTCTTCCAGCTATAGAAAGTGGCCTCGGAAATGCCTAGCTCCTCACAAATCTCCCTGACTTTCACTCCCGTTTCAGAAGCTTTAATGGCATTTGTGATTTGCTCTTCGCTATATCGTGACTTTCTCATAAATGCTATTACCTTTCTTATCAATTAGTGGATGAGAATTACTGTATTAATATCTGGCACTGCAAAAACACTATTAATGCAGTATTAAAGTGCGCGATTTGAATTGCGAGGGTTAAATTAAGATATTTAGAAGAAATATCATCATGGGATAAATCTTATTTTATTCTGAATGGCATTGAACGCCTTCCGGGCGTTAGGTTTTTGATATAAATTCACTCCATCCCAAATGCAGAAAAAATACTACATTCATTGGAAAAACGGCATAACCCAGACGCTGAAATGCTCGGGTGTGCCAGTAAACGTTTGTGCGGAATTTAAGCTGAAATCGTTTACATCCACGGAGTTTCGCACCGGATATAATCGGAATTTTCCTGAATATAGTTCTTAATTCCTGACGCGAGTCTCATTTTTCGGACCAGTTTGGTTTGAAGTTCATTAATTAAGTCAGGCCCACTGAGCGCTTGTTAATTCATTTCAAGGATGTTGTACCGAAAGTTGTTGTAGTTCGTAATACTAAGGATCAGTCAATGAAATTGAGCGTAATGTCGAATGCCGCCTGGATGATGTCTGAAAAGATTGTCTCCGTGTTCGGCGTCATATTTGTGACCTCCTACGTGGCAAAATCCTTTGGCCCAACCATCTTTGGCCAAATGGCGTTTTCGACCTCACTGTTTTCCATGGTGCAAACCGTGGCGATTTTCGGTACGGAAACCATTCTGTTTAAGCGGATTAGCAAAAGCGCACCGAAAGGGCTGCGCCTGATGACCGTAGCGCGCAATATGCGCCTGGTTTTGCTTTTGCTCACATCGCTGCCGGTGTTGATTTGGGTCTGGTACAACATGCAGGAAAATTTCCTCGCCTTTGCGCTGGCCTCGTTTATTTCCTCGGTGTTTGTGACGCAGGACACTTTCAGCGTCTATAACAATGCGCGCTTAGCGTCACGGCTGAACACCATCGCTAACTCGGTGGGATTGCTGCTGGGATTCACGCTGAGTTTCCTCATTGCCTGGCTACACCTCAATCCGCTGTGGCTCACCGTCTCCATTGTGGCGGTGACGCTGGTGCCGTATGCCATTAAGCGCATTAATTTTTACCGCGAAAATGAGGATGTGGCACCGCCACAGGAGAAGCGCAACGCCTATTTGCGCTACCTGCTCTATGCCGGATTGCCGCTGGCCATTTCCAGTATTTTCATCTCAGTGCAGGTGAAAGCGGCCCAGATGTTCCTGGCGGGCATCGCTTCAGCGCGCGACCTTGGCCTGTTTGCCGCGGCAAATACTATTTCGGCTTCATGGATTTTTATTCCGGTTGCCATCATCACTTCCTGCTTCTCGGAAATCTTCCGTGAGCGTGGAGAAGCCGCCATGAAGCTGACAGCACGGCTCAATGGTTATGTCATGGGTGTTTCATTGTTGTTGTTAGCGGTGATCGCGATGTACGGCGAAAAAATCATCATCGCTTTGTATGGTCACGAATACACACAGTCAGGAAGTCTCATTACGTTGTTGTCGTTAGCAACCTGCTTTTCGGCGATGGGGACCGTAGCGTATCGCTACATGGTCAAAGAAGGCGGGTTTAATTATCTGTTGAAGAAAATTGTTTGCCTGATGGTTATCAGCTTGCCGCTGTCGTGGTGGCTGATACAGGGCTACGGCATCATGGGTGCCGCCTGGAGCGTTTTCATCTCAGAATTGCTGTCTCTTACCGTAATGAATTACTTCTTCAAAAATGGCGTCATCCAAAAAATCCAGGTTTCCTCACTCAACTACAAAACCTACAAATGAGGTCAGATATGCTCAAGTTGAAAGAAGAACTCAGAAGAAGCGTGCAGTACTTCATTAAGAAGATGCCCTGGGCAACCCAGGATCGTATCTACTACTTTCATAAGTTTCGTAGATTACCCAACCTGCGTGAGCCGAAGGTCTTCAATGAGAAGGTGCTGTACCGCAAATTCGTCCACGGCGACTACCAGATCTACGGACGCCTGTCGGACAAATATTCAGTGCGTGAATATATCGCCGAGAAAGTGGGTAGCGAATACCTGATCCCGCTGGTGTATGAAACCAGCGATCCCAGCTCGCTGCACACCTTGCCGAGCTGGAAAAATACGGTGATCAAACCGAATCATGCCTCCAACATGGTGGAAATCCTGCTGGAAGAGCCGGACGCGCTGAAGAAGCAGCAGATTATTAACGACTGTCATCGCTGGTTGAAAACCGACTTCGCCAATGAGGCGCGTGAGATTCACTATCGCTACATCAAGCCGCGTATTCTGGTGGAGCAGTACATCGGTGATGGTAAAACGGCACCGATTGATTACAAATTCCACATGTTCAATAAGCGCGATGGCAATTTTGAATATGTGCTGCAGGTGATTTACAACCGCTGTAATCCGCTGTTGTCGATGAACTTTTATGTTAACAATCTGAAAGAGGCCTATCACAAGATTCGTGATACCGGCCTGGACGTGACACCGCAGATGGCGTCGTTACAGCACGCCCTGGCGTTGAGCAAAACGCTGGCCAGTGATTTCGATTACGTGCGCGTGGATTGGTACATCGATAACGACCAGATCTACTTTGGCGAATTGACCTTTACGCCGGGAGCTGGCTTAGTGACCGGTCTGGATCGCGGGCTTAATCAAATGATGGGTGATATGTGGATTCAGGATCGTCGCGGTACGAAGATACCGGGCGTCACGGTTGCGGATGTCGCCATCCCGGCCGTATTGAAGAAAATTTAAGAATCACACAGCAAAATAAAAAACCCCGCCTTGGCGGGGTTTTTTATTGGCGGCGATTAAGGCATCGGCCAGTCTGCTGGCGCCTGGCTCATCACCTGGATAAAGGCGTTCTTAGAGATTTCCATAAAGTTATGCAGATTCTCCATGCTTAACGTAATGCCAAGCAGGCCGGTAACGAACCAGCAGGACATGCCCACACCAATACCTCCACACAGCAGCGCCATCACGTGATGACTGTTTTGACGCAGTCGAATTTTCATGGTGCTGGCAAAGAACATCATTACTGCGCTCAGGAGTTCCCAGCGCATAACAATCAAACTGGTGGTTAACGTGGCCATCTGCAAAAAACCTCTTAGAATCAGTGATATCCCCGACATTCAATGGACATCACTGGCGGCAAAGAAGGAAGGTCAGGGAAGCCCTTCTGGCCGTCTTACTGCAAACAAGAAAGTGTGACTTGGCTCACATTATATCACTCGATTTTAAATTTTGAACAAAATTTATACCTTGTATGGTAGAAATTTTTTCATCAAAGAGGGAGGAATTTGCGGGCAAAAAGAGAGGTGCGCCCGCTTGGGGCGCGCAGAAAAGGTTAGCTAACCGGGCAGCACTCGCCGGTTGTACGTTGGGCAAAGCTGTTCATACTGCTCTCGACGCAGTCAAAACTGAGCAGACGTGGACGCTGCATCATCGCCTGACGACGCATGGTATGACGATAAGCGGTCGGCGTTTGCGAGAACTGACGGCGGAACACGCGTGAGAACGTCTGCTGCGAATCGTAGCCGTACTGCATGGCGATATCGAATACCGGGCGCTGGGTTTGACGCAGCGCTTCTGCGGCCAGCGTCAGACGACGTTCGCGAATATAGCCACCCAGCGTCTGTTTCGTGACGGCACGGAACATACGCTGCAGATGCCATTTTGAGTAACCTGATTTTGCTGCGACTTCATCAATTGACAGCGCTTTATCCAGATTCTGATCGATCCAGTGGGTCAGCGAATGAATGATTTCCTGTTGCATCATAGCCTCATCCTTCTGATGGTTAATACCTGGTTAGAAATTCGTAGTTTTGCTGGGGTGCGAGTATAATTCCTCAAGTTAACTTGAGGTAAAGGCCCTAAATGAAAAAAGAACGCAATTACCCGAAGCCGGTGCTGACGCCGGGCGAAGTGGCGAAACGCAGCGGTGTGGCGGTCTCGGCGCTGCACTTCTATGAAACCAAAGGATTGATTTTTAGCTCACGCAACGGCGGTAATCAGCGCCGCTACAGCCGAGATGTGTTGCGCCGCGTGGCGATCATTAAAATTGCGCAGCGCATTGGCATTCCGCTGGCAACGGTGAGCGATAGCCTGACGCACGTGCCGGCCAATAAGCGTATGTCGACGCAGGAGTGGGATGCGCTAACGCAGCACTGGCGTGAAGAACTGGATAAGCGCATCGAAACCCTTACGCGTTTACGTAACGATCTTGATGGCTGCATCGGCTGCGGCTGTTTATCGATGCGTGACTGCCCGCTACGCAATCCCGATGACCGCCTGGGCGAACAAGGTTCGGGTGCGGTACTGCTCGATCCTGAACAAGACGAGCAGAAACGGTAATCGACTATACTTGCCGGGACACTTTTACCGGCAAGGAAAACCGTATGATCACCGTTCACCATCTGGAAAATTCCCGCTCGCACCGCGTGTTATGGCTGCTGGAAGAGCTCTCGGTGCCTTACCAAATCAAACGTTATCAGCGTGAAAACAGCCTGCTGGCGCCTGATTCCTTAAAGAAAGTCCATCCGCTGGGTAAATCCCCGGTGATCACCGATGGCAATCGGGTTATTGCCGAATCGGGCGCTATTCTCGAATATCTGCAAATGCGCTATGACAGTGAACATCAGCTGGCCTTGAGTGATGAGGATGAACAGATTCAGTCGCGTTATTGGCTCCATTACGCCGAAGGATCGCTCATGCCGCTGTTAGTGATGAAACTGGTGTTTGCTCAGCTGGGCAAGAAGCCGGTGCCGTGGCTGCTGCGTCCTGCGGGCATCGCGCTGAGTAAGGGCATTCAAAAGGCCTGGCTGAACAAACAGCTGGCGTTGCACGGCAGCGTCATCGAACAGCATCTCAGCCAGCACGCTTATTTTGCCGGTTCACGTTTTAGTATCGCCGATGTGCAGATGAGCTTCCCGCTGCTGGCGCTGCAGATGCGCGGTTCACTGCGTGAGATGCCCGCCACCGCACGCTGGCTGGAAACCATGCAGCAGCGCGCCGCCTGGCAACGCGCCATTGAGCAGGGCGGCCCGATTCAACTGCAGAGTTGATTGCGGCCAGGTCGTCATGAATGACGCCCCTACAAAGCCCATGATCGTAAGGTCGCCATTCATGGCGACCTGGGAACCCCATTGGCTGGATTTATCCTGCAATCCCCGCGATTAGTAGTTGAAAACACCATGCCAAACGCCAGATAATCGTTTGCCTTTTTTCCCTGTCTCTTTTTACCAACAGGAATACGCGGCGACGTAAACGTTTGCCTGGATTTTCACCATGAAAATCTCGCATCAGGGAGCAGCAAACGCGCGCCGTGCGGCAACTCACATCACAAAAAATATTGAGGAATGATTATGTCTGGTGAATCGCGCCCGGCCAGTGGAAAACTGGACGCCTGGTTCAACATCTCTGCACGCGGCAGCAGCGTGCGTCAGGAAATATTAGCGGGTCTGACGACGTTTCTGGCGATGGTCTACTCGGTTATCGTGGTCCCCAGCATGTTGGGCAAAGCGGGCTTCTCGCCGACGGCGGTGTTCGTTGCTACCTGTCTGGTCGCAAGCTTTGGCTCAATCATCATGGGCTTGTGGGCAAATCTGCCCATGGCGATTGGCTGTGCTATCTCACTGACCGCTTTCACTGCCTTTAGCCTGGTGCTCGGCCAGCACATTAGCGTACCGGTGGCGCTCGGCGCGGTGTTCCTGATGGGCTTACTGTTCACGCTGATTTCAGTGACCGGTATTCGCACGTGGATTCTGCGTAACTTACCGATGGGGGTGGCGCACGGCACCGGCGTGGGTATCGGCCTGTTCCTGATGTTGATTGCCGCAGACGGCATTGGTTTGGTGGTGAAGAACCCGGCGGCGGGCTTGCCGGTGGCGCTCGGCCATTTTGCTTCGTTTCCGGTGATCATGGCGCTGGTGGGACTGGCGGCCATTTTCGGTCTGGAGAAACGTCGCGTACCGGGCGGCATCCTGCTGACCATTATTGCGATCTCCATTATCGGTTTGATTTTCGATCCGGCGGTGACCTACCAAGGTCTGTTCGCCATGCCGAGTCTGAAGGATGCCAACGGTCAATCGGCGATGTTTAGCCTGGATATCATGGGTGCGCTGCAACCGGTCGTGCTGCCAAGCGTGCTGGCGCTGGTAATGACTGCGGTATTCGATGCCACCGGCACCATTCGCGCGGTAGCGGGGCAGGCGAATCTACTGGATAAAGAGGGCCAGATCATGAACGGTGGCCGCGCGCTGACCACGGATTCTGTCAGCAGCCTGTTCGCCGGTCTGGTGGGCGCATCACCCGCTGCGGTTTATATTGAATCGGCCGCAGGTACGGCGGCAGGGGGCAAAACCGGTCTGACGGCGATCGTGGTCGGCTTGTTGTTCCTGGTGATTCTATTTATGTCGCCGCTGGCGTATCTGGTTCCCGCTTACGCCACCGCCCCCGCGCTGATGTATGTTGGCCTGCTGATGCTCAGCAACGTGGCAAAAATCGACTTCAATGATTTCGTGGATGCGATGTCTGGGTTGCTGACTGCAGTCTTCATCGTGCTGACGTGCAACATCGTAACCGGCATCATGCTCGGCTTCGCTTCGCTGGTGATTGGTCGCCTGTTCGCGGGTGAATGGCGCAAGCTGAACGTTGGCACAGTGGTGATTGCTGTCGCGCTGGTGGTGTTCTACGCCGGTGGTTGGGCTATCTAAAAAACCAAGATTTTTCTCTTTCTGCTCCTCGCCGCACATCGGGTTGCCCGCTGTGCGGCGTTTTGTTTTACACTTTCCCACGCAACAACATCGCTTTAATGAAATTGATTCGCCTAAGGAAAGCATGGAAATCTTCTTTACTATTCTCATCATGACGCTGGTGGTTTCACTCTCCAGCGTGGCGGCACGTATTCTGCCGTTTCAAATTCCTCTACCGCTGGTGCAGATTGCCGCCGGTGCATTACTCGCTTTTCCCGTCTTCGGCCTGCATGTCGATTTTGACCCGGAACTGTTCCTCGTGCTGTTCATTCCGCCGCTGCTGTTCGCAGATGGCTGGAAAACGCCGATTAACGAATTTCTCCATCACGGTCGTGAAATCATGGGGCTGGCGCTGGTTCTGGTGCTGATCACCGTGGTCGGGATTGGTTACCTGATTTACTGGCTGGTGCCGGGCATTCCGCTGATTCCCGCCTTTGCGCTGGCGGCGGTGCTGTCGCCCACCGATGCCGTGGCGCTGTCCGGCATTGTCGGTGAAGGGCGTATCCCGAAAAAGATCATGTCGATTGTGCAGGGCGAGGCCCTGATGAACGACGCATCGGGCCTGGTATCGCTCAAGTTTGCGGTGGCAGTCGCCATGGGCACCATGGTGTTTACGTGGGGCGGTGCCAGCGTTGAGTTTCTTAAAGTGGCCGTGGGCGGTTTGGTTGCCGGCGTCGCAATATGCTGGCTGTATGGTCGCTCGCTGCGCCTGCTGAGCCGCTGGAGCGGAGATGACCCGGCCACCCAAACCGTGCTGCTGCTGCTGTTACCGTTCGCCTCTTATCTGATTGCCGAACACCTTGGCGTGTCCGGCATCCTGGCCGCCGTGGCCGCAGGGATGACCATCACGCGTTCCGGCATTATCCGTCAGGCACCGCTCGCCATGCGTCTGCGTGCGAACAGCGTGTGGCAGATGCTGGAGTTTGTCTTTAACGGCATGGTGTTCCTGATGCTCGGCCTGCAGTTGCCAGACATCCTTTCCACGTCGATTGCCCAGGCACAAGCCGATCCCAATGTGGAACTGTGGATGTTGCTCACTGACGTCTTGTTGGTGTACGCCGCCCTGATGGTGGTGCGATTCGGCTGGCTGTGGATCATGAAGCGCACCAGTCAGCGCCTGCTGAAGAAAAAGCCGCTGGAGTTTACCAACTATTCGCTGCGCGAATTGCTGATTGCCTCTTTTGCCGGGGTGCGCGGTGCCATCACGCTGGCCGGTGTGCTGTCGATTCCGCTGTTCCTCAGCAATGGCGATCCCTTCCCGGCGCGCTATGAATTGGTGTTTATCGCCACCGGTGTGATTCTGGTTTCGCTGCTGGTCGGCGTGGTACTGCTGCCGATTCTGCTGCGCGATGTGGAAAGCATCGATAAGGTCGGTCATCGTCGTGAGATTCAGTTCGCGCGTGCCGCCATGGCGGGTGTGGCGATAGAGAGCCTGCACAAAATGGAGCAACGCCTCGAGAGTGACGCGGAAGAGAACATCGATCCCGAACTGCTGAAAGAAGTCAGTTTGCGGGTAATTGGCAATCTACGTCGCCGGGCGGAAGGCAAAAACGATATTGAGCAGGCGCAGTTTGCTGAAAACCTTGAGCGTCGTTTCCGCCTCAATGCGCTGCGAGCCGAACGTGCAGAGGTGTATCACCTGCGCGCGACGCAGGAAATCTCTAACGAGACGATGCAGAAACTGCTGCACGATCTCGATCTGCTCGAAGCGCTGCTGATAGAGAAAGAGGAATAGCGGCAAGCCTGTTTTTCACCTGTAGCGGTGCAATCCAGGTGCGCATGAATGCGCACCCTACGTAAACCCAGCCAGATAAACGTAGGGTCGCCATTTATGGCGACCGGTTCAGAATCCAGGTGCGCATGAATGCGCACCCTACGTAAACCCAGCCAGATAAACGTAAGGTCGCCATTTATGGCGACCGGTTCAGAACGTTACTGTGCTGCTGTTGTTTTCACACCGAAAGCCGCGGTGCCTTATCCGGCCAGTGTTCACGGCAGCACTCAATCCATGCCTGCGCACTGCGTGATAAGTAACTGCCCTCTCGCCAAATCAAGCCCAGGCTCCACTGCAGCTCCGAATCTAGCGGCAGCCACAGCAGCGACTGCTTATCCAGCCGCTGACAGATCGGTTCCGGCAAAATCGCCAATCCCATCCCCGCTTGCACCATTGACGCCAGAAAATCCCACTGCGCACTGCGTAGCGCAATGTTCGGTGTTACGCCCAGACGTTGAAACGCTTTCATGATTTGGCGATTAAGTGCGAACTCTTCATTGAGAATCAGCAGCGGATGCCGGGCTAATTCAGCCAAACCTACTTTGCGATGCTGTAGCCAGCTTTCACTGCGCGGCAGCAATACGCACATCGGATGGTGCATCAGCGCCAGCGTATTGAGCGGCAGTACTGCATCAAGCGGCAGTGCGGTGAGGGCGATATCCAGCGCGCCGCTCAGCACCGCTTGTTGCGCGGTTAGCCCGCCAAACTCAGAAATTTTTAGCTGCACGCCAGGATAACGGCGACGAAAGGCAGAGATAGAACCCGCAATCTGCATGCCGACCATTGGCGGAATGCCCAGCCGCAGCTCACCGGTTTTTAGCTGGTTGATATCGCCTAACTCCGCCTCCAGCTGATGAAACTCCTGCAAAATCGCCAGCCCGCGCTGATAAACCGCCTGGCCACTGTCGGTCAGATGCAGCTTGCGCCCTTCGCGCAGCAGCAAGGTGCAGCCCAGTTCCTCCTCCAGCTGTCGCAGCATTTTGCTGATGGTGGGTTGCGTCACGTACAGCTTCTCAGCGGCGCGGGTGAAGCTCTGCTGACGGACCACTTCAGTGAAGTAGCGCAAGGCTCGCACGTCCATAAACATTCCTTTTTGGCATAGTTTGAATGATTTTAATTCATTTCTTTCACAGTTTGCGGCGGATTTATACTAGAGCCCTGAATTATTCATCGGGGTGAAAGGAAATGATGGCATTAAGTCCGCGCAGAACGGATCTCCTGCAACGCGCTTTCGTACCGCTGCAGCTGGTGCTGTATGTCGGATTGTTTATGTTCAGCGGCGAGCTGGTGAGCTGGCTGCATCTACCGCTGCCTGCCAATGTGGTTGGTATGGTGTTGCTGCTGGGACTTATCATGACGCACATTGTGCCGCTGCGCTGGGTGAAAGCCGGCGCCAACTGGCTGCTGGCCGAAATGCTGCTGTTCTTTATCCCGGCGGTGGTGGCGGTGGTGAATTACAGCGATTTATTGCGCAGTGAAGGCTGGCGTATCTGCGTGGTGATTGGCGTGAGCACCTTGCTGGTGCTGGCGTCGACCTCACTAGTGGTCGACCATTTATACCGTTTTGAACTGGCGCGCGCTGCACGCAAGCAGGCCCATCATGAATGATCTACTGATTAGCCTGCTGTGTCTGGGATTCACGCTGCTGGTCTATTACATCAACAAAGTCCTGTATCGTCGCTGGCGTACGCTGCTGCTCATGCCGCTGGTACTCACGCCGCTGGTGCTGGTGGCGCTGCTGCTGCTTACCCACGTGAGCTGGAAAAATTATATCGCCGAAAGTCACTGGCTGATTTGGCTGCTCGGCCCGGCAACGCTGGCATTTGCCGTACCGGTGTATGAGAACCTCGAGATCATCAAGCGCCACTGGCTATCGCTGAGCGTGGGCGTCGTCACCGCTACGCTGGTGGCGGTGTGCAGCTCGGTATGGCTGGCGCGTTTACTGGCGCTGCCGGAATCCATCCAGCGCAGCCTGGCAGTACGTTCGATTACCACACCGTTTGCGCTGGCGGCAGCACAGCCGATTGGCGGTCAGCCGGATCTGGTGGCGCTGTTTGTGGTGATCACCGGCGTGTTCGGTATGGCGGTGGGCGATGTTCTGTTCCTGCGTATTGCCATTAAGCAGGGCGTGGCGAAAGGCGCGGGCTTCGGTGCGGCATCGCACGGTGCAGGGACCGCGCGCGCTTATCAACTGGGTCAGCAAGAAGGGGTGGTCTCGAGCCTGGTAATGATGCTCTCCGGCGTGGTGACGGTCATTCTCGCGCCCCTGCTCAGTCATCTGCTGTGGGCCGCTTAACAAGCGGCTCTTTTGCCCGTCGTAACCCATTTTTACGTAAAGCTTTCCAAATAATGTTGTCTCCCGCTGCCAGGCTGGTACCCTTGCCGCCGAATTATTGGTCCTTCATGGAGTGGAATCACATGTTAAAGCAACTTGTTACTGGAAGCGTATTGGGTCTGGCACTGCTGAGCAGCGGCGCACAGGCGATTGAGGGCAGTGTTGACGTGGGTGAGCACAGCACCAACCTGAACCTTGGTCTCGGTACTACCTCGCCAGGCCTGTTCCTGAAAGGCAACTGGCTGCGCAGCGATCACGATGGCAGCACCTATGGTGCCGGCCTGGGCTATAACATCGACGTGGGCGATTTCCGCATTGCGCCAACGGCGAAAGCGCTATTCACCCATCCGGAAGATGGTCGTGATGGCTTTACCGTAGCAGTGGGCGGCGGCGCGCAGTACAGCTTCAACAGCATGTGGGGACTGTATGGCGAATATTACTATGCACCGGAAGCGTTCTCCGATCGTCTGGATAGCTATCAGGAAGCGTCTGGTGGCCTGAGCTTCACGCCAATTTCGCTGCTGAACCTGCGTGTGGGTTATCAGTATATTGAGCTGAACAATAAGGGCAGCCGTAAAGATAACGTGCTGGTTGATGGGCCGTACGTTGGCGCGTCACTGCGTTTCTAATGATGATATAACCAGGTGCGCATTAATGCGCACCCTACGCCGTAGGGTCGCCATTTATGGCGACCTGGTTAATTACCGCTCCTAGTGCGATTTACCCTGCGAAATTCCTATTCCCGTCTGCGAACGAATAAACTGTCCGCGGAAGCGAGCACGTTCCTCGGCACCGCGCGCCGAGTGGTCGGTGATCGAGAACAGCCAAATGCCGATAAACGCCGCCAGCATTGAGAACAGCGCCGGATACTCATACGGATAAATCGGCTTCTCATGCCCCAGCACCTGCACCCAAATGGTTGGGCCAAGGATCATCAATAGCACTGCCGTAATCAATCCCAGCCAGCCGCCAATCATCGCGCCGCGCGTGGTCAGTTTTGACCAGTACATCGAAAGCAAAATAATGGGGAAGTTACAGCTGGCAGCAATCGAGAACGCCAGACCGACCATAAAGGCGATGTTCTGTTTTTCAAACAGAATCCCCAGCGCAATCGCCACCACGCCTAATACCAACACGGTGATCTTCGAGATGCGCAACTCATCGCGTTCTGTCGCTTTACCTTCGCGGATTACGCTGGCATAGAGATCGTGTGACACCGCAGAAGCGCCCGCCAATGTCAGACCCGCAACGACCGCCAGAATGGTGGCGAAAGCCACGGCCGAGATAAAGCCGAGGAACAAGCTGCCGCCAACCGCATTCGCCAGATGGACCGCCGCCATGTTGGTGCCGCCGAGCAGGGCGCCGCTGGCATCTTTGAAGGCCGGATTCGATCCCACCAGTAATATCGCGCCGAAGCCGATAATAAAGGTCAGGAAGTAGAAGTAGCCCATAAAGCCGGTGGCCCAGAACACACTTTTACGCGCTTCACGCGCATCGGCCACGGTAAAGAAGCGCATCAGAATATGCGGCAAACCGGCGGTACCGAACATCAAGCCCAGCCCGAGTGACAGCGCCGAGATCGGATCTTTCACCAGCCCGCCGGGCTGCATAATCGCCGCACCTTTCGGATGCACCGCCATGGCTTCGGTGAACAACGTATTGAAGCTGAAGCCGGTGGCTTTCATCACCATAATCGCCATAAAGCTGGCGCCAAACAGCAGCAGCACCGCTTTGATGATCTGCACCCAGGTGGTGGCCAGCATGCCGCCGAACAGCACGTACAGCACCATCAAAATACCCACCATCACCACCGCGATGTGGTAATCCAAACCAAACAGCAGCTGGATAAGCTTACCGGCACCGACCATCTGCGCAATCAGATACAGCGCCACCACGACCAGCGAGCCGCAGGCCGACAATGTACGGATGGGTTTCTGTGCGAGGCGATAGGAGGCAACATCAGCAAAGGTGTAACGACCGAGATTGCGCAGGCGTTCGGCAATCAAAAACAGGATCATCGGCCAGCCGACAAGGAAGCCGAGCGAGTAGATCAGCCCATCGTAACCCGAGGTATAAACCAGGGCGGAAATACCGAGGAACGAGGCGGCGGACATAAAGTCACCGGCAATGGCCAGCCCGTTCTGGAAACCGGTGATATTACCGCCGGCGGTGTAGTAATCGCTGCGCGAACGGGTGCGCTTGGATGCCCAATAAGTAATGCCGAGCGTCGCTGCCACAAACACCACGAACATAATAATGGCTTCATAGTTGGTGGCCTGACGCTGTACCGCGCCGGTTATCGCATCGGCGGCAAACACGCTGGCGGGCACAATAGCCAAAAACATCGAGAGCAAGCGCTTCATGATTTCACCTCGCTCAGGATCTGTTTGGTCAGACGGTCAAACTCGCCGTTGGCACGCCATACGTAGACGCCGGTCAGCACGAAAGACATCACGATGAGGCCGACGCCAATGGGAATACCCCGCGTCACGTTGGTACCTGCATGCAATGGCGTGCCCAGCCAGCCGGGCGCAAAGGCAATGAGCAGAATAAAGCCGACGTACAGCACCAGCATGATAATGCTAAGTAGCAGCGCGAAGGCCTGACGTTTGTGCACCAGTTCGTGATAGCGCGGGTTATTTTCGATTTGTAGCCAGATTGCTTCCTGTTGTTCCAGGGTTTCGTTCATCACATTTTCTCCAGAGGCAAGGCAGACAGCAATCTCACAATAAAGTGATTTAACTGGCTGAATATTCTAGTTATATATACCCTTCATACTTCAAGCTACAGGTATGTTGGCTGCGTATGCTCATCCCAGTCACTGACTTCAGTAAGCTCCTGGAATTCTCATCCTTGCCGCCTTCCTGCAGCTCGAATTATTTTGGGTATGGGTTGTGCGATGTTGAAAGGCATACGGCGTAAGGTAAAGGTGACGGAGAGTAACCTGCCGTGGACAGGCTGACACTCTCCGTCGGGACGATGCCGATTACGGCATGGTGATGGACTGTTTCTCCTCCAGCAATTTCTCTACCACGCCCGGATCGGCCAGCGTAGAGGTATCGCCGAGATTGCTGGTATCACCGGCAGCGATTTTGCGCAGAATGCGACGCATAATCTTGCCGGAGCGGGTTTTTGGCAGCGAGTCGGTCCAGTGCAGCACATCCGGCGTGGCAATCGGGCCAATCTCTTTTCGTACCCAGTTACGCACTTCGGTATACAGCTCTGGCGAAGGCTCTTCACCGTGGTTTAGCGTGATGTAAGCGTAGATCGCCTGGCCCTTAATGCTGTGCGGAATACCCACCACCGCGGCTTCGGCAATTTTTGGATGCGACACCAGCGCTGATTCGATCTCGGCGGTACCTAAGCGGTGACCGGAGACGTTGAGCACATCATCCACGCGACCGGTGATCCAGTAATAGCCATCTTCATCACGGCGCGCGCCGTCACCGCTGAAGTAGCGATTTTTGAAGGTGGAGAAGTAGGTCTGCTCGAAACGATCGTGATCGCCATACAGCGTACGCGCCTGGCCTGGCCAGGAGTCGACGATCACCAGGTTACCTTCGGTGGCGCCATCCAGCTGATTGCCATCGTTATCGACCAGCGCCGGCTGCACGCCAAAGAAAGGTTTGGTGGCGGAACCGGCTTTCAATTCGGTGGCGCCCGGCAGCGGCGTGATCATAAAACCGCCGGTTTCGGTCTGCCACCAGGTATCGACGATCGGGCAACGGCTGTCGCCAATCTTCTTGTAATACCACTCCCAGGCTTCTGGATTGATCGGTTCACCCACCGAACCCATAATGCGCAAGCTGCTACGATCGGTGCCTTCAATCGCCTTATCGCCTTCGGCCATCAGGGCGCGGATCGCGGTTGGCGCGGTATACAGCAAGGTAACCTTATGTTTATCCACCACTTCAGCCATGCGGCTCGGCTTTGGCCAGTTCGGCACGCCTTCAAACATCAGCGTGGTCGCCCCGCACGCCAGCGGGCCGTAAATCAGGTAGCTGTGACCGGTGATCCAGCCGACATCAGCGGTACACCAGTAGACATCATCAGGATGATAATCAAACACATACTTGAAAGTGCTGGCGGCATACACCAGATAACCGCCGGTGGTATGCAGCACGCCTTTCGGCTTGCCGGTGGAGCCGGAGGTATAGAGGATAAACAGCGGATGTTCGGCATCCACGGCAACCGGTTCATGCCGATCGCTGGCCTTTGCCACTAAATCGTGCCACCACAGGTCGCGGCCTTCGCGCCAGCCGGTCTCTTTACCGGTGCGCTTGAACACCACCACATTTTTCACCGTGGTGACGTTTGGATTGTTCAGCGCGTCATCAACGTTTCGCTTCAGCGGAATGCTGCGGCCGGCGCGAACGCCTTCGTCGGCGGTAATAATCAGTTTGGCATTGGAATCAACCACGCGTCCGGCAACCGCTTCCGGTGAGAAGCCGCCAAAAATTACCGAGTGCACCGCGCCAATGCGGGCGCAAGCCAGCATCGCGACGGCGGCCTCTGGCACCATCGGCATGTAAATCGCCACTACGTCGCCTTTTTTCACACCAAGGCTCACGAGCACATTGGCAAAGCGGCAGACGTCGCCATGCAGTTCGCGGAAGGTCAGGGTTTTGCTTTCGCTGGCGTCATCGCCTTCCCAAATAATCGCGGGATGATCGCCACGCGTTTGCAGATGGCGATCGAGGCAGTTGGCGGCGAGGTTCAGCGCGCCGTCTTCATACCAGCGAATCGAAATATTGCCGGGGGCAAAGGAAGTATTTTTCACTTTGCTGTAGGGCTTAATCCAGTCGAGGATTTTACCTTGTTCGCCCCAAAAAGCGTCGGGATCGTCAACCGATTGTTGGTACAGCGCCGCATACTGATCGGCATTTATCAGGGCATTCGCTGCAATGGCAGCGGGTACGGGATGCTTGTGTATTTGGCTCATGGCTGACCTCCTTGAAGATGTTAATCATATGTCAATCAAAGGTTAAGGGAAGAGCGCAATAGGGCTTTGTTTCTGTTTTGTAGTCTGGATCACGACCTTTCCACCCGGCAAAATGCCCTTGAATCACTTGTTTAAAACGCTGCGTAAATTGCAGCTTGTGCTGCTCTAAGCCTACGAGATCTCTGCCACTGTTGTGCAAATAATCAGCAAACGCACCGGCGTGCTTTTTGCCCAGTTATGCATAGCTATGCGGAAACTTATCGAATTAACACTTTTCATAACAGCGAGTTATGGTCATTAACAAGCCTCAGCATTTTATGCTACTAACCTGAGTAAGATTTGCGCTATCGCGCCGGGGGTTGCATTTACCGTAGTGAAAATGGTACTTATCTCGGCCCTGTTCAGCAGGTATCTACTCAGGCTGCATCATTTCGCAGGCGCAAAATGCCTGCCAAGCGGTAAACGGCGCAGTCCACAATAACCTTCTATTTTTATCGGGCTTTTGCTCACTTCCCTGTGTGACATTTCTCCTGCACCTTCGCAGCAGAGCAAAGGGGTTTTTGACTTGAGGAAATAAAGCGTTATGAAAGGTTTTAAATTCACCCTTGCATGGCAGATTTTAGTTGCGCTGATTTTGGGCGTGATTGTAGGAACCGTGCTGCATAATCAGCCCGGCGAACGTGAATGGTTAATCACCAACATTCTGACGCCAGCCGGTGATATCTTTATCCATCTGATCAAAATGATCGTGGTGCCGATTGTTATTTCCTCGCTGATTGTCGGCATTGCCGGCGTTGGAGATGCGAAAAAGCTCGGCCGTATTGGTGTCAAAACCATCATCTATTTTGAAGTGATTACCACCATTGCCATTGTGGTCGGCATTACGCTGGCCAACGTATTCCAACCCGGTAGCGGCATTGATATGTCAACGCTGGTAACGGTGGACATCTCTAAATACGAAGCGACAACGGCCGCCGTGCAGGACGCACCGCACGGCCTGGTGACCACCATCCTGTCGCTGATCCCGCAGAACATCTTCGCCTCGCTGGTGAAGGGTGACATGCTGCCGATTATCTTCTTCTCGGTACTGTTTGGTATGGGCCTGTCGGCGCTGCCATCGGAGCATCGCGATCCGCTGGTTACGGTATTCCGTTCTATTTCCGAAACCATGTTTAAAGTGACGCACATGATCATGCGTTATGCGCCGGTGGGTGTATTTGCGCTGATTGCGGTCACTATCGCCAACTTTGGATTTGCTTCGCTTTATCCACTCGCCAAGCTGGTGCTGCTGGTGTACGTGGCAATTCTGTTCTTTGCTTTCGTGGTGCTCGGCACCGTGGCACGCTTGTGTAAGCTGCGCATTACTACGCTGATGCGCATTCTGAAAGACGAGCTGATTCTTGCCTATTCCACCTCAAGTTCCGAAACCGTTCTGCCGCGCATTATGCAGAAGATGGAAGCCTATGGTGCGCCGAAAGCCATCACCAGCTTCGTGGTGCCAACCGGTTACTCGTTTAATCTCGATGGTTCAACACTGTACCAAAGCATTGCGGCGATCTTTATCGCCCAGCTGTATGGCATTGATCTGTCGCTCACCGACGAGATCATTCTGGTGCTGACGCTGATGGTGACCTCAAAAGGGATTGCTGGTGTGCCGGGTGTCTCCTTTGTGGTGCTGCTGGCGACGCTGGGCAGCGTGGGTATTCCGCTGGAAGGATTGGCGTTTATCGCCGGTGTTGATCGCATCATGGATATGGCACGAACTGCGCTGAACGTCATCGGTAACGCGTTGGCGGTACTGGTAATTGCACGCTGGGAAGACCAGTTCGACGCCAAACAGGCCGCTGCCTACGAGCAGCAGCTGCGTACGCAAAGCGCCAGTTAATTTGCCGGTGCGCATGAATGCGCACCCTACGTCATAGGGTCGCCATTCATGACGATCGGTATCCACAGAAACCCGCTTCGGCGGGTTTTTTTATGCCCGCTGCAGACAAGTCTTATAACCCTTTGTCTCAAACCTTGCTTAAATCCATACCCACTATAACCACAAGTGCTGCATAGCGTAGTTATAGTGGGTATAATGACTGTGTGCCAGGGACTCAAGGAGGCTGGATTGACCAGTGGCGAACTCATAAAGCTTTTAGAGCAAAATGGCTGGGTACAGAAAAGGGTGAAAGGAAGTCACCACATCTTCAAAAAGGATGGCGTGAGTTATGCCATTGCCGTCCCTCATCCCACAAAAGATATTTCAACGGGGACGCTAAGCAAAATACTTAAACAGATATGAAAACAGGCGCACACAGCGCGCCCAAATTTCGGTAATAATTTTAAGTGCCTTGTACGTAATAGAAATCCAGCTTGAGCGGGTAGGGGGTTGCAAATGAGATATCCAATTTACATCCATAAGACAGAAACTGGCACTTACTCAGGGTTTGTACCAGATGTAACCGGATGCTATTTCGCAGGCGATACCTTCGAGAACACAATCAAAGATGCAGCGGAAGCGATAGACGCGCACGTAGAGTTTACGGTTGATGAAGGCGGTGCAATTCCAGAAGCTAAAACTTTTGATGCGCATCTTGATAATGAAGACTGCCAGGGCGGCACCTGGGCTTATGTCGATGTCGATGTAAGCAAGTATGATGGAAAGGCAATCAAGTTAAACATCACGATTGCACAAAACTTGTTAGCGCGCATTGATCGTTACGTCGAGGAACATCGTGAATATGGGTCAAGAAGTGGATTCTTAGCGGAGTTAGCCCGCAGAGAGTTGGCTAAAACATAAGAAATTCCCGTAAGACGTTTAATCATGGGTAATAGCCTGCTTATGCAGGCTTTTTTGTGGACGTCTGCCATCCCCAGTAGCGAGCAAAAATGACATATACCTGACGAATTAACAATTCTTTGTGATATATAGTTTGTTGAATAAATTATTCTCTCACAGGAGCCTGTCATGCAGATCGATCTCAGCCAGATGATTACCGAAGGCCGTAATCCCGCCAGCCAAAACATTGATGAGCTGGAGACTGAAGCCATGCTGCGCGTGATTAATGATGAAGACAAAAAAGTGGCGCTGGCGGTAGAAGCCATCGTGCCGCAGATTGCGCAGGTGGTGGATGCTATTACTGCGGCTTTCAGTAAGGGCGGCCGTCTCATCTACTGTGGCGCGGGCACATCGGGGCGTTTGGGCATCCTTGATGCCAGTGAATGTCCGCCTACTTTTGGCACGCCGCGCAGCCAGGTGGTGGGATTGATTGCGGGTGGCCACGCTGCAATTCTGCAGGCGGTAGAAAACGCCGAAGACAACGTTGAGCAGGGTGCACAGGATCTGCGTGATATTGCTTTTAGCGCCAGCGATGTGCTGGTGGGCATTGCTGCCAGCGGCCGGACACCTTATGTACTTGGCGCTCTGGCGTATGCCCGCCAGCAAGGGGCTTTTACCGCCGCGTTGACCTGTAACCCTAACAGCCCGATGTCACAGGTCGCTGATGTGGCGCTGACGCCGGTGGTTGGCCCCGAAGTGGTGACCGGTTCTTCGCGCATGAAAGCCGGCACCGCGCAGAAGCTGGTGCTGAATATGCTCACTACCGGGGCGATGATTCGCAGCGGCAAGGTGTATGGCAATCTTATGGTCGATGTTGAAGCCACCAATCAGAAGCTGGTACAGCGCCAGGTGAATATTGTTAAGCAAGCCACCGAGTGTGACGATGCCACCGCGCAGCAGGCGCTGGCAGCCTGTCACGGACACTGTAAAACCGCGATTGTGATGGTGCTGGCCGAACTCAATGCTGAAGAGGCGCAAGCCCTGCTGAGCCAGAATCAGGGCTTTATCCGTAACGCTTTGCGTGGCGCAGGAGCTAATTAATGGCCGCTATCGAAGGTGTAGTGCGCGACATTTTGCAGGCGGTGGGTGGCGCAACCAATGTGGTGCAGTGCGGCAACTGTATGACACGCCTGCGCCTGACGCTGGCGGATGCTGCACGTGTTGATAGCGCAAAGCTTAAAACGCTACCGGGCGTGTTGGGGGTCATTGAGAGCGATGCGCAGTTACAAATCGTGCTTGGCCCCGGTAAGGCGCAAACCGCGGCAGAGAAGATGCAGGCGTTACTCAATGATGGCAGTGAAGCCGCTGCATCACAGGAGCTGCAAGGTATTGCCTCCGCGCAAAAGCAGCAGATGAAGGCGAAGCAAACCAGCGCATTGCACCGTTTCCTCTCCCGCTTTGCCACCATTTTTACGCCGCTGATCCCTGGTTTCATCGGTGCCGGTTTGCTCCTGGGCTTTGCCACGCTGATTGAGCAGGTATTCCACCTTAATCAGCCCGGCGAACACGCGCGCTGGCTGCTTGCGACCGTGGCGTACATGAAGGTGTTCGGCAAAGGGTTGTTCACGTTCCTGAGTATTTTGATTGGTTATAACGCGCAGAAAGCCTTTGGTGGCACCGGCGTGAACGGCGCGATCGTCGCTTCACTGTTTATCCTCGGCTATGTGCCCAAAGCCACGGTCGGCTATTACAGCGGCATGGAAGATTTCTTTGGTATGGCGATCGATCCGCGCGGCAACATTATTGGCGTGCTGCTGGCGGCTATATTTGGTGCTTGGGTTGAGAAACAGCTGCGAAAAGTGGTTCCCGATAATCTCGATATGATTTTGACGTCACTGCTGACATTACTTATTACTGGCGCCGTCACCTTCATGGTCATTATGCCGATTGGCGGTGAATTATTTAAAGGGATGTCATGGCTTTTCATCAATTTAAACAGTAATCCGTTTGGCTGTGCTCTCCTCGCCGGGCTGTTTTTAATTGCGGTGATGTTCGGTATCCATCAAGGCTTTATTCCGGTCTATTTTGCTCTAATGGAAACCCAGGGTTTTAATTCACTTTTTCCGATACTGGCGATGGCCGGAGCCGGGCAGGTGGGTGCTTCGCTAGCGCTGTGGTGCAAAGCCGATAAGCATTCGCTGCTGCGCAAGCAAATTAAGGGCGCGATTGTGCCGGGCTTATTGGGCGTGGGCGAGCCGCTGATTTATGGCGTGACGCTGCCGCGCCTCAAACCCTTTATTACTGCCTGTCTGGGCGGTGCGCTGGGCGGCTTCTTTATTGGACTGGTAGCGTGGCTGGGCCTGCCCGTCGGGATGAACACGGTGTTTGGTCCATCGGGGCTGGTGACGCTACCGTTAATGACCTCATCCCAGGGGATTTTTGCCGGTATGGCGGTGTATTTAGCCGGGCTAATAGTGGCGTGGATTGGAGGCTTCGCATTTACGTGGTGGGGCGGAACGCGAAATGTGGATTTGAGCTAAACGCAGTGCGGATGTTGGTTCGGTGCGCATTAATGTGCACCCTACAGCGTAGGGTCGCCATTTATGGCGACCGAAAAAATAGTGATTTGAGTCACATTTTTGCATTTTCTCGTATCGCTTACTCGTTTAGGTTATTTTTGCCGTTATCGGACCGAGTGTAAGTAAAGTGTTATGAAGAAATAAAAGAATTATTAATGAGTTGGAAAGCTAGTCTCTCAATTAATATTGGTCTTAAATTATTTGCAATTTATAACCCTGCTCGCAATTATTTCTCCCATATGACAATAAGTTAGTCAAAATTCCCTTTTGCATCAGTTAATAAAAAAGTCTATACCTACAGCCAATAAATCTATAACAACCGATCCATCCCTTTAGCGCTACGCCTTACTTTCTTCACACAGTTGTTCTCGAATTAAATGACGACACGGGATTGGTATTAACCTGCCGTTTTATCCCCATCAAGATGAATTTAACGCTGTTGCAATAACAGCGTGGACGCTGCACGCCCACTGGAGGAAGTATGAGGTTTAAATTAAATCCGATCGCGATAGGGATGATGGCGGCGCAGCTGCTGTTCTATCCAGCGATTCAGAGTCAGGCTGTTACATTAGGCGCGTATACGCCGCAAGCTAATGATAACCAGGTGGGTAAAGTTGTCGTCGATGGTAATAGCGAAACCCTGACGGGTAACCAGGCGTTTACTCCAGGCACGGACGGGGCGGTAACCACCACCCTCGGGCAAGTGGCGATCACCTCCGGTTCGCAATATCTTAATCAGGATCGCCTCGATCCTGGCCCGCAAAACTTTGCTATCACCACGCCCGATCCGACTACCGGTACTAACACCACCTTCCAGGTGTATAACCCTGCCAGCCTGGTGGCACTGGCGCCCGTCACCAGCGCCACCAGCGTGCCTGATATCCAAAACGTAAATGATGGGCAATACATTAATGCGCGGATTGCGGATGTCACGGGCGGCGGCACGCTGGATGTCAATATCGGCCAGGCCAATGCGGCCAGCAGCGCAGCCACCAATAGCTGGACAATGGCGGCAAAGCAGACGCAATTGTTTAACGTCGATGCGGGCAGTACCGTCAACTGGAACAGCAATAACCGCATTAATTTTTTCGGTTCGACCGCGACACCGGATGGATCGGGATCGGCCACCAGCAGCTATCAGGTACAAAATCTTGCCACCTATGGCGGGGCATTCAGCGTACAGACGCTGGATGGCAAGAGCACCAATTTCACCGTCACCAATGCTGGGCAGCTGCAGAGCTATAACAACTGGTTAATCAGCCAGCTTCAGGCCGGCAATCTCGATAAAACCCGCTACCTGACTGAATTCAATAAAGCCGTTACCTTCACCAATGCCAATATCGTGTATGACGTCAGCGCTACGCCGCCGGACGAAGTCACGCAACCGATCGGCGATCGCATTGTGATTAATGCCGAGGGTGCCGGAACGAAAGTGAATCTGGCGGCGGGCAAAACGCTTGAAGTTATTGGCGCTTCTGCGGGCGGAGCGATAAAAGTCTCGAACGGCGCTGAAGCCGTGATTGATGGCAAGCTGGCGAGTCGTGGAAGCAATACCAATAACGGCACCGCGCTGGTATTAACCGACAACGGTAAGGGCACCAATAACGGCGTCATTAACGGTGGTTTTCTTAATCGTCAGGATGGCACCGGTATAGGATCGACCGGTTACGGTGCCAACGGTGTGAATGTACAAAACGGCAGTACTTTCGATAATAACGGTATTCTCAACCTCGCCACTACCGGCAGTAACTCCACGTATGGCGTGGCCGGTATCAACCTGGGGGCCACCTCCACCGCCACAAACAGCGGTAACATTAACGTTGGTGTCAATGGCTCCAGCGCACGTGGCATCACCTCGGGCGTATTGCTCACCGATGCCACCTCCACGTTTACCAATACCAGCAGCGGCACTATTTATATTGGTCGTGGACCACAAAATAGCCCGGGTGATGCGGCTGCCGATACGGCGATGAACCAGAGCGGATTGACCAGCGGTATTGCGCTGGTGGCTAACGGTAGCGCCACCAATGACGGCACCATCATCATTGGTAGCAAAACGCAAAATGCGGCGGGGATGTCGGCAACCGGTGCCAATAATGTCACGATGGTCAACAATGGCATCATCAACGTAAACGGTGCCGCAGCGGCCATACCGCGTGAAAATGTCGGTATGTTGGTGACTAACAGTTCAGGCACGATCACTAACAGTAACACCGGCGTGATTAATCTCAACGGCGTGAATGGCACCGGGCTGAAGGTGCTTGCAACCAATGGTAATACGGCTAGCGCCACCTCAACCGGCGTCATCAACGTCGCGGGCGGTGCCGATCCCGCCAGCGGTACGCGCAACTACGGTGTGTGGGTTGAGGGCCAGGGAGCGACCGGTAGCGCGCAGGCGACGATAGGCGGTCCCATCAACCTTAGCGGGAACGGGGCGATTGGCGTACACGCGCGCGGTGATGCAACGGTTACCGTCGATCCTGCCGCTGTGCCAACCTTCTCCAGCGGTACTAATCAGATTGCCTTCTTCGCATACGGCCCGAAAGCGCTGATTAACGTGCTGGGCAGTAATCCTTTTGACGTAACGACACAGAACTCAACGCTGTTCCGGGTCGAACAGGGGGCACTTTTCGAAGGTAATAATTTGCTGCTGACGGCTTCAGGCGCGGGTTCCACCGCCGTTGTTGGCAGCGGCCCCGGCACCAATGTGAACACGGATGCGGCGCAAATTAACGTCAGTGGCACCGGTGCAAATGGCATCACCGTTGAAGGAGGAGCAACCGGCGTCATTGCTAACACCACCACCATGAACCTCACCGGAAGCAATGCCATTGGGGCGATTGTCGACGGCCAGAAGCACGATATTTTTGGTAAAAACAGCGGTTCTCCGGTTGCCAGCACCAGTCTCAATTCTGCTGCGACACTCAATTCTAATGCGAGTGGATTAACCGGCTACCTGGCGCGTAATCGTGCGCAGTTAACCAACACCGGGGATATTAACTTTACGGGCGCCAACGCGACCGGCATTCGGGTGGAAAGCGGTGCCACCGGCACCAACAGTGGCAATATCAACATTAACGATGGCGGCACCGGTATTTCTGTTAACAGCAGCGGTACCACCACCACGGCGAATAACAGCGGCATCATCAACGTTAACGGCGGCAGCACGGGGGCGCGGACGCGTGGCGTCAGTGCCAGCGGCAGTGGCGCGGTGGCCAATCTTAACAGCGGCGCACTGAATCTTAACGGCGTGGGTGCCATTGGCGCTGAAGCCTTGAGCGGTGCTCGGGTTAACGTCTCTGCGGCGTCCACGCCAGTGTTCAATAATAGTGACCAGATTGCCTATCACGCGGCGGGGGCAGGATCGCTCATTAACAGCGCGGCGAATGCACTCAATGCCAACACCACCGGTTCAACCGGTTACCGCATTGATGACGGCGCCACGCTGGCACTGAGCAACGGCAGCGCTATTACCAGCAGCGCGGCAAACAGCACCGGTGTGATTGTCTCAGGAAGCGGCAGTACGCTAAACAGCGGTAACGGCCAATTTATTGCCAGCGGCGATGGCAGTACGGGCGTACGTGCCGAGGGTGGCGCGCAGGCAACGCTGGCGGCCGGTAGCACGATAAATGCCAGCGGCACCAATAGCGTTGGCGTGCTGGTCAATAACCTGCGTACCGATCTCAGCAACGCATTAAACGGCAGCGCAGCGCCCACGTTAGTCACCAATAACGGTGCCGTGAGCGGCGCTGGCACTAATGCGGTGGGCATTGATGTGACGAACGGCGCTGAATTGCTCAACAACGGCAACGTGAATTTCACCGGCAGCAACAACATCGGCATCCGCTCTCGTGCGGGCAGCACGATCACCAACAATGGCGTGGTTAACGTAGCAAATGGCACCGGGTTGGATGTCTCCGGTAACGGCACCACGCTGGCGAAGGGTGGCACCATCAACGTCGATAATGGCACCGCAGGTGTGCGCATCAGCGACGGCGCCCAGCTGGCGTTAACCGGCAGCGATACGGTGATCACCACGCGCGGTAATGCACACGGTATTTTACTGGATAGCGGCGCAACAGCGCTTAGCGCCAGCGACGCCACGGTGAATGTGTTAGGGAGCGGCAACGGTATTGAGAACCGTGCTGAACTGAGCAATGTCGGCCTGAGCAATCTCACCATCAACGTTGGCAACGGTAACGGTATTCGTACCGCCGTAGGGTTTGATCCCGCCTCCACGGTGACCACCAATGTGTCCGGCAGCGGCAACGGCCTGAAAATCTCTAATGCCGATGGCTCAACCAGCAGCGGTGATTTAATCCTCGGTTCCGGCTATCAGTTCAATGTTACCGGTGCTGGCGGCACGGGCATCCTGGCCAATACCACCGGCAATATCACTACTGCGGCAAACGTCAATATCGATAATGCTGCAGGTGGCTCGGCGCTGGTTTCCAGTACCGCAGGCACCATCGTTAATACCGGTAATCTCAGTTCGAATAGCCTGACGGCACCGGTGGTGGATCTGCGTGGGGGGAAAACGGTGTTTGAGAACCTCGGCAACATCATCACCGCTAATCCACAAACCGTGGCGGTGGCGGGCAGTAACGCCGATGACGTCATTCTGCTCACGGAAGGGGATGTCCGCGGTGATATCAACCCTGGCGGAGGCTCAGACGTGTTCCGCTGGACGGGCGGCACGCTTAACGGCAGCCTGACGATGGGCAATGACAATAACAACAGTGCTGAGGTGAGCAATATCGATCTCGGCACGACCTACCATCTCACCAGCGGCACTGGCACCGGTAATACGTTAACTTTCAACCAGATCGACGCGCGCGGCGGCAGCTTCAGCGCAGACGATCTCAGCAAAGGGGTTAACCTCGGCAGCGGCTGGAGCACCATCAACTTTGCCAACACCCGCTGGACGTTAACCGACAACCTCAAGTTAGCGCACAGCATCATCAATGTGGATGCGGATTCAACCCTGTACGCGGGCGATAACGTGCATCCTACGCTGGCTGGCGGCACTGCCGATTCGCTGGTGGTGAATAATGCCGGTACGTTGGATCTCACTAACGGTGCGGGTTCGCCGGGCAACACGCTCGATATCGCCGGTTCGCTGGCCTCGAGTGGCGGGCAGCTTAATCTCATCACCACTCTCAATGAGGGCGGGGCGCTAAGCAACCAGTACACCGACCATCTGAACGTGACCGGCAATGCCACGGGCACCACGCTTATCAATGTGAAACTGACGGATGCCAGTACCGGTGCGTTGACCGATCTCAATCGTAATGGCGGTGTGGAAGGCAACGAAGGTATTTCGCTGGCGCAGGTGGGCGGTAATGCCAGTCCTGACAGCTTTGCGTTGAAAGGGGGCTATCTGGCTGCGGGGCCGTGGCAATATCGGCTCTACACCTTCGCGCCGGGCAGCAGCGATGCTAACCAACGGCTGGTTAGCGGCAGTGGTAACAATTACTGGGATTATCGTCTGGCTAATTACTACGTCTGTGAGGACAGCGCGAGCTGCCAGCCTACCTTTGTCACCGATGGGTTTGGTACCCCACACAGCTACGATTCTCGTCCGGCGGTGGTACCGCAGGTTCCATCCTATGTTTCTGCGCCGGTGGGCCTGGCCTATTACACGGCGGCGATTATTGACGACCTGCATAAGCGTCTGGGCGAACTGCGCCACGAGCAGACGCGACCAGAAGGCGATGGCGGCGAGATGTTCCTGCGCTATATCGGCTCGAACATGAAGTACAAAAGCGATCAAAGCTTCCGAGACTACGGCTATGACTTCGACCTGGATTACAGCGCGGTGCAGGTCGGCGGTAACCTGCTGCGCCTCGACGGCGACAAAGATAGTCTGCGCGGCGGTATCGCCTATACGCGTGGCAACACACGGATCCGTCCCGATGCGGCAGATGGCTACAGCAGCACCACCTTCGACAGCGACAGCCTGGCGTTTTATGGTACCTGGCAGCGCCAGAACGGCTTCTATCTGGATGGCGTATTGTCCTTCGACTGGCATCGTGGTGAAACCGATATTGCCCGTACCCAGGAAGTGGCAAAGCTGAAAGGCCACGGTTGGACAGCGTCGCTGGAGAGCGGATATCCGTTTGAGTTAGGCGAGGGTTACAAGCTGGAGCCGCAGGCGCAGCTGATGTACATGCAGCTGAACATGAATGACTTCACCGATGAAGACGGCAACAAAGTGCGTTACGGTGACTACAACCAAACCATTGGCCGCCTCGGCGCGCGCCTTGATCGCACCTGGACTGACGACAGTAACCGCCAGTACACGCCTTATCTGCGCGCCAACTACTACAAAGGCTGGGGCGGCACGGCGGATACATCGGTTTCGTCAGTGGATAATCCAGCACTGGGCGCCACCTTCAGCAGCGGTCACTTCGGCCAGATGTGGGAAGTGGGTGCCGGTGGTACCGCAACCGTGCAGAAAGATGTTTCACTTTACGCCGAGGCGGATTATCGCAAAGAGATTGATGGCAATGGCGCCAAAGGGTGGCGATATAACGTTGGCGTGAGGTGGCAGTTCTGATCTGGGTGCTAAAAGCAAAACATTGATCTGGTTTACTGTAAAACCCGGTTAATCGATGAGGTCAGTGACAAAACTGTGAAAGCCGCTGCAAAGCGGCTTTTTTGTTGCCGCTAATTTTGAACTGATGCTAAAGCCAGACCGTTCTTGTGCCGAAAAGGTAAAAAAGAGTAATAGATTTTTTTCTTTTAGCCTGCGTTTTGCAAGGACACACACATGCGCAACAATCAGCCCGTCACTCAGCGCGAATTTGCGTTTGACGATGACGCGACTTTGATGTCGACCACCGATCTTAATAGCCACATCACCTACGCCAACGATGCGTTCATCAACGTCAGCGGATTCTCCCCTGAAGAGGTGAATGGACAGCCGCATAATCTGGTGCGCCATCCCGATATGCCACCAGAAGCGTTTGCAGATATGTGGTCGACCCTGAAAAAGGGAGAGCCGTGGACCGCGCTGGTGAAAAACCGTCGTAAGAACGGCGATCACTATTGGGTACGCGCCAACGCGGTGCCGGTAGTACGCGCAGGCAAAGTGCAGGGCTTTATGTCGGTGCGGACCAAGCCATCGAAAGAGGAGGTTCGTCAAGCCGAAACGCTGTATCGCGCATTCCGTGAAGGTCGGGCTGGCGGGCGCCGCTTCTATAAAGGATTGATCGTGGGTACCGGCTGGCGCCGCCTCGGCTCGCTGCTGAAAACGCTGCCGCTGCGCTGGCGTATTCGCTCGACCTTACTCACGCTGCTGCCACTTTCAGTGCTGGGCGTTTGGTTGCTGGGCATGGCTCCTTTAGCAATTGGCGGCTTCGCTGGCGGCATGGCGGCGATGTTGCTGCTGGCGAGCCTGTGGCTGGAGCAGCAAATTTCGCGTCCGATGGAGCGTATGTGTCGGCAGGCGTTAAGTGTGGCGACCGGTGCCAGCCACAAAGTTGAACAGATTGATCGCGTTGACGAGATTGGGGTAACGCTGCGCGCCATTGGTCAGCTTGGCCTGATGTTTCGCTGGTTGGTGGATGATGTCAGCGGCCAGGCGATCAATGTGTTGAGCGCCAGCGATGCCATTGCGCGGAGCAACGACGAACTGAGCCGTCGCACGGAACAGGCTGCCGCCAACGTCCAACAAACAGCGGCAACCATGAATGAAATGACGGCGACGGTGAAGAGCAACACCGAAACCGCCAGTGAAGTGAATGGCCTGTCAGAATCCACCAGTTCTGCGGCGATCAAGGGCGGCGAAGTCATGCAGGAGATGGTTGGCATGATGGCGGAGATCGCCGACAGCTCGCAGCGTATTGCCAGTATCACCAGCGTGATTGACGGCATCGCCTTCCAGACCAACATTCTGGCATTGAACGCGGCGGTTGAGGCGGCACGCGCCGGTGAGCAGGGCAAAGGATTTGCGGTGGTGGCCGGTGAGGTCCGAAACCTCGCACAGCGTAGCGCCAAGGCGGCCAGCGAAATTAAACATCTGGTGGAAACCAGCGCCAGCCGGGTGCAGTCGGGTAGCGATCACGCTGATGCGGCAGGACAGACCATGCAGGATATTGTCGGCCAGGTGCAGAACGTCACCGCGCTGATTGCACAAATCAGCGGTGCCACCGCCGAGCAGGCCGCAGCCTTAACGCAGGTCAGCACGGCGGTGGAAGATCTCGACGATATCACCCACCAAAACGCCGCGCGGGTAGCCGAAAGCGCAGAGGCGTCGGGCCGCATGAAGCATCAGGCCAACCGTCTGGTGGAAGCGATCAGCGTGTTCCGTTGATCTTCAGATGAGCTCCCGTCCGGCACGCAGCGCACCGGGTGGGGTGCCGACAATGCGTTTAAACGCGCGGCTAAACGCCGCCAGCGAACCATATCCGAGGTGGAAGGCGACGCTTTCCACCGCTTCCCCCTCATTCACAATGCGTTCTACCGCCAGCCGCATGCGCAGCTCGGTGAGATAGCGCAGCGGCGTCATGCCGGTTGCCGTCTGGAAGCGCGCGGCAAACACCGAACGAGAACTGCCGGATTCACGCGCCAGTCGTTCCACCGTCCAGTTCTCTCCGGGCGCGCGGTGCATCGCCGCCATTGCCTGGCTGAGACGCGGATCGCGCAGCGCCTGCACCAGTCCGCTGCCTTTGCCACAGCCGTTTTCCACCCAACCGCGCACAATCTGCGCCGCCACGACGTCCGCCAGCCGCGACAGGATCCCGGCAAAACCCGCTTTACGCTCGCGGGTTTCACGCTCCATCGCATCGAGAATCGGCTGGATCTCGGGATATTGCGCCAGCAGCGTACTCACCAGCATCACATCCGGCATGGTGTGCACCAGCGGCTGCATGCCGCCGAGTTCGAACGCCATGCAGGCGCTGAACAGAATCACATCGCTGTTATCCGGGCATAGCTCGCTGCTGTCGTCGATGGCGCAAACGCTGGCGCAAATCGGTCGGCTGTTAAACGTGGAGATGGGTTCGCAGATAGCGTCTTCAGAGGAGATTAACGCGTGCGGTTTGCCGTGGGGAATCAGCAGCGCATCGCCGGCTTGCAGCGGATAGATCACGCCCGACGCGGAGCGGATCAGCAAGGATCCGCGCCCAACAAAATGCAGCTGCGCGCGGCCTGGCGCGTCGTCATATTGCAAACCGAACGGCGTATGCAGCGCGATACGCTGATATTTGACGCCGTACAGGCGCATGCCCATCAACAGTTCACTGGTCAGATCTTCATAGCGGCTCATACGAATCCAGACGAATAATCAAAAAACAAAGTTTCTGCATCATAGATCGTCTTGCTGGGAGTCTCTATGCTTAAAGCCTAATATTTTGTGATGGGGATCACAGATGAGCCTGGAAACTGAAATAGCCGAATCACCTTTAGAGGTGACGAAACCGGAGTGGGGCGCGGTGTTTGCCATGGCGTTTGGCGTGTTCGGCCTGATTACCGCGGAATTTTTACCGGTGAGCTTGCTAACGCCGATCGCCGACACGCTGCATATCAGCGAAGGACAGGCGGGACAAACGGTGACCGTCACCGCGCTGGTGGCACTGCTCACCAGTTTGGTGATCGGTAACGTAACGCGTCAGATCGATCGCCGTCTGGTGATGCTGGGCTTTACGCTACTGCTGATCGCCTCCGCGCTGCTGGTGGCCTTTGCTGAGAATCTGCCGATGATTCTGCTGGCCCGCGTGCTGCTGGGCGTGGCGATTGGCGGTTTCTGGACGCTGTCTACCGCCATTACCATGCGGCTGGTGCCGAGCGATCAGGTGCCGCGTGCGCTCTCAATCGTGTTCAGCGGTATTTCACTGGCAACCATCATTGCCGCGCCGCTCGGCAGTTATCTGGGGGCGATTATCGGCTGGCGTAATATCTTCATGCTGACCGCGGCGCTGGGCGTGCTGGCGCTGTTATGGCAGTTTTTCACCTTGCCTGCGATGCCGCCCGTGAACAAAGCGCGCAGCGGTGGCGTACTGGATCTGCTGCGTAAAAGTGTGATGCGCTGGGGCATGCTGGCAGTAATCATGATGTTCACCGGCCACTTTGCCTTCTTTACCTACCTGCGTCCGTTCCTGGAAGGTAGCGCGCAGCTTAATGTGAATCAGCTGTCGCTGGTGCTGCTGGCGTTTGGCGTGGCCAACTTCTTTGGTACCTCGCTGGCCGGTTATCTGGTGACGCGCAGCGTTTCGCTGACGCTGACGGGAATGGCGCTGGTCATGAGCGTGACGGCGCTGGTGTTGGTGAGTTTTGGCAACGTGTCGTGGCTGGTGGGCGCGGGCGTGGCGCTGTGGGGGTTGGCGTTTGGTTCAATGCCAACCGGCTGGTCAACGTGGCTTTCACGTGCGGTGCCGGATGATGCCGAATCGGGCGGTGGTTTGCTGGTGGCAACCATTCAACTGGCGATCACCGCCGGTGCCGCAGCGGGTGGCTGGATGTTTGATCTGCAGGGCGCAGGCGGCGTGTTCCTCGCCAGCGGCGTGCTCATGCTGTTAGCCGCTATCACCATTTTCACCCGCGTTAGGCATCACGGTTAATCACTACCCGGTCGCCATAAATGGCGACCCTACAACAGCGTAGGGGCGCCATTTATGGCGACCGGGTTGATAACCGCATGGATTCTTACAAATACCTATCACAGCCATTTATCCTGCCTTTTAACTAAATGTCAGATTTTTAACCGTTTGCATCAAGGTTAATCTAAACGTGCTTTATATGTTCAAAATAATCGAACAACTACGGCAAAACTCTCCGCTTTTTACTGATCAATTCTGCGCCTATTATGTCTCTCAACAAGGCGATAACGCCTTACTCAATCAAACGTACATTAAGGAATTGACCATGAAATCTATCAAAACTTTTGCTGCTGTTGTTGCTCTTACCGTTCTGCCATTCGCAAGCTTTGCACAAAGCATCACTGCAACCGCTTCAACGCTGGATGGCGCAGAAGCGCAAATCGCTGCTCAGGCGCATGAAGCTGGTGCTTCCTATAAAGTGACCGAAGCCAACTTCAACAACGGCGTGCACATGACTGCTGAACTGACCAAGTAAGTCGCATAAACGTTCTGTGCTGACAGGGTGCCTTCGGGCGCCCTGGCGGCGTTGCTAACCTGATAAAATCCTGTCACTTTCCCTCCGAAATGATTACTATTCTCAAATAATAACCTCTTTTGTCGGCTCGCCTCGGGCTGTCTTTTTTACATTGGTTGTAATGTCGAGCTTTCACTTCACTGCCATCAGGCGGTGTTTTTGCTATGGAGAAGTTATGAAGGCGAATAAAAAATCGTGGGCGCTGCGTCCTCTGTTGCTGGCAACGGCGCTGTTCTCTACCTCTGCGGCGATCGCGGCGGAAACGCAGCCATTGAATCAGGTGATTTCAAAAGGCGCTTATGAGCTGGCGTTCAGCAACAGCGATAACGCGCTGTTCCTCGCGACGGCACAAAGCACAACCGATCAAAAAGGCGGCACCGTTTATCGTCTCGATCCGCAGAATCTGGCGGTGAAGCAAACCATCAGCACCGATCTGCCGACTTTTGGCGCAGCCATCAACCAGAAAACCAACACGCTCTATTTCGGTAACACGCGCGACGGTTCACTGACGGCGGTGGATGCGACCAGCGGCAAAGTGATCAACACGCTGGTGCTGGATGGTCGCAAGCGCAGCGAAACCGTGCGTCCGCTGCAGCCGCGTCAGCTGGCGGTCGATGCGGCTACCGATCGCGTGTATATCACGGGGCTCGGTGAGCAGAGCGTGGTGTGGGTAGTGGATGGCAAAACCCTGAAACTGATTAGCACCGTGCCGAACACCGGCAAAATGGGCACCGGCCTGGCGATCGATTCTGCGGCGCAAAAGCTGTATGTGACCAATGCGGATAACGAGCTGGTCACCATCAATACGCGTCTGAACGCGATTGAAAAACGTCAGAAAATTGAGGGCGACAAAGATCACTTCTTCCTCAACATCTCGCTGGACACTCAAGGCCATCGCGCCTTCCTCAGCGATTCAAAGCAGCCGCAGGTGCTGGTGCTGGACCCGCGTACGCAGGAAGTGATTCACAAGATCGCTGTGCCAGAATCGCTGGCGGTGTTGTTCAATGCCGATCGTGATGAGCTGTACGTCACCCACCGTAAAGCGGGTGAAATCAGCATCATCGACGCCAGCAGCTACAAGGTGAAACGCACGGTGAAAGCACCGGGCCTGCCAAACAGCCTGGCGCTGTCTGCCGATGGCAAAACGCTGTTCGTCAGTATCAAGCAGCCGGGTTCACGCAAAGAGCCACCTAAGAATCCGGACAGCGTTCTTCGTATCGCCTTATAAGCGGTAATAGTCTGAATTAGAGGGCGGCTTGTGCCGCCCTTTGCATTTCTGCGATTCGTTATACGCTACCCTGTAGGATGACAACACCATAAGAGAGGACGCTATGAGCCAGTTTTTTATGCATGAGAAAAACGATCTGGTAAACGAAGCCATCGAAGGGGTTTTACTCAGTACGCCGTGGCATAACCTCAGTCGCCTCGATCTTGGCGATGAGATCCGTGTGGTGGTGCGTTCGGACTGGGATAAGAGCAAAGTGGCGCTGATTTCGGGTGGCGGTTCCGGTCATGAACCGGCGCATGCCGGATTCGTCGGTAAAGGCATGCTGACGGCGGCGGTGTGTGGCGACATTTTTGCCTCGCCGAGCGTCGATGCGGTGCTAAACGCCATCGTGAACGTCACCGGCGACGCCGGTTGTCTGCTGATTGTGAAGAACTATACCGGCGACCGCCTCAACTTTGGTCTGGCGGCCGAGAAAGCCAAAAATCTGGGCTACAAGGTCGAGTTGGTGATGGTGCAGGATGATATCGCGCTGCCGGAAAATCCGCAGCCGCGCGGCATTGCCGGCACGGTGCTGGTGCATAAAATCGCTGGCTATGCGGCGGAGCAGGGACAATCACTTGATGAAGTCAAAGCATTGGCGCAGCGCGCGATTGATGCCACCTCGTCGATGGGTCTGGCTTTTGCCACCTGTCATGTGCCGGGCGAAAAGCGCGATGAACGCGTCGAGCCAGGCCACAGCGAGCTCGGCATGGGCATTCACGGTGAGCCGGGCGTGGTGACGCTCGACACGCAAAACAGCCGTAAAATCAGCAGCATCATGTCAGATAAACTGGCGCAGGCGCTGCCCGATGGCAAGCAGGCGCTGCTGCTGATTAACAACCTCGGTGGCTTTTCACAGCTGGAGCTGGCGTTGCTGACGCGTGAAGTGCTGCAGTCGCCGCTGGCGGCGCGCATTACCCATCTGATTGGCCCGGCGACGTTGGTGAGTGCGCTGGATATGAAAGGCTTCTCACTGTCGCTGCTGGCGCTGGAAGAGGCGTTTCTGGCAGCATTAAGCGCGCCGGTTCAGGTGCTGGGCTGGGTGCCAATGTATGACTTTGCACCGATCAGCCTGCAACGTGCAGAGAAAATCGGCAGCGTGCTGGATTTTGATGCATCTGAGAATGCCGAAGTAGCGAAGATTGTTGAAGGCGTCACGCAGACGTTGATCGATTTGGAAAGTGAACTGAACGCGCTGGATGCCAAAGTTGGCGACGGTGATACCGGTTCGACCTTTGCCGCCGGAGCGAAGAAGATTCAGCGCGGCCTCAATGATAAGCAGCTGCCGCTGGATGAGCTGCCAACGTTGCTGGCGCTGATTGGTGAGCAGCTGGCAACGGTGATGGGCGGATCGAGCGGCGTATTGATGTCGATTCTGTTCACCAGTGCCGGCCAGCAGCTGGAAGAGGGCAGCGCGCTGCCGCAGGCGTTGATGCACGGCCTGGAACGCATGAAGCATTACGGTGGTGCGCAGCCGGGGCATCGTACGCTGGTGGATGCGCTGCAACCGGCGCTGGAAGCGTTAGTCGCAGGCGAGTCGCTGGCGGCGGCCGCTAAGGCCGCTCAGCAAGGCGCAGATGCGACCGCGCAGATGCAGAGCGCCAAAGCCGGACGCTCCGCTTATCTGAATCAACAAAGTCTGGATGGGGTGAAAGACCCGGGCGCGTACGCGATTGAGCGGGTGTTTGCGGTGTTAGCGGGTTGAGATTGTGCGGGTTGATGCCCTCACCCTAACCCTCTCCCGCAAGCGGGAGAGGGAACCGATCGAGCATTTTGCAGCGTCTCCCTCTCCCGTGGGAGAGGGCCGGGGTGAGGGCCTCAGCGCGCACCTTACTCCGCCGCTTCGCGCATCATCTCATCGTGTGGAATATCATCCAGAATCTGCTCGAAACTGCGCAGACGTTTGTAGATCGACATCAGCGTAATCAGCGTTGACCACGAGGTGATCAAATACTGGAACGACGATCGCACCTGATCAAACACGTTGGTGATCTGGTTCAGCAGACCCAAGGTGATGGTGCCCGCCACAATCGACGGGAACAGCACAAACAGCCCGAACACGTTATCCACCTGCAAATACATAATGCGCGTGATGTTGAAGTACAAATAGTGGAAGTAGAGGCGGAAGTAGTTCTGACGCACGCGAGTAAATAACTCATGCACCGTTGGCGGGGCGGCGCGCTCCGGATCGTCTTCGCCGTACACCAGCTCTTTACGATAGGCCGCTTCCACACGCTGATTGCGGAACTCCAGCCCCGGCAGTTTTATCCCCACCATCGCCAGCAGCGCAGTACCAAACAGCGACCACAGCAGCGCGGCAATCACCAATGCATACGGAATGCTGCCGAGAATCGGCACCTCTTTCACATGGTGCGACAGCGTCACCAGCACCGGCAAAAACGCCACCAGCGTCATAATCGCCTGAATAAAGTTAATGCCCCAGTCCTGCAGCGTACCGGCGAAACGCATGGTGTCTTCCTGCACACGCTGCGCTGCACCCTCAACCAGACGCAGACGCTGCCAGTTGTGCATGTAGTAATTGTTCATCGCGGTACGCCAGCGGAACACCCAGTGACTGACGAAGAACGAGTTCATCACGCCAATCACCACCGCAATCAGCGCGATGCCGAGAAACGCCAATACTTGCACATAGAATTGATGGATAGCGACGGAACCGGCTTTGGTTAACGCCTGCTGGATCATGTCATAGAACGGGCCGTACCAGGCATTCACGCCCACGCCAACCTGCACGCCAAACCAGGTGACGAAAATGATCAGCATTGACCCCCACACCGACCAGCGCTGCCACGGATGGTTATCAATCACGCGCCATGCAAGGCCAAAGATCCCAGCCACAATCCAGTAATAAGCATAAAACCAGAGCTGGCTGACGTGAATAAATCGGCTGGCATTGGTGGGTAATGGCTGTTGCATCGCCGCCTGTAATGCCGGCCAGCGTGCGGGAAAGTCATTGAAAAAGCCAAACCAGGCAAAAATTGCTATCAAACTCCAAATCGCAGCTGAGCTGAAAAACAGCGATGGCCGCGGAAAAAAGGACTTAAACATAGGCACTCCGCTGTTGTGTGTACGCTTTTATACCGCTTTATACGGTTATCTGTCTGTTGTGGGTTGTATCTGACGATGACAGCTTCGCCGCTGCGATGTAAAGCGACAGCGGCAAATGTTAAGTAATTTGTGCGGATTTGTTTCTACGAACTAAATTATTAACAGCAATGGTGTTACACTTTGTGCGCTGTTACCGGTAACAGTGACGCTGTATCCCTTAAGCTATCAATAAAAAAACAATACTACGCAACTACTTAACTTTCGTATCGCATTATATGTGGTACTGAGGCAATGTCATGTCAGAACAAAAAAATGGTCACAGTCGCAGGGATTTTCTGCTGAGAACCATCACCCTGGCGCCGGCAATGGCGGTGGGCAGTACGGCGATGGGCGCGCTGGTGGCGCCGATGGCCGCCGGGGCAGCAGAGCAACAATCGTCATCACAACAGGCGCGGAGCTACCAGCCAACCTGGTTCACCGCCGAAGAGTTTGCCTTCATTACCGCGGCCGTGGCGCGCCTGATCCCCAGCGATGAACGCGGTCCTGGCGCACTCGAAGCCGGCGTACCGGAGTTTATCGATCGTCAAATGAACACGCCGTACGCCATCGGTAACAACTGGTACATGCAAGGCCCGTTCAATCCGGACCTGCCTAAAGAGTTGGGCTATCAGCTGCCGCTGGTGCCGCAACAGATCTATCGTCTCGGTCTCGCCGATGCCGATGGCTGGAGCAAAAAGCAGCACGGCAAAGTGTTCGCTGAGTTAACTGCTGAACAGCAAGATGCACTGCTGACCGCGTTTGAAAGCGGCAACGCGGCGTTTCCGCAGCTGCCGGCCAAAATCTTCTTCTCCTTCCTGCTGCAAAACACCCGCGAGGGTTACTTCAGCGATCCGATCCACGGCGGCAATCAAGGCATGGTGGGCTGGAAGCTGATTGGCTTCCCAGGCGCACGCGCTGACTTTATGGATTGGGTGGAACGCGGCGAACGGTATCCGTTCCCGTCGGTGGATATTCGCGGGGAGAGGACGTAAGCGTGGCAAATGAATTGAAAAAAGTGGATGCGGTGGTGGTCGGTTTCGGCTGGGCGGGCGCGATTATGGCGAAAGAGCTGACCGAAGCGGGCCTGAATGTGGTGGCGCTGGAGCGCGGTCCGCATCGCGATACCTACCCGGATGGCTCCTATCCACAGTCGATCGATGAACTGACCTATAACATCCGTAAAAAACTGTTCCAGGATCTGTCGAAAAGTACCGTGACCATCCGTCACGATGCGTCACAAACGGCGGTGCCGTATCGCCAGCTGGCGGCGTTTTTGCCGGGCACCGGCACCGGCGGTGCAGGTCTGCACTGGTCGGGCGTCCATTTCCGCGTCGATCCGGTCGAGCTCAACCTGCGCAGCCACTACGAGCAGCGCTACGGTAAAAATTTCATCCCGGAAGGCATGACGATTCAGGATTTCGGCGTCAATTACGACGAGCTGGAACCGTTCTTCGATCAGGCTGAAAAAGTGTTCGGCACCTCGGGCAGCGCCTGGTCGATCAAAGGCAAGCTGCTGGGCAAAGAGAAAGGCGGCAACCCGTACGCGCCCGATCGTTCCAGCGACTTCCCGCTGCCGGCGCAGAAGCGCACCTACTCGGCACAGCTGTTCGCGCAGGCGGCAGAATCCGTCGGTTATCATCCGTATGATATGCCGTCGGCCAACACCTCTGGCCCGTACACCAACACCTACGGCGCACAGATGGGCCCGTGCAACTTCTGCGGTTTCTGTAGCGGTTACGCCTGCTACATGTATTCCAAAGCGTCGCCAAATGTGAACATCCTGCCGGCGCTGCGCCAGGAGCCGAAGTTCGAGTTGCGCAATAACGCCTACGTGCTGCGCGTGAATCTGACTGACGATAAAAAGCGCGCCACCGGCGTGACCTATCTCGATGGCCAGGGCCGCGAAGTGGTGCAGCCGGCGGATCTGGTGATCCTGTCAGCGTTCCAGTTCCACAACGTGCATTTGATGCTGCTTTCCGGCATCGGCAAACCCTATAACCCGATCTCCAACGAAGGGGTGGTGGGCCGTAACTTTGCCTATCAGAACATCTCGACGCTGAAAGCGCTGTTCGACAAAAACACCACCACCAACCCGTTTATCGGTGCCGGCGGCGCAGGTGTGGCGGTGGATGATTTCAACGCCGACAACTTCGATCACGGGCCGCACGGCTTCGTCGGCGGTTCGCCGTTCTGGGTCAACCAGGCCGGTACCAAGCCGATCTCCGGTTTGCCGACGCCAAAAGGCACGCCAAACTGGGGCAGCCAGTGGAAAGCGGCGGTAGCGGATACTTACAACCATCACATCTCGATGGATGCGCACGGCGCGCACCAGTCGTATCGCGCCAACTATCTCGATCTCGATCCCAACTACAAAGATGCCTACGGCCAGCCGCTGCTGCGTATGACCTTTGACTGGCAGGACAACGACATCAAGATGGCGCAGTTCATGATTGAGAAGATGCGCAAAATCACCGAAGCGATGAACCCGAAAATGATCATCGGCGGCGCGAAAGGGCCGGGCAGCCACTTCGATACCACCGTGTATCAAACCACGCACATGAGCGGTGGGGCGATTATGGGTGAAGATCCGAAAACCAGCGCGGTTAACCGTTATCTGCAGAGCTGGGATGTACCAAACGTGTTTGTGCCAGGCGCCTCAGCGTTCCCGCAAGGACTCGGCTACAACCCAACCGGCATGGTGGCGGCGTTGACCTACTGGTCAGCCAAAGCCATTCGTGAACAATATCTGAAAAACCCCGGCCCGCTGGTACAGGCATAAGGAACACGGCGATGATCAAAAGCATTTTAGCCCTGTTTCTGGGCACGATGACGTTCGCCGCAGTGGCGGATGATAGCGCTGCGGACGCGTTGGTGAAACGCGGCGAGTATCTGGCGCGCGCGGGTGACTGCGTGGCGTGTCACAGCGCGCAGGGCGGTCAGCCGTTTGCCGGTGGACTGCCCATGGCGACGCCAATCGGCACCATTTATTCCACCAACATCACGCCGGATAAAGCCACCGGCATTGGTGACTATAGCTACGATGATTTCCAGAAAGCGGTGCGTCACGGCGTAGCGAAAAACGGCGATACGCTCTATCCGGCGATGCCGTATCCGTCGTACGCGGTAGTCAGCGATGACGACATGAAGGCGCTGTATGCCTACTTCATGCACGGCGTGCAGCCGGTGGCGCAGGCCAATAAAGAGAGCGATATTCCGTGGCCGCTGTCGATGCGCTGGCCGCTCTCGATCTGGCGCGGCATCTTTGCGCCGGACGTGAAGGCGTTCCAGCCGGCGGCGCAGGAAGATCCTGTGCTTGCTCGCGGTCGCTATCTGGTGGAAGGTCTCGGTCACTGTGGCGCCTGCCACACGCCGCGCAGCATCACCATGCAGGAAAAAGCGCTTAATAACGACGAAGGCAACAACTATCTCGCCGGCAGCAGCGCGCCGATTGACGGCTGGACCGCCAGCAACCTGCGTGGCGACAACCGCGATGGTTTAGGCCGCTGGAGCGAAGAGGATCTCAAGCAGTTCCTGCGCTTTGGCCGCAACGATCACACCGCGGTGTTTGGTGGTATGACCGACGTGGTGCAGCACAGCCTGCAATATCTGAGCGATGACGATATCAGCGCGATCGCTAAGTATCTGAAATCACTCGGCGCAAAAGATCCGAATCAGGCGGTGTTTAAGCAGGATGACGCCGTCGCCAAAGCGTTGTGGAAAGGTGACGACAGCCAGCCAGGCGCAGCAACCTACGTCGATAGCTGTGCGGCGTGCCACAAAACCGACGGCAGCGGCTATCAGCGCTTCTATCCGGCGCTGCGCGGTAATCCGGTGGTGATGGCTGACGATCCAACCTCGCTGATTCACATTGTGCTGGTGGGCGGTACTTTGCCTGGCGTGCAGGGTGCACCAACGGCGATCACCATGCCGGCGTTCGGCTGGCGCATGAACGACCAGCAGGTGGCGGATGTGGTGAACTTTATCCGTGGCAGCTGGGGCAATGGCGTGAAGTCGAGCGTATCGGCGAAGGATGTGGCGGCGCTACGTAAAGACGAAACCGTGCAGCCGAAGCAGAGCAGCGCGGATATTAAGGTGCTGGAAGGGCAGTAGCTTTCCCTCACCCTAACCCTCTCCCGCAGGCGGGAGAGGGAACCGATCGAGCATATTTCTCCCCTAATTATTCCCTCTCCCACTTGTGGGAGAGGGCTAGGGTGAGGGCATCAACTCAAATATTCTCCAAATCCATGCCACGGGTTTTCGGCCCGTAAATCCCCACCGATAGCATCACCATCAACATGCTCAGCACGATAAAGGCGATCACGCCTTGGCTGCCGGCATACTGCAAAATAATGCCAATCAAAATGCTGCTGAACACCGTCGACAATCGGCTAAACGAATAGCAGAAACCCACCGCGCGGGCGCGAATGTGCGTCGGGAAAATCTCGGTTTGATAAGCGTGATAGCTGAAGGTCAGCCACGCGTTGCTGTAGGTGATCAGGAAACCGCAGATGATCATCAGCACCGGATTCGTCATAAAGGCGAATAGCGTGCCGAACACCACCGTCATCAGCGATGACAGAACGATCTGCCATTTGTTCTCAATCTTATCGGCGTAGCGGCTGCAAATCAGCGAACCGAGCGGGTAGGCCAGCGTAATGAAAAAGGCATACAGCAGGCTGTGCGTGACGGTGGCGCCTTTGCCCGACAGCAGCGCGGGCAACCAGTTACCGAAGCCAAAGAAGCCAATCGCCTGAAAGAAGTTCATCACCACCAGCATCAGCGTACGCTTGCGATAGGCCGGCGCCCAAATCTCACTGAAGCGACCTTTTTTCGGCAGCTGTGCCGCGGCATCGCTGTGGGAAAAGTCTTCGCCTGGCGAGATGCCACAGCGTTTTTCCATCGCGCTCAGCACCTGATGCGCTTCCTGATGGCGCCCTTGTTGCGCCAGCCAGCGCGCGGATTCGGGCAGGTTTTTACGGATCAGCCAGATCACCAGCGAACACACTGCGCCAGCAATCACCACCCAGCGCCAGCCCTCCAGGCTAAGGATGGTTTGCGGCACCAGCCACCACGACATCAGCGCCACCGCCGGTACCGACAGAAACTGGATAAAGAACGAGAAGGCGAACGCGCGGCTGCGCAGATGCGCCGGCACCCATTCGGAGAGATAAGTATCGATGGTCACCAGCTCCACGCCGAGACCAATGCCGACCAGGAAGCGGAACAGGATAATCATCTCCGCGCTCTGCTGGAACGCCATCAGCAGAGAAAACGCGCCGTACCACGCCAGCGCGCACATAAAGGTGAGGCGGCGGCCGAAGCGATCGGCATAGGGCGCGAGCAGGCTGGCACCGACAAACAGGCCAAGGAAGGTGGCGGAGGCAAACGCCGCCTGATCGGCGATGCCGAACACGCCCGCCGAGCCGGTATGAAACACGCCGGCGGCAATCAGGCCAGAGCTGATATAGCCGGTTTCAAACAGATCGTAGAGTTCAAAAAAGCCGCCGAGCGCCAGTAGCGTGATAAAGCGCCACAAACCCGCGGAAGAGGGCAGCGCATCAATGCGCCCGGCTAAGGTGCGGCGATCCGCGCTCATGCGATCGTTCGCCATCCCTGTCGATGTGATGGTTGTCATTGTTCTATAGACCTCGGTGTTTGCAGAACCCGCTGACGGCTGAGAGAGGTTTTAAAATAATTAACCGTTAGCAAGCGAAGGAATAGCAGAATAATAAATTCGTGACAGGTTGCCGAGAGGCGCTACGGTGACATTTTGGCAACATGCGTTGCAGTTCACAGAAGTGTGATCGCCATCCATGGCGCAGGCTTAGTGCAGGCTGGGATAAACGCCCGGTCCAATCGGTAAACCCAACGCGTACCACGCCAGCAGCAGCACGATCCAGGTGGTAAAGAACACCAGCGGATAAGGGAAGATCAGCACGTAATAGGTGCCTAGCTGTGCATCTTTTTGATAGCGCTGCAGGAAGCCGAGGAACAGCGGCAGGAACGGTGACATCGGCGCCAGCGGCAGCACGGCAGAATCGGCGATGCGGAAAATCATCTGGGCAAATGCCGGATGGAAGCCCAGCAGCATAAACATTGGTACAAATACCGGCGCGAGGATTGACCAGATCGCCGATCCGCTGGCGATAAACATGCACAAGAACGCCGACAGGAACATCAATCCCATAAACGCCGGTGCACCGCTGATGCCGGCGCTCTCCAGCACATCGGTCAGGCCTATCGCCATAAACTTGCCCATGTTGCTCCAGTTAAAGAAGGCAACAAACTGCGACAGCGGAAACACCATCACAATAAAGCCCGCCATGCTCTTCATCGGATCAACCAGCAGCTGCGGAATATCATCCGGACGGCGGATCTGCTTCGTCACCGCACCGTAGGCAATGGCCACCACGAAGAAGAACAGGATGATGATCGGTACAATGCCCTGAATAAACGGCGAGGGGATGATGCCGCCGGTTTTCGGGTTGCGCAGCGGCGCGTGTTCCGGCACCACCAGCAGCGCCATTAGGGCAATAAACACCAGCGCGGCGATACTAGCGGCTTTCAGGCCGCGATTCTCCAGCGCGGTAAGCGGTGGCAGGCGATGATTATTGCCGCCGTTCCACGCTGGCAGACGCGGTTCGACGAATTTATCGGTGAGTAGCGCGCCGGCGATGGTCAGCACAATCACCGAACTGGCCATAAAGAACCAGTTGTCGATAACGCTAACGTGCACGGTATCGCTCACTGCTTTGGCGGCTTCGGTGCTGATGCCGGAGAGCAGGACATCGGTGGTCACAATCAACAAGTTGGCGGTAAAGCCGGACGCTACCCCGGCAATCGCCGCCAGCAGGCCCGCCACCGGATGGCGTCCCACCGCGAGGAAAATCAGCGCGCCGAGCGGTGGCATCACCACCAGCGCCGCATCCGATGAGATGTGGCTGAAGAAGGCGATAAACAGCACCATGTAGCTGGCGTAGCGGCGGCTGACGCGTGAGGCCATTTTCACCATCAGCGACTGCAGCAGGCCGACTTTTTCCGCTAATCCAGCGCCAATCACCAGCGCCAGAATCGATCCCAACGGCGTAAAGCCGCTGAAGTTTTTGATGATGTTGGGCAGGATCCACTGAATTCCGGCGACGCTCAGTAGGTTGTTGACCCGCACCAGCTCGCCGTTGGTGGGATTCTTCACCGCCACATCAAGGCTGCCGAGAATGGCGGTGGCAACCATCAGCACCACAATCAAATAGACAAACAGTAAGAACGGGTTCGGCACTTTATTACCAACGCGTTCAATCCAGCTAAACAGTTTTCCGGGGCTGCGGTTCTCCGTGGTGGCTTCCATAGATCAATCCTCGTCAGTCGTCTTGTTATGTTTGCATGCCCGCTTGGGGGCTATATTTTTTTGTATTAAGGTCGTATTCAATGTTCGTACATACCGTAGCGGCGCAATTTATTGCGCAATATCTGGATGGGCACGGAGTCGCCATTCAAATGCGCGATGAATCGCGCCGCTACGGATGGTGCTTATTACTGCTTAGGAGACTAATTTCGACGGTGTGACATCTGCTGGAATCGGGCAGATGTAAGGTTGTTCGCGGCGCACGCGTTGGAACTCTTCGCGGCAGCGCGCCAGCGCCTCGTCATCCTGCAGCAAGGTTAACGCGGTGGCGGCCATCACTTTGGCCGCCAGGCACATGCCTTTGTGCGCAATAGACGTGCGGCCCTGCGCGACCAGCTGCCAGGTGTGCAGCGGCGTGCCGAAAGCAAAGCAGGGCGCAAAGCACTGCGCGGTGGGCGTCACCCAACTCACATCGCCAACGTCGGTTGAGCCGTAAAGCAGCTCACGCGTGACCGCATAAGGCGCCACCTCATCCATCAGAATCTTATCGCCCAGCGCCTCGCTCCAGGCGACGCCCGCTTCACCGCCGGTGCGTGCCGCATTGAGACGCGCGTTGCGCAGATCGTCTTTGCTCAGCGTGGCACGAATCTCAGCGGCGAACGCCTGCTCCGCTTCGCTGTAGTCAGGCAAACCAAACTGATGCAAATAGCGCTCCATCACGCTTTCCAGCGCGCGATTCGGCACGTAATTGGAGCAGGCTTTATCAAAGCGCACCGTCATCTGCGTGTCGGTCATCAGCGCCGCGCCTTTAGCGATGTTAATCACGCGCTGATAGATATCCTGCGCCTGATCGAGCTGCGGCGCGCGAATCAGGTACAGCACTTCGGCATCGGCTTGCACCACATTGGGGGAGACACCGCCGGTGTTGGTCACCGCATAGTGCAGCCGCGCTTCTTGTACAATGTGCTCGCGCAGGAAGTTAGCGCCGGTGTTCATCAGCGTCACCGCATCCAGCGCGCTGCGCCCCAGATGCGGCGAGTTAGCCGCGTGCGCCGCCACGCCTTTAAAGCGGAAAGCCGCCTGAATATTGGCCAGCGTGCTGAGGTTAAACATGCCGCTGAAGCCTTCGGGATGCCAGGTGACTGCCGCGTCCACATCGTCAAACAAGCCTTCACGCACCATAAAGGTTTTGCCGGAACCGCCTTCTTCGCCCGGACAGCCGTAAAAGCGCAGCGTGCCGCGCTGGCCGTGCTCTGCCCACCAGGCTTTGATGGCGAAGGCGGCGGCTAAACCGGCGGTGCCGAGCAGATTGTGGCCGCAGCCGTGGCCGTTACCGTTCTCCACCAGCGGCTGCGGCGTGGCGCAGCCCGATTGCTGGCTCAAACCGGCTAGCGCATCAAACTCGCCAAGAATGGCGATCACCGGTTTACCGCTGCCGATGCTGGCAACAAACGCGGTGTCAATGTTGCCGACGCCACGCTCCACGGCAAAGCCCTCCTGTTCCAGCGCATCGGCCAGCAGCGCGGCGGATTGCGTCTCTTCAAAGCGGGTTTCCGGCACGTCCCAGATGGCATCGCTCAGGGCAGTAAAACGCGGCTGATGGTGGTTGATATAGTGATCAATAAATTCGCTGTGGCTCATCGTTGGCCTCCAAACTGGGCTTGATTAAGTGCCAGCGTTGCTAGCGTCTGTACTGCGGTAGCCATGATTGCTTCGTCGAAATCGAATCTGGCGTTGTGATGACCCGCCGCCAGTGCGCAGCCGAAAATCACATAGGAGGATTGGCCGCCGCGCTGCTGCACGCGCTCCAGCATGTAGGTGGCATCTTCGGATCCGGCCGCCTGCTGTTTGGTATCGACCACCGAAGTAAAAATGCCCAGCGCCTCGGCCTGCTGGTGGATGAATGCCACCCACGGCTGACTTGGCGTGCAGCTACGTGCGCCGCCCATCAGCTTCACATCGTATTCAACGCCGTACATTGCGGCCGCACCGGCGATCACGCGCAGCGCCTGCTGATAGATATCGTCGTTGACATCGTTGCTCGCGCCGCGCGTCTCCACCTTCATGAGCGCGTAGTCGGGCACCACGTTGCGTCCGGAGCCTGCCTGTAATACGCCGACGTTAACGCGCGCCACGCCGCCGCTGTGCTGCGGCAAATTGTGCAGCGCCAGTGTGGCCTGCGCCGCCGCCAGCAAGGCGTTGCGGCCTTCTTCCGGTTTGCCGCCGGCATGCGCGCCCACGCCGGTGAACGTGACGTCGAGTTTGGTGGTAGCGAGGAAGCTGTCGCTGCCACACACGATTTCACCGGCAGGCACGCCGGTGCCGAGGTGAATGGCGGTAAACAAATCGACATCATCCACCACGCCCGCGGCGACCATCGCTTTGGCGCCGCGCACGCCTTCTTCAGCTGGCTGGAAGATGATTTTAAGCGTGCCGCTCAGCTGATCTTTCATCTCCATTAATACGCCCGCCAGCGCCAGGCCGATGGTGGTGTGGCCATCGTGACCGCACGCGTGCATCATGCCGGGATTGCACGAGGCAAAACCTTCGCGCGTCGGCAGATGATCGCTTGCGCGGCTTTCGTTTTGATCGAGTGCATCCATATCAACGCGAAAACCCATTACCGGGCCCGGACGACCGGTTTCCAGCGTCGCCACCACGCCACAAAATCCGCCGGAGAAGTGTGTGATCCACTGCGGCAGCGCACCTTGCTCCAGCGCGCGCGCTTCCTGTTGCGCCAGCACCTCATCGGAGGGCACTCCCATGCGCGCGTCGGCATCGATCACCTCGCGGCCGAGCTTGAGTTGATAACCAAGACGATGCAGCTCTTCTGCCACTAAGGTGGCGGTGCGAAACTCCAGCCAGCCTGATTCGGCAAAATGGTGCAGATCGCGCCGCCAGGCCTGCATCTGCGGCACGCGGGCGTTGACACGTTCGGACAGGGTTTTCATCGGCATTTCCTTTGTGTTGATTTTTTATGCATTCACTCGAATCTACACAATGGTTTTGGAGCGCATAAGATGCGAATATCTTGCTACTGATAAACAACGGTTATCACTTCAAACATGTCTGCGAACCTCAAACTTCATCAGCTGCGCGCCTTTGTTGACGTGGCGCGGCAGGGCAGTATTCGTGCCGCCAGCCGTTTATCCGGGCTCTCGCAGCCCGCGCTCACCAAAGCGATTCAGGAACTGGAGCTCACGCTGGGTGCACGGCTGTTTGAACGGCGCCAGCAGGGCGTCACGTTGACCGACATCGGTGATAACTTTTTCCAGCATGCCAGCCTGGTGCTGGAAGAGTTGCGGGTGGCGCAGGAGGATATTCAGCAGCGGCTGGGATTGGCGGGCGGGCGCGTGAATATTGGCGTGGGCGGCAGTATTGCGCGCACCATCATGCCGCATGTCATCACGCAGTTTCATCGCGAGTATCCGCTGGTAAAGGTACGCATTGTTGAAGGCCAACTGGTATCGATGGTGCAGGAACTGCGCCAGGGCGAGCTGGATTTCACCATCAATACCTACGAAAAAAATCATCTCGATCAGGAATTAATTTTTGAACGCTTGATGGAGCGCGACTATCAGGTAGTGATGCGTAAAGGCCATCCGATGGCGCACGCGCGCTCGCTGGCCGAGTTACAACACTGCGACTGGACTATGCCAACGCCGCAGGGCAGCTACTATCGGCTGCTGCACGATCTGTTTGGCGAGCGCGGCATGGCACCGCAAATTGTAGTGACCTGCGAAACCTTTATGGCTTGCACCAGTCTGGTGGCGCAGAGTGACTTCGTCAGTATTATCTCGCGCGATGTGATTGAAGATCCGACGCACGGCGGTCAGCTGATTTCGCTGGAGCTTGACGATCCCTTGCCGAAAGCCACGTTCTATCTGATCCAGCGCAAAGATGCTGCTCTGACGCCGATGAGTGCCTATATGGCGCAGCTGTTCCGCCGCCATTGTCAGCAAAGGTAAGAGTGCGTCCTGGCTCGCAACGGTATAAATAATGCGCACTACACTTGCATCTGGCGTTCCCTTAATGGAGTACAGACCATGCAAGTTACCCCGTATGTGTTCTACAACGGCCGCTGCGAAGAGGCGATTGCCTTCTACCTTGCGGCTACCGACGGCGAGCTGCTGTTTAAGATGACCTATGGCGATATGCCAGATGAAACGCCGGTGGAGGATGAAGGTTGCACTTCAGGCGTGAGCTTTTCACCCGAGCAGATTATGCATGCGCATGTGCGTATCGGGCAGGGCGAAATAATGATGAGTGATGGCGCACCGCAGGCGGAATATGCCGGTTTCTCGGTGAGTTTATCCACGCCGGATGAAGCGCAAGGGAAGCGTTGGTTTGATGCGCTGTCGGCGGGCGGTAACGTCACCAAAAGCTGGGCTCCAACGTTCTGGGCCAACGGTTTTGGGATGTTTACCGATAAATTCGGCGTGCCGTGGATGGTGAATGCGTATAAGCCACAGGTTTGAGTGGGATGGTGCGCGCTGGCCCTCACCCTAACCCTCTCCCACAAGTGGGCGAGGGAACCGATCGAGCCTAATTACTCCCTCTCCCGCGAGCGGGAGAGGGCTGGGGTGAGGGGAAACCCTCAACACCTTAGAAGTTGTAACCCACCACCAGGTAGTAACCCCAGCCGGTTGATTTCACTTCAAACGGGCCGTTGCCGAAGTTCAGCTCCTGGCCGTCAGCCCACTGGCCGCCGTTGTGGAAGTAACGCGCCACGGTAGAAACGTGCCAGTGATCGTAGTTCAGCGACAGAATGTGGCTGGAAGCGATGGAGTTGCTGGTGCGTGAACGATCGGACTCATCACGCAGATCGGAACCCCAGTCAAAGTTGGTAAAGCCGATGTAGCTCAGCTTGCCGCCCCACAGATCGGTAATCGGCACAAAGTATTTCACCTTGAAGCGATAACCATCCCAGCTGTTCTCGTTTGCCGCACCGTAGTTTTCCCACTGGTATTTGGCGTACACGTTGAGCGACAGGCCGATATCGCTGTGCGTATCGATGTCGGTGCCAAGACCCATGTACCAGGTGTTCTGACGGTTATCGCTATTGCGACCCATGTCATAAATATAGTTGTTGGCGAAATACCACTCTTTGAACGGACCAAATGAGAGATCGGTGCCGGTCAGTTTATCAATCGAGAAACGGGGCTCAATTTCCATGAACATCGGCGAACCGTGGTCAAATACGCCATTGGCGTTGCTATTGCCCACGCCAAAGAAGTTGGTCAGATCGAGGTAACCGTAGAAATCGAACCAATCCTTTTTGGTGAAGGCTTCGTATTCGAGGTACACGTCATTATTAAACTGGGGTCCAAAACGGGTATGCGTGCTGCCCACCACGTTAACGCTTTGATGCCACCAATCGGAAAGATACTGCGGATCGCTTTCTGCCGCTTGTGCTGCGCCAGTCAAGCTAGTGGCCAATAAGGCGCCTGCTATCAACGAGTTATATTTCATTATTTTAACCACATGCTTGTGATCGCCGGTCTTGTGCCGCGATCGGGTGAAGTCGATCCCAGGGATGGGCAGTGTGTTGTTGGATCCGGTCTCAAGCGCCAGATTTTCAAGCCCGCGTAATGTGCCTGTAACAGAGGCATAGAAAATAGATTTTGATCACGTTTGTCAAAAAGTGTTGCATTTCGATTCACTGAAAATGTGATCATTATCACAAATAAGCCGTGCAGCGAACGGAACCCCGCAACCGTTTACGTTGTCGCGTACAGCAGGAAATGTGTTTGATGTAGGGAAAGGATGTAGCGGCGCGATTTATCGCGCGTTTTTTGAAGGGGCACCGTGCTCGCTATGAAAATGCACAATAAATTGCGCCGCTACGGCACGGTGCGAGTTATGGCAAGGTAACGCGCACCTGCAGCCCGGCAATCTGGCCCAGCGCATCATGGCGATTCGACAGCGCAACCTGCATCTGATGTTTCTGCGCCACGCTGCGCACGATCGACAGGCCCAGCCCGCTGCCTTGCGCCTGCGCATCAGGCGAACGGGTAAAGCGGTCAAAAGCGCGTTCGATAAAGGATTCCGCCATACCTGGCCCGTTGTCCACAATATCCACCACGGTATGATTCCCCACCCGATGCAGCAGCACATCCACCAAACTGCCTTCCGGCGTATGCAGCATCGCGTTACCGATCAGGTTATCGAACAGGCTACGTAAATCAGAGCGACTGGCGTGCAGGCGATAGTGCGCTGTGCCGTTGAAGCCGATATCAATACCGCGTTTGTCGGCCACCACCATCAGCTGCTCAATGCTCTCTTTCAGCAGACTGTCCAACTCGATGGCTTCCACCGTGGCAACCACCGATTGATCTTCCTGGCGCGAAATGTTCAGCAGCTGCGTGACCAAATGACGCGTCCGGGTGACGCCCGCTTCCAGCTGATCGAACTGGCGACTGGCTTCTCCCGGCTGAATGTGTTGTCGCAGATTTTCCAGCTGCAAGGTCACGGCGGTCACCGGCGTGCGCAGCTCGTGGGCGGCATCCTCAAGGAACTGGCGCTGAGACGACCATGCCGTGCGCAGTTTATCCAGCAACGAGTTGTAAGCCGCCACCAGCGGCAGCACTTCATCCGGCAAGCCATCAGGAGATAGCGTATGCGGATGCAGCGTTTCCTGGGCGGCGATTTGACGCGATGCAACGCGTAAATCACGCGTGATGGCGCGTACCACCAGCCAGATGACGAGCAGCGAAAGCGGCATCATTAATACCAACGGAATGATGGCGGAGAGCGCCCGCTTCAGCATGATGCTTTTCATGTAGCCGATGTTGTGCAGCACCTGGATATTGCCAATTTCACTGCCCAATTCGCCGGGACGCGTATAGACGCGCCATTCGCAGTCATCGCCACAATCACCCACTTTCAGGTCGTGCCAGCCATTTTTGCTTTGCAAGGGGGCATGCAGATCGGGCCACGAGCTGGCACGCAGCCGGTTATTGGTGTCCCACAGCTGGACAATGTAGGTGCTTTTCAGCTTTTCGGTATTCATCACCATCGGCATCAAGGCGGGCATACGCTGGCTGCTGGACCAGGCATCGGCGATCTTAGCAAGTTGATCGTCCTTCATGGTGCCCATCATGTCGCCGTAGCAGTGATAGAAATACCAGGTGACGCCGCCGATCATCGCCAGGTGCAGAATCACCAGCGTGGCGAGCAGTTTGTTACGCAGAGAGCGCATAAAGGTGAAAGGTTTCATATTGCCGGTACTCGCCAGCCGAGTCCGCGCACGTTGCGGATCACTTCGTTATCCAGCTTACGGCGCATGCCGTGAATTAATACATCAACGGCGTTGCTGCTCACTTCTTCGCCCCAGCCATAAATACGGTTCTCTAACTGCTCGCGCGACAGGATGGCACCCGGGCGCTCCAGAAGCGCGTAGAGCAGGGCATATTCGCGCGCGGTAAGCTGCTCGCGCTGGCCTTTGTAAAGGACTTCACGCGTCATGATATCAATCTGCACGTCGCCGCTGCCCAGCAGGGAATCCGCCGCACCGTGGCGACGTCGGGTAATGGCGCGCATGCGCGCCAGCACTTCTTGCAGATCAAAGGGTTTCAGCAAATAGTCATCCGCACCGCTGTCCAGCCCCTGAATGCGTTGCTGCACGGTATCGCGGGCGGTAAGCACCAGCACGGGCGTCATGTCACCGCGCGTGCGTGCGCGGCGCAGCACCTGCAGGCCATCTTCACGTGGCAAGCCCAAATCCAATAACACGCAGGTATAGCCGCCTTCGGCCCAGGCATTGCTGGCAAACACGCCATCACGCACCCAATCCACCGACCAACCTGCCGCTTCCAGCGCTTGCTGCAGGTTGGCGCCAATCATTTCGTCATCTTCTACCAGCAGCACACGCATGATGTTCTCCAACTTAACTGAGCGTAGTTTACCGTTGTTTTCTTAGCGCAGAATTACCCTGTTTTTTGCCTTGCTAATTCTGCGCTAATTTTCCGCTAATTAAGGGATAAATTTAACGCGCTACAGTAGCTGCACTGGACACATCGTCAAAGCAGGAGAATCCCATGAATCAGCGCGAATTTATCCGTAGTTTGCTGGACTGGATAGAAAATAATTTAGGACACGATTTGCATCTGGATGAAGTAGCACGCCGCTCGGGATACTCCCGCTGGCATCTGCAACGTCTGTTTCGTCAGCACACCGGGTTTTCTCTGGCAGAGTACATTCGCCAGCGCCGGCTGACTGAGTCAGCACTCACGCTTATCAACAGTGACGAAGCAATTTTGCAGGTGGCGATGAGCTACGGTTTTGATACGCAGCAGGCTTATACCCGTACATTTAAAAATTATTTCCTTGTGACGCCAGGCCAGCTGCGCCGTCAGCGCCGCGTTGAGCCGGATCGGCTGCTGTTCCCACTGGCGATGGCGAGTTGAAATACTTATTCCGATATTTCTCAGAGCACGCTTCGTAGCGGCGCAATTCATTGCGCAATATCTGGATGGGCAATCAGGTGCCATTGATACGCGCGATAAATCGCGCCGCTACGAAATGTGCGGCGATGGACTTATTACTGGTTTAGCTTTTAATCTACGGTTCTCACTTATCTAGCCCACCAGAGAACATGGATAACAGCGACAATCTCACCGCCATGATGCTGTTTGCACGCGTGGTGGAACGGCAAAGCTTTAGTGAAGCCGCTCGTACTTTAGGCGTCTCCAAATCTCACGTCAGCCGTGAAGTGGCCCGGCTGGAAGTGCGGCTCGGTATCAAGCTGCTGCAGCGCACCACGCGTAAAGTGGTGCTGACGGAGCTCGGCCAGGCTTACTATCCGTTTTGTACGCGTATGCTGGCAGAAATGCATCGCGCCGATGCGTTTGTGCAGCAGGTGCATCAATTACCGGCGGGCAACGTGCGCTTGCAAGCACCGATCACCTATGGCTGCCAATGCGTGGTGCCGACGCTCAATGATTTTATTCGTCGTCATATTCATATCAATGTCGATCTTGACCTCACCACCCTTGATGATCCGCAACCCAGTGCCGATGTGGCGATCGTGATTCGCGCGCGTGCGCCTGATGCGGCCAATTTTCGAGAACTCAGCAGCATCGATTGGGGCTTGTACGCCACGCCGGATTATCTGGCGGCGCACGCAGCTATCGACCATCCCGAACGTCTGATGCGCCACGATCTGTTGCTGTTTCACGGACCGGCGCATACCGCAGCGCTGCCGTTTCGGCGTGATAAGCAGCGGTTAGCGCTGGATGTGCGCAGTCGCTTCCGCGCCAATAACAGCATGGCGCTGCTGAATGCCGCGCTGGCGGGCACGGGCATCGCTTATCTACCGGCCTATATGACGCAGGAAGCGTTGGCGCGCGGTGAAATTCAGCAGGTGCTGCCGGAGTGGCAGATGGATCGCCTGCACAGTTATCTGCTGCTGAAAGAGCAGCTGCAGCCCTCCTCACCGGTAACGTTATTATGCGAGGCGCTAATTAATGCCCTCGGCAGTCGCTGATTGTTGTTTGCTGGCAACAATATTGCGCTGCCTGGCAATTATCACTGCAACGCTGTTCTCTGCCAGAAGTCACTGTTAGCCTGCTAAAAAAGCAAAAAACAGGGATATCACCATGCAACAACCTCCAATCGCGTTAGCGCCCGAACAGCAACACTGGAAGCGAAATTTAGTAGTCTGCGTGCTGGGTTCATTCAGCACCATCGTGGCGATGACGCTGCTGTTGCCGTTTCTGCCGCTCTACGTGCAACAACTCGGCGTGCAGGAGCCGGCGGCGATTGCGCGCTGGTCAGGTGCGGCCTATGGCGCCACCTTCCTCAGCGCCGCGTTGACCGCGCCGCTGTGGGGCAAGCTGGCCGATCGCTATGGTCGCAAACTGATGTTAATCCGCGCCAGCCTTGGCATGGCGATTGCCATGTCGCTGATTGGCATGGCCACCGCGCCGTGGCAGCTGGTGGCGCTGCGTTTGCTGGCGGGATTACTTGGCGGCTACGCCTCAGGATCGACCATTCTGGTGGCGGCGCAAACGCCGAAAGAGCAAACCGGCTGGGCGCTCGGTATTTTATCGTCCGGCATTATGGCCGGTAACGTGGTGGGACCGCTGCTGGGCGGGGTATTGCCGCCGCTGATTGGCATTCGCCATACTTTCTGGTTGACGGGCGCGGTGATTTTCCTCGCCTTCCTGGCGACCACCTTTTTGCTGAAAGAGGTGCCACGTGCTGCTGGCAAAAAAACACAGCAGAGCGCAGCCGACGATGAAAAGTCGCTGAATCTGCCCGTAGTGCGCTTGATGTGGCTGTCGGGTATGTTGCTGATTTTCGCCAATATGTCGATTGAACCGATTATCACGCTGTACATCGGCCAGTTTGTCAGCGGCGATCACGCGGTAACGGTCACTGCCGGATTGGTGATGGCGGCAGCGGCGCTCGGCAGCATTCTTTCCGCGCCACGTTTAGGAAAGCTGGCCGACCGGGTTGGACATGGCTGCGTGCTGGTGTATGGATTAATAGCGTGCGCGCTGTTGCTGATCCCGCAGGCATTTATCAGTGAAGCCTGGCAACTGGTGGTGCTGCGTTTTCTGATGGGCATGGCGCTGGGTGGCTTGATGCCGTGCGTCACGGCGCTGATTCGCCACAGCGTACCGCAGTCGCAGGTGGGGAAGATGCTGGGCTATGCCACCTCGGCGCAGTATGTCGGCCAGGTTTCAGGTCCGCTGTTCGGCGGTTTTATCGGTGGTGCATTTGGCATGCGCCCGGTGTTCCTGGCGACCTGCGTAATCATGGCGCTGTGTGCGCTGTTAAACGCACGGGTGCTGCGTAAACGTTAACCGTAGGGTCGCCATTTATGGCGATCGTTATGATGGGTGCACCGCAAGTTTGTGCGGTTTTTGCAAAGGTCACCATCAATGGCGACCCTACAAAAAAGGCGGACTTCACAGTCCGCCTTTCTCATTACTTCAATGCGAAAACTTACTTCGCATCTGGCAGTGCATAGGCAATCACATAATCACCCAGCTTGGTGCCAAACGAACCGTGACCGCCGGCAGCGATAACAACGTACTGCTTGCCATCTACTTCATAGGTCATCGGCGTTGCCTGGCCGCCCGCTGGCAGACGCGCCTGCCACAGCATTTCACCGGTGTTGGTATCGAACGCACGCAGGTAGTTATCTGCGGTAGCACCGATGAAGAACACGTTACCAGCTGTGGTGATTGGGCCGCCCAGCATTGGCATACCCATTTTGAACGGTACTGGCACTGGCGCACTATCGCGTACCGTACCAATGCGTTTTTTCCACACGGTTTCGTTAGTTTTCAGGTCAACCGCTGAGACATAGCCCCACGCCGGTTGCTTACACGGCAGGCCAAACGGTGACAGGAACGGATTCAGCTCCACGCCGTACGGAACGCCGTACTGTGGCTGGATACCGGTTTCAGTACCTGAACCGCCTTTGTCGTCAGCCGGCGGCTCGATCGGGTTGCCCGGACCGCGCGGAACCAGCTTAGAGACAAACGGCAGCGCCATTGGGTTAGCAATCGCAATCTGACGATGTGGATCAACCGCGATACCGCCCCATTCGAACATGCCCAGGTTACCCGGGAACACCAGCGTACCCTGCTCAGATGGCGGAGTGAACGGACCTTCATAGCGCAGACGCTTGAAGATCACGCGGCACACCAGCTGGTCATACATCGTCGCGCCCCACATGTCCTTGTCCGTCAGATTATTTTTCGGACGGAAGGTCAGTTCGGAGTACGGCTGCGTAGGCGCTACGTGGTCGCCTTTAGCGGCGCCCTGTGGAACCGGGGTTTCCGGTGCAGGGACAACCGGCTCACCGGTACGGCGATCCAGCACAAAGATGTTACCGGTTTTCGCCGGAGCATAAATGACCGGGACGGTTTTGCCATCTTTATCGGTGATATCGGCCAGCGTCGGTTGAGACGGCAGGTCCATATCCCACAGATCGTGATGCACGGTCTGATACGACCACACCAGCTTACCGGTGGTGGCATTCAGTGCCAGCACGCTGCTCGCATAACGCTCCTGCTCTGGAGTACGGTTGCCGCCCCAGATATCTGGCGTTGACACACCCATTGGCAGGTAAACGATATCCAGTTTCGGATCGTATACCGCCGGCGCCCACGAGTTCGGCGAGTTCATGGTGAAGGTGTGTTCATCACCTGGAATCGCGTTAGGATCTTTCGCGCCCGGATCGAATACCCACAGCAGTTTACCGGTGTTAACGTCAAAACCACGAATGGCGCCAGACGGCTCACGGGTTGAGTAGTTATCGGTCACCGCACCGGCCACCACGATGGTGGTATCGGTAATCACTGGCGGAGAGGTCGGCTCATATTGACCTGGGGTCAATACTGGCTGCTTGTGCTGCAGATCCAGTTCACCGTTGTTGCCAAAGGCGGCACAACGTTCACCGGTTTCCGCATCCAGCGCAAACATACGACCGTCGTTTACCGGCAGGTAAATGCGGCGTGAGCACAGCGCAGGTTGGGTGTTAGACGCATCGGCCGCAGCAGGCACTTCGTGGTAAGAAACGCCACGGCAGGTAACGTGCTGGAAGGTTGGATTTGGCTTCAGGCCCGGATCAAATTTCCACTTCTGCTTACCGCTTTTCGCATCCAGCGCAAACAGAATCTGGTGTGGCGAGCACAGGTAAAGCGTGTCGCGGATTTTAATTGGCGTGACTTCGTCGGTAATCTCACCCGGATCGTTCGGGGTTTTCATATCGCCGGTTTGGAACTGCCAGGCAACCTGCAGTTCTTTCACGTTGCCGCTATTAATCTGCTTCAGCGGTGAGAAACGCGTGCCTTGCTGATCGCGTGCATAAGCAGGCCAGTCAGCATCATCGATTTTGCTTAACGGCTGCGCCTGCGGGGCATTGGCTGCCGCTGCTGGGATTTCACCGTTCAGCTCTTGCGGATCGTGGAACACCGCCCACGCCAGCACCAGTGCGCTGGCAATCAGTGCGACGGCCATCAGACCCAATGCACCTTTGCTCGGCTGGTTCAAACCGCGATAAACAAACGGCAGAATCAGCCAGATGCCGAAGATCACCAGCACATCGGTACGCGGCGCCAGCGCCCAGAAGTCGAAGCCGACTTCCCATACGCCCCACACCAGCGTTGCCAACAGCAGCAATGCGTACAGCAGAAGTGCTGAGCCGCTACGGCGCCACAGCAGAACAGCGGTGATCAACATGATCACACCGCCAATAACGTAGTACCAGGAACCTCCAATGGCGGCTAACCAAACGCCACCAACCAGCATAAACGCGCCTGTCAGCAGTGCAAAAAGCACTGTGAGAAAACGGATTACGCCAAAAGATGAGGAAGCTTTCCCCATAATATTGACCTCTTTCTTTGCCATAAAAAACCAAAAAGGAAACAACGCGTTGGGCTGCTTCCCGACATAGAGTACGAAATAACGAAACCTGTTCGATCGGCGCTTTCCGTGCGGCGATATGATCCCTTTGCGTTAAATTTTATCTTAAAAACGTTAATGGGTTTGATATTTTTAGTGCTTTGCACTCGTAGAGGGCAAGTAGTACGACATTTTATGAGGGAATTGAGACGCTATGTCCGGGGAAGTAGGGCCATAACGCCTCAGGGCAAAATTTTGTGTAAACGTTTACCCTTCAAACAGTGTGCTGCTGGTACGTTGTTCCTGCCAGCCGCTCACATTCAGCTCTCTATAGCGCACCGCAGGCAGCATGAGTTGCGGCGCGCGTAATATCACTTCTGCTTCTCTTTCACGAAACGATTCCAGCAGGAATGGGAAGCTGAACTTGAGATAATTATCGTTAAAAAATTCCTCAGTGAGTACAACGCCGCTAAAAGGAAAGGCGGCGATATTCTTCCAGCAGGTGCCGGGTGGCGCCAAATCATAAAGCCAGAAAGAGAAACGTTCACTTACTTGCCGCAGTTCACTATCTCTTTGAACTAAATCAGCGTAATTGATTGCCAGTCGTACATTTTTAGCGTGCAGGCTGGAATCAATTTGTGGCGATTGTAAAAAACTCTGCAGGTTATTTCCGGTTAACGGGATAATTATTAATTCGGGCGTATCCGGCAACTGATTATGCAGCGAAATTATGTTATGTCCGTTAAGTGATGCTGTGCTTTCCTGTTCGCAATGCATAAAGGGTGCTGAATAACACACGCCAGTCAGCGCGCCGTCAAAACGACGGATACGCTCAGTAACATAAGGATTATAAGAACTGTTTTCCATTTATCTCTGTGAATAAATTAATTAGCTGGAACGTCTTATCTATTATAAGGACGGGAGTCGGTAGAAATCATAGCGCTGACAATATAAACCGTTTAGTTTATAAAGTTCAGCTTTTTTAACTGTCACTGATAGAGAGATATACAGGTCGTGATAGCGCTAATAATAGCGTTATTGGAATATCTGGAATTTTTTGGATATTTTCAGTTGAAAACCATCAGTGTGCTAATATTGTGGCCTCTATGCTTAGTTAATTTAGCGGTAACCTTCTGTTTTTAAACAGCACGGCTAGCCATTGCCTGGCTGAGGAAGATGCCGCACTCTGTGCCCTGAAAAATAAAGCGGAAGCCATTCTGTGGCTTTTCATCAGGTTGGTGCAACGACGCTAACCGACGTCATTATTTAGGATGGGATAATATCTATGAGTTCAGCAGAGGATTCGTTGCTGCGGCACAGGTCTTTTGTCGCCTTTTGGCTGGCACGCACCTGTTCATCTTTCGGTTTTCAAATGTTCTCGGTGGCGGTCAGCTGGCAAATCTATGCCTTAACCCACAGTGCAATGGCGCTGGGGATGATCGGCCTGATGCAGTTTCTTCCCTCTGTGCTACTGGCGTTGCCCGCGGGTCATCTGGCCGATCAGCACGATCGCCGCCGAATTGTGTTGCTCGGACAATTCATTGAGTGGCTGGCCCTGCTTGGGCTTGTTGCGTTAACCCTCATTAACTGGGCAGGGAAGTTTGAGATTTGGGGATTGGTGTTCCTGATCTCAGTGGCGAAGGCACTGGAGTGGCCGGCCATCACCTCAATGCTGCCCGCGCTGGTGCCGCCGCCGATCCTGGCGCGCGCAATGGCCGCCAGTTCGGTGGGTGGCCAGGCCGCGGTGATTATCGGCCCAACGCTCGGAGGCTTCCTTTATGTAGCTGGACCGGAAGTGGTCTATGGCGTCTCGGCGTTGTTCTATCTCTTCTCGATTGTGCTGGTGAGCCGACTGCGCTATGAACGTCCACCGCAGGCGCGTTTACCGATGAACCTGCCAAATCTGTTTGCCGGCGTGCGCTTTATCCGCGATCGCAAAGATGTGCTCGGCGTGATTTCACTCGATCTGTTTGCTGTGTTGCTGGGCGGTGCCACCGCGCTGTTGCCGATTTTCGCGCAGGACATTCTGCACACCGGGCCGTGGGGATTGGGCATCCTGCGCGGTGCGCCATCAGTCGGCGCGCTGCTGGTGGGCGTTTGGCTCAGTCGTCACAAGCTGGAAAAGCATGTCGGCATGATTATGTTCGGCTCGGTGGCCGGTTTTGGCGTAGCCACGCTGGTGTTTGCGCTTTCGACGCAGCTGTGGCTATCAGTGATCGCCCTGGCGGCGCTGGGCGGCTTCGATATGGTAAGCATGGTGATTCGCGGTGCGCTGGTGCAGCTGGATACGCCAGATGAGATGCGCGGTCGTGTTAACGCGGTCAATGCCATTTTCATTAATACCTCGAACCAACTCGGCGAGTTTGAATCGGGTTTGCTGGCGGCCTTTTTTGGCGCGGTGCCTGCGGCCGCGATTGGCGGCATCGGCACGCTGGTGGTGGTGGGCGTATGGATGACGATTTTCCCGCACCTGCGCAAACGGCAGAAGCTGGAAAACGAAACTGCGATTTAATGGGATGTGTGCGGCCTGTCAAAGGGTGCGCAGTAATGTGCACCCTACGCAAAACGGATCGGTTTTTGTCAGGGGCGCATTGATGCGCCCCGGAAAAACGTTGGTCGCCGCTGTAACAGTTATTGCTTTTCCCTCACCTCAGCGCCTTACCCGCGCCGCAACCCAGCGACATCTACCTGCCAGTGATGCAGTTTGTTATACAGCGCGGTACGCGAAATCCCCAGCAGCTGGGCCGACTGGCGCAGGTTGCCCTTCTGCTCACGCACCACCTGCAGCACATGCTGGCGCTCATTCTCCTGTAGCGAGCTCAATTCACTTATCGGAGGCACGCCGTGCTGCATCATCTCTTCCGGCAGATCGCGGCGATCAATCTCCAGGCCCTCGCACAAGTTCACCATGCGTTCCACCAGATTCTCCAGCTCGCGCACGTTGCCGGGCCAATGCCATGCCTGTAAGCAGGCCATGGCTTGCGTAGAAAGCTGCGGCGCAATACGTTTCATGCGGGTACAAAGCGCCTGAATAAAGGTATTCACCAGCCCGGGAATGTCCTCCTGACGCTCACGCAGCGGCGGGATCTCCAGAGAGATCACGTTCAGGCGATAGTAGAGATCGCGGCGAAAGGCGCCTTTCTCCACCGCATCCAGCAGATTGCAGTGGGTGGCGGCGATTATGCGCACGTTGACTTTGAGCGGGTGCGCCGCACCGATGCGCACCACTTCACCCTCCTGCAATACGCGCAGCAGGCTGGTTTGCGCCTCCAGCGGCATCTCGCCAATCTCATCGAGGAACAAAGTGCCGCCATCCGCCAGCTCAAACTTGCCTGCGGATCCCCCGCGTCGCGAGCCGGTAAACGCCCCATCGACATAGCCGAACAGTTCACTCTGCACCAAATCTCGCGGCAGTGCGCCGCAGTTCAGCGCGATAAACGGTTCCTGCTGGCGCGGGCTGGCGTTATGGATCGCTTGGGCAAACAGCTCTTTGCCGGTGCCGCTTTCGCCGGTTAGCAACACGGTGCTGTCGGTGCGGCTGCTGGCGCGCGCTTTGTGAATCGCTTGCTGCACGCGCGGCGCATGGCCGCGAATCATTTCAAATGTGTAGCTGGCCCTCACACCCATCACGCGGCGCGTAATGGCGCGAATACGTTGATTTTCGCGCAGCGACAGCACGCGGCCGCCATCGGGGGCCGGCATCAGCGAAATCAGGCAGGAAATCGGGTTTGCGCCGTCCGGGATAAATTGTAGCTCGCGGTCATTGCAGAAAGGCATGGTAAGCAGCGATCCCCCCTGCGGCTGTAAAAGCGCATCGATGGTGCCCGCTTGCGGATCGAGGCCGCTGAAGATCTGCCGCGCATAGCGATTCAGGGTTTTAATGCGGCCATGACGATCGCAGACGATCACGCCTTCATTCAGCGTTTCGAGGATCGACTGCTGTTCAGCCAGCAAGCGCCGCAGTATCAATTGCTGACCTACCGCCTCCGCTGCGGCCTGCACGGTACCCAGCGTGTGCGCGTTGAAATTGTCGGGCGTGGCGGTGAGCGTTAATACGCCCAGCAGCTGGCCGCTGGCATCGCGCACCGGTGCGGCAGCACATTGGCGATGACGTTTGCGCAGGTCGAGCTTCCAGTTTTCACCGCCCAGTACATACACCAGACGCTGTTCGATCAGGCAGCGCGCGGTGCAGTTGGTGCCAAGCACCTCTTCGCGCAGGATGCTGCCGACCGGCGTAAGATCTGCGCCGCAAAAATGCAGCGTTACGCCCTGCGCATCGGTTAGGTTAATGTGCCCGTCTGGGTTATATGCCAGCAGGTTCTCCATAATGCTGCGTGCTGCGAGGATCAACTCGGCGTTGTGCTCAAGGATTGCCGCCAGCTCGTCAGCAGGCGGAGAGGTGTAGCTAAACGTGGCAGGATCGATGGCGCGCTGACGCGATCGTTGCCACGACTGCAAAATACTATGCCGCATCCAACCTGGCTGTTCACCGCGCTCAAAGCTGTGCCAGCCCTGCCATAGCAAGGTATCCCACTCCCCAACCTCCGCGCTGTCCGGCAAGCTGAAGATCGGGTCGCTTTCATCTTTGAAAGGTAAACGCTCACTAGCACGCATGCGGCATCCTCCTCTATTTCGGAATGTCCATTTTATTGACATGTGAAGTTGACATGTAAATTTTGTTGCCAGTTTGTGAGCTCTATCTGTGTTACGTCTCACATAATCAGCCCTGTTCCAGTTGGCATTGCCTTTGCAGTACATAACGCACATCCCTGCGCTCGAATGAGCTCCTCCAAAATAAAAAGGAATAGGTTATGACATTTCATCTTAAACCCGTGCGCGTAGGACTGATTGGCGCCGGACGCATGGGCAGCTTCCACGCAGAAAACCTTGCCTGGCGCGTGCCGGGGGCGATTCTGGCAGCGGTAGGCGATCCGCAACCTGGCGCGGCTGAAGCCCTGACTCGCAAACTCGGCGTAGCGAAAGCGTATAGCGATCTCCATGCGCTATTACAGGACCCGGAGATTGATGCGGTCGCTATTGCCGCCCCGGCGCGCACCCACGCTGAATGGGTGATCGCGGCAGCTGAAGCGGGCAAGCATGTCTTTTGTGAGAAGCCGATGGCGGTAACGCTGGATGAGGCCGACCGCGCCATTGCTGCCGCGAAAAGTGCTGGCGTGGTGCTGCAAGTCGGTTTCAACCGTCGCTTTGATTCGGGCTTTGCCGCAGCGATCGCGGCCGTGAAAGCGGGTGAGAATGGCACCACGCAGCTGAGCCGATCGCTAACGCGCGATCCGGGTCTGCACGATCCTTCTCGCATCCCGCAGTGGACGATCTTCCTCGAAACGTTGATCCATGATTTTGACACGCTGCTGCACTTTAATCCGGGGGCGAAACCGGTGGAAGTGTATGCGCTGGCCGATGCGCTGGTGCGTCCGGATTTTAAAGAGAAAGGCTTGCTAGATACTTCGGTGGTCACCATCCGCTTCGATAACGGCGCAATTGCCACCGCCGAAGCCAACTTCCAGGCGGTGTACGGCTACGACGTGCGCGGCGAAGTGTTTGGCAGCAAAGGCATGTTGCAGGCTGGGCATATCAACGCCAATCACTGTGTACGTTATCACCAGGATGGCATCGCCATCGAAACGTCTCGCATGGATTCAGATCTGTTGCGCGAGGCCTATGTTGCAGAGATGACGGAGTTTGCCCGCTGCATTCGCCAGGGTGAAACACCCCGCGCCACCGGTGAAGATGCGCGTAACGCGCTGATTATTGCGCTGGCCTGTATCGAGTCAGTGCAACAGCAGCAGCCGATCATGTTGGGAGGTCGCTAATGGCAGGTTATCAATTGTCGGTGTGTGCCGAAATGGTGTTTCTCGATCTGCCGTTCATTGCGCGCGTGCAGCGTATTCATGAACTGGGCTTTGGCGTTGAAATCTGGGGCTGGGCTAATAAAGACATTGATGCGCTAGCGGCGACTGGCGCACGTTTCACCTCAATGACCGGCTATCTCAGCGGCAACCTGACCGATGACGATGAAATCCAGCAGCTGCTGCAAAGCGCTGAAGCATCGCTGGCGGTGGCCGAGCGTCTGAATTGTCCGGTGCTGAACCTGCACGGTACCGGGCTGGATGATAAAGGATTGCCGGTTAAACCGGTCGACGTGGTCACCGGCGCCATGTGGCTGAAAGCGGCGGATACGCTGCGCCAGGTGGCGCAATTGGGGGAACGTGCCGGACGCGTTTTCACGCTGGAGAACCTCAATTTACCGCTTGATCATCCCGGCACGCCGTTCGCGCTGGCAGCCGATACGCTGGCGCTGGTGGAGGCCGTTAACAGTCCGGCGCTGAAGATGAATCTTGACCTGTATCACGCGCAGATCGGCGAGGGGAATTTGATTGCGTTAATTCGCCGTTGTGGCGCGGCGATTGGCGAGATTCAGGTGGCGGATGTGCCAGGACGCCAGCAGCCGGGCACCGGTGAGATTAACTACCGCGCCATCGCCCAAGCGCTGCGCGCTGAAGGCTATGAAGGCACCGTGGCGCTGGAAGGGTGGGCGAGCGGCGACAGCACCGCTGCGCTACAGCAGTTCCGCGATCACTTTTCCCTTTAAGTGTTCCAGCGCCGGGTATTTGCCTGTTACCCGGCGTGAAGCAAACCGTTGAAAGCAAAAATAATATCTCAACCCTACAGGACTATCCCATGAACATCAGAAATGTGATTCTTTGTGTGTGCTCGCTGTTGCTCAGTATGAGCGTTAGCGCCAAAACCTTTACCGTTGGCGTGGCGCTGGCCAACTTCGATCTCAACTTTGTCTCGATTCTGCGTACCCAGATGGAGGCGGAACTGAAAGCTAACCAGCTTAAGAGCCAATTTGTGGATGCCAAAGGCGATGTGGCGCTACAAGTGCAGCAAGTGGATGATTTTATTAACCAGGGCGTCGACGCCATTATTCTCAATCCGGTGGATACGCAGGGCGTGCTGCCGATGATCACCGCCGCGAAAAATGCCGGTATCCCGCTGATATTTGTCAACCGTAAGCCGGAAGTGAAGCTGCCGGCTGATATGGCGTATGTGGGTTCTGACTCGGCGCTGGGCGGTGAAATGCAGATGGAAGCGCTGGCGAAGAAGATGAATTACAAAGGCAACGTGGCGATTCTAATGGGCGCGCTGTCAAATGAAGAAGCGCGTGAGCGTACCCGCGCGGTGGAAGCGGTGATCGCCAAATACAAAGATATGAAGGTGATTGAGAAGCAGAGCGCCAAATGGCAGCGCAACGAAGCGGTGGATGTGGTGTCGAGTTGGCTACTGAACCAGCGGCCGATTGACGCCATCGCGGCGAATAACGATGAGATGGCGATTGGCGCGATCATGGCCCTCAATCAGGCGAAGAATGAGAAGATATTGGTCGCCGGCATCGATGGCACGCCAGATGGACAGCAGTTTGTGAAGAGCGGCAAAATGGCGCTGACCATTTTCCAGGATGCCAAAGGACAGGCAACGGGCGCGGTGCAGGTGACCAAGGCGCTGCTGGAGAAGCAAAAGGTGCAGACGTTTAATTGGGTGCCCTATCAAACCATTACGCCTGATAACTACGCGCAGTTCGCGACGAAATAACCCTTCTCTTTACCCCTCTCTCGTCAGGGAGAGGGGCCACATGTCTGGCTTTCGCTAAAAAGCCAACCCGCCTCCGTAAACTTCTACGAAAATCCGCTTTTTTCTTACATCATTTGGCGAATGGTTTTAGCAAAATGAGCTGAAAATCGTTGTGTTTCGTGTAAAATTCCCTTCTTAAAAAAATAAATCAATGTATGTACTTGTAATTTATCATCATGTTTCTGAGGATTAGATGAAAGTTTTTATCATCAATTTAGAAAAATATGCAGCAAGAAAGAACCATGCTTTGAATCAGTGCCAGAATATCGGTCTGCAGGCAGAAGTATTCAATGCAATTGATGGCCGCTTACTCTCTCCTCAGGATATTAAGGATCAGACACATCCAGAATTATCTGCTGGATTAACGGAAAGTGAGATCGGATGTGCATTAAGTCATCAAGGTGTATACCAAAAAATGCTAAGCGAAAATATCGATGTCGCATTAGTGTTAGAAGATGACGTTCAGTTTGATGATAACTCATGTGATATTATTAGTTATCTAGTAGCAAACATACCTAAACATCCAACACTGTATCTTTTAAGTGACGTGAGAAAATATTTACGTGGTGGTAAAAAAATCTCTGCCAGTGAACACAAATTAGTGACGGTCAGTCAGGCTGCCCTTGCTCATGCTTATATCATTAATCTTTCTGCAGCAAAAAAATTATATGATTTTATGAATCCAGTGTGGCTCGAAGCCGATCGCTGGACTTACCTGATTGAATGTGGCGTTGTCGATATTAAAGCGGTAGTGCCTGCAGTCGGTCATTTATCAGAATTAAGCCATGAGTCGACAATCTGGCATTGTGAAGCAGAATTAGAGCGTAAAAAAATTATAAGGGAATTACGAAAAGTAACAGTGAATAAGATCAGGAAAAAAAGACCTTTGCTGATCAAAGTTAAAAATTCGATGTGGCGAATTTTCATGCGACCATTTTTTGAAATCAAACGGGACTAAAGGATATTAATGTCAGTTTCTAAAATGAAAAGTATCAGCATGTTGCTGCCTTGGTTGGCATTTGCCTCGCTGATCGCAATCCTTCCTATCGCCTTTCTTTATGAAAAAGGCGGGCGTTATCTCTTCTATTATTGCGCCTACTTTTCATTGACGGGCTTGGCTTTGGAAGTGTTTAAAAAAAGAGCCATTCACTTTACCGAAAGAAAATCACTTGCCATGTTAATGCTTGGCTTAGTCTTTATTGGTTGGTCATTATATGCAAAATATATGCATGGCGAGCAAGGTGAGCTTTACTTTACGGCAGGTAAAAGGTGCCTTCTTGCCTTCTTGATTATGACCTATATTTTTCATGTCTATCGTGAGAAATATATTAATCAATCTTTAGTGATAAGATATTGCATACTGTCACTCGCCTTAGCTTTTGTTACAGCAAGTTCGTTCGCTTTCTTACAGACGTTCACCTCTGCGGATCGCGTGGTATTGGGTATAAATCGCGCTACGCTCACTGCCTATGCTTACTCCGCCGTGACGTTAGCATTAATCGCCTTTATTCTTTACTCGAAAGAAAATAAGTTTAAGAAGTTATATTTCTTAGCGGTTTCTATTATCTCACTATATGTGATTATGCTGACGCAAACTCGTTCTGCAATGGTAATACATACATTGTTTTTAGCTTATATGACATTTCGCCTGTTTGCCGTGACGCGCAACGTTAAGTTTATCAGCTTTGTCGCGATGTTAATGTTGGTGGCAGCCGGGCTCAGTTATAAAGTCATTGAAACGCGTTTCGATACGACAGTGCAAGAGTATCGTGATTATGAACATGGCAACGACAGAACGTCGCTGGGATCGCGTTTTACCATGTGGAAAACCGGAATATTGTCCTTTGAGAAGGCTCCTTTCGGGCAGACGCAAGTCGAGCGCAACAATTTTATAACCACCTATCTTGATGCGCACAATCAGAAGGACTCATGGGCGTTAATTTACATTAATGTTCATCTGCATAATGAATTTATTCAGTATGCTTCTTTGTTTGGGGTGCTCGGTATAGGGGTTCTGCTCTATTTCTTCTATATCTTTATCATTGCCGAGTTTAGGGCGGCGCGAAGATTAACGCCGCTTGCTGCAGCCGGTATTGCAACGCTGCTATATGGCATGACTGATGTTGTACTAACATCAATTGAGTTTATTGCAATATTCAGCATTCTGGTGGTTCTCTTGTCTCTGATTGAAAAGAGAAGTGAACCATGAAAAAAAGGCTCCGATGAGGAGCCTTTTTTATGACGCATCTATTGAAAACCCCTGAGCTTCATTTTAAGAAACTTTTTCTTGAGGCTAAATCTCACTTTTACATCCGCCATAAATGAAACGGCAGGTATTTGGTCTATCGCCTTTTTCACCACGCCTTGCTCATGTTCATCGCTAATCAATGGATAAAACTTATGTGCCAGATTAATCCAGTGGCATGAGAGCAGATTGCGATAGCGCTCTCCCAGTACAGCATCCATTTGCTGTGTCGCTTTAATGAGCATGGATATTTTATGCGCATCAAGCGCGCTGGACAGGCTCTGTCCTCTTTTAAAGTAAAGGTAAGGGCCTTGTGCAGCAAAAAATATTTTATGGCTAGCTTTGAGGATCGATGGGAATAAATACGCATCCTCATAGCAGGTGAAATCGGGGAAATGATGGTCCGCAAACAGCGATTTTTTTATGTATTGCCCAATAAAGTGGGCTTGAATTTCTCGGTGGATGAGGAATTTTTCAATCACCTGATGTTGCGTCAGCGCGGTGGTTTTCAAACCCTGCCACTGTTGAGGTGTTGATTTACCCGCATACACCTCATTAAGGGAAGTGAGAAGAATATCCGGTTGCTCTACCTGCAAAAAATGCACAATATCAGAAAACGAATTTTGCAATAGCTGGTCGTCACCATCGAGCATGGTGATATATTGACCGCTGGCTTGGCTGACAGCGAAATTCCTGACTTTGCCAATATTACGGAACATCACGTCAACGATTTTTACATGGCTACATGAAGCGGCAAATGCATGCAGCATCTCGCTGGTATTATCCGAAGAAGAGTCATTCACCAAAACAATTTCAATCTGCTCTTCAACGCCAGTACAGGCATTTTTTAAACTGTTTAACGTCTCGGTAATAAATTTTTCGCAGTTATGCGCCGTAACCAGAACGCTAAGCGTGTAAGGTGAATCCATAATAAGTCTCTTTCCGTTACCGTATCGAGGTGCATCAATTACAAATAGTACACTAGCTTTCTTCCACGCTGCGAATGAATTCGTTTCCCTCGGCCAGCGTGACAATCATCACATCGCCACATATAAGCTATTACAAAAGCTAAACTTTCATTTTCCTACGCCGATAATTTTTCACTGAATCCGTGCGCTTTGCCCCGTGCGTTTGGGGCTCTTTGATCAACTTCTGGTGTGGAAAATTGCCATGATCGCAACGCCCTTGTCAGGCCCGGACGCCGTGCCGGTAGAAATGGTTTCGCTCAAGCGTATCGCACAGCGGGCTGATAGTCTGGCGGTAATCCTCAGCTGGGCATTGTGGCCAATGGCGATCGGCGTTGGCTGGCTCAATGACAACCTTCTGGTGGCGCTGATTGGCGGTGTGGTGCTGGCGCTGTTGGCAACCTTTATTGGTACCGCACTGCGCGGCACGCTGTTTTCGCGTTTGGTTTTGTCCACGCTGTTAATTGGCTGGGCGGGTTTGCTGATTCAACTCGGCGCTGGCGAGACTGAATACCATTTTTCGGTGTTTGTGCTGATGTCGGCGCTGTTAGCATGGCGCGATATTCGTCCGATACTGATGGGCGCGGCTGCGGCGGCGACGCATCACATCTTGTTCAATTATCTGCAAGAAAATGACCTGTTTGGCGTGGTGGTGTTCCATCATCCTGGCTGGGATATGGTGCTGTTCCACGCGCTGTTTGTGGTGGCGCAAACGGCCATGCTGCTGGTGATTGCGCGCCAGATGGCGGCCGATGCGCGCTCTGCCAGCGAAGTGGCTGAGCTGGCGGCACAGATCAATCAGCAAGCCGGTTATCTTACATTGCGCGCCGATACTCAGCAGAGCGCGACGCCCTTTGCCCGCACCTTTAGCACCACGCTCGGCACCATGCACGGCACGTTACATCAGGTTAGCGATGGCGTTGCTCTGCTACTGACCGAGTCCGATAGCATTCTTGCGCGTAACGCCGCGCTCTCTACGCGTACGGATGAGCAGGCGCAGGCGCTGGAGGTGGCAGCCAGTGCGATGACCGAAATCAGCATCGCCGCCAGCTTAACCCGTGACAAAGCGCAGAGCGCACGCCAACTGGCGAGTGAGACCCGCGCCGTTGCCACGCGTGGCGAGGAGAATATTCAGTCGGCAATGCGCTCGATGGAAAAAATTAGCGAAGAGTCGAGGCGAGTGAAAATCATTCTGGAGCTGATCGACGGTATCGCATTTCAAACCAATATCCTGTCGCTAAATGCCTCGGTGGAAGCGGCGCGTGCCGGTAATCAGGGGCGCGGTTTTGCCGTGGTCGCCAGTGAAGTGCGCACTCTGGCGATGCGCAGCGAGAGTGCGGCGCGGGAAATTCGTCAGCTGATGGATGCCAGTGCTATCAGCACCGAGCATGGCAGCGTGCAGGTGGAACACGCGGCGCAAACTATGCGCGAGATTCATAGCAGTATTAGCGGATTATCGCAGCTGGTGACGGAGCTGTCGGAGATGAGTGAGCAGCAGAATCTGAGTATTGAGCAGATTCAGCAGAGCATTAATAGTATCGATCACAGTGTGCATCATAACGTGCAGCACGTGGCTGAAACACTGCAGGTGGCGCAGCAGCAACAGCAGCAGGCGAATGCGCTTAAGCAGGCGATTGCGTTATTCAGGTTGGGATAAGTTGGAAGCGAGGTCGCCATGAATGGCGACCTTACGGGCTTGTAGGGTCGGCAATCATGCCGACCAGGCCAATTACCGCACCATTGCGCGTTATTCCACGCCGTTAACCAGCAATACGCGGTACTTCGCCCCTTTGAGACGATGCGCTTTGGCTTCCTGATACGCCGGGCTGTAATACCAGCCCTTCGCCGCCTCAGCGTCCGGGAACTGCAGCACGACCACGCCTTCGGCTTGTGGCCCTTCCAGCGTTTCCAGCGCACCGTAAAAAGCCAGTGGGGTAATGGGGTGGTCGCCACGCGCCTGGCCTGCTTTTTCTGCGTAAGTTGCCAGCTCGTCTTTGTCTAAGGTTTCATCCTTAATAAACACCACATAAGCCGCCATTATTTCTCACCTCGCGCCTGACGTTTGTCTTCCGTATTGTTATCAAAATCAGCGGCATCGTGACGTTCCAGCAGCTGATCCTGCGGCTCGGCGCCAAACGCACGATTGACTTTACGACCCCGAATCACCGCCGGACGCTCGGCAATCTCTTTCGCCCAACGCACCACATTTTTATACGACTGCGCATCCAGGAATTCGCTGCCGCCATACTGATTATTCAGTACCAGATTGCCGTACCACGGCCAGGTGGCGATGTCGGCGATGGTGTATTCGTCACCGGCGAGGAAGCGATTATCCGCCAGCTGGCGATCCAGTACGTCAAGCTGACGCTTGGCTTCCAGCGTGAAGCGGTTAATGGCGTATTCGATTTTTTCCGGCGCGTAGTGATAGAAGTGACCGAAGCCGCCGCCAAGGTAAGGGGCAGAACCTTGCAGCCAGAACAGCCAGTTGAGCGTTTCCGTGCGTCCTGCCAGCGAGGTCGGCAGGAAGTGGCCAAATTTCTCTGCCAGATAGAGCAGAATGTTGCCCGATTCAAACACGCGCTGCGGTGGGCTAACCGAGTGATCGCTGAGCGCCGGAATTTTTGAGTTCGGGTTCACATCAACAAAACCGCTGGAGAACTGATCGCCATCGCCGATACGAATCAGCCAGGCATCGTACTCGGCGTCTTTCGCCCCGACGGCAAGCAGCTCTTCCAGCAGGATGGTAATTTTCTGGCCGTTTGGCGTGCCGAGCGAGTAAAGCTGCAGCGGATGTTTGCCAACCGGCAGGGTTTTCTCATGCGTCGGCCCGGCGGTTGGACGGTTGGTTTTCGCGCCGTTACCTTTGGCTTCCGGGTCCCAGGTCCAGACTTTCGCGGGCTGATATTGATGTTCCGACATAATGGTTTCGCCTTGTTGTGTTTGTATTTTTGCTGCTACTGAGTGTAGCAGCCAGTAATACAGGCGATTTAACCGCGCTGGCGGTGGGATACAAAGTCGGATTATGTAACGTTCTCTTGCATAAACAGCATAAGCTCGACATTGGCGACCTTAAGCTCCTTCATTTCCCAGCAGCTCACGCTCGATCAGCTCGCGCGTTTCAACTGCCTGATACTTCATCTTTTCCGGATAACCGAACAGCGCCGCAGAGATAATCGACTCGCCGCCAACCTTGAACGTGCGATGGGCAAAATTCATCTCGCGCAGTGCTTCAAACAGCGCATCGAAATTCACTTCACCTTCCCCAACTGCCACGTGCTGGTGGATAGTGGCATCTACGCCCGGCGGGTTAACAATGTAGCGGCAGTGTTTGGTGTGGTTCATGGTATCGGCAATCAGCATATGCGACAGATCGTCTCCGGCGTAATGCAGCATATTCTTCACATCGCCGACGCCTTTGTCGTAATAGAAGGTGTGCGGTGCGCTGTAGATATACTTCACGTTCTCGCTGCGGAACGACTTCACGATGTCGGCGGTTTCGTTACTTTGCTCGCAGAAATCCCACGGATGTGCCTGAATTTCGACGCGGATACCCTCACGTTCGAAGATCGGTAACAGTTCTTCCATCGAGCGATAAAACATCTCTTCACATATTTCGGGCTCGTTCGGATTACCGGAAAGCTCGGTGTTGATGACCTGAACGTTCATTTCCACGGCAATCTCGATCATGCGTTTCCAGTTCTTCACCGCAGCCTGACGCCGCAGTTCATCCGGACCAGACCAGCGATAAACGGTAATGAACGAAGAGATTTCCAGCCCGGTGGCGTTTAGCGCATTTTTGTATTCGCGCATGATTTCACGGCTGGCTTTCGGATGTTTATAGAACGGATTGATCTGTGGATGCGGCGACTGCTCGATGTACTTGTAGCCCCATTCAGCCACCTGATGCACCATGCGCGTGATGCCAAGATCTCGGATTACATCCACATCAAAAGCGATTTTCATTCTCTTCTCCTGAGCGTTAAAAGCGCACCGCATACGCTGAGTGGTGGTTCTTAAGAAAACTGATATCAAAAATTCATTCTTAATGATATTGAAATGAAATCATCAGTTTTATATTTGCGAGAACGATCAAAATAATGAGAGAGAAAGTATCAAGTAATGAAATTTTTCACTGATGAGATGAGCAAGGTATTGGTGATTTTCGAGAAATAAGGGCATTATTTTTGATAGTTTATTATCCTTTTTCTATGGGAATCGCTGAATGAGTAAAATCACTCTGAACGTCATCGCCGCCGCCGCAGGCGTGGGGGTGGCAACGGTTGATCGCGTATTAAACCGGCGCGCGCCGGTGCGTCCTGCCACCGAGCAGAAAGTACTGGAAGCGGCCAGTCGCCTTGGTTACCGCATCGGCCACGCGCCGCTGCGGCAGGAGGCACTGCCTGCATCCAGCGTGACGCTGCGCATGGGGTTCATCCTGCTAGCAAAATCCTACTCGTTCTATCATTCGCTCACCGATGCGCTGCGGCAGCAGACACAACTCTTCCATCCAGCCGGCAGCGAACCGCTGTTTGCCTGGCATGATATTCATGATGTTGAGGCTGTCGTGGCGTCGCTGTACGCGCTGGCTGAGCAGGTGGATGCCATTGGTGTCGTGGCGCTGGACCACCCGCTGATTCGCCACGCGATTGAAACCGTGTCGCGCCAGGGAGTGCGCGTTTATGCGCTGTTTTCCAATTTCTCGCCGTGCGGCCACGCCGGTTATATCGGTTTGGATAATCAGAAAGCTGGCCGCACTGCCGGCTGGGTGGCATCGCATCTGTTGCACCAGCTTGGCTCGGTGGGCGTGCTGGTGGGCGACCATCGCTTTATCTGCCAGGAAACCAATGAAATCGGCTTCCGATCCTATCTGCGTGAGCAGGACAGTACCCGACGCGTGCTGGAGCCGCTGAAAACCAATGAAACCATTGATGGTGGCTACCAGGCAACGCGTCAGTTACTCGATGACAACCCTGATTTAGCGCTGATTTTTGCACCCTGTGGTGGCATTGAAGGCGTCATTCACGCGCTGCGTCAGCAGCCACAGCGCAAGGTGGCGTTGATCTGCCATGGTCCGGTGCAGGAGGGCGAGCTGGCGCTGATTGACGGGACCATCACGGTAATGATCCGCAATCGTATCGATGAGATGGTGGCGCGCCTGACGCAAATGGTGCAGCAGCATCATGCTGCACCTGGCGAGCATTTCACACAAATCACCCTGCCGTTCGATATTGTCACGCGTGAAAACCTGTAAACCGCGCCATTGCTGACTTTGATATTTTTTCTATCATTTTAATGATGCGAAATAGTATGATCGCTATCAAAAAATGAATGTTTCATGGTTGTTTGTGATGAAATATTTATTTGATACTTGCGCCATCCACTACCGCAAGGAACGATCATGTCTATTCATATTGCTAACGCGCCCTGTAGCTGGGGCGTTGATGATCCGAACAACCCTTTCCTGCCGCCGTGGCAGAAAGTGCTGAGTGAAGCGTCGCAGGCCGGTTATAAAAGTATTGAGCTGGGACCGTGGAGCTATCTGCCGGTGGATCCTGCCGAGCTGCGTCAGCAGCTGGAAGCGCACGATCTGTCGCTGGTGGCGGGCACCCTTTTTGATGATTTGGTGAGTGAAGCCAATTTCCCAGCGATGGTTGAACTGACGCACAACATTTGCCGTAACCTGTCGCTGGTGCCCACCGCTAGCAAAATTCACGCCGACAACATACCTGCGCCTTATCTGGTGATTATCGACTTCGGCAATCCAGAACGCGCTAAATACGCGGGTCAGTCTGATAAAGCGCCGCGCCTGTCAAACGCTGACTGGCAGCGCATGATGCAGCACATCACCTCGCTGAGCCAGATCGCCTGGAACGAATATGGTGTGCGCGCGGTCATCCACCCGCATGCCGGTGGTTGCATTGAGTTTGCCGACGAGCTGCAGCAGCTGGTGGAGGACATCCCGCACGACGTGGCCGGTTTGTGCCTCGACACCGGTCATTTGTACTACTCCGGCATGGATCCCATTCCCTACCTCAGCCGCTACTGGCATCGCATTGATTACCTGCACTTTAAAGACGTCAACGACGCGGTATGGCGCGACGTGATTGCGCGCGGCGTGGATTTCTTTGCCGCCTGCGCGGAAGGCGTCATGTGCCCGATCGGCAAAGGGGCAATTGATTATCCAGCGGTGCGCGCTTTCCTCGCAGCGCGCCATTATCAGGGCTGGATCACCATCGAACAGGAGCGCGATCCGCGAGATGCCGAGACCAGCCTGCGCGACGTCACCGCCAGCCTGCACTATTTGCAATCGATTGGATTCTGAGGAGATCAGCATGATCAACGGTATTAACGTTCTGAATCGCTCGCTACGCTGGGGCATGGTGGGCGGCGGCGGTACCAGCCAGATTGGTTACATCCACCGTTCGGCGGCGACGCGCGACAACAACTTTACGCTGCTGGCGGGGGCCTTCGATATCAACGCCGAACGCGGCCGCGCCTTTGGCACCTCGCTGGGCATCGATGCCATGCGCTGCTACGCGGATTATGAAACGATGTTTGCGGCTGAGGCGGCGCGCGCGGACGGCATCGAAGCGGTATCGATCGCCACGCCGAACAACACGCATTTCAGCATCTGCCGTGCGGCGCTAAATGCGGGTTTGCATGTGGTGTGTGAGAAGCCGTTGTGTTTTACCGCCGCCGAAGCCGATGAACTGGAAAAGCTGTGCATCGAGAAGAAGAAAATTATCGGTGTGACTTACGGTTACGCCGGGCATCAGCTGATTCATCAGGCGCGCGAGATGATCGCCGCAGGTTTGCTCGGTGAGATTCGCATCATCAATATGCAGTTCGCGCACGGTTTCCATAACGAAGCGGTGGAGCTGCAGAATGAAAGCACCAAATGGCGCGTCGATCCGCGCTTCGTCGGGCCAAGCTACGTGCTGGGCGATTTGGCAACGCATCCGCTATTTATTGCTGAAACGATGGTGCCGCATTTGCAGGTGAAGCGCCTGCTGTGCAGTCGCCAGAGCTTTGTCAAAACCCGTGCGCCGCTGGAAGATAATGCCTTCGTGATGATGGAGTATGATAACGGCGCGGTCGGCACCATGTGGGCGTCGGCGGTGAATAGCGGTTCGATGCACGGCCAGAAAGTCCGCGTGATTGGTGAGAAAGCCAGTATCGAATGGTGGGACGAACAGCCGAATCAGCTGCGTTATGAAGTGCAGGGCGAGCCGGTGCAGATTCTGGAGCGCGGCATGGGTTATCTGCATCAAAGCGCGCTGGCTGACGACCGTATCGGTGCGGGACATCCGGAAGGCTTGTTTGAGGCCTGGTCAAATCTCTATCGCCGCTTCGCGCTGGCGATGGATGCCAGCGATCGCGGCGATGCGGCTTTCCTGCGAGATTTCTGGTATCCCGGCGCGCATGCTGGCTTGATGGGCGTGCGCTGGGTGGAGCAGTGCGTGAAATCCGCCGATGCGGGCGCGGTGTGGGTGGATTGTTGAATCCAGTGCGGTGATGGACCAGATCGGCATGAATGCCGACCCTACAAGGATGCCGACCAGCAACTCAATGCGATCGCAAATCACTTAAGAACCGCTGCGCGCGCGGATGCTGCGGCTGGGTGAAAAACTGCTCCGGTTGCGATTTCTCCAGAATCTGCCCCTGATCCATAAACCAGATGGTGTCTGCCACGTCACGTGCAAAATTCATCTCGTGGGTGACGCACATCATCGTCATCCCTTCCTGCGCCAGACCGCGCATCACCGACAACACTTCGCCGACCATTTCCGGATCGAGCGCTGAGGTGGGTTCATCAAACAGCATCACCGGTGGTTTCATCGCCAGCGCCCGCGCAATGGCTACGCGCTGCTGCTGACCGCCGGAAAGCTGCGCCGGATAGGCATCGGCTTTATGCGATAATCCTACGCGCTCCAGCAATTCGCCCGCCTGGCGCCGCGCCTCCGTGCGCTTCACGCCGAGTACTTTCATCGGCGACATCATGATGTTCTCGGCCACGGAAACATGCGGGAACAGGTTGAAGCTCTGAAACACAAAGCCGATGCGCGTGCGCAGTTGATTGAGGCGCGTGCTGCTGCCGTGAATATCGATGCCGTCAAACACGATCTGGCCGTCATCGATTGGCTCAAGGCGATTAACGGTACGAATCAGCGTGGATTTGCCGGAGCCAGAAGGGCCGCACACTACCACGACTTCGCCGGTATTGATCTCGGCGCTCAGGTTGGTGAGCGCCTGATAGGCGCCGTACCATTTGTTGACCTGATTAAACATGATCATCGGTCCCATGGTGTTTCCTTATTGCGAAGAGGGTTTAGTCAGCATCACCGCCGGCGCTACGCTGGCGGGCTGCGGTGGAGCCTGACGGCGTTTCTGCGCAATATGCGCTTCAAGTTTATTGGCGAGCCAGGTGAGGCTGAAGCAGATGAGGTAGTAGCTCAGCGCCACAATCGCGAACACCTGAAACGGTTTGGTCAGCAGCTGATTGCTCACCTGATTGGCGGCAAACGTCAGTTCCGGTACGTTAATCACGTAGCCCAGCGTGCTGTCCTTGATGATCGACACCAGCTGGCTCACCAGGCTGGGCAGCGTGTTGAACAGCGCCTGCGGCAGAATCACCAGGCGCAGAGTTTTGAGATGGCTCATGCCCAGCGCGCGTGACGCTTCATATTGCCCGTGCGGCAGCGCCTGAATGCCGCCGCGTACGATCTCGGCGATATAGGCGCTCTCATAAATCACCAGCGTACACAGCATGGTGGCGAATCCGCTGATGTTGTGGCCAATCAGCAATGGCACACAGAAGTAAGTCCAGAACACCACCATCATCAGCGGAATGCCGCGCAGCAGGTAAACCCAGCCGGTAGCGGGCCAGCTCAGCCAGCGCCACGGCGACAGACGCGCCAGGCCCAGCAGCACACCAATCGGAAACGCCAGCAGCACGGCCAGCACCGAGATCAGCAGCGTACAGAGCACGCCGCCAATCGGCCCATTGGGATATTGCCCCATTAACAGCAGCATGCCGTTGTCATGCAAAATGGTGAAAATCTCAAACATCGCCATTACCTCGCATAGACGCGGTGGAAGCGGCGGGCCAGCAGCGCGCCAAGACCCATCAGCAGCAGGGAGAAGAACAGATAGCCTACGGTCGCCACGATGTAGGATTCGAAGGTGCGGAATGTCTGGTTCTCAATATCACGCGTGACATAGGTGAGATCCGCCACGCCGATCACCATCGCCAGACTGGTATTTTTAAACAGCAGCACCGTGTGGTTGATCATCGCCGGCAGCGCATTGCGAACGCCCTGCGGCAGAATCACCGCGTGCATGGCGCGCACATAACTCATCCCCAGCGCGCGCGCCGCTTCGTTCTGCCCATCGGGAATGGCGCGCAGGCCGCTGCGGATATCTTCAGAGAAGTAGGCGGCCTGGCACAGGCCAAGCGCGGTGAGGGAAAACAGAAACTCGGCGTTGAAGTTATTGATCCACATCTGCAACGCCTCTGGCAGCAAGGTGGGGATCGCGAAGTACCACATCATCAGTTGAATCAGCGTCGGTACGTTTCGGTGGTAAGAGACGTAAGCTTTTACCAGGCCGACGGCGATACGGTTTTCAGTCAGGCGGATCACCACCAGCAGCAGCGCCAGAACCATTGCCAGTAGCCAGGCACCCAACGCCAGTTCAAGGGTGATCACCGTTCCGTCAACGATCATCTGGCCGTATTGGCCGGTTATCACACTGCTGAAATCGAGAGCCATACTGTTACCTCATCATCGCAGGCTAGGCGCTGTGGTCGCCCGGTCGCATAGTGGAAAGGCCGCCCGGCACCTGCAGCGTGGGGGTGATTTCGATATTGCCGATATTCACCGCCAGCGGTGCGGCGAGCGCGAAAGCGACGCAATCGGCGATATCTTTCGCCTGCGGCAGCTCAAAGCCATCAATAAAGCGGCGACGCGCCTCTTCATGATCGCCGGATACATTGCCGAAAATATCAGTGGCGACGCGGCCCGGACAGATTTCGGTGATGCGCACGCGTTTGCCGTAGCAATCCACGCGCAGCTGGCGCGAAAGGGCGTGCACACCGGCTTTGGTGGCGTGATAGACCGAGTTGCCGTTGAAGTTGTAGATGGCGGCAATCGAGGTGATGTTGAAAACGTGGCCACGATCGCGCGCTACCATGCCCGGCACCAGCAGACGGCACAGATGCAGTACCGCGCGCAAATTGACGTCGACCTGGGTTTCAATCACGTTCTCGTCCGCCTCGAGGATGGAACCTGGGTGCGATAAGCCCGCGTTGTTGACCAAAATGTCGATTTCAAGATCGTTGCAGAGTGCGGTGAGCGCGCTGACGTCGCTGACGTCGATGGCGTGTGGGATGCAACCGGTACGATCGGCCAGGGCCGCCAGCTGCTCTTTACGGCGCGCCACCGCGTGTACGGTAATACCCTCCTGGCACAAACGCTCAACAATCGCTTCGCCCATTCCGGCAGATGCACCGGTCACCAGTGCGGTTTTATAATCTGAAAATGGCATCAGCTTCTCCTCGTATTGTCGTCTTTTGACTGTATGCAGTTATGCCGCAAGGGCATAAGACATAAAAATTTTGAGGCGATAAGCGCCCCTTATAACGCTGTGCTGCTGCCCCAGGTGCGCATGAATGCGCACCCTACGTCGTAGGGTCGCCATTCATGGCGACCGATGCGGCTCAAGCGTCAGAATTCCCTCGTCATATTCCACCGCAGAAAGATGCTCAGCCCTGAGCGATCGAATCGTGCCGTTGGCGGGGCTACGTACCGGCACATACAGCGGCCCAACCTGTACCAGCGCCACGATGTCACCGGCCTGCACCCATTGGTCGACCGCCACAAAATCCTGCTGGCTCTGCGGATGGCGGCGCAGCAACGTGCCGGGCATCGGTGCGCCGATGCGTTGTGTTATGAGGGAAATTTCCGGGGAGGGAACCATCGCGGGTACGGGCAACGGCGCGGACGGCGTGGCGGCAAAGGTTAACCGCACCGACCAGTGCTTACCATCGAGCGCCAGGCTGCTCAACCCGGCGGTTTGCATCTTGCGTGCCAGGGCGCGCAGCGTTGGCAGCGGTATTGCGGTTTTATCCATAAACGTCCCGTCAAAGCGAACATGCCCGCCGCTGCGGGCAAAATCGTAATCTAGCGCGTTCGTTCAACGGGCAGTAAGAGGGTTTCGCTTTACGGCAATAAGCGGGTCTTATCCCACCAGCGTCAGCGGATAATTCTCGACGTTGCGGCGTGACATCAGCGACAGCAGGATTGATTTCACCGCTTCAGCCGGTTGCGACAGCGGCAGGTGATCCGACATGCAGAACGACAGCGAAACCTGCACATCTGGATCGACGATCTTCGCCATCCACGCATCGCCGCTTTTCAGCATCGCCCGGGCGGCGGATTCCGGCATGATGGTGGTGCCGAGACCGGCGCTGAGCGCGGCATTCAGCGTCGTTTGTGATTCGATCTCGCATTTCACGCGATACTGCAGATTGTTATGCACAAAGGCATCGTCGAGCACTTTGCGCATGATGTTGTAGACGCGCGGCAGGAACAGATCGTACTGCGCTACCTGCGCCAGCGGGATCTCTTTTACCGGCTGCGCGAGGCTGAACGGACAGACGAAGTAGAGATCCTCTTTCATCAGCGGCATAAAGCGCAGCCCGTGGATGGTGCGATGATCGTAAATCACCGCCATGTCCATGCGGCCGTTCATGATCAGCTCGCTCAGCGTGGTGCCGAAGTTCTCATTGAAATAGAGCACAATGCCGGGATGCTGCTGCTGCACTTCCATCATCAGCGGCAGGGCAAGATTTTGCGCAGCGGTGCCCGGCGCTAAGCCGACCGAAACGCTGCCGCTCAGCGACGCGCCCACCAGCTCAATGGCGCTTTGTGCCTGCTCGCACTGGCGCAAAATGGCCTGCGCGTGGGAATAGAGCGTTTTACCCGCTTCGGTCGGCGTCACGCCGCGCTTGGTACGAATGAGCAGTTGCTGATTCACTTCCCCTTCCAGCGTAGCCAGCTGCTGGCTGAGCGCAGGTTGGGCAATATGCAAAATATCGGCGGCCTGAGTCAGGCTGCCTACATCAACAATTTTAACAAAGTACTTGAGGCGACGAAGATTCATGGACACTTCCTCCAACAGAACGCATATCGGTTATTAAGCAAAGTTGATGCCAAAATAAGCTTTCGCGATAGAACTCAGACAGGAGGGTAGAGCCACAGTGCCTCCTAAGGCTGGTGCTGAGTTGACGAGTCGCCGTGACGGCGCGTGCTGAACAGCCACCTGTGCACTGGTATGGTGCGAGTTACCCATTAGATTTGTCGATGATGGGCGGTATCAACATGCCGGTGCGCACGGTAATCAGCCCCTAAAAGTAACACTCTATTAACATTGCGTCAGGCGCTGGCGCGTGACCTGCCGCCCATTTTCCTATCAGACGCACGACCTTTATGGCAAAAGTGTGCGGTCGGTTCAGTCATCGCTTTGTGTTATATCACCACAACAAAGCACTATTAACCGCCGCTTCGGGCAAAAACCTATTCTCTGTTAAACGTCGTGTCTGCGGCTTGCTGCGGACCGTTCATGCTGACACTGAGCCAGGATTAACTCATGCCCGAGATAGCCGATAGATTAAAGAATGTCACCGTTTCTGCCTCCGTTGCCATGACCCAAAAAGCGCGCGATCTCGCCGCGCAGGGGATTGATGTGGTGGCGCTTTCCACTGGCGAACCCGATTTCCCCACGCCGCCGCATGCGATTGACGCGGCTTACGCCGCTGCGCGCGGCGGCGATACGCGCTATCCGCCCACGGATGGCACCCCTGCGCTGCGCAAGGCGATCCAGCTGAAATTCAAACGCGATAATCAGCTGGATTATGACGTCAGCCAGATCCTCACCGCCGGTGGCGCCAAGCAGATCATCTTTAACGCCATCATGGCGACCATCAATCCGGGCGACGAAGTGGTGATCCCCACGCCGTCATGGATCAGCTATGCCGATATCGTCAAATTCGCTGGTGGCATTCCGGTGGCGCTGCCGTGTGCGCAGGAGAATGGCTTTAAACCGCTGCCTGCCGATCTCGATGCCGCCATCACCGACAAGACCAAATGGCTGCTGCTCAACTATCCGAGTAATCCAACCGGTTCGGTGGCGACCAAAGCGGAGCTGCAAGCGCTGGGCGAGGTGCTGCTGCGCCATCCGCAGGTGTGGATCATGACCGACGATATCTATGAGCACCTGATTTATGACGAGGTGCGCTTCTACACGCTGGCGCAGGTTGAGCCGCGCCTGTTTGACCGCGTGCTGACGGTGAATGGTGTGTCGAAAGCCTATTCGATGACCGGCTGGCGCCTGGGCTTCTGTGGCGGTCCGGCGCCGTTGATTAACGCGATGAGCAACGTTAATACGCAGAACAGCGGTGGCGTCTGTACCTTAACGCAGGCGGCAGCGGTGGCGGTGCTGGCAGGTCCACAGGATCTGTTGCAGGAGCGTGCACATATCTATCGTGAGCGCCGTGACTACGTGCTGGAGCGTCTGACCTCGATTGATGGTCTGCGCTGCCACAAGCCGCAGGGGGCGTTTTATCTGTTCGTCAATATCGCCGGATACCTTGGCAAAACCAGCGCCGGTGGTCGGCTGATCGCGAATGACGCGGATTTTGTGCTGGCGTTAATTGAGGAGCAGCACGTGGTGACAGTGCAGGGCGCGGCGTACGGTATGAGTCCGTTTATTCGGTTGTCGTATGCAACGAGCATGGAACGATTAGAGACGGGATGCGATCGCATAGCGGCGTTTTGCGAAGGTTGCGTTTAATGTCCTGGTCGTCATGTATGACGACACTACCTATCACCTCGTAGGGTCGCCATTCATGGCGACCAGGTGCGCATAAATGCGCACCCTACGAAATACCATGTACAAATTTCGGGTTATTGCGCTAACACTTGCGCGGCCGGGGCGACCTGATGGCCGCTGGCTTCAATTTCGCTGCGCACAATGGTGGCGAGCGTCAGTGAACCGGGCGTGTCGCTGTGAACCAGAATCGAACGCGCGCGTATGGCAACCTCCTCGCCTTCTATCGTCGTGACCGTGCCGTGCTGCAAAAACTGACGCACGCGGGCGCGCAGCGCGGCTTCCTCTTTGATCACCGCACCGGCAATGCCGCGTGGCACCAGAAGACCTTGCGCGTCATAAGCGCGGTCCGCCAGAAATAGCGTGAGCGTTTTCAGGCCTGCGGCCTGCGCGGCGGCTTCGATGAGCGTATCAGGTTGAGCAAAGACGATCAGATCGCTATTGATGCGCGCCACTAATTCCATCACCTGTTGCGCCAGCGCGGCGTCGCGGTTGACGAGGTTGCCCATCGCGGCGTGGAAGCTTAGGTGCGACACGTGCGTGCCTTCCGCGCGGGCAATCGCCGTAAGTGCACCGAGCTGATACGCCACCTGCTGGCAAATCTCTTCGCTGCTAAATGGCAGCTCGCGGCGGCCAAAACCCTGACGATCGGGCAGCCCTGGATGTGCGCCAATGCCGACGCCATGCTGTTTCGCCAGCCGCACCATGTTGGTCATGATCGCCGGATCGCCTGCGTGGAAGCCGCAGGCAATATTGGCCGATGACACCACTTGCATCAGCGCGGCGTCATCGCACAGCTGATAAACGCCGAAGCCTTCACCCATATCGGAATTGACATCAATCTTCATGCTTAGGGTTCCTTGTGCGGATTAAACGGTTAGCGCTCTACGCAGTGGCTGGCAGCTGAGGCGCAGCCGATTCAGCCAGCGTGCCACTTCCTGTTCGATGGCGATCGCTTCGCGCGCATCGCTCTGGATCAGCTGGATCGATTGACCCGGCAGCACCTGGCCCAGTCGCCACAGATCCTGCTCGATCACTCCGGCGATCTTCGGATAACCGCCAGCGGTGTTGGCATCGCTCAGCTGGATAATCGGTTCTCCCCCCGGCGGCACCTGCACAATGCCGGGGATCAGCCCATAGGATCGCATCTCAATGGTTTCAGAAGGGAAAATGGGCGCGCCCGCCAGCCGATAGCCGGTGCGATTGCTTTGATTGGAGACTTGCCACGACTGCTGCCAGAAACGTGCGGCATCGGCGGCAAACAGCGCATATTCGCCGGACGGAATGGCGCGCAGCTGAATGTCACCGGCGCTGTTACGCGGAAAATGCGCATGCAGCGCGCTGTCCGGCGGCTCAATTCCGATGCCGCTTACCGGCAGCGGCGGGACGCGGCTTTCGCCCAGCGCCAGCCGATCGCCACGCTGCAGCGGGCGTCCATCAACACCCCCGAAACCGCCGCGCAGCGCGGTACTGCGCGAGCCGAGCACCAGCGGCACATCAATCCCGCCGGCGACACACACATAGCCCCGCGCGCCGCTGCGTGGATAGCGCAGCTCCAGTACCTGTCCGGCGCGCACGCCGCAGCCCCACCATGGCGGCAGCGGCGTAGCATCCAGCGTGGCGCGGCAATCGGCACCGGTCACCGCGATGCTGCTGTCCTGCAGAAAACGCATGCGAAAGGGGAACAGCTGCACCTCAAGCGCCGCTGCGTTCTCATCGTTGCCCAGTAACAGATTGCCAGCGCGCAGCGCCAGCGCATCCATGGCGCCGCTCACCGATACGCCCATGTGGCGGAAGTTGAAGCGTCCAAGATCCTGGACTGTATTGAGCGCACCGCTCTGTTCGATCTCAATCACAGCTCAATCCTCTGCGGCAGAAAACGGATACGATCGCCCGGCGCCATCAGCGCAGGGGAATCCGCCAGCGGATCAAATACCGTTAACTCGGCAAACCCAATGGCGTTCCAGCCGTTTGGGCCGGTCAACGCCGAGACGCCCGCCTGCGCGCCGCCGATGGTGACGGTGCCTTTCAACATGCTCAGCGACGGTACTTTCTTGCGCGGCGTCGCCAGCTGCGGATCTAAGCCATGCAGATAGCCAAAGCCCGGTGCGCTGCCCAGTGCAAACACCGTATATTCGCTCTGGTGATGCAGGCGCACCACCTCACGGGGGGATAATCCGGTGTGATGACACACGGCAGCAAGATCGGTGGCGTGTTCACCGCCGTAATGCACCGGAATTTCAATCAGTTTTCCCTGCGGGCTAATGGCCTGCGCCTGATCCCAGGCGGCGTGCAACTGCATGCGCACGGCGTTTTCATCAAGGGGAATATGGCGGAACAGCACCAGCAGATTGGTGACGCCGGGAATCAGCGCTTCAATCGCTTCATCGGCGTGCAGCAGACGCGCCAGTGACCAGATGCGGCGCTGTGCCGGAAGATCGAATCCACCCGGCGCTTCCACCAGCCAGGCGCGTGCGCCAATGGTCGAGAGCTTAATGTCAGAGGAGCAAGCCAACGCAGGGGCGCTGGCGGACGGGACCGCAGAGTGCGACATCACGGGCATGGTTATTCCAGCGGTTCAAATTTCAGACTGGCGAGCGGCTGCACGCGCTCTTCGCGCACCATTTTGTACTCCGTATTCGGACCGATCCAGGTGTCCCAAATCTTGTCGATGGTGCCATCATCGTCCATCGCCTTCAGGCTGCTGTTGACGCTGGCCAGCAACGCCGGTTCGTCACGCTTCATGCCGATACCAATCGGCTCCAGCGCCATCGGTTCCTTGATCATCGCCAGATTGATACCGTCCTTTTTCGCCTGCGCAATGGTTTTGATACCGGTCATGGTGTTGGTGACGAAGCCCACTGATTTATTCTGCTCGAGCGCGAGGAAGGCAGACGCCGAATCCTGGAAGGTGACGGCTTTGCCGCCTTTGATATGGATCGACTGCTCAGAGGTGGTGCCTTTGGTGGCGCTGATACGTTTGCCCTGGAAGTAGCTCAGCGGCTTATCGGCCAAAGGCGCTTTGACCAGCAGCATCTCTTTGGCGACGTAATAGGGATCGCTGAACTGAATCTGGTTGCCGCGCGTTTTGGTGTAGGCAAGGTTGGCGATCAGCACATCGGCGCGGCCAGTGGCGATTACCGCAATGCGCGCTTCAACTGAGGTGGGCACCAGCGTCAGCTTGACGTTCATCTGCTTCGCCAGCGCGTTACACAGATCGATATCCATCCCCGCCAGCTGACGCGTTTTCGGGTCCGGAGAAGAGAAGGGCGGGACGTCTGAATAGACGGCGCACTTCAGCTCGCCGCTGGATTTGATGTTCGCCATCATGTCTGCATGCGCAGCCGAAATAGCCAGCAGCGGCAGCAGTGCCAGCCCGATGGTGGTAGGTCTTTTCATGGTCATGTGAACTTCCTCAATGATGAATACCACGGCGTCACCGGGACGGAGCGCCTGCGTTCTCGCTGTTCTGGACTATATCGGCTTTGTTTTCAGACGAAAAAGAGGGAAACCCTGTTATGCGATAGCGAAAAAATATGACCACGGGGACATAAGTTCTTTCTATTCAGGCAGAGCGAAAAAGTGTTATCCAGCGCACACTTTTCTCGCCACGCTGCACGCATGTCCTCTCGGCAGTCCCGCCGATTGCACGTGGTAGAGAGAATAGAGAAGCATGAATGCCCGATTAGGCGTGTTACTGAAGATTTTGGCTGCGCTGTGCGCCACATTGATGCTGGCGTGTGTAAAAGGATTGAACGGCGCGATCCCTACCGGTGAAGTGATTTTTTTCCGCAGTTTTATCGCCCTGTTTCCGCTGTTGATATGGCTAAAAGCGCAGGGTAAGGTGCTGGAAAATCTCAAAACGCGTAACCTGTTTGGCCACTTTATTCGCGGTTTCTCCGGCACCGGCGGCATGTATTTTAACTATCTGGCGCTGGTGTATATCTCGCTGGCCGATGCGACGGCGCTGAGCTACGCAGCACCGCTGTTTACGGTCATTTTGGCGGCGATGCTGCTTAAAGAGCGGGTGCGGATGTCGCGCTGGGTAGCGGTGGTGGTGGGGTTATCAGGCATTGTGATCATGCTCTCATCAAGTTTGAGTGCCAGCGGGGCACTCTTCTCTGGCGGCACCCGCGACGCAACAGCCAGCCTCGGCGTGGCGTTTGCATTGCTTGCGGCCCTCTGTTCGGCCACCTCTAACGTGCAGATCCGTTTTCTCAACGGCATTGAGAAGCCCGGTGCGATTGTGTTCTATTTCTCGCTGATGACCACCCTTATCGGCCTGGCAACGGCGCTGTTCGGCTGGACCACACCCAATGCGTTGCAGCTGTTATTGCTGGTGGGCTGCGGCTTGTTTGGTGGCCTGGCGCAGATCCTGGTCACGCTGAGCCTGCGCTACGCTGATGCCTCGCTGCTGGCGCCGTTCGATTACACCACGCTGGTGTGGTCGATGCTGATTGGCTATCTTTTTCTGCATAGTTTACCGGGCAGCACGACCTTGTTGGGGGCGTCAGTGGTGGCGCTGGCCGGCATTTTCGCGGTGTGGCGTGAGAATCGCCAGCGTAAATTGGCGATGGTGAGCAGTACGCCTTAGCAAGGTGCGTATTGCGGCAGGGTGCGCAGGAATGCGCACCCTACAAGGGGGAAACATTGGCATTGCGTTAACGAAACACATCATCAATGATTTCAACCTGCTTGCTGCGCAGCGTTTCCGCCAGCCAGCTGCGCTCCAGCGCGCCGGTTTTCGCCAGTTCAAAGTTCTGTTCATCAACAATGAGATAAGCCTGCGCGGCTTCGAGAATGCGCGCCGCATCCTGGCGTGGAATGACAATCACGCCATCTGCGTCGCCCAGCACAATATCGCCTGGGGAGACGTGGATTTTGCCGCAGGCAATTGGCACGTTGATTTCCCCCGGGCCATCCTTGAACGGACCGCCCGGCGTGTGGCCTGCGGCGTAGATCGGGAAATCCATGCGGGATAACCCTTCGATATCGCGTACCGGACCATCCAAGACAATGCCTTCCATGCCGCGTTGTTTGGCGTAGGTCGCCATTACTTCACCCATCAATGACTGGCTGCGATCGCCTTCATTCGACAGGATGATCACATCGTTACGGCCCGCCATGTCTAACGCTTTGTGCAGCATCAGGTTGTCGCCAGAGCGGGCTTTGACCGTAACGGCCAGGCCGCACATCACTGGCTGGCGCGGCGCGGTTTTCAGACTGATCTCGGCCGAGAGTGCGGGTAAGCGGCTCATGCAATCGGCTACCACCGCAGCCGGTAAACAACGGAATGCTTCCAGCAGCGGTTCGGCATCGGTGGGACGACGTAAATAGATTCGGTTTCCTGCGCTCATATTTATTCTCCTGTTAGAAACGTGTTTGGCGATATTTAACGGGTAATTTAAATGGAAAATAAAATTGCTTATTATTTTATTTTTTAGAGGACGTGTCGGGCGCTAACACGCTGAATCAGCGGGTTAATGAAAAGCTTATGTGATTGGGTGAGAGATGGCTATCGCATGTTACGGCTAACAAAATCAGGATCACGAATTAATATTTTAGTGTTATTTAACCTGCTGATAATTAATTTTATTGGATTTTATTATGGTCAGATAGATTAAAAATATTGGCAGAGTGAAAATATAGAAATAATTAATGCCGAATGATGGAATGTTTTAAGAGAGAGGGGAAGAGTTGTCGAGAAAAACTGGCAGGCGCAGAAAAGCAAAAACCCAGCCATAAGCTGGGTTTTCTAAATGTTGGTGCCCGGACGCGGAATCGAACCACGGACACGGGGATTTTCAATCCCCTGCTCTACCGACTGAGCTATCCGGGCAACGGGGCGCATTAAACCCTAATGGCTCACAGCCGTCAACGGCTTTCGTCAAAAAAACGTAGCAATCGTGATTGATTGCTGGCTTTTCAGACAAGATGGATAAAAAGGCTACGCCAGTGCGCCATTCTGACGACACAGCGCAATGCCGAGCACATCTTCCGCTAAGCGGCGCGCCGTTTCCACATCCTGTACGTTGCGTTTCACCAGCAGTTTGCTCAGGCAACCTTCCAGAATCAACTCCATCTGATCGGCCACCATGGTGGGATTATCCAGCGCTAAATCGACCAGAATTTCATGGGTAAACTGCCAGGAGCTGCGTTTTTGCTGTTCGGCTAACTGATGGACGGGCTGATCGGGCTGCGGGTAGAAACTACAGGCGGCGATAAACAAACAGCCCGGAAAGCGGCCTTTGCTAACGTATTCGCTTAGCACTTCGTAGCGCGCCAACAGCTTTTGTTCGGCGCTGAGATGGTCATTGAGTTGAACCTGGCGGCGCCAGCTATCAATTTGCTGGCCGTGATAGCGCAATGCGTCGTAGAGCAGGGCGTCACGATCGGGCCAGAAGCGCGTGAGCTGCTCCGCTTCAAGGCCGCTTTCGCCCGCCAGCTGCGCTAAGGACGTGGTGGCGGCCAGGCCGCTCTGTTCGAGCACATTCAGCGCATGCTCGAGTATTTGTTCACGTTGCAAGTGACTCTCCTCTGGAATGCGGGCCCGCTCGAGGACGAACGGGCAGTGTCCTGCAGACAGTGTCGTTTAACGCGACACATTGTGCAAATGCGCACGGAAATCGGCGGCGTTAAGGAAGCCGGTAACACGCGAATCGGGAATCTCGTTGCCTTGCGCATCGAAGAACAGAATGGTCGGCAAGCCTAACACCTGCAGATGCTGAAGCAGCGCATTGTCCTGCGCGTTGTTGGCGGTGACATTGGCCTGCAGCAGCTGCACCTGGCTCAGCGCGCTACGCACGCCATCGTCGCTAAAGGTGTATTTCTCGAACTCCTTGCAGGCGACGCACCAGTCGGCATACAAATCGACCATGGTGATGCGGCCCTGCGCCTGCTGTAGCGCGCTCTCGAGCTGATCGCTGCTGCTGATGGTGTGGAACGGCAGATGCGCCACGGCTTGCGCGCTACTGCCGCTGCCAAATGCCCAATCCTGTAAGGGGCGAGCGCTGACGAGCGCAGCGGCCAGCATGATGATCTGCAGCACCCGCCATTTGCCGGTCGCCCGCAGGCTGAGGCTGAATGCCCAGGCGAAAAACGCCACGCCGAGCAGGCTCCACAGACGTAAGCCCCACATATCGCCAATGACTCGTTCCAGCAGAAAAACCGGCAGCGCCAGAATCACAAAGCCAAAGCCCTCTTTCACCGTTTGCATCCACGGCCCACTTTTCGGCAGCAGCTTGTTGCCAAACATCGTCACGGCAATCAGCGGCAGGCCCATGCCGAAGGCGTAAAGCCACAGCGTGCCGGCACCGGCCCACAGATTTCCGCTCTGTGCGATATACAGCAGAATGGCGCTAAGCGGCGCGGTGGTGCAGGGCGAACAGATCAAACCTGCCAAAGCCCCCATCATAAACACGCCCGGCAGCGACCCGCCTTGCTGACGATTGCTCCACAGGGTGAGGCGGGTTTGCAGGCTGGAAGGCAACTGCAGCGAGAACAAGCCAAACATCGACAGCGCCAGCACGATGAACAGCGCCGATAAGCCAATCAAGACGTAAGGATGCTGTAGCGCCGCCTGGAAGCGTAACCCCGCTGCCGCGACCACCATGCCGAGCACGGTGTACGTCAGCGCCATGCCCTGCACGTAGACCATCGCCAGCGCAAACAGCCGTCCCATGGAATAACGGCGCGGGCCACCCAAAATGATGCTGGAGATCAGCGGATACATCGGCAGCACGCACGGCGTGAAGGCCACGCCAACACCAATCAACAGCGCCCACAGCGGGGAGAACGGCAGCGGCGTGCTGTGATTCGTTGGCTGCGCGCTGGCTGCGGGCGCATCCTGATTGGCGGCCACTGCACTTAGCGGCACACTGCGGGTTTCGGGGGGATAACAAAATCCAGCGGCAGCGCAGCCTTGATACGTCACGGTGACGGTCGCACCTGCATCGGCCTGGCGCAGGGTGATCGGCAGCTGCAGATCCTGCGGATAGATTTCACTTTTGCCGTAGAACTCATCTTCGTGCGGCTGGCCCGGCGGCAAGCTAAGGGGAGAAATCTGCGCCTTGTGCGGCGTGACGTGGATTTGCTGGCGATAAAGATAGTAGCCATCCTTCACCTTCCAGCTTAGCGTCAACTGATTTCCCTGCTGGCTGAAATCAAAGGCAAAGGCCTGATCGACCGGTACAAAGCGGCTGTTGTTGTTGGATGGGAAGAGTGAGGCTTGTGCCGGAAGGCAGAAGACCAGCGCCAGGCAAAAGCCGGCAAGGCGAAAGAGTCGTGCAGCCATAACGAATGAATCAGCTCCGGTGGCGAATAAGCCGCGATGATAGCACGGCCGCCTCGCCACGAGGTTTTCAGGATGTAACGGCGCTACAGGATCAGGCTGCCGAACAGGAAGCCAAACGCCACCGAGAAGGCAATCGCCAACACGCCGGGGATAATAAAGGAGTGATTGAACACAAACTTGCCGATACGGGTTGAGCCCGTGTCATCCATTTCCACCGCCGCCAGCAGCGTCGGGTAGGTTGGCAGCACGAACAGCGCGGATACCGCAGCAAACGAAGCCACCGCCGCCAGCGGCGACACACCAAGCATCAGCGCGGCGGGCATTAAGGCTTTGGTGGTCGCGGCTTGCGAATAGAGCAGCGTGGCGGCAAAGAACAGCACCAGCGCCAGCATCCACGGATAACTTTGCAACATATCGCCGGCCAGGGTTTGGATATCGGCCAAATGCGCTTTAACAAAGGTATCGCCCAGCCAGGCCACACCCATCACGCAGATACAGGCGCTCATGCCGGATTTAAAGGTGCTGGCGCTGAGAATTTCACCGGTATCGACTTTGCAGGTCAGGCAAATCAGCGTGGCAACGGTGAGCATAAATACCACGATAGCTTCGTTGCGCGGCAGCACGGGATTGCTGATCAGCCCAACGCTGTCGCTGATCGCCGTGGCATACAGTACCACCGCGGCGATACCGATCAGGAACAATAGCACTGCGCGTTTCGCCCCGGGTTTGATGTGGTAAACCTGCTCACCGCGTAGCTTTACCTCGCCTTTTGCTAAACGCGCCTGATACACCTCATCCTCTTTGAGCTCTTTGCCAAGGAAGCTGGTGATGACGGCAGCACAGAAGATTGCCGCCATGGTTGACGGCAGCGCTACGCCGAGCAGCGCCAGATAACTCACGCCGTGTGGCTCGAGGACAGAAGCGAAAAACACCACCGCAGCCGAAAGCGGCGAGGCGGTGATGGCGATTTGCGAAGCAACGACGGCAATCGATAACGGACGGGAAGGGCGCACGCCTTGCTCTTTTGCTACTTCGGCAATCACCGGCAAGGTGGAGAAAGCGGTGTGGCCGGTGCCTGCCAGCAGCGTCATGATATAGGTCACCAGCGGCGCAAGGAAGGTAACGTAGCGGGGATGGCGACGCAGCAGGCGTTCTGCTAATCCCACCAGATAATCCAGGCCGCCGGCGATCTGCATCGCCGCGATCGCCGCGATGACTGCCATAATTATTTCAATCACATCAAACGGGATGGCACCGGGTTTAAGGCCGCAAAACAGCGTCAGCGCCAGCACACCCAAGCCGCCCGCGAAACCAATGCCGATGCCGCCCAGTCGCGCACCGAGCCAGATCGCCAGCAGCACAATCATCAACTCTACTATTACCATTCATTCCACTCCCTGAGCCGCGGACACACCGAAGTGTTGCCGCCAAAATGAAAAAAGCACGCCGCATTGTATACGGGCGTGCTTTTGGCAACGTGATCTGGAGCGGATTACTGTTCGTTTTCGTCGGTGTAACGTTTCGCTTTATAAACCGGATACATCAGGTTCTGGATAGAGAAAATATCGTCCAGCTCCGCTTCGGTCAGCAGGCCGCGCTCCAGCACCACTTCCCGCACGCTTTTACCGGTTTCGGCACAAATCTTACCCACGATATCGCCGTTATGGTGGCCAATATACGGGTTGAGGTAAGTAACAATACCGATTGAGTTAAACACGTAGGCTTCACATACCGCTTTGTTCGCGGTGATGCCGTTAACGCATTTTTCCAGCAGGTTGAAACAGGCGTTGGTCAGAATGCTGATCGATTCGAACAAGGCCTGGCCAATGACCGGCTCCATCACGTTCAGCTGCAGCTGACCGGCTTCAGATGCCATGGTGACCGTGATGTCGTTACCAATCACTTTAAAGCACACCTGATTCACTACTTCTGGTACGACCGGGTTCACTTTGGCGGGCATGATGGAAGAACCGGCCTGCAGTTCGGGCAGGTTGATTTCATTCAGGCCAGCGCGTGGACCGGAGGAGAGCAGGCGCAGGTCGTTACAGATTTTCGACAGTTTCACCGCCAGACGTTTCAGCGCAGAGTGGACCATCACATAGGCACCGCAGTCGGAGGTGGCTTCAATCAGATCTTCTGCCGGCACCACCGGCAGATTGCTCACTTCCGCCAGACGCTGTACCGCCAGCTGCTGATAGCCATCCGGCGTGTTCAGACGGGTACCGATTGCCGTTGCGCCAAGGTTCACTTCCAGCAACAGTTCGGCGGTACGCAGAATACTGCGCGTCTCTTCATTCAGCAGCACGTTAAACGCGTGGAACTCCTGGCCCAGCGTCATCGGCACCGCATCCTGCAACTGGGTGCGGCCCATTTTCAGGATGTTTTCGAATTCGACGGCCTTACGCTGGAAGCCTTCGCTCAGCTGGTTGATGCCATCGAGCAGTTTCAGGATCGAAGCATAAACCGCGATGCGGAAACCGGTTGGATAAGCATCATTGGTCGATTGACACTTATTCACGTGATCGTTGGGATTAAGATACTGATATTCACCCTTTTGGTGGCCCATCAGCTCCAGACCGATGTTGGCCAGCACTTCATTGGTGTTCATGTTAACCGAGGTGCCCGCGCCGCCCTGATAGACGTCAACCGGGAACTGATCCATGCATTTGCCGTTATTCAGCACCTCATCACACGCCTGGATAATGGTGTTTGCGATGTTGCGGGGAATGGTTTGCAGCTCTTTGTTGGCGAGCGCGGCTGCTTTCTTCACCATGACCATACCGCGAACAAATTCCGGTATGTCACTGATTTTATTATTACTAATATAGAAGTTTTCAATCGCACGCAGAGTATGAACACCGTAGTAAGCATCTGCTGGAACTTCGCGCATGCCTAACAGGTCTTCTTCGATACGAATGTTGTTCGCCATGATTACCTTCTTATTATTGCTGCCTTGTTACTACCGGGCGTCCGGTTGGACGGGCGGCAAATAACGTGCAGGTGAAGCGATTATATTGTCGTGGAATGTCAGCGCCGACATATTATCCATCTTCGCGCTGACGGGCACGATCATATTCTGATGTTACAGAATTGTTTGTGCACAGATCACTTTACGGGCATTTGCAGGCCCAGCGGTAATAACGATATGTGATGTACTTCGCAATTTTAAGTCAGTGGGAAAAAAATGGCAGGTTCGGTTGAAATTGCCCGTTCAGATGCCCATCTCTATCCATACGGTCTTGCAGACCAACCCTTTCTGCTGCCTGGCGATTTGCGGGGCAGCTCCAACTCACAGGAGAATTCGGTGCGCTGGTTACCGTTATTGATTTTTTTCGTATTAGCCTGGATTGAAATCTCAATCTTCATTCAGGTCGCGCATGCGCTGGGCGTGCTGCTCACCATGCTGCTGGTGATTTTTACCTCGGCGATTGGCGTTTCGCTGGTGAAGAATCAGGGCATGAAGAACTTCCGGCTGATGCAGGAGAAGCTGGCGCGCAATGAAAGCCCGGCGGCAGAGATGACCAAGAGCGTTTCGTTAATCATCTCCGGCTTCCTGCTGCTGTTGCCTGGTTTCTTCACCGACTTCCTCGGATTATTGCTGCTGCTACCACCGGTGCAGAAGCATCTGACGCTGAAGCTGATGCCGCATCTGCGCGTATGGCGCGGCCCGGGCGCCGGTCCCGATGCGGGATTCACTGTGGACGGTGAATACGAGCGTAAGGATCAAGATCGGATTGGTCACGATAAAGACCAATAAGCGAAAGAAGGCGGCGCAAGCCGCCTTTTTGCTGCATTTTTCGCCATCTGTTGCAGAAACGAAAATATTTATATTTTTTGCCCTTGAAAGCCCACTTATTGCCCCTATCTCTTCCAGCACGAGGCCGGAAGCCAAGCAGTCCGGTTCTAACCCAAAAAATGAATGATTGGACTTCTCAAAGGAGAGCTATCAAATGAAAATTCGTCCATTGCACGATCGCGTCATCGTCAAGCGTAAAGAAGTTGAAGCTAAATCAGCGGGCGGCATCGTGCTGACCGGTTCAGCTGCCGGTAAATCTACCCGCGGTGAAGTCCTGGCTGTTGGCAAAGGCCGCATCCTGGAAAACGGTGAAGTTAAGCCTTTGGACGTGAAAGTGGGTGATCTGGTGATTTTCAGCGAAGGCTACGGTGCTAAGACCGAGAAAATCGACAACGAAGAAGTTCTGATCATCTCCGAAAGCGACATCCTTGCGGTTGTTGAAGCGTAATTTACGCGTAATTCACTGAACGAAACGAATTTAAGGGATATTTGAAATGGCAGCTAAAGACGTAAAATTCGGTAATGACGCACGCGTAAAAATGCTGCGTGGCGTAAACGTACTGGCAGATGCAGTAAAAGTTACCCTGGGCCCGAAAGGCCGTAACGTGGTTCTGGATAAATCTTTTGGTGCACCGACCATCACTAAAGATGGTGTTTCTGTGGCGCGTGAAATCGAGCTGGAAGACAAGTTCGAGAACATGGGCGCGCAGATGGTGAAAGAAGTGGCCTCTAAAGCGAACGACGCAGCAGGCGACGGCACCACCACCGCAACCGTATTGGCTCAGGCGATCATCACTGAAGGCCTGAAAGCCGTGGCTGCGGGCATGAACCCGATGGATCTGAAGCGCGGTATCGATAAAGCGGTTATCGCTGCGGTTGAAGAACTGAAAACCCTGTCTGTGCCTTGCCAGGATTCACGCGCCATTGCTCAGGTAGGTACCATCTCTGCTAACTCCGATGAAACCGTGGGCACGCTGATTGCTGACGCAATGGATAAAGTGGGCAAAGAAGGCGTTATCACCGTTGAAGAAGGTACCGGCCTGCAAGACGAGCTGGACGTGGTTGAAGGTATGCAGTTTGACCGTGGCTACCTGTCGCCGTACTTCATCAACAAGCCAGAAACGGGTGCCGTTGAGCTGGAAAGCCCGTTCATCCTGCTGGCTGATAAGAAAATCTCTAACATCCGCGAAATGCTGCCAGTGCTGGAAGCCGTTGCGAAAGCCGGTAAGCCACTGCTGATCATTGCAGAAGACGTGGAAGGTGAAGCACTGGCAACGCTGGTGGTTAACACCATGCGCGGTATCGTTAAAGTGGCTGCGGTTAAAGCACCTGGCTTCGGCGACCGTCGTAAAGCGATGCTGCAGGATATCGCTATCCTGACCGGCGGTACCGTTATCTCTGAAGAGATCGGTATGGAGCTGGAGAAAGCGACCCTGGAAGATCTGGGTCAGGCAAAACGTGTTGTCATCAACAAAGACACCACCACCATCATCGATGGCGTGGGCGATCAAGGCGCGATCTCTGGCCGCGTAACGCAGATTCGTCAGCAGATCGAAGAAGCGACTTCTGATTACGACAAAGAAAAACTGCAGGAGCGCGTAGCGAAACTGGCAGGCGGCGTTGCCGTGCTGAAAGTGGGCGCAGCGACTGAAGTTGAAATGAAAGAGAAGAAAGCGCGCGTTGAAGATGCCCTGCACGCGACCCGTGCTGCGGTTGAAGAAGGTGTGGTTGCGGGTGGTGGTGTGGCGCTGGTTCGCGTTGCTGCGAAAATCGCCGCATCTGGCCTGAAAGGTGATAACGAAGATCAGAACGTAGGTATTAAAGTTGCGCTGCGCGCAATGGAAGCACCTCTGCGTCAGATCGTCTCTAACGCCGGTGAAGAGCCTTCAGTTGTGGCTAACAACGTGAAAGCAGGCGACGGTAACTACGGTTACAACGCGCAGACTGAAGAGTACGGCAACATGATCGACTTCGGTATCCTGGATCCAACTAAAGTGACCCGTTCTGCGCTGCAGTACGCTTCATCGGTTGCGGGCCTGATGATCACCACCGAAGCGATGGTGACTGATCTGCCGAAAAGCGACGCACCTGATTTAGGTGGCGCTGGCGGTATGGGTGGCATGGGCGGAATGGGCGGCATGATGTAATTGCCCCTGACGGCTTAAGCCATCTGAAAAACCCTCGATCGGAAACGGTCGGGGGTTTTTCTTTTGCGGGCGAACAAGGTATAAGTAAGGGCGCAATACTTCGGCTTTACGGGTTTAGGGCAATGAATGTTCAGAAAAAAAGTGCGCTTTTCTGCTACGCTGCCGCCCGACACTGATGATAATAAATGGGGATTACAATGCGGATTAACCTCTTGCTCGGACTGGCAGTGGGAACTTTACTGCTGGCGGGTTGCAGCAGCTCCAATCAACTGAGTGCCGGCGGCGAACGCGTGACCTTCGTCGACCAACAGCCAGCCAGCCAATGTCAGCTGCTGGGAACGCTCACCGGCTCACAGAGCAACTGGCTGAGCGGTTCTGGCGGGGAAGGCAGTTCACTGCGCGGCGCGGCAAACGACCTGCGCAATCGCGCGGCGGAAATGGGCGGCAACGTGATTTATGGCGCCACCAGCCCGACGCAAAATCTGCTGTCAGCTTTCGCTCCCCTCGACAGCAAAATGTCCGGCCAGGTGTATAAGTGTCCGTAATGTGCCGTCGTAAAAAAAGCCGCGAATGCGGCTTTTTTTATTCCTGGCGCAGCTGTAAATCCAGCGGCGTTTTGCTTGGCTCGCCACCAATTTCTCGTGCCAGTTTCGGTACCATATAGCCAGAGACTTTCGCCAGCAGCTGGCGAACCAGGGTGCGTGCTTCCTCATCAGAAACAAAGAAATGTGCCGCGCCCTGTACCTTATCCAGCACGTGCAGGTAGTAGGGCAGAATGCCGGCGTCAAACAGTGCGTTGCTGAGATTTGCCAGAATCTGGGCGTTGTCATTCACTCCGCGCAGTAGCACGCTCTGATTGAGCAGCATAACGCCCGCCCGCTTCAGCATCTGCATGCCGTGACGTAGCTCATCGTCAATCTCCTGCGCATGATTGATATGGCTTACCATCAATACTTGCAGACGCGTTTCCGCCAGAATCTGACACAAACCTTCGGTAATACGTGCGGGGATCACCACCGGCAGGCGGCTGTGAATGCGCAGGCGCTTCAGGTGGGGAATTTTTTCCAGCGCCGTAACCAGCCATGCCAGCTCGTGATCTTTGGCCATCAGCGGATCGCCGCCCGAAAAAATGATCTCGTCCAACTCGGGATGCGCGGCGATGTAATCAATGGCCGCTTGCCAGTTGCGCTTGTTGCCCTGGTTATCCTGATAGGGGAAATGACGGCGGAAACAGTAGCGACAATTGACCGCACAACCGCCTTTTACCAGCAGTAGCGCACGATTTCGGTATTTATGCAGTAAACCGGGCACAACACTGCTTTGTTCGTCCAGTGGATCGGTGCTATAACCCGGCGCATCAATAAATTCCTGACGGCTGGTCAATACTTGCAGCAGCAGCGGGTCGGTGGCATCGCCTGGTTTCATGCGTGCGATGAAGGCCCGAGGTACGCGTAAGGCGAAAAGCTTGCGCGCATCAGCGCCTGCGGCCAGATTTGCATGCTGATCCAGAGATAAAAGTTGCAGTAATTCAGCAGGTTCGGTGACAACATCAGCGAGTTGCTGTAACCAATCTTCTCTGACAGGGGGATTTAGGGTTACAATGTGTGCCATTTTTTTGGCTATTTACCAGTTCAATATTTACAGAGGGCCTTTATGGCGACTTATCTTAGCAACGATTTCCGTCCCGGTCTTAAAATCATGTTCGAAGGCGAGCCATATGCCATCGAAGCCAGTGAGTTTGTTAAGCCGGGTAAAGGCCAGGCATTCGCACGCGTTAAAATGCGTCGTCTGCTGACCGGTTCTCGCGTTGAGAAGACCTTCAAATCCACTGACTCTGCCGAAGGCGCAGATGTTCGTGATATGACGCTGCAATATTCTTACAACGACGGCGACTTCTACTACTTCATGCACCCGGAATCTTTCGAGCAGTATCAGATCGAATCTAAAGTGCTGGATGACGTGACCAAGTGGTTGCAGGACAATGCGGATTGTATCGTTACCCTGTGGAACGATAAAGCGATCGCTGTTCAGCCACCGAACTTCATCGAAGCGGAAGTGATCGAAACCGATCCAGGCTTGAAAGGTGATACCGCAGGTACCGGCGGCAAGCCAGCAACCCTTTCAACGGGCGCAGTGATCAAAGTGCCACTGTTCGTGCAGATTGGCGAAGTGGTAAAAGTTGATACCCGCTCTGGCGAATACGTTTCTCGCGTAAAATAATCGTCAAATCAGGCGCATCGGTGATGCGCCTTTTTTCTTCGCTGTGCCTCTGCTTCACTCTTTTCCTGCCGTTGAATCCGCATTTTTCCAAATCAAGACTATGCTTTAAGAGCTGTACTTTTACTGCAACCAAAAAGGATATGGCTATGTTAAAGAAAAGTATTGTCGCGATTTTTTCCGTGCTGGTGCTCTCTTCCGTTCTGACCGCCTGTAACACCACGCGTGGTGTCGGCGAAGATGTTTCGGCGGGCGGTAAGGCAATTCAGCGCAGCGCACAGTAAGATACCCCGGTGTGAAAGCTGCTTTCACACCGGATCTCTATTTCTGTTCAACCCAAATCAGCTCATCTACCGGGAATCCGGCACTTCTGGCCTGTTCGACCAGGCGCTTTTTAACACCTTCATCTAATTGTGGCGTGCGTGAGAGAATCCATAAGTAGCTACGATTCGGGCCGCATACCAGCGCATAGCGATAGTCCGGATCCAGCGCTATCACGTTGTAGCCACCATAGAACGGACCAAAGAACGAGACTTTCAGCGCAGCGCGCTGTTTATCGCCGGTGAAATAGGCTTTGCCAACGCTCTCTTGCCAGCGTTGCTTCTGCTGGTTGAAACCACGATTAACCACTTTCAGGCCACCATCATCGCGCGGGCTATAATTGGCCGTGACCTGCTGTAAACCACGTTCAAAGCGGTGATTAAGACGAGCGATTTCATACCATTGGCCGAGATAGCGCTGACTGTCGAATCCCTCGACCACCGTAACGCCTTTTGGCGGCGTGGTTGAGCATGCAACTGAGAGGAACGCGCTGAGGCTGGCGACGAGAGTTTTCCATGGAGACATTAGGGGATTCCTTCACAATTTTAATGAGTTAAGTATAGCTGCCCGTTACTAAATTGCTGCTGGCATCCGCTGGCGCTGCGGCGTCGTTGTTTGCCATCGCCAATGCGGGTAGACTTCCACCCCTTATTTGTATGAGGAGTCATCAACATGAGCGAAACGGCAAGCTGGCAGCCAAGCGCACCCATTGCCAATTTGTTGAAACGCGCCGCCATTATGGCGGAAATTCGTCGTTTCTTTGCCGATCGCGGCGTGCTGGAGGTGGATACTCCGGCGATGAGCCAGGCGACTATCACGGACATTCATTTGGTCCCGTTCCAGACGCGTTTTGTTGGGCCGGGCGCCGCTGAAGGGCGCGATCTGTGGCTGATGACCAGTCCGGAATATCATATGAAGCGCCTGCTGGCAGCGGGTAGCGGACCGATTTATCAAATGGGCCGCAGCTTCCGTAACGAGGAAGCGGGACGTCACCATAATCCTGAATTTACCATGCTGGAGTGGTATCGCCCGCACTACGATATGTACCGCCTGATGAATGAGGTGGACGATCTGATGCAGCAGGTGCTGGAGTGCGATAGCGCCGAGTCATTGTCATATCAGCAGGCGTTTATTCGTCATCTGGAGATCGACCCGCTGTCAGCCGATAAAGCGCAGCTGCGTGAAGTGGCGCAGAAGCTGGGCGAGGGCGAGTTAGCGAACCGTGAGGAAGACCGCGATACGCTGCTGCAGCTGCTGTTTATGCTGGGCGTTGAGCCGAAGATTGGTAATGATAAGCCCTGCTTTGTTTATCACTTTCCGGCAACGCAGGCGGCATTAGCGGAAATCAGCACCGAAGATCATCGCGTCGCCGAACGCTTTGAGGTCTATTACAAAGGTATTGAGCTGGCGAATGGTTTCCGTGAGCTGACCGATAGCCGTGAACAGCGTCAACGCTTTGAGCAGGACAATCGTCGCCGTGCCGCGCGTGGCCTGCCGCAGCATCCTATCGATATCAACCTGCTGGACGCGTTGGCACACGGCATGCCTGCCTGCTCTGGCGTGGCGCTAGGTGTTGATCGTTTGATTATGCTGGCGCTGAAAGCCAGCGCGTTGAGCGAAGTGATCGCCTTCCCGGTTGACCGCAGCTAATCCATGGGGGCGCGAAAGCGCCCTTATTGGGTGGTGACTGGGGCGGTGACTTCCGGGAATTCCTGAATGGTAACCGGCAGCGTCATCTTCTTTTCATTGCGTAAGATCTGCACGTCAATGACTGAACCCGGGCGAATTTCAGCCACCTGATCCATCGTTTCCTGCGCTGAAATCGCGGTTCTGCCATTCACCTGCAGCAATACATCATTAGCCTGAATACCGGCGCTATCGGCCGGCCCGCCAGGCGTGACGTTACTGACAATAATGCCTTGAACGCGGTCAAGGTTACTGCCCTGACCGTGCAGCGGCGGCAATTCACGCCCGGTAATGCCGATATACCCGCGAATCACCCGGCCATCACGAATCAGCTTATCCATGATTTTGCTCGCCAGCGCAGTTGGAATGGCGAAACCAATCCCTTCCGGCGTTTCGCCATCGCTGCTTTTATCAAAGGTTAGGGTGTTGATGCCCATCAACTCGCCGAGGGAGTTAATCAGCGCGCCGCCTGAATTGCCCTGGTTGATCGAAGCATCGGTTTGCAGGAAGTTTTGCCGTCCGGAAGAGCTCAGGCCAACGCGCCCGGTGGCGCTTATAATGCCCTGCGTAACGGTTTGGCCCAGGTTGTAGGGATTACCGATGGCCATCACTACGTCGCCAATGTGCGCTATGCGTCTGGCATTGATGGGAATGACGGGCAGGTTCGCGGCGCTGATTTTCAGTACCGCCAAATCGGTCATCGCATCGGAACCCACCAGGTTAGCTTCGAAGAAGCGTCCATCCTGCAGCGCCACGATGATTTGGTCGGCATTATTGATAACGTGTTTGTTAGTAAGAATGTAACCTTTGCCGTTCATGATTACGCCGGAACCGAGCGTGGTGATGCCGCGATTATTGTTGCCGTGAGCACTGCGGTTATAGACATTCACGACCGCGGGCACGGCACGGCGCACACCCTGATTGAAACTGACGGGTGCTTCATCATTGCTATTGTCATGATCAAAGGTGATATCGCTGCCGATACGTAGCGCAGGGATCGCGACAAGCAGTAAGCCAGCCACAATCAGGCCCATCACCACAGAACGCAAAAGTTTAAGAAACATGGTGTTATTTCAGGCAAGGGTTAATCGCAGGGCAGAATAGCATGAGAAAGGCGGACAAACACCTGCTTGTCCGCCTGATGCGAGGATTATCGCAGAAGCAGGTAAATACTCTCGTCGCCGCGCACTATGTTCAGTGCCAGCACCGGCGGTTTCCCTTCCAGCACTTTGCGCATTTCGGCCAGCGAGGTGACGTGATTGCGGTTTACGCCGACAATCACATCGTCCTTCTGCAAACCAACCTGCTCGGCCGGCGTTCCTTTTTCAATCGCATCGACTTTCACGCCCTTATCACCGGCTTTGGTCGCACCGTCGCTCAGTGTGGCGCCCTGCAGCGCAGGCGACATGAGCTGTGCGCTGGCGGTGGTTTGCGCGCTCTGCTCCAGCGTGACGTTAACGGTAATCGGTTTGCCTTCACGTAACAGGCCGATTTTCACACTCTGTCCTGGCGGTGTGGTACCCACTTTCACGCGCAGTTCGGCAAAGCTGGTAATGGCTTTGTCATTGATGGAGGTGATGATATCGCCGGCTTTGATGCCCGCTTTCTCGGCGGCCGATTTCGGCAGCACTTCAGAGACAAAGGCTCCACGCTGCGCGTCGACATTAAAAGCTTTAGCAATATCGGCGGTCATCTCAGTGCCTTTAATGCCCAACTGACCGCGCTTCACTTCACCAAACTGAATCAACTGCTGCGCGAGATTCATCGCCATATTGGCGGGGATCGCGAAGCCAATACCGATATTGCCGCCGCTGGATGCCAGAATCGCCGTGTTGATACCGATCAGCTCACCATTCAGATTGACCAGCGCACCGCCGGAGTTGCCGCGGTTGATCGCCGCATCGGTCTGAATAAAGTTTTCCAGCCCTTCCAGGTTCAGGCCGCTACGTCCCAGCGCAGAGATGATGCCGGAAGTGGCCGTTTGGCCGAGGCCGAAGGGATTGCCGATAGCAACGGCGAAATCACCCACTTTTAGCGAATCGGAATCGGCAATTTTTACCTGGGTGAGGTTTTTCGCGCCCTCAATTTGAATCAACGCGATGTCGGTTTGCTCATCGTGACCAATAAGCTTAGCGTCGTATTCGTTGCCATCACTCAACTGCACGCTGATTTTATCTGCACCGTTCACCACGTGATTGTTGGTCAGGACGTAGCCTTTCGCGGCATCGATGATCACGCCAGAGCCCAACCCTTCAAAAGGCTGAGGCTGAGATTGTCCGGGTGCCTGGCCGAAGAAGCGTTTCAGCGGCTCCGGAATATCCTGCGCCTGCTGGCCGGAATCTGTGCCTTCTACATGCACGCTGACTACCGCAGGCAGAACTTTCTCCAGCATCGGCGCCAGGCTTGGCAATGCTTGTCCTTGAATCTGGGCCGGCAGGGTTGCCAACGCGCCAGGGGCGGCGGCCAGACCCATTCCAATGCTCAAGGCTAATGCGCTCAACAGTCGTGCTTGTTTTTTCATTGCTACAACGCTCTCGCTGCGAAAAGAAAAGGGGATGAAAAAGTGTGACAGTTGTTTGGGGCAAGGGTTCGACAAACAAAAAGGGCACAGCCAAGCTGTGCCCCAAAAGGATTATTTACGCGGTGTGCGATCGCTACCCCGTAACAGGCCGGAAGCACCTTCAGAGTAATCGCGCGGCATTTGTACCGGCGCCTGATCGTTATCCGCTTCGGCTTCCGTTAGCTGGTAGGCAAACGGGTTTTTCTCGCCCGGCAGATTTGGCAGCAGATCGTTAGATCCCTTCGCCATGTGCTGATACAGCTGGCGGTAATCATGCGCCATGTTGTCCAGCAGCTCGGCGCTGCGTGCAAAGTGGTTGGTGAGCTCCTCGCGGTAATCCGCCAGCTCAGCCTTCGATTTTTCCAGCTCATACTGCATGCTACGCTGCTCACGCAGCTTCTTGTTGCCAAAACGCATCACTACCGCGCCGACAATAATGCCAATCACTAAACCAATCAGCCCGTATTCCCAGGTCATAATGACTCCCGTGTAATTTCCGTTGTTTCGTAGGGCATTGCTTCTGTTTCAACATCAACTTCAATAGCAGTCACTATACCCAATAATCTCATGGAAGTGGAACTATCGGGCTGCATCGCTTAGTGTAGAGCGGCCTATTTTTCGTCAACCGACCCGTGAATCGGACTTTTTCAGGGATTCTGAGAGAACCATGCAAACCTCATCTCCGCTTGCACGCTATGAGCAAGCGCTGTCGCAGGGCGAGTTTCGCCCGGATGACGTACAACGAGAAGCGATTACCCGCTTAGATGCCATCCAGCAAGGATTGATTGCTCGCCAGCAACATGTTGAACCGGCAGCAAAAGGCCTGTTTGGACGTCTGTCTAAGATAATGAATAAAGAGAAAAGTGCGAGTGATGCTCCGGTGCGCGGCCTCTATATGTGGGGTGGTGTAGGACGCGGTAAAACCTGGGTGATGGATCTGTTTTTTCAGTCAATTCCTGGCGAGCGCAAACTGCGTCTGCATTTTCACCGCTTTATGCTGCGCGTCCATCAGGAGTTGACGCAGCTGCAGGGCCACAGCGATCCGCTGCTGATTGTCGCTGACCGCTTTAAAGCTGAAACCGACATTCTCTGTTTTGATGAGTTTTTTGTTTCTGATATCACCGATGCCATGCTGCTCGGCACGCTGATGGAGGCACTGTTTGCCCGCGGCATCTCGCTGGTGGCAACCTCAAATATTCCGCCGGATGAACTCTATCGCAATGGCTTGCAGCGGGCGCGCTTCCTGCCCGCCATTGAACAAATCAAGCGTCATTGCGAAGTGATGAACGTTGATGCCGGTATCGATTACCGTTTGCGTACTCTGACTTCAGCGCACTTGTGGAATTTCCCGCTAAGCGATGCCACCCATGCTGAAATGGAGCGCATGTTCCGTGCGCTGTCCGGTAAAGCGCGTGAGGATGCGCCGGTGCTGGAGATTAATCATCGCCAGATGCCGACGCTCGGCGTGCATGACGGCGTGCTGGCGATTAATTTCCTGACTCTCTGTGGCGAAGGGCGCAGCCAACACGACTATATTGAGCTCTCGCGCCGATTTCACAGCGTCTTGCTGTATGATGTGCCGGTGATGATTTATAAGACCGAAGATCAGGCGCGTCGCTTCCTCGCGCTGGTTGATGAATTCTATGAACGCCACGTGAAACTGGTCGTGGCGGCGGAAACGTCGCTGTTTGAAATTTATCAGGGCACACGCTTGAAGTTCGAGTATCAACGCTGCTTGTCGCGTTTGCAGGAGATGCAGAGCGAAGAGTATTTGCGTCTGCCGCATCTGCCCTGATGACGTGGCAGAAATCGCAGGATTTAGATGCAAAAAGGTTCGATCTTTGGGTTCGACTTCTCTATAATCTTGCGACCCCACGTTACAGCATCGGTTTTCTTTCCCAAGAACTCGATGTGATCCGGTAACTCACTTGAAGGGGTGGCTTGCTGGGCAAAATGGTCGTGTGAGCCTCAATCGTTTACTTAGCGTTTGGGATTTCACCAACGTGTAACTTTTTATTTGGGTAAGCTTTTCAATGAAAACTTTTACAGCTAAACCAGAAACCGTACAGCGTGACTGGTATGTTGTTGACGCAACGGGCAAAACCTTGGGTCGCCTGGCGACTGAACTGGCGCGCCGTCTGCGTGGTAAGCACAAAGCGGAATACACTCCGCACGTTGATACCGGTGATTACATCATCGTTCTGAACGCAGAAAAAGTTGCTGTAACCGGCAACAAGCGTACTGACAAGATTTACTATCACCACACTGGCCACATCGGTGGTATCAAGCAAGCGACCTTTGCAGAGATGATCGAGCGCCGTCCTGAGCGTGTGATTGAAATCGCGGTTAAAGGCATGCTGCCGAAAGGCCCACTGGGTCGTGCTATGTACCGTAAACTGAAAGTTTACGCAGGCAACGAGCACAACCACGCGGCGCAGCAACCGCAAGTTCTTGACATTTAATCGGGATTATAGGCAATGGCTGAAACTCAAAACTACGGCACTGGTCGCCGCAAAAGCTCTGCCGCTCGCGTCTTCATCAAGCCGGGTAGCGGTAACATCGTAATTAACCAGCGCTCTTTGGAGCAGTATTTCGGTCGCGAGACTGCACGCATGGTCGTGCGTCAGCCGCTGGAACTGGTTGATATGGTTGGTAAATTTGACCTGTACATCACCGTTAAAGGTGGTGGTATTTCTGGTCAGGCTGGTGCGATCCGTCACGGTATCACACGCGCTCTGATGGAGTACGACGAGTCTCTGCGTTCTGAACTGCGTAAAGCGGGCTTCGTTACCCGTGATGCACGTGAAGTTGAACGTAAGAAAGTCGGCCTGCGTAAAGCACGTCGTCGTCCACAGTTCTCCAAGCGTTAATTGTTTGCTGCTTTGGCAGCGGCAATTGGCTCAAAAAACCCGCTTCGGCGGGTTTTTTATTCCCTTTTTTACCAATTATTACCACCAAAAACGCGAGCTTTACCCGCATTTTGCCCGCAAATCATTACGCCTGCCCCACAAGCTGCTTAAAATCTGGTAAACTCACTGTCACTTTGCGCCTGCGAGAAGCAGCGTTGTGCTTGTCGTTCCTGTCGGGAAGGCTGGGCGATGCTTCTAACGCTGACGGTAGGCGAATCTGATGAGCCGGTGAGTCGCCGTGTGGTTGGCTATTCGCAGTATCTTTTTGTGAACAAACTTGGAGGTTTTCATGGCTGTCGCTGCCAACAAACGTTCGGTAATGACGCTGTTTTCTGGTCCGACTGACATTTTCAGCCATCAAGTACGCATTGTACTGGCTGAGAAAGGCGTCAGCGTGGAGATCGAGCAGGTTGAAACGGATAACCTGCCGCAGGATCTGATTGACCTCAACCCGTATCGCACAGTACCTACGCTGGTCGACCGTGAACTGACGCTGTACGAATCACGCATCATCATGGAATACCTCGATGAGCGTTTCCCGCATCCACCGCTGATGCCGGTTTATCCGGTTGCGCGTGGTGAAAGTCGTCTGATGATGCACCGCATTGAGCAGGATTGGTATAGCCTGATGCGCACCATCGAAACTGCCAATGGTGCAGAAGCCGATGCAGCGCGTAAGCAACTGCGTGAAGAGCTGCTGGCAATTGCGCCACTGTTTGCACGTACGCCTTTCTTCATGAGCGAAGAGTTCAGCCTGGTGGATTGCTATCTGGCACCGCTGCTGTGGCGTCTGCCGCAGATGGGTGTGGATCTGTCTGGCGCAGGTTCTAAAGAGCTGAAAGGCTACATGACGCGCGTATTTGAACGTGACTCTTTCCTTGCGTCACTGACAGAAGCAGAACGTGAAATGCGCCTGCAAGCTCGGGGCTAATAGTATGGAAATGTCGCAACTAACGGCGCGTCGTCCCTATCTGCTGCGTGCATTCTATGACTGGTTGCTTGATAACCAGCTGACGCCGCATTTGGTGGTCGACATTAATCTGCCTGGTGTGCAGGTGCCGCTGGAATATGCGCGCGATGGGCAGATTGTTCTGAACATCGCGCCACGTGCGGTAGGTAATCTTGACCTCGCCAATGATGAAGTGCGTTTCAATGCGCGCTTTGGTGGCGTACCGCGTCAGGTCTCTGTGCCGATGGCTGCGGTTCTGGCAATTTACGCCCGTGAAAACGGTGCTGGCACCATGTTCGAACCGGAACCGGCTTATGAGCTGGCGACGGAAGATCAGGATGGTAGTGGTCAGGAAGAGACGATGATGTCTGTGATTGATGGCGATCGTCCGGATGATGCGACTGACGACGATCACTCGCCAGACGATGAGCCGCCGCCGCCGCGTGGCGGACGACCTTCACTCCGCGTAGTGAAATAAAGCGTCTGAGAGTGTGAAATAAAAACGGGCCGATGATTGGCCCGTTTTTTTATGTCTGCGCGTCTTAGTAGACGTCACGCAGGTAGCGTTTATCTTTCTTCAGCTGATCAATGTAGGCTGCCGCACGCTCGCTGGACAAGCCGCCGAACTGACGAACCACTTCATACAGCGCGGCATCCACATCTTTCGCCATACGTGAGGCATCGCCACACACGTAGAAGTAGGCGCCATCCTGCAGCCAGGCGTATAGCTCCGCGCCTTTCTCCAGCATGCGATTCTGCACGTAAATCTTCTCTTCCTGATCGCGTGAGAAGGCGAGATCGAGGTTTGTCAGCAGGCCATTCTCCTGCCACGCACTCAGCTCTTCTTCATAGATGTAATCATGTGCCTGATGCTGGTCGCCGAAGAACAACCAGTTTTTACCTTGCGCGCCGGTTGCCTGACGTTCCTGCAGGAACGCGCGGAACGGGGCGATGCCGGTGCCTGGACCCACCATGATCAGCGGAGCATTGCCATTTGCCGGCACGCGGAACGCTTTGTTGGGCGAAATGAAGATCGCCGGCTTTTCGCCACGACGAACACGTTCAGCCAGGTAGGTTGAGCACACGCCTTTACGCTCACGGCCGCCGCTGTGATAGCGCACGGAAGCGATGGTCAGATGCACCTGATTTGGATGCGCTTTCGAGCTCGACGAGATGGAGTACGCACGGTGCTGCAGTGGGCGCAGCATGGCAACGAATTCCGGCACTGAGAGGCTGCGCGTCAGCTCAAGCTGCAGCAGATCCAGCGTATCTTTGCCCCACAGCCAAACGGCGAGAGTATCTTTGTCGTCGTGCTGCAAAACGTGACGCAATTCCTGGTTGGTGGTGTGCTGTCCAACCCACTCAATCAGTTTGCGTGATGGCTCAGAGATTTCGAACTGGTGCGTCAGCAGATCGCCAAGGTTGCGATCAAAGCCTGGCACCGGCGTTTCGTAATCCGCTTTCAGTTCGGCCAGCAGCAGTGAAACCAACGCCGCGTCGTTCACCGGGATCACACCCAGCGCATCGCCGGCTTCATATTTCAAACCACTGTCGGTGAGATCGAATTCAAAGTGACGAATATCTTTAGCCGACTCCTCAGCCGACAGGCGCTTATTGGTCGCCAATGCGGCAGCATAAGGGTTCTGCTTATTGCTGCCCGGAATGACCGGTGCTTCAGGTGCGCTCTCAAGTGCAGTTCCGCTGCTGCCTGCGCTGGCGGCAAACTGCGGCATTGCCGTGCCAATCCACTCGCTGGACGGCTCTTCGAAATCAATATCGCAGTCGATACGATCGGCCACGCGTTTCGCACCGAGCTGTTCCAGACGCATATCGATGAATTTACCCGCCTGGCAGAAACCGTCGTAGCCGGTGTCGCCAATCGCCAGTACTGCAAAGTGCATCTGCTCCAGACGCGGTGCGGTGCTGGCTGAAATCGCCTGCCAAAACAGCTGGGCGTTGTCCGGCATTTCGCCTTCGCCGTAAGTCGAGGTGACGATCAGCACGTGACGCATGGTGGCGAACACATCCAGATCCACTTCGCCCAGAGCCTGAACCACCGGCACTAAACCTTTGGCACGCGCGGCTTTAGCGGCAGTTTGCGACAGCGCTTCGGCATTACCGGTTTGTGAACCGAACAGGATATGTAGCTGCGTGTTGGCACCGGCAGCCGGTGCGCTCTGCTTGTCTTCTAATACCAGCAGGCGCGAGTGGAGACCGGCGAGAAAACCCGCCAGCCAATATTTCTGCTCACCGTTAAACGGTGCATCTTCAGGAATGTAAGGAATTTTCATCGGTAAGGCGCTCAATCCTGTTCAATCAAAATATAAAGTCTAAATTACACATGTTCCGTAAAGCTATAATCAGGAAAGTTTCCCGACCGCAGCAGCGATTTCTGGCAGTGCAGCACGTGCAAACAGCTCTTCGAAATCAGGTAGATGGCCAAGAACCTCGCGGTTGCAGGCATCCTGATAAATGATCCAGCCATACGTCGCCAGGCTGTCCATGGAGCGAATGTTACGTTGCGTTAATGCCGCTTTATAATCCGCCATACGTTTAGCGGCGATCAGGCTTGCCAGCTCGTCATCGCTATAGCTTTCAATCGCAGAGCGCGCATGACGTTGTAGCTTGCTTATCAGCGCGAAATCTTCGGTCATCAGCAGATTACGCACGGCTTTCTCAACGGCCGGATCTTCCACCGCCGTGCCTTTTGGCAGTTTGCCCAACGCCAGCTGCTGCGCGAGGCTCAGCACGGTGTAGTTATTCAGCAGCACAAACATCTCAAGCGTATCGGTCGCGCCGTAGGCCGGTACGGCACCGTTGGCGATGGTTTTACCGTCACGCCACGCCGATTTGAATTTAGCGACCTGATGCGCAGCCAGCGACGTCGACAGCTCTTCGAGCAGATCTTTACGCGATTTTGCTTTCAGGATTTCGGTGCCATCCTGATACAGCAGCAGCGAACGTGGCATCACGTAAACAAAGTGGTGGCACTCGGTTTCCCAGTTCTCCAGCAGCCAGGCAGCGCGCGGTGACTGGGTCGCTTCCAGATGCCAGTTCAGCATGGTTAGCACCGCTTGCTTATGCACCTGCGCCATTTCATCTTCATCGGCGATGGAGCCAAACAGGACTGAATCACCGGCTGCATGTGCCGCCAGCGATCCATAAGGATCGTACTGGTAGGCGAAACCGCCGCTCATGCCGTTGCCAAAGCCTTTACCGAAGGTGCCAAGGTTAAGGATGGCGCCGTTGGTCATGTATTCACAGCAGAAGTCGCCGACGCCTTCAACCACGGCGGTGGCACCAGAGTTACGCACCGCGAAGCGGTCACCCGCCTGGCCCTGTACGAACAGACGACCACCGGTGGCACCAAACAGGGCGAAGTTACCGATCAAGACGTTGCCATCGCTATCCTGTGCGCCGCCGCCCGGTGACATCACCACCAGCTCTCCGCCACACTGACCTTTGCCCACGCCATCGTTACAGGTGCCGTAATGTTTCAGCTGCATGCCGTCGTTGCAGAATGCGCCGAACGACTGGCCGGCAGAACCACTGGTGTTAATCAGCACGGTGGCTGGCGCCAGATAGTGACGACCGCGGTCATCTTTCAGCACCGCAGGCAGCGCTGCCAGCTGCTCTTTAGTGAGCTCGTGGTTCAGCATGCGCTCGATATCAATTGCCAGCTGTCCACCCACGCTCTTGTTACGGTTGTTCAGCGTGATGCCCGCGCCCAGCGCGATTTCACGGCTTGCCTCGCCAACCAGCTGGGTTTTCAGCTCATTGACCCAGCCATCATCCAGCTCAAAATCTTTTTCCAGATAGACCGGCTTAGCAATTTTTTGCTCTGGCACCACGGTTAACATGGCGCGCAGATCCAGTTTGCCGACTTCCAGCGGGTGATCCATCAAATGCAGCAGATCAGAACGGCCACGTGCTTCGCGCAGTGAACGCAGACCGAGGCGAGCAAGGAACTCACGCACTTCCTGCGCCACGTTGATGAAGTACTGCGCCAGCTGACGCGGATCGCCATCAAAAGCTTCGGCGTTGGTGGTTAAACCGGCCGGGCATTTAACGTTACAGTTTTTCGCCATCACGCATTTCAGCATCATCAGCGCGGTGGTACCGAACTCGAAGCTGTCGCCGCCGAGCAGGGCAGATTTGATCACATCACTGCCGGTCTGCTGTGCGCCGGAGCAGCGCAGCTGCACTTTGTCGCGCAGGCCATTGGCACACAGCGCCTGGTGTACTTCAGCGATGCCGATTTCCGCTACGCGACCGGTATATTTCAGGCTGGTAACCGATGCTGCACCGGTACCGCCGGTGTTACCCGCGACGTTAATCACATCGGCGCCGGCTTTTGCCACGCCGACGGCGATGGTGCCGATACCTTCCGATGAAACCAGTTTTACAATGACGCGCACGCGTGCGGCTTTGCAGTCGTGGATCAGCTGAGCCAAATCCTCGATAGAGTAAGTGTCGTGGTGCGGCGGTGGTGAAACCAGCTCAACGCCTGGTGTACCACCACGGGCTGCCGCGATCTCAACGGTCACTTTTGGTGCTGGCAGCTGGCCGCCTTCACCTGGCTTCGCGCCCTGGCCGATTTTGATCTCCAGCTCTTCCAGCATTGGGTCGGCCAGATAAGCTGCCCACACGCCGAAACGTCCAGACGCCAGCTGTTTAATGCGTGAGGCGCGGATGGTGCCGTGGCGTGAATAGTGTTCGCCACCTTCGCCGCAGTTACTCATGCCGCCCACCATGTTGGTACCGTGCGCCACCGCTTCGTGCGCAGGCGCTACCAACGCACCGTGGCTCATGGCACCGGAAGCAAAGGTACGGGTAATTTCGTGTGCCGGTTGAATCTCTTCCAGCGGCAGCGAGGGCAGCGCAGTGAAGATCAGCGACAGATAATCCGCAGCTTTGCCGTAAGCGGTGATGTGCAGAACGCCATCTGCCACATTGCTGCTTTCGATATCGTCGCTGAAGCGCGTTTTCAACGCACGCGACAGTGCTTCGAGGCGCTCATTCTCTGGCTTCAGGCCAGCAATCGCATCGATCAGGCGCAGCTCGAACTGATTCAGGCTGCCATTTACCGCTTCACACTTCAGGCCGCGCGTCGCGAAGCCGTTGTTAACCAGCGAGTAGCGGCCCAGCTTACGGCCGAATTCCGCTTCGCTATCCACGTGCGTCAAATCGCAAGGCAGCGCGAGGATGTCCCGCAGCGCCGCAGGACGACGTTTACGCTCGGCATGCATCAGGCTGGAGAACTGACGGTAATCGGGCGTGATGGCAAAGTTATCGATAACATCATTCGGGATGCGCTCGAAGCTGCTGTCTTTAAAGGCTTCCGCTTTGATATTGAAAGCGTTATCCAGTTTAGCCAGCGTCATCAGGCGAATAAAGTTGTCCTCTTCGCGCTCTTTGTTAGCAAAGCGAATCGGCTGCTCCGTCATATCAATGAAGGTGCGTACCGCAATGGTGCCGTAAGAATGGCCAGCACCTTCAGCACGCTCTTTGAACAGGCCGAGCAAGGGGACTTCCGCTTCGCCCTGAATTTTCAGCGCACTTTGATGCCAGTCGACCGCCATTTGGGCGATAGCCGGGAAGCCGGCGCCGCCAACGGGGGTTTTGATATTCGGGAAATACTTTTTCAATACCGGATCGTCGGTATTCAGGAAGTTAGGCTCGAAGAACTCGCCGCAGCTGTAGCTCTCAACGGTACACAGGCCCACTTTGCCCATGGTTTTCATTAGCGCTTTTTCTGCTGCTTTGGCATAGCGTTTAAAGGCTTTGTTACCTTCTTCGCCTTCACCGAATTTCTCTTCCGCACGCATCTGCACGCCGAGTGGGTAAACGGCAGAAGCGCCGAAGCCCAGCGTTGCCGCGATATGGTGCGAAGAGATGCTCTGGCCGCTTTCTACTACCAGCGATACATCCAGACGCAGACCTTCCTGCACCAAACGTTGGTTAATCGCCGATACCATCAGCAGCATCGGGATCGCCGCGTGGGTTGAGGAGATGTGGCGGTCGGTAATTACCGCGATGCCACCTTGCTGGCGTGCGAAATCAACAACCTGCTGCGCTAAGTCATCAATGGCTTTTTCCAGCGCGTTGGCGTTAGCTGCGCGGCTGACGATATCTTTGCCGACGACTGGCTCGTACAGCATCTCGAAGCGCGCATAAGGCGCGACGGTTTGTTCGCGCAGGCGCAGCATGTCGAGGTGCGTCAAAATTGGTGTTGGTACGATGATTTGCTGGCCCTTGCTGCGACCCAGGTGCGGTTTCGCACCCAGGGCAACGCGCAGCGTCATGCCGTCCGCTTCACGGATGGAGTCAAGCGGCGGGTTAGTGACCTGGGCAAAGCGTTGCGAGAAGTAGTGCGCCATGCCGCCTTCGTGGTCGGACAGGCCGTTGATGGCGTTGCCGTAACCCATCGCTGAGATCTTCTCAGCGCCGGTTTGCAGCATCGGGTCCATCATGAATTTGAAGCTTTCCTGGTTGTAGTAGTAGGCCACAAAACGCTGATAGGTTTGCAGGTCACCACGATAACGCAGCGGAGAGCCGAGCTGCTCAGCCTGAATTTCTGGCAGATCGGCGAGGTCGACACGCGCTTTACTCAGCAGCGACAGGTAATCCTTCTCCGCCGCCAGTTTTTCCAGCGCTTCCACGGTGGTGTAAGAGCGTTTCTCTTTGTGATCGTAATAGAGCATACCGCCCGCTTCGATACGGCCGCGACGCAGCACGCTTTCCGGTGGGAAGGCGATCTGGCCCGCTTCCGACATGGCTCCGATATATTCCGCCGTTTCAACGGAACGCAGCGGACGTAGACCGAGACGGTCAAGACGGGCACCAATCACTTCGCCATTACCAAAGATCAGCGCGGCTGGACCATCGTTTTTCTCTTCGTATAAAGAGAAGTACTCCAGCATGGCGCGCACTTCGTTAGAGAGCGAGGTATCGTTCTCCCAGGCCGGTGGCATCATGGAAACAACGGCGTTAATCAGGTCGAGGTTGTCTTCCATCAAACGGCTGTGAATGCTCTGGTCCAGACGTGAGCTGTCGGACTGACCTTTAGGGCGCACAATTTTCTTTCCGCGCGCCAACATCAGTGCCGCTTCGGCAATACGGTTTTTGCGATCGGTATTCAGTTCGCCGTTGTGCGCCATCAAGCGGAACGGTTGCGCCATGGTGGTATGCGGATCGGTGTTGGTGGAGAAGCGGGTATGGAAGAACAGCCCGCGCACCTGGTGGTCGGCATCGGTTAAATCTTTGAAGTAAGGAATCACTTCGTTGGAGTTCAGGCGGGCTTTAAATACCTGGGTGCGCGAGGAGAGCGACAGCGGATAAAGGCCGCCGAATTCGCTTTCGGTAAAGGCGCGCGCTTCGATATCCAGCAGCGCGCGATAAATCTGGCGCTCGAATTCCAGTTGGTCAGTCACTTCCTGCGGCGCAGCAAAAATCCATTGTACAATCGGCAGCTGGAATTGCAGGGCAGCCGGGCGCGTCACACTGCCGTCCAGCGGCATATCGCGTTTCACTAATACCGGGAAGTTGTGTGCCGCCAGCGTTTCTTCTACCAGACGTTCAGCGTTAGCGCGCAGTTCCGCGTCTTTGGGCACAAAGAAGTTACCCACGCCAAAACGGCCAGCTTCCAGCGCCAGACCTGTGACCTTGCGGAAGAAGTTCAGGGAGAGATCGACGTTAACGCCAGCGCCATCGCCCACGCCTTCGGCGGACATGCCGCCACGGTGCGGTACCGTGCACAGCGCGCTATGGGCCATCTGCAGGATCTCATGGGTCTGCTCGCCGTCCTTACGGGTAATGAAACCTACACCACAGCTATCACTTCCGGCTGATGGATCATACAAACCATAGGGATTCGGTTTTTGCGTGGACATTGAGAGTCTCCTTAAACTTCTTTTGACATTACCTGCATTTTTTCGCGTACCGCAGCGTGACTGAAGCTGCAAAGGCTGCGGTATCAATTCTTGTGCCGCTCCGTAAAGAGCGGGCGTCGCAACACCGAGCAAAGGCTCTTAAGACACTGTTGTCACGTCCTTAATGAGCTGCTCTTTAATCCGGTCTCTTTCGGGAGATAGCTTGCATCTAGAGGGAGTCTTCTTGCTGCATAGATATGCCGAGACACAGCCCCACCAGGAAAGCTCCCAGTGGAATTCCAACTTATCGGGAAAGCGAACTCAGGTCAAATAGCCAGCTTTGTTGAGGGTAATCTGCTTTTTTAATGATTAACATGATGATTTATAAGTTTTTTACTCGTAAATTTATGTCAATCTTCCCCTTCCCATTCCCCCAGTAACTGTGAGCCGTCTCACTGTGACCTGTGCCTCTAATATCTAAACAATGCTGGCATCGATGCTTATGGCAGCATTAAATTCTGTTGGGTGCGGCTGATGCACAGCATGTATCTGTTTTTCTTATGGCGTCATATTTGAATCAAAATCACGCTGGCATTAGTAAAATTAATCACGCTACACGTGATTAAAAAATCGTTTAAGTTGAATGGGTATGCAATAAAGGCATGCAGCCATGAGACGACATGACTGCCAGGGTGCTGATTAGCACAGGATGTAGAGAAAAGCGCGACAAAAGTGCGGCCTTTCAGATTATTCAGTTGGCAGAATTAGTCAAGCGCTTTACGCATATAGACGGGAACGTCGGCGAAATCCTGCGGTGGTGCACCATTACAGAGCAAAACTCCTGCGGTGAAGCGGCGCGGCGTAGCGATATTTACGCTATCATGGGCCAGATTTCGTTCAGGGAGCTTGTAATGAAGCAGATTCGCCTTTTAGCGCAGTACTACGTTGATTTGATGGTCAAACTGGGGCTGGTGCGCTTTTCACTGCTATTAGCGTCGGCGCTGGTGGTGCTGGCAATGGTGGTGCAGATGGCGGTCACCATGGTGCTGCGCGGCCACGTTGAGAGCATTGACGTAGTGCGATCGATATTCTTCGGCCTGTTAATTACGCCCTGGGCGGTTTATTTCCTCTCGGTGGTGGTCGATCAACTGGAAGAGTCGCGCCAGCGCCTGACGAAACTGGTGGATAAGCTGGAAGAGATGCGCACACGCGACCTTGAGCTTAACCAGCAGATGAAAGAAACCATCACGCAGCTGAATCAGGAAATTAACGACCGCATCAAAGCCGAACAGGCGCGTGAGCAGGTGATGGACAAGCTGCGCGAAGAGATGGCGCGGCGCGAGCAGGCGCAAATTGAGCTGGAACAGCAATCCTCCTTCCTGCGCTCTTTCCTTGATGCGTCGCCCGATCTGGTGTTCTACCGCAACATTGATAAGCAGTTCTCCGGCTGCAATCGCGCCATGGAACTGTTGACCGGCATGAGCGAAAAACAGCTGATTGGTATGACGCCGCGCGATATTTATGATGATGAGGCGGCGACTAAAGTGCTGGAAACCGATGAGAAGGTGTTCCGTCATAATGTATCGCTGACTTACGAACAGTGGCTGCAATATCCCGATGGGCGCAAAGCCTGCTTTGAGATCCGCAAAGTGCCATATTACGACCGCGTGGGGAAACGCAGTGGTTTGATGGGCTTTGGCCGCGATATTACCGAACGTAAGCGCTACCAAGACGCGCTGGAGAACGCCAGTCGTGAGAAGACGACCTTTATCTCAACTATCAGCCACGAGCTGCGTACGCCGCTTAACGGCATCGTCGGGCTGAGTCGCATTCTGCTCGATACCGATCTGAATCAGGAACAGCTGAAGTACCTTAAAACTATCCACGTTTCTGCCATCACGCTCGGCAACATCTTTAACGATGTTATTGAAGTGGACAAAATCGAACGCCGAAAAGTGCAGCTGGATAATCAGCCGCTGGATTTCACCGGCTTCCTCGCCGATCTGGAAAACCTCTCTGGACTGTTGGCGCAGCCGAAAGGGCTGAAGTTTGTTATGGCGCCAGAGCTGCCGCTGCCGCATAAAATCTCAGCAGATGGTACACGTCTACGTCAGATTCTGTGGAACCTGATTGGTAACGCGGTGAAATTTACTCAGCAGGGCGAAATCGTGGTGCGCGTTGCCTATCTTCAGGATGAAACACTGCGCTTTGAAGTGCAGGATTCAGGTATGGGCATTCCTCAGGAGGAGCAGGACAAGATTTTCGCTATGTATTATCAGGTGAAAGATCAGCACGGCGGAAAGCCAGCAACGGGCACTGGTATTGGCCTGGCGGTATCACGGCGTCTGGCACAAGCGATGGGTGGCGATATCCGCGTCAGCAGCGTCGCGGGGCAGGGTTCTTGCTTTACCGTTGAGATCAACGCGCCACGTGTTGCTGAAGAGGTTGAGGACGACAATCTGGATGACAGCATGCCGTTACCGGCGCTGCACGTCCTGCTGGTGGAAGATATCGAGCTAAACGTGATTGTCGCGCGTTCAGTGCTGGAGAAATTGGGCTGCAGCGTGGAAGTTGCCATGACTGGCACGGACGCGCTGGCGATGTTTGATCCACAGGAGTTCGATCTGGTCTTGCTCGATATTCAACTGCCCGATATGACGGGCCTTGATGTATCGCGCGCCATCCATCAGCGCCATGCTGGCACAACGTTGCCGCCGCTGGTGGCCCTGACAGCAAACGTGTTGAAGGACAAAAAAGAGTATCTCGATGCGGGCATGGATGATGTGCTGAGCAAACCGCTGGCCGTACCGGCGCTGACCGCCATGATCAAAAAGTTTTGGGATTACCAGCCGGAGCAGGAAGAGATCGTCAGCGAGTCGTCGGCCGAGCAATCACGCATGCTGTTGGATGTCCCAATGCTGGAACAATATATTGAATTGGTGGGTCCAGGATTGATTACGCAGAGCTTAACGATGTTTGAGCAGATGATGCCCGGATACCTTGATGTGCTGGATTCGAACATGATGGCGCGCGATCAGAAGGGCATTGCCGAAGAAGGCCACAAGATTAAAGGCGCGGCGGGTTCGGTTGGCTTACTGCATTTGCAACAGCTGGCGAAGCAGATTCAGTCGCCGGAATTGCCAGCGTGGTGGGACAATGTCCAGGAGTGGATCGACGAATTAAAACAGGAATGGTTGCAGGACGTGAACGTGTTACGTGAATGGGTTGCTGAGCGAGAGAAATTACAGGACGTCAGAAAAAAATGACCCCAGTCGAAACTGGGGTGCGCGAATACTGCGCCAACACCAGGGAAATGGGTACTGCTGCTATTATGAGAGATCGAATAAAAAAGCAACAGTGTGGTATTGGTTAACGCTTCCAAATCACCTTAACAAATTCGCTAACGCTTGCGATAAGATTCATTAAATTGTGTGATGTTGAGCAGCGATTAAATACAGAAAACATTAATTTGCTGACACAGTCAAGCAAGGAATTAATTTCTTTGCCAAATTGCACTCTTTTTGACCAATTGTTCTGCTTTTTGCCTGGTTTTGCTTCAGCGTTTCGTTAGAAAGCCCTGTAAGGAGCATGGAAAAACTCAAACTGACGATAAATTGCAGTTGAGTAAGGTTAACGCTCTGAAAATTATCAAAAAAAGCTTTTTTTCGGTCAGGTTATCCAAAACGTTTTGGAAACCCTCTGTTGAAAGTTCCAGTTTAAGGTTTAGCGTGCAATGTAAACCATTTGTGCGGTAAATCGCTTTACCTCTTCCACGTGCTAATCGATGGATGACAGGGCGAATTCCGCCATGATTTTAAGAATGGTCTTGGATATCAATGAGCATCTTCGAAGACTACTAAAAGTTATAGTTAAGCATTACGAAAGGTTTTGCGTGATCGACATCACATTCAGTTAAGTATCCAGTGAGACTGCATTGGATCGATTTCTGTTTATGGAACCGATTCCTTTTTTACTGGAAGTGCTTGATGTATTTGGCTCTAATACAGAAGCATTGTGCATGCTGAACGTTAATTAACCTCGTTACTCAACGGGTATAGGGTTAAAATTTAGCGTTGAGACATTGCTGTTTGATATCGTGACTTGAGTGATTAATTAATACAGGGAACAGGTAAGAGAAAATTGCATGAGCAAGAGTAAAGGGAAGCTGGGAAAACGTATTAAGGTACTGATTGCTAAAGTTCTGCTGGCCTGGTTGGGTATGTGGTTAGCGGGCATTCTGCTGTTTGCGTTCTTACCTGTGCCGTTTTCTGCAGTGATGGTAGAGCGACAAATCGGCGCCTGGTTTACCGGGCATTTTGATTATGTGGCGCACTCAGACTGGGTCAGCATGGACGAGATTTCTCCCTGGATGGCCCTGGCGGTGATCGCATCAGAAGATCAAAAATTTCCTGAGCATTGGGGTTTTGATGTTGATGCCATTCAGTCAGTACTGGATAACGAGGGTAATGAGCGCATGCGCGGTGCCTCAACCTTATCCCAGCAAACGGCAAAAAATCTCTTCTTATGGGATGGGCGGAGTTGGATGCGCAAAGGGCTGGAAGCAGGATTGACGGTGGGAATTGAAACCGTGTGGACGAAGCGCCGCATCCTGACGGTATATCTGAATATTGCAGAATTTGGTAACGGGGTATTCGGGGTGGAGGAAGCGTCGCAGCGCTACTTTAATAAGCCCGCTAGTCGCCTCACAATGTCAGAGGCGGCGCTGCTGGCGGCAGTGCTACCTAATCCGATTCGCTTCCGTGCCGATGCGCCTTCTGGCTACACGCGTCAGCGTCAGCAGTGGATTATGCGCCAGATGCGGCAGCTGGGCGGCGAAGGTTTCCTCAATCGCTACAAACTGCACTAAAAGCTTAGTCTTCGTCAAAGCCCGCTTCAAACAGTTCGATAACCGCCGCCAGCGCCTGTTCTTCCTGCGGGCCGCTGGCTTCAATTTCGATATGACCGCCTTTCGCCGAGTCGAGCATGAGCAGCGCAATGACGCTGCTAGCTTCGGCTTCGGTACCTGATTCATTGCGCAACAGCACTTCAGCATCAAAGCTTTGTACCAGCTCAAACAGCTTCATCGCTGGACGCGCATGCATGCCCAGCTTATTTCGAATCTCAACGGTTTGTTTCACGGTCATGATTTGCGTTTTTCCAAAGTGCGATGGCGAGACTGCACATTTTTACCGCGCGATCGGAAATAATCCGCCAGTTGTTCAGCAATATACACTGAACGGTGCTTGCCGCCGGTGCAGCCGATGGCAACAGTAAGATAGCTGCGGTTATTGGTTTCCAGCATCGGCAGCCACAATTCCAGATAGCTACGCGTTTGATAGATAAAGTTATGCACTTCAGTATGACGATCGAGGAATGCCGCTACTGGCCGATCGAGGCCCGTCATCGGACGCAACTTAGGATCCCAATGCGGGTTCGGCAGAAAACGCACATCGAACACATAATCTGCATCGATCGGAATACCGTGTTTGAAGCCAAATGACTCAAACACCATGGTTAATTCACGCTCGCGTTTACCCAGCAGACGGGTACGCAGCATCTCCGCCAGCTCATGAACCGACATCTCAGACGTATCGATAATCAGATCGGCACGTGAACGCAAGGGTTCCAGCAGATCGTTCTCTTCATCGATGGCGCTCTCCAGCGACAAATTTTTGCTGGAAAGCGGATGCAGGCGACGCGTATCGCTATAACGACGGATCAATGTGTTGCGATCGGCATCGAGAAACAGCAACTGCGGCGAGAAAGAGTCGGGCAGATTGTTGAGCGCGGCTTCAAACACTTCCGGCGATTCAGGCATATTACGCACGTCAATGCTGACCGCAGCAGAGATGTTGCGTTCGGTTAAGGTATTCGCCAGCTCCGGCAATAGCACAACCGGAAGGTTATCGACACAGTAAAAGCCCATGTCTTCAAGAGCACGGAGCGCAACCGATTTTCCTGAGCCTGACCGACCGCTAACGATCATCAGCACCATCACATTTCTCCCGTTTTAAACCGGCGAACTGGCCGGTAAAAGTGTTTTACGCTTAAGAGTGTGCTTCCTGAGCTTCTGTGATAATGGCGTAGAGCTCTTCATCGCTCTGTGCTGCACGTAAACGGCGGCAGACCGTTTTGTCCGCCAGGCGTTTAGCAACAAGCGAAAGCGTGTGCAAGTGGGTTTTACACTGGTCCGCGGGTACCAGAAGGGCAAACAGCAGGTCAACCGGCTGGTTATCAACCGCATCGAAAGCGATGGGCTGATCAAGGCTGATAAACACCCCTACGGCGCGCAATGTATCTTCTTCCAACTTGCCGTGTGGGATAGCAATGCCGTTGCCAATGCCGGTACTGCCCATGCGTTCGCGGGTCAGGATTGCTTCGAAAAGCGTCTGGTGCGGCAGATTGAGCTGCTTCGCTGCTAGCTCGCTGATAATTTCCAGCGCGCGTTTTTTACTCTGGCAGTGTACGCCGCTACGGGTACAGTCCAGTGAAAGGACCGAGCTCAATTCCAGTGTCAGATCGTTGTTCATCATCGTTTCACTTGCGAGTTCACATAGCCGCGGGGATCAGGCAATTAACTGCATTGCGGTTCGCCCGTTGGCGCTTGCGCAGATGACAAAACGGGGCGGTTAAACCCGCCCCATTTTGCTCTAAGTGCCGAATCAGTCAGCACTCTGCAAGCGTGAAGGTTAGTGTTTTTTCAGTTTGTCTTTATGTTTGGTCAGCTGACGGGAAAGCTTATCGATTAACCCGTCGATGGCCGCGTACATGTCTTCCGCTTCCGATGTGGCGTGCAGCTCTCCGCCGTTGACGTGCAGTGTTGCGTCCGCAACCTGCGTCACCTTCTCTACTTTTAGAACAATATAAACCTGATTGATATGATCAAAATAGTGTTCCAGTTTGGCAAATTTGGTATTTACAAATTCACGCAGAGGTTCGGTAATCTCAACGTTAAGTCCGGTCAGGTTTAGCTGCATAGGTCTTCCTTCTTCGTTCGGTCAAACCAATTGTTTGCGCTGGTTTGATGGCGGTATAGATAAAGACTCGCGATATTTAGCAACCGTACGTCGCGCTACCATGATGCCCTGTTCAGATAACATGGAGGTCAGTTTGCTGTCGCTCAAGGGTTTTGCGGGATTTTCCGCGGAGATCAATTTTTTCACCAGTGCGCGAATCGCCGTGGAGGAGGCTTCGCCGCCGCCCTCGGTGTTGACGTGGCTGGAGAAAAAATATTTCAACTCAAAGATGCCGCGCGGACTGTGCAAGTATTTCTGCGTGGTCACGCGTGAAATGGTGGACTCGTGCATATCAACGGCCTGGGCGATATCTGCCAGCACCATCGGGCGCATATACTCCTCGCCCTGCTCAAAAAATGCCTGCTGTTGCTCAACGATACAGCGTGTCACTTTGAGCAGCGTATCGTTGCGGCTCTCGAGGCTCTTAATCAGCCATTTGGCTTCCTGCAAATTACTGCGAATAAACTGATTATCGCTTTCGTTACGTCCGGCACCGCCCATCGCAGCATACTGCTGGTTGATTTTTAGGCGCGGCATGCTGTCTGAGTTGAGCTCAACTGTCCAGCGCTTGCTGATTTTGCGCACCAGAACATCAGGAATGACATATTCTGGTTCGCTGGTGTTGATCGATTGACCCGGACGCGGATCGAGCGACTGAATCAGCAGCATCGCGTCTTTCAGTATCTCTTCTTTGAGACGCGTCACGCGCATCAGACTGCGGAAATCATGGTTAGCCAACAGATCGAGATGCTCGCTGACAATCAAACGGGCTTCCGCCAGCATAGGTGTTTCGGACGAATATTGAGAGAGCTGTACTAACAGACAATCACGTAAGTCGCGCGCACCTACGCCAACGGGATCGAAACGTTGCACGCGCTTAAGCACGGCTTCGACTTCTTCCAGCGTCAACTCTTCATCACCAATACTGTCATAAATGTCTTGTATAGTGACGGTGAGATAACCGGTATCGTCAATGGCATCGACAATCGAGGTGGCAATCGCGCGGTCCGTATCGCTAAAAGGCGTTAACTCAACCTGCCACATCAGATAATCCTGCAGCGATTGGGTGGTTTCGCCCTGATAGATCGGCAGCTCATCGTCCTGGTAGTCGGTACCTGTGCCTGAAGGGGTTCCCGCGGTGTAGATTTCGTCCCAGGTGGCATCGAGCGGCAACTCTTCGGGCATATCTTTCTGTTCAAGTGCTTCACGCGTATCTAGTGAATCACTTTCCTGATCCTGAAATTCGCGCGCATCGACTTCTTCATGCAGATCGGTTTGTTCAAGCAGCGGATTGCTTTCCAGCGCCAGTTGGAGTTCTTGCTGGAGTTCAAGCGTAGAGAGTTGCAGCAAGCGGATAGCTTGCTGCAACTGTGGTGTCATCGCCAGCTGTTGGCTGAGCCTGAGTTGCAAACCTTGCTTCATAATTCGGTTAGAATTTCCTAAGCAAACGTAGGGTGTTACGACACCTTATCAGAGTCTGAACTCTTCGCCCAAATAAACACGCTTAACCTGCTCATCTACAAGAATTTCATCAGGTGTGCCATGGGCAATCAAATGCCCCTGGCTAACAATATAAGCGCGTTCACACACCGCGAGGGTTTCACGCACGTTGTGGTCGGTAATCAGCACGCCAAGGCCGCTGTCACGCAAATGCTCAATGATTTTCTTGATATCGATAACGGAGATGGGATCAACGCCGGCAAAAGGCTCATCCAGCAGGATAAACTTCGGATTAGCCGCCAGCGCGCGCGCAATCTCCACACGACGGCGCTCACCGCCCGATAACGCCTGGCCCATGCTGTCACGCAGATGCGCGATGTGGAACTCTTCCATCAGTTCGTTAGCACGATCCTGGCGCTGCTCTTCGGTCAGATCATCGCGAATCTGCAGCACCGCCATCAGATTGTCGTACACGCTCAAGCGGCGGAAAATCGAGGCTTCCTGAGGTAAATAGCCGATGCCGCGGCGTGCGCGTGCATGCAGCGGCAAAATGCTGATGTCTTCATCATCAATCACGATGCGGCCGGCATCGCGCGGCACAATGCCAACCACCATGTAAAACGTGGTGGTTTTACCGGCACCATTTGGGCCCAGCAGGCCGACAATCTCGCCGGATTTTACCTGCAGACTAACATCTTCCACCACGCGGCGGCCTTTGTAGGCTTTCGCCAGGTTTTCAGCGATCAGTGTGGCCATAGCAATCAATTACTCTTTTTAGGGCTCGCGGACGAGCCGTTTTTATCCTGCAGCTGCGACGGTACCAGAACGGTGGTCACACGCTTACTTTCACCCTGGCTAAATGCCTGCATTTTCTGCTCTTTCACCAGGTAAGTGATACGATCGCCTTTGATATTGCTGTCCTGCTGCTGAATAAAGGCATTGCCCGTCAGCTCAACAAAGTCGTTCGCCAATTCGTAGTGCAGTTTACTGGCATGGCCCTGAACCGGCTTGCCGCTGTCCTGCATTTGGTAAAAGGTGGCAGGATTACCATAGGCATCAACGATGGTTTTCTTGCTGTCGCCGCCAGGACGTGTGACCACGACTTTATCGGCGGTAATCTTGATCGAACCCTGGGTAACAATCACGTTGCCGGTGAAGGTCGCGACGTTGCCTTGCAGGTCCAGCGCCTGATTAACGGAGTCAATATTAACGGGCTTGTCTGAGTCGCCGGTCAGCGCCAGGGCGGGCAAACTCGTTGCCAGCAGGGCACTCACCAGCAATAACTTAAGGCTGTTTTGGTTCATTTTGGATTTCATAGGAAGTTTTGACCTTTTCAAGCAGCTCAGCATTTTTCGTCCGTAAATTGCCGCGCATTTTCATGCCAGTGGAATTAAAACTGCGGCCAAAAAGGGTGACTTTATCGTCAGACGTCACGTCCTGGGTGACCAAATTTACCTGAGCGTTATCGGTAAGAATGCGCTCAAGCTGTGAATCCTGGGTCAACGTATTGACGACGACATTGCCGTAAAGGTAAAGCATACGATCTTTAGTCAGCTTTGCCTTGTCAGCACGCGCTGACCACGTCGGCACTTTGTTTTCGTCATAGGTGGTCATCACCGGATTATCGAACCAACTTACCTCATCGGCTGAAAAGTAGGTCACTTTATCTGACACCAGCTTATAACCCAGTGCGCCCGTGGGGTTATACACCACAGTATTGGATTTTTCGCTGGTATACGTTGGCTCTTGATTGTTCGTCGCCACCGGCGTTTTGTTGTCATCCTGGCTGGTGAGATTCCAGCCGATCAGCACCAACGCGATCAGGGCCAGAATCAGCGTCATCCAACGCCTGCTCTTACTCATATTGATTGCCCTATGGCATCCTCAAATTTGTTCTGCGCAATCAAAATCAGATCGCACAACTCGCGTACTGCGCCGCGGCCACCGGCAACGCGGGTAACATAATGCGCGCGCGGCAGCAAAATCGGGTGGGCATCCGCCACGGCTACGCTCAAACCCGCCTGCGCCATTACTGGCCAGTCGATCAGATCGTCACCGATGTACGCCACCTGTTCGGCAGATAACGACAGTTTATCCAGGAGTTCACGCCAGGCCAAAAGCTTATCCGATTGTCCCTGGTAAAGATGCGTAATGCCGAGCGTTTTACAGCGATCTTCCAGCAGTTTTGCTTTGCGGCCGGTAATAATAGCCACTTCGACGCCGGAGGTCAGCAGGCAACGCACGCCATAGCCATCGCGTACGTTAAAAGCTTTTAGCTCTTCACCGCTGTTCCCCATATAAATCACGCCATCGGACATCACGCCGTCGACATCACAAATTAGCAGGCGAATCTGCGCGGCACGTGCCATCACCGCTGCGCTCACTGGACCGTAGCAAGTCTCGACCATCGCCGTTTCAGTACTCATGAGTATTTCCTGTTCAGACTACGCCAGCGCGCAGCATGTCATGCATATGTACCACACCAAGCAGGCGATCGTCATCGGCGACCAGCAGGGCGGTAATGTTTTTGTTTTGCATCAGATTAAGTGCGTCAACCGCCAGCATATTTGGACGCACGCGAATGCCGCCGCTGGTCATCACATCCTGGATGCGGGCCGTCTGGAAATTGATGCCCATATCAAAAACGCGACGTAAGTCCCCATCGGTGAAGATGCCTTCAATTTTCATCAGATCATCGACGATGACCGTCAAGCCGAGATTCTTACGCGTAATTTCCAGTAATGCATCACGCATTGACGCGTCACGACTGACGTGGGGGATTTCATCGCCGCTGTGCATGATATCGCTGACGTGCAACAGCAGTTTACGCCCCAACGCGCCGCCGGGATGCGACAGCGCAAAATCTTCCTGCGTAAATCCACGCGCTTCCAGCAGAGCGACGGCAAGCGCATCGCCCATGACTAAGGTTGCGGTGGTGCTGGTGGTCGGTGCCAAGCCCAGCGGACAGGCTTCCTGCGGCACTTTCACACACAGGTGCACATCAGCTGCGCGGCTCATCGCGCTTTCCGGGCGGCCCGTGATACAAATCAGCTGGACTTTTTGGCGCTTTAGCACCGGAATCAGCGCAAGGATTTCACCTGACTCGCCGCTATTGGAAATGGCGATGACCACGTCATTGGTGCTTACCATACCGAGATCGCCGTGGCTGGCTTCTCCGGGGTGCACAAAGAATGATGGCGTACCGGTACTGGCAAAGGTCGCGGCCATTTTTTTACCAATGTGTCCCGATTTGCCCATGCCCATCACGACCACTTTGCCGCGACAGGCAAATATCATTGCGCAGGCGCGACTGAAATCGTCATTGATGTATTGATCAAGCTGCTCCAGCCCTTCACGTTCGATGCGCAGCACCGCTTTACCTGCCTGCTGAAAATCGAAATCCGGTTGCTGTTGTGACATGGTCAGTCCGTCCTTAATAGCTTGTGATAACCATGGGGCTGAGCCATAGCCACAGAACCCACGCGATAAATCCACCTAATAATAGAGTGCCTGCAATACGGCCAATCCGCCGCTTACGCAGCAGACAGAGCAGGGCGAACAGCACGCTAACGGCCAGCATTACCCAATAATCACGCGCAAAGGCGTGTGTATCTATACTGCCGGGATGAATCAGTGCGGGCAGGCCGAGCACAATCGCCAGGTTAAAAATATTGGCTCCGATAAGATTACCAATGGCAATATCATCTTCACCTTTTAGTGCGCCTGCTACCACCGTTGCCAGTTCAGGTAAGCTGGTGCCGACGGCAATCAGCGTCAAACCCATCACCAGTTCGCTCACACCGAAGTAGTCGGCAAAAACCGTCGCGTTGTCGATCACCATACGCGTCGACATCGGTAAAATAATCAGCGCGACGGCCAGCCACAGAAAAGCCACGGTATTACCCGCTTCATCGCGCGGCAGCTCGGCCAGCTGTTCGCGGGTTAGGGTGTCATTATTGTCACGTTCGGCACGGCGGGCAATGCGGATCACCACCAGCAGATAACCCAGCGCGATGAGCAGCAACGCCACACCATCGAGCCTGCTCAAGTAATTATCAAACAGCATGATGCCGCTGAGCAGTGAGACAAGCAGCAGTAATGGCAGTTCGCGCCGAATGAGATTGGAGTGTACTGTCAGAGGGTGGAGTAGCGCTGCGCCGCCAAGAATTAATAGAATATTCGTAATGTTAGAACCGAGAGCGGTTCCCACGGCTAAATCCATCTGTCCATGCTGTGCTGCTGAGAACGAGACAATTAATTCCGGTAAGGATGTACCAATGCTCACCACCGTCATGCCAATGATTAGCGGTGGAATGCCAAAGGATCGACACAGGATCGCGGCGCTAAACACCAGACGGTCGGCACCGTAAACCAGTAAAATCAATCCGATAAACAGCAAGGCAGAGGCTACGAACATTAAAAATCCTTGATGGATGAGGGGCCGGCAAACCTTGTCCGACAGGTAAAAGCATGCTGCACGCGTAAGCAGGCGCTGATTTTGACTGTCTGAGAGGCAAAAGTAAATTTTAAGGCCGTTTTCGCCACACCAAGTGGGTAAGTTTCTGTAAAACTATCGTGCATTAGAGGCTACCAGGCTACCATCGACAGCTTTGATAACGCCCGATCCGCATAAAGAGGTAAAGATGATCCAGCAGCAAACGAATCTGGTTGAGGTTCGTGGCGTCAGTTTCACGCGCGGAGATCGTACGATCTTCGACGATATCTCGTTAACGGTGCCCGCCGGAAAAGTTACCGCAATCATGGGGCCGTCCGGTATTGGTAAAACCACGCTGTTGCGTCTGATTGGCGGGCAGTTACAGCCTGATAAAGGGGAGATTTGGTTCCGCGATCAGAACATCCCGACGCTCTCGCGCACGAAATTATACGAAGCGCGTAAAAAAATGAGCATGCTGTTTCAATCGGGGGCGCTTTTTACCGATCTTAACGTTTATGAAAACGTCGCATGGCCCCTGCGTGAACATACGCGATTACCTCCTGAATTACTGCACAGTACGGTTTTAATGAAGCTGGAAGCCGTTGGCTTACGTGGGGCAGCTAAACTGATGCCAGCCGAGTTGTCTGGTGGTATGGCGCGCCGCGCCGCCCTGGCTCGCGCCATCGCGCTGGAGCCGGAGCTGATCATGTTTGATGAGCCCTTCGTCGGGCAGGACCCCATTACCATGGGTGTGTTAGTGAAATTGATTGATGAGCTTAATCATGCGTTGGGTCTGACCTGCATTGTGGTTTCACACGACGTGCCAGAGGTCTTGAGCATTGCCGATCATGCCTATATTGTTGCCGGACAAAAAATTATTGCTCAGGGGAGTGCGCCGGAGCTGCGGGAAAATCCCGATCCGCGTGTGCGCCAGTTTATTGAGGGTCATGCGGATGGCCCAGTGCCTTTCCGCTTTGCCGCTGGAGATTACCTCAGCGACTTGACTCGCTCAGGGAGAACATAAACTGATGTTGTTACAGGCGCTGGCGTCATTTGGACGTCAGGGAATTAATACCTGTGCCGCTTTTGGCCGTGCAGGCTTAATGTTATTTCATGCGCTGGTGGGTAAACCCGCGTTTCGTCGACACGCGCCGCTGCTGGTTAAGCAGCTGTACAGCGTGGGCGTGTTATCTTTGCTGATCATCGTCGTATCAGGCCTGTTTATTGGCATGGTGTTGGGCCTGCAGGGTTATCTGGTGCTCACCACGTACAATGCAGAAACCAGCCTCGGTATGCTGGTGGCGCTTTCGCTACTGCGCGAGCTGGGGCCGGTGGTGACGGCGTTGCTGTTTGCCGGACGTGCAGGCTCGGCATTGACAGCAGAAATCGGATTGATGAAAGCGACGGAACAGCTCTCCAGTATGGAGATGATGGCCGTCGATCCGCTGCGTCGCGTGGTTTCCCCGCGTTTCTGGGCCGGTTTTATCAGTATGCCGCTGCTGGCGCTGATCTTCACTGCGGTGGGGATTGCTGGTGGTGCGTTGGTTGGCGTGAGCTGGAAAGGTATCGACCCTGGTTTCTTCTGGTCAGCGATGCAGAATGCGGTTGATTTTCGTACGGATGTCGTCAACTGCATGATTAAAAGCGCGGTCTTTGCCGTTACGGTAACCTGGATTGCGTTATTTAATGGCTATGATGCCATTCCGACTTCGGAAGGGATTAGTCGGGCGACGACGCGTACCGTGGTGCATGCTTCACTGGCGGTACTCGGTTTGGATTTTGTGCTGACAGCACTGATGTTTGGGAATTGATGCAATGCAAAGCAAGAAAAACGAAATCTGGGTAGGCGTCTTCATGCTGGCTGCGCTGCTAGCGCTATTATTTCTTGGCCTGCGCGTTGCCGATCTCAAAACAATCGGCTCGGAGCCCACGTGGAAGATGTACGCCACCTTCGATAATATCGGCGGACTAAAAGTCAGTTCACCGGTGAAAATTGGCGGCGTGCTAATAGGCCGCGTGGCCGACATCTCGCTGGATGAGAAAACGCTTTCGCCGCGCATCACCATGGATATCAGCGACAAATATGCGAATAAAATTCCGGATACCAGCTCATTAGCGATTCGCACCCAAGGCCTGCTCGGCGAGCAGTTCCTGGCACTCAATTTAGGCTTTGACGATCCTGAACTGGGCTCGTCAATGCTGAAAGATGGCGGCACCATCCGCGATACCAAGTCGGCACTGGTACTGGAAGATCTTATCGGGCAATTCCTCTATAAGAGTGGCGATAACAAACCTGACGATAAATCCCAGGGTGCCGAGAGCGCACCGGCAGCGCCGGCAACAACGGAATAACCAAGAGGTAAAACATGATGTTTAAACGTTTACTGATGATTGCCATGTTGGCAATCGTACCGCTGGCTGCTACTGCAGCGGACCAAAGCAATCCCTATAAGTTGATGAACGAAGCGGCAGCTAAGACCTTTACGCGCCTGAAGAACGAGCAGCCAAAGATTAAGCAAGATCCGAATTATCTGCGTGAAGTGGTTCGCCAGGAACTGATGCCATACGTTCAGGTGAAATATGCCGGTGCGTTAGTACTGGGACGCTACTACCGCGACGCGACACCTGCACAGCGCGAAGCTTACTTCGCTGCTTTTGGTGATTATCTGGCGCAGGCTTATGGCCAGGCACTGGCGCTGTATAACGGTCAAACTTACCAAATCCAACCAGAGCAGCCGATTGGCGATGCGAATATCGTCGCGATACGCGTCACGATTATCGATCCGAACGGCCGTCCGCCGGTACGCCTTGATTTCCAATGGCGCAAGAATAGCCAAACCGGTAACTGGCAGGCTTACGACATGATCGCTGAAGGTATCAGCATGATTACCACTAAACAGAATGAATGGGGCGATCTGCTGCGTACCAAAGGTATTGATGGCCTGACTGCTCAGCTGAAAACCTATGCAGCACAGCCTATCACCCTGGATAAAAAGCAATAATGAGTGAACCGTTACGCTGGCAGCGCACTGCCAGCACCTTGGCCTTAAGCGGCAAATTAGATCGTGATACGTTGCTGACGTTGTGGCAGGAGCGTGACACTGCGGTCGCGGATATCACCACCATTGATGTTGCTGGGCTGGAAAGGGTTGACTCAGCTGGCTTGGCGCTGCTGGTGCATCTGCGTGAAATTGTGCGGGCACAGGGCAACGTACCGCTTTTTACCGGGATCTCCGATAAACTCCATTCATTAATTACGCTGTATAACCTGCAGCAGATTATTGTTTCTGCGGAAAAAATCGCCTGATTGCCGGATGTCGATGCTAAGCCCCTGATTTTTTCAGGGGCTTTTGCGTATTTAAGAGTCAGGCGCTTTCCTCTAAGATGTCTGCCTTATTATTATTAAGTGAAGTAACGAGCGATGGAAAATAGTGAAGTTCAGGCCGTGCTGATGCAGGCGCTGGCGTTAGAAGAAGTACACGTACTTAGCAACGATGGCAGTCACTTTCAGGTCATCGCGGTGGGCGAAATGTTCGGCGAACTGAGTCGCGTGAAGAAGCAGCAGGCTGTGTACGCGCCGCTGATGGAATATATTGCGGATAACCGCATTCATGCGGTTTCCATCAAAACTTATACCCCCGCCGAGTGGGCGCGCGACCGTAAACTCAACGGTTTTTAAGCATCCCGCCGGTTGTTTTATTGATAGATAATTGAGAGCCGTGTTAATGGACAAATTTCGTGTGCAAGGCCCCACCCGTTTAAGTGGTGAAGTGACCATTTCCGGGGCGAAGAATGCTGCGTTGCCAATTCTGTTTGCTGCTCTGCTGGCGGAAGAGCCGGTAGAGATTCAGAACGTGCCGAAGCTGCGTGATATCGATACCACCATGAAGCTGCTGAATCTGCTGGGAGCGCGCGTTGAGCGTAATGGTTCGGTCCACGTTGATGCTCGCGAAGTTAATGTTTTCAGTGCGCCATACGATTTGGTGAAAACCATGCGTGCCTCTATCTGGGCGCTCGGCCCGCTGGTAGCGCGCTTTGGTCAGGGCCAGGTGTCCCTGCCAGGCGGTTGCGCTATCGGTGCGCGCCCAGTTGATTTGCACATTACTGGTCTTGAACAGCTGGGTGCGGAGATTAAGCTGGAAGAGGGCTACGTTAAAGCTTCTGTTAACGGTCGTCTGAAAGGCGCACATATCGTGATGGATAAAGTGAGCGTAGGCGCAACCGTCACCATTATGAGCGCTGCGACGCTGGCGACCGGCACCACCATCATTGAAAACGCAGCCCGTGAGCCGGAGATTGTCGATACGGCAAACTTCCTCAACACCTTGGGCGCGAAAATTAGCGGTGCGGGCTCCGATAAAATCACCATTGAAGGCGTTGAACGCCTGGGTGGCGGCGTTTATCGTGTGCTTCCCGACCGCATCGAAACCGGCACCTTCCTGGTGGCGGCTGCGATTTCACGCGGTAAGGTGATCTGCCACAATACCAAACCGGACACGCTGGATGCCGTCCTGGCCAAGCTGCGTGATGCCGGTGCCGATATTGAAGTGGGCGAAGATTGGATTAGCCTTGATATGCATGGCAAGCGTCCTAAAGCGGTTAACATCCGCACGGCGCCGCACCCAGGTTTCCCAACCGATATGCAGGCGCAGTTCACGCTGCTCAACCTGGTGGCGGAAGGAACCGGTGTGATTACCGAAACGATCTTCGAAAATCGCTTTATGCATATCCCTGAGCTGATTCGTATGGGTGCGCACGCGGAAATCGAGAGCAATACGGCGATTTGTCACGGCGTTGAAACGCTGTCGGGTGCACAGGTAATGGCCACCGATTTACGAGCCTCGGCCAGTTTAGTGCTGGCGGGTTGTATTGCTGAAGGCACCACTTTCGTTGATCGCATTTATCACATCGATCGTGGTTATGAGCATATCGAAGATAAACTGAAAGCAATGGGTGCCAATATCGAGCGCGTAAGCGGCGAATAATTTTTGCTCATGGCGTTTAAAAAACCAGTCACGATCGCGCGACTGGTTTTTTTCATCTGCGCCACGGTCAGATCTTTTTACGATCCTTTGGCGATCGGATGCGTTTCTTGCGATCAAGCAGCCGGCAGGTGACAGGATCAAAATAGCGGCTCGGCCAGATCTCTGAGGGATGAACTTTGATCGCGTTGGCAATTAGCCACTCCCCTTTGGGCCAGGGACGCGACAGTGCATTAGCCAGGGTTGATGAGCTTAAACCTGATTCACGTGATAATGCCGCCAGTGACGTGCCTTTCTTGCGCAGTGCAGCGATGATGTCTGCCGGATGCCAATCCTCTTTCCTTGCATACATAACTTTTCTCTCCTTGTCCGTGTTGTGACTTCCTCTCTCTGCTGTCCAATGATTCCCCTCATCGCAGAGTTATCTGGAAAAACCAGCGTTTTATAGCAAATGTTTCCTATAAATTTCCAGTAATTGTTTGTCCGACGCGCAGAAACTGCGTTGCTTTACGCAAAAGCAATGCAAAGGATGTAACAGAGGGGGGAGAAAAGAAGCAGGGCCAGAGCTGGCCCTGTTGAAAATCAGAAGTCGCGCTGCACTGACATGTGCGCCAACGCTTCAAGCGCACTGCGCCACGGGCTTTCTGGTAACACCTGTAGCGCGGCGATAGCTTTATCCGCCTCGTCCTCGGCACGTTTACGCGTCCATTCCAGCGAACCGGTTTGTTGCATTGCCGCCAGTACAGGCTCCAGCAGGTGACGACCGTTGCCCTCTTCAATGGCTTTACGAATCATCTGAGCCTGCTCAGGCGTGCCGTTGTGCATCGCGTGCAGCAATGGCAGCGTTGGCTTACCTTCGCTGAGATCGTCACCGGTATTTTTACCCAGCGTTTCGCCATCTGCGCTGTAATCCAGCAAATCATCAATTAACTGGAAAGCGGTTCCCAGATAGCGGCCATAATCCTGCAACGCTTTTTCCTGCGCAGGCGTGGCGTCGGCCAAAATGGCAGAGGCCTGCGAAGCCGCTTCAAACAGACGTGCGGTTTTACTGTAAATCACCCGCATGTAGCTCTCTTCTGTGATATCCGGGTCGTTGCAGTTCATTAGCTGCAGCACTTCACCTTCGGCGATCACATTCACCGCTTCTGACATCAGCGCGAGGATCTTTAACGATCCCATGCTGGTCATCATCTGGAATGAACGCGTATAGATAAAATCACCCACTAACACGCTGGCCGCATTACCAAACGCAGCGTTGGCGGTGGCTTTGCCACGGCGCATATCGGATTCATCCACCACATCATCGTGCAGCAGCGTCGCCGTATGGATAAATTCGATCAGCGCCGCATTGGTGATGTGCAACGATCCTTGATAATTCAGCGCGCGTGCTGAAAGCACGGCGATCATCGGACGGATGCGTTTTCCCCCGCCGCTGATGATGTAATAGCCTAACTGGTTAATCAGTGAGACTTCTGAATTCAGCTGCTCGAGGATGGTCTGGTTGACGGCCGCCATGTCCTGCGCGGTTAATTCATTAATCTGTTCTAAGTTCATTCGTCTTTTCAGCTTTACTCGTTTTTTGCATGGTAAGCGCTTTACACAGCGTGAGTTCAGGTAATCTGTTACTGATTGTACTTGAAAAATCGGGTTGCGAAACGTTTGCATTCGCCTTGCGCTTTTTTTCTGCAAGAGAGTGCAAAGTGCTCTTGTCTTCTGCTGGAGTATTGCGTAGAATTCGCGCCCTATTGTGAATATTTATCGCGCCGCCTGATGAATAGAAAGGCACGCGCAGAAGCGGAGTTTTATATGTACGCGGTTTTCCAAAGTGGTGGTAAACAACACCGAGTAAGCGAAGGTCAGACCGTTCGCCTGGAAAAGCTGGACATCGCAACCGGTGAAACCATTGAGTTTGACCAGGTTCTGATGATCGCAAATGGCGAAGACGTGAAAATCGGCGCGCCACTGGTTTCAGGCGGTGTGATCAAGGCAGAAGTTGTTGCTCACGGTCGTGGCGAGAAAATTAAAATCGTTAAGTTTCGTCGTCGTAAACACTACCGTAAGCAGGCTGGTCACCGTCAGTGGTTCACAGATGTGAAAATCACTGTGATCGGCGCGTAAGAGGAGATCTGACAAATGGCACATAAGAAGGCTGGTGGCTCGACCCGTAACGGTCGCGACTCCAACGCAAAACGTCTGGGTGTTAAGCGTTTCGGTGGTGAATCTGTTCTGGCAGGTAGCATCATCGTTCGTCAGCGTGGCACCAAATTCCACGCAGGTAGCAACGTAGGTTGTGGTCGTGACCACACCCTGTTTGCCACCGCAGACGGCAAAGTTAAATTCGAGATTAAAGGCCCGAACAACCGTAAATATATCAGCATCGTTGCTGAGTAAGGTTGTCGTGCTGCAGACGTCTACCGTCTGAATACACGAATGAAAGGCCCCGCAGCTTTGCGGGGCTTTTTACATTCTGCTGAAGCTTGCTGGATAACAGTTACGCTTTAGCACAGTTGTTGTACAATTTATGTACTCTTGGCTTTGCCAATCTTGTATTATCCGCCGTCGGTCAGCGCAGAAGACCCTGGCGGACCCGTTTGCGGCCTGCAAGCTGCCGTAAACGACAGCGTGACGGAGAAATAAAATGAAGTTTGTAGATGAAGCGACGATCCTTGCGGTCGCGGGTGATGGCGGCAACGGTTGCGTAAGCTTCCGCCGTGAAAAATATATTCCAAGAGGCGGCCCGGATGGCGGCGACGGCGGCGACGGCGGCGACGTGTATCTGTTGGCGGATGAAAACCTCAACACCCTGATCGATTATCGCTTTGAAAAGTCTTTCCGTGCCGAACGTGGCCAGAATGGCCAGAGCCGTGATTGCACCGGTAAGCGTGGTAAAGACATCATCGTCAAAGTGCCCGTTGGTACTCGCGTGATTGACCAGGGTACGGGCGAAACGCTGGGCGACATGACGCGCCATGAGCAGAAGCTGATGGTCGCGAAGGGCGGCTGGCATGGTTTGGGCAATACCCGCTTTAAATCATCGGTTAACCGTTCTCCACGTCAGAAAACGATGGGTACGCCGGGCGAGAAGCGTGACCTGCAGCTGGAGCTGATGCTGCTGGCTGATGTCGGTATGCTGGGTCTGCCAAATGCCGGTAAATCGACCTTTATTCGCTCTGTCTCCGCAGCAAAACCCAAAGTGGCGGATTATCCGTTTACCACTCTGGTACCAAGCCTTGGTGTGGTCCGTATGGACAGCGAAAAGAGCTTTGTCGTGGCAGATATTCCTGGCCTGATTGAAGGGGCAGCGGATGGCGCGGGTCTGGGTATTCGCTTCCTGAAACACCTTGAGCGCTGTCGAGTTCTGTTACACCTCATCGACATTGCACCAATCGACGAATCTGATCCGGTCGAAAACGCCCGTATCATTCTTGGCGAACTGGAAAAATACAGCGATAAGCTGTTCCAGAAACCACGCTGGTTAGTGTTCAACAAAACTGACCTGCTGAGCCGCGAAGAAGCGGAAAGCCGTGCTAAGGCGATTGCAGAAGCGTTGGGTTGGGAAGATAAATACTACCTGATCTCTGCCGCAAGCCGCGATGGCGTAACTGATCTGTGCTGGGATGTGATGAGCTTTATCATCGACAATCCTAAAGAAGCCGAGCTGGAAGAGAAGCAGCCGGAGAAAGTGGCCTTCATGTGGGATGATTATCACCGCGAAGCTATGGAGACCGCGCAGGAAGTTGAAGAAGATGATGATTGGGATGACGACTGGGACGAAGAGGACGACGAAGGCGTCGAAATCATTTACCAGCGTTAATCGCACAAGAGAAAGCGGCCAGATGGCCGCTTTTTTTTTTGCCCTCACCCTAACCCTCTCCCGCAAGCGGGCGAGGGAATCGATAGAGCAAACTTTGAATCATTACTTACATGACGCAGCGTCTCCCTCTCCCAGTGGGAGAGGGCCGGGGTGAGGGCATCGGGCCGCAGAGGACCTAACCCAGCACCGCTACCGTTAAACGCGACGTGCAGCACAGCTGATCGCGAGCATTGCGGATCTCAATCTGCCAGCTCTGATTGCGCGCACCAAGGTGCAGCGGGCGGCAGATCCCGCGCACTTCACCGCTGCTCACCGCGCGATGGTGGCTGGCACTCACCTCAATCCCCACCACGCTTTTACCTTCTTCGATGCTGAGATAACCGGCGATCGATCCCATCGACTCCGCCAGCACCACCGAGGCGCCGCCGTGCAGCAGGCCAAATGGCTGCTGCGTGCGGACATCCACCGGCATGGTGGCTTCCAGATAATCTTCACCAATGACGGTAAACACAATACCGACATGTGCCACCAGCGAGTTTTCACCCAGCTTATTCAGCGTCTCAAGATCAATCGATCGTTTCCACATTGCCATCTGTTAGGATCCCAGCGTTGCGCCACCGTCGACCACAATATCCTGCAGTACCACGTGGCTGGCAAGATCCGAAGCGAGGAACATCACGTTTGCCACGATCTCCTGCGGCTTGGCGATCTTACGCAGCGGGATCCCCAGCTTATATTGATCCGGGAAACCATTGATCATCTCCTGTTCTGCTTCAGGCGTATGCCACAGGCTGCGTTGCATATCGGTATCGGTCGATCCCGGCGAGACGATATTACAGCGCACGCCGAACGGCGCCATCTCTAAACCAACGGTCAGGCACAGGCTGCGTAGCGCCGCCTTGGATGCACCATAAGCGGACATGCCGAGGCGCGGAGCGTGTGCGGCATTGGACGCGATGGTGACAATCGCGCCCGTGCGCTGCTGGCGAAACACCGGCAGGGTTTGCTGGAACATATTGAAAGCGCCACCGGCGTTAACCGCCAAACAAGCCTGCCAGTCCTCGAACGAAAGTTCATCGGTTGCGCCAATGCGCAAAATTCCGGCACCGTTAACCAACACATCTAAGCGCGGCTGATCCGCCAGTAAACGCTGGCAAACCGTTTTCACCTCGGCGGCGTTGGCCACGTCCAATACTTGGGTTGTAAACGGATAGTCGGCCTGATCGAAACGCAGATCGAAGCCGATCACCTGCGCGCCTGCCTGATGGAAGCTGAGCGCCGTGTGATAACCAATCCCTTTTCCCGCGCCGGTGACCCAGACGATTTTTCCATTGAAATCAAAAGTATTCATTTGGCTGGCACCCGTGATAACAGCGCCCACCAGCCATCAATGGTCGGATTTTTTGCCAGGCTGACAAAATCAATATCGCTATGCACCTGACGCCAGCGCGCCGCTAGCGCCATCACGCGCACCGAATCCAGACCGTAATCGATCAGGCTCTCGTCATCTGCCGGCACATCGTCATCTTCCAGCAGCGGCAAAATCAGCGCCCGCAGATCATCTTTACTCAGCGGTAGCGGCATCAGATCGGCGGTCATCACCACTTTCCCGCTGCGACCAGCGGTGTAAGTCAGCGCCATCATGTGCTCTTCACGTGTGAAGTCAGCCAGCGCATCGGCCACCATAAACGGCTGGATGTTGCGCATAAAGGCGTCTGTCGCGGTTGTCAGGCAGCCAATATGTGCGTAAACGCCGGTGATGATCAGCTGATCGCGGCCCATTTCCTTCAAGGTTGATTCGAGCGGTGAGCGCACAAACGCGCTATAGCGCCATTTGGTCAAAACCTGATCGTCCTGATCCGGCGCCAGTGCAGCAACGATCTTTTGCTGATCCGGATGCTTGTTCAGGCCCGGTCCCCACATGTCGTTAAGCAGCGCGCGATCGGCGTCGCTCTGCGCATTCGGCTGCGCGGTATAGAACACCGGAATGCCCTGCGCCTTGCAGTAGGCGCGCAGGCGCGCGATGTTTTCCACCACCTGATTCACCAGCGGGCTGTCTTCACCCCAGAAATTGAGGAAATACGCCTGCATATCATGAATCAGCAGCGCGGCACGCTGCGGTTCCACGGCCCATTTCACCTTGTTGGTTGGCAGCTCAGTTGCCGCTGGTAATGCGTAAGAATTCAGTTTTGGAATAGCCATTACAATCTCCGGAACAGGTCAGGCTTGCGCTTGTTGATCGGCAAGCTGTTGGCGTAAACGTTTTTTATCTACCTTGCCAACAGGCGTCAGCGGCAGGGCATCTACGCAGGTAATACGGTCAGGTAATTTGAACTCGGCCACGCCCAGCTCACGCAGATGACGGCGCAGCGCCACCGCTTTAATCGGCTGGCTGGCGACGATAAAGGCGCAGCTCTTTTCACCCATCAATTCATCGTTCATCGACACCAGCGCGGCGTGGATCACGTCTGGATGGCGCTGCAGCAGATTTTCGATCTCCTCCGCTGCGATCTTCTCGCCACCGCGGTTAATCTGATCTTTTTCACGTCCTTGTACAGTGATGTAACCCTGCGCGTTAATCTCAATCAGATCGCCAGAGCAGTAAAACCCATGGGCGTCGAAGCTGGCGGCGTTATGCTCTGGGCTCTTGTAGTAGCCGCGAAAGGTGTAAGGACCGCGCGTCATCAGGCGACCAATGGTGCCAGTTGGCAGCGCATTGCCGTGCTCATCTGCAACCCACACTTCGTCGTCCTCAGAGATTGGGCGGCCTTGCGTGGTGAGAATGGTGTTCTCATCGTCGCCAAAGCGGGTGTAGTTCACCAAACCTTCGGCCATACCGAACACCTGCTGCAGCTGACAGCCCATTTCGTTCTGAATGCGTGCGGCCAGGGTTTCACCCAATTTGGCGCCGCCCACCTGAATGCGCTTCAGCGAGGCCAGCTGCTTGTTGCTGCCCCATTCCTGAATCGCCTGTAGCCACAAACTCACCGCCGGTGGCACCAAACCAGTATCCGTAACCTGATGCTTTTCAATCAGCGGGAAACACAGCGTCGCGCTGGGATCGGCGGCCAATATCACCTGTCCACCCGCGTAAAATACGCCGAGTGAACCGGGTGAACTCATGGCGAAGTTATGCGGGGCGGGCAGGGCGATGAGATAGCGCGTATCGGCGGTTACCTCACAGATCTCATCACTGGCGCGAATGCTGTAGTAGTAATCGTTGTGGGTGCGCGGAATCAGCTTTGGCGTGCCGGTGCTGCCGCCTGAGAGTTGGAAAAATGCCACTTCATCGGCGGCAGTTGGCGTGGCGACGAAATTACCCGCCGCTTCCGCCATCAGCGCTTCCAGCGTGTTTTCCGGCTGATTGTCATTGCGTAAAATCACCTGCTGCAGCGAAGGCTGCGCGTCGCACAGTGCGCTGATAAAGGTGTCGTCAGCAAACAGCGCATGGGTGCGATCGGCAATCAGCAGCTTGGGCTCAATCTGCGCCGCATAGGCGCTGAGTTCGGTACGCTGATGGCTGAATAGGGCGAAAACTGACGCCACGCCGAGCTTAAACAGTGCGAATACCGTGACATAAAAATCAGCCACGTTGCCGAGCTGCACCAGCGCGGTATCGCCACTCTGCAGGCCGCGACGCTGCAGCGCAGCGGCCAGATTGCTGCTTAGCACATCCATTTCGCGATAGCTGATGTGACGATCGCCATCAATCACCGCAATGGCATCGTTGTGCTGATGACGCGCCAAAATATCGGTCATCGGTACATCCAGCCAGTAGCCTTTTTCGCGGTAGCGCGCGGCCAGATCGTCCGGCCAGCGAGTATAGGGAATGCTCATGCTCTTTCCTTTATTGCAGTCCAAAGGCGCGCAACATGGTATCCAGCTTCACGCCGGTTTCGCGCCATTCTGATTCAGGTTGGGAGTCGGCGACGATGCCCGCGCCGGCAAACAGCCGCACACGCGTGCCGTGCACGGTGCCGCAGCGGATAGTCACTACCCATTCGCCATTGCCTTCGCTATCGCACCAGCCGACGATGCCGCCAAACAGCTGGCGATCAAAGGGTTCCAGCTGCTGGATGAGCTTCTGCGCGCGCTGATGCGGGAAGCCGCTCAGCGCTGGCGTTGGATGCAGCAGGCAGGCCAGCGACAGGGCATTTTCCTGCTCATTCTGGACTTCGCCGTCAATTTGCGTCGCCAGATGCCACAGCGTAGCGGTGGTGATCAGCGAAGGCGTGCTCGGTACTGACAGCAAACGGCTGCGCGGCTGCAGCGTATCGCGCATCGCGTCGGTCACCAGTTTGTGTTCATGGCGATCTTTGCTGGAATTCATCAGCGTGTTACCCGCCGCGCGATCCTGCTGCGCATCGCCATGATTGCGCCGTGCAGATCCGGCGAGCGGACAAGAACTGAAATCGCGACCTTGTTTACGCAGCATCAGTTCCGGGCTGGCACCGATCAGCGCACCGCCTTGCGGCAGCGGCAGATGGAAATGGTAGCTATTCGGATTCTGCGCAATCACGCGCTGCATCAACGTTGCCGTATCCACCGGCTGCTCCGTGACGATATCCATCAGGCGCGACAGCACCACTTTATCCAGCTCGCCGCGCTGCGTGGCTGCTACCGCATCTGCCACCATATTGAGGAAGACATCGTGGTCTGGTACCGGCGTGCGACGGCGCACCTCTGGCAGATCGCTGATGCCTTGCGGCAGTGCGTTTTGCAGGTCGTCTCGATTGAAGGTCTGATGGGCTTCGGGAATAAACAACGCCGAAGGCTGGCTGACATCGAATGGGATCGCCCCGACCAGAATCGGATTGGCGATGCCCTGTTTTTTCGCGGCAGCAAAGTGCTGACGCAGCTGTTGTTGGAAATCACCCTGCAGCGACGCGGCATCATGTACCGGCGCGCTAATGGTGGTATAGCATCCTTGCGTTGCCAAACTGCGCCACGGCGAGGTAAAGAGAAAACCACGGCAAAGCGCGGAATAATCCTTCAGCCAGGCATTTTCAAACGTGGTCGTTTCCACCATAATTTTCACCTATAAATGATAAGATTATTAAGAATGATTATCATTTTTATTATGGGCCTGTAACCTACGTCGATTGGGCAAAAGTGTCAATCCATTCGCGGGATTTCAGCGACCTTTTGACGTAATCAGGCGCTGACGCTGAACAGGGCAATATGCTAAAAAGTGGGCTAAAACTTATGAATAAATGCGGTTTTTGGGCTATTGCAGCCCTAATGAGTGTTTTCCAGATTTTCACCAGCGTCGCGCATGCCGAACAAGGTTGGCCGCGCACCCTTCAAGGGGCTAACGGATCGCTCACCTTAAACAAAGCGCCACAGCGTATTGTTTCCACCAGCGTCACGCTGACCGGTTCGCTGCTGGCGATTGATGCGCCGGTCATCGCCTCGGGTGCGACTGCACCCAATAGCCGTCTGGCCGACGAGCAGGGTTTCTTCCGCCAATGGAGCGAGGTCGCCAAACAGCACCAGCTCAAACGTCTGTACATTGGTGAACCGAGTGCCGAAGCGGTAGCAGCCGAAGCGCCGGACCTGATCATCGTCAGCGCCACCGGCAATGACTCCGCCATCAAACTCGTCGATCAGTTCTCTGCCATCGCACCGACGTTAGTGGTCAACTACGACGACAAAAGCTGGCAGGATGTGGTCACACTATTAGGCCAGGCCACCGGCCACGAGGCTCAGGCGGCACAGCGTGTTAACGCCTTCAACGATCGCGAAGCCGCGCTGAAGAAAGCCATCACGCTGCCGCCGCAGCCGGTTTCCGCCATGGTGTGGAACGGCGGTGGGCGCGCGGTCAACCTGTGGACCGCCGCCTCGGCGCAGGGCAAGCTGCTGGAACAACTCGGTTTCACCCTGGCGGTACCGCCGGCCAGCGTGGAGCAGAGCCACAGCATGGGACAGCGTAAAGACATCATTCAGCTGTCAGGCGAAAACCTCGCCAGCGGCCTGACGGGTAAAACCTTCCTGCTGTTTGCCGCCGACGATAAAACCACGCAGTCGGTGCTGAGCAATCCGTTCCTGGCGCAGAATGCTGCGGTGCAAAACAAGCAGGTGTACGAATTGGGTGTCGATTCGTTCCGTCTCGATTACTACAGCGCCAGCAATCTGCTCGCGCGTCTGGAAAAACTGTTCGTTAAATCATGATGCCTGTTCCGCCAGCTCTGGCGCTGGCGGGTGGTAACGACGTAAACGCCCCATCACTAACCACATCACCATGCCCAGCAGCGCCGCGGCGAAGCCAAACACCGCAGCGGCCTGCGGTGGCAGCAGCCAGGAACCCATCGCGCCAATCACCGCTGCACCAATCGCATCGCCAGTGACGTTCTGCGCGGTCCACAACCCATTGATGCGACCAAGCAAATGATCGGGCGTGAGCGCTTGAATCATCGCGTATTGCACCAAACTATTGATGGCGCTGAAGTAACCGAAGGCGACCAGACACGCTAACGCCAGCGGCAGGTTCGGCATCAGGCTAAACAAACCAAGGGCGATAAACGCCGCAATCGCGCTGCCGAGTATTAACTGCCCTGGACGCGCGGCGTGTTTCAGTTTGCCGCTGGTCAACGCGCCCACCGCGGCACCGAGCGGCACCGCGGCGTAAAGCAAACCCAGCTGGTCAGCACTCACTGACCAATGGGGCGCGAGTGCGGGATAGAGCACGCGCACTGCGCTGGCTAAGGTCACCAGCGCACCAATCAGCGCCACCATGCCGACAATCGGGCTGGCAAAAAGAAACTGCACGCCAGCAGCCAGGGATTTCAGCGGATGTTCACGCGGCTGCGGCGGAGGCGGCAAGTGCGGTAATTTTAACAGCGTCAACACCGTGAGCAGCGTGCCGAACGCGGCGAGGCCATAGTTCCAGGTTACGCCGCCGTGGGCAATCACCAGACCGGCAATCGCAGGTGACAAAATCGAGCCGAAGCGCACCGTTAACATGGTGATGGCTCCGGCCTGCATAATATTTTCACGCCCCACCAGCGCGGGCGTGGCGGCCAACAGCGCGGTGACGCCAATCGCCCCGAAGAAGCCATCCCAGAAGCCCAGCAGATAAACGGCGATTAACGAGGGTTCCGGCAGCGCGGCGTTGATCGCCAACGCGATAAAGCCTAAGCCGCAGGTGGATCGGGCCAGCAGAATCAGCTTTTTGCGCTCATGGCGATCTGCCAATACGCCGCCGGTCAGCAGACCAATAAACATGCCCGCAGCGGCCAGTGTCACCGCCAATCCCACCAGCAGCGGTGAATTTGTCATGTGCTGGATCTGCACCGGCACCGCGACGGCAAGCATGCCGAGCGCGACAATCGAGATAAAGCGCGCAATAAATACCGCGCGAAAAGCCGGATGGGTTTTCAGCAGTGAAAGATCGATAAAGTGGGAAGATTTGTTCATAGGTTCGCCTTTTTGCACCAATTTTCCTCATCGTCCGCGAGGCGAGTCATGGTAACATAGCTAAACGCGAGTAATAACGATAACCATTATCAAGTTGCATCGCGCATGCGACGACGTTGAACAGTGAAGGTTTAGAACGCTATGCGCCAGATCCGTGCATTGGCAGGCTCAGGGATTCTGCTCTTGCTCCTCATCGCTCTTAGCTTGATGCTAGGGGCCAAATCGATACCGCTTCCCGATGTTTATCATTCGCTTACCTCCAGCTGTAACAGCGCGGAGTGTGTGATTGTGCGTGACGCGCGCCTGCCGCGCACCCTGGCTGGTCTGCTGGCGGGTGTGGCGCTCGGGCTGGCCGGTGCCTTAATGCAGAGCCTGACGCGCAACCCGCTGGCCGATCCCGGTATTCTCGGCGTCAATGCTGGAGCCGGTTTCGCGGTGGTGATTGGCATAGCGCTGTTCGGCGCAGATTCGCCGGTAGATTGGCTCGGCTTCGCTTTTGCCGGTGCACTGCTCTCTTCGTTGCTGGTGGCATTGACCGGTGCGATTGGCGGCGGGCGCGTCAATCCGGTGCGTCTTACGCTGGCGGGCGTCGCGCTTGGCGCGGTGCTGGATGGGCTGACATCCGGCCTGTCGCTGCTCAATCCTGACATCTACGATCACCTGCGCTTCTGGCACAGCGGCTCGCTGGATATCCGCAATTTTACCGTGCTGCGCACGCTGTTTCCGGCGGTGCTGGTGGGCGGCGTGGTAGCGATTCTTCTGTCGCAGGCGCTTAACAGCCTGAGCATGGGCGGCGATATGGCCACCGCGCTCGGTACGCGCGTGGCGCGCACGCAGTTGCTTGGCCTGCTGGCGATTGCGCTGCTGTGCGGTGCAGCGACGGCGGCGGTGGGGCCAATTGCGTTTGTGGGCCTGATGACGCCGCACTTTGCCCGCTGGCTGGTAGGCAACGATCACCGCTGGATGCTGCCTGCAACCGCGCTGATTACACCGATTTTATTACTCGCCGCCGATATTCTTGGCCGCCTGCTGGTGGCGGGGGAGCTGCGGGTTTCCATCGTCACGGCAATGCTTGGTGCACCGATGCTGATTGTGCTGGTACGCCGCAAACTGGGCCGGGGTGGGCTATGACGTATCGTGCCTGGTTACACGCGCTTTGGCTGCTGCTTTGCTGCGGGCTGCTGGCGTATCTGGCGATGACGCGCGGCGCGTTACAGATTAGCGGCGAACAAATCGGGCAGCTGCTGCTCGGGCAGGGGGCCGGCAACGTCAAGCTGATCGTGCTGGAGTGGCGTTTGCCGCGCGTGCTGATGGCGTTGCTGATTGGTGCTGCGTTAGGGATTAGCGGGGCGATTTTCCAGTCGCTGCTGCGCAATCCACTCGGCAGTCCGGACATTCTCGGCTTTAACACCGGCGCTTACAGCGGCGTACTGGTGGCGTTAGTGCTGTTCAATCAAAGCGTCACGGCGATGACCGGCGCGGCGCTGATTGGCGGCATCGCCACGGCGGCGTTGGTGTATCTGTTCGCCTGGCGCAACGGCGTGGAAACCTTCCGCCTGATCATTGTTGGCATCAGCGTGCGCGCGCTGCTGATGGCGCTGAACTCGTGGCTGATTATCAGCGCGTCGCTGGAGTCGGCGCTGAGTGCCGGCTTATGGAGCGCCGGATCGCTCAACGGAATTACCTGGGCGAAAACGCCGCCGGTGATTGTGGTGCTGCTGCTGGCGTTACTGCTGATGGCGTTATTGGCGCGGCGCATGCGCCTGCTGGAGATGGGCGACGATACCGCCTGTGCGCTCGGCGTGCCGGTGGAGCGCAGCCGTATGTGGCTGATGCTGATTGGCGTGGTGTTAACGGCAGCATCAACGGCGCTGGTGGGACCGATTTCGTTTGTCGCGCTGCTGGCACCGCAAATTGCGCGTCGTCTTGGCGGCGGCATTAAAGGTGCATTGCTGCTCTCGGCGCTGTGTGGCGCACTGTTGCTACTTGCCGCTGACTATGCCGCACAGCATCTGTTTCTGCCTTATCAATTACCGGTTGGCGTGATTACCGTCATCCTCGGTGGACTTTATCTGATTGCTTTACTGGTGCGGGAGGCGCGACGCCAATGATCGATATCCCTTCACGTCTGCGCGGCGAAGGTTTGACGCTGGGCTACGATAAAAAAGTGGTGGCAGAGAATTTGTCGGTGGCGATTCCCGAGGGTGAACTGACGGTGATTATCGGCCCCAACGCCTGTGGAAAATCGACGTTACTGCGCACGCTCAGCCGCCTGCATACGCCGCTGAAAGGGGAAGTGCTACTGGATGGCGAAGCGATTGCGCGCTATCCCACGAAAGAAGTGGCGCGCCGTCTTGGCCTGCTGCCGCAAAGTTCGAACGCACCTGCGGGCATCAGCGTAACAGAGTTGGTGGCGCGCGGACGTTATCCGCATCAGGCGCTGTTTGGTCGCTGGCGTGCGGAAGATGAAGCGGCGGTGCAGCAGGCGATGCAGGCCACCGGCGTGGCCGACCTGGCGCAGCAATCGGTGGATACGCTATCGGGCGGTCAGCGCCAGCGCGTGTGGATTGCGATGGTGCTGGCGCAGGAAACGCCGCTGCTGCTGCTGGATGAGCCGACCACCTGGCTGGATATCACGCATCAAATTGAGTTGCTGGAGCTGATGCAGGAGTTGAATCAGCAGCATGGCCGCACGCTGGTGGTGGTGCTGCACGATCTCAACCACGCGTGTCGTTACGCCACGCACTTGATTGCCATGCGTTATGGCAAGATTGTCGCCGAGGGCAAACCGGCGGAGATCGTGACGCCGGCGTTGATCGAGCAGGTTTATGGTTTGCGCTGCGTGATTGTGGACGATCCGGTGGCGCATACGCCGATGATTGTGCCGCTGGGGCGCGGGGGATGATCAAGATTGCGCGATAAATCGCGCCGCTACGAATGTGTGCATTATTCCGTAGCGGCGCAATTTATTGCGCTTATTGCAATATATCCCTGAGCAGCGGTCCGATCTGCTCAAACATCTGCGGTGAAATGATCTCGACATGGGCACAATCCATGGGCCATACGTCCAGCTCACCCACATACGGTGCCCAGGCGCGGCGCGCATCCTGCCCTGGCTGCTGGGTTTGTTCGGCGAGGAACAGCGTGGCGCGGCCGTTAAACCGTGCACTGCGCGCGGTGGCCAGCAGGCGCACTGAACTGGCGTAATTGGCTTCGATGGTATCGAACATCGCGCGCATCTCTTCACCGGCCTGATGGCGCTGCGCAGCGATAAACTGCTCGCGCTCGCGATTCACCTCTTCCAATACCGCCGGATCCAGCACGTTCTCGCCGCGCCTCTCATCCCAGTTCTGGGTTTCCGGCGGCCAGGTATCCAGCAAGCCGAGGAAGGCCACTTCTTCGCCCGCCGCTTCCAGCCGTGCGGCAATGCCTTGCGCCAGCGTACCGCCGAGCGAATAGCCGAGGAAATAGTAAGGCCCGTGCGGCTGTACTTCGCGCAGGGTTTGCAGATGTGCGTCGCACACGTCGTCCAAATGCGCGCTTTGGTTCAGCGGGCTATCGATATCCGGCGACTGGATGCCGATCAACGACCAGCGCGGGTCGAGATAGCGTTGCAGGATGCTGAACTGCCAGGCAAAACCGGAGGCAGGATGGAAACAGAACAGCGTAGGTCCGTGACTCTTACGCAGCGGCAGCACCGCTTCGAAACCGGCCTGCTGATGGGATTGCGCATCGCTAAGCAGCGTAGCCAGCTTCTCCACCGTCGAGGCCACCATAATTTGCCCCACCGAGACCGGCAGTTGCAGCTCGCGACGCAGCCTGGCGGCTAAGCGCATTGCCAACAGCGAATGACCGCCAAGGGCGAAGAAATCATCCTGCGCGCTGATGGCATCGCGTGCCAGCAGCTGGCAGAAGGCATCTGCCAGAGTAGTTTCCAGACCCGCGTGTGGGGCACGTCCCGCGCGGGCCGTGGCGGATTCAGGCAGCGGCAGCGCTTTGCGATCCAGTTTACCGTTGCTGCTGAGCGGGAAGGCATCAAGCTGCACAATGGCAACGGGCACCATATGCGCCGGCAAGCGCTGCGCCAGCGCCTGACGCAGTGCTTCGCCATCCACCGGCTGCGCGGCAATCACGTAACCCACCAGCTGACGTGCATCACCCTGCGCCGCCGCGTCGCCCAGCACCACGGCATGCGTTACCGCTTGCTCAATGCCTGGCTGCGCGCTCATCACATGATCAATTTCGTTCAGTTCGATACGTTGACCGCGAATCTTCAGCTGATCGTCGCTGCGGCCAAGATATTCCACCGCGCCGTTATCCAGCCAGCGCGCCACGTCGCCGGTGAGGTACATGCGCTCACCGGGGCTGAAGGGATCGGCAATAAAACGGCTGGCGGTGAGATCGGGACGGCCCAAATAGCCGTGCGCCAGCTGCACGCCGGTTAAATAGAGATCGCCCGCCACGCCCGGCGGCACCGGTTGCATGCGGGCATCAAGAATGCGCAGGCCGGTATTCCACACCGGGAAACCAATCGGCACGCTGGCCCCTTCGACGGCGGCCAATGCATCACCAAACGCCGGATACCAGCTGACATCCACCGCAGCTTCGGTTGGACCATACAGATTGTGCAGCGGCACCCGCGTCAGCTTTTCCCATTCGCGTGATAAATCAGTCGGCAGCGCCTCACCGCTGCAGAACACGTTGCGCAGGCTGGCGCAGCAGGTAATTGCCTGTTGATCATCAAGGGCCGCGACAAAGGCCGCCAGCATCGAGGGTACGAAATGCGTAGTGGTGACTTTGTAGCGGGCAAACAGTTGCTGCAGCGCTTCAGGATCGCGATGCGCCTCGGGCGGCGCCATCACCAGCTGCGCGCCGACCAGCAGCGGCCAGAAGAATTCCCACACGGAAACGTCAAAGCTGCTCGGGGTTTTTTGTAAAACTACATCATCTGCTTGCAGCGGATAGCGATCCTGCATCCACAGCAGGCGATTGACGATGGCTTCATGGCCCACCAGCACGCCTTTAGGACGGCCGGTAGAACCCGAGGTGTAAATGATGTAGGCGCCATCCTGCGGCGTCGGTGCGCTGGCCGGTTGCGGCGCAGTTGGCGTGCGATACAGCGCATCAAAATGCAGCTGGTTTACCTGGGCGATAGTGCTAAAGCGCGCACTGAGCGCCGCGCAGGTGATCAGGGTTTTCGGCGCGGCGTCTTCCAGCATCAGCTGCAGGCGCTCGTCCGGATAGCCGGTATCGAGCGGTAAATACGCGGCGCCAAGCGCAACAATCGCCTGCAACGCCAGCGACAGCTGCACCGAGCGCGGCAGCGCTACCGCGACAATATCGCCACGCTGTACGCCTGCGGCGGTCAAATCCGCGGCCAGCGCAAACACCTGCTGCTGCATTTGGCGATAGCTCAGCTGATGCTGCGCATCGGCGAGCGCCGGGGCATCCGGCGTGCGTGCTGCCTGCTGCGCCAACAGCGAGGCCAGCGTTTCTGCCGGCAGCGGATGGGCGGTTTGGTTAATCGCGGCAATCTGCGCGTGCTCTTCGGCGGTGAGTAGATCGAGTTCACCACACGGTCGCTGCGGCTGCTTAGCCAGCTGATCCAGCAGCAGGGCGAAGCGGCTGGCATGGCGCTGCAAGGTCTGCTCGCTGTAGCGCTCGGCGTTAGCCAGCAGTTCAAGGGTTAATTCACCCTGCTCGCTGATATAGATGGCGATCTCCAGATCGCGTACCGGCCCGGATGCCAGCTGATGGGTGATGCCTTCTACGCCAGCGAAATCGAGCTGGTAATCAAACATCTTCAGGTTGATCACCGGACCGTACAGTGGATCGCCATCGCCGAGACGACCCAGATCGCGCTGCACCTGTTCGGCGTCATAGCGCTGATGACGACGCATCTTTTTCACTTCGCCCGCCAGCTGCGCGGCGAGGGTGCTCAGTGGCTGGGTGGGATCGTAATGTACCGCCATCGGCAACACGTTGATCACCGGCCCGGTGGCACACAAGGCGGCAGAACCGATACGACGCATAAAGATGAAGCCGGCGGCAAAGTCGTTTTGGCCGCTGAGACGTGCCAGCCACAGCGCAACGAGGGCAAAAGCCAGATCGGCGGCGCTGGAGTGCGGGCGCTGCTGCACCAGCGTCTGAAAGGTGCTGCGCTCCAGCGTCACGCTGTGGCGCAGTAGATCGGTGCTGGCGGTTTGTCCGGCGAGCGGCAGCGGTGAGAGCGAAGCCGGTGACGGCAGCGCCGCGCCTTTTTCACGCCAGAACTGGCCGTCACGCGCAAAGGAGGAGGATTCGCGGTAACGCTGATACTCGTCGACCACTTCACTAAACGGGATAAACGGCGTGGGCTCAGCAGGCTGCTGACACACTGCTGCGCTGTAAAGATTGGCGATGCGGCGGGTCAGCGCGGTGAAGCTGAAGCCATCCACCACCAAATGGTGATAGCGCTGATACCAGAACCAGTGGCGATCGCCAAGTTGGAAAAGAGTGTGATGCCACAGTTTTGCGCCGCTTAACACGCGCAGATCGCCATTCATATCGTCGCGCATCAGCCTGCGTGCTGTGGCGACGGCATCGGCCTCGCCGCGCAGATCGATAATCTGCGGCGGACTAAATTGTTGTGGCTGCAGCCACTGCAACGCTTCGCCTTCCACTTCGCCAAATGCCATGTTTAGCGTATCGGCTTCCTGCATGCCCGCGACAATTGACTGGGCCAGTAAGGCGCTATCAATGTCACCGCGCAGCTCAACAAAGTGCGCTACTGCATAAGCGTTGTGGTGCGGTGACAGCTGATCGGCAATCCAGATACCGGGCTGTGCCGCGACTAACGGCAAGGTTTGGTGGTCAATCATAGATTTATTCATCAGAGATTCGGACATGGATGCTCCGGTTGGTTCAACAGGGCTTGTAAGCCACTTAGCAGGCCACCGCGCCAGCAGAGCGCATCGTGGCCGCCTTCCACCGGCAGGTAATTCACCTGATAACCGGCGGCGTGAAGTTGCTGTTGTAGCTGTTGATTAGCTTGCAGAATTAAGCCTTCGCGCTTGCCTGCTTCCAGCCAGAAGCGCAGCGGTTGGCGCGGTGCAAGGCCGCGATCGAGTTCTTGCAGCAACCAGCCGTGGGGGTTGCCGCGCTCTGGCCACCAGAAGGAGCCGGAAAGGCTGAGCGCATTGCCAAAGGTTTCCGGCCAGTGCAGCGCGGCGAATACCGACGCGAGGCCGCCAAAACTTTGTCCGGCCACAATGGTGCTTGCCGCCTGTTGGCGATAAGGCACTGAGTGTGCCACCTGCGGCAACAGTTCTTGCTGGATGGCTTGCCAGAATTGCGGGTTGCACGGCAACTCCCGGCTGCGGTGATCGCGATCGATGATGTCGATAAACAGATACACCGCGGGCGGCAACGCGCCGTTATCGGTGAGCTGCTGTAGCGGCCCGGCAATCGGCATGTTGTGCGCCCAGAACTGGCCATCAAGCAAGATCGCCAGTGGACGCTGCTCAGGGGTCGCATCGCCGGTGGTGTAAATCCACACGGGGCGGCTATTGCCTAATAGCGCGCTATCCCATTGCAGCTGCTGCAGTTTTAGGGTGGGCGCCGTGCCGTTATCCAGCGCCTGCCACACCTGTTGATCCGGTGCCTGCGGGAGATGCAGCGGTGATACGTCCATGCCGCGTCCGCCCGACCAGCCACGCAAGTTGTTGAGTGGATCGGCCTGCGCCGTGGGAAATTTATCGCGCCACCAGCTGCGCAACGCATGCATGTCGGCCACGCCCGTGAAGTCGGTGGCCTGCTCATCGGGCATCAAACAATAACTACCGCGCCAGTTGGCGGGAAGCTCGGTTTGCCAGTACCACACGTTGGTTCCTGCCACACGCATCAACGATTGCGGTGGGCGACGCTGGTGGTGATCGGTGACACCCGTAATGTTGATCCACACGCGCTGGATGGAGGATTGAGTCTCGTCACCTTGCGGGTCGCGCCAGAAGAAAGTGACCCGACAGTGGCCATCATCGGCTAACTCAATACGGGGAATGCCTTGGGATTGTTGCGCCTGCCACCAGGCTGCGCTGCCGGTTACATCATTTCGCCAGGTCATAGGGCTGCCAGTCGGTGTTTACGCGGAGAGGGAGATAAGTTTGATGAATAATACTATTGATAATAATTTGCATTTGCAATAGGGTGGCTGCGCTCAAAAAAGAGCACGCTCGTTCCGCCTGACTCTTTCCATTTGGCAAGGTGATGCAAAGGAAGGGTTGGAGGGGCTGGATCCGGGCGCGTTAGGAACAGGGATCTTCTCACCGGCTCGCCACGCAAGCCTCAGGGTTTTTGCTGGCAATCCAGGAACGCATAAAATGAAAAATTACTCACGGTTATCATTAGCCATTCTGATTGAACTGGGGCTCAGCGCCTCACTGCTCTCCAGCGGTGCCTGGGCAGCGGACACTTCTTCCAGCAATACCTCTGTAAGCAGTACCGACGCCCAATCCATGGACGGCGGCACCTTAATGGTTACCGCGCAGCAGCAAAACCTGCAGGCGCCGGGGGTTTCAACTATCACCGCCGACGAAATTAAAAAACACCCGCCTGCGCGCGATGTCTCCGAGATCATCCGTACCATGCCGGGCGTGAATCTCACCGGTAACTCCACCAGCGGCCAGCGCGGTAACAATCGCCAGATCGATATTCGCGGCATGGGTCCGGAAAACACCCTGATCATGGTGGATGGCATGCCGATTACCAGCCGTAACTCGGTGCGCCTTGGCTGGCGTGGCGAGCGTGATACGCGCGGTGATACCAATTGGGTGCCACCGGAGATGATCGATCATATCGATGTGATTCGCGGGCCGGCAGCAGTGCGTTACGGCAACGGCGCGGCGGGCGGGGTGGTGAATATCATCACCAAAAAACAGACCGATCAGCAGTGGCACGGTTCCTGGAACACCTATTACAACGTGCCAGAACACAAAGCGGAAGGCGCTACCAAACGCACTAACTTCAGTCTGGAAGGGCCGCTGGGTGATGATTTCAACTTCCGCTTGTACGGCGGTTTAGCCAAAACTCAGGCCGATGCCTATGACATCAACGAGGGGCATGCGGCGGCGCGCACCGGTTCATACGCGGGCAGTTATCCAGCCGGGCGTGAAGGCTCGGTGAATAAAGATATCAATGCGTTACTGAGCTGGGCATTTGCGCCAATGCAAACGCTGGAGTGGCAGGCTGGCTACAGCCGCCAGGGCAACCTGTATGCTGGCGACACGCAGAACACCAACACCAGTGCGCTGGTGAAAAGCCTGTACGGTGATGAAACTAACCGCCTGTATCGGCAAAATGTCTCGCTGAAGTGGACGGGCGCATGGGATAACGGCGTCAGCACCAATACCTATGCGCGTTATGAGAAGACCCGCAACTCGCGCATCAATGAAGGTTTAGCGGGCGGCACTGAGGGCATCTTCTCGAATAGCGGTTTTAACACTATTCAGCTGGACGATGTGCTGCTGCATAGCGAAGTGAGCATTCCGTTTGAACTGCTGTTCAATCAAACTGCGACGCTGGGTACTGAATGGAACCAGCAGCGCATGAAAGATGGCTCCTCTAACACCCAGGCAGCGAGCTACGGTGCGGTGCCTGGCATCGATAACACTGGCCGCAGCCCGTATTCACAGGCAGAGATTTTTTCACTGTTTGCTGAAGACAACATGGAGTTGACCGACAGCACCATGCTGACGCCGAGTCTGCGTTTCGACCATCACTCGATAGTTGGCAACAACTGGAGCCCGTCGCTTAACCTGTCGCAAGGTTTAGGTGATGACTTCACCCTGAAGATGGGGATAGGGCGTGCGTATAAAGCGCCGAGCCTGTATCAGACCAACCCAAACTATCTGCTGTACAGCAATGGCCAAGGTTGCGCGGCCAGCACCGGCGCTTGTTATCTGCAGGGGAATAACGACCTGAAAGCGGAAAACAGCATCAACAAAGAGATTGGTCTTGAGTGGAAACATGAAGGATATCAGGCCGGTTTAACCTGGTTCCGCAACGATTACCGCAACAAGATCGAAGCCGGTTACTCGCCAGTGGGCAAAGCCTCTAATGGCACCACCGATATCTATAAGTGGGAAAATGTACCGAAAGCGGTGGTGGAAGGGCTGGAAGGTACCGTCAACGTGCCGTTTTCGGACAGCGTAACGTGGAACAACAACTTCACTTATATGCTGCAAAGTAAGAACAAAGAGACCGGCGATCGCTTATCGGTGATTCCGGAGTACACGCTAAACTCGACGCTGAGCTGGCAGGCAATGCAGGATCTGTCGCTGCAGACCACGCTGACCTGGTACGGTACCCAGACGCCGAAGAAATATGACTACAAAGGCAATACCTCAACCGGTAGCGCCACTGATACGGTGAGCCCTTATTCGATTATCGGCATGAGCGGCACCTACGATATCAATAAGTACGCCAGCGTCACGCTGGGTATCGATAACCTGTTCGATAAGCGTCACTACCGTGAAGGGAATGCGCAAACCACCGGCAATGCCACGACGAACTCGTATCTGTATGGCGCGGGGGCGAATACCTACAATGAATCAGGTCGTACTTATTATGTGAGTCTGAATACCCACTTCTGATGGCGTTCAGCCAATCAGTTGCAATGGCAAATAGCAGCGGGCAATCAGTCCGCTGCTATCCTCACGATTAATCAGTTCCAATCTGCCGCGGTGCATCTGCACGATACGCAGCACAATATTAAGACCAAGCCCGCTACCGCCGTAACGCTGATCGCGACGACGAAACGCCTGCGTCAGCTCTTCTGCGGCCGTCGCATCAATACCCGGCCCCTGATCCCACACTTCGATAATCACCTGCTGTTTGTCCTGCCGCATTTTTACCGTCACTTCGCTACCTTCCGGGCTGTAACGTGAGGCGTTTTCCAGCAAATTACGTAGCATCAGGCGCAGCAGCATCGGTTCCCCTTGCTGCAGTAGATCATCGCTCTGTGGCCAGTGCAGGATTTGCTGCCGCTGGTGGTAAAGTTCGGCCATTTCCGGCCGCAGCGGGTGCATGATCTCTTTTTGCCACAGTACCTGCTGATAGTGACCCCCTGCCAATGCCTGTCCGGCGCGTGACAGCATGAGCAGCTGTTCTACGGTGTGCATCAGCTGATCGATACGTTCAATCAGCATCTCGCTTTGCGGCACGTTCTGCTGATGCAGGAGCTCAAGGTGCAGCCGCAATCCCGCCAGCGGCGTACGCAGCTCGTGCGCCGCATCGGCGGTGAATAATCGTTCCTGCTGCAGCGTGTGATCCAGGCGCGAAAAGAGTTGGTTAATCGACGACGTTACCGCCACAATCTCATCCATTTCTGAATAGATCGGTAAAGGAGAGAGATTATCCGCCGAGCGATGCGCGAGACTATCTTGTAGCGACTTGAGCGGGCGAATGATCCAGTTAATCGCCCAAAATGACAGCAGCAGAGTAAGGCCTACCATCACTAAAGAGGGCAGCAGCAGCGACGCAATGGCTTCGCGAATCTCATTTTCCACGCGATCGTTACGCGCTTGGGCGGAAAGGGTTTCGTTAACTAAAAAGCTGATTTGTTCGCGGCTTTCATGCCACAGCCAGATGGCGCTCATCACCTGACAGGTGAGGAGGATCAGCGCCAGCATGATTAATAACCGCTGACGCATGCTGTTCATTCGCGGATTTCCAGGCGGTAACCTACGCCGCGCACGGTTTTGATGCGATCTTTCCCGAGCTTGCGACGCAGATTGTGAATGTGAACTTCGAGGGTGTTGGAGCCGGGATCGTCATTCCAGCTGTAGAGATCTTGCTGCAGCGTTTCGCGGTGGACGTTTTGTCCCACTCGCATCAGTAAGCGCGTCAGCAGTGCGAACTCTTTGGGCGTGATCTCCAGCGGAAGATTTTCCAGCAGAACCTGCTGCGAACTGAGATTCAGCGTCAGATCGCCCTGTTGCAGCAGGTTATCGCTGTGGCCCTGATAGCGGCGAATTAATGCCCTTACGCGGGCTTGTAACTCAACCAGCGCAAACGGCTTCACCAGATAATCATCGGCGCCGGCATCCAGGCCATCCACGCGATCCTCCAGCGCATCGCGCGCCGTGAGGATCAGCACGGGTACCGCGATGCCGTCGCGGCGCCACTGGCGTAGCAAGGAAGCGCCATCGCGATCCGGTAAGCCAAGATCGAGCACGATCAGGCTGTACTGACCGCTGCGCAGCAGTGCATTACTTTCGGCAGCTGTACTGGCGCAGTCGATGGCGTAACCTTGCGCGCTGAGCGCTTGCGCCAGGCCCGACTGCAGCAGCGTATCATCTTCGACAATGAGCAGTTTCATCAGTTATTTTTGTTGATATCCGAGTAGAGGCGACTCTCAAAACGTACCAATGGAATACGGCGCGTTTTCTGATCTTCCGGCGGAACCGCATAGCCGGAGAGGTATTGGACAAACGCCACGCGCGCACCGCTTGAGGTGGTAATGAATCCAGCCAGATTATAGACGCCCTGCAGTGAACCGGTTTTTGCCGACACTTTACCATCCAGTCCTGCTTCATGCAGACCGCCGCGATATTGCAGGGTGCCGTCATAACCCGCCAGCGGCAGCATCGAAATATAATTCAGCGTCGAATCGTTCTTCGCAATGTATTGCAGCACTTGCATCATGGTATCTGGCGCGATCAGGTCATGACGCGACAGTCCGGAACCATCAACCTGAATGCTGTTGCCGAGATCAACGCCGGCTTTTTCCCGCAGGATTCGGCGTACGGCATCCGAGCCCGCGCGGAATGTACCCGGCACGTTGAAATAGTGATGGCCGATGGTGCGGAATACGGTATCGGCAATCATGTTGTCCGACTTTTTCAGCATGGTGTGCAGCAGTGTATGCAGCGGCGCCGATTGCGTTGACGCCAGCACGCTGCCCGGTGAGGTCACTTGTGATTGACGCACTAAATGGCCGCTGTAATCGATATCGGCAGCGCGCAGCTCGGCTTTGAGGATCTCACCGGCCCACGCGGCGCCATCCTGCACGGCAAACGCCAGCGGCAGCGGTTCAGCACGTTGACGCATGCAGCCGGTTAGGGTGTAGCGATTAAGTTCGCCGGGCACCACATCCAGCTCGCAATATTGTCCGTCACCGCTGTTACGGCCGATGGTGCGCACCTGACTGAACATGTGCGCTGGGTAATACGAAGCGATGCGCACAAAGGCATTCTCGCCCGGCGTAGTGGCGCTATAGAGCGAAACTGAGAAACAGTTTTTATCGACAATGGCAGCACCCGGCGGTGCACTAAAGCACTGCGTCAGATCGTTCCACGGCCAGCCTGGGGCCATATCGTGGCTGGCGAACACCGAGGTGTCGATCACCAGATTGCCCTTGATATGGGTGATGCCCTGCTTTTTTAGCGCAGCAACCATATTGCGCAGATCCTGGCGACTTAACGTCGGATCGCCGCCAAAACGTGCGACTAAATCGCCATTGAGCGTGCCATCGTTAACCGCGCCTTTGGTTTCCATGGTGGTTTGGAAACGGAAGTCGGGACCGAGTTCCAGCAGGGCCGCCAGCGCCGTCACCACCTTCATGGTGCTGGCCGGTAATGCCATCTGTTTGCCGTGATAATCGATTATCGGGGTTGATGCGCCCACTTTTTGTACCATCAGCGCCAGGTTTGCGCCGTCTGGCAAATACTGCATGTATTCTTCAACGGGAGCTGCTTGTGCCTGCAGCATAAACGCACAGGTTAATCCGGTAACAAGTCGTGAAAATCGCATAATCTCGCGGTAACTGACGGGTGAAGGCGTCAATACTACGTCCCCAGACGGTGCAAAGTAAACGATGACCCACAGGGAACTCTGGGGTAAAATACGTATCAAAATGCAAAACCGAACCTGACCCGGAAAGCTTTCCGGGTCAGGCTTCTTTTGCTTGTGAAAAGAGGTAACGCGCCGCAGAAGCTGTTTTCTGCTGTCACCGGTCAGGATGACGCCGTTAACCAGGATAGATGACGAGGAGCCAAAATGAATCAGATTCCGATGACGTTGAAAGGCGCTGAGAAGCTGCGCGAAGAGCTGAACGAACTGAAATCCGTGAAGCGTCCGCGCATTATCGCCTCCATCGCCACAGCCCGTGAGCACGGCGATTTGAAAGAGAATGCCGAATACCATGCGGCTCGCGAAGAACAGGGTTTCTGCGAGGGGCGTATTCAAGAGATTGAAGCCAAACTCTCTAATGCGCAGGTCATTGATGTGACCGCCATGCCAAAAACCGGTCGCGTGATTTTTGGCGCTACCGTAACCATCCTGAATGTGGATACGGATGAAGAGTTCACCTACCGCATTGTGGGTGACGATGAAGCTGATTTTAAACAGAACCTGATTTCAGTGAATTCACCGATGGCGCGTGGGTTGGTGGGTAAATCAGCGGACGACGTAGCGATTGTGAAAACCCCCGGCGGGGATGTGGAATATGAAGTGCTAAAGGTGGAATACCTTTAAGCTATTGCTACGCTTTGCAATATGTCGCTGCATTTTGTAAAGAAAGGAAAAAGGCCGCATTGCGGCCTTTTATCACATGCAGGAGCGTGGCACTTTCTTTGCCCGTCGCCGCCTTTAAGGGCATGATTAACGCGGAAGAGTAATTTTGCGCTCTTTTGCAGGGCGATACAGCACCAGCGTGTTGCCGATGACCTGTACGTTGCCTGCTTTTGTTTCACGCACGATAGCGTCAACGATCAGCTGCTTAGTTTCACGATCTTCCGAGGCAATTTTTACCTTGATCAATTCGTGATGCTCGAGCGCCAGTTCGATTTCGGCGAGCACGCCTTCAGTAAGGCCATTACCGCCCAGCATGACAACCGGCTTAAGCGGATGGGCAAGGCCTTTCAGGTGCTGTTTTTGTTTGGTACTCAGATTCATCGTATTTTTTGCTTACTCAGGGATTGAAAACGGTTCATTCTACCGCCATCTCGAGTATATCGCCAAATCAACGCGACCATTGCGTGCTGATTTATCGCTACGATGACGATTTAATTGGAAAAATTATGACGGGTAAAAAGCGTTCGGCCAGTTCCAGTCGCTGGCTTCAGGAACACTTTAGCGATAAATATGTGCTGCAGGCACAGAAAAAAGGGTTACGTTCGCGTGCCTGGTTTAAACTTGAGGAAATACAGCAGGGTGACAAGATTTTCAAACCCGGCATGACGGTGGTTGATCTGGGTGCAGCACCCGGCGGTTGGTCGCAATATGTGGTTCAGCTTATCGGATCAAGTGGTCGTATCATCGCCTGCGATCTGTTACCAATGGACCCGATAGTTGGCGTTGATTTTTTGCAGGGCGATTTTCGCGATGAAGCGGTGCTTAACGCTTTGCTGGAGCGCGTAGGCGACCAAAAGGTGCAAGTGGTCATGTCAGACATGGCACCCAATATGAGCGGTACACCTGCGGTTGATATTCCACGTTCGATGTATTTGGTAGAATTGGCGCTGGAAATGTGTCGGGATATTCTGGCGCCGGGCGGCAGTTTTGTAGTGAAAGTGTTTCAGGGAGATGGCTTCGATGAATACCTGCGGGAAATTCGCTCCCTGTTTACGAAAGTGAAAATTCGTAAGCCGGACGCTTCGCGACTTCGTTCGCGCGAAGTGTACATTGTGGCGACGGGGCGCAAACTTTAGCCTGAATTGCCGGAATCAAAGTAAGACGACCAATGCGTTTATTCTGATGTCTAATTCTGAGTTTCAGGGTAAACAAGTAAAATCATCCGCACTGCGATTCCAGGTATGAAGGATCTATAGTACCCTACGCTGTCTGTTAACATCGTTGTAATATGAGGTTAATCCCTTGAGTGACATGGCGAAAAACCTGATTCTCTGGTTAGTCATCGCGGTTGTGCTGATGTCTGTATTCCAGAGCTTTGGGCCCAGCGAGTCGAATGGCCGTAGGGTTGATTATTCAACTTTCCTATCGGAAGTGAACCAAGATCAGGTCCGCGAGGCACGAATTAACGGGCGTGAGATTAACGTTGTCAAAAAAGACAGCAATAAATACACCACCTATATCCCCGTCAACGATCCTAAGTTACTCGATAATCTGTTGACCAAAAACGTTAAAGTGGTTGGTGAGCCGCCAGAAGAACCAAGCCTGCTGGCTTCAATCTTCATTTCCTGGTTCCCAATGCTGCTGTTGATTGGCGTGTGGATCTTCTTTATGCGGCAGATGCAGGGCGGCGGCGGCAAGGGCGCGATGTCCTTCGGCAAGAGCAAAGCCCGCATGTTGACCGAAGATCAGATCAAAACCACGTTCGCTGACGTGGCCGGTTGTGATGAGGCCAAAGAAGAAGTTGGTGAGCTGGTTGAGTATTTGCGTGAGCCGAGCCGTTTCCAGAAACTGGGCGGTAAAATCCCGAAAGGCGTTTTGATGGTCGGTCCTCCGGGTACCGGTAAAACGCTGCTGGCGAAAGCGATTGCTGGCGAAGCGAAAGTCCCATTCTTCACTATCTCCGGTTCTGACTTCGTTGAAATGTTTGTCGGTGTTGGTGCATCTCGTGTGCGTGACATGTTCGAGCAAGCGAAGAAAGCGGCACCGTGCATCATCTTTATCGATGAAATCGATGCGGTTGGCCGTCAACGTGGCGCCGGTTTAGGCGGTGGTCACGATGAACGTGAGCAAACGCTGAACCAGATGCTGGTTGAGATGGATGGCTTTGAAGGTAATGAAGGCATCATTGTGATCGCGGCAACTAACCGTCCAGACGTTCTTGACCCAGCGCTGCTGCGTCCAGGTCGCTTTGACCGTCAGGTTGTGGTTGGTCTGCCAGACGTTCGGGGTCGTGAGCAGATTCTGAAAGTGCATATGCGTCGTGTGCCACTGGCTACCGATATGGATGCATCCGTTATTGCACGTGGTACGCCGGGCTTCTCCGGTGCGGATTTGGCTAACCTGGTCAACGAAGCGGCGCTGTTTGCTGCTCGCGGTAATAAGCGTGTTGTTTCGATGGTTGAGTTTGAAAAAGCCAAAGACAAAATCATGATGGGTGCGGAACGTCGTTCCATGGTGATGACCGAAGAGCAGAAAGAATCGACGGCTTACCATGAAGCGGGTCACGCGATTGTGGGTACTCTGGTTCCGGGTTACGATCCGGTGCACAAAGTGACAATTATTCCGCGTGGTCGTGCGCTTGGCGTTGCCTTCTTCTTACCTGTGGGCGATGAGATCAGCGCTAACCGTCAAAAGCTGGAAAGCCGTATTTCTGTGGCTTACGGTGGACGTCTGGCGGAAGAGATCATTTATGGTCCGGACTATGTTTCGACGGGTGCTTCCTCTGACATTAAAATGGCGACCAGCGTAGCACGCAACATGGTTACGCAGTGGGGCTTCTCCGAGAAGCTGGGTCCGTTGCTCTATGCTGAAGAAGAGGGCGAAGTGTTCCTCGGCCGTTCAGTGGCAAAAGCAAAACACATGTCAGATGAAACGGCGCGCATTATCGATCAGGAAGTTAAACACCTTATCGATACGAACTATCAGCGTGCTCGCCGCATCCTGAACGAAAACATGGACATCCTTCACGCGATGAAAGACGCGCTGATGAAGTATGAGACCATTGATGCACCACAAATCAGCGATCTGATGGCACGCCGTGAAGTGCGTCCACCTGCAGGTTGGGAAGAGGCTAAAGTCGCCGTTGGTAACGGCGACTCAACCCATGCTCCTCGCCCCGTAGATGACCCGAAAACGCCGGGTTCAGACAAGATTATGTGATAGCAATCTGGCGGGATGTTAACTCTACCGCTGGATTTGCAGCCCGCACTGCTTGTTATAATGCAAACCCCGGCATGTCCGGGGTTTTTTCATTGTGGGATTCAGTGATTTCCCAAAGGAGATTTTCACCATGAAGTTGTTCGCTCGTGATTCCCATCTCGATCTCTCTTTTCCCCATGTGATGGGTATTTTAAATGTCACGCCGGACTCTTTCTCAGATGGTGGCACTCACAACACTTTGGTGGATGCGTTAACGCATACCAATGAGATGGTGAATGCCGGTGCCACCATTATTGACGTTGGTGGTGAATCGACGCGTCCCGGGGCTGATGAAGTTAGCGTGGAAGAAGAGCTGGAACGTGTGATTCCCGTAGTGGAAGCCATCGCTCAGCGCTTTGAGGTGTGGATTTCCGTGGATACTTCAAAGGCTGAAGTCATCCGTGAGGCAGCGCGAGTAGGTGCTCACATCATCAATGATATTCGTTCCTTATCTGAACCGGGCGCATTGGCTGCGGCTGCCGAATCGGCGTTGCCGGTATGTCTGATGCACATGCAAGGTGAGCCACGCACCATGCAGCAAGCACCGGAGTATCAAGATATTGTCAGCGAAGTGGACGCTTACTTCGCTGCGCAGATTGCGCGCTGTGAAGCGGCTGGAATAAAAAAAGAGAATCTGCTGCTCGATCCAGGCTTCGGATTCGGTAAGAATCTCAGCCACAACTATGAACTGCTGGCGCATCTGAGCCATTTCCACCATTACGGTTTACCGCTGTTGGTAGGAATGTCGCGTAAATCGATGGTTGGACAGCTATTAAATGTTGGCCCGGCGCAGCGCCTGACCGGCAGCCTAAGCTGTGCGGTGATCGCCGCTATGCAAGGGGCACAAATTATTCGCGTACATGATGTGAAAGAGACGGTCGAAGCGATGCGCGTCGTCGAAGCGACACGAAGAGCAAAAGGATAAAGGCATGAGTAATCGTAAATATTTCGGTACAGATGGTATTCGCGGCAAAGTCGGTGAAGCGCCGATTACCCCTGATTTTGTCCTCAAGCTGGGCTGGGCGGCGGGCAAAGTGCTGGCGCGCCAGGGATCTCGCAAAGTATTGATTGGTAAAGATACGCGTATTTCAGGCTATATGCTGGAATCGGCGCTGGAAGCGGGTCTAGCCGCCGCCGGATTATCTGCGGCCTTTACCGGGCCAATGCCAACGCCGGCCATCGCTTACCTGACGCGTACTTTCCGTGCCGAAGCGGGCATTGTGATTTCAGCGTCGCATAATCCGTTTGATGATAACGGCATTAAATTCTTCTCGGCTGAAGGCACCAAGCTGCCGGATGAAGTTGAAGAAGCCATTGAGCTGGAGATGGAAAAACCCATCACCTGCGTTGAGTCTGCTGAGCTGGGCCGCGCTAGCCGCATTGTGGATGCTGCAGGCCGTTACATCGAGTTCTGTAAAGGTACCTTCCCGAGCGAATTGAGCCTCAACGGACTCAAGATTGTGGTTGATTGCGCGAATGGCGCGACATACCACATCGCTCCAAACGTGCTGCGCGAACTCGGCGCTACCGTGATTGCTATCGGTACGCAGCCGGATGGTATGAACATCAATAAAGATTGCGGCGCCACCGATTTGCGTCTGCTGCAGCATCGCGTATTGGAAGAAAAAGCCGACCTCGGGCTGGCCTACGATGGCGACGGCGATCGCATCATGATGGTTGACCATTTGGGCCATAAGGTCGACGGTGACCAAATTCTTTACATCATCGCGCGTGAAGGATTGCGCCAGGGCCAGCTGCGTGGCGGTGTGATCGGAACGTTGATGAGTAATATGGGACTGGAACTGGCGCTGAAACAGCTGGGCATTCCTTTCACCCGTGCGAAAGTCGGTGACCGCTATGTGCTGGAAAAAATGCAGGAGAAAGGCTGGCGTTTAGGCGCTGAAAATTCTGGTCACGTTATTCTGCTGGATAAAACCACCACCGGTGACGGCATTGTAGCAAGTTTGCAAGTACTTACTGCTGTTGTGCGCAACCATATGACTCTGCACGATCTATGCAGTGGCATGAAAATGTTACCGCAGATCCTCGTCAACGTGCGTTTTGCAGGTGAAAACGATCCGTTGGAAAGCGACAGTGTGAAAGCCGTAACCGCTGAAGTTGAAAAAACGCTGGCGGGACGTGGTCGGGTGTTGCTGCGTAAGTCCGGCACTGAACCGTTGATTCGCGTGATGGTGGAGGGCGAAGACGAGGCGCAGGTTAGTGCGCTGGCACACAAAATTGCGGATGCAGTAAAAGCCGTATAAGGCTATTCAGGCGGAAAGATTTTACCTTTTCCGCCTGTAAAATCACCGGGATGGTGCTTTTTTCCGCAATCGAGAGCATTGGTGAAAATTGCACTTGCAGAGGTATGTCCCTTTGGTTAGTATTCACACCCGCTTCTGATGGGTGATGACGAGACGCCCCATCAATATTGGTTGAAGCTTTAACTGTGCAGAAAATGCGCAAGGAAACAGGTTGATTATGTACGAAGCTCTGTTAGTTGTTTTCCTTATTGTAGCGATTGGCCTCGTAGGTTTGATCATGCTGCAGCAAGGCAAAGGCGCTGATATGGGAGCATCATTCGGTGCAGGCGCTTCTGGTACGCTGTTCGGTTCAAACGGGTCTGGCAACTTTATGACTCGCATGACTGCGGTACTGGCTACGCTGTTCTTCATTATCAGTCTGGTTCTTGGCAATCTGAACTCGAATAAAACAGCCAAAGGAAGTGAGTGGGATAACCTCACTGCGCCAGCTCAGTCTGAACAGCAGACTCAGCCAGCTAAACCGGCTACGCCGGGCAATGATATCCCGCAGTAAGATCGTCAACGCTGTAGTGCAACAATGTAACGTTGCAGTCTAGTGATGTACCGAGGTGGTGAAATTGGTAGACACGCTACCTTGAGGTGGTAGTGCTCGAAAGGGCTTACGGGTTCAAGTCCCGTCCTCGGTACCAAATCTCAGTATAACTTGCGTTTTTTGCAAGGTCGGCGTATTATTCGCCACGTTTTCGGACGCGGGGTGGAGCAGCCTGGTAGCTCGTCGGGCTCATAACCCGAAGGTCGTCGGTTCAAATCCGGCCCCCGCAACCACTTTCCCTTAGAGTTCTTTTTCAAATATACTGTATGCATCGACGGACGCACTCATCAGTGATTTTGAAAAAAATTCTTTTGGATTGTGCTCCGAAGCCGCTATGCGGCGTACAGGGTCCAGTCACAAAAAGCCCCGAATATTCGGGGTTTTTTGTTATCAGGAAATCGACACACTGGGCTATAGGCCCTTTTTTTATGTCTTGGGGGTGGGCTTGTCCACATTAGAGCAAAAATTGACAGAGTTGATCTCTGCTCCAGTAGAAGCGCTTGGCTACGAATTAGTCGGTATCGAGTTTATTCGTGGTCGCACATCAACCTTGCGCATCTATATTGATAGTGAAGAGGGTATCAATGTTGATGATTGCGCCGATGTTAGCCACCAGGTCAGCGCAGTAATGGATGTGGAAGATCCTATTACCGTGGCTTACAACCTTGAAGTTTCCTCGCCGGGTCTCGAACGTCCTCTTTTCACTGCTGAACACTATGCACGTTTTGCCGGTGACGAGGTGAGCCTGGTACTACGCATGGCCGTACAAAACCGTCGTAAATGGCAGGGAATCATCAAGTCTGTTGAAGGCGAGATGATTACGGTAACCGTTGAGGGTAACGATGAAGTGTTCGCGCTGAGCAACATTCAGAAAGCGAACCTGGTCCCCCACTTTTAAAAGTCCGGATTGAGGCTAACCAGGATGAACAAAGAGATCTTAGCTGTAGTAGAAGCCGTTTCTAACGAAAAAGCCCTGCCGCGTGAGAAAATCTTCGAAGCGCTGGAGAGCGCTTTGGCCACTGCGACCAAAAAGAAGTATGAGCAAGAGATCGAAGTGCGTGTCAGCATTGACCGTCGTAGCGGCGATTTCGACACCTTCCGTCGCTGGCAGATTGTTGAAGAAGTTACGCAGCCGACTCGCGAGATCACGCTGGATGCAGCCCGCTATGAAGACGAAGCGTTCAATCTGGGCGAATATGTTGAAGATCAGATTGAGTCTGTCACCTTCGACCGTATCACTACCCAAACCGCTAAGCAGGTTATCGTACAAAAAGTACGTGAAGCTGAGCGCGCGATGGTGGTTGATCAGTTCCGTCAACACGAAGGCGAAATCATCACTGGCGTGGTGAAGAAGGTGAACCGCGACAATATTTCACTGGATCTTGGCAGCAATGCTGAAGCGGTGATTGTGCGCGAAGACATGCTGCCACGTGAGAACTTCCGTCCAGGCGACCGCATCCGCGGTGTGCTGTACGCCGTTCGCCCTGAAGCGCGTGGTGCTCAGCTGTTCGTGACCCGTTCTAAACCCGAAATGTTGATTGAGTTGTTCCGCATTGAGGTGCCAGAAATTGGCGAAGAAGTTATCGAGATCAAAGCGGCAGCGCGCGATCCGGGTTCACGCGCCAAAATCGCAGTGAAAACCAACGATAAACGTATTGATCCAGTGGGCGCTTGCGTCGGTATGCGCGGTGCGCGCGTGCAGGCGGTTTCGAGCGAGCTGGGTGGCGAGCGTATCGATATTGTACTGTGGGACGACAACCCAGCGCAGTTCGTTATCAACGCTATGGCGCCTGCAGATGTGGCGTCAATTGTGGTGGATGAAGATAATCACACCATGGATATCGCTGTTGAAGCTGGCAATCTGGCTCAGGCGATCGGCCGTAACGGCCAAAACGTGCGTCTGGCTTCCCAGCTGAGCGGTTGGGAACTGAACGTGATGACCGTCGATGATCTGCAGGCGAAGCACCAAGCTGAAGCCCATGCAGCGATCGATATGTTCACCAAACATCTCGACATCGACGAAGAGTTCGCCACCATTCTGGTGGAAGAGGGCTTCTCTTCGCTGGAAGAATTGGCTTATGTGCCAATCAACGAGCTGCTGGAAATCGACGGCCTCGATGAAGAGACCATTGAAGCCCTGCGTGAACGAGCAAAAAATGCGTTAACTACCCTGGCATTAGCGAAAGAAGAGAGCCTTGGTAATCAGGAGCCCGCTGAGGACCTTCTGAATCTTGAGGGCTTGGATCGTGCGCTGGCGTATCGCCTGGCGTCGAAAGGCGTTTGCACGCTGGAAGATCTCGCTGAGCAAGGTGTTGACGATCTGACAGATATTGAAGGGCTGGATGACGAGAAAGCCGGTGCGCTGATTATGGCTGCACGTAATATCTGCTGGTTCGGCGATGACGCGTAATAACAGGAAGGAACAGCATGACAGATGTAACCGTAAAATCGCTGGCCGCCGAAATTCAGACCCCGGTCGATCGCCTGGTACAGCAATTTGCTGATGCAGGGATCCGTAAGTCTGAGAACGATGCGGTGTCACAGCAAGAGAAAGAAACCTTACTGTCTCACCTGAATCGTGAGCACGGTCAGACCGGTTCAAGTAAGCTGACTTTGCAGCGCAAGACGCGCAGCACCTTGAATATTCCCGTCACCGGGGGTAAAAGTAAGTCGGTACAAATCGAAGTCCGCAAAAAACGCACATACGTGAAAGGCGACGCAGAGTCTGAGCAAGCTCAGGCAGAAGCGGAAGCCGAGGCGCAGCGTGAAGCGGAAGAGCAGGCGCGTCGCGAGGCGGAAGAACAAGCCCGTCGCGAAGCTGAACAGAAAGCGCAACGTGAAGCCGAAGATAAAGCCAAGCGCGAAGCCGCTGACAAGGCCAAACGTGAAGCAGCGGAAAAAGAGAAAGTGACTAATCAACCTACCGACGTAGCAGCTAAGGCTGCGCAGTCTGATAAAGCCCGTCGTGAAGCTGAAGCTGCCGAACTGAAACGTAAAGCGGAAGAAGAAGCGCGTCGTAAGCTGGAAGAAGACGCCCGCCGCGTGGCAGAAGAAGCCCGCCGCCTGGCAGAAGAAAAATCAGCCGAATGGGAAAAACCTGAGGAAGAGGACAAAGGCGACTATCACGTCACGACCTCAACTCACGCCCGTCAGGCAGAAGATGAGAACGATCGCCAGGTTGAAGCAGGCCGCGCACGTGCTCGCACCACTAAAGCTGCACGTCCGGTGAAGAAAGGCAACAAGCATTCTGAAGCTAAAACCGATCGTGAAGAAGCGCGCGCTCAGGTTCGTGGCGGCAAAGGTGGTAAACACCGCAAGCCAAGCACCCTGCAGCAAGGCTTCAACAAACCCGCTCAGGCTGTTAACCGCGATGTTGTCATCGGTGAAACCATCACCGTTGCTGAACTGGCCAATAAAATGGCGATCAAAGGTTCACTGGTCATCAAAGCTATGATGAAAATGGGCGCAATGGCGACCATTAACCAGGTTATCGATCAGGAAACGGCTCAGTTAGTCGCGGAAGAAATGGGTCACAAAGTGATCCTGCGCCGTGAGAACGAGCTGGAAGAAGCGGTAATGGACGATCGTGATACCGATGCTGCGCAGGAAAGTCGTGCGCCGGTTGTGACCATCATGGGTCACGTTGACCACGGTAAAACCTCGCTGCTTGACTACATTCGTTCTACGAAAGTCGCGTCAGGCGAAGCGGGTGGTATTACCCAGCATATCGGTGCATATCACGTTGAAACCGATAACGGCATGATCACCTTCCTCGACACCCCTGGTCACGCCGCGTTTACCGCAATGCGTGCACGTGGTGCGCAGGCAACGGATATCGTAATCCTCGTGGTTGCGGCTGATGACGGCGTGATGCCACAGACCATCGAAGCGATCCAGCATGCGAAAGCAGCCGGTGTGCCAGTGGTTGTTGCAGTCAACAAAGTTGATAAGCCTGATTCTGATCCAGACCGCGTTAAGAACGAACTGACCCAATACGGTATTATTCCGGAAGAGTGGGGCGGCGAGAACATGTTCGTTAACGTATCAGCGAAAGCCGGTACCGGTATTGACGATCTGTTGAACGCGATTCTGCTGCAGGCCGAAGTGCTGGAACTGTCCGCTATCCGTGAAGGTATGGCGAGCGGCGTGGTGATTGAATCGTTCCTCGATAAAGGTCGTGGTCCGGTTGCAACCGTGCTGGTACGTGAAGGTACGCTGAACAAAGGCGATATCGTGCTGTGTGGCTTTGAATACGGCCGTGTACGTGCGATGCGTGATGAACTGGGTCGTGAAGTCCTGGAAGCGGGTCCATCCATTCCAGTTGAAATCCTCGGTCTGTCCGGTGTGCCGGCAGCGGGTGATGAAGCGACCGTAGTTCGTGATGAGAAGAAAGCGCGTGAAGTTGCACTGTATCGTCAGGGCAAATTCCGTGAAGTTAAGCTGGCGCGTCAGCAGAAGTCGAAGTTGGAGAACATGTTCGCCAACATGACCGAAGGCGAAGTGTCCGAGCTGAACATCGTGCTGAAATCTGACGTACAAGGTTCTGTGGAAGCGATCTCCGATTCCCTGCTGAAACTCTCTACCGACGAAGTGAAGGTGCGGATTATCGGTTCGGGTGTAGGTGGTATCACCGAAACCGACGCGACGCTGGCTGCAGCATCCAACGCGATCATCCTTGGCTTCAACGTACGTGCTGATGCTTCTGCTCGCCGCGTAATTGAAGCTGAGAGCGTCGATCTGCGTTACTACTCCGTGATCTATAATCTGATCGACGAAGTGAAAGCAGCGATGAGCGGTATGTTGGCACCAGAGTACAAACAGCAGATTATCGGTCTGGCTGCTGTACGTGACGTGTTCAAATCACCGAAATTTGGCGCTATCGCGGGCTGTATGGTCACCGAAGGCAACATCAAGCGTCACAACCCAATCCGTGTACTGCGTGACAACGTGGTTATCTATGAAGGCGAACTGGAATCACTGCGTCGTTTCAAAGATGACGTCAACGAAGTTCGTAACGGCATGGAATGTGGTATCGGTGTGAAGAACTACAACGACGTTCGCGTTGGCGATATGATCGAAGTCTTCGAAGTGATTGAAATTAAACGCACCATCGATTGATCATCATTTGATGTGTTGCAATTTGGGAGGCCTCTGGCCTCCCGAATTATTTGGGAGAAAGAATAATGGCAAAAGAATTTGGCCGCCCACAGCGCGTTTCTCAGGAGTTGCAGAAAGAGATTGCAATCATCCTGCAGCGCGAAATTAAAGATCCGCGTCTTGGAATGATGGTGACAGTTTCGGGTGTTGAAGTCTCCCGCGATCTGGCTTATGCCAAGGTGTTTGTGACCTTTTTAAATGACAAAGACGAAGAAGCGGTGCAAAACGGGCTGAAGGCGCTGAAAGAAGCCTCTGGTTATATTCGCACGCTGGTAGGCAAAGCGATGCGTTTACGTATCGTGCCGGAACTGACCTTCTTCTACGACAATTCGCTGATTGAAGGCATGCGCATGTCGAACCTGGTCAGCAATGTTATCAAGAGTGATGTTGAGCGTCGTGGCGATAGCCCGGCGGAAGATGACAAGGAGGACTAATGAGTCGTCCTCGTCGTCGCGGTCGCGACGTCCACGGTGTGTTTCTGCTGGATAAGCATCAAGGCGCATCCTCCAATGATGTACTGCAGAAAGTAAAACGCCTGTTTAATGCGAATAAAGCGGGCCACACCGGCGCGCTTGATCCGCTGGCAACCGGCATGTTGCCGGTATGCCTCGGTGAAGCCACCAAGTTTTCGCAGTATCTGCTCGATTCTGACAAGCGCTATCGTGTCATCGCTCGTCTTGGTGAACGTACCGATACGTCAGATGCCGACGGTAATATTGTTGAAACGCGTGCAATTACGTTTAATCAGGCTGAGCTGGATGCAGCGCTGGAGTATTTTCGCGGTGACACCCTGCAGGTGCCGACCATGTTTTCCGCGCTGAAGTATCAGGGACGTAAGTTGTATGAATACGCGCGCGAAGGCATTACCGTGCCGCGTGAAGCACGTCCGATCAAAGTGTTCGAACTGCAGTTTATTCGCTGGGAAGGGGATGAGCTGGAGCTAGAGATTCATGTCTCTAAAGGCACTTACATCCGTACCATCATTGACGATCTCGGTGAGAAGCTTGGTTGTGGTGCGCATGTGATCATGCTGCGTCGTTTGCAGGTGGCACGTTATCCCATTGAAAGAATGGTGACGCTGGAGCAGCTGCAGGAAGTGGCCGCCACCGTCAACATGGCGGTACCGCCGGATTACAGCGCGCTTGACGCGTTATTGCTACCAATGGATAGCCCGGCTGAAGAGTTCCCAATTGTGAATCTCTTGCCTGCTGTGGCGACCTATTTCAAGCAAGGAATGCCGGTTCAGGTGGCAGATGCGCCGGAACAAGGCTTGGTGCGCGTGACCGAAGGTGATGAGCACAAATTCATTGGTATGGCCGAAATTGCTGATGACGGGCGCGTGGCGCCGCGTCGTCTGGTGGTAGAATTTCCTGCATAATCAAGCGACTCAAATCTGACGTAACGGCGCATTTGCGTTGCTATCAGGCGAAGAGTAGAATGGCGCGGCTTTAAAAGCGGGCTGCTGAATTAGAGATCGGCACCCATACATTCATTTATTACTGGAGTTTATTATGTCTCTAAGCGTAGAAGCTAAAGCAGAGATCGTTGCTAAATACGGTCGTGGTACCAACGACAGCGGTTCAACTGAAGTTCAGGTTGCTCTGCTGACTGCTCAGATCAATCACCTGCAGGGTCACTTCTCTGAGCACAAGAAAGATCACCACAGCCGTCGCGGTCTGCTGCGCATGGTATCTCAGCGTCGTAAGCTGCTGGACTACCTGAAGCGTAAAGACGTTGCACGTTACACCGGTCTGATCGAAAGCCTGGGTCTGCGTCGCTAAGTCTGAAGAATCTGATCAAGGGTGTAGCGCATCCAGTATGCAAAAAAACGCATCTGACGATCAGATTTGTGCGAGTTTCGCGAAAAGGGGGCCTTGATGGCCCCTTTTTTCGAGCAATCCGCAGCAATCCGGACCAAACTCATGTATTGTTGCAGAGAGCGATCTTTGCTTGCAGAGGTTCGCGCGGCTAATGAGAGGCTTTACCGCAAGGGCGGTTAAGGTTGTCATTAGTCGCGAGGATGCAACTAAAGATCGGTAATCCCCGGCGCGCCATAATAGGCTGCGCCCCCGAATTTAAGGACTTAAATTTTGCTGAACCCGATCGTACGCAAATTCCAATATGGTCAGCATACCGTCACGCTGGAAACCGGCATGATGGCGCGCCAGGCTACCGCAGCAGTAATGGTGAGCATGGATGACACGGCTGTATTCGTTACCGTTGTTGGCCAGAAAAAAACGAAACCAGGTCAGGATTTCTTCCCGCTGACGGTTAACTATCAGGAGCGTACTTACGCTGCTGGTCGTATCCCGGGTAGTTTCTTCCGTCGTGAAGGCCGTCCAAGCGAAGGCGAAACCCTGATCTCACGTCTGATTGACCGCCCAGTTCGTCCGCTCTTCCCGGAAGGCTTCATCAACGAAGTGCAGGTCATTGCGACCGTTGTTTCTGTAAATCCACAAGTTAACCCGGACATCGTGGCGATGATCGGTGCTTCTGCAGCGTTAGCGCTGTCTGGGCTGCCGTTCAATGGTCCAATCGGTGCTGCTCGCGTGGGTTATATCAACGATCAGTACGTTCTGAACCCAACTGCCGATGAGATCAATGAATCTCGTTTGAACCTGGTGGTTGCCGGTACACAGAATGCGGTGCTGATGGTTGAATCTGAAGCAGACATCCTGACTGAAGAGCAGATGCTGGGTGCCGTGGTCTATGGCCACGATCAGCAGCAGATCGTAATCGAAAACATCAATGCGCTGGTTGCTGAAGCCGGTAAGCCACGTTGGGATTGGCAGCCATTGCCAACTAACGATGCATTGATCGCACGCGTTACTGCATTGGCAGAAGCAGGCATCAGCGATGCTTACCGCATCACCGACAAGCAAGAGCGTTACACGCAGGTTGGCGCAGTTAAAGACGCGACCATCGCCGCTCTGCAGGCTGAAGACGAAACCCTGGATGCAGGCGACATCGCTGACATCGTGCATGACCTCGAGAAAAGCGTTGTGCGTAGCCGTATTATCCGTGGCGAACCGCGTATCGATGGTCGTGAAAAAGATATGATTCGCGGCCTCGACGTGCGTACTGGCGTACTGCCGCGCACGCACGGTTCTTCACTGTTCACCCGTGGTGAAACGCAGGCGCTGGTTACCGCAACGCTGGGTACCGCGCGTGACGCGCAGAATCTGGATGAGTTGATGGGCGAGCGTACTGATAGCTTCCTGTTCCACTACAATTTCCCTCCGTACTGCGTGGGCGAAACCGGTATGGTTGGCTCACCGAAGCGTCGTGAGATTGGTCACGGCCGTCTGGCGAAGCGTGGCGTGCTGGCAGTAATGCCTAAGCAAGCTGATTTCCCATACACTGTACGTGTGGTGTCAGAAATCACCGAATCAAACGGTTCTTCTTCAATGGCTTCTGTGTGTGGTGCTTCTCTGGCACTGATGGACGCAGGTGTACCGATCAAAGCAGCCGTAGCCGGTATTGCTATGGGTCTGGTTAAAGAAGCTGACAACTTTGTGGTTCTGTCTGACATCCTGGGTGACGAAGATCACCTCGGCGACATGGACTTCAAAGTTGCGGGTAGCCGCGAGGGTATCACCGCGCTGCAGATGGATATCAAAATCGAAGGTATCACCCGCGAAATCATGCAGGTTGCTCTGAACCAGGCGAAGGGTGCACGTCTGCATATCCTGAGCGTGATGGAACAGGCAATCAGCACGCCGCGTCAGGAAATCTCTGAGTTCGCGCCGCGCATTTACACCATCAAAATCAGTTCAGACAAGATCAAAGATGTTATCGGTAAAGGCGGCTCGGTTATCCGTGCGCTGACCGAAGAAACCGGTACTACCATCGAAATCGAAGATGATGGCACCGTGAAGATCGCTGCAACTGATAGCCTGAAAGCCAAAGAAGCCATTCGTCGCATCGAAGAGATCACTGCTGAGATCGAAGTTGGCCGCGTTTACTCTGGCAAAGTGACACGTATCGTTGATTTCGGTGCATTCGTGGCCATCGGCGGCGGTAAAGAAGGTTTGGTTCATATTTCTCAGATCGCCGATAAGCGCGTTGAAAAAGTGACCGACTACCTGCAGATGGGCCAGGAAGTTCCAGTGAAAGTCATGGAAGTGGACCGTCAGGGCCGTGTACGGCTGAGCATCAAAGAAGCGACAGAGCAGAAACCAGCGGAAGAAGTTGCCACCGCTGCCACTGATGCATCTGACGCCGAGTAAGCGTTTACCGATTGGCCTCTCCCTGCTCTGCGGGGAGAGGTATTTAGATCATCGCGAGGGCGGGAATCCTTGTGCACAGCAGGAGGATGACAGGATGGTTGTCCCAATGTTTGTATTCGGGAGTGGGAAATGAAGCCTTTTTTGCGCTGGTGTTTTGTTGCGACAGCTATCACGCTGGCAGGATGCAGCAACTCCAATTGGCGTAAGAACGAAGTTCTGGCAGTACCTTTGCAGCCCACACTGCAGCAAGAAGTCATTCTTGCGCGCATGGAACAAATTCTTGCCAGTCGTGCCCTTACCGATGATGAACGCGCACAGCTGTTATATGAGCGCGGAGTGTTGTATGATAGTTTGGGTCTGAGGGCATTAGCGCGGAACGATTTTTCGCAAGCGCTGTCTATAAGACCAGATATGCCTGAGGTATTTAACTATCTCGGTATATACTTAACGCAGGCAGGCAATTTTGATGCTGCCTATGAAGCGTTTGATTCTGTACTTGAGCTTGATCCAACTTACAACTATGCGCATTTAAACCGTGGTATCGCCCTCTATTACGGCGGTCGATACAAGTTAGCGCAAGATGATCTGCTGGCGTTTTATCAAGACGATCCTAACGATCCTTTCCGCAGCCTTTGGCTCTATCTCGTTGAAAGCGATATGGATGCCGACAAGGCGAAAGTTACGCTGAGACAGCGTCATGACAAAGCGGTCCGGGACCAATGGGGATGGAATATTGTCGAGTTCTACCTTGGCGACATCAGTGAAAAAACATTGATGGAACGTCTCAAGGCGGACGCAACGGATAACACCTCGCTCGCTGAACATCTCAGTGAAACCAACTTCTATTTAGGTAAGTACTACCTAAGTCTGGGGGAGAAGGACGACGCGAAAGCGTTGTTCAAACTGGCGGTGGCCAACAACGTAAACAACTTTGTTGAACACCGATACGCATTGTTGGAACTGGCGCAACTCGGCCAGACACAAGACGATTTATCAGAATCTGACCAGCAATAGCTGACGAACTTTTATTGCCTGAATACCTGTAAAGTCATCATCTTCAGAGATGAGGGCTTTTCTGTTCGTCAAAACTTCTAATTTGAGCCGGTTCACACTTTTTGATGAAAATGACTGAAAGTTTTCACGACGAGTTATGTAGACTGGCCGCCGCAATCTAAGAGGCACGTGTACTACATGACTGATATTCAAACCACTTTTGCTGACCTTGGCCTGAACGCCGACATCCTCGAATCACTGAACGGAATGGGCTACGTTAAGCCTTCTCCAATCCAGGCTGAGTGTATTCCTCACCTGCTGGCTGGCCGTGATGTGTTGGGTATGGCGCAGACCGGTAGTGGTAAAACCGCGGCATTCTCATTGCCGCTGCTAAATAACATTGATCCTACTGTTAAAGCACCGCAAATTTTGGTGCTGGCACCGACCCGCGAATTAGCGGTACAGGTTGCTGAAGCCGTCACAGAATTCTCTAAACACATGCGTGGCATTAACGTTGTTGCCCTGTACGGCGGCCAACGTTATGACGTGCAGCTGCGCGCACTGCGTCAGGGACCACAAGTGGTAGTGGGTACCCCTGGTCGTTTGCTGGATCACCTGAAGCGTGGCACGTTAGATCTGTCTAACCTGCGCGGTCTGGTGCTGGACGAAGCTGATGAAATGCTGCGTATGGGCTTCATCGAAGACGTTGAAACCATCATGGCGCAGATTCCAGACGGTCATCAGACCGCGCTGTTCTCAGCAACCATGCCAGAAGCGATCCGTCGTATCACCAAACGCTTCATGAAAGATCCGCAGGAAGTGCGTATCCAGTCAAGCCTGACTACGCGCCCAGACATTTCTCAGTCTTACTGGACCGCATATGGCCGTAAAACTGACGCGCTGGTTCGCTTCCTGGAAGCTGAAGATTTCGATGCAGCCATCATCTTCGTACGTACTAAAAATGCCACGCTGGAAGTGGCCGAAGCGCTTGAGCGCAGCGGTTATAACAGCGCAGCACTGAACGGTGACATGAACCAGGCACTGCGTGAGCAGACGCTGGAGCGTCTGAAAGATGGTCGTCTCGACATTCTGATCGCTACCGACGTAGCCGCACGTGGTCTGGACGTGGAACGCATCAGCCTGGTGGTAAACTTTGACATCCCAATGGATGCTGAATCTTACGTTCACCGTATTGGTCGTACTGGCCGTGCTGGTCGTGCTGGTCGCGCACTGCTGTTCGTTGAGAACCGCGAGCGTCGTCTGCTGCGCAACATTGAACGCACCATGAAGCTGACCATTCCAGAAGTTGAGCTGCCTAACGCAGAGCTGCTGGGTGAGCGTCGTCTGGCTAAGTTCGCGGCTAAAGTACAGCAGCAGCTGGAAAGCAGCGATCTGGACATGTATCGCGCACTGCTGAGCAAAATGCAGCCGGGTGAAGATCTGGATATCGAAACACTGGCCGCAGCACTGCTGAAAATGGCTCAGGGCGAACGTCCACTGATTCTGCCACCAGAAGCACCGCGTCCAGCACGTCGTGAATTCAGCGATCGTCCTGACCGTGGTGATCGCCGCGATTCACGTGATTCTCGTGGTCCACGCGAAAGCCGTGACAGCCGCGATGGTGACCGTCCTCGTCGTGAACGTCGTGACGTTGGCGAAATGCAGCTGTACCGCATTGAAGTGGGCCGTGATGATGGTGTTGAAGTGCGTCACATTGTTGGCGCGATCGCTAACGAAGGCGACATCAGCAGCCGTTACATCGGCAACATCAAGTTGTTCGGTACCCATTCAACCATCGAGCTGCCGAAAGGTATGCCGGGCGAAGTGCTGCAGCACTTCACTCGTACGCGTATTCTGAACAAACCGATGAATATGCAGTTGATGGGTGATGCACCGGTGCATGAGCGTAGCGAACGTCGTCCTGCCGGCGGCGAACGTCGCGGTAACGGTGCTCCGCGTGATGGCGCACCACGTGGCGAAGGCGCTCCACGTCGCTTCTCCGATCGTCGTGAAGGCGGCCGCGAAGGCGGACGCTTCAGCCGTGAAGGTGGTCGTGGCCCACGTCGTGAAGAGGGTGCAGCCGCTGCACCACGTCGTCGTGACGCATAAGCGATAAACGCTTAAAGTAAAAAGGGACGCGAATGCGTCCCTTTTTTTATGCATGTGGAAAGTAAGTTTTACACGCCGCCAGCAATCAGCACGCGTTCACCACTCACGTAAGCTGATTCTTCTGAAGCCAGAAATAGCGCCACCTGTGCCACATCTTCTGGTAAACCAAAGCGCCCAAGCGGTGTGGCGGCAATTAACTGCGCCTTCAACTCCGGGTGCATCTTTTTAGCGGCCAGCAAACCTTCGGTCAAAATGATGCCGGGCGCTAACGCATTGACGCGGATATTGCGCGGCCCCAGTTCTCGAGCCAGGCCTTGTGTCAGCGTGTCAATCGCACCCTTCGTTGCCGCCCACAGCACTGAACCGGGCGTGCTGCGCTGGCTGTTGAGCGCGCTAAGGTTGATGATGGATCCGCCGCGCGCCGGAAAGTGATGTGCCGCCTGTTGGCATACCAGCAGAGTGCCAAGCAGATTCACATTGAGCTGCTGCTGCATCTCGCCAACGCTGAGATCGGCAAAATCACCATGGTGGAAAATACCGGCATTGTTCACCACAATATCTGGCGCGCCAAACTGCTCAATGCTGCTAGCAAACAAGCGCTGCACATCGGCCTGGCGTGAGATATCAGCCTGAACGGCGATGGCATCGCTTCCCAGCGCCTGGATGTCTGTCACCACATCCGCCGCGCCAACTTCGTCCTGAAGATAATTCACTACTACCCGAGCACCGGCCGCCGCGAAAGTCATGGCGATGGCGGCACCAATGCCTTTCGAAGCGCCCGTCACCAGCGCAATTTTGCCTTCAAGTGTTTTCATCGTGTCTCTCCACCTGAGATTTCGGGGAAGATAAAGCATGCGCTTTCCTTACAATCTGGCGGTAGCGCAATCCTGCAAGCTTTTTGCACGATCCTGCAAATCTACTGCTCAAGGACTAGGCGAAGCTGATGCAAAAAGCGAGAATACTCGCTCAGTGAATTCTCATGGTGGAGCGCGCATCGCATGATTCATCAGGAACAGTGGCAGCAGCTGGTAGCGAAAATTGCTCACCACGCGCCGGAAGATGGTCGACATAATAGCCCGATCGATTTTCTCTCGTTTGGCCGCAGTTCAAAACCCACCAGTCTGGCGCACATCGCCACCTGGGCAAGTTTTGCGCTGGTAGCGCAAGGGCAAAAAGCGCTGCGCATGGGCGACGATGTCATGCATTACGGACCGGGCGATTTATTACTGGTGACGCTCGATATGCCGGTGCAATCCTGCGTGGTGATGGCAACGCCAGAAAAACCCAATCTGGGCGTTGGCATTACCATCAACGAAGCGCGTCTGATGCGTTATCTGGAGCACTTTCCACACCATCATGTTGGCACCAATTCAATAAGCGAGCGCGGTATTACCGTGCATAAAGTCGCGCCGCCGTTGGTGGATGCGGTAATGCGTTTGATTGAGTTATTGGATCAGCCGCAGGACATCACCGCGCTGGCGCCATTAATTGAGCAGGAGATTTTTTATCGTCTGCTTACCGGGCCAGAAGGCCCGCGCATTCTCAATATGGCGTTGACGGAGCGACCCGGCAACAAAGTGGCCCGCGCCGCGCGCTGGCTGCGCGAGAACTTTCATCAGCCGCTGAAAATGGACCAGCTGGCAAGCAGCGTAGGGATGAGTATCTCTTCGCTGCATCATCACTTTAAGGCGGTGACGGCGATGACGCCGATGCAGTATCAAAAGCAGCTGCGTCTGAACGAGGCACGTCGCTTGATGCTGATTGAGAAGCTGGATGCCGGAACGGCGGGCTATCGGGTAGGTTATCAGAGCGCATCGCAGTTCAGTCGCGAGTACAGCCGCTTTCACGGCCAGTCGCCAGCGCGAGATGTGCGCATGATTGCGGTGGGGCCAGAAGGTTTTTACCCACCGCAATAACAGTTACAGCGTGCGTGCAGCTTCCATCGCCAGTGCGAATGAACGCAGACGCGCCTGCGTATCGAAAATCTGGCCATTGACCATGATCTCATCCGCCTGAGTTTCGCGCATCAGCGCCGCGAGGCCATTTCGTACTTTATCGCTGTCACCGACAATCGACATACTCAACGCTTGCTGCACGCCATATTGTTCAGAGGGCGACCACAGATTATCCATGTTCTCCACGGGAGCCGGTAGCGGACCCGGTTTTCCACGGCGTAAATTAATAAACTGCTGCTGCATTGACGTGAAGAGGAAGCGCGCATCACGCTCGCTATCGGCGGCGACCACGTTGACGCACACCATGGCATACGGCTTAGCTAAACGCGCGGAAGGTTTAAATTTCTCGCGATAAAGATGCAATGCCTGGAACAACAGGTCCGGCGCAAAGTGTGAAGCAAAGGCGAAAGGCAGGCCGAGCTGTGCGGCTAACTGTGCGCTGTACAAGCTAGAACCGAGCAGCCATACGGGAATTTTTAGCCCTAATCCTGGCACCGGTTGTACCGGCGGATGTTCGCCTTCTTCGGCGTCAAACCAGCGAATCAGCTCTGATACATCTTCCGGGAAACTATCGGCTTGTGCGCTGGAGAGATGGCGACGCAATGCCAACATGGTGCGCTGGTCCGATCCGGGGGCGCGGCCCAATCCGAGATCGATACGGCCAGGATAGAGAGATTCAAGGGTACCAAACTGTTCGGCAATCACCAGCGGCGCATGGTTTGGCAGCATAATACCGCCTGAGCCAAGACGAAGCGTGTTGGTATTTGCGGCTAAATAACCAATTAATACGGAGGTTGCAGCGCTGGCAATCCCGGTCATGTTGTGATGTTCAGCCAGCCAGTAGCGGTGAAAACCAAGGGCTTCAGATTGACGAGCCAGCGCCAGTGAATTGTGGAACGCGTCGCGCGCTGCGGAACCTTGCGGAATCGGAGCCAAATCCAATACGGACAGGCGAACAGTTTTTTTCTCAGACATGGGTACTCCAGATAAGGATGGCGCAGGTGTTTAATCTTACCTGCACCAGTGAGTATTACTCATCGATACCCATATTAAAACTGCTAATAACAGCACGAATATAGCCGGAATGTGCCTTTACCTGCCGCCTTCCAGTTCCATACCGGCCAGACGACGCCAATAACCGTTACTGTCACTGCCTCGCGCCATCATCAGCGGTGCCTGTCCGGCTTCATTCGCACGGAAGCGATCCACTTCACCTAGCGTACTTTCGCCCTGTGGCGACAGACGTACGATGTCGACCCAGTTATGCATGCCCGTTAAATCATTGCCGAGGTTGTAGCAGTAACCGCTCATCGTCTGAATGCCGTTCAGCACAAACACCTGCTGGCCTTCCTGCGATAGTACGCGGCGGCCGGTGGGATGGTTAATGCAGCAGGTTTGGCAATCATCTTTAGCGCGATTCTCGGCGCGCGCGGTGAAGCAGCGTGCCGACAGCGCCAGCGGCAAATGGCCGTAGCCGAGGACTTCCACCTCAAACTTATCGCGTACGCCAGCAGCGTCGCACTGTTGCAGCAGCTGAATTAGCCAGTCGCGTGACATTTCCACAGGAATACACCAGCGCGTCATCCCTTCTTTCAGTAACAGCTGCAGCGTTTGCGCGTTGTACACATTGAGCGTGGGACCGGCGACAAACGGTAATTGGCGTTCCGCCGCCATGTTCACGGTTCCCATGTCATTGGCTTCAAGCAGGAACTCACCGTTTTCGACATAGCGCCGCAGCTCTTTCACCTCTGAAGGCGACTGCAGCAGGGCCAGCGTGCTCAACACCACCTGCTTGCCGTGCTGCGCCAGCATGCGCGCCATCTCCATCCATTGGTTGAATGAGGTAGCGCGCCGCTTGCTGCAAACGGCTTCACCGAGATAAACGATTTCGGCGCTGCTTGCGGCGGCACGTTGATAAAAGGTTTCCAGGGTTGCGGTTGGCCAGTACCACAGCACCGGCCCGATAGCGTATTTCATGCGATCTCCTTATTGCCAGTCGCGGTGATAAGCACCCAGCGTGGTTTGGCTACCTTCGGACAATTCGCCGAGTGCCTGCATCCACGGCTCCTGCACCACATAGTGCTCCGGCGATGCCATACAGCGATCGATGGCCTGGCGCCATACTTTAGCCACCTGCGCCACATACGCCGGGCTGCGCTGACGGCCTTCAATTTTCACCGAGGCAATGTTGGCGCGCAGCAGTTCAGGCAGCAGCGATAGCGTGTTCAGGCTGGTAGGCTCTTCCAGCACGTGATAGCGCTGGTTATCCACTTCGTAACGGCCTTTACACAGCGTGGGATATCCCGCGCTTTCGTTGGGCGCGTAACGATCAATCAACACTTCATTAAGGCGGGATTCCATCCCCTTCGGCGTTTGCTGCCAGCGTACAAATTTCGCTGGGGAGCAAGCTCCTGCGCTATTCGGCGACTCACCGGTCAGCCAGGATGAGAGGTAGCAGCGGCCTTCAGCCATGATGCACAGGCTGCCAAAGGCGAACACTTCGAGCGGTACCGGCGTCTCGCGCGCCAGCTGTTTCACCTGATGCATCGACAGCACGCGCGGCAGCACCACGCGGCTAAGCTGAAAATGGCGATGATAAAAATGAATGGCTTGCAGATTGGTGGCGGAGGCCTGCACGGAAAGATGGCGTTCGACCTGCGGATAATGTTTTGCTGCATATTCAAGCGTAGCGATATCGGCCAAAATCAGCGCGTCTGCTCCGTTCTGGGCGGCAACGTCAATCGCCGTCTGCCAGCGATTCATGCCATCGGGATGCGCAAACGTGTTGATCGCCACGTGCAGTTTTCGGCGATGCTGGTGCAGATAGCGTGCAGCCTCGGCCAGTTTCTTATCGGTAAAATTGAGGCCAGCAAAGTGGCGGGCATTGGTATCGTCTTTCAGGCCGACATACACCGCGTCAGCACCATGCTCCACCGCCGATTTCAGCGCAGGCAAATTCCCCGCTGGACACAGCAGTTCCATACATTTTCCTCCCCGGATTCTTAAGCCGAAGAGTGTAGATAACTGCCTTCACGATAATGTTGATTTAAGGCAGTGAAAGCGCCATTGATGATCGGGAGTGAAGCATTTTCGACCAGTTGTGAAACGATTTACTTGATCTCAGTGGAGGCGAAGCCTGGCGATTGTGGCAAAATAGATGAAATTTTCTGAAGGGAATGTCGATGATGTTTGCGCGCTTACGTGGTTTGATTGTTGAAAAAGGACCAGAATTCCTAGCCTTACCGGTTTCTATCACTCCGTTCCCGTTGAAAAAAGCCATTCTGCAACAACTCTTAAACTGGCAATTTCGTCATGCTTTGTCCGAAGGTGAGTTAGACTTTCTGGAAGGGCGCTTTCTGGGAATCGAGATTGCGGATGTCAATCTACGCTGGATCACCACCCTGCAAGCAGGGCGCCTGACCGTTTCGCGCGACACCGAAGCTGATGTCTGGTTTCGCGGCGAAGCCAACGATCTGTTGCTGGTAGCAGCACGCAAAGCGGATCCCGATATGTTGTTCTTTCAACGCCGGTTGGTGATTGAAGGTGACACGGAGCTGGGTCTGGAGGTGAAGAACCTAATGGATGCCATTGAACTGGATGCCATGCCCACGCCTTTACGCACGGGGTTGCAGCAGCTGGCTGCTTTTATTGAAGCAGGAATGAAACAGGACGCGAAGGCCGCTGAGGCGCGCGCGGGGATCTCATGTTAATTCGTACTGAAATTGGCGTTGATGCCGCAGGCATCGATAGCCTGTTAAGGCGCAGTTTTGCTACCGCGGCCGAAGCGGAATTAATTCAACAACTGCGCGAAGATGGTTTGCTTACTCTCGGCGTAGTCGCCACGGATGATGAAGGTCAGGTGCTGGGTTATGCCGCTTTTAGCCCGGTGACCTTGCAAGGTGAAGACCGTAACTGGGTCGCTTTGGCCCCGCTCGCCGTGGATGAATCGGTGCGCGGGCAAGGGCTGGCTAAAAAACTGGTGTACGAAGGATTGGATTCACTCAACGAGTTCAGCTACAGCGCTGTGGTGGTGCTGGGCGATCCTGAGTTCTACAATCCGCTCGGTTTTGAGCCCGCTGCGCGTCATGGCTTGCACTGTCGTTGGTTAGGCAGCGAAGCCGCCTTTCAGGTGTACAAACTGGCAGACGACGCGTTTGTCGGCGTGGAAGGGTTGATCGAATTCGCGCTGCCGTTTAATCGTCTCGACTAAACCAGGCCATCAGGCAGGGCGGCTGCTGCGCAACCAGCTGCAGTTTCTGTGCGCGGCTTAGCTGCTTAACCTGATATTCCAGGCGCGAAGCCGCAGCCCTGTCACCCGCATCACAGTGAAAAACCAGCGTCAGCGGACCTTTGCCACGCAGCGAGCGTGCTCCGCGCCCCTGCTGATGTTGCTGCAAACGGCGATTAACGTCAGTGGTAATGCCGGTATAAAGCATGCCAGCGGCAGTTTGTAGCAGATAAAGCTGCCAGCGCTGTTCCATAATACTCATCTCAAAAAATAGCTGGCAGGCAGTGTAGCGCGCTTCAGTCCTCACTGCTATTTGCCATACGGAGTCGCACTTTGTCTGACCTTTCCCATCTGATTCGCTATGTGAAGAAGCAGCACGTGCTCTCGCTTTGTGCGACTAGCGGCGACGAGAGTTGGTGTGCTAACTGTTTTTACGTGTTTGATGAAACGAGCATGGCGTTCTGGCTGATGACTGAGCTGGAAACCCGTCATGGCCAGTTAATGCAGATGAATCCACGTATTGCGGGCACCATTAATGGCCAGCCGAAAAGTGTGCTGTTGATTAAAGGCGTGCAGTATCGTGGTCAGATTACGCAGCTGAGTGGAGAACGGGAGGCGATAGCGCGCCGTGCCTATCAAAAGCGTTTTCCGGTGGCGAAAAAAGTCACTGCACCGCTGTGGGAGATCACGCTCGACGAAGTGAAGATGACCGACAATGCGCTGGGATTCGGTAAGAAGATCATATGGACAAGGTCGTAGGGGCGCCATTTATGGCGACCCCAATGCAAAAGAAGAGTTTAAGCAGCGTTCAAAATGCGCAGCGATTCGCGATTAAACGCGGGCAGATCCTCTGGCGTGCGGCTGGTGACGAGCTTGTCGTCATCCACCACCACTTCTTTATCATAAAAATCCGCACCGGCATTGCGCAGATCAATGGCGATAGCTTTTACACAGGTCATTTTGCGGCCACGTACGCCGTTGGCACTGATCAGCAGCTGCGGGCCATGACAAATGGCAAAGATCGGTTTGCCGCTGGCCACAAACTCTTTGGTGAAGTTGACAAAACGATCGTCGCCGCGTAGGGCGTCGGGCGAGTGTCCACCTGGCAGCAGCAGTGCATCGAATTCTGCCGCGCTGACATCATCGATGTCTTTATCGATTTTGACCTCGGCTTTGCCCTGTTTACCTTTGACGATTTTACCGGCTTGCATCTCAATGGTGACCACTTCGTGTCCGGCCTTGGTGTAAGCCTCCGCCGGTGAGGTAAACTCTGAGTCTTCAAATTCATCGGTAATCAGTACCGCTATTTTCTTGCTCATCTTTTTCCTCCTTGCTGATTCCGAACGGGTGTTCGTTACATAACTCACCCACAAGCCTGGTCGCCATGGCGAAAAATGCAAGCCAGCCGGTTGAACGCAACCGAGGTAAATTTCCGAGATGGATCAAGTTTGCACCGTTTGAATATGGCAGATTCGAAAGACCTGCATAACAATGCGGTCTCTTCAGCGCGTCTCCCGGCGCGGTAATCGTTATTCAGTTGAATACGGAATCTGTTATGACTCAATGTATCCCCTCAGCATCGGCAGCACGCTTTGCCTGGTGGAAACCGCTGCTGTTTCTGGCCGTGGTGGTCATCGGCCTATGGTATGTCAAATGGCAGCCCTATTACGGTAAAGCTTTTACTGCCGCTGAAACCCACTCGATCGGTAAATCGATCCTGGCCAATGCGGCTGACTCGCCGTGGCGCGCGGCGCTCGATTACGCCATGGTCTATTTTCTTGCGGTATGGAAAGCGGCAGTGCTGGGTGTGATTCTGGGCTCGCTGGTGCAGGTGCTGGTTCCGCGCAGCTGGCTGATGCGTTTGATGGGCGACTCGCGCTTCGGCTCTACGCTGGTCGGCACCGGTCTGGGCTTGCCGGGGATGATGTGCAGCTGCTGTGCGGCACCGGTGACCGCTGGCTTGCGTCAGTCGCAGGTTTCGAGCGGCGCGGCGATGGCGTTTTGGCTGGCGAATCCGTTACTCAACCCGGCAACGCTGATTTTTATGGGCTTTGTGCTCGGCTGGAACGTTGCGGCCATTCGGCTGGTGGCGGGTCTGATCATGGTGTTGGGTATCGCCTGGCTGGTGCAACGCAGCGTGCCCGATCACGCCGTTGCTGCGCCCGTCACGGTTACTCCCGATGAACAATCGTTTCTGACACGCTGGCTGCGGGTGATGTGGCGCTTGTTCTACAACACGATTCCGCTGTATATCGTCGCGGTGTTGTTGCTCGGAGCTGCACGAGTTTGGCTGTTTCCGCATGCTAATGGTGCGGTGGGCAATACGCTGATCTGGGTGATGTTAATGGCGATTGCGGGCTGCCTGTTTGTGATTCCCACCGCCGCAGAAATCCCGATTGTGCAGACTATGATGTTGGCGGGCATGGGAATTGCGCCTGCGCTGGCGTTGTTAGTGACGCTGCCCGCCGTCAGTGTGCCGTCTTTATTGATGTTGCATCGGGCATTTCCCGCCCGTGCGTTGTGGATCGCGCTAATCGGCGTGGCCTGCAGCGGGATGCTGCTCGGCGTGCTCGGTTTGTGGCTGGCGTAGCCACCATATTTTCTGATTGCGGCTGCCGCGCCACAGCAGCCGCGCATCTTTCTCTGCCTCAATAAAACGTCCGTCGATCAGCACGTCAATCTCATCCAGCACTTCGCGCTGCGCATCGCTAAGCTCTGCCATTTCGTAACCGGTCCACAGCCAGATATCCTTATCCGGACATTCACGCCGCACGCGCTTCACCAGGCGGCGAATGTGCGGCACGTTATGCGGATGCAGCGGATCGCCACCGCTCAGTGACAATCCCTGGCGTGGAATCCGCCGATCGTTAAGATCGGCAATCAGCTGCTCTTCCAGCTCCAGCGTAAAGGTCACGCCAGAATCCACTCGCCAGGTGCTCTGGTTATAGCAGCCGCGACACTGATGCTCGCAGCCCGCCACAAACAGCGTGCAGCGGGTGCCGGGTCCATTAACAATATCGACGGGATAGTAGCGGTGGATGTGCATCATCCCAGTTGTCCTGTCTCCAGATGTTTGACGCGGCGCTGTACCTCTTCCTGCTTACCGGCATTAAATGGACGCGCGTCCGGACTGCCGAGATAGCCGCACACGCGACGCGTCACCGAAACGCGCGCCGGGTCGTGATTACCGCAGCATGGGCAGGTAAAACCTTTGCTGGTACAGCTGAACTCGCCGCTAAAGCCACATTCGTAGCACTCATCAATCGGCGTGTTGGTGCCGTAATAGGGCACGCGGTGATAGCTGTAGTCCCACACGTCTTCCAGCGCTTTGAGATTGTGCTGGATGTTGGGATATTCGCCGTAACAGATGAAACCGCCGTTGGCGATGGCCGGATAGGGTGCTTCAAAGTCGATCTTATCGTAAGGATTGACCTTTTTCTCGACGTCGAGATGGAAGCTATTGGTGTAATACCCTTTATCGGTCACGCCGGCGACTACGCCAAACTCGGCGGCATCGAGACGGCAGAAGCGATCGCACAAATTCTCGCTCGGCGTGCTGTACAAACTGAAGCCGTAACCAGTTTCGGCTTTCCAGGCATCCACCGCGTTGCGCAGATGCGTCACAATCGCCACGCCTTTTTCACGCAGATAATCCGCATCATAAGGATGTACTTCGTTACCGCTCAGCGCGTTCAGCGTTTCGTGCAGACCAATATAGCCAAGGGAAATGGATGCGCGACCGTTGCGGAAAATGGCGCCGACTTCGTCATCGGCTTTCAGCCGCACGCCGCAGGCGCCTTCCATATAGAGAATGGGCGCTACGCGCGCTTTGGTTTTTTCCAGCCGGGCAATGCGCGTCATTAATGCACGTTTCGCTAGCGCCAAACGTTCATCCAGCAGTAGCCAGAACTGCGCGTCATTACCTTTCGCCTCCAGCGCGATACGTGGCAGGTTCAGGCTGATCACCCCAATATTGTTGCGGCCTTCATGAATTTGTTCGCCGTTCTCCTCGTAAACGCCCAGGAAGCTACGGCAGCCCATCGGCGTTTTAAATGAGCCGGTGACCTCCACCACTTTCTCGTAGTTAAGGATGTCGGGGTACATGCGCTTGCTGGCGCACTCCAGCGCCAGTTGCTTGATATCATAATTAAAATCCCCCTTGCTGCGATTAACGCCTTCGCGAATAGCAAACACCAGTTTCGGGAACACGGCGGTTTTGTGATTTTTGCCCAGCCCGGCGATGCGGTTACGCAGGATCGACTGTTGAATCAGGCGTGCTGCCCAATCTGTGCCGAGACCGAAGCCGAAGGTGACAAAGGGCGTCTGGCCGTTGGCGGTGTGCAGCGTATTCACTTCGTATTCCAGCGACTGAAACGCGTCATAGCACTCTTTCTCGGTACGAGCCCGAGCGTAGGCTTCGGCATCAGCAATTTGCCACTCCTGCGCGACCGCGCGGTGTTTTTCCAGACTGAGAGTGACGAACGGTGCCAGCACTTCATCAATGCGGTTGATGGTGGTACCGCCATAAATATGGCTGGCAACCTGGGCAATAATCTGCGCGGTGACCGCCGTGGCGGTAGCGATCGATTTGGGCGGCTCGATTTCGGCATTACCCATTTTGAAACCGTTGGTCAGCATGCCGTGCAGATCGATCAGCATGCAGTTAAACATCGGGAAGAAGGGGGAGTAGTCGAGATCGTGATAGTGAATTTCCCCGCGCTCGTGCGCCAATACCACATCGCGCGGCAGTAGTTGCTGCTGCGCATAGTGTTTAGCAACGATCCCTGCCAGCAGATCGCGCTGCGTTGGGATCACTTTGCTGTCTTTGTTAGCATTTTCATTGAGCAAAGCGGCGTTAGTTTGTTCAACCAGCCCACGGATAGCGTGATGCAGTTTGCCACGCTGCTCGCGTGCCAGGTCACGATCGTGACGGTATTCGATATAAGCGCGCGCCAATTGCGGCCAGCGGCCACTCATCAACGTCTCTTCTACTGCGCACTGAATATCGCGTATATCCACTTCCGCGTACGCAGCAAGCTGCTGGCTCACCTGTTTAGCAACCTGTTCGCACCATGCCGTATCGTCGATCTGTGCTGCACGCGCGGCAGCCTGCACTGCCGCTTCAATTCGCTGCGCATCAAACGGCACTCTGCAACCGTCACGCTTAATCACCACCGTCGCCATCTTCTCTCCGTAGAACTACATATTGATGTTTTAAGGAGTTTAACCGCTATATGTGGTGCTTAAGGGAGAATTAATCACCTACTGTTTGACCTACAGCAAAGAAGCCACAACGAAGATTGAAAGCCGCGCAATCGTTAACCCCGCTAAAATGAAAAAGTTTTAACCCGTCCAGATTTCAGCCTGCTATCACTTGCTTTGCAACGCGAAACAGGTTTAATGAGCCTTTTGCCCATTTTGGTCCGTCGTTTCATTTACAAGGATGCCTACATGCTGTTGCAAAGAACGTTGCTTGCCTGTTGTTTATCCATGACTTTTTCAACTTTCGCCGCCCCCGCAGGCGATCTCCCCTTAATGCCATGGCCGCAGAGCGTTGAGCAGCCCAGCACTGGCGGCGCCTATGCGTTGACACCGCAATTTACGCTACATATTACGGGCGATCATCTGGAGGGAACCGAAGCGCGCTGGCGCGCGCGCATTGCACGGCAAACTGGCTGGCCGCTGTTGCCCGACAGCGCCTCCAGCGATCACCCCAGCATCCAGGTGCAAATTGCCCAGGCGGTTGATCCCCTTCCACAGCCGGACAGCGACGAAAGCTATCATCTCGTGGTCAACAGCGCAGGCGTATTATTAAAAGCCAATACGCGGTTTGGTGCGATGCGCGGCATGGAAACGGTGCTGCAGCTGATCGAAAACACCGAAAGCGGGACGCAAATTCCTTACGTTACCATTGACGACAAACCGCGTTTTCCATGGCGCGGTGTACTGATTGATTCGGCACGTCACTTCCTGCCGATTGAAACCGTGAAGCGGCAAATCGATGGCATCGCGGCCGCGCGCATGAATGTGTTTCACTGGCACTTAACCGACGATCAAGGTTGGCGCTTTGCCTCCAGCCACTATCCACAGCTGCAGGAGAAAGCCAGCGACGGCTTGTACTATACGCAGCAGCAGATGCGCGATGTGGTGCGCTATGCCACGCAGCGCGGCGTGCGCGTGGTGCCGGAAATCGATCTGCCCGGCCATGCGTCGGCGATTGCGGTGGCGATGCCTGAACTGATGAGCGCGCCGGGGCCGTATCAAATGGAGCGTGGTTGGGGCGTGTTTAAGCCGCTGCTCGATCCCAGCAACGAAGCGGTGTTCCGCTTTATCGACACCTTGATGGGCGAAGTGACGGCGATCTTCCCGGATCCCTATGTGCACATTGGCGGCGATGAGGTTGATCCCACACAGTGGAATGATTCGACGCGCATTCAGCAATTTATGCGCGATCGCGGCCTGAAGGATACGCATGCGCTGCAGGCCTGGTTTAACCAGCGCGTCGAGAAAATCCTCGAAGCGCACCAGCGCCGCATGATTGGGTGGGATGAGGTTTACCATCCGGATCTGCCGAAAAGCATTCTGATTCAATCGTGGCAAGGCCAGGACGCACTTGGCACCGTGGCGCAAAATGACTTCCGCGGCATTCTCTCCACCGGCTTCTATCTCGACCAGCCGCAAACCGCCGCCTATCACTATCGCAACGAGCCCTGGCCACAAGGCCTCAACGGTGCGGATCAGCTGCAATCCGGCGAGCAGGCTCAGAGCTGGCAGTTCACCATGCCACGCCTGAAAGGCAGTGCGCTGAAAGGCAGTTTTACCCTGATTGAAAGTAAAAACGGCTGGCGCGGCTTTATTGATTTCAGCGGCAAAGCGCGTCGTATGGTCAGCGATATCCGCTGGCTCTCACCAACGCAGCTGACGTTCAGTGTTGATACGTGGATGGGACCTTTCCAGCCGATGGTGACGCTGACGCAAGACAAGCTGACCGGCTATATGCTGGTGGGCAACGTACGTTACCCAGCAGAAGGCAGCAAGTTGACGCAGCTACCAAAAGGTATTGCGCCATCGCTGCCTACGCCTGAACAGATGCAAAATAATCTGATTGGCGGTGAAGCGGCGCTGTGGGCGGAGAACGTCAATAGCCGGGTGATCGATACGCGCCTGTGGCCGCGTGCCTTTGTGGTGGCCGAGCGATTGTGGTCTGCAAAAGATGTCACCGACAGCGATAACATGTATCGGCGTTTGAGCGCCGTGGATCGCTGGGGCACGATTTCGGTGGGCTTGCAGCAGCATCAGCAAGCGGAAGTGCAGATGATGCGGCTGGCAAACAGCAGCGACATCACGCCGCTGCGCGTGCTGGCCGAAGTGCTTGAACCGGCGCAATACTACACGCGGCAACATCTGAAATTCCAGGCGGGGCATTACGACTACTTTGAACCCTTGAACCGGTTGGCAGATGTGCTGCCCGCCGAGAGCAACGCGGTGCGCTTGCTGGATAAACAGGTCGATCGTCTGATTGCTAACCGCACGGATCACGCGGCGGCACATGCGATCCGCCAGCAACTGCAGCGCTGGCAGAACAACAGTGATGCGGTGATGCCGTTGGTTTTGGGCAATTATCAACTCAAGCCGCTACAGCAGCAGGTGCAGCAGGTTGCTCAGCTGAGCCGAATGGGGCTGGATTTGGTGAACGCGCTGGAGCGTAATCAGGCGTACGGTGCGGGTGAGGTCGCGCAGATGCATGCGCAGCTGGACGCCGCAGCGCAGGTGCAGGATGAAACTGTGCTGGCGTTAGTCAGGCCGCTGGAGAAGCTGCTGCGATCGTTTAAATAGCGGAGGTCGCCATGAAGGGCGACCCTCTGAAAGGCACGAAGAGTTGTAGGGTGCGCATTGATGCGCACCCTTAACAATCAACGGCGTACCGCGATTGCCTCAATCTCAATCTTCACATCTTTCGGCAGACGCGCCACTTCCACGCAGGAACGTGCTGGGAAGCTGGCGTTGTGCTCGGTGAAGAACGCTTCATACGTCGCGTTCACCGTGGCGAAGTCATTCAGGTCTTTCACAAACACGGTGGTTTTCACAATGTCGCCCACTTTCAGGCCAGCGGCTTCAACAATCGCCTTCACATTTTCCAGCGACTGACGCGCCTGTGCAGACACGTCATCTGCCACGGCGCCGGTGGCCGGATCAACCGGAATCTGGCCAGAAGTGATGATCATACTGCCGAGATCCACGCCCTGCACGTAAGGGCCAATCGCTGCCGGTGCGTTTGAGGTACTGATTTCGCGAGACATTGTTTCTCCTTAATAAGTGCGCGGCCGACCGATGTCCGCCGCGAAATTGCTCGCCCCATTATAGGGACGACGTGGGCGATTACCAGTGACCGAGCACCACGTGGCGCGCAAACTCTTTCTCACAATATTTGCACTTCAGGTGCACATCATCCGCACGCTTTTTCACCGCAAAGCTGGTAAACACCGGCTCGTTACGGCTGATACAGTTGCTGTTTGGGCAAGTCAGCACGCGATCGATACGATCCGGCAAGGTTGGGGCAATCTTCGCCACCACTTCGTATTCATCAATGCGGTTAACCGTAGCGAGCGGAGCATATACCGCCAGCTGGTTAATCTGATCGTCCGTCAGGAAAGTATTCTCAATTTTGATCAGATCCTTGCGGCCCATTTCGCCCGACGGCAAATTGAGGCCGATGGTGATGCGCTGATCGGTTTCAGTCAGGCGGAACAGCGAGAGTAACTTAAAGCCAACCTGCGCGGGAATATGGTCAATCACCGTGCCGCGTTTGATAGCTTCAACCTGCAATTTATTATCGTGAGTCATCGGTTTACTCCTTACAGTGCCAGTTCGCTATTGAGTACCAACGCCAGCAGTGCCTGGCGGGCGAAGATGCCGTTACCGGCCTGCTGAAAATACCAGGCATGCGGCGTGCTATCGACATCGGTGGTGATCTCATCGATACGTGGCAGCGGATGCAGCACTTTCATGTTATCGCGCGCACCGGCCAAATCGGCGGTGCGCAGGATGAACTGCGCTTTGACGTTGGCATATTCCGACGGATCGAGGCGCTCTTTTTGCACGCGCGTCATGTAGAGAATATCGAGTTGTGGCATCACTTCTTCGATGGTGTCGTGGCGCGACCAGGCAATGTTCTGCTCATCCAGCATATCGGTGATGTACGACGGCATCGCCAGCGCATCGGGGGCGATAAAGAAGAAGCGGTTGCCGTCAAACTTCGCCAGCGCCTGCGTCAGTGAATGCACGGTGCGGCCATATTTGAGATCGCCAACCATCGCCACATTCAGGTTATCCAGGCGGCTTTGCGTTTCGCGGATGGTGAAGAGATCGAGCAGCGTTTGCGTCGGATGCTGGTTGGCACCGTCACCGGCATTAAGTATCGGAATGCCGCCGGAAAATTCGGTCGCCAGACGCGCCGCGCCTTCCTGCGGATGTCGCATCACAATGGCATCTACGTAAGTACCAATCACCGAAATGGTATCGGCGAGGGTTTCGCCTTTCTTACCGAGCGAGGTGTTGCTGCCATCCGCAAAGCCGACCACCGACGCACCGAGGCGATGCATCGCAGTTTCAAACGACAGGCGCGTACGCGTTGAAGCCTCAAAGAAGCAGCTGGCGATAACGTTGTGTTTCAGCAGCTCCGGCTGAGGATGCGCTTTGAGCTGGGCGGCAGTATGCAGCACCAGCTCCAGCTCGTCGCGGTTGAGATCGTTAATGGAAATGATGTGCTTGCGATATAGCGGGTTGGCCATAGCGTTCTCCTCTGCGTTGCCGGATTGCGGACAAAAAAAAGCCCCTGCTTAAGGGGCTTTTTTGACGATCGATTGATGACGGAAAGAAACAGCTGCGCCGCCCGCTGTCAGGCGTCGTGGAGCGTCAAGTTGTGCGCTGCGCTGTTGCATGTTTCCTCCGGCAAATTGGGCCGCATTATACGCATTCACTGATTTGCAGCAAGCAAATATCGCGCGCGAGGTAAACGTTTGCTTCGGTGTATTTATCGCTTACCCAACGTTGCAACCATCACCGCTTTGATGGTGTGCATGCGGTTTTCTGCCTGATCGAACACGATGCTGTGCGCCGATTCAAACACCGCATTACTCACTTCCATGCCATCCTGCAAACCGTACTGTTCCGCCATCTGGCGGCCCAAGGTGGTTTTGTCATCATGGAAAGCCGGTAAGCAGTGCAGGAACTTCACCTGCGGATTACCGGTCAGTGCCAGCATGGCGCTGTTCACCTGATACGGACGCAGCAGGGCGATGCGATCTTCCCACACCGATTTGGCTTCGCCCATCGACACCCATACATCCGTGTAGATGAAGTCGGCACCTTGCACGCCTTCGGCGATATCTTCGGTCAGCGTGATTTTCCCGCCGGTTTGCTGGGCGGCCACGCGGCATTGTTCTACTAATTCCGCTTCCGGCCAGCAACCTTTTGGCGCCACCAGACGCAGATCAAGACCCACCAGCGCCGCGGCTTCCAGCATGCTGTTGCCCATGTTGTTGCGCGCATCGCCAACGTACACCAGCGTCATTTCATTCAGCGATTTGCCGGGCAGATGTTCCTGCATGGTTAGCAGATCGGCCAGCAGCTGCGTCGGGTGAAACTCGGTGGTGAGGCCGTTCCACACCGGCACGCCAGCGAACTCTGCTAAGGTTTCTACCAGTTCCTGGCCGTAGCCGCGATACTGGATGCCGTCATACATACGGCCCAGCACGCGCGCGGTGTCTTTCATCGACTCTTTGTGGCCGATTTGGCTACCGCTCGGACCAAGATAGGTGACGTTAGCGCCCTGATCGTAAGCGGCAACTTCGAAAGAGCATCGGGTACGAGTCGAGTCTTTTTCGAAGATGAGCGCGATGTTTTTGCCTTTCAGGTACTGCGTTTCGCTGGCATTTTTCTTGGCGTGTTTTAATTCACCTGCCAGACTCAGCAGAGAATCGATTTCGACTGGGGTAAAATCCAGCAATCTCAGGAAATGTCTTTGATGTAGCTGACTCATACAGCGCTCCGGATACTCGCATTAAAATGAATTAAAATTCAATCTAACCGTATGAATATGCATTTTCAACCCCGCCGTTAAGAAACTTGTTGTTTTGTGTAGTGGCGCGCGAGGCAGTGTGGGAAAATAATTGTATTCAGCCGAATATTTTGAGGACACATCCATGGCATATGAAGCATTGCTGGAAGAACAGCGCGAAGAGACGCGACTGATCATCGAAGAGTTGCTGGAAGACGGCAGCGATCCCGATGCGCTTTACACTATCGAGCATCATCTCTCCTGCAACAATTTCGACTCGCTGGAAAAAGTCGCCGTTGATGCCTTCAAACTGGGCTATGAAGTCAGCGAGCCGGAAGAGCTGGAGCTGGAAGATGGCACTACCGTAATGTGCGTGGATATCCTGAGCGAAGGCGCTCTGAAGCCTGAGTTGATTGATGCGCAGGTTGAGCAACTGGTCAATCTGGCGGGCAGCTACAACGTCGATTACGACGGCTGGGGCACCTACTTTGAAGATCCGGATGCCGAAGATGAAGACGACGATGGCGAGTTCATCGACGACGAAGAAGACAACGGTGTCCGTCACTAAGCCTTCATGGGCGGCGCTCGCCGCCCTGATACTTTCTCCTCGCCAGAAAAAGATTGCCGATGAATTACGCTCCACTGTTAGAACCAATCTATCAATTCCTGCATTGCCGCACGCCACAAGCGTGGATTGATGAGGCTCGCAAGCCGGAAAATCTGACGCTGCTGCTTACCGATCACATGGTATGCGAGTTGAAGGCCGCGCAAACCGCGGTGTTTATCATCCGTAAATACGTGGCGGATAAGCCGAGTGGTGATGCCATTCTGGCGTGGCTTAAGCCTTATGAAGATTTTATTTACCGCGATGAGCCGGACAACAACTTCATCAATGCGCACAAGAATTTGACCAAAAGCATCATTGTACGCAACGAGCTACCGTGGGCGGATGATTTGGTGGAGATGATGGTGCTGCTGATCAAAGAGGAACTGCATCACTTCTATCAGGTGTGGGAAATCATGCAGTCGCGCGGTTTGCCCTATCGCAAAATCACCGCCAGCCGTTATGCCAAAGGGTTGATCCGTGAAATTGCCACGTATGAGCCAGATGCGCTGGTGGATAAGTTGATTTGCGGAGCGTATATCGAAGCGCGATCCTGTGAGCGTTTTGCCAGCCTGGCGCCGTATCTGGATGAGCAGCTGGAGAAGTTCTACATTTCGCTGTTGCGATCGGAAGCGCGTCACTATCAGGATTACCTGAAGCTGGCGCAGCAGATTTCGCCGAAGGATATTGCGCCACGGGTGCAGGCGTTTGGTGCCGCAGAAGCGCGCTTAATCAGCGAGCCGGATGGCGAGTTGCGTTTTCATAGCGGTGTGCCGGCGGTTTAAGACATTGATTTCTTAGCGGTTACGCGGTGCGCATGAATGCGCACCCTATGTTACACCGTAGGGTCGCCATTTATGGCGACCCCATTCATTACAACACCTTCAACATCCGCACTTCGCAATCCACATGCCCGGTGCAGCCCATCGCGCTATCAATCAGCTCAAACCCCAACGACTCATACAGCTTAATCGCACGCGTCAGGCTACCGGTGGTTTCCAGGTAGCAGCGCTGAAAACCTTGCTGACGGGCATACTCCATGGCGCGCAGCGCCAGATCGCGCGCCAACCCCAAGCCGCGTACCTGCGGCAGGAAATACATCTTCTGCAGCTCGCAAATATCCGGTGCGCTACAGGCCAGCGGTGCAACGCCGCCACCGCCCACCACCACGCCTTCATGCTCGACAATCCAATAAGCGCTGTTGGCTTCGCTATACAACTCGAACAGGCGATCCAGATTGGGATCGGACACGGTGTAGCCTTTGTCCGCCGTTAGACCAAATTCGGCTGATACGTCGCGGATCACCTGCGCGATCAGCGGATTATCGGCGGCTGTAATCGGGCGCACCTTTAAATTGATGGGGGCGTCGGTGGTCATCATTATCTTCCGGTATAAAAAAGCCGGGCAGTGCCCGGCTTCGATTAAGCAATTGGACTGAAGCGCTTACAATGCCGCAATCACGCCCTGCTGTTCAAACAGTTTTGCTTTAGATTGTTCAAGCTCAGCCACGCGCTCACGCTCTTTGGCGACGACCGCTTCCGGCGCACGTGACACAAAGCCTTCATTCGCCAGCTTGGTCTGGATCTTCTCGATTTCGACATCAAGTTTCACCAGCTCTTTCGCCAGGCGCTCCAGCTCGGCTTCTTTGTTCACCAGATCCGCCATTGGGATCAGCAACTCAGCGCCTTCAACAATCTTGGTCACCGCAACCGGGCCTTTCTCGCCGGCAGGCAGAATGGTCAGGCTCTCCAGACGCGCCAGGCGTGACAGGAAGGTGCGGTTCTCTTCCACGCGACGCTGCGCCGCAGCGGAGCAATCACGCAGCAGCACATCAAGCGGCTTGCTTGGTGCAATATTCATCTCGGCACGAATATTACGCACCGCGACGATCGCCTGCTTCATCCACTCGATATCGGCTTGCGCCTCGGCATCTTCTTTTGCCGCCTCATACTGCGGGAACGGCTGCAGCATGATGGTATCGTGATCGATGTTTTTCAGGCCTTTCACACGCTGCCAGATGGTTTCGGTGATGTAAGGAATGATCGGATGTGCCAAACGCAGCAGCGCTTCCAGCACGGTAACCAGCGTATTACGCGTGCCGCGCAGTTCCGCTTCGCTACCGCTGGTCATCACCGGCTTCGTCAGCTCCAGATACCAGTCACAGAACTGGTTCCAGGTGAAGTCGTAGAGAATATTGGCGGCGATATCAAAGCGATAGCTATCCAGCGCTTCACGATACGCCTTCACGCTGCGGTTGAATTCGCTCAAAATCCAGCGATCCGCCAGCGACAGCTTCATTTCGCCGCCGTTTTGTCCGCAATCCTGCTCTTCGGTGTTCATCAGCACGAAGCGGCTGGCGTTCCACAGCTTGTTACAGAAGTTGCGGTAACCTTCCAGGCGTTTCATGTCCCAGTTGATGTCACGGCCGGTAGAAGCCAGCGCGGCGAGGGTAAAGCGCAGCGCATCGGTACCTGAAGGCACGATGCCGTCCGGGAACTGCTTCTCGGTACGTTTGCGGATCTTCTCAGCCAGCTGCGGCTGCATCATGTTGCCGGTACGCTTCTCCAGCAGATCTTCCAGCGAAATACCGTCAATCATATCCAGCGGATCGATGACGTTGCCTTTCGACTTGGACATCTTCTGGCCTTCTTCATCGCGGATCAAACCGGTCATATAGACGGTTTTAAACGGTACCTGCGGCTTGCCGTTTTCATCTTTGATGAAGTGCATGGTCAGCATGATCATGCGCGCAATCCAGAAGAAGATAATGTCGAAGCCGCTCACCAGTACGCTGGTTGGGTGGAAGGTACGCAGCGCTTCAGTGTTCTCTGGCCAGCCGAGAGTAGAGAATGTCCACAGGCCGGATGAGAACCAGGTATCCAGCACGTCGTCATCCTGGCGCAGCGCGACGTCGGCGGCCAGATGGTTTTCCTGACGCACTTCATCTTCGGTGCGGCCAACGTAGACGTTGCCGTCGTTGTCGTACCACGCCGGAATGCGGTGTCCCCACCACAGCTGACGCGAAATACACCAATCCTGAATGTCACGCATCCACGAGAAGTACATGTTTTCGTACTGTTTTGGCACGAACTGGATGTCGCCATTCTCAACCGCTTCCACCGCAACTTTCGCCAGCGGCGCGGTGCGCACATACCATTGGTCGGTGAGCATCGGTTCAATCACCACGCCGCCGCGATCGCCGTAAGGAACGGTCAGGTCGTGCGGTTTGATCTCTTCCAGCAGGCCGATTTCGTCAACGGCAGCGACAATCGCTTTACGCGCAGCAAAACGCTCCATTTTCTGGAACGGTGCTGGGATATCGTCGGCACACTCGTCGCTCACTTCACCATTGGTGTCGAACACTTCCGCGCGCTCGCGGATATCGCCATCAAAGGTAAGAATGTTGATCATTGGCAGCTTGTGACGACGACCGACTTCGTAGTCGTTGAAGTCATGCGCTGGCGTGATCTTCACGCAGCCGGTGCCTTTTTCCATATCGGCGTGTTCATCGCCAACGATCGGAATGCGGCGGTTCACCAGCGGCAGGATCACTTCTTTGCCGATCAGATCTTTGTAGCGCGGATCTTCCGGGTTAACCGCGACGCCGGTATCGCCCAACAGGGTTTCCGGACGGGTGGTGGCCACCACCAGATAATCTTTGCCTTCCGCGGTTTTCACACCGTCGGCCAGCGGATAGCGGATATGCCACATCGAGCCTTTGCTCTCGCGGTTTTCCACTTCCAGATCGGAGATGGCGGTACGCAGTTTTGGATCCCAGTTTACCAGGCGCTTGCCGCGGTAAATCAGGTTCTCTTTATACAGGCGGACAAACACTTCACGCACCGCGTTGGACAAACCGTCGTCCATGGTGAAGCGCTCGCGCTCCCAGTCAACCGAGTTACCGAGACGGCGCATCTGGCGGGTGATGGTGCCGCCGGATTCCGCTTTCCACTGCCAGATTTTGTCGATGAACGCATCGCGGCCGTAATCCTGGCGCGTTTTGTCCTCTTCAGCGGCGATCTTACGTTCAACCACCATCTGCGTGGCGATACCGGCGTGATCGGTACCGGCCTGCCACAGGGTATTTTTGCCCTGCATGCGCTGGTAACGCACCATGGTATCCATGATGGTTTGCTGGAAAGCGTGACCCATATGCAAGCTGCCGGTAACGTTCGGCGGCGGGATCATGATGCAAAAGCTTTCCTGGCTGGTGTCGCCATTCGGTTTAAAGTAGCCCTGCTGTTCCCAGTGCTCGTAGAGCGGCTGCTCGATATCTTGCGGGTTATATGTCTTTTCCATTTCTACACTGTCGTTTGCGGCGAGGGTGGCGTCGCCGTATTCAATTGGAAACCAACGCTGCGATAGGCTTTATAGCGATCGCGCGCCAGTTGTTTTAGGGATTCTTCATAAGGTACGAAGTCTATCACTTCATGGAAAGCAGTAGCAAAATCTGCGAACTGCGGCAAAAGGCTGATCAGCAGATCGCGCGGCGAACTGCCGCGGCGCTGCGGCCAGGCCAGTTCAACTGGTGCGCCATAGCGCGGGCCTTCGCCAGCCAGATTGTGTGGCACAAAGGCGTTGGCCGGGAGCTGCCAGAGTGCTTCATCCAGCCGATTGGCCTGTTCTTCATTTTCGCAGGCGATCAGGATGCGTTTGCCGTCACGCCAGCGTGTTTCGGCAAGAGAGCACACCAGGGCTTCAATGGCGGTTAAGCCGTCGCCTGCGCTCTCAGACTCCATCACATAGAAAGTGGCGTTTTTCATGGCGGACTCATTTCCATAAATGACAGTGGGGCGCATTGTGCGCCCCGCGGGTTCGTGCGTCTATCTTTTCGGTCGCCATTAATGGCAACCCAACTTCGTAGGGTGCGCATTGATGCGCACCGTTTCAATGACCGCACAGCGACAACTTAATCGTCGCCGTTCAATCCCGCACGATTCAGCAGGAACTGCGACAGCAGCGGCACCGGACGGCCGGTGGCGCCTTTCGCTTTACCAGAACGCCATGCTGTGCCGGCGATATCCAGGTGCGCCCAGTTAAACTTACGCGCAAAGCGCGCAAGGAAGCAGGCTGCGGTGATCGCGCCGCCAGGACGGCCGCCAATGTTCGCCATATCGGCAAAATTGGATTCCAGCTGCTCCTGATACTCATCGGCCATCGGCAAGCGCCAGGCGCGATCGCCAGATTGCTCAGATGCACTGATCAGCTCGTGTGCCAGCGGGTTGTGGTTAGACATCAATCCGCTAACGTGATGGCCTAATGCAATGACGCAGGCACCGGTCAGCGTTGCCACGTCAATCACCACCTCTGGCTCGAAGCGTTCAACGTAGGTCAGCGCATCACACAGCACCAGACGCCCTTCGGCATCGGTATTGAGCACTTCAACGGTTTGGCCAGACATGGTGGTTAACACGTCGCCCGGTCGCATCGCTTTGCCATCGGCCATATTTTCACAGCCTACCAGCACACCCACCACATTCAGCGGCAGATTCAGTTCTGCCACCATGCGCATCACGCCATACACCGAGGCCGCGCCGCACATGTCGTACTTCATCTCATCCATCGCTTCGGCCGGTTTGATGGAGATACCGCCGGAATCGAAGGTTAAGCCTTTACCCACCAGAACAATCGGCCGAGCTTCAGGATCGTTGCTGCCTTTGTACTCAATGACCGACATCAGCGATTCGTTATGGGAACCCGCGCCGACCGCCAGATAAGCGTTCATCCCCAGCTCTTTCATCTGCTGCTCGCCAATGACGCGCGTGGTGACATTTTTGCTATACGCATCCGCCAGCTGTCGCGCCTGTGAAGCCAGATACGCGGCGTTACAAATATTTGGCGGCATATTGCTGAGATCTTTGGCCGCTTTCACACCGGCAGCCACGGCTAACCCGTGCTGAATGGCACGTTCGCCGCTGGTCAGTTCACGGCGGGTTGGCACGTTGAACACCAGTTTGCGCAGCGGGCGACGCGGCTCCACTTTATTGCTTTTCAGCTGATCGAAGTTGTAGAGCGCCTCTTTCGAGGTTTCAACCGCCTGACGCACTTTCCAGTAAGTATTACGGCCTTTTACGTGCAGTTCGGTCAGGAAGCACACCGCTTCCATCGAACCGGTGTCATTCAGCGTATTAATTGTTTTCTGAATCACCTGCTTGTACTGGCGCTCATCCAGCTCGCGCTCTTTACCGCAGCCAATCAGCAGGATGCGTTCGGAGAGGATATTCGGCACATGGTGCAGCAGCAGCGTTTGGCCCACTTTCCCTTCCAGTTCACCGCGGCGCAGCAGGGCGCTGATATAGCCATCGCTAATCTTATCCAATTGCTCAGCAATGGGCGACAAACGGCGCGGTTCGAAAACGCCAACGACAATGCAGGCGCTACGCTGTTTTTCCGGGCTACCGCTTTTTACACTGAACTCCATGCACTCTCCTGAATCTTAAAGACAACGGCCTTAGCTGTCGTTAGAATGTAGCGCGCTCGTAACTCATTACTTCGTTGCGACGCCATGACAATTCAACGCCGGTAGTCATAATGAGTTGTGGTGACAATACGTTGTTTTTTCACCACGCTAACGCGTTCGTCATACTATTTTAGCTACGATGACGGCCATTGATGAAGAAAAATGGCTGATAAGCGTTGAAACTAGCGATTTTCCTGCAAAAAGACAAGTTATCACAGGCGTACTAAGCGTGATCATCATTAGATATCTGGTTCGGGAAACGCTCAAAAGCCAGCTGGCTATCCTCTTCATCCTGCTACTGATCTTCTTTTGTCAGAAGTTAGTGCGGATTTTGGGTGCTGCGGTGGATGGCGAGATCCCAACAAACTTAGTTCTGACATTGTTAGGACTTGGCGTGCCTGAAATGGCACAACTTATCCTGCCCCTAAGCCTGTTTCTGGCGATTTTAATGACCCTGGGACGGCTGTACACCGAAAGTGAAATCACGGTGATGCATGCCTGCGGCCTCGGCAAAAGCGTGCTCATCAAAGCGGCGATGATCCTGATGTTGCTGACTTCAGCGGTCGCAGCCGTTAACGTCATCTGGTTAGGTCCCTGGTCGTCGCGTTATCAGGAAGAGGTGACACAAAATGCTAAAGCTAACCCAGGCGCGGCAGCGCTAGCGGCTGGGCAGTTCCAAACCTCCAGCGACGGGAATGCGGTGCTGTTTGTTGAGAATGTGAAAGGCAATACCTTTGGCAACGTGTTCCTGGCGCAGCTGCGTCCGAAAGGGAATGCGCGTCCTTCGGTAGTGCTGGCCGACAGCGGGCATATGGAGCAGCGTAAAGATGGCTCACAGGTGGTCACGCTGGATAAAGGCACGCGCTTTGAAGGCACGGCGATGCTCCGCGACTTCCGTATCACCGACTTCGTGAATTATCAGGCGCTGGTAGGCTACAAAGAAGCCACGCTCGATCCGAACGATGCCGATCAAGCCGATATCAGCACTCTGGTGAAAACCAAGACGCCTCAGTTCCAGGCAGAGCTACACTGGCGCTTAACGCTGATCTTTGCGGTGCTGGTGATGGCATTAATGGTGGTGCCGCTTAGCGTGGTGAACCCGCGTCAGGGCCGCGTGCTCTCAATGCTGCCCGCTATGCTGCTGTATCTGATCTTCTTCCTGCTGCAGAGCTCGCTGCGCTCCAATGCGGCAAAAGGCAAATTCGATCCTGCCATCTGGATGTGGGTGGTGAACTTATCCTATCTGGCGTTGGCGGTATTGCTAAACATGTGGGATACCGTGCCGATGCGTCGCATCCGTGCCCGTTTTAGCCGTGGAGGATCGGTCTGATGTTTAAGGTTCTTGACCGCTATATCGGCAAAACTATCTTCAACACCATCATGCTGACGCTGTTCATGCTGGTATCGCTGTCGGGCATTATTAAGTTCGTCGATCAGCTGCGTAAAACCGGGCAGGGCGCCTACACCGCGTTGGATGCGGGTTATTACACGCTGCTCAGCGTACCGAAAGATATCGAAATCTTCTTCCCGATGGCGGCGCTGTTGGGTGCGCTACTCGGTTTAGGCACGCTGGCGCAGCGTAGTGAGCTGGTGGTGATGCAGGCATCGGGCTTTACCCGCATGCAGGTGGCGCTGGCGGTGATGAAAACGGCGATTCCGCTGGTGTTACTGACCATGGCAGTCGGCGAATTTGTGGCGCCGCAGGGCGAGCAGATGGCGCGTAACTACCGGGCGCAGCAGCTGTACGGCGGCTCGCTGGTTTCGACGCAAAACGGGTTATGGGCGAAGGATGGCAATGATTTCATCTACATCGAGCGCATTAAAGGCGATAACGAGATTGATGGCGTCAGCATCTATAAATTCACCGACCAGCGTCGCTTACTGAGCGTGCGCTACGCGGCGAGCGCGACCTGGAATGCGGAGAGAAAGCTGTGGGTGCTGTCGCAGGTGGATGAATCCGATCTGCAGGATGCCAAACAAATTACCGGTTCGCAGAGCCTGAGCGGCGAGTGGAAAACCAACCTCACGCCCGATAAGCTCGGCGTGGTGGCGCTGGACCCAGACGCGCTGTCGATCAGCGGCCTGTATAACTACAGTAAATACCTCAAGCAGAGTGGCCAGGTTTCAGGACGCTACCAGCTGAATATGTGGAGCAAAATCTTCCAGCCGCTGTCGGTGGCGGTGATGATGCTGATGGCGCTGTCATTTATCTTTGGTCCGCTGCGTAGCGTCTCCATGGGCGTGCGCGTGGTGACGGGGATTAGCTTTGGCTTCTTATTCTACGTGCTGGACCAGATCTTTGGCCCGTTAAGCCTCGTGTACGGTTTACCGCCGATATTGGGCGCGATTCTGCCGAGCGGCGCCTTCTTCGCGATCAGTTTGTTCCTGCTAATGAAGCGCCGGTAACGGGTTGCGGTCAGCATTAATGCTGACCCTACGTGGATATAGCCGGGTTTTCGTAGGGTGCGCATTCATGCGCACCTGCATAAAAAGGCATTTTTGCTTAAGTGAGCGGCATCACGCCATTTATGGCGGCCTTTTTCATAAAACGGTTAAAACTTTCAGCTTTCCAGCGTCACCAATGCAATTCCCGCCTGCTGCCAGGCATCGGCATCTTCTGGCAAATTATCCATCACCAACATATCAACCTGATCGCTGCGCGCGAACTGTGCCAGTGAGGTGTTTCCCAGCTTGCTGCTGTCACACACAACAATCACCTGGCTGGCATGTTCGATGATGGTGCGCTTACTCTCTGCCAGCATAATGTCGGCAACGCACGCGCCTTGTTTGAGTGAAATACCGTTCACCGCCATAAAGGCTTTATCGACGTTAAGATGATCCATCATCTGCCCACCTGCGGCAGGAATCACGCAGTGATAGCCTTTCTTCACGATGCCGCCCAGCAAGACCACCTGCACGCTGCTGGCTTCTTCCAGCACGCGAGCAATGGCGAAATCGTTGGTAATTACGGTGAGATTTTTACGTTCGCGCAGGTGGTGCGCAATATGCAGCGTCGTGGTACCGGTATCGAGCACGATAATATCGCCGTCTTCGATGAGCTGTGCCGCACGCTCACCAACGCGGGCTTTCGCATCAATATTCAGGCTCTCGCGCAGGTCTGAGCCCATCTCAAAACTGGCGCGGGTGCGCAGAATGGCGCCGCCGTGGGTGCGCGTCAGCTGGCCAGATTCTTCCATCAAACGCAGATCGGTGCGAATGGTGGCACCGGAAACGTTGAAACGTTCACTCATTTCGCCTACGGAGATTTTGCGTTTCTCTTTCAGGATGGCGAGGATTTTTTCTTGTCTTTCCTCTAAGTACATATCGGCCTCAAACGGGGGGAAACCGCAACACTCTATCTCAGGTTCCGGGCGGCGTGAACTCCGCCCGGACAATTCACTTAGCGATTGAGCGGTTGCAGAAACTCCACGCGCTCACCATCTGGGCCGGCAATCATAAAGTAGCGGCAGCCCGCCGGATGATCGCAAGGTCCTTCTACCAAAGGATAGCCAAGCGAGATAATCCAGCGCTCGGCAGCAGACAAATCTGCTACCTGCCAGGCCAGATGATCGATACCGCTATCCTGCGGCGCACGGGCATCGGTTTGCCAGGGCAGCTGATAGAGCTCCAACACCGTGCCCTGTATCTGCATAAACTGAACGACGATGGTACCGCGTGCTTCTTCGATCTCGATCTGGCGCTGAGGCTCAAACCCCAGTGAGCGATAGAATTCACGCGCCGCGGCGATGTTTTGTGTGCGTAATCCAATGTGCGCTAACGATGTAATCATTACTACACTCCTCTGCGCTGGCACCAGAAGCCGAAAAAGGCAACATAGACAAAGCATGCCAGCGGGATGATAAAGGCGAACTGCATGTCGCCGCCGTTAAGGTCAGACATAATCCCCATCACCAGCGGGATTACCGCGCCACCAATAATCGACATCACGACAATGGAGCCTGCCAGCTGAGTTTCTGCACCCATACCTTTGATGGTTAAGCCAAAATTGGTTGGCCAGCATAGCGCCATACAGAAGTTCACCCCCATGATTGCCACCACTGCCGCCATGCTTTTCTGACTCACCGCAAACAGCAATAGCACTACACATATCGAGCAGAACACGCCTAGCAGCAGCGCCGGGCTATAGCGTTTCATCAGTGCGGTCGTCACAACTTTACCGGCGGAATAGCACAGCAGCGTGGCAATCAGCCACCAGGTGGCGGAATGCTCGCTGGTGCCATGTTCAATTAATTGAACAAAGCGGATGGTAAAGCTCCACAGGCCCACCTGCGCGCCGACGTAAAGGAATTGCGACAGCACGCCCATACGAAAACGCGGTACTGACCACAGTTTTTTCAGCGATTGGGCAAGGGGTTCCGCAGCGGTATTGGCTTTCGTCGCCGGTTTGCAGGCGGGAAATTTTACCGCCACAAACACCAGCGCCAGCACCACCAAAATCGAACCGATGATCAGGTAAGGCGTGACGACCTGCGACACCATTTGCTGGCGAATGCCGTCCGCTACTTCGACGGGAAGGGCAGCAAGCTGCTCATGCGTAAGATCGTCTTTGTTGAACACCAGCTGTTGCCCAATGACCACACCCATGATTACGCCGACGGAATTGAAGATTTGTGAAAAGTTGATGCGTTGGGTAGAGGTTTCGGCGGTGCCAAGCAGGCTCGAATAGGTGTTGGCCGAGGTTTCGAGGAATGATAAACCGCTGGCAATCACCCCAAGGCAGCCAAGGAACGCCGCGTAGGTCATAGCATGTGCGGCCGGGATAAACAGGAAACAGCCGGCAGCATAGAGACACAGCCCAATGATGATCGCCACTTTGTACGAGTAGCGCTTAATCACCGCGGCGGCGGGTAAGGCCACCAGAAAATAGCCGAGGAAGAAGATCGACTGCACCAGCGCCGTTTGTGTATCGCTAAGGTTAAACCCCTTTTTGAACTGGGCGATCAGGATATCGTTGAGGTTGCCCGCCATGCCCCACAGGGCAAACAGGCAGCATACCATCAGCAATTGCAGCCACGGCGTAGCGGGCAAATAGGCGCTGCGGTCCAGCGTTTCCCCATGTGCACCGGCGACCTCATCTTGTTTTTTAATCACTATTTCGCTCATGATCCCTGCTCCTCAAAACAGGCGGAGGCAGCATCGAGACGATCCCAAAGCGGCTGTGCCTGCAAATAAAGTTGGTCGAAGATGTCGAACTGACGTTGATAAGCATCGTGCAGGCGCGCATCGGGCTGAATCTCACCGGCAATGTGCACCATACGCTGCACGCCTTGTGCGAGGTCACTGAAGTAACCGATGCCGGTGGCGGCGAGAATAGCGCAGCCCAGCGTGCCGTTTTCCTGATTAACGGTGTGCTGAATCGGCCGGTTGTACACTGAGGCTTTAATGCTGAGCCACAGTTCGCTGCGTGAGCCGCCGCCGGAGGCAATGATGCTGTCGGGCATGGTGCAACAGGCGCTTAACTGGCGCAGATTGCGCCACGAGGCAAATGCCACGCCTTCCAGCACCGCGCGGTAAAGGTGCCCTGCCGCATGCCGCCGCTGTAATCCAAATAGCTGGCCACGCGAGTTGCATTTATCCGCCAGGCGTTCGCCGGTGAGATAGGGCAGAAACAGCAGACCTTCTGCGCCGGCCCTCGTCTCTGCGGCAAGGCGCAGCATTTCAGGGTGCGAATGCTGCCCGCCCCCAAAGGCCTCCCGCGCCCAGCGCATCGCATCACCGCCAGCATCCAGCAGCGTAAAACCGCCCCAGGCAGCATTGCTGAGATGCAGATTATTAACCTGCGGATGCAGCAGCGGCGCGTCGCTGACGACGGTGATTAACGTTGACGTGCCGGTGCTATCCGAGGCCTGTCCGGGCTGATACACACCCGAACCCAGCAGGCTGGCGGCCATATCGGCGGTACCTGCCACCACCGGAATACCGGGCCTTAAGCCGGTTTCTCGCGCCGCCTTGGGCGTGATGCTGCCGATCACATCGCTGGCTGCATGAATGTCAGGCAGCAGATCGGCGGATAGCTGGAAGCGATCGAGCGCAGCGTGCGACCATTGGCGCGTGGCGCTGTCCATCAGGTAATAACAGGAGGCTTCGCTATAGTCGGTCGCACGCGCGCCGGTAAGACGAAAATTAATAAAGTCTTTCGGCATCAATACGCTAGCCACGCGCGCCCAAACGTCGGGATGATGTTCGCGTATCCACTGCAGTTTAAAAGCGGGCCAGGCCGGCGTTGGTGGGTTATTAAGATGTGTGAGCCAGAAAGGCATCTCCTCCCGTTCCCGGAAAGCAGCCACCTGCGGCCAGGCGCGTTTGTCATTCCAGAGTAAAGCGCGGTCTTCTACCAGATGACCTGCGCTATCGAGTAGGACCGTGCCGTGCATCTGGCCACATACCGCAATCGCAGCGATGTGCGCCATTTCCTGGGCAAAGCGTGAGTAGAGTTCCCGGATGCCGTCGCAAGCAGAGTGCCACCACAGCGACGGGGATTGTTCCACCCAGCCAGGCTGCGGAGACGTCTGCGAATATTCACGTTGGGCAAAACCGACGATGGTGCCGTCGGGCGTGACAAGAGCAGCGCGCGTGCTGCCCGTGCCGATGTCGAGGGTAAGAAGGTTTTTTTTCATTATTCACTCCATATCACGCCGGAGAGTTGCAGCGTTTACACCGTATGATTCAGTTCCGGGAACAGCGACGGATCCTGTTCTAATTGGCTCAGGACTTTCTCGGTAGCGCTGGCGCTCATGCCAAAGCGGCGGACGCCCAAACGATACAGCGTGCGGATGGTGTCGAGATCGCGAATGCCGCCCGATCCTTTGATGCGTAAACGCCCTTGCAGCTGATCGGCGATGATCGCCACTTTCTCTTCGGTCGCCCCGCTGGCTGCCCAGCCGGTTGAGGTTTTGATCCATTTCATGCCAGCTTCTACGGCGATGTCACACACGCGACGGATCTGCTGTTCGTCGAGATAATGGGTTTCGAGGATCACTTTGGCTTCAACCGGCGCTGCGGCCTCAACCACGCGCTGAAGGTCCTGCTTCACTTCATCAAAGCGACCCGACAGCACGTTGCCGATATTCACCACCATGTCGACTTCACGCGCGCCGTCGCAGATCAGCTGACGCACTTCCTGCACTTTGGTATCGGTGGCGTGTCCGCCGCTTGGGAAACCGACCGGACCGCCGATCATGATGTCACCGCGACCTTGCTCTGGCAGCAGCGTGCTGAGAAAGCGCGTCCAGCAGGGTAAAACGTGAATAGCGATGATGTTGTAGCGGATGGCCAACTCCGCGCATTGGCGAATATCAGCTTCGGTATTGGTTGCCTGAACGGCGCTCAAATCAATCATGCGCGCCATCTGCTGGGTAATGCGGTTCATTTTCTCTTCCTTTCATTTCTAATGACGAAATGACAATAAATGAAAGTTTAAATGAAGGTAATCGCGAGCTGCAGATTTTGTGATCTGCAAAGTGAAAATAAATGAAAGAACATGGAAGGAGAGGTTTTGGGATCGCCATTCATGGCGTAATGCCGCTTAGTTAAGCTGATCTATGCAGGTGCGCATGAATGCGCAGCCTACAAAAACCCAGCGACAAAAACGTAGGGTCGCCATTCATGGCGACCTGCTTATGGCAACTGCTGGATGAAACCCGGCAGCTGCGATAGCAAATACAAAATCAGGCCAATCGTGCCGCCCACCAGGGTGCCGTTAATGCGGATAAACTGTAAATCACGGCCAATATTTAGCTCAATTTGCTGTGACATGTCGCGCGCGTCCCAGCTTTTTACGGTATCGCTAATATGGCGTGTCAGGAACGCCGCAAACTCCGGTGCGACACTGCGTGCGGCATCTTCCAGATGTTGATTCATTGAGGCGCGCAGCGCTTCATCGGCGGCAAGCGTCTCGCCCAACCACAGCGCCGCCAGCCGCACGCGCTCCTGCACCTGCGAATCCTCGCTGTTCAAATCGTCTTTCAGCCAGCCGCGTAAATCCTGCCATAGCTCGCCGATATAACGATTAAAGGACTCATCTTCCTTCAGCCAGTTCTTAATGCCTTCGGCGCGTTCGGCCATTTCAGGATCGGTTTTCAGCCGTTCAATCAAACGCTGTACGGCGCGATCAAATCCCAGACGTAGCTCATGGCCCTGATCAAGCGCCACCTGATCGAGAATGGAATCCACGGCATTTGCCACTAAATCAGCGCTGTGCTCGCCAAGCCATTCGGTCGGCAACATTTTGGCTTTAATCGGGTGTTCGCGTTTCAGCCAACGCACAATTTGCGCGGCGATAAACTCGCGCGTGCCGGGCTTATGCAGCAAGCGCAGCAGCTGTTGCACCGCCGCATCCAGCAACTCCTGATGGCGATTGTTTTTGGTCAGGCTATCCAGCAGCAGCGCGCTGGATTGGGTGAGATCGACTTTATCCAGCGCACGATGCACCGCGCGACGCAAAAAGCGCTGAATGCGTTGATCGTCGGTAAGATCGAGAAAGCCGCGCATCACCTGTAGCAGATGGCGACCAATACGATCGGCATTGCCTGGCGTGTTAAGCCACGTTGCCAACATTTGCGACGGATCGTGGCGGCGGATCAGCGCCAGTAGCGAATCAGTATCGAGGAATTTCTCCTGCACGAAACGGCCAAGATTCTCCCCAATCCGATCTTTATTACGTGGAATAATCGCCGTATGGCGCGAGATAAACGGTACCGGGACACGCCGGAATAACGCCACCACTGCGAACCAGTCGGCTAACGCGCCGACCATGGCTGCCTCGGCAATGGCCTTCACGCCAAGCACCCAAAAGTTGGGCGGCAGAAACAGCGTCACGACGAAAATCGTGGCGGCAATCAGCAGCAGCGACAGCGCCAGACGTTTGCTGCGTTTGAGTTGTTGATATTTATCCATAATCCCTTTTAACGACGACGGCCGCCCAATAAACTCCCGAGTACGCCGCGAATGATTTGATTGGTTACCTGACGCGCGGCGCTCTTGGCCACGCTCTGCACGACGCCATCGCGCTTGCCGCCGCGTGGTCCGGTAGTGCCAAAGAGAATATCTTTCAGGCCGCCAAGAATACCGTTATCGACATCGACGCTGTTCCCTTTGGCTTCCGGGGCATTGGCTTGCTGCGTCGCCGTCTGCACGCCTTTTTGCAGCATTTCGAATGCCGATTCACGATCTACTTCGGTGTCGTATTTACCGTACAGCGGCGAGTTGTTGATCAGGCCATTACGCTCATCCTGGTTTACCGGCCCCATGCGTGAGCCGGGCGCAATCACCATTGCGCGTTGCACCATGGCGGGGCTGCCTTTTTCATCGAGGAAGGAGATCAGCGCTTCGCCGGTGCCGAGCGCCTGAATCGCCTCCGCGGTATCAAAGTCTGGATTAGCGCGCATGGTTTCGGCGGCGCTTTTCACCGCTTTCTGATCCTTCGGCGTAAAGGCGCGCAGCGCATGCTGCACGCGGTTGCCGAGTTGCCCCAGCACGTTGTCGGGAATATCGCCAGGATTCTGCGTGACGAAATAGACGCCAACCCCTTTGGAGCGAATCAGGCGAATAACCTGTTCAACCTTCTCCAGCAGCACCGGCGGCGCATCGCTAAACAGCAGATGCGCTTCGTCGAAGAAGAACACCATTTTGGGCTTATCGAGGTCGCCCGCTTCTGGCAGCTGCTCATACAGTTCGGCCAGCAGCCATAGCAGGCTGGTAGCGTAAAGCTTCGGCATCTGATACAGCTTTTCCGCCGAGAGGATGTTGATGAAGCCTTTGCCGTTGCTGTCGCAGCGCATCCAGTCGCGGATATCCAGCATCGGTTCGCCAAAGAAGTGCTCGGCGCCTTGCTGCTCCAGCGCCAGCAAACCGCGCTGAATCGCCCCTACCGACGCGCCGTTGATATTGCCGTATTGCGTCTGAAACGCTTTGGCGTTGTCGCCGATGTACTGCGTCATGGCGCGCAGATCTTTGAAATCCAGCAGTAATAAACCCTGATCGTCGGCGATGCGAAAGATGATCTGCAGCACGCCGGATTGCACATCGTTGAGGTTAAGCAGGCGCGCCAGTAGCAGCGGACCGAGATCGGACACCGTTGCGCGCACCGGATGGCCCTGCTGGCCGAAGATATCCCACACCATCACCGGATTTTTCTGCGCCTGCCAGTCGCTGACGCCAATTTTTGCCAGGCGCGCCAGCAGCTTCTCTGAACCTTCGCCCGCCGCAGAGATGCCGGTGAGATCGCCTTTCACATCCGCCATAAATACCGGCACGCCGATGTCAGAGAAAGATTCCGCCAGCTTTTGCAGCGTCACGGTTTTGCCGGTGCCGGTGGCGCCAGTGATCAAACCGTGGCGGTTTGCCATGTTGGAGAGAAGATGCAATTGGACGTCAGGCGTTTGGGCAATCAGCAACGGAGTGGTCATGATTATTTCGCTCTCAGGCAATAGGTTATGCCAGAAAGGATAGCAAGCGACGCGCAAGGAGGGAGGAGGATTGTGCCGAAAAAGTCGGGTGGGTGCGCGCTGTCCCTCATCCCAACCTTCTCCCGCCAGCGGGAGAAGGAGCCGATCCAGCGGATTTATGGCTTAGCTATAAACTGCAGCGGACTGTCCCCTCTCCCGCGTGCGGGAGAGGGCTAGGGTGAGGGTAATTACTTCTGCACCGTATCAAAAAACAGCAAACTCACGCCGATTCCCTGCTGCACATGACTCACGTTATTGCGCACCGCGACCTGCTGCGCACCCTGCAGCGTCACCACAAAGGGTGAGTTCTGCTGCACGGTTTTTTGCAAATCGGTGTACAACGCGCGTCGCTTGGCGGCATCGCTTTCTCCGGCAGCGGCGCGGGTTTTGGCGCTTAAATCCGGGATATCCCAACCGACGCGCCATGCCAGGGTTTTAGATCCGCCCGGTACGTTATAGGCAAAGGCGCTGGCGTTGGTGTTCGGATCGACATAGTCCGCACCCCAATAGATGAAGATCGATTGGAAATCACGGCCGCGCATCTTGCTCCACAATTCTGATTCTGCCACCGGCTGCAGCTCGATCTGCACATCCGCCTTGGCGAAGCTGGCCTGCAGCGCCTGCGCCACATCAATATAAGGCGGCTGATTGATCACCGTCAGCGCAAATTTAGTCCCTGGCTTGATGCCGCCTTTGGCTAAAATCTCTTTGGCTTTCGCGACATCGTAATGGAACGGTTGATCTTCCAGCGCGCCGTCAAAACCCTGCGGCAGAAAGCTCTGATGAATGCGGTACTGGCCTTTCAGCAGGTCCTGCGATAGAGATTGATAATCCACCAGCCAACGTGCGGCTTGCCACAGCGCCGGATTGCCCAGCGCCGGTTGCGCTTTATCCTTGGTGTTAAACCCGAGGTAATACACCAGGCTGGAGGGGAAGGCTTCAATACGCAGATTTTTGTCACGCTTCAGCGCATCAATTTGATCCGGGCCGAGTTGATAAGCGACATCGACATCGCCTTGCTGAATCAGCAGGCGACGCGCACCGGCATCTGCTACGCCTTTGAGCAGAATACGTTTCAGCTTCGGCTGCGGATTGGCCTGTTGATTCGCGCTTAACACCAGCGCCTGCTGCGGCACATATTGTTGAATGGTGAAGGCGCCGCTGCCGGCAGAATGCGTATGTAGCCAGCCGTTACCGGAATCGTTATTCACTGCATTCTGCTGCACGGTTTTGCTATCGACTACCGAAGCAACCGGCGCCGTGAGCAGACGCAGTGCCAGGTTCTGACCAATCTGCGCTGGCCACTGCATCTCCAGCTGATGGTCATTCAGCACTTTAAATTGGCTGGCGATATTTTCATTGGTCCAGCCAAATTCAGCGAGGATAAAAGAGGGCGCTTTGTTCAGCTGCACCGCGCGCGTCAGCGAGAAGATCACATCCTGCGCCGTGACCGGATTGCCGCTGGAGAAGCGGGCGTCGGGCTTGAGGGTAAATATCAGGCTATGCGGCGTGCTGCCTTGCTGCCAGCGAGTCGCCAGCAGCGGCGACAATTTTTGCGGCGAGTTACGATCGGCTTCCACCAGCGTTTGATAGATATTGCGCTGCACGCTATTGCTGACGGTTTCAAAGCTTTCAGCCGGGTCAAAGCTAATGATGCCGTCGAGCGGTACGGCAACGACAAGGGTATCTTTCGGTGTGGCAGCATGCAGGGCAAAGCTGCTGCCCCATAAAGCGACGAGCAAAATCAATGAGCGCATTATTGTTTTCCTGGAGAGAAGATGAAGAGACTTTATCTCTGCCATCGTCCAGGCAAAATGCCGGTTTGTTCTGAGCTGTGCCGGAAAATAACAATTGATTACATTGAGGTATTATTGCGTTTATTTTTTGCGCTGCCTTTCATATTCTGAAAATAAAGCGCTTACCCCTTCGCCAATTAAGTAAATAAGATGTTATAAATGAGAATAGTTCTCTGGTATGGAAGTATGATTTATTTTCATTGATTCATTTTGGCGATTATTTCCTTGCGCGATAATCCCTGGTCAATTGCCCACTAAATATTACCAAAATCACCGCATTTGTACGGTTAAATCCGCTATTTCCACCTCGAAAGCCCTTTACCAAGCCTTAACCTAAATTCAACATGATGATTGAATTTCATCAAAACACATTTTTAATTTAATTTTTACATTCAGAAATACCTATATCCCTAAGATTGCCAGGTTATTTACCGATTTATAAAGCTATTAACAAAAATAATTATCTTTCTTAGCAAGTGAGAGTCGTCACGTCATGCTTCTAAATAAACCGACCACCAGACGTAAGTTTTTACTTGGGTCGCTGTTGGCTTTGCCATTAAGTGACCTGGTATTTAAGGGATTAACTGCCGCGCAAGCTGCGGAAATGGCCGCACCTGAGCTCGCCGACTATAAACCGATCTTTTTCACTAGCGATGAGTGGCAATTTATTCTGGCCGCAGCCGATCGTCTTATTCCTGCTGGCGGTAATGGTAAAGCGCCAGGCGCGCTGGAAACCAACGTGCCGATCTTTATCGATCAGCAGCTGCACAGCCCGGAGTTCGGCGCAGAGATCTACATGCAGGGCCCATTCGACGTGCATGCACCTGCCACCATGGGATATCAAATTCCGTTCACGCCACAGCAGATTTACCAGGCCGGCATCAAACTGGTGAATCAGTGGACGCAAAGCCACTTTCAGAAGCCGTTCCATGCGCTGTCGCTGGAAGAGAAAGATGCGGTCCTCACCAAAGTGAACAAAAACGACGGCATCGATTTCGCCGCGTTAGGCGAACCGAACCTGAAGGCTTCACAGTTCTTCAGCCAGCTGCTTTCAGATACCAAACATGGCTACCTCGCTGACCCGATGTACGGCGGCAACAAAGGCATGAAAGCCTGGATTGCCATCGGCTTCCCGGGCGCACGCGCCAGCTTTACCGAATGGGTGAAGCAGCACAACGTGCCGTACCCGCTAGGGCCGGTCAGCCTCCTGGGTGAAAGCGCGTAAGCACACCCCCGTTTTTGGTATGTGAGACAGGATTAACATGGCACAGATTACAAAGAAAGAAGTCGACGTTGTCGTATGCGGCCTCGGCTGGGCCGGCTCGCTAATGAGTATCGAACTGGCAATGGCCGGACTGGAAGTGCGCGCGTTAGAGCGCGGCGGCGAGCGCGATTACCCGGATTTCGCCTATCCGAAACCGGCTGATGAATACGCTTACAACGTGCGTAACAAAGTGTTCGCGACGCCCAAAGAAGTGGCGGTCACCGTGCGTTACAACAGCAGCCAGACGGCGTTACCGACCCGCAAGTGGGGCGCGTTTGCGCCAGGCACCGGTGTGGGCGGCGCGGGTATGCACTGGACGGCGGTGCTGATTCGTCCAACGCCAACCGATCTGAAGCTGAAAACCTACGTGGATGAGGCCTACAAGCCGGGCATCCTGCAGGAAGATATGCGTGTGATGGACTTCCCGTTCACCTGGGAGGAGATTGAGCCGTATTACTACAAGTTTGAGCTGATCTGCGGACAATCCGGTAATACCGGCAACCTGCGCGGTCAGATTCTGGAAGGTGGCGATCCGTTTGAAGGCCCGCGTTCAGAACCTTATCCGCTGCCCGCGCTGGAAGACACGCTGAACAATGTGATGTTCAAAGAAGCGGCGACCAAGCTTGGTTATCACCCGTTCCCGAACCCTTCTGCGTGCGTATCGCGCGCGTGGAAAAACCCGTACGGCAACCAGATCGCCCCGTGCAACTACTGCGGTTACTGCTCGAAATATCCGTGCCTGAACTACTCCAAAGCCTCACCGCAAACGGCAGTGATGGATGCGCTAAAACGCATGCCGAACTTCTCTTATGAAGTGCACGCGGAAGTGGTGAAAGTGGTGCTGCATGACGATCAGAAAACCGCGAAGGGCGTAATTTACTACGATGTGGATGGCAATGAAGTGTTCCAGCCGGCCAAAATCGTGGTGCTCTCCAGCTTCCAGCTCTACAACGTGCGTCTGATGCTGCTGTCCGGTATCGGCAAGCCGTATAACCCGATCACCGAAGAGGGTGTGGTGGGGCGTAACTATGCCTTCCTGTCAAACGGCGGCGCAACGCTGTTCTTCAAGGATAAAAACTTCAACTCTTTCGCCACCGCGGGTGCCACCGGGCAGATGTTCAATGACATCTCACCAGGCAATTTCGACGGCCCAGGACTGGGTTTCCTCGGCGGCGCGAAGATCCACAGTTCGCAGGCTACCGGCACGCCAATCGCCACCTCACTGCCGAAAGGTACGCCGAGCTGGGGCATGGGTTACAAGGAAGGTCTCGAGCAGTGGTACAACCATTCCATGAAGATCAGCATTACCACCACCTGTCAGTCGTATCGCGATATCTATCTGGATCTCGATCCGCACTACACCGACCATCGCGGTCAGCCGCTGCTGCGTATGACCTTTAACTGGAAAGAGAACGAACTTAAGCTGCAACAGCACTTGAAAGGTATCGTCGGCAACATCGCCAAAGAGCTGAATCCGGACAGCATGAGCATGAGCTTCCTGCCGATGGGCGCTGACTTTGACCTCACCAAATATGTCTCGACCCACAACGTGGGCGGCGCGGTGATGGGCGATAACCCGAAAACCTCTGCACTGAACAAATACCTGCAGAGCTGGGATGTTCATAACGTGTTTGTGCCGGGCGGCAACGCCTTCCCGCAAAACTTCCAGGCGAACCCGACCGATACCATCGGCGCGATCACCCTGATGGCGGCACAAGCCATCAAAGAACATTATCTGAAAAATCCCGGCCCACTGGTACAGGCATAAGCGCATGAAATTAAAATCATTGTTAATCGCCAACGCCGTGCTGCTGGGCAGCTTTGTCCTGCAGGCTCACGCGGAAGATGACGCTCAATTGATCAAGCAGGGTGAATACCTGTCGCGCCTCGGCGACTGTATGGCGTGCCATACCGTGGCGGGCAAAGCGGATTACGCCGGCGGTTTGGCGATTGAGTCGAATCTCGGCACCATTTACTCCACCAACATCACACCGGACACAGCGCACGGTATCGGCAACTATAGCGAGCAGCAGTTCTCGGACGCGGTGCGCAAAGGCGTGCTGCCGAACGGTTCACGCCTTTATCCCGCGATGCCGTATCCGGATTACGCCAAAATCTCGGATGCCGATATGCACGCGCTTTACGTCTACTTTATGAAGGGCGTGAAGCCGAGCAGCGAGCAGCCGCCGGAAACCGATCTCAGCTTCCCGTTCAGCCAGCGCTGGGGCATGCGCTTCTGGAACTGGGCGTTCACCTCTGATAAACCGTTCCAGCCGATTGGCGGCGCTTCGGAAGAGGTGAATCGCGGGGCTTATATCGTCGAAAGCCTTGGCCACTGCGGCAGCTGCCACACGCCGCGCGGTCTCGGCATGAACGAGAAAGCGCTGGATAGCGGCGACGATCGGTTCCTTGCCGGTGGCAGCCTGAACAACTGGGATGTGCCGTCGCTGCGCGGTGTGCCGCGCTGGAGTGAACAGGAGATCGTCGATTACCTGCAAACCGGACGTAACGACAAGGCCGCGGTAGGCGGTGAGATGAAGTCGGTGATTGAGCACTCCAGCTCGCACATGACGGATGCGGATCTGAAAGCGATTGCCGCCTATCTGAAGTTCCTCGGTGGTAATCCGCCGCTGCAGGCGTACAACGTGCAGCAGCAGCAGGCGACGGAAGCGAAACTAACGGCGGCGAAAGGCTTGTCGGAAGGGGAGCGTTTGTACATCGACAACTGCGGTGCGTGTCACTTTGTCACCGGTAAAGGCGCGCCGGGAATCTTCCCGGAGCTGGATCAGGCGACGATCGTTAATGCTAAAGATCCAAGCGGTTTGATCCACACCATTTTGGCCGGTGCGCAGCAGCCATCGACCGCGAAGGCGCCATCGACCCTGGCGATGCCGGGTTTTGCTAAGCGTCTGGATGATGACCAAGTGGCGAAACTGGCGACCTTCATTCGTCAGGGCTGGAGCAACCATGCGCCGGCAGTGACCAAAGATCAGGTAACGGAAGTACGTAAGACGTTGAAGTAATATTGTAATTCCAGGTGCGCATGAATGCGCACCCTACAACCGCGTAGGGTCGCCATTCATGGCGACCTGGTTTTATAAGACGGTTTAATGGAAAGTGTGAATCACTTCTAACACGCCGTTAATGATGAACTGCACGCCCATACACACCAGCAAAAAGCCCATCAAACGTGAAATCGCCTCGATCCCACCTTTACCAACCAGCTTCATAATGGCGCCAGAACTGCGCAGTGAAATCCACAGAATCACAGACACAGCCAGAAACGTCAGCACCGGCGCGACCGCCACCACCCACGCAGGAAAATCGACGCCGGCTTTTACCGTGGAAGCCGAGCTGATGATCATCGCAATGGTGCCTGGCCCCGCAGTGCTCGGCATCGCCAGCGGCACAAAGGCGATATTCACGGTTTCGCGTGTGTTATCGGTGGAGTCCAGCTCATCCTGCTTGTGTTTGGCCTCAACCGAATGCCCAACAGGTTTCGCCGGAAACAGCATGCGAAAACCGATAAATGCCACAATGAGCCCGCCCGCCATACGCAGGCCGGGAATCGAGATACCAAACGTGTGCAACACCGCGCTGCCGGCGTACCACGCCACCATCATGATCAGGAATACGTAGATCGAGGCCTGCATCGCCTGACGATTACGCTCCTGAAAATTCATATCGCCTGCAAGGCCAAGAAACAGCGCAACGGTGGTGAGCGGATTGGCCAGCGGCAAAATCACCACCAATCCCAGCCCGATGGCTTTAAAAAGCTCCAGCATGAAAATTCCTCAAATTTCCAGGTCGCCATAAATGGCGACCCTACAATAACGGCGATCCAATTATGCACGGCCGCTCTAAACGGCAATCCAACAACGTAGGGGCGCCATTTATGGCGACCAGGGAGGGATCTGCAGAGAAATCTCTGCGTACCGAAATACCGAATATCAGTGCTTCGGCGTATCCAGCGCTTCGATCAGCTCGGGGAAGAAATCCTCCAGCAGTTCGGGCGTCATCAGTTCGGGATAGTTGATTAAGTGCTCGCGAATACGCTCATTCACATCCGGCAGCAATCGCTGCGCCGCGTCTTGCGCAGTGATCTTCTTCTGCTTCATCAGGCGCAGTACATCATCCGGCAGATTGTCTTCATCTTCGACTTCATCGACACCTTCAAGATCGTCCAACTCATCCAGCAAATCCATCAGCGCTTCAATCTGCGGCGTGCGGGACTGATATTCAGACGGCTGCTCGTTTTGCAGATAGCGCAGCAGCGCGCGTACCGGGGATCCGTCGGGCTCGGCGGGTGGCTCGTTGGCGAACCAGGTGAGGAGATCGTGTTGCGTCACCTGATGGACGTGATAACCGTTATCCACCAGTTCATCGGCAAGGACATCAGCGGTATCGTGCTCAATCAGGCAAATGTGGGTGCGATTCGGTGTGAACTGCTCCAGCCATTGATAAATCTCTTCAATTACGCTGTCGTCGTAAATGAAAGTTTGGCTGAGATAGCTGTCATCCTGCTGGTGAACGCAGATGTGAATCTGGTCGGGATCGAAGTAAATCGCAATGTTGATGCCTTTCATGTGCGCTGTCCTATGTGGTGCAAAAACCCACTATAGCCTCCGACAGCGCAGATGAACATGGTGCCACCCGCAGCTTGCACTGCGGGTGGTAAAAATTAACGCAAATCAGCGCGATCCAGGCCATACGCGCTATCAAATGCGCCGGGAGTCATGCGTGAAAGCACCATCAGGCGATTCCAGGTATTGATGGTGGCGATGCAGAATGTTAGTTCACTGGTTTCGACTTCAGAGAAGTGCTCGCGCACTTCGCTATATAACGCATCCTCAATGCCGTGGTCGCCCGGACGCGTAAGCGCTTCGGTCAGCGCCAGCGCCGCTTTCTCTTTGGCGGTAAATAGCGGAGATTCGCGCCAGATAGCCACATGATGCAAACGCAGTTCGCGCTCGCCGTGCAGTTTGGCCTCTTTTACATGCATATCCACACAAAAGGCGCACTGGTTGAGCTGCGAAGCGCGCAGATCGACCAGATGTTTCAGTGAGGCTTCCAGCGATGTGTTGCCGACAGCCGTTGAGAGTTCGGACATGGCTTTAACTAAAGCAGGTACGGTTTTGAAGTGATTAACGCGCGATGTCATGTTGCTTTCCTCTTGCAGAATAAACGTTTAATGGCTCGCCACGCATTGCGTGGTTGATAGGGGACATCATAAACTTCTATGTCTGAGCTAAAAGGGCCAAAAACTGTTAAAATAGGTAGGACATGGCGTGGGATACAAAGAAATTTATACGCGGTATCGTCAGCACATTCTTGAAGGGCGGTTAAAGCCAGGAGATCGTGTGCCAGCCATTCGTACGCTGGCGAGTGAACTGCAGGTAGCGCGCAAAACGGTAGAAGCCGCCTATGAAATCCTCATCGGCGAAGGATATTTCGTCAGCCAGGGTGCGAAGGGCACATGCGTCAATCCACAGCTGCTTCTGGCTACGGCGTCGGAAAAAGCAGCCGTTTCCGCGCCACCGGCCAGCGAAAATTCTCCGCGTGAGAGCAAAGGTGAACTGCGACTTGGCATTCCTGCTCTGGATGAATTTCCGCACAAGAAGTGGCTGCTTATTTCCGGCAAGGCTGCACGTACGCTGCGACCAGAGGAGATGATCTTGCCGCCGGTCATGGGTTATCAGCCGCTGCGCGAGGCGATCGCCAGCTATCTGAGTATTTCTCGTGGGCTCAACTGCCAGCCGGAACAGATCTTTATCACCAGCGGCTATCGCGCCAACCTGCGACTGATTCTGGCTGTGCTGGCGCAGCCGAGCGATAAAGTGCTGTTTGAAGATCCTGGCTACTTCTTTGGCCAAAAATTACTGAAGCGCATCGCCCCAAATCTGCATTATGTGCCAGTCGATCGCCAGGGGATGGATGTTGATTATCTGCTGCGCTATCACCCGGATGCACGTTTCGCCATCGTGACGCCTACGCATCACAGTCCGCTGGCGGTCACTTTATCGCTGCCCCGCAAACATCAGCTGCTGGAGTGGGCACAGCAGAACGACAGCTGGATTATTGAAGATGATTACGATGGCGAGTTTCATTACACGCGCAAAGTGATTCCGGCGATGAAAAGCCTGGATGTACACGATCGTGTGATTTACACCGGCACCTTCAGCAAAACCATGATGCCAGCGATGCGCGTTGGCTATCTGGTGATGCCGAAAGAGACCATTGCGCGTTTCAACGAGTTAGGTGAAATCCTTGAAACCGGCATGTCGCTGCTGCCGCAAAAGATTCTGGCGCAGTTCCTCAGCGAAGGTCACTTTTATCGTCATATTAAGAAGATGCGCATTCTGTATCAGCAGCGACGCCGCATGATGCTGGATGCACTACAGCAATGCTTTCCGGAAATGTTTGATTTCGAACTCACGGATGGCGGCATGCACATTGTCGCCTTTTTGCGTCGCGGTACGCAGGACAAAGCGTTGGCAGAAATCTGGCAGCGGCATCAACTCCGCGTACTGCCGCTTTCCGGCTGGTATATGCAGACGCAGAAGCGCTATGGATTAGTGATTGGTTACACCAATATTCGCTCGCCAGAGCAGGCATTCGCGCTGTTGCAAAGAACGGCACGCGAAACGCGAGAAGCGTTTAAATAAAGAAAAGGCGCGAGGGACAGCTCGCGCCTTGATACCGGCGCGTCCTTACATGCCGATATATTTTTTACCCTGCTTCAGCACCACATCGCAGGCTTTGGTTTTCAGCTTCTCGCCCATCGGTGAGCTGCTCAGACTTTGCAGATTCAGCTGCTGGCCGTTGCCGGTATTCAGCAAACCTTGTACACCCTGCTGATAATCGGTTTTCTGCGCTTGCGCGTCAGGGCTGCTTAAGCCGAGCTTGCTCAGCACCTGATCCTTCACCGACGTCACGTTGTTATCCACCACGTTATGCTGCACGCAATAGGACATCACGCCCGCAGCGTTGGTCATGCTATTGGCGCTCACTGCTTTATCGCCGCCGTTCAGCAGGCCCGTAACAGAAGAGAGCGACAGCCCACCGTTCTGCGCGTTAGCGCTACCCGCGGTGCTGCTATTCTGCTGCGAAAGCTGTGATGCCGCGCTGCTTAGCTGATCCTGCCAACTCGCCGCCGATGCGCTCCCCGCAACCAGTGCTGCCGCGATGCCACATCCCCAAATCATGCGTTGTAATTTCATCTCAACCTCGTTGTCTTTTATGTTCTGACTGCGTCAGTTTTGGTTAAGAGAGGTTTGCTTTAAGAAAGTTCCTGAGAGCACGACGGATAACAGGAGAATGAGACAGTTCTTGGTTTTATCGGGCATTGAAACGGGTAGGAGTGGAAAAGCGAGGTAAAACTCATGCTCGATTGATGATTTTACAGGCAGTTGAGCGCGGAATGCTGATTTTTTCAACGCTTAGCGCACATCCGCAACGATTCCAGTTGCGCACTTTGCGCGTAACGGTATAATCCCCAACGTTTTCCGCATCCCTTCAGTGCCGAAGTGGCGAAATCGGTAGACGCAGTTGATTCAAAATCAACCGTAGAGATACATGTCGGTTCGAGTCCGACCTTCGGCACCATTTAAAGATACGAGAACTTCCGTAACAGTCCGCAAGTTACTAAAATTAAAGCCGAAAGGCTTTTTTTTTGGTCCAAATCCGTCCGAGCACATCCGTTGCAATCCGGGGATCGGTGGGGGCATAATAAGGGGCACTTACTCTTCGATTGAAAATGTGCCCCCAAAATGAAGCTCAACGCCCGCCAAGTCGAAACCGCCAAGCCTAAAGACAAAACTTATAAAATCGCTGATGGCGGCGGGCTGTATCTCGAGATCACGCCTAAGGGCGCCAAATACTGGCGCATGAAATATCGCCGTCCTGCTGACAAAAAAGAAGATCGCCTGGCTTTTGGCGTCTGGCCTGCGGTCAAACTGGCTGAAGCCAGAGCTAAGCGCGACGAAGCGAAAAAGTTGTTAGGGCAGGGGATTGATCCAAAGGCAGAGCATAAGGAAGCGCAGGCAGTAATGTCCGGTGCCTACTCCTTTGAAACTGTCGCCCGCGAATGGCACAGCAGCAACAAACGTTGGGGTGATGATCATCGTTCACGCGTTATGCGCTATCTTGAGCTCTACATCTTTCCACACATCGGAACGGCTGATATTCGTCAGCTCAAAACCAGCCACCTTCTAGCTCCGATCAAGAAAATAGATGCCGCTGGCAAACACGACGTAGCCCAGCGCCTGCAGCAGCGGGTAACGGCAATCATGCGCTATGCCGTCCAGAATGATTACATCGAATCTAATCCGGCCATGGATATGGCAGGGGCTCTCTCTACGACTAAAGCACGTCACTATCCTGCTTTACCATTTAGTCGCTTCCCTGAGTTCCTAGAGCGACTGAAGGCTTATCGCGGGCGGGCTATTACTCGCATCGCTGTAGAGCTTTCATTACTTACCTTTGTGCGTTCAAGCGAGCTCCGTTTTGCACGGTGGGATGAATTCGATTTCGATAAAGCTTGCTGGCGAATCCCGGCGAAGCGTGAAGAGATTGAGGGTGTGCGATACTCGCATCGCGGTATGAAAATGAAAGAAGATCATATTGTACCATTGAGCCGTCAATCATTGAATTTGCTACATGAGTTGAAGCAGCTTAGCGGCGATAACTTGCGCTTATTTCCGGGTGATCACGATCCTAAAAAGGTAATGAGTGAAAACACGGTTAACAATGCTTTGCGTGCAATGGGGTATGATACAAAGACTGAGGTTTGTGGGCATGGCTTTAGAACTATGGCTCGCGGTGCTTTGGGGGAATCGGGATTATGGAGTGATGATGCTATTGAAAGACAAATGAGCCACACTGAACGGAATAATGTACGCGCTGCTTACATTCATACATCTCAACACCTTGAAGAAAGAAGACTGATGATTCAATGGTGGGCCGATTTTTTGAAAGCCAATTGTAAGACGGTTGTTTCTCCTTTTGACTTTGCCAAGCAATCAAAATGATGGTGTTTTTTTTAATTCTTAAAATGAGGGATGGCAATGTCTATAAAAAGTATAAGGATTGAAAATCTGCTTTCTTACGATTGTTTGATAGTCAATAAAATAGCAGATCTAAATTGTGTGCTTGGAAAAAATAATGTCGGCAAAAGCAATCTTTTAAAATTGTTATCTTATTTTTACAAAAAGATAAATGGAGAGAAGTGTATACCTCCAGATTTGCATTCAGGATATAGCAGCTTGGGTAGTATTGCTATCGAATATGATATGTCTCGCATAAAATCAATTGTCACATCCAATAGAGAGGGGAAAAGTGATTTTTTTAAACATATATATAATACTTTTTTTAAAGGTTCTCCTGTAGGTGCTGCGAAAGGTTTTTTCATTGATAGTGACTCTGACACAAGCTTTACGCTAAAACTTATAATAAATAAAGATGATTCTGTTTCATGGTCTACAAAAAACGAAGATCACATAAAAATTATTGGATACTTGTTTCCTTTTTTTGAAATTGAAACAAGGCATATAAATTTATACGATTGGGATAAAATATGGGAGCTAATCAGTAGGTTGAAATCATTCAAAGTAAATAGCATTGATAAAGAAGAGATTATCGAGCTTATTAATGAAAAGATTTCACCGACGAGCAATGCTTATAAAGACTTCATCTCAAAAGTTGAAAATATCACGAAAGTTTCGTCTTACAGCTATCGTGAGAAGGTACTTAACTATGTGAAAGTTGGTCTTAATGGTCAGCGCTTCAATGTTAAAGGAAATGATTTAACTACTCAATCTGATGGCACTAATTCTTCTGAATATCTTTCTATTTTTCTCAAGCTATTAATAGCTTTAACTCGACGTGAATACATCTCACCGATAGTTTTTGTTGATGAACCTGAAACTGGACTTCATCCTAAAGCTAGCGAGAAGTTAATATATGAAATATATCAGGCTTGTAATTCTTTTAAAAAGAAAGCTGATGTGTTTGAAGTTGGAAAGTATGCAACACCATTGCCGAAGATATTTATTGCAACGCATTCAGCTAACATTGTCAAATTTGTTGTGAAATATTTTAAGGACAATCATCAGTTGTTGCATTTCAAAAAAACAAACTCAAAAACTAAGGTTAGCACATTAAAATCAACATACAGTGATAAAAGGTTTCTTAATGTATTTAATGACAATGAGGCAAGGCTATATTTTAGTGATTTGATTTTGTTTGTTGAGGGAGATACTGAACTTGAAGCCTTCTCTAATTTCTCTCTAGCAGGAAAATTCCCTCATATGAATTTAATTGAACTGTATCAGGCAAGCTCCAATGTATACTTGGAAAATTTAAACCCTAACAGATCAAAACTTTCGGTCCCTTATTTTTATTTATTTGATAGAGATAAAACCATACAGTTTGAACTAAGTTCAAGGCAATGTAAAATCATTCTCCAAGCTAATGGTCAGCTCTATAGCTTAAAGAATGCTGGTTTAAAGAAAGAAGCGATTTTTTATAAGAAAGGATATAGTCAGGAATTTATGGAGCAAGTTAACTTAATTAAATCATTACAGTCAGTTGAGGGGGTGAAAATTGACTTCAATAACAAAACATTAGACTTTGATAATAGAAATAGAGCTTTTGTAGAAGATATATTTTATAAAATAGATCAACATTTATTGAGAAAGAATATTATTGTTTTAAATAGCACTTTTGAAAAATGTTTAATAAACGAAGGTTCGATACGTATTTTCTTGAAATGGCTTGGTGAAGTAAGCGGTTTTGATGATAAGCTTATAGTTGATTCTTTAAAAGAAAGAGAAGCATTAGATATTAAAGTTCTGGCTACATATATGCGAATGATTTTTAACGGTAAGGCTGAAATAGGATTAGCATATAATCGTGTAGAAAAACCAAGTAAAGACTTTATCATCGCAAGGAAGATATTGAAAATCATTGAAGGAAAAACATTAGAGAAAAGTTATTTTACTGGAAAAACTGGGGGCTGGGTGACGTCTTTCTTAGATTATGCAGTCGATTATATAGATGATGCTTCTCAAGAAAAAGGCATATCCTTTGAAGATGAATTTTCTTCAGTTTTTAGTGAGTTTTATAGTATGATTACGATGCTTCGCCTCGATAGAGGTAAAGGGATCATTAACTGATACTAGATCTACCCCGGTAGACTTGTCTAGCCCTAAAAACTACCAGTTCGTCATATGATTACATGGTTATCTTGGATGAACTTTTAGTTTCACTGCACGTGAAAAGCTGTTCTTGGTATCGGGGCGAAGCATCTTGAAATTTTGTAGGGCTACTACTTAATGTATATCATTGATAAAAATTTTTTTAAGGCTTCCATCCTCCCGATAAATCTCCTTGAACAAGGTATTGTTAAATCTATACCTCCTTCCGCCGTTCACCAGAAAAAAGTCAAGGCTAGGCCATTATTCACACTCGATAAAAAAAGTGATTTTTACACTGCTCAACTGAACATTATCGAACAGTTCCTTAATAATGTTGAGCTTAATGACTGTGCCAAAGGCTTTAGAAAAAATTCCTCATACCTCCATTTTCTTGAGCCACATTCTGGTAACTATCAGTTCCTTCGTCTTGATATAAAAAACTTTTTTCACTCTATTGATGAATTTTTATTGAAAAAGTGTTTTTCTTCATACTTCAGAGATGAATTTATTGACGGAGCCAACAAGCAAAAACTCATAAATTCATTTGTAAATTTAGTGACCTACTATGTTCCATCGCTTGGGGATGATAATGCCCACGCTGGAAAAAGGATAGTTCCAGTGGGTTTTCCTACATCACCTCAGATCTCGAATATATACTTTCGCAGCGCAGATATTCAACTTCAAAAGTTATGCTCAGCTTTAGGGATTACTTATACTCGATATGCAGATGATTTATTGTTTTCTTCTTCCCGAGATAGTGGGTATATACATTCATCTGACTTTGAAAAAGAAGTTAGAATAATTTTGGGGGCTTTATCTCTAAAGTTGAATAACAAAAAAATCATAAAAGTAAAACACAGGATTTCATTAAACGGTTACATCATACAGTCTCGTTCGAAATCTAAGAAGTCTTCGCAGAATGACTTTAAAGGTGTTTTCATTTCGCAAAAGAAAACTGCTTTGGTAGAGAAGGTCTTACATGAAATGTCTCAGCCAAATATAGATTATATAAAAATAATGGAAAAGATTCTTATAAAAAAAATTAAGCCGGGCGACTTTTACTTTCCTTTAACTAAAGTGTTTATTGTTAAATACTATAAGAGTCAAACATTAAATTATTTGGCAGGCTATAGATCTTACCTTATCTCACTATTAAAATTCAATGAAACATATAAATGCATTCCCAAGATTAAAATTGACCGTTACATTACAATTATTGATAAAATAGAGTTATATTTGAAATAACCAATACAATTTCCGTATTGTTGCTATCTCCAACTGAAAAATTTCTCTGGGTCGAGAGCTATGAAATTCGCACCTAGAATCACAAGCCGCAGCTTATCTTGCACAGCTAGCGCGCGCTCGTACCCCCGCCACGCCTGCCCGCTTTATCTAGCAGTTTTCATGCGGCTGCATGAGTCCGTTCAGGCCGCGCCATTGCTGGCCTCAATAGCACAAACTCAGCTGCATTTATTCATGCATTTTCATGCAGCATAGGCATGCACTCATGCGGCTCAGGCTGGCCAGAGAAAAAGGATGTAAAAAAACCGGCACGATGGCCGGTCGGATATTGCTGATGAAGCTCAGTTAGGGGCGTTCTGACGGTTCGAAAGCATGCTGGCTGATCCATAACGGTTTAGCGTCTACCGTGGTGGCGGTGATTCTTTCTCAGGGACGTCTTCATTTACCTTCTGCGGTTTCATGATAATAGTGTCCAGGCTCTCAAGCGTTGTGAACGTGCAGGAACAGTCGATATTACGACACTGATACCACGTCTTTTTTAACGTACCTGTCTGATATTCGCTGGTACGCGTGTGTGCGGTCATGCTGCATTCAGGGCATTTCATTGCCATCACGTTTTATCCTTCTGTTTAGCGCCAGTTCCCGTCCAGGCTGGAGTTAACGGTTTATAAAAACCGTTATCGTTAGCTTTCTTTGTAGGGGGAGAGCCAATGGCGGCTCCGGTGAATGCATTGTGCCGTTGCTGGCACAGGCGAGCTATCGGATGGCGTTGTGTGATGGCCCAGACAAAATGACCTTCATCTGGCTGGCCGCATTGGGGCCAACTTCTGACTCAGCTTTTAGATTTATATATATCCTTCACCATTCTTCACCTTAATAAAAAATAGAGTAAATACAGTATATTAAAGGGTGAATAAACAATGATTATCCCTTCACCCAGTGTTCACCATGCTTCACCCGGCTTTTTATGCAGATAAACTTTATCGAGTGTTTATTTCGATTTTTTTAATGAAAATTAATCATTAAAAACGATTTGCTTAATTCATCTCAGCACTATTGGTCTACATTGCCCTATATTTACCTGTGCAAAAAAAAAGCGGCTAATTTTTGCGCATTTGTGCCAGCCGCAGTACCATTTCGCCTTGTTGCTTTGGCAGTAAATATGCTGAAAATAAAGAGCTACCCGACTTCGGACGCATCTGTCCGTATCACCACGGACTCAATAAGAGGTAGCTCATGCACATCGTATTATCCGCAAACTCCTCCGCTCCTGCGGTCCCGGCTTTACCCGTAAACCCGGTGCTAAACGACCGCTTCCTGCGACTGCCGGAAGTCATGCACGTCTGCGGCCTGTCCCGTTCTACCATTTACGACCTTATCAGCCGCAACGCCTTCCCGGCGCAGGTGTCGCTTGGCGGCAAGAACGTGGCATGGCTCGCCAGTGAAATCAGCGTCTGGATGAGCGATCGCATTGCAGCGCGCGGTCAGGAGCGTACCGCATGAGGTTTTTGAAGCGTGCCGGTAAATCATGCGAACCCTCTGTCGCGCATACAGTGCCGCCTGTGCATGTAACTGGCGCCGGAATGGCTAAACCGCTACAGCAGCAGCGCTTTATCGCAATGAAGCCAGCCTTAGGCATGCAAAGTCCAGGCATCCCGCCCTCCGGTACCCGGACTGTTTCCCGTGGCTATATTCCCGCCGCCAGCTGCTGAGGTTACCTGATGTCACTTTTAACTGCTGCCTCCGGCTTGCGCGCCGGGGCCATTCCCTGGTACAGTAATTTCGCTGTCGCAAAATCGGCAGCCGGGATTGGCGTCCTGAATATCTCAATGGCGACACCAGACGCGCCATGCGTCTTTTTTTGTGTCCATGCCTCAGTGCACCCATTTTTCGGGCTGCGGTTTATTTGCCGTAGTACCGTCTGCGTAATGGTGGCCCGGGCGGGGGCTTCTCACGAAGCGCCGGTATCCATTGAGGCCGGTTACGCCAACCCCGTTCGGGCTACCACCAGTGAAATTGGCGTTTCCGGTGGTAGCGATAACCGCTACTCTTTGGAGACTGCCATCATGGCTACGGTCCTTAATTCCCCATACCCTCAGTTTGTTTTCGTCTTTGCCGCCGTCCGCCGCTGCGAGCGCCGTCAGCAAATTCATATGCTCCGCACCGTTGCCGCCAACGAGCGCGCCGCCCGCCTTTCGCTGGCCCGCGACTACGTGCTGTCCTTTGCCGCCCGCCTGCCGGTCCGGGAGGTGCGCGCATGACTCACGCCACGATTTCTCACGCCGACCTGGTACGCCTTGAGCACCTGCGCAACGCTGGGCGCTTCGTCAGCGACATGACCGCATTTCAGGAGTGCCACGAACTGCCGCAGCCCGCTCAGCGCGCACAGCTGGCTTCGCTGGTCTTTCTCATCACCGAGCAGCTGGATGACGTGGTGACGCGCTGCCAGAACAACTGGATGAACGCGGAGGCTGAATCATGAAAAACCGCACCCTTTCGCCTGAACTGCGCGCCGCGCTTTCACGCCGCGCCGTCGCCTGCGCCTGGCTGACAGTCTGTCATGAACAGCAGCGTTATCCCGGCCTGACGCTGGCGCGCCTCGAGCACGTTATTGAAACCGAGCTCGAGGGCTATTACCTGCGCCAGCATGGGCGGAAGCGCGGTCAGGAAATTGCCTGCGCGCTGCTGGATGACCTGCTGTCCACCGGGCCGCTGAAGTCGGCTCCGCGCCTGAGCTTTCTCGGTCAGGTAATGATGGATGAACTCTGCGGGCGCATGACAGGCGCGCCGGTGCTGCACTGAGGGAGAAAAGAACGATGAAAATGACCGTATCCGAAGCGGCCACCGCTGCGCGTGGCCACTGGCCCCGCATTCTGCCCGCGCTGGGCGTGAAGGTAATCAAAAACCGCCACATGCCATGCCCGGTGTGTCAGGGAACGGACCGCTTTCGCTTCGACGATAAAGACGGGCGCGGGACGTGGATTTGTAATCAGTGCGGAGCCGGTGACGGCATGGACCTGGTGAAAAAGGCGCTCAGCATTACGCTCAGCGAAGCCGCTGTACGCGTTAACGACCTGACCGGCAACCTTCCGCCGGTGGCTGCTGACATCATTACGGCAGCCGCTCCCGAAACGGACGAGGTATCCCGCGCTGCAGCTGCTGCACTGGCGCAACAGCTGGTCAGCACGGCAAAGGAAACGGCGGGCAATCCCTACCTGTCCCGCAAAGGCCTGCCAGAGCAGGCATGCCTTACGCTTTCGAAGGCGCATAAGGTGGCGTTAACGTCCTACCGCACCGGCGATGTGGTTGTGCCCCTGCACGACATGAGCGGCCAGCTGGTTAACGTGCAGCTCATTAATGCCAGCGGGGAGAAGCGCACACTTAAAGGCGGCCAGGTGAAAGGCGCCTGCCACGTTCTCAGCAGCGCTAAGCCGGCAAAGTGCATCTGGCTTGCCGAGGGTTACGCGACCGGCCTGACTGTGCATAACCTGACCGGTGATGAGGTGTGGATTGCTCTCTCATCGGGCAATCTCCTTTCTCTGGCTGGCCTTGCCCGGGAAAAGCACGCCACGCTGCAGCTGATGATTGCCGCCGACCGCGACCTTAACGGCAACGGTCAGGATAAGGCAAAAAAGGCCGCAGATATCAGTAACGCTGTCGTAGCGCTGCCGCCCGTGTTCGGCGACTGGAACGACGCCTTTTTGCAGCACGGCGACGTCCCGACAAAGCAGGCGCTTATTGAGGCCGCAGCGCCCGCTACCGCCAGCCCGTTTGACGTGATGAGCGAAGCGGAGTTTTCGGCCATGAGCGCCAGCGAAAAAGCGGAGCGCGTTGCTGAGCATTACCGAAACGCGCTTGCGGTGGATGCCAGCGGCGAAATCCTGTCACGCTACAAGGCGGGCGCGTGGAAGGTCATTTCGGGGAAGCAGTTTGAGCGCGACGTGGCGAAGCTGTTCCAGCGGCTGCGGGCGCCGTTCTCGGCGGGCAAGATTTCAGGCGTAGTGGATACGCTGAAGCTGATGCTGCCGCAGCAGTCCGACCCGGCGCGCCGCCTGATAGGCTTCCGCAACGGTGTACTGGATACGCGCACCGGCAGCTTCAGCCCACACAGCAAACGCTTCTGGCTGCGCACGGTCAGCGAGGTGGACTTTACCCCACCGGTTAAAGGCGAGACGCTGGCGAACCACGCGCCGCACTTCTGGCAGTGGCTGGACCGCGCCGCCGGACGCGACGCGGCAAAGCGCGATATTATTCTCGCCGCGCTGTTTATGGTGCTGGCGAACCGCTACGACTGGCAGCTGTTTCTGGAGGTCACGGGCCCCGGCGGCAGCGGTAAAAGCATCATGGCCGAAATCGCCACCATGCTGGCCGGAACGGACAACACCACGTCCGCGACCATCGAGACGCTGGAGTCATCGCGCGAGCGCGCGGCGGTGATTGGCTACTCGCTGATAATTCTGCCCGACCAGGAGAAGTGGAGCGGCGACGGTGCGGGCATCAAGGCGATTACCGGCGGCGACGCGGTATCCGTAGACCCGAAATACCGCGATGCCTACTCAACGCACATTCCGGCGGTGATTCTGGCGGTAAACAATAATCCGATGCGCTTCACCGACCGCAGCGGCGGGGTATCGCGCCGCCGGGTCATCCTGCACTTCCCGGAAATCATCCCGGCAAACGAGCGCGACCCGCAGCTGAAGGAAAAAATCAGCGGCGAGCTGGCCGTTATCGTCCGCCAGCTGATGCAGCAGTTCAGCCAGCCGCAGGACGCAAGGGCGTTACTTCAGTCGCAGCAGAACTCCGATGAGGCGATGCGCATCAAGCGCGACGCGGATCCGATGGTGGACTTCTGCGGCTACCTGTTCACCACGCCGGAACCTACTTCACTTTACATGGGGAACGCCAGCATCAGGCCCTTACAGCCGAGGCGCTATCTTTACCATGCCTATCTGGCTTATATGGAGGCGAACGGTTACAGGAATCCACTCAGCATGAAGATGTTCAGTTTGTCGCTGGAGAGCATTATGCGCGAGTACGGGCACCATTATCTGAAGCGGCGCACGAAGCTGGGGATGCAGACCAACCTCGATCTGACTGAGGAAAGCAGCAGCGATTGGCTGCCAAAGTGCGATGTCGCCTGAGCGGTATTATTAACAAGAACCGGCGAAAGCCGGTTATTTACATGGATAAATAGGTCACCATTAACATTACTCTTATTTGCGTTGTGTGTGAGTTCTACTTCTCCGTCAGTCTCTCCTGAGAATCAGGATATCGTTCACCAACAACTTTAAACTTGTTTAGCATTTGCCTGATGTCCTCCAGTTCATCTGGTGAGAATTCAACTCCTATGCTCGCCAGATTCTCATCCAATCGTTCGACCTTTTTCGTACCTGGAATTGGCACAATGCCATCGTACTGGGCAAGCAGCCAACCTAAAGCAATTTGGGCAGGAGTCGCGTTCTTCCTGGAAGCCAGGAGTTTGACGTAATCAACCACCTGCAAGTTTTGGCTGAGATTTTCTGGAGAGAAACGTGCAATTTGGCTGCGGAAATCATCTGAATCAAACGTGGATTTTTGGCTAAAACGGCCTGTAAGCATGGCTTTACCCAACGGGCTATAAGGTACGAATCCAATACCTAATTGCTTGAGTGTAGGTAAAACAGTTTCTTCCGATGCTCGATACCACATCGAATATTCACTTTGCACGGCTGTTAAGGGCTGTACGTGGTGTGCCCTGCGTATGGTATCTGCTGAGGCTTCAGAAAGTCCCCAATGTAATACTTTTCCTTCCGTAATCAGGTCGACTATCGTTCCTGCCACGTCTTCAATGGGTACAGAAGGATCAACACGATGTTGGTAGTAAAGATCAATACGATCCGTTCCAAGACGTTGTAGAGAGCCTTCAATCGCCAAGCGTATTGACTCTGGCCGACTAGAAAGGCCGACTGCACGGCCATTAGGGCCATCCGAATCATTGCCTTTGGCTAAATCAAATCCAAATTTTGATGCAATCACTACTTCATCACGAATAGGCGCTAACGCTTTTCCTAATAAAACTTCATTCGTATAAGGACCGTAAACTTCAGCGGTGTCAAAGAGTGTCACTCCTTTTTCATAAGCGGCACGGATAACCTTAATGGCTTCTTCGTCTGAGATGTAAGGGGGATAACTTTGAGTGAATCCCATACAACCCAGGCCAAGAGCTGAAACTTTTAAGCTGGAGTTTCCTAGAAAACGTGATTTCATCGTTAATCCTCCATAGCGGTTGAAAAATGGAAAGCAATATCACTTAATAAGTTATTAAATAAATGAGCCCGAAATTAGTCCGGGCTCATTTGGATTGAAATTACATTTCCTGACTGGTAGGTCTGAAAAGTATTTCATTGATATCTACATTCGCTGGTTGAGTTATGGCAAATTCAACTGCGCTTGCAAATGATGATGGTGGGATTGCATGTTCATCGTAGAACTGTTGAATATCACCAGCTACACCTTTATCAGTAATGTGGTGAGTCAACTCGGTATCAACAGCGCCCGGCGAAATAATTGTCGTCCGAAGATTATAAGGTTTTACTTCTGAGCGAAGACCTTCACTGATGACTCTTACTGCATGCTTGGTTGCGCAGTAAATGGCCCCAGCGGGTGTTACCTTGTGGCCTGCAATCGATGAGACGTTAATAATGTGGCCGAATTTTTGCTCTTTCATTATTGGCAGCGCGGCGGCAATGCCGTAAAGAGTGCCTTTGATGTTGATATCAATCATGTTATCCCATTCATCAACTTTCAGGCTTTCCAGCATTGATTGCTGCATTAACCCGGCATTGTTAATGAGAACATCAACACGACCAAAAGCCTCAACCGCAGCCTTCAGTAACTTCTCAACCTGATTTTTATCGGTGACATCAGTAGCAAGTGCAATTGCTTTACCGCCTGCGCTTTCAATTTCCTGGACGAGCTTCTCAAGCCGCTCGACTCGACGAGCGCCAAGCACGACAGTTGCTCCTTTAGCGCTCAAACTACGCGCTGTACATTCACCTAACCCGCTGCTAGCGCCTGTTATTACAATAACTTTTCCATCGATATTATTGCTCATTCGATATCTCCATATTGTTCGTCAGAGACCTTTTCCAGCCATTCAACTACGCTGCCATCCTGAGCTTCCTGAATTGCAATATGGGTCATCGCTGTAGTAGCGCTTGCGCCATGCCAGTGTTTCTCATGGGCTGGAATGCATACGACATCACCTGCACGAATCTCGCGAGCCGGCTCTCCCCAGGTTTGGACATAACCGAATCCCGAAGTCACAATGAGACGTTGGCCAAGTGGATGGGTATGCCATGCTGTGCGTGCGCCAGGTTCAAATGTTACGTGGCCAGCGCTGGCACGAGCATTCTCGTCTGCAGCAAACATGGGATCGATTCGGACTGTGCCAGTGAACCAGTCTTCCGGTCCAACCATTGATGCTTGCGAGCCAACTTTGTTGATAATAGTCATCTCATTTCCTTAAATTTTTTTGCGGTGTTCATTTGAAGATTTGAACTAACAGGTTTCTTTCCTGACGTCTTCTTCTTATAAAGCAGAGTTAATCTGCGTATCGGATTTCCAGTATGCATGATGAAAAGCGATGAATTAACCCTCAGGCGCTGAATGCTTTAATGAATGAATTTCATTAATTGGGTGTGGAAAAAAATCAGTTTTAAGCTTGTTTAGATTTTTTCTATTCCCTACAGCCTTAGCGTTAAACACTTCAATCTGTAAAGAAGTTTTAAATTTATGAATTATTGTAATAACTCTATTCATCATTCAATCAAGGTTTTTTGCTATTAGAAAATTTAGAATCAGATCTCTAAGTCATTACGGATGATGATTATATTCACCGCACGGGATTGTTCGGATAAGAGTGAACTATTCAAATTCTAAAATTAGATTTATCTTTGAACTAAGAGGGGTAACCATGCCTGCATTTAAATATACACTACTCTGCTTATCACTGTTAATGGCCTATTCTACCAATACCTTTTCCGCCACACCTAAAACTGTTGCTGAGGGAATCAATGTTGTTGGCTCGCAGAAGATTACATTCAACAACGGTACAATCAGTATGGCCGGAAATTTGTATCTTCCACCGGATTATGACGCTACAAAAAAGTATCCAGCTTTAGTGGTTGCACATCCATGGGGAGGGGTTAAAGAACAAACTTCCGGATTATATGCGCAGCAGTTGGCACGAAAAGGATTTATTACGCTGGCTTATGATGCTTCACACTATGGTGAAAGTGGCGGTGTTCCGCGCGATCTTGAAGACCCTTCTGACCGAGTGCAAGATATTCGTAGTGCAGTAGGGTATCTAGCCAGTCTGCCGCAAGTTGATGCTAATCGTATTGGTGCTATTGGCGTTTGTGCTGGCGGTGGATATACCCTTAACGAAGCTCAGACGGATTTACGCGTAAAAGCTGTTGCCGGAGTAGTAGCTTATGATATCGGCGAAGCGACGCGTACGGGTATTGAAGGCATGCCTGTTACCGCTGAAGATCAGCACAAGTTGCTGGCAAGCGTGGATGAGCAACTGAATAAAGAAGCTGCCGGTGCGCCGGTGCTAGTGAAGCCGTTATTACCCCCTTTAAGTAGCATCAATGCGAGCTCTCCCAGCTTTGTGCGAGAAGCAACAAACTATTATTTGACGCCGCGCGGTGCGCATCCAAATGCCCACAACCGATACGTCGTTACCAGCCCAGGGTTGCATCTGGCCTATTATCCATTGGCACATATGGATCTGATTTCACCGCGTCCCGTTCTGCTTATTTCTGGCTCGCGTGCTGAAACGCTCAAATTCAGCGAAGCTGCATATGCTCAGGCAAAGCAACCAAAAGAGATGGTGGTTATTCCGGGCGCATCGCATTTTGATCTCTATGATAAGCCGCAATATGTCACCCCAGCAGTAAACAAACTGGCGGAATTCTTCGGTAAGAATTTATAGCCCTATTGAGGGAACCTTTTAAACGAGAAAAAGGCTTCCCTCAATCAAATCACTGTTTTTTTCTGCCTAGCAATGCAATCGGAACGGCCATTATCACAACAATGGCGCTCCAGAGGAAAACCACATTCATGTGACCGGAGGACACCGCGAGTCCTAACAGCGGACTTGAAAGACCGATAGCAAGGTCAGGAAATGCTGAGTACGTTGCCATTGCAACACCTTTGTTTGCTCCCCCCAAGCGTCGCACCGCTTCAGACCCAAAGGCGGGATAGACCATTGCCCAGCCAGCACCGGTTAATGCAGCACCTGCAGCAGCAAGCCAGGGAGAAGGTGCTGCCCAGAGTAAAATCTGCCCGAGCGCTGTCACCAGAGAAAAAATCACACCTACGCGGATAGCCCCCGACTGGTCAATTAACTGCCCCAGGAAGAGGCGTGCAGCGATTAACGCGGCTGCAAATGCACTAACCGGTAACCAGCCCATTCCCCAGCCTTTTTCGGCATACATCAGGACAGAAAATGACAATAAAGCGGCGTAACCCACACCATTGAAAGCCGCACCCAATCCGGGCAGCCACACTGATGAAAGAGCCTGGGAGAGGGTTCCTCTCTGTTCTGCGGGGTCAACGCGTTCTGGCAAGATGCGGACAACGAGCATGGCAATGATAGGTAGCAGCGCTGTTGTTAAAGCAATGGCGGCAAAACCAGAATGGTCAAAGATGGCAGTACCTAGCGGTGCGCCAAGGGCAAAAGCAGCAAACATTGCGGTGCCTACCCATGCGATTACTCTACCGGTTTGTTTGCCGCCCGCCAGAGCCAACCCCAGCGTCATGCCGCCAGTGATGATAAAGCTTTCTGCACCACCCACTATCGCTCTGCCAATCAACACTAAAGTGATAGCTGTAATGGGTTGAGTGGCAAATGGAAGTGAAATTAAATAAAAAACGCCTCCCGCTATTGCCAGCAACAATCCCAGATAAATGGCTCGTTTGCCACCACATCGATCGGCATAACGTCCGGCTGCGAAGCGAGTCGCTAAAGAAGCGGCAAACTGCGCGCCAGTGACTAAACCCACAGCAAAAGTACCGAATCCCAACTGGTGGTGCACGTAACGGGGAAGCACAGGCAGTGCGATACCAATAATCAAAAATCCGGCCAAAACGACCAACATTAATGTCAGTAGCATCCGCATAAAATTCATAGATTCACTGGACTCAACCGACTCACTTTGCATAACCAAACTCTCAAGAAAATTAATTGTTTAGCCCGCCAGATGGCGGGCAGGATAATCCATCGCGCTTATTGAGGAAGCGCGAAAGCAATGATGTAGTCGCCCCTAATTGGCGTGGTACGATTTCCCCCGGCACTGATCACCACATACTGCCGTCCATTTTTTGCTGTATAGGTCATCGGGGTTGTTTCTCCACCGACAGGTAAACGCCCCTTCCATAATTCACGACCGGTTTTAATATCCATAGCGCGAAGGTAGTAATCCTGCGTTCCCGCCATAAATACCAATCCGGACGCAGTCGTAACAGGTCCGCCTAAAGTTGGTAAACCTACTGGCATAGGTAAATGCATGGCGATACCCATTGGTCCGGTATCTTCGACCGTTCCCATAGGTACAGACCAAACCACTTTTCTGGTGGCAAGATCGATGGCGGTTAATGTTCCATAGGGGGGGGCCTGGCAGGGTATTCCCAAAGGAGAGAGGAAGCGCGACTGCTCAACACCCCAAGGCGTTCCGTACTGCGGCGCTCCACCGTCATGTGTTCCATCCCCTTGGGCATTAGCATCATATTGCTGCCTACGAACCAAACGGTTCAAAACACCCATGCGCGAGTCGTTTACTAATAGGTATCCTATATTTTCAGCAATAGATGATGATCCCCAATTCATTCCGCCCGCCCAACCTGGGAAAAAGATCGAAGTCTGCTCAGATGGTGGCGTAAATTCCCCTTCATAACGCGCCCGGCGAAACTCAATACGACAAATAAGTTGATCGAGCGGTGTCATTCCCCACATTCGAGACTCTTTCAGTGGTTCTGTTCCGATTGATGGCATTCCTACTGAATAGGGCTGCGTCGGAGAAGTACGGTCATCGCTGACACCTCCCTGAGGAACAGCACGTTCTTCCACTTTCGCAATCGGCTCGCCAGTTCGCCTGTCCAGCATAAAGATTTCACCGCGCTTAGTGGTTTGAATCAGCGCTGGGATGGTACCGCCTTTGCCATCAGGTACATCATAAAGAGCGGGTTGCGAAGGTACATCGTAGTCCCAGCGGTCATGGTGGACAGTCTGGAAATGCCAGCGTTCGCGTCCGGTGGCTATATCCAAAGCCACTACAGAAGAAGAATATTTATCTGCTTCAGGGGAACGATGGCCTCCCCAGAAATCTGGAGTTGCATTGCCAGTTGGTAGATAAATCAAACCAAGCTTGTCATCGTATGCCGGTGTGGACCACACGTTCGGCGTTCCCGGTGTGTAGCCTTCCCCCTTTGGTGGAAGTGCGGTGATGGCTGGATTACCCAGATCCCACGCCCACACCAACTTGCCGGAATGGACATCGAATGCGCGAATGACACCTGATGGTTCACCCGTTTCATGGTTGTCTTGTACCAATCCTCCAACCACAATCAGATTACGCACGACGGTAGGGGCTGCAGTCGGGAAGTAGAATCCCGGCTTAAAGGTCCCCATTCCAGCATGAAGATCAACGATGCCATGCTCGCCAAAGTCCTCACAAGGTTGGCCCGTTTGCGCATCCAGCGCCACTAACCGTGCATCGACTGTCGTGGATATAACGCGACGACGGCACAAAGTCGCTGGTTCAATTGTTGCAGAAACCACTGCTGGATCATTTGAAGCATCATAGAAAGCGACCCCACGACACCGGGGGAAAAAATTGCCGCTGGCATGCGGGTCGAAACGCCAGATTTGTTTACCGTTCTCGGGATTTAGCGCAAAAATCTGGCTCGAATGAGTGCAGCCATAGAGCATGTTATTTGCGAATAATGGCGTGACGACATGGGCTTGAGGACCTTTAGGTATTTCACCGGTACGGTAAGTCCAGGCCTTACTTAAATGAGCTACGTTCTCTGGGGTGATTTGATCAGCATTGGCAAAGCGCGTACCTGCGGGTGTTCGTCCATAATGAAGCCATTCTGCCCCCGGCTCAGCACCCGATGCTTTTCCCGCTACAGGAGCCGGAGGACTGTTTTCGCTCACGAGTGGTTGAGGTATAAAAGCTTTCCATCCCGTGGCGATTAAAGCGAGGATAATAATTCCTGCTGCGCTATAGGCAGATCTTTTCGGCGCATCCCCCTTCCTGAAATTCAGTAGCGGGGTAATCAAAAGAAGAAAGACAGCAAATACACTCAGGGCAAAAAGACGTGAAACAAGTGGCCAGAATGTGAAACCCACTTCCCATATTGACCAAATAAAACTAGCAACCAGTGCTATGAGGTAGAGATAAACCCCAAATGGACGGCGGAGTCCAATTAATATACCCGCGATGGTAATAATGAATCCTGTTGGCGCAAAGTACCAGGAACCACCTAAGGTGATCAGATAAATACCGCCAGACAGCATAAATACACCCACCACAACAATGAGTGTGGCAAGTGTTATTATTAATAATTTCGATGCCCCAGGTTTATTTAACGTAACCATTTTTTAATATCCTTTTATTAACGTTACAAGCAGGTGTTAGATCGAACCATTCGCCTCCAACATGCGAAGACTCTTATCAAAAGAGAAAAGGGGGTTCATCCCATAATTGAAACGAACCCCGAGGGTATTTAACGGACGGTATAGCCACCATCAACAGGTAGTGCATGGCCAATGACAAAAGTAGAGGCAGGACTGCATAACCAAAGTACGGCATCGGCAATTTCTTCAGCGCGGCCCAGACGCTTGATGGGGACATCTTTCATGAGTTCAGCCATCGCTTCAGGCTGGCTTTCCAACATACCAGACACCATTGGCGTCTCGATAATGCCTGGGCAGATAGCATTAACCCGGATGTTTTGCGGAGCATATTCCAGACCTGCGCTTTTGGTTAAGCCCACCACACCGTGCTTTGAAGCATGGTAAATACCACGCTCGGCAATACCCACCAAACCGCCAAGCGAAGAGTTGTTAACGATCGCGCCACTTCCTTGTTTCTTCATCTGAATTAATTCATATTTCATGCAGTTCCAGATACCGCGCAAATTGATATCCATGACGAAATCATAATCCTCAGGATCGGCAATTGCTGTTTCAGCAACTGGACTTTGTACACCCGCATTATTGAATGCAGCATCAATACGCCCAAACGTGGCGACAGCTTGATCAACCATAGCTTTAACCTCGTCAATATTTGCGACATTGCAGCGAATGCCTATCGCACTGTACCCTGCTGCATTCATTTCAGCGGCTGCATTTGCAACCGCTTCTTCATTGACATCCACCATAACGACAGATGCGCCGGATGCAGCGAAAGCCTTCGATGCTGCAAGGCCCATTCCAGAGGCGGCACCGGTAACCAACGCAACCTGATTTTTGAATGAAAAACTCATATGATAATTCCTCTTTATGACGCACAGGAGAACATCAGCGCAAATTAATCAACATGCGCTTGTGCAAGATGTAAATGGATAAAATTTTGCGGGTATTAAGTTATAAATCAGAGCTTGGCAGTCAAAATCAAAGTGGATCGTAGCCAGGTTTTTTATAGAGATTATTTGGCTTTTCTATAATCTCAGGATTGTAAACATCCTTAACCCAACTCTCCTTTGAAATATCCTCTATTGATAAAGAGATGAAATCCTCACTGATTCCCAGCGTTTTGCTCAAGGTATCAGTTAATGCCGCTGCGATTATTTTTTTGTTTTCTTCTGACTGACCAACAATCTTGACAATTATATGGGGCATAAATAACTCCCTGGTTAATTGTAATGCTTTAAATAGCCCGACGATCAGGCTTCCGAATAGCATCAATATTAACATTACATGCCGATAGTGATTACCAACCCTGAATGGGATGGAATCATGAAGAATTCTCATTACTGCGAATTATCTTCGCGTTGCAGTCATGTTTTTTTGAGCGTTAGCTTCAGTAATCTGTCTGCAGACGGGCCTTCCGAACGGGGTGAACGATTGGTAGTAATCACATAGATCGCGTTAGGGGTTGCATAAACATCACGTAGGCGTTCTCCTGAGCTAAAAACTTGCCTAAGTTTCTTCTGCTTGTCATCAAACACATACAAGCCTTTTGCGCCCAGAGCCGCGACTAAAAGGTTTTCGCCCGCAAAGGTTGTACCTGAAGGTGCCCATGTTTGCGAGCCTGAATTGAGCCAGGCAGCTACCATGCCAGCACGTTTTTCATCCCCCTGGATGACCGGCCAGCCGTAATTTGAGCTGGGTTTAATGATGTTAACTTCATCATGTGCGATCTGGCCATGCTCTGTGGCAAACAGCTCTCCACGTTTATTCCACGCTAATCCCTGAGGATTACGATGCCCCCAGCTGTAAACAAGTGAACCGGCAATGGGGTTATCCCGCGGTACCTTGCCATCAAGTGTCATACGTAACACTTTCCCCGCCAGACTTTGTATATCTTGTGGGTGGTCTTCGTTCTCAGTCCAGCCCGTTGTGGCATAGAGATAACCATCTGGCCCAATGGCAATGCGACCGCCGTTATAGAGGCGATGGCCTGGAATACCCGAAAGAATGACTTTCGTTTCCTGCCACTGCTTTCCGTCAAAATGTGCCTGAATGATTTTGTTGGTTAGCCCCGAGCTACTGCGGTAGGTGTGGTATAGCCACGCATTACCGCTTTGAGAAAAATCTTTCGCCAGCGCCATTCCCATCAGCCCACCGCCACCCTCATTAACAATCGGATCTGACGTTGTAATGGCATAGCGCTGAAGCTGACCTTGATGCATTATGACGATGTTCCCGGCCGCTTCAGTAATGACGAGCTGATCCCCTGCGGCTTCCATATCCCAGGGATAATTAAGTTCATCGTTAACAACTTCAACGTTCCAGTCTTGCTGACGGACTGTTTGGAGACGTTCATCAATTCGATCTCCCGCTGCGGCCTCTGCTATTGAAGCCAGTGAAGCCATTGCAGACAATGTTAAAGCAGCAAGCATTCCTCTCATCTATTTTCCCCTATTCAAGAAAACGTCGTGCCGTCACTTGAGCGCCGGCTTTATGAGAATGGTCGCTTCCCGCGTGCGATGACTTATCATTGAACTAAGATATTGACTATATTTATATTTTTTTCGATAAGCATCATCAATCTTATCGATAATATCACCGCGAACAGTTTCGAAGATGACATCTCGGGTGTCACCCGCAGCTACAATTTGTCCCGCTTTTTGCTCCAACGCAGATTGATACCACCGCGAATTTACGCCGTTATAAGCACGGACATACAAAGCGCCTTCAACCTCCACGCACCAGATCCATGTTGGCGTGCCCATAGTTTTACCATCAGCGCGCAAGGGGGAAATATGAAGGTCATCCGCATCAACAATATCGTTAAGTTCTTTGCTGGACCACGGCATAAAAACTCCTCTTCAATGTGATAAATATTAAAACCCCTCCGCTACAGCGGAGGGTAAATACCGACTAAAAACATCAATAAAGGCTTAATTAACATAGCGTGGTTAGCGTTTTTTGATTAGGTGAACATCATGAATAGAGTTATGAGGAATCATCATTAATCGAAAATTAAGTGAGCTGCAGATTCATAGACACTTTTAGAAATATATAGTTAAATCAGCCTCAATCTTTAAGGAGCAAATGAAATGGCACGAGATAACCTCAATGATTTAGTGGCATTTGTCACCGTCGCGCGAGAGCAGAGTTTTACCCGAGCTGCGGCACAGTTGGGCGTATCTCAGTCTGCACTCAGCCATACTATGCGTTCACTTGAAACTAAAATGGGTGTTCGATTGCTGACACGGACCACGCGCAGCGTTTCACCCACTGAAATTGGTGAACAATTACTGGCTAGCCTTGCGCCTAAGTTTGATGATATTTACAGCGAATTGGCTGCCTTACATGACAAAAAAGAACACCCGGCAGGAACGATACGTATTTCAGCTACCGACTTCGCCATTGAAACAATCCTCTGGCCAAAGCTGTCACCCTTAATGCGTACCTATCCTGATATCAATATTGAGTTCGTTAACGATTATGGCCTTACTGACATCGTCGAGAAACGCTACGATGCCGGTGTACGTCTGGGGGGCCAACTGGCAAGCGGCATGATTTCGGCAAGAATTGGTCCTGACATGCGTTTTTTAGTCGTTGGTTCACCGGACTATTTCTCAGGAAAAACGTTGCCAACCTCTCCTCAGGATCTACTGAAACATCAATGTATTAATTTGCGATTACCTGTACATGGTGGCTTCTACGTATGGGAATTTGAGAAAGATGGCCGTGAGGTGACAGCACGTGTTGAAGGACAGATTGTCTTTCATAGCATATTCCAGATAGTAAAAGCAGCTGTAGCGGGTTTTGGCTTAGGCCATGTACCCGAGGAACTGGCTGCACCTTATTTAAAATCTGGAGAGTTGATGAGTGTTATGGAGGAGTGGACGCCCTATTGGGAAGGGTTGCACATTTACTATCCTAATCGACGCGGCTCTTCTAAAGCTTTCTCACTGGTTATAGATGCGCTTCGCTATCGAGATTGATTGGCAGGCTTTCAAGAATGAGAAAGCCTGCAGCAATGAGTCTAACTTCTGCGTGATTCAAAAACTTTTTTTACTACAGGCAGTGCAGAGAATACTTTTGGCCAACCGGCGTAGAACGCCAGTTGTGTCAACATTTCCGATGCCTGGCTTTGTGTCAGACCATTATTCATAGCTCGATTGAGATGGTAGCCAATTTGCTCAACCTGGCCACTGGCAATCAAAGCACTGACGGTGACCATACTGCGATCTCTGGGAGCCAGATCGGGACGTCGCCACAAATCACCAAATACCGCTTTCTCGGTAAATTCAACGGTTCCAGAAGAAACGCTATTAAAGCTATTAGCAACCTGGGTCGATCTCGCTTGTTCAACTTTTTGATCAACCGGCTGTAACGTAACATCGGCTTGCGGCAATTGTGCTCGCGTTATACCGCGCTGGGCGAACACGCTGCGCGTGATTTGCGCGGCGGATGTGGCACTTGGCCAGCCACTATAAAAGGCTAGATGAGCAATAATCTCTGAAATTTCACCTGGTTTAACCCCGTTGTTTAACGCGAGGTTGATATGGTAAGGCAGTTCTACCTGGTCATTGCGCGCGATGAGTGCTGCAATAGTGACAATACTGCGATCGCGGGGACTAAGCTGCGGCCGTTTCCATAAATCATTATCCACATACTTCTGTGTGTAATTCTCTAAGGCGGGTGATGACTGTCCCAAATCGGTTAGTGAAGGAGATAACGGAATAGATGGTTTTTTTGCTGTTGACTGAACACATCCACTCAGCATGATGGCTAATGAAAACACAGTTATAGCGCGAGTTCGCATAGATCAATCCTTATGATTCATTGTTATATTGCTGATCTGATACCTTTTCCATCCATTCAACATTTTTGCCCTCCGGCGTGCCTTCCTGAATCGCCAGATGTGACATGCCGGTAGATGCTGTCGCGCCATGCCAGTGCTTCACGCCCGGTGGGCAATGGATGATATCTCCGGCATGTACTGTTTTCCTCTCTCCTCCCCATTCCTGCGTCCAGCCCGATCCTGATGTGATCACCAAGGTCTGTCCTAAGGGATGAGTGTGCCAGGCGCTGCGGGCACCGGGCTCAAAATTGACATGTCCAACGGTGGTTCTTACGGGAGATTTTGGCTGAGTAAAAAGAGGCTCAACACGCACTGTACCGGTAAAATTCGACTCTGCACCGGTGACCCATGGGCGGCTGCCATTTTTACTGATAATGACGTTCTCTTTCGCTGGCTTGGCAGAAATCGCATGAGAAATATCACTATTATCCGCTAATGTTGAGAAGCTGGCAGCGAGTGTTAAAAAAAATGACGCAGAGGTTATTCGGGACATAATTATCTCCTGATAATAAAATTTATAAATTAAAAGCATTTCAAAGTTTGAAAAATCATCATTCAATTGATTAAAAAGGTAAGTCTGAGGGAATAACTACATTACATATCCAATGCATCAACTTGAGCTATTTGTTTTTAGTGAAACTATTTTGATAGTGGCATTTCTTGAGCCGCCAGTTATCATATGATTCAGATAGGCACTACCTTGATACTTTTGCTTATAGGCGTTGTCGATCTGAGTATTAATATCACCTTGCACCGGTTCAAATCTGACTTCTTTAGTCATGCCTGCAGCAACAATTTTTCCTGCTTTTTCTCGTAAGGCGGCCTGATACCAACTTGAACGCTGCCCATTGTATGCCCGAACATACAGGTTGCCATCTACCTCAACACACCAAATCCATGTTGGCGTGCCATATGTTTTTCCATCTTCGCGAAAGGGTGCGATGTGAAGATCATCAGCTTTTATTATTTGGCTAAGCTCATTAGGGGACCATTGCACTGAAGATAAGTTAGCGTCTCGTTCACTCAGTGTTTGAACTGAATCAGGAGACGTAGTAACGGAAGTTGCGGCATAGCATAAGGATGAAATTGCTAAAGAACCCACAATTAATATAGGTAATTTGAATGTATTCTTTATGGTTTTCATATTATCTCCGTCGCTATCCCTTCATTTCACATTGAGTGTGAATAATGAGAGGCATGAATCTGCCTGAAATGATTTTAATCACGAAGTGATAAATTAAGAATATAGCAACTTAAAGAGTGACACTATGGTGAAAAACTAAATACTACCATGAGGAATTTTCATTAATCTTAAAATGGGTTTCTTTACATTTAATGACATAAAAAGACAACGAGTGCAATTATAACATTGCTAACATTTTACGTTTATCAATTTTTTAATGATAAATTTATGAGCTTTTCTCATGTCAGTATGCAATAAAGCATCATTGAAAATTCAATAGGCGATGCGTAATTTGAATAACAACTGTTGGGCGTGATGGGTTTATCCCGTTAAGGATAGGCCATTTTCCCGGGAAAAATATGAAAATACTATACGAAAATAGAAGAAGTAATTTTTCGCCTATCAACCCCTTTTTAAAAATGATGAACATTAGCCATGTAAATAAAATGGAGGTAAAGCTTTTGCTTTGGGCTTGGTTTTATATTTTTTCACTTTTCCTTTCCTATTATATACTACGGCCAATAAGAGATGAGCTAGGTGTAGCTGGCGGAGTTAGAAACCTGCCATGGCTGTTCACCGGTACACTACTAGCTATGTTGTTGGTGAACCCTATATTTTCATATTTAGTTAAGCGTTGTAGTCGCGAACATTTTATAAAACTGACTTACCGTTTTTTCTCATTCAACTTGTTAGTTTTTCTTGTGGCTTTACAATTCTCATCAAATGCTCAAAATGTCTGGATTGGACGGGTGTTTTTTATCTGGGTATCCGTATTTAATCTTTTCGTGGTCTCGGTGTTTTGGTCTTTTATTGTCGATATCTTCAATTCCGAGCAGGGAAAAAGGCTCTTCGGTTTTCTCACTGCAGGCGCAACAATGGGCGGAATAGCGGGTTCATCACTGACTTCCACCCTTGTTGCAGGAATAGGACAAAATGGTCTGTTGTTTATCGCGATGATTTTGATTGAATGTTCGATTTTCGCTTCACAACGTCTGGCAAATGTACATCATGGTGAGCGGAAAAAAACGGGCACTGTATCTGATGATGAGAAACCGATTGGTGGCGGGATATTCACCGGTATGACGCATACCTTTCGCTCACCCTATCTGTTCTCCATCGCTTTATTTATCTTCTTTTATTCGACAACATCAACCATCCTCTATTTTCATCAGGCCAGTATTGCTGAGTCTGTTTTTAACGACCGTAACAGCCAAACTGCATTTTTTGCCAACATCGATTTCTGGGTGAATGTATTCACTCTGCTCTTTCAACTTTTACTAACAGGCAGAGTATTGGGCTGGTTAGGTGTTGCTTTTACGTTATGCGCTTTACCATTGATTACTACGTTAGGATTTGCAGTATTAATTGGCTATCCCACCATCGCCATATTTGTTGCAGTTCAGGTCGTAAGACGAGTCAGCAATTTTTCATTGGCCAGACCGGCGCGGGAGATACTATTTACCTCTATGACACGGGAAGACCGTTACAAAACTAAAAACTTCATTGATACCTTTGTCTATCGTGCGGGCGATCAATTAGCAAGCTGGACCTACGCGGGGTTCATTGCTGCTGGCTTGAGTTTGAGCGGTATTGCTGTGGTTGCGGTACCGGTAAGTTGCCTGTGGTTAATCCTGAGTATTTGGTTGGGTCGTAAGCATGAAAAATGGGCAGATATGACTATCAAGAGCAACACTGAATGATCTTCCTTAATTTGAAGGAGAATCATGATGACTGCGAATTTCTCTAGCGTCAGTGGGCACCATTTTCATCATATGCAGCAGCAGAAAACAAATCCGGATGCGTTAAACCCGGCAATACAGACGCGGTTTCTTGCACGCTGTGAAGAGTTAACCGGTGTAAAACTTCCAACCTGAATATGTTAGCTGGCTGGCATTCGCAATGCCTCAAGAACCAGTTGAAAAGCGGGTAAAGCGTGTCGGCGGCTAGGATAATAAAGATGATAACCAGGAACATAGGGGCACCACTCTTCAAGCACGGTAGTGAGCTGACCGGATTTAATGTAAGGCTGAAGAATATCTTCTGGGGCAAATGCTAATCCATATCCCTCGACCGCAGCGGTTAGCATCTGTGAAGAAGTATTGAAAATCATTTGGCCGGAGACCTGAACGTTCAGACTCTTACCCTCATGCTCGAACTCCCATGCGTACAAACCACCATGAGTAGCAAGTCTAAGATTGGCACAATTATGTGATATCAACTCATGGGGCGTTTTCGGGGTAGGATGGCGGTTGAAATAATCAGGAGAGCCAACAACTAGCATTCTGTAATCAGGCGAAATTCGCATGGCAATCATATCATTGGCAATTTGGCTTCCGTTCCTGACTCCCGCATCAAAGCGCTCGGTCACAATATTGATCAGTCCATACTCAATATTTATCTCAATATTAACATCGGGGTATTCCCGCAAAAGCGGTGCCAGTTTGGGCCACAAAATTGTGGTGGCCGCATGGTCATGTGCGCTAATGCGGATGGTACCTGAAGGTTTTTCGCGCAGCTCAGTCAACGCAGCAAGTTCAGCCTTAATGCCTGAATAATAGGGTGCAAGATTAGAAAGTAGCCTTTCCCCAGCTTCGGTAGGAGCTGCCCCACGCGTCGTTCGAGTAAGCAGACGCATGCCCAAATTTTCTTCTAAAGCGTTAATACTGTGGCTTACAGCAGACTGAGAAATACCTAATTCTGCCGCCGCTTTAGTAAAACTTTTTTCGCGTGCGACAACGATGAATACCGACAACCCATTGTAATTAATCGTAGTCATTATGAATTTTCCTCATGCTAGTAATCAAAGTATGCCACTTCTGAGATAACTGCGCATTCTCTAAACTCAGTTCTGATTTTCAATTCTTTCTGCATCGTTTCTCGTTGTTGAAATCACCAGAGATGTTATTTATGAGCCAAACCTCAGTCATTGAAGAAACTCGTGAAGCCTCAGTCAAAGCGCAATGGAGCGCGATATTTTCACTTTCATTTAGCGTTATATGTCTTGTCACGGCGGAATTACTGCCTATTAGCCTTCTGACACCAATCGCTTCCGCCCTGAACGTTACAGAAGGTCTGGCAGGCCAGGCCGTCACAGCAACTTCAGTTGTAGGAACCATCGCCAGCCTTTTCATTGCGGCCGCTACGCGTCGACTCGATCGTCGCCATGTGCTGATGATGTTTAGCCTGTTTTTTATTGCCTCAAATGTGCTGGTCAGTCTTTCAACTCGCTACAGCATGCTGATTGCGGGGCGAGTGCTACTAGGTATTTCGCTCGGTGGCTTTTGGTCGATGGCTGCTGCTATTGCAATGCGGTTGGTTCCAGCAACCAAAATCCCGCGCGCGCTTTCCATTATTTTTGGCGGTGTTTCGATTGCCATGGCTATTGCAGCACCATTAGGAACCTGGTTAGGTGGTTTGATTGGCTGGCGAGGTGTATTCGGTGTAACGGCGATGCTGGGACTGATCGGCATCCTATGGCAGTGGCGTGTGTTGCCTGAGATGAAACCTAACAGTCAGTCAACTTTGGCGACGCTGTTCGGCTTGTTGAAAAGACCGCAATTTGGGGCGGGTATTCTCGGGATGGCGCTGGTCTTTGGTGGGCACTTTGCCTTCTTCACCTACTTACGTCCTTATCTTGAGCATGCCATAGGCTTCGGCGTCAATGGCATATCAACACTGCTGTTTTGCTTTGGCGTAGCGAATATTCTCGGAACCTCATTAGCGGGACATATGCTGCGTTACAGCCTCCGTTTAACGCTCGCACTGGTTCCCTTGGTCATGGCCCTGCTGGCAATAGCGCTGATCTATGTCGAGCAGTCTACGACCGGCGTTTCAGTTTTAGTGGTGCTATGGGGATTCTTGTTCGGTGCAGTACCCGTTGCCTGGTCGACATGGGTGACGCGTACCGTTTCCGATGAGGCCGAAAGTGGCGGCGGATTGCAGGTCGCCGCGATTCAATTTGCTATCACTTTAGGTGCAGGGCTTGGCGGCGTACTCATCGATCACGCAGGTCCATACGGTGCAGTCATCGGCAGTTCAGTCACTTTGATAATTGCAGCGTTAGCGATAATGAACCGGATTCGCCCACAACAGATCCATTAATTCTTCTTTAGGAGTCGTTATGCAGAACAACATTACGGGAAAAGTCATTGTCATTACCGGTGCCAGCAGTGGCCTCGGTGAAGCAACAGCTCGCCTTCTTGCAAGCCAGGGGGCAAAAATCGTATTGGCCGCTCGTCGTGCCGATCGTATCAATGCCCTGGCAAAAGAACTGATTGAATCAGGAGCGCATGCTATTGCCGTGACAACGGATGTCGCTAAGCGCCACGACGTGACAAATCTTGTCGATATCACGGTTAAAACGTTTGGGCATATCGATGTGATGATCAATAACGCCGGTGTTATGCCACTTTCGCTGGTTGAAAAGCTTCAAGTTGAAGAGTGGGAGCAAATGGTTGATATCAACCTTAAGGGTGTTTTATATGGCGTAGCCGCTGCACTTCCGTATATGCAATCACGTAAAAGTGGCCAGTTTATCAACGTTGCATCCACTGCTGGGCATCGCGTAATGCCCACTTCTTCCGTTTATTCGGCAACCAAATATGCAGTGCGCGCCTTTTCGGAAGGCCTGCGTCAGGAAGTCACACCGCATAACATCCGAGTTACCATTATCTCGCCTGGCGCATCTGCGACAGAATTAGTGACGCACGTTAGCGATAAAGAGATAGCGAACAACCTGAAAGCCAGCGCCGATTTCGCGTTGCCAGCCAGCGCGTTCGCCAGGATGGTGTCATTCGCTATTAGCCAGCCTGAAGAGGTGGACATTAACGAGATATTGTTCCGACCGACCCGACAAGAGAAATAAGCGCATCCGTCTTATATCATTTGATTGAGGTATTAAAATGAAATCCAGAAAACTGAGAGAACTCAACGTTTCGGCAATCGGTCTTGGCTGTATGGGATTTAGTCATGGCTATGGCCCTGCACCTGAACGTGAAGAATCGATACGACTGATACGCCGCGCCTTTGAAATGGGCTGCAATTTCTTTGACACTGCTGAAGTTTATGGCGCAGGAGATAATGAAATGATTGTCGGTGAAGCACTTAAACCGCTTCGCCAGCAAGCCATCCTGGCGACCAAACTGCATATTTCTGATAACTGTGATAAGTCGCTTAAGTCCATTATCACCGCACACCTTGATGCTTCATTGCAGCGGTTACAAACCGACTATATCGATCTCTATTACCAGCACCGGGTGAATAAAGACATTCCGGTGGAGGAAGTTGCAGAATGTATGGGGACGCTTATTAAGGCCGGTAAGATTCGTGGCTGGGGCCAATCGCAGGCCACTGAGCAAGAGTTACGTCGCGCGCATGCCGTAACGCCATTAACCGCGATTCAAAGTGAATATTCCCTCATGGAAAGAATGTTCGAAAAGGATGTTATTCCAGCTTGCGCTGAGCTAAACATCGGCTTCGTTCCTTTCTCTCCATTGGCCAGCGGATTCCTGAGCGGTAAATACAATGCACAAAGCCATTTCACTGGCGATGATGTGCGCAAAGGCATTACCCGGTATCACAAGGAAAATATTGAGGCCAATCAGCCGTTACTTGATTTGCTAAACCAATTCGCCAGGCATAAACAGGCCACTGCAGCCCAGATTTCGCTGGCGTGGATGCTGCATAAGAATGATTTTATTGTGCCTATACCAGGGATGCGTAGCGAAGCACGGTTTAAGGAAAACTTTGGTACTTTAGAGGTTGAACTGACCACGCCTGAGTTTCAGCAAATCGAGGCTGCACTATCACAGATTGAAATTTACGGTAATCGCACTGACGAAGATATTGCCAGGTTGTATCGTTAAGTGTTCTCAAACACTCTGGCAAATTACATAGCCAGCGTTTTCATGAACATCTATTAAACATAACCAAATATCAACTTACAAATCAACGTTATAAGCGATTTAAAATTAAGGCATCGGCTGTTTAATAATTAACAATTGCGTATAGATGTCTAAAAAGGTGATTTTTTTAATATTAACTACTTGGTGCACATTAAAGTTCAATCTACATACGGTTGTTTTCCACTAACTCATTGTTTTTATTGGTAAGTTAACGCAGGTGAACAGTGTGAAGTATTTTTAACAAAACTTTTTTGGTAAATGGGATAGACCTTAAGGTGGCATCGTTTTGATATGGGGATAGTCATCAGGTAGATAAAAAGTGATTGAAAAAATCTGGGGGCACATAAGGGGGCACTTAAAGTTTTTTATAAATTTATTTTGTTATAATTCAGTTTGTTGCATGGGATTTTGAGTCCGACCTTCGCACCATTCACTTTAATTTCTTATAAAACAGTGAGTTAGAATTAAAATTCTATCTCTCTTGCATGTAAGAAATGTAATAAGTCTTTCACCAAGAATTGCCGCTTAGTTAGTAGTGGTAGATCTTCGGGAATACTAACTCATAGCGGCGTGTCGTTCCAAGCTTCAAACACGTACAGTTTCTCAACTTGAACAGCTATGACGTTGCCCACGTCTCTAAATATCCCAAAACAGTTTGATCGCACGCATTCAAGCCCGATGTCCCGATGTGTAGCGTTGTTCAGCCCCAAAACAGGTCTATGGTGGTAAACGTACCTGCACACGAAATGCAGGCTCTGCCAGCGTCTCAGCCACGCTCCTAACGGTACAGGGTTATCCTGATAAGGTTGTGATCAATCTGGACAGTTGATGAAGTCGCTACGCTCCGCTTGTTGCTAGTACCACCAACGGGACTTTATGGCTTCTATTGCCTTCAGAAGGGCAACTCTCTTTGTATGTCGCAGAACTCATCTAGATCACCATTATGTGCATCTAACATCATCTGATGATGATTGAACCAGTTACCTACCTCAAAAATCGACACAGGCTGATGCATCACGAACCAATAAGCTGTGTTCGTGGTGCGACCAAAACAAAACATCCGTTCTTCACCCTCACGCTTAGTTTCAAAGAGAACTACTGAACCCTGATCAACTCTGTCCAGAAAGCCGCCTGAGTGCACTACTGTCACCCGTTCGGCTCTTTCCCAATAGACTTGAACGCCTCTTGTTACACTAGGATCAAAACCATTCTTGTTGCCCATAAAACCACCACTTAAAAGCTGTATAAATAAACAGTAGTTAGTAAAGGAAAGGAATGCAAGACCTGAGTAGATGAAGAGTGGGTTTATACGTTCGATAGGCTATAACCTCGTCACAACGCTTTAGGTGAGTAATTTCTGATGAGTGGGGATAGGTAGGGGAGAAAGGAAAAAATTACATGAGCTCAGGTGAAATTTAGGATCGTCTTTTTTATACCTAAATAAGCTGGGGCTTCAGCCCCAGCTATGATTAATTTTACCCAGCGTTTGAATCAGGCCCTGCATCATCGTTGGCAGCTCTTTTAAGAAGCTCTAGAACACCTTCTTCTCCGTATTCTTTTACCAAGCGTTTAATGTCTTTCTGAGCCTGACTTTCCTTCTTGCGGCAGGCACTGTCATGACGTTCTTTAAAGACTACTTCCGGTTCAGCTTTTAACCTTTCCTGATCTTCATCAGTAATAAAGAACAGTGATTGCTTTGTTCGATTTCCAACATCCGATTCAGTTTCTACGCGGCGACTGGAGATCGGGAATGAGTATTCCTTCTCTAATGCATGAATCACAGCAGAGGCACGCTTAACACCATAATCAGCCGGGATTGTATAGCCTGATGTGGTAATCGATTTTCTGTCCAATAAGGCTGCAAGTACACAAGCTTGTGTGCGGTTGAGCGCTTGAACGGCTTCTAAAGCTGATGGATGTCCTTCGAAGAAGGAAGCTAACTTGATGCGGGCTTGTTCAGGTGCGTAATCATCGGTAACTTTACGCTGATTAAAATCTTTAGAATTCATAGAGTTTTCTCCATTTTGCTACGGATCAACCTAGAACAGAGATGTAAGTAAGATTTGCAAGAATCCAAAATCTTCTGGAAATCTACGTAATTTAGCCGTAGTCTTCCGCAACGACTTAACCAGATCTGAAAATTTGGTTGAGCCGCTTCAGTCTCTGAACTGGAGCATGAGCAGCTATCGGGCGGGCCTGGAAACCTTTTTGCCTGATAGCTGCTTTTTCGTTTCTGGCATTCATGATCACCAGAATGCCAATGCTACCACGTCATTTCACAATGCACATCTTTAATCTTCCGGTTATGTACATTTTCTGCTCCCAGCGTTCGTCAGATCGATTCTCCGGGCTTTTCTGGTAACTTTTGACGTATACCTAGTTGGACATCGTCAACCGTTTATAGGGCCTTTAAAGCGCTTTAAAACACATGTATAAAAAAATAGGGGTTAAATTTACAGGGGAAAATACTTGGCGTTTTTCCTGTTTAACCTTCATACCTCTCGCTTGCGTTAACTCCACTTCGCTCTTGATTAATATCGATTTTAAAGTGTCTCCGACTATGCAATTTAAATTCATACATGCCAACCTGTGTGCGCAAGCATGCTGAAAAACCCAATATATTGGGGGTAGTGGGAGGTTGAGCTACAAGATGATGAGTATTCTAGTCAGCAATCTCTTCTTAACAAGAGTTGATTTTCACTAAAAAATCGTCATTACCGGGTGGCAAAATTCCTTGATCCGCACCCGGTAAGGCTTGCATTTAGTGTCAACCGCTCAGCACTTTTTTTTTATTTTTTGATCGGGGGATTGTTCTTGCCCATTTAAGTGGTATTTCACGGATAAAGAAGGGGTATTTGTTGAAGAAAAATTAGGATTTGAGTTTCTTTACAATAAATTCAAAAGAAATATTTCCACCAAGGTAATTATTCCTTCGTATCAAAAGTCCTCGCTGCCTTGCAATTCTCACTTGCTGGCACTTCAACAGTACGGGTTAAGTTATGCCCTGTGTAAATGCATAGGGTAGTTCTCCCTTTCTCCACACGCTCAACATCAGTTAGCGTTACCTGCACGGCTGACGCCTTAGCCGCAGCCAGGCACAATAAAATAGTGGCTAATGTTTTATTCATTTCAAATTCCCCCGCCGTGGGCGACTCCATAAGACCATGCCTTTACTCCACAATTGATTGCAGAAAATATCCCATCTCAACGGCTGCTTTGCTAAGCGCGGCACATCCTGCCGGAAATCCTAAACCGCAAAATCCCAAAATATCAGGATGGCTGATCCCGCCAATTACCCTAATTCCGCACGAAAACTTGTTATAAAGCAGGCAACTTTCACCCATTTTTGGTCGCATTAAACATAATGACCCTAACGTGTGCTTGACTAATTTAGTTAGGATTCAAATATCGGTTTGTTGTGTGCTGGCGAAGGTATGAGAATTCTTTGAGCGAACAATAAAAGCTCTTGAGAGAAATTCATGCTTCATCAAATTTATAGGTAATCTTACAGGAACTAATAACTTATAAATTTTGAATCTTACGATTTGTTTCTACGTAGTAGAAAAATAACAATCCAATTCCAAGCGACATGAGTTGGTAAAGGAATCGCTAAAAGGAAGAACACATAATCACCTATTCTTTCTTGAATGAAAGGTTCAAAAATCTATGTCTTAACTCTTTGCGAGTTAGAAGGTTTTGTTGCATGAGATTAAAAGGTAGAACATTGCATGAAATGATAAAAAAATGGCAGCATCTGAAGGTAGGCTATGACATCTATACCAAAACGCGGGTAACATTTTTAGGCAAGAACGGAGAAGTAATAATAGGTTTTATTTACCACTCTGACTAACTTGAAGGCTTAAAAGTTATTTTTTAGGTTTTGATAAAATATCATGTATTAGAAGTGAGTGCTGGTACGCTGGACCTAGGATTTAATATCATTTTTATATCATTGGATGAGCTTAATTATGACGGAAGGTTTAATTGTTGCTCTAACGCCCGTTCAGTTGGCGGCGGTGATTTCTGATAAATCTGTAACAGAAGACGAAACACTCAGCAATCGAGTATGGGGTAGTCTGGATTTTGTTTTAGGCGTCGCTGAAATGGCTGGGGCAGCGACACTTTGTGCTGTACCTGAACCAACTGGGCTGACGAAAGTGGGTTGCGTTGCTGTTGGTGCCCACAGTATGGATGCTGTTAAAACGGCTGCTGATAGAGTTATCACAGGGCTGAATACGCGAAGTGCGACACATCGTGCAGCAGAGGCCTTAGCTAAGGAATTTGGTGCTGATGAAAATACTGCATACAAGATAGGTCTAGCTGTAAATGTTGCCGTACCTCTGGGATTTGCGGCGATAATGGGCGCAGCCAGAGTGGCTTCGGTTCACTCCGGAAAAATTAATCTCTCTAAACATGAAGCAGTTAGTGGTATTCAAGGTGGTGGGCACACAATTGCAAGGCATGTGGGTAAATCATCAGAGGAATTATTGCAGCGTTTGGGGAAAAGCTCTGGCATGCAATCGGCCTCTACGTTCACCGATTTACAGGTTGCAGAGAAAGTCATAAGTCAAACATTAAAAGTTAACCGGCACACTGTTAAGCAATGGGCTAGCAACTCATCATCAGCAAATGTTCTTGAATTGACACATAGCACAGGAAATACTATTGGCTTTGGTTTTCGACAGGGAAGTACAACAAAAGTGATGACAAGCAGTGCTCGCGTAGTTTTATTAAAGAAAGTATATAATGGCCAACCATATTATATCCTCACAGCATACCCGATAATAAAATAGGGGATCATATGAATACAAAGTTCAACCATCTTGGCGTTTTGGTGCGGGTCTTTTTTGGTCAGGATTATGATTTATTTGGTGAAGATTTTTATGAAATATTAGCCGCCTACAAAAACGTAGAAAATACCAAAGCTATTCAGGAAACCATTCGCGAAGCACATCAATTGTTAGAATCCTATCCGGATGAAAACGAACTCAATCTGGTTTTTTCTAACCTTGCTGAGGGGGAGTTTTCACCCACAGCATGGGGGGGTACTGCACGAATTTTTCTCGAGAACGTCATTATTGCGTTGAGTGATTAGATGAAGTGCCTGCGATTGCACATTCTTCAGACGATCTCTGCCAGGGATTGAATCAACGATAAAAATTCGTGGCGCAGCAGGTTATAAATCGCTATCAACTCCACTAAACACTGTATTTTAGATATAAGCGTAGGTCGCTGGCGATACGCGTTGAGCCTATTCAGACGCCTGTTATGGATGTTGTAAAAACCCCGCTTCGCTCCGATATTTCTCCCTTTGTCTCAAAATTCTCTGTTTGAACTTTTTTTTCATCCTGCTGACAAGTTTGCATGGCAGAATGGCGCTCCGGTGAATCAGTGGAGGTGCAGAGGCTATGACAGATGAAATCGAGCAGCGTATCTACGAGCTGGTGCGACGTTACGACGGCGTCTACCTGTTTAAGCAAAAGACGCTGACACCGCAGATTGATATTGATAGCGATCTCAACTTTGAGCGCGAGGAAGCCGCTGCTCTGATGGACGAATTCTTCAACGAATTCAGCGTAGAGCGCGGAGAGTTTGTCATCGAAACTTACTATCCCGCTGAGCCTTCGCTGGTGCAAATTCTCAACCCGTTCAATAAGCGCGACGTGCCGGTGGTGCCTGATTTTACGCTGGGAATGTTAATTGAATCGGCAAAAGTGGGGCGCTGGTTGTACGAATAAAGACAGGCTCACCGCAGAGCCTGCCGCAGTTCACTTCTTCACATGCACATCAAAACCGCGCTCTTCCGGCGCAAATTCATCCTTTAACGTCAGCGCAGGTATCGCATAATCGCCGCCGTTCTGCTGACGATAGGCAATCGGTGCCGTTTCGGCCAACGTATCTAAACGCGTTGCTAGCGCATCACACCAGCCGGCAAAACGCTCCTGCGCTGATTTCTGCACCCGATAGAAAACCAGCGGTGGCAGCACGCTAAAGCCAGGATAAAACAGCATGCCATGATGGATGGGGAACAATAACGCGTCTATCGGGCCATTAATGCCGCGCGGGCTGTAGTGCGATTCCCAGCCGCCGGTCGTCACCACGAGCATGGCGCGTTTGCCGCTGAGATTGCCTTCACCGTAACGATCGCCCCAATGCTGGTCGTTGTGCTCGCCCACGCCGTAGGCAAAGCCGTTAGCGTAAACACGATCAAACCAACCTTTCATGATGGCCGGCATGGAAAACCACCACAGCGGAAACTGGAAGATCACCGTGTCGGCCCAGCGCAGTTTTTCCTGCTCGGCGGCGATATCCGCAGCTTGCAATTGATGATCGTAGGCGAAGCGTGAATCCACAGTGGCATCATAATGACTGCCGACCAGCGGGGCGTGCGTATCACTGGCGTCGAGCTGCGCTTTCCACTGCATGGCATAGAGATCGGAAACCTGCACCTGATGTCCAGCGTGCTGCAGATGTTGTACCGCAAAATCTTTAAGTGAACCGCTAAGTGAGTGCGGTTCCGGATGGGCATACACAATCAGTACATTCATGGCTTAATCCTGTGAGATGAAAACAGCTGCAGATTACGGCCGTGCTGACTATAGTGGAAATCAATTGCTGATATCTCAGGTATAGAAAGGGTGAATATCAACTCACTGGATTTGAATCTGTTGCAGACACTCAATGTACTGTTAAGCGAGCACAACGTTACGCGTGCGGCGCAGCGTCTGCATCTCTCACAACCTTCAGTCAGCGCACAACTGGCGCGGCTGCGGCTACTGTTTGACGATCCGCTGCTGTTGCCCGGTCCGCGCGGCATGCTGCCAACCGCACGCGCTGAGGCGTTACGCGAGCCGTTGCGTCTGGCGCTGGAGGCGGTGGAGCGCGCGGTCGCGCCGCCGGATGCTTTCAACCCAGCCATTGCGGATGTGACCTGGCGCCTCGCCGCCACCGATTACATGTCTTCAGCGCTGATTTTGCCCGCATTGAATTTGGTCCGTGCTGCGGCACCGCTCAGTCGTATGGCGATATTTGCCCTCAATCCACCGCAGGTCGCGCAGCAGCTGGAAAAGGGCGAACTGGATTTGGTGTTTCATACCGGTGACAACGCGCCGCCAACGCTGCATCAGCGTAAATTGTTTAGCGAGCGTTATGTGCTGGCAGGACGGCGCGATCACCCACAGCTGCAACGGCCTCCAACGCTCGATGAGTTTTGCGAGCTGGAGTTTGTCATGGTGTCGCCGGATGGTGGTGGGTTCACTGCGGCGACAGATCGCGCGCTGGCAAAGCGGGGGCGCAGTCGCCGCGTGGCGCTCTCGGTGCCACATTTTCTGTTTATGCTGGATGTCTTAGCAAATAGCGATCTCGTTGCGGTGCTGCCTGAGCGTCTGGTACGTCATGCTCAACAGCTCACGGTTATAGCGCCGCCGCTCGACATTGAAGGCTTTGATATTTTGCTGCTGTGGCACGAGCGTTTGCATCGCGATCCGGCACAGCAATGGCTGCGACAACAAATTGTGGCAGCGCTATAAACCTGAACCTTAACGCGAGTTAAGCGGGCGTTATTGAGCGTAACCTATTTTTTCATAAGGCTTTTTTTCACGCTTTTATCTGAAATCCAATGCGATTAGCGCCGCGGTTTTTCTCCCTGCATCATATGAAAACGACGAAACACTCGCGTTTATCATTTTCAGGAGAACAGACCATGCATGTATTCGTAACCGGTGCCACCGGCTGGGTGGGCTCAGCGGTGGTGGAAGATCTGATCGCAGCAGGCCATGAAGTTTCTGGTCTGGCACGTTCCACAGATAAAGCCCGGGCGCTGGCGGCAGCCGGTGCTCATGTGATTCACGGCTCGCTGGAGGATAGCGATATTCTGCGCCACGCTGCGCAAAACGCCGATGCAGTGATTCATACCGCTTTCAACCACGATTTCTCCCGTTTCGTGGAGAATTGCGAGCAGGATCGACGCGTGATTGAGCAGCTGGGCGCGGCAATTGAAGGCTCCGATCGCATGCTGCTGGTGACGTCCGGTTTATCAGGCATGGCGAGCGGCGCAACGGAGCTGGATCAGCCCAAACCGGTCTCACCACGCCAGTCGGAAGCCGCAGCCCATGTGCTTTCTCAGCGAGGTGTGCACGTGGCGGCGGTGCGTTTGGCACCTTCCGTACATGGCCTCGGCGATCACGGTTTTATCCCGATCCTGGTGCGGCTGGCCCGTGAAACCGGCGTTTCGGCATGGTATGGCGATGGGCAAAACGTTTGGTCGGGTGTGCATCGCCGTGATGCCGCGCGCGTTTATCGCCTGGCACTGGAGCAAGGGGTAACCGAGCGTGTTTACCATGCCGTTGCAGATCAGGCCGTGCCGTTCCAGGCTATTGCGCAGGCGCTGGCCCAGCAACTTGGCCTGCCTGCCGAGGCGCGCGAACGTGAGCATTTTGGTTGGTTCGCGAACATGGCGGCCGGCAACATGGCGGTATCGAGCGTACGAACGCGCGCACTGCTTGACTGGATGCCAACCGGCCCCGATCTGCTGACGGAACTCAACAACCCCGCTTATTACACCCATATTTAATCGTTGGCTGTCGCGGCTTAAGCGACAGCTTTCCGGAATACCATCATGAAATCCACTGTATTTATGACGTTGCTGCCACTCTCGCTGGCGGTATTTATTTCGTTTCTCACCATGGGGATGCAGCTGCCGGTACTGCCGCTGCATCTGCAACAAAACCTCGGCATGGATACGCTCATGATTGGCGCCGTGATCGGTGCGCAATTTATTGCCGCGCTGCTGACGCGTGCCTGGGCGGGAAATTTTGCCGATATGCGCGGACCGAAACGTGCTGTGATTGCCGGGCTGCTGGTCATTGCCAGCTCGGGTTGCATCTACCTGCTGTCGCTGCTGTTCATTCATCAAACCCACACGTCGGTAGCTATTTTGCTGCTGGGCCGCGTGGTGCTGGCGCTGGGAGAGAGCCTGATCGCCACAGGTGCACTCGGCTGGGGATTAGGTTTGGTAGGGCCGGGCAATGCGGGCAAAGTGATGGCGTGGATTGGCATTGCGATTTATGGCGCGTGGGCGCTGGGCGCACCGCTTGGCGTGGCCGTTTATCACGCCTGGCACTTTAGCGGTATTGCTGTAGCCATCATCCTCATCCCTCTGTTACCGCTGCTGTTTATCAGCCGTCAGCGCGGCGTCCAGCCGACGGCAACAACGCGTACGCCATTTTATAAAGTCATGGGGGCGGTTTGGCGGCCGGGCCTGGGTTTGGCGCTGGCCAGCGTGGGATTTGGCATGATCACCGCTTTTATCGCGCTGCTGTTTGCGGCTAAATCCTGGGGCAACGCGTCGCTGGCTTTCACCGCCTTTGGCGTTACGTTTATCGTGGCGCGTCTGTTCTTTGCCCATCTCCCCGACAAGTTGGGCGGAGCACGCGTGGCGTTGGTGTGTGTGATTATTGAAGCTCTGGGGCAGCTGCTGATTTGGGGAGCTGAGAGTGCCAATGTGGCGTATCTCGGCGCAGCGCTAACCGGCTTTGGATATTCGCTGGCGTTTCCGGGCTTTGGCGTGGAAGCGGTACGTCGCGCGCCGCCGCAAACGCGCAGCCTGGCGATGGGCGCTTATGTGGCATTTCTTGATATCGCGCTGGCGATCACCAGTCCGGTTGCTGGCGCGCTGGCGGGCCATTTTGGCATTGCATCGGTGTATCTGGCGGGTGCTATAGCGGTGGGATGCGCGGTGCTGGTGGCAGCAGGTTTACTGGCGCGTGCGCCGGAGACGCAACGCGTAACGGAATAGTCATCGCCGCAAAAAATTCACTTCTCCCGCGTCACAAAAGTCATCACACTAGCCCTCTTTACCATTATGGAGAGATGGCATGTTTACCCGATTGCTGCTGGCGATGTCGTTGCTTGCCAGCTTGAGTGCGCCGTTGTTGGCAGATCAAGATGGTGTCTCCTTTAGCCATAAAGACTGGGAGCTGGCTTGCGATAACACGCTGACCTGTCGCGCGGCGGGTTACAGCGCCGAAGAGGGCGCAGGTGGCTCGGTGCTGCTGGTGCGTGCGGGCGGGCCAAACGCGACGACGCATGGCCGCGTAGTGCTGGCCGATACCGGCGACGATGATTCGAAGCAGGTTGATACTCTAACGTTGTGGATTGACGATCGGGCGTTGGGAGCGGTAGCGAAAGCAGAAAATGACGAATGGACGCTGACCGATGAGCAAACTCAGGCGCTGATTAACGCCATTAAAAACAGCGGCAAGGTGGAATTTCGCGGTGGCGAAGAGCCGTTCGATCTCTCCAGCAATGGCGCGTTCGCGACGCTACTGAAAATGGATGACGCGCAGGGACGTCTCAGCACGCCGGGCGCCCTGGTGCGTAAGGGAAATAAGCCGGAAAGTAGCGTTCCGGCGGCGCAGGCCATGCCGGTGATTCAGCAGGTGAAGGTGGCGAAAGCCGATGCGCGCCCGTTAACTGCCGATGAGCTGGCGCTATTGAAACCGAAGCTGATTGCGTCTCTCACCGATGATGACAGCTGCGACAATCTCGCGCCTTCCGACGATCAGCCGGAAGAGGGCGCAGAGCCACTGACGTTAACGCCGGTGGACAGTGCGCACGTGCTGATTGCCGCGCTGTGCTGGCGCGGTGCTTATAACGAAGGCTACGGTTTTTGGTTGATCGACACCAGGTTACAGGGCAAACCGCAGCTGGTAACGGATTCAGGTACTGATTACAGCGAAGGCGTCATCTCGGAAGCACAGAAAGGACGCGGCATCGGCGACTGTTGGAGCACGGCGGCGTGGGTGTGGGATGGCAAAGATTTTGTACAAAGTAGTGATGCAACCACCGGCATGTGTCGCGCGATTCGCGCCGGCGGCGCGTGGCAGCTGCCAACGTGGGTCACCGAAGTGAAACCGGCTGTGATTCCGTAAGGTGCGCATTTATGCGCACCAGGTCGCCATGAATGGGTACCCTACGACGGGATTATGTAGGGTACCCATTCATGCGTGTCGGGGATTATTTACCGCAGCACTGCTTGTACTTTTTGCCGCTGCCGCACGGGCAAGGATCGTTGCGTCCGGTTTTTGCCCCGGCAAAGTGCGGTAACTGTGGCTCGGGATCCGGTTGCGCCATACGCTGTTCCTGCCAGTACTCATGCAGCTCTAACGCGGCAGGCCGAATCGCATCGATGCTGGCTTCAAACTCTTCTGGCGTGAAAGCTTCACGCTTCGCCAGCTGCTCTTCGCTGCCGTGTAGAGTAATAGCCTCCATCATCGGCTGCAGGGATGCCGGTAGCAGTGACCAATCCGCATCCAGCGCCACGCCGCGCAAATAGCCGTAGCACCAGTCTTCTACCACGGTAAATTCCTGGCCTTCCATCTCTTGCGTACCGAACAGTGGATCAAACTGCTCCGGGAATTCGGCCAGGCGCTCAGCAATGTCGTTGAGATGCTGGAAAGTCAGCGTCATAAAGCGATCCATTTCACGCTCGTTGGACCACTTAGGAATGTGCTTTTTGCCGCCCCACATCGCCACCAGCCACTCGCTCGGTTCGATATCGTTTGGGCCGGAAAGCAGTGCCGTCAGCATGCCATCCAGCTCGGCGGTATCCACCACCGAGTGTTCATTGCCGTATTTCTCCAGCATATCTTCAAGCCAGTTCAGCTCTTTTTCCGTTAATGGGCCCTGGTTCATACGGCGTCTCCTGCTTTGTCATTAAGGGCAATGCCCAAGTTAATGGCGGCGATTATAGCGGGAAGCGGGCGTGATTTACCGCTTTTTGCATATCGATTGCTGAACCTATCCTAAAAATCATTCGCCATAACATAGTGCACAACAGTATTGGCTGCTATTGCCGACAGATGGCAGCGTAAACACCGAACGTTTCCCGATAAAGGATGAAAAAGTATGGCAACCACTTTGCCGGTACTGGATTTAGCGCTGCTGGAATTGCCGGATGCTGAACAGGCGCACTACCTTGCCGAACTGCGGGAAACCGCACGTGACGTTGGTTTTTTTTATCTGGTTAATCATGGCATCAATCCGCAGCTGCTGCAGAACGTGCAAAGTATCACGCGGGCCTTCTTTGCATTGCCGGATGACGAGAAACAGCGCGTCTCGATGATTCACTCGCCGCACTTTCGCGGCTACAACCGCGCGGGCGTGGAATATACCCGCGATCAGCGCGATCAGCGCGAGCAATTTGATATTGGTGCCGAGCGCGAGGCGCTGGCGTTGCAGCCGGGCGATCCGGCGTGGAAGCAATTGCAAGGTCCTAATCTCTGGCCGGAATCGCTGCCGCAGCTGCGTCCGGTGATCCACGCCTGGCAGCAGGCGATGACGCAGGTTTCGCTGCGCTTACTGCGCGCCTTTGCCCGGTCTCTTTCACTGCCGCCGGATGCGTTCGATGCGCTGTACGGTACGCATCCCAACGAACATGTGAAGCTTATTCGCTATCCCGGTCAGGCGGCAGATGCCAGCCAGCAAGGCGTTGGCGCCCATAAAGACTCTGGGTTTCTTACCTTTTTGTTGCAGGACGATCAGCCGGGTTTACAGGTGGAAGTGACGCCTGACCATTGGGTGGATGCGCTGCCAAAACCGGGCGCGTTCGTGGTGAACATTGGCGAACTGCTGGAGATTGCCACCAACGGTTATCTGCGCGCTACCGTGCACCGCGTGATATCGCCACCCGCCAGTCAGGAGCGGTTATCAATCGCCTTCTTTCTTGGTGCGCAACTGGATGCCGAAGTCCCGCTCTACTCGTTGCCACCAGAGCTGGCGGCGGAGGCGCGCGGCCCCACCAGCGATCCCCGCAATCCGCTGCTGCGCGAAGTGGGCTGGAACTACCTCAAAGGGCGTTTGCGATCGCATCGCGACGTGGCGCAGCGTTATTACGCTGACACTCTCCATAGCGTTAAATCATAAGAAACTAAGGGAAGCTCATGAATAAAAAGGTGATAGCAGCGTTAGCGATGATGTCGGTATTCAGCACTTATGCTTCGGCGGCGGCATTGCGCGTGGCGGCGGATGCGGTACCGCACAGTGAAATCCTCAACCACATCAAGCAAACCGACAAGAAGCTCGATCTTAACGTGATTGAGCTTAACGGCAACCTCAACGCCAACGAACTGCTGGCGCGGGGGGATGTGGATGCCAACTACTTCCAGCACGTTCCCTATTTGCGCGATCAGGAAAAAGCGCTGGGCGAGACGTTTTCGGTGGTTGCCACCGTGCATATTGAGCCGCTGGGCATCTATTCGCACAAAGTGAAATCATTGAAAGATCTGCCTGATGGTGCACAGGTGGCGGTGCCGAACAACGTGACCAACCTGAGCCGCGCCCTTTATCTGCTGCAGGCCAATGGTTTGCTTAAACTGAACAGCACCCGCGCCAACACCCTGGTGACCAGCGCAGACATTACCGACAATCCACACCATTTGAAGATTATTGAAGTTGAAGCGCCGCAGCTGCCGCGCGCGCTGGACGACGCGCAGCTGGCGATTATCAACGGCAACTACGCCTTGCAAGCGGGTTTAGTGCCTTCGAAAGATGCGCTGGCGCTGGAACAGGCGAAGGACAACCCCTACGCCAATGTGCTGGTAACGACACCTAAGCTGGCTAAAGATCCACGCATTCTCGAATTAGCGAAAGATCTTGAGTCAAAGCAAACCGCTGAATTTATTAACCAGCATTACCAGGGATCGGTTATTCCTGTTAATCAATAATGCTCGCCACCCCCTGTTTTTGGCAGGGGGCGGTGATTGCCATTAACATGGTTGCTTGCAATTTTACTGCGCCAAAATTCGCCTCAGCTGAGGTATGCTGAGCAGCGAAATTTGACGCGCCAGGCGCGCCGGGGGAACCTTCAGCGTGCTGCGCTTGTCAGTAAATTGGACAGTTAATAATTAACCAGAGTGGAAATCACCAATGCGCAGGACACACGTCACCCTTCTTTCTGCAGGAATTTTTCTGGGCGCTTTAAGCCTTACTCCGGCCGCGCTGGCGGAAGGCGAGCAAACGGATAACGTACCGCCGCCGCCGCAGGTGCAGCAGCCCGCACCCGATGCACAAACACAGGCGCCAACTGCCGATGCACCTGCCAGCAATGAACCGGCCGAATCGAGTGGCGATGTAGCACCTATTCGTCCACCGCAAAGCGGCGATGCTGCTGCACCAAACAATTACGATCTGACGACCATTATCATCGACTACAAAGAGTACAAAGTGGGCGATGTGGTGCCAGACGAATACCGTAAAAAGCAGTACACCATTGTCGAATGGCAGCCGCGTCATCTGCCGGCACCGCAGCCAGGCACACATTGGGCCTATATCAACGCCAACTACATTTTGATTACCGATGATAGCGGCAAGATCGTAATGGGCAAATCGGGTGAAATCTTCTTCCGCGGTTAATCCCCGCGCAGCAGACGCGCTAGCTGCGCAACACCTGCCATAATCTGGCTGGTGCTGGTGTTACCGTAACCCAGCACCAGCCCTTGCTGCTTCTGCTCGCCAAGATAAAATCCTGATAGCGCACCTGGCGCAAAACCACTCTGAATCAATCGATCCACCATCGCCATATCGTTGTGTTCCTCCGTTAACGATAACACTAAATGCATTCCGCAATCCCCACCCAGCAATGGCACCTGCATGCCAAAGGTGTGCTGCAAGGCCTGGCGCAACGTTGCCTGGCGCTGACGATACAGCCGGCGCATTTTGCTCAGGTGACGGCTAAAGTCGCCGCTGCGTAAAAACAGTGCCAGAGCCTGCTGCTCGGGACGATTGCCACCGCGCAGCAGTTCATGCAGAGCAGGGCGTAGCGGCGCGATGAGCTGCGCGGGCATGACCATGAAGCCAAGGCGCAGCGCGGGGAACAGCGTTTTACTGAATGAGCCAATATAGATCACTGGCGTGGGCTGCATCATGCCCTGCATGGCAGCGATCGGCTCACCGCTGTAGCGAAAATCACTGTCGTAATCATCTTCAATAATCCACGTTTGATGTTCACGTGCCGCCGCCAGCAGCGCCAGACGGCGCGGGGCACTCATGATCGCGCCGGTAGGATATTGGTGGGTTGGCGTGGTGTAAATCAGCCGCGGCGTCCGCTGCTGCCACTTTTCCGGCCCGGCGACCAACCCTTGTGCATCAACGGCTACCGGCTCAATACGCATATCGCCCAGGCGCATTGCGGCTTTTGCACCGCGATATCCGGGCTCCTCAACCCATCCAGTGTCGCCTGGGTTGCTGAGTAGCGCGACGCACAGCGTGAGTGCCTGCTGCGCGCCTTCGGTGATCACGATTTGCTCGGGCGTACAGCGAACGCCACGCGCCAGAGCAAGATGTTGCGCCAGCGCTTCCCGTAGCGTGCGCTCACCGAGGGGATCGCCATAGCCCAGCAGTTGCTGTGGCTGATGCAACATCACCCGGTTCAGCGCGCGTCGCCACTGCGCCAGCGGAAAATGGGCCAGCGAAGGAATGCCTGGCCGCAGCGCCATCTCCTGACTGAACGTGCGATGGCTGGATCGCAGCTGGGCAATGCGCGGCGACAACGCGATCTCACTGCTGACGTATTGCGCATGGTCATCAGGCAACTGCGCCATGTGGGTGATATGACTGCCCTGACGATCGCTCAGTAGAAAACCTTCAGCTTGCAACTGCGCGCAGACCGCAATCACCGTATTGCGCGAGACGCCCACTTCCAGTGCCAGCTGGCGCGTGGCGGGCAAGCGCGTGCCTGCGGTGAGTTTTCCCGCCAGAATGGCCTGTTTGATGCGCTGGAATAGCTGTTGTTGCAGCGTCTGCTCGCCCTTTCGCTCCAGCGGGGCCAGCAACAGTTGATGCAGTTCAACGTCACTCATTTATGCGTTTCCGTGGATCCATCAATTTGCGTCATTGTGGCGCTTTTTAACACGCCAGCAAAGTGGCACTCTGCTTCTCAGGCCCTTACACAGAAAGGAAATGAGGAATGTCGCACTACATCAATGCCTATGGACAACCTGTCGGCGCACCCTTGCCGGATTGGCAGCCCCGCGCCTGGCCGAGCTATGAAACTTTCGCCGGGGAGTATTGCCGCCTTGAGCCGCTGAATGCGCAACGCCATGGTGGTGAATTGTATGCCGCTTATGCGCAGGCGGGTGATGGTCGCGACTGGACCTATATGTTCGCCGAACCCTTTGCAGATGAAGCCGCTTATGTTGCCTATGTGCGCAAGCTGGAAAACGGTCGCGATCCGATGCATTTCGCGGTGATCGATTGCCACAGCAATCGTGCGGTGGGAACCCTGGCGTTGATGCGCATTGATGCTACCCACGGCTCGGTGGAAGTTGGGCACGTGGCTTTTTCTCCGTTACTCAAGCAAACCCGCATGGCAACAGAAGCGCATTATTTGCTGATGCGCTATGCCTTTGATCAGTTGGGCTATCGCCGCTATGAGTGGAAATGCGATAGCTGCAATCAGCCCTCACGCAACGCGGCGCGGCGCCTGGGATTCCAGTTTGAGGGAACATTCCGACAAGCGATCGTCTATAAAGGCCGCAGCCGCGATACCTGCTGGTTCTCAATCATCGATAGCGAATGGCCGCAGGTGAAGCAGGGCTTCGAGCGCTGGCTAGCGGCGGAGAACTTTAATGCGGATGGCACGCAGCGCGAGAGGCTGGAAGCGCTGCGCCCTTAATGGCACATTCATACGCACCGGGTCCCAGCTAAAGCGGTAGCTACCCGGAGTAGCTACCGCTTAGCTTTACGGCTGAGGGATGATTTTTATATCCACCATACCGATACCTAATCGGCGCGGATCCTGGCCAATGATATTGCCCACATTCGACTCCTGCGGTTCCGGCGGGACAATAACCAGGTTGCGGCTGCCGGTTGGGTTGGTGAAATGCAGCGTGGTGGTGGTGAAGTCTTCACCCAAATTCAGCTGCTGTTCCTCATCGCCCACGCGCACTGGAATGGCGCGGTGTGCATTCGGGCCATAAGCGCGAGCGGTGATCACCAGATCAAAGCGTTCGGGCAGCGGATCGTTATATTCAATGTTCACTTCAGGCGCCAGATTGGCGTTTGACCAGCGTCCCCAGCTTTCAGGACGCGATATCCCCTTAAAGCTTTTAACGCTGTTGGGCGCGCCAGGCACCGTCAGCAGGAAGCTATCCGCATTGTAACGAATCGCATTGTCTTCGATGCGTATCTGCTGTTCATTAAGCTGGAACGTCTCTGCGCTGACCTCGGCTTTTGGGAACGCTGCCTTACCTTTCCAGAGGGGTTTATCAATGCGGGTAACACGAGGTTTGGCACCCATTTGCCCCATCGATAGGCATAAATCGTTTGAAAGCGCCAAATCTGGCTGCCACAGGCGAGCCATTTTAAAGCAGCGATCCACCCAAACGAACTTGTCAGCGGCAGCGAATTTGGCCAGCTGATAGCGCAGGGGTTCCGAATATTCGCCTTCCGGCAGCGGCTCGACATGCTTATCGGAAACGCGGAACAGAATTGGCAGCTTGAAGGTCGCGCCGGAGAAGCTGAAGGTGTTTTTCTGCTGATCGATGGTGATAGCGTCCATTTTGCTGGGGAAATTCCACAACTGAATAATATCCGCCTTCCAGCCAATAACGCGCTTTGCCATATCGTCGAACTGGGTCGACAGCGAGGTAGAAGAGAGACCGCTGCGGCCAAGGCCAATGGCATTATCGCCGCCAAGAATATCCAGCACGGTCGCACCGTTATCCAGCGTGCTGCGTTTGCTGTCGAGCACCTGCGCCTGTGGCTGATCCCCACGAATCACCATAAACAGGTCATGGCGCGGTTGCTTAATCAAATACTGATGCGCGGTGTTATTCATTGCCAGATGATCGGAGGTCACGACAATGATGGTGTTCTTAAACCACGGTGAAGCCTTGATGCGCGCAATCAGGCGCGCCACATGCTCCTGCGAGCAGGCCACAGCGCTGAAAGACTGGTTGGGTTTGCCATCATAGCTGTAACTTTTTCGCTGGCAGCTACGCGAGATAAAGCCATCAGGATGATGTGTATCTACCGTTAGTGTGAACAATGCGAAGCGCTTTTGTGTACGTGACAGCTCCTCGTATTTCTCAAAAACCTCATCCATCACCGTATCGTCGTAGTAGCCCCAGTTATTGCGATAGTTAGGGTCTGCTACCCGGCTTTTCAGCTCCTGCGAGCCGTACATATTGGCCGCGTCAAAACCGTGTGAAAGCAGGAAGGTGTCTTTACCGGCAAAGCGTAAATCCGCCCCCTGGATAAACCAGTTTTCATAGCCAGAATTTTTCAGTATGTCGCCAAGACAGATGTTCTGAGGATAGAAACTGGAGAGTGATGCCGAGGCATTGCCATCGAAAGGGGCAAACAGCGGAATGCCGCACTGAGAAGCGACCATACCTGCAATCGTGTAATCAGTGCCGGGCAGCTGCTCGGTTTGGCTGAAATCGATGCTGTTATCTTTTTCGCGGCTCAGTTCCGGCGCAAGGCCGGGAAAGGCGTGCTGATCAAAATAGGTCCGTTCGAGACTTTCGCCGTAGATGTAAACCAGATTGAGCTTCGGTTCGGCAATGACCTTATTTGGCGTTTTGTAATAGCTTTCGAAATCGGAGTCAGCGGCGCGCGTATGTGAGGAGATCAGTTCTTTCACCTGGCGAAACGCAGGCGTGGTTTGCACGGAACCGGCGGCACAGGCAATCGCCAGCAAACTCCACCCGAGGTGATGCTGTGTCTTACGTCGACGTAATAGCCACGAAAGCAGGCAAAACAGGGAAAACAGGCCAATGATTAAGCCAATGGCTGGCACCACATATTTGCTCACGCCTGCGCCAGTCAGGCTGTTGGTCAGGGTGTACAGGACGGCGTCATTAATGCCGTCACCGGTAAAATAGTTGCTGGCGATCAGCGTGACGTTCAGCACGATGAACAGGGTGAGCAACAGCAAAATCACACTAAACCAGAATTTATTTCGCCCAGCTTTATAGGAGTAGACTGCAATCGCAGCCAAAAAGAGTACAACCGAAAACAGTTCGGACAACGTCAGATCCTCATCTTGAATGAATACGCATTCCCTGCGCCAACGACCCTCTTTGGGGGTTTTTGCGTCAATCTATATTGGGTGTCATATTGCTGCAACACATCCAACCAGATTTGTGCGATGCATTCCGATTCGTTTAAGGCGAGTTTAAGCAGGCTGTGGTTTGGCCTGGCAGCAACGCAACGGCTGCTGCCAGCGAGGGCAGAGGCGAGGGATTAGAGTTTTCCGGTCAGATATTGCGCTTCACCGTCGGCAAAGCTCCAGTCACCTTTACTGTTGGTGATAAAACTAATCATCAAATCAGTGCCCCTGACGCCACAATTTTCCAGTAGCTCGCGCGCTAACTCTGCCATGAACAGACACTTTTGTTCTTCACTTCTCGGGCTGGTATAGACGCGCACCATGACCAGATTATCGCTGCGCTCAAACCCTAAGCCAGTGTCCTGAAAGACCATCTGGTAGCTTTTGTTTTCGTGAACAATCTGATACCGATCGCGTGTGGGCACTTTAAAAGCAGTTAACACCGCGCGATGTGCGGCATCCAGTAAGGTGCGTAACTCTGCTTCAGAACGGCCCTGAATCACATCAAATGTCAGTAATGGCATCAATAAACCCTCGTTTTTGCGTAGATGAAAAGAGTAGGATGTGGCGCTATGCTGCCGCTTGCTGCAGGAAAGAAAAAGCGCGCTGGTTAAAATGATTATTTATTATTTTGAACAATCTATATGAAAGAAATTAAAACCGATCACCTTTGGGTACATTTGCATTGGCTTACGGTGCTGGCCGAGCTGGGTAGTTTTACCCGCGCGGCTGAGCGATTAGACGTCAGCAAAGCGGCGATGAGCCAAAAGATTAAAGAGCTGGAAAAAATGGCGGGCGTGGCGCTGGTGCAACGCACCACGCGCAGCGTGCGGCTCACCTCTGCCGGGGAAAAGCTGGTGGACGAGCTGCGCGATCCGTTTGCGCGTATTGCGCAGAGTTTTTTCAGCGTGCGTGATGAGGCCGGTCCGGTGCGCGGCATGGTGCGCGTCACCGCGCCGGTGGCATTTGCGCGTCAGCAGCTGGTGCCGATTATTGGCGATTTCTTGCGCGATTATCCGCAGGTACGTTTGCAGCTGGACGTTACCGATCGTTTGGTGTCGCTGGGCAGCGAAGGCTTTGATTTGGCTATCCGTCACAGCGATAACCTGCCGGAAACGCATGTCGCGCTACCGCTGTGTGAAACCCAGGCGCTGCTGGTCGCGTCGCCCACCTATCTGGCACAGCACGGCATGCCCGACTCGCCGCAGGCGTTACAGCAGCATAACTGCCTGTATTATCCGCGCGGGCTGGAGTCGCCGCAGTGGCGCTTCCGTCCCGCAGGCGGTGATAGCGAAACGGTGCAGGTAAAAATTCAGGGAAACTTTGCCACTAACAACAGCGAGTCAATCCGCGACGCGGCGTTGCAGGGATTGGGGATCGCGATGTTGCCCGATTTCAGCGCCAGTGCGGCGTTAGCCAGCGGCACGCTGCAGCAGGTTCTGCCGCAGTGGCAAACGATTGATGCCTTCGCCAATCGTTTGTGGGTGGTGCGCCCGTATGCTGCACAGGTGCCGCGGGCGGTCACCACCTTTATCCACTGGCTACGCGCGCGCTTTGTTGATGGGTGACGCCAGCGCAACAGGCGAGTGCGGCTGCATCATCTGACCCAATAAGCTGCTGCGATTGTAGTGACCCAGACGCAGATTAAAGTCGAGATGCAGCTGTTCATCACCGCTCAGTTTGATGATCGGCGGTGGCGTTTGTGGACGTTGGTGGAACAGCACCGCGTGGGTAAACGCCTCGCTTTTCCAGCCGCTCAGGCGCTGATAGTAATAGGCATTGGCCTCGCATTTACGCAGATAGAGATTGACCCGGCGATATTCTCGCATCGCGACCTGCTGTGCTAACGATCCCAGTTGCTGCTGCGGCTCGGCTATTTTTTGCGTCAGCAATGCATAATCATCGCGCTTACTTAATTCACTGAAATAATTCTGCTCACCAAGATGTTTGACGGGCGCGTAGTGTTTCTGCCATTCGCGGATAAAGGGATTATTGGGCGCAGCGGCCAGGAACCAGCTCTCAATCACCGGCGCAAGAAAATTTACGGTAGAGATTTCGCGATAATAACCAATCACATCCATGCGACGTTCCTGATGCGCGCGATGCACCCAGGAAAGATCTTCAAATAATAACGTGCTGCAATCTATGGCTATGCCGCCATAACGCAACAGTAATTCCAGACGAATCACTTCACTCTTTTGCTGCGCCGTTAATTGAGAAGAGGTAAATATAAAGTCGGGCAATACTTCTTTTACCGTTAGACGGTTTAATAAATGTATCTCATGATCGGGATTATCCTGACGAATTTTTTTAATATTTAATGCCATGGATTTTGGTAAATATTCATTATCCCAATACAGCCAAACTTTTTTCGGAATTTCTGGCAAATCTTTGTCACCAGAAAGTAACACGATATTCTCCTCTTCGCTGGGATCGTATTCCGGCGCACAGAGCGCATTATGCTGTTTTTTCTGCAGGAAAGTCTGGCTGGTAAAGGCAAGCCTTTTCCAGTTGTGCCAGAGCGTTAACGCTGGCTGGAGGCGTTTTTTAGTCATGATGCACCTGATTATTGTGATTATGGCGGCAAGGCTTCCCTGTTACTGGCGCTGAGCGCTCTTCGTTATCCCTTTCTTTGTGCTGTGTAAGAACCTACTTTCTTATGCTTAATAAAACATTCTGTGCGATGAGGCTATCACTTTTTGCTTCTTTCAGATAAACCGGAAAATGAAGGATCCGTTAAGCTTTACATAAAGGGTAAATAAAAGGGGGGATGGCTGTTAATTATATTTTATCCACTTAAGATTATTCCTAATAAAATAACGATACTGCCGCTAACGATGCGACCCGCTTTAAAAAATGGGCGTCAGATCACTGGTTAATCCTGCTGCATTTTTCGCTGGCCCGCCGCGAACATCCCACCGCTATGGTGGGTTAGCTACGCTTAAAGAAGGTGATTAACAAAAGGAGACGCTATGCAGCAACATAACCGTGGATTACTGGCGGTCGATAAGCAGGGCAATCGCGTACTGTTTCTCAATCCAGACACCTTCGCTGTAGAGCAAGAGCTCAACGCATTTCCACCACGCCCGCATGAGCTGTTGCTGTTGCCACAGCTGGAGAAGGCTTACGTACCCATCTATGGCGATGGTATTCATGGCGACAATCCGCATCCGGGCCATAAAGTGGCGATTATCGATTTGCGTTTACGCCAGATCAGCGGCTTTATCGATTTATCACCGTTGAAAGGGCCGCATAGCGGCCAGCTAGCACGTGACGGCAAAGTCTATCTCTGTTGTGAAACCAGTGCGGTGGTCGCGGTGATTGATCCCGTTAGCGATCGGCTGGAAAAAACTATTCAGCTGCCGTCGCATAATGCGCATCGGCTCACGCTATCACCCAGTGGACGCAAGTTATTTACCGAGAACGAAGAGGATGCCAGCATTACCGTGGTCGATCTGTGTGAGGCGGAAGGACGCATTATCGATAATATCCTGATGCCCGGCCCCATTTCAGGCATCGCCGCCTCACCTAAACATCCCTACCTGGTCGCCAGTGCGGCCGATGCTCCGCTGCTGTATGTGGTGGATCGGCAAAGCCACCGCATCCGTCAGCGTCTGACGTTGCCAGGCCATCAGCAGCCTTGTCAGGTGGTGCGCTTTAGCGCCAACGGCGAGCGGCTGGTGGCGATAGGTGATCAGGAGCCGATGGTGACGCTGTTCGACGATCTGCTTAATCCACTTGGTGATATTCATGTAGGCAATAAGCCGATGGATGGTTGCTTCAGTGAAGATAACCACAGCCTGCTGATTGCCAACGAAGGTGATGGTTCACTCAGCCTGATTGATTTGCTGCAAATGAAGGTGATTGCCACGCCGCAGGCTGGCACCGGCTGTGAAGTGCTGAGCTATTTCAGGCTTAAATAAACGGGCGGTGATAAATCGCACTGCTCCAGTGACGGCTGCTGGCGTGTTTCTCTGCCTGCCAGCCGCGCTTACGCAACTCACGCGCGATGAGCTTATTCATGATGCCGTGTCCTACCAGCAGCACCGTGCCTTGCTGCGACAGTGCCACCAGTTTATCCGCCGCACGTCGCGCCCGATCGCGCGCATGCTGCACCGATTCGACATGCCCTGAATAGCCGCATAGCCAGAGAAGACGTAACAATGCCAGCCAGACGCTGAGCGGCAGGTGCGGGCGCGCAAACGGCAGGGTAGGCATCGCGACTTCGCTAAACACGGCGTCCACCGCCTGCGGCTGCAAGCCCAGACGCGCTAAAGAGGAGCGTGCACGCGGCAGCGGGCTGGTGACGATCACGCTTGCCTGGCGCGCAATGGTCACGCTGCGCGGCGGCGGAGAGTCGCAGATCGTAGCCTGATCGTAGCCTTCACTCCACGCGGCCAGCGCTTGTGCCGTGAAACGTCCGGTGACCGGATGATCGGGTTTTCCGTGGCGCATAAGGATGATGGTCATAAGGCTCCCGAATGATCTGGCTTCAGTGTAATGCAGTTGCAGGGTGCATCGCGCGTAAGCGAAAGGTTTTAAGAGTAATACGCCCTTGTCATTAAACCTTCACTGAACTGTGCGAAAAACAGCGCGATGGAAAATCATTTGCCTGCACTGAATGGTAAGCAATTATCGTCAATTACGCGTTTTTGGATGTTTTTTTGCTTACCGGCATTAGCTGTAATGTCATGAATTAACGCCTTTTTTATCTCGTGCCCCAGAGTTATAGTGAAGATTAATTAATAAATATCACGATTATCGCTTGATTTATCTACGCGCGTAGATAGACTGTATTCACAGTGATAACTCACGGTGCCAGAGACGAAGTTGGCCTTGAGATGACCCAGTTACATTTGCCTCACTAATGCGATCGATGAAAATTACATCGGCGGGTAAAGGCGAAGAAGCGAATTCCAACACCAGGGAATTCTTTACTGATTTTTCATCCAGGTTTGCCTACTGAACGTCGTCACCGGGGAGTTCCGCTTGTTGCAAGGGAACTGACCCACGGAAGGGCGTTTGCTATTTTTACCTCTATCAGGGAAATGGTTATGACGGTACATCACTCCGTTTCGCAACAAAGCTCACTCAACTCCTCCTCTTCAGCTGCCGACGCGCGGCTTGAAACAGATGCTGGCCGCAAAGATTTCTGGCGCGCCACGTTCTCCTGCTGGCTTGGCACCGCGATGGAATATGCGGATTTTGCCCTTTATGGCCTGGCCGCCGGAATTATTTTTGGCGATGTTTTCTTCCCCGAAGCCACTCCGGCCATTGCGTTACTCTCCAGTTTTGCTACCTGGTCGGTGGGCTTTATTGCCCGTCCGATTGGGGCGCTGCTGTTTGGCTGGATAGGCGATCGTAAAGGCCGTAAAACGGTGATGATCGCCACCATCATTTTGATGGGTGCCTCCACCACGCTAATTGGTTTGATTCCTTCCTATGCCAGCATTGGCGTCTGGGCACCGGCGTGTCTGGTGCTGCTGCGCTTTACCCAAGGATTAGGCGCTGGCGCGGAACTGTCGGGCGGCACGGTGATGCTCGGCGAATATGCGCCGGTTGAGCGTCGCGGCCTGGTCTCGTCAGTGATTGCCCTTGGATCGAACAGCGGTACGCTGATCGCCTCGCTGGTATGGCTGGCGGTCATTCAGATGGATAAAGAGAGTTTGCTGGCGTGGGGCTGGCGTATTCCTTTCCTCAGCAGCGTAGTGATTGCGGTGGTGGCACTGTGGATTCGCCGTCACCTGCGCGAAACGCCGGTATTTGAGCGTCAACAGGCTGAATTGCAGGCCGAGCGCAGCGCGACGCTGGCGCAGGCGGAAGAGGACGTCGATACCCGCAGCTTCTGGCAGCGCAGTCGTGCATTCTGGGTCATGGTTGGTTTACGCATCGGCGAAAATGGCCCGTCCTATCTGGCGCAGGGCTTTATCGTCGGTTACGTCGCGAAGGTGCTGATGCTCGACAAATCAGTTCCCACTACAGCGGTGTTTATCGCTTCGCTGCTGGGCTTCCTGATCATTCCTTTTGCCGGTTGGTTGTCGGATCGCTTTGGCCGCCGCATCACCTACCGCTGCTTCTGCCTGCTGCTGATGTTCTACGCCTGGCCTGCATTTAGCCTGATGGATAGCCACGATCCGGCAATTGTCATTGCGGTTATCGTCGTGGGCATGGCGCTGGCATCGCTGGGCATCTTCGGCGTGCAGGCGGCGTGGGGTGTAGAGATGTTCGGCGTGAAGCGTCGCTATACCAAGATGGCGGTGGCGAAAGAGCTGGGGTCTATCCTTTCAGGAGGCACCGCGCCATTAGTGGCGGCGGCGCTGCTATCGTTTACCGGACACTGGTGGCCGATTGCGGTTTATTTCTCCGCGATGGCCAGCATTGGTTTTCTCACCACCTTCGTGGCGCCGGAAACGCGCGGACGCGATCTCAATCTGCCGGAAGATGCAATCTGACCCGCAGAGTCGCGTAAATCATCACAGCCATTGGCCGGATATTCCGGCCAATGGCCTTTACGCAGAGGCAAAGGAATGGCGAAGTCTCCAACCGGAAATGTGACACGTACCGATGTTGCCAAAGTGGCGGGAACGTCGGTGGCAGTGGTCAGTTACGTGATCAACAACGGTCCGCGTCCGGTGGCGGAAGCCACGCGGCAACGCGTACTGGATGCCATCAAACAAACCGGCTATCGCCCCAATGCCGTGGCTCGCGCGCTGGCTTCCGGCAGCACCAAAACCTACGGTTTAGTGGTGCCGAATATTGGCAATCCCTTTGTTGCTTCAATGGCGCACATGCTGTTACAGGAATCGCTGAACCACGGCCACGTCATGCTGCTGGGCGACGCCGGTGATGACCGTAAGCGTGAGCTGGAGATCATTCAGGGGTTGCTCAATCGTCAGGTGGATGGCCTGTTCTACAACAGCGTTGATCGCCATCCCTATATTGATGTGATTCAGGCCAGCGGCACACCGCTGGTGATGCTGGATCGTATCGAGCCGCGCCCGGGCGTCAGCATGCTGCGCGTGAATGAGCGCGAGGCGGCACGTCAGGTCACCGCACATCTTCTCAGCCACGGTTATCAGCAGGTGGGCATGATCAGCGGTCCGCTAGACATGCTTAATGCGCAGGATCGTATCCAGGGCTGGCGTGATGCGCTGGCGGAGAAAGGACTGCTGGCGGATGAGGCGATGATTTTCCCCGCCAACTATACGCGTCAGGGCGGCTATGACGCTGCGCAGCGCATGGTGGCGAGCAGTTGCCTTCCTCACGCGCTGTTTACCAGTAATGAAGGCCAGGCGATTGGCTGCATTCGCGCGCTGTCGGAGCATGGACTGCGCGTGCCGCAGGATGTCGCGCTGGTGTGTTTTAACGGCACCGATCAGTCGGCATTTCATGTGCCAACGCTTACTACCGTCCGTCAGCCGCTGCGCGATATGGCGCGCAGTGCGATAGCCATGCTCAAGAACTGGGATGGCGACGCACAGCTGGCGGAATTTCCTCACCATTTAGAAATTGGTGAATCCTGCGGCTGCCAGCTTACTCAACAACAATAAAACTATAACTCTATGAAAAGACTGATTATCGATTGTGATCCAGGAAACGGTATTGCGGGTGCTAACACCGATGATGGCCTGGCACTGGCGTTAGCGTTGGCATCAAAGTCGCTATCGCTTGAGCTGATCACCACCGTAACCGGCAACACGCCGAGTGCGGTTGGCGCGCAGGTAGCGAAAGATTTGATGCAGCGGCTGGGGCTCAATATTCCTGTGGTGCAGGGGGCATTGCAGGCCTTGCGGGAAGATCCTGCGCCATGGCGCGCACGGCTTGACCATGTTGCCGATGAAAAGCTGGGAGAACTTTGGCAGGGCGTGCGTCAACCGCAGCGTATTCCCGCCGATGGTTATGACGCCGCTGGCGTCATGGGGCAGTTGATTTGCGACAATCCTGGCGAATTTACCTTGGTGGCAATCGGCCCGTTAACCAACGTGGCGCTAGCGCTGCAGCGTTATCCGCAAATGGCAGAGTCGGTGGCGGAGATTGTTATCATGGGCGGCGTGTTTGCGCTGGATGATTACATCAAAGACACTAATTTTGGCCTCGATCCAGAAGCGGCACATCAGGTGCTGCACAGTGGCGCAACCATCACGCTGGTGCCAATGGATGCCACTACGCAAACCTTGCTGACCCATCAGGATCTGACGCGTCTTACCGCCAACGATCATCCGCTGCCGCAGTTTGTGCGTGAGACGCTGCGACCGTGGATCGACTATTCAATTCGCACCCGTCATCTGCCAGGCTGCTGGATTCATGATGCGCTGGTGGTGGCGTGGCTGCTTAACCAGCGTGTCGCTGACGGTGTTGATTACCACGTGGATATTGAGCTGCGCCCGGGAGCCACGCGCGGTAAGAGCTGGCGCTATCGCACCCCGTTGCGACTGGATGTAGGCGTGCCGGAACAGAGCGGCGCGCTGGTGCATGTGATTCAAACCGTTAATAACGCGCTGCTACTTGAGATGATCGAAAAGGCGTTTAATCAGCTGAAACGCTGAACCGTTTTTCAGGTGCGCATACATGCGCACCCTACGATGCTGTAGGGGCGCCATTTATGGCGACCCATCCCTCACTTTCCCGCGCGACACGCTTTCTTACACCTCGAATCACTCGCTGACAATTCCCGCCTCAAGTCACCTTTCTGACATGCTATATACAAATAGTTAACACATTAGTAACCGATGCAATTATTTGCGCGGTAACTTCTACAATAAAATCCGGCCAACGATCCGGAAGCTAATCAGACAGGATACCTACATGTTTAACTGGACTGCGACCCAGCGCAACGTGGCTTTTGCCAGTTTCGCGAGTTGGACGCTGGATGCGTTCGACTTCTTTATCTTAGTGTTTGTGCTTAGCGATCTTGCCCAATATTTCCACACCAGCGTCTCCGACGTTTCCATTGCCATCATGCTTACGCTGGCGGTTCGCCCGATTGGCGCACTGATCTTTGGACGTCTGGCGGAGAAATATGGTCGTCGGCCGATTCTGATGCTGAATATCGTTATGTTTTCGCTGTTTGAGCTGCTGTCGGCGTGGTCACCTAATTTCGCAGCATTCCTGGGTTTCCGGGTGATTTATGGCGTCGCAATGGGCGGGATTTGGGGCGTAGCGTCGTCGCTGGCGATGGAAACGATTCCGGATCGCTCACGCGGTTTAATGTCGGGTATTTTCCAGGCCGGTTATCCGTGCGGCTATCTGCTGGCTTCCGTGATTTTTGGTCTGTTTTTCGAAACGGTTGGCTGGCGCGGAATGTTCCTGATTGGCGCATTGCCGATTCTGCTGCTGCCGTTCATCTACTTTAAAGTCCCGGAATCCCCGGTATGGCTGGCGGCGCGTGAACGCAAAGAGAGTACCGCCTTGCTGCCGATCATTCGTAAACATTGGAAAATCTGTATCTACATGGTGCTGCTGATGGCCTGCTTTAACTTCTTCAGCCACGGCACGCAGGATCTGTATCCCACTTTCCTGAAAGTGCAGCATCAGTTCGATCCGCACACCGTCAGTATTATCGCCATTAGCTACAACATCGCGGCAATGCTGGGCGGGATCACTTTTGGTGCGCTGTCGGAGCGTATTGGCCGCAAGAAAGCCATTATTCTGGCGTCGTTCCTTGCGCTGCCGGTGTTACCGCTGTGGGCATTTTCTAGCGGTTCCTGGATGATAGGCATCGGCGCATTTCTGATGCAGTTTATGGTGCAGGGCGCGTGGGGCGTGGTACCGACTTATCTCACCGAACTGGTGCCCGCTAATGCGCGCGCGGTGCTGCCGGGCTTTGTTTATCAGCTGGGTAACCTGATCGCCTCGGTTAATGCGACGGTGCAATCACGCATCGCCGAGGCGCACGGCGGCAATTATGGCCTGGGCATGGCGATTGTGGCCGGGACGGTGGCGGTGCTGATCTGCGTCTTAGTGGCGTTTGGTCGCGAGACGCGCGGCATCGAAATTTCCGGTGCTGCCGCGCGCGAGACGCGTTAAAGCGCCTCGCAGACGTCAATCCATTTTGCCGCGGTGAGATCTGCCATACGCTGCGGTGAAATGCGTACTGCACTATGAATCGATCCGGCTGCTGGCAACACTTCTTCGAAGCTGCGTAGCGTGACATCGCAATAGACGGTCAGCGGGTTTTCCAGCCCGAACGGGCACACGCCGCCCACCGGATGTCCGGTCCAGTTCACCACTTCATCCACGCTTAACATGCGCGCTTTGGCGCCGAGCGCCGCCTTGAGCTTGCGGTTGTCGAGGCGTGCATCGCCACGCGTCACAATCAGCACCACGTCATCTTTCACTTTTAGCGACAAGGTCTTGGCAATCTGCCCCGGCATAACACCATGTACGCGTGCGGCCAGCTCAACGGTGGCGGTGCTTTCCGGCATCTCGATGATGTCGATATCCGGTGCATGTTCGGCAAAGAAGTGCCGTACCGACTCCAGGCTCATTTTTTTCTCCGGTAAAAACAGAGCCAAAAAATGCCATAAGGCAGGAAAACTGTAAACGAGAGAAAAGGAGAATCTGTAACAGAATGCGCGAGCGTTACACCGCTTTTAACGTGCAGTTACCGCAGCGCTCAACGTCGGGGATACGATAGCGCTGACAGCAGCTGCGTCGCTCCATTTCGCCATTACGCGGGATCATGGTGCGGTACAACGGGTTATCACTGCCATCCCGCAGCGATTTGCTGAAAAACAGCGCCTGCTCCAGTTGTAACACTGTGTGTTGCGGCAGCTGGTTTTTTAGCTCGCCCAGAAACCAGTAAAACGAATAGCCCATGTTGTTCCAGATGAGTTTGGCGTTGATATCGCCGTGCTGGGCCATACCGTTGACCGCAGGAATCAGGCATTGCTGAATCAGGCGATCGATGCGCTGCTGCCCATTGAGATAGCGCGCGTCTTCATCTTCCTGCACATCGATCCAGAAAGCGCAGGGGTGTCCGTTTTCGTGGAATTCAACGTGAATAAGATGCGGCGAGCAGTTCAATGCGCGCGGTTCCAGCAATAGCGCCATCATTAGCGGCGGCAACAACAAGCCAAAATACCATTGCGCCCAAAGCGACTGCAGCGGCTTGGCTTCCTGCTGAACATCGGGATGGTCACGGTAGAGGTAATCGCTGTAGCGCTGCGTCAGGCGGCGAAAGTGAACGGGATTCGACCACTCGGCTAGCGTTAAGGTTCCGGCAGGTGCCGGTTGGCCCAGCTTGAGGTTGTCCAGCATATAGCTGCGTTGATCGCGCATCAGATCTTCCAGCGCGCTCGCTAAGCTGCGGTCGCTCTGCATGAAGATCAGGGGATGCTCGCTGTAGCGATGATCCAGACGCGTGATGATGGCCATGCCGGTCCTGAGTGATAACGGGAATCGAGAGACAAATGATAATCGTTCCCGGTTTATTGCACAACTTTTCTGCACGTGTGGTACGTTTGGCCTGGTGCGCATAAATGCGCACCCTACGGGTTACATCGCAGGAACGCCATTCATGGCGACCAGGGTTCAATCCACGCGAAAGACAGGCCGTACCGCCGCCATTTATGGCGACCAGGTTTCAATCCGCGTGAAAAGACAGGCCGTGCCGCCGTAGGGTCGCCATTCATGGCGACCAGGCATACCAAACCAAACCTTATGTCAGCTCGTTACTCACCTGCGCCACTTTCGGCAAATCTTCCCAGGCAAGAATGGTATTACGCCCCTGATTTTTCGCCACATAGAGCGCGCGGTCCGCATTGGACACCGCTTGCTCAAAGTCCTCAGCATAAATCGGTGCGATGCCGGCACTCACGGTAACGTGCGTGGAAACCTTTTCATTAAAGCGGTGAGGGATTTCCAAATCGACGACGTACTGACGAATGCGTTCGGCCAGCTTCATCGCAATAGAGGCATTCACGTTGGTTAACAGCACCAGAAACTCTTCGCCACCGTAGCGCGTTACGACATCGCGTGAACGCACCGCATCACGAATCGCCACGGAGACGCGCGCCAGTGCCTGATCGCCCATCGCATGGCCGTAATTGTCGTTGTAGGCTTTGAAATGGTCGATATCCAGCAGCAGCACAAAGTGGCTGCCTGCGTGGTTTTCCATGATGTTATCAAGACGATTCTTCAGTCCGCGACGGTTATATAAGCCGGTGAGGGGATCAAGCATACTCAAATCACTAAAGCTCTCTTTCTCCTCATACAGCTGGCTGACCAAGCGCAGCGTAAAGGTATCAAAGCGGCGTCGCATTAAATGGTGCAGTGAAAATCCGATTAACGGCAGCATAATCGTGAAGAGGATCATCATTAAATGCTGCCCATCGTCCAATAACAATACTGTTAATACGGGCGGTGTAATGTGTAAACAAAATGCGATCAAATAATCACTTAAGGCAATGGCACTGATAAAAAAGACGCTTAACAGGCTAATTATTAAAAAGCTGCCATCAAAATAGTAAACCAGATGATATCTGAGGTTAATATGCCATGCCCATAATGCGCCTAATAGAAATGCGACAGGATTTAATAGCGGCAATTTTTGTTTTGACACCATTAAGCAAATAAGCAGCAGTGTGGTGCTACAGCCCGCTACCAGCGCGACCGGCAGCGATCGTACGGGATTATCACTGCCTAAAAATGGCAGCAGACAAAAAAGCGAAACGGCGACATTAAGAAACAGAAAAAGCATCAGCGACAGCCGATATTTACTGTGTTTCAACTCTTCATAAGATTGTAATTTCATTATTATTCTCGTGACTGCCCTGATATATCAAAGCGCTACCCGGAATAAATAGCGTTCCTACCCGGATAGTGAGCACGTTATTGTTGTGTTGGCGATTATAGTTATCGGCGGCAATTTAGCATTTTCCAATAATTCTGTCATCCGACATGACGGAGGATAAAAATCCGCTGCAATATGAGAAATATTGTCATATGATAATACGAATACTTATCATTTGAGGGTTGTGCGATGATCGTGGCGATGATGGCCGCCTGCGGCTTATGGGGGGTGAGCTGGATAATGGGTAAGCGTCTGGACAGTGGCTGGGGTGTGTTATTGCCGTGTGCAGCGATGCCGGTTTTTGCCCTGTGGGAACCCAGCTTTAGCCAGTGGCGCGTGGTGATGATCGTGGCGCTGCTGCTGACCATCGTGATGCTGTTTCACCATCGTCTGCGCCACTATTTACTGCTGCCTTCTTGCCTGGCTTTAGCCGGCGGTTTAGCCGCAGTCTCGGTCAATTTCCACGTTATTTAACACAGTGGGCAAATCGCAGAAACGACAACATCACGCTAAGAGCGTGAAGTTCGTTGGCAAAATCTTTTTGGGAATTTACTGCCGGGAAGGAGTGACAACTGTTGGTGCGAAGGGAGGGACTTGAACCCTCACGTCCGTAAGAACACTAACACCTGAAGCTAGCGCGTCTACCAATTCCGCCACCATCGCATCTTAGTTGTCTGTTTATATCATCGCATTGGTGCGAAGGGAGGGACTTGAACCCTCACGTCCGTAAGAACACTAACACCTGAAGCTAGCGCGTCTACCAATTCCGCCACCATCGCTCAGTGCGTACGATATAAACTGTGTGATTATGAGTTTGGTGCGAAGGGAGGGACTTGAACCCTCACGTCCGTAAGGACACTAACACCTGAAGCTAGCGCGTCTACCAATTCCGCCACCATCGCAAACTCACAACACTCTAAAGTATTGCTAACCACGGAGGCGCATTTTAGAGATTTTACTCATTGCGTCAACACATATTTCGCGACGGCAAAACGATCGCTGTAAAAAGCAACGTTTCTGCCGCCGCGCTGCTGGAATCGCGGATTAACGCGTTTTGGCGCCGCGACCATAGACGGCACGATACACCTTAAAGCGGCCGGTTTGCGCCAGCACTTCATGGTTGCCGAAAGTTTCATCCAGAATCTGTGGATACGGTAGGAAGGCGTTGGCCACAATGCGCAGTTCGCCGCCGCTGTTCAGATGCTTCAACGCGCCGCGAATCAGCGTGTTGGCGGCATCAAGACTGGTTTGCAGACCATCATGGAACGGCGGGTTGGAGATAATCATGTCAAAACGGCCGGTTACGTCAGAGAACACGTTGCTGGCAAACACTTCTCCTTCGAGTTCGTTCGCCGCCAGCGTCGCTTTACTGGCTTCAATGGCGGCGGCATGCACATCACACAGCCATAAACGCACGCGCGGCGAGACTTTGGCCATCACGGTCGCCAGCACGCCGCTGCCACAGCCGATATCCAGCACCTTACCACGGAAGTGCGGCGTCAGCGTGGAGAGCAGCAGATCGCTGCCGATATCCAGACCATCGCGGCTGAACACGCCCGGCAAAGTGTGAATAGTCAGATCGTCGAGCTGATAAGTATTGCCATAGCTGCTGGCGTCAAAGGTTGGCTGCTTGTCGAGACGACCGTGATACAGGCCGCAACGGCGCGCGCTGTCGACTTTCTCCAGCGTTGCCCACGCTTCCAGCATGCCTTCGGCGCTGCGCACGCCGCTGCGGTTTTCACCCACCACGAAGATATCGCAGCCAACCGGCAGCAGCGACAGCAGGTTTTGCAGCTGGAACTGCGCTTCGGGTTTGTTTTTCGACCAGTAATAGACCAGCGTATCGCAGCCTTCAACATCTGCCGCCGTGGCAACCATGCTGTAAACCGCACGTTCACCGAGGCGATGGCTAAGGTTCTGCCAGTGATGATATTGCTGGGTATGCACGCGGCTCGACGCGGTTTCTAGCTGGGCGGGCAGGTCATCCTGCAGGTCGCCAGCAAACAACACGTGGCGGGCGGTAAATTCATCACTGTGGCGCAGAATCACTTCGCTGGCCGGGGTAAAAGCAGACATGGAACGCTCCTGTTAAATCAGAGCGGCGATTATAGTGCTTTGTTGGCGCATGTTCGATGGGTTTGCTAGCATAGCGTCGCATTCTGGCAGCATAACGGGTAATAGCATGAGCACAAGGCGCGACTGGCTTCTACAGCAAATGGGGATTACGCAGTATCAGCTGCGGCGTCCGCGCGTGCTGCAAGGGGAAATTGCCGTCACGCTTTTGCCCGATACGCGTTTAGTGTTGGTAGCCGAACAGGCGCCGACGCTGCAAGAACCGCTGATTCGCGACGTGCTGCGTGCGCTGAATATCCAACCTGCGCAGGTGATGGCGCTAACGCCCGAACAGCTGCAAATGCTGCCGGAGCAGGTGGATTGCGCCGGCTGGTTGCTGGGCGTGGAGAGCGAGCATCCCTTTAACGGCATTACCTTCAATACCGCCGTTTTTAATGAACTGATCAGCAGCGGCGCGGCAAAACGTGCCCTGTGGCAACAGATGTGTAACCATGACAGCCATCTCTTTAGTCACCCCTGAAGACCAGCCGCAGCTGCTGGCAATTGAACGTCGCGCGCATGCTTTCCCGTGGAGCGAGCAGACGTTTGCCAGCAACCAAGGCGAACGTTTTGTTAATTTCCGCATTGCAGCAGAAGGTCAGCTGGCCGGATTTGCCATCACCCAAGTGGTGCTGGATGAAGCGTCGCTGTTTAATATCGCGATAGATCCCGATTTTCAGCGTCGTGGCCTCGCGCGCCAGCTGTTGCAGCATGTGATTGCCGAGCTGGAACAGCGCGACGTAATGACGCTGTGGCTGGAAGTGCGCGCCTCAAATACACCGGCGATTGCATTATATGAGCAGCTGGATTTCCACCAGGTGAGCGTACGGCCCAACTACTATCCCACCGCCAGCGGGCGAGAAGATGCCATTATTATGGCGCTAACCCTTTAAGCGATTTGAAAGGAGCACCATGCTAAACGACTGGGACTGCATCCTGTTTGATGCAGACGACACGCTTTTCCATTTCGATGCTTATGCCGGTTTGCAGCGTATGTTTGCCCGCTACGACGTGCAGTTTAGCGCGCAGGATTACAGCGACTATCAGGCGATCAACAAACCGTTATGGGTTGATTATCAGAATGGCACTATATCCGCGCTGCAGCTGCAAACGCGCCGTTTCACCTTGTGGGGTGAAAAGCTCAGCGTGGCGCCGGAAGTGCTTAATAGCGATTTTCTCAGCGCCATGGCCGATATCTGCCTGCCGCTTGAGGGCGCGGCGCATCTGCTGAATACGCTGAAAGGCAAAGTGAAGATCGCCATCATCACCAATGGTTTCACGGCGCTACAGCAGGCGCGTCTTGAACGCACCGGTTTCCGCGATATCTTTGATGCGCTCGTCATTTCCGAGCAGGTGGGCGTGCCGAAACCGGACGTGGCGATTTTTGATCATACGCTGGCGTTACTGGGTAACCCGGATCGCCGCCGCGTGCTAATGGTGGGCGATACGCCAGAATCGGACATTCTCGGCGGCATGAATGGTGGCCTGAAGACCTGCTGGATCGATCACGGTACGCGTCCGTTGCCGGAACATATCACGCCAACCTGGCAGGTAAAAACGCTGGCTGAGCTGGAAGCGTTAATTATTGAAGCTTAAAGTATCTATTCATCTGTAACCTCATGATGATGCTAACAAGCCCGCTGTGCGGGCTTTTTTGTGCAAAAAATCTATTCAAGTATCTATTCACGAATCTATTCATGAAGCGTTCAGATGAGGTAAAACCGCCGATGTTGTTAACGCCCTTTTTCTGTCTCTGAGGCCGCCGCTTCTTCTTCCTCTTTCTCTTTATCCTCTTTCACCGTGCGGCTGGCCGTAAGCAGGAACGGTGATTGCTGCCAGCGGGTGCGGCGGTCACGCAGCAGGGTGCGCGTCAGGATAATACCGATGGCCAGCGCCAGTAACATCATCAAACGCAGGATATTGGTGGTGTTATCCACCTGGCGGGATTCCGTCACCAACACATGGGTATCCAGCGTGACGCGCAGAAAACCTTGCGGGCCCTCTTTGCCTTCCAGTGGTTGCACGATTTGATGGTTGAAGTAGCTGCCCGCGCGTTTGCCATCCAGCGCCAGACGGTCGCGCACATTAATGCTCTCGCCGCTGTGTGCCACCAGGCTGCCGTCGTCAGCATAAACCGAGGCATCCAGAATGCGGCTGCTGTCGGTCATTTGATTGAGGATGGCAGCAATCTGCGCACGGTTATCATCACTGTTGTCCATCAGCGGTTTAAGGCTGAAAGCGACTTGTCTGGTCAGCGTGTGCGCCAGTTCTTCAACCTGTTCGGATCGCGCCATTTGGTGGCCGAGGCTAAACCAGGATGCGCCTTGCATCAGTACCACTAATAGAGCCAGCGAGATAAGAACAATCACCGTGCGATGCAGGCGAAATTTCAGTGCGGTTTTAACCATCAGAAACCCGTGTGATGTAACAGCAGAAAGGCTGGCAATTATGTTGCCAGAACCCGCGCAGACAAGGTAGCCTCTTGCGTGGTTTTGTTGTCCCTACAGGAGCTGTAATGCCAAATCGTCTTACCTGGTGCGATCTGCCCGCCGATGTTTCACTTTGGCCGGGTCTACCCCTTTCCCTCAGCGGTGATGAAGTGATGCCGCTGGATTACCGTGCCGGTCGGACTGGCTGGCTGCTGTATGGGCGCGGGCTCGATAAACAAACCCTGACCGATTACCAGCACAAGCTCGGTGCGGCGATGGTGATCGTCAGCGCCTGGAATGTCGATGAGTATCAGGTGGTACGGTTAGCCGGTTCACTAACGCCGCGCGCCAGCAAACTGGCACACGAAGCCGGTTTCGACGTGGCGCCACTCGGTAAGATCCCGCATTTGAAAACGCCAGGTTTACTGGTGATGGACATGGATTCCACCGCTATCCAGATTGAGTGCATCGATGAGATCGCTAAACTGGCGGGCTGCGGCGAGCAGGTGGCGGACGTCACCGAACGCGCGATGCGCGGCGAACTCGATTTCAAAGCCAGTCTGCGCGAGCGCGTGGGCACCCTGGCGGGCGCCGATCCCAATATCCTGATGCAGGTGCGTGATGCGCTGCCGCTGATGCCGGGTTTAACCACGCTGGTGCAGAAACTGCAGGCGTTGGGCTGGCAGGTGGCGATTGCCTCGGGCGGCTTCACGTTTTATGCCGACTACTTGCGTCAAACGCTGCATCTGGCTGCGGCAGTCGCTAACGAGCTGGAAATTCGCGACGGCAAGCTGACTGGCCAGGTGCTGGGACAGATTGTCGATGCTCAATTTAAAGCCGATACCCTGAACGATCTGGCACAACGCTTTGAGATTGCCCCGGAACAAACCGTGGCGATTGGCGATGGCGCTAACGATCTGCCGATGATTAAAACGGCGGCGCTGGGTATCGCGTATCATGCTAAACCTAAAGTGAATGAGCAGACGGAAATCATCATCCGCCATGCTGACCTGATGGGCGTATTCTGCATCCTGACCGGCAGCCTGATTCACGAAGAGCGTTAACTGAGGATTTGATTTGGCCAAAGCGGCAAAACGCGCCTTCGTTTGTAACGAATGTGGCGCTGATTATCCGCGCTGGCAGGGGCAATGCAGCGCCTGCCATGCGTGGAACACCATCACCGAGGTGCGCATTGCCGCCTCGCCTGCGGCGGCGCGTAACGAGCGTCTAAGCGGTTATGCCGGCGGCAACGCGGGCGTTAGCCGCGTGCAGAAGCTATCGGAAATCAGTCTCGAAGCCCTGCCGCGTTTCTCTACCAGTTTCAAAGAGTTCGATCGCGTGCTGGGCGGCGGCGTGGTGCCGGGCAGCGCCATTCTGATTGGCGGTAATCCGGGCGCCGGTAAATCGACGCTGCTGCTGCAGGTAATGTGCAAGCTGGCGGAAGGGATGAAAACCCTGTACGTCACCGGCGAAGAGTCGCTGCAACAGGTGGCGATGCGCGCCCATCGTCTGGGATTGCCGACCGAAAATCTGAATATGTTGTCGGAAACCAGCATTGAGCAGATCTGCCTGATCGCCGAGCAGGAACAGCCGAAACTGATGGTGATCGACTCGATCCAGGTGATGCACATGGCGGAGATCCAGTCGTCGCCGGGCAGCGTAGCGCAGGTGCGTGAAACCGCCGCGTACCTGACGCGTTTCGCTAAGACGCGCGGCGTGGCGATCATTATGGTCGGCCACGTCACCAAAGATGGTTCGCTAGCCGGCCCGAAAGTGCTGGAACACTGCATCGACTGTTCGGTGATGCTGGATGGTGATGCTGATTCACGTTTCCGTACCTTGCGCAGCCATAAAAACCGCTTTGGTGCGGTGAATGAGCTCGGCGTGTTCGCCATGACCGAGCAGGGCATGCGTGAAGTGAGCAATCCGTCGGCCATTTTCCTGTCACGCGGTGATGAAATCACCTCGGGCAGTTCGGTGATGGTGCTGTGGGAAGGCACGCGCCCGCTGCTGGTGGAGATTCAGGCGCTGGTCGATCACTCAATGATGGGCAATCCGCGCCGCGTGGCGGTAGGTCTGGAGCAGAATCGTCTGGCTATTTTGCTCGCGGTGCTGCATCGCCACGGCGGGTTGCAGATGGCGGATCAGGATGTATTCGTCAACGTGGTCGGCGGGGTAAAAGTCACCGAAACCAGCGTCGATTTAGCACTTTTGATGGCGATGGTCTCCAGCTTCCGCGATCGTCCGCTGCCGCAAGACTTGGTGATCTTCGGCGAAGTCGGACTCGCGGGCGAAATTCGTCCGGTGCCGAGCGGCCAGGAGCGCATTGCTGAAGCGGCAAAGCACGGCTTTAAGCGCGCCATTGTCCCGGCCGGTAACGCACCGAAAAAGCCGGTAGAAGGGATGAAGGTGTACAGCGCGAAGAAGCTGGCGGATGCGCTGGCGATTCTGGATGAGCTGTAAGTTTTACCGGTCGGCATGAATGCCGACCCTACATTCGTAGGGTGCGAATTTATGCGCGCCGTCTTAAAGGCCGCACCGCCCTTTATTCCACGCAGGAGGCACTAAATGTCATCGTTTGACTACCTGAAAACAGCCATTCGCCAGCAAGGCCACACGCTGCAGCAGGTTGCCGATGCCAGCGGAATGACCAAAGGCTACTTAAGCCAACTGCTCAACGCCAAAATCAAAAGCCCGAGCGCGCAGAAGCTGGAAGCGTTACACCGTTTTCTGGGGCTGGAATTTCCCCGTCGCGACAAAACCGTTGGCGTGGTATTCGGTAAATTTTATCCGCTGCACACCGGCCATATCTATTTGATCCAGCGCGCCTGTAGCCAGGTGGATGAACTGCATATCATTATGGGCCACGACGATCCGCGCGATCGTGAACTGTTTGAAAACAGCGCTATGTCACAGCAGCCGACCATCAGCGATCGTTTGCGCTGGCTGCTGCAAACCTTCAAATACCAGAAAAATATCCGCATCCACTCGTTTAATGAGGAAGGCATTGAACCTTATCCGCACGGCTGGGACGTGTGGAGCGGCGGCGTTAAAACGTTTCTGGCTGAGCAGGGCATAGAGCCGAATTGTGTTTATACCAGCGAAGAACCTGATGCCGCGATGTATGAGCAGCACCTCGGCATTCCGGCGGTGGTGGTTGATCCTAATCGATCGTTTATGAACATCAGCGGTGGTCAGATTCGCCAGGATCCGTTCCGCTATTGGGAATACATTCCTACCGAAGTGAAGCCGTTCTTCGTGCGCACCGTGGCGGTGCTGGGCGGCGAGTCGAGCGGTAAATCGACGCTGGTGAACAAGCTGGCAAACATCTTCAATACCACCAGCGCGTGGGAATATGGCCGCGACTATGTCTTCTCGCACCTCGGCGGCGATGAGATGGCGTTACAGTATTCCGACTACGACAAAATCGCGCTGGGACAGGCGCAGTACATCGATTTCGCGGTGAAATACGCCAGCAAAGTCGCCTTTATTGATACTGACTTCATCACCACGCAGGCGTTTTGCCTCAAGTACGAAGGGCGTGAACATCCGTTTGTGCAGGCGCTGATTGATGAATACCGTTTCGATCTGGTGATTCTGCTGGAGAACAATGTGCCGTGGGTGGCGGATGGTTTACGCAGCCTCGGCAGCTCAATGGATCGCCGTGAGTTCCAGACGATGCTCATCACCATGCTGCGCGAAAACAATATTGAGTTTGTCCACGTAAAAGAGGATGACTACGATGCGCGCTTCCTGCGCTGTGTAGAGTTGGTGAAGCAGATGCTGGGCAGTTAATTCAGCCATAAAAAAGGCGCCAGTCGGCGCCTTTTTCACGTAATAACCCTTACTTCGCCATACGTTTGTACTTGATACGCTTTGGCTCGAGCGCGTCGGCGCCGAGAGTGCGTTTCTTGTACTCTTCGTATTCGGTAAAGTTACCTTCGAAGAACTCCACCTTGCCTTCATCCTGATAATCGATGATATGGGTGGCGATGCGGTCGAGGAACCAACGGTCATGCGAGATCACCATGGCACAGCCAGGGAATTCCAGCAGGGCGTTTTCCAGCGCGCGCAGGGTTTCGATGTCGAGGTCGTTGGTCGGTTCATCGAGCAGCAGCAGGTTGCCGCCCACTTGCAGCAGTTTCGCGAGGTGCAGACGACCGCGCTCGCCACCTGACAGCTCACCGACGCGTTTGCCCTGATCGGTGCCTTTGAAGTTAAAGCGGCCAACGTAAGCACGGCTTGGCATCTCGGTATTGCCGACACGCATAATGTCCTGGCCACCAGAGACTTCTTCAAATACGGTTTTGGAATTGTCCATCGCGTCACGGAACTGATCAACCGACGCCAGCTTGACGGTTTCGCCCAGCTCGATGGTGCCAGAATCGGGTTGCTCCTGGCCTGACATCATGCGGAACAGCGTGGATTTACCTGCGCCGTTCGGACCGATGATGCCGACAATCGCGCCTTTTGGTACGGAGAAGGTCAGATCGTCGATCAGCACGCGATCGCCATACGATTTCTTCAGATTGGTCACTTCCAGCACTTTGTCGCCGAGGCGCGCGCCAGGTGGAATGAAGAGTTCGTTGGTTTCATTACGCTTCTGGTAATCGGTGTTATTCAGCTCTTCAAAGCGTGCCAGACGGGCTTTGCCCTTCGACTGACGGCCTTTCGCGCCTTGACGCACCCACTCCAGCTCTTTCTCGATAGATTTGCGACGTGCAGCTTCAGAAGAGGCTTCCTGCGCCAGACGCTGATCTTTCTGCTCCAGCCAGGAAGAGTAGTTACCTTCCCACGGAATACCTTCGCCGCGGTCCAGTTCCAGAATCCAGCCGGCAACGTTATCAAGGAAGTAACGGTCGTGCGTGATCGCCACAACGGTACCTTCGAAGTCGTGCAGGAAGCGTTCCAGCCACGCCACGGATTCCGCATCCAGGTGGTTGGTCGGTTCGTCGAGCAGCAGCATGTCTGGCTTTTCCAGCAGCAGACGACACAGCGCGACGCGGCGACGTTCACCACCAGAAAGGGTGGCGATTTTGGCATCCCAGTCTGGCAGACGCATCGCATCGGCCGCACGGTTCAGCTGCGTATCAAGGTTGTGACCATCATGCGCCTGGATCACTTCTTCCAGACGGCCCTGCTCGGCGGCCAGCTTGTCGAAATCGGCATCCGGATCGGCGTACAGCGCATAGACTTCATCAAGGCGCTTCAGCGCACCCACCACTTCGGAAACCGCTTCTTCCACGGATTCACGTACGGTGTGTTCCGGGTTCAGCTGCGGTTCCTGCGGCAGATAGCCAACATTAATGCCCGGCTGCGGGCGTGCTTCCCCTTCGATATCGGTATCGATACCGGCCATGATGCGCAACAGCGTCGATTTACCGGAACCGTTTAGGCCGAGGACGCCGATTTTTGCTCCAGGGAAGAAGCTAAGAGAAATATTCTTCAGGATGTGACGCTTCGGCGGAACGACTTTGCCGACGCGATGCATGCTATAGACGAATTGAGCCACGTTGTTATGAGCCTTTTGGTCTGTGAGTGGTGGACAACTGATGCAGAAGTTTAGCCGTTTTCCCCCTTTATTCATACCCGTCATACTTCGAGCTGCAGCGGCGTTGGCTGCGTGTGTCCACCCCAGTCACATACTTATGTATGCTCCTGGGGATGAACCCACTTGCCGCCTTGCTGCAGCTCGAATTATTTAGGGTATGGATCGTGAGCAGATTATTGAAAATACAGGAATTATAAACTTATGGCAGGCGCAGTGGGATGTTATGTTGCGCCAGCCAGTTCTTCAGCGCCGGTTCCGGTGCGCTGTCGCTCACCAGCAAATCAAAACCGCGCAGGTCGCCAATCCGTGCCGGCAGCACTTTGCCAAACTTACTGCTGTCGGCCACCAGCACCCGCTGGCGCGCTCGCAGCATGGCATGGTGCTTCATCGCCAGTTCATTGATGTTGTAGCAGGTTGCGCCCTGTTCATGGTCGATCCCCGCTGCGGAGATAAAGGCCAGCGTGGGGCAGAGATCGTCGAGGATCGAATGTGCGCCAATCGGCGTAAACAGCGCATTATCAGCATGAAACTCGCCGCCGCTAAGGATCACATTGCAGGCCGGTTTCTCTTTCAGCGCCAGGAAGGTGTTCATGGCGCAGCAAATCGCCGTGAAGGGCAGGCCATCTGGGATCGCATCGACGATGTAAGGCAGCGTGGTGCCGCAATCAAAAAACACCGTGTCATTTTCACCGATCAGGTCCGCCGCGGCCTGCGCCAGGCGCTGCTTGCGCGCGGCATTTTGTCCATGTTGATCGGAAATGAAATAGTGGCCAGCGTGGTTTTTCGGATCGCTAACAATATAACCGCCTAGCAGCACCACGCTTGAGGCGGGTTCGGTAAGGTCACGGCGGATGGTCATTTCTGAAACGCCCAGTAGCTGCGCCGCGTCTTTCAGGTGCAGTTTATCAGTGCGTTTTAACGCCTGAGCCAACTTGTGAATACGTTCGTCGCGCCGGGTTTCCATGATCATCTCTGCGTTATGAATCCTGAAGTCGAAGTTGCCTGGTCAAAAATCACGATAAATCTCACAGTTTTTAATCAGTTGCGACCTATCTCGCAGGTCGGTTTTCAATCTTACCTGTAATGAGATCGCCCCGCAAACGCCACGCAAATCCGTAATCACCGCGCTTCGCTCACCGGCTGGCTTACTTCTTAATGATGTTGCTTTGTTAGAATAATAACATTCCATTCCATGAATGTTTGGCTGTTTTTCGGCTTTTATTGGCAACTCTGAGGTGTGAAATTTATCACATAATTAACTTTATTAACCTGATATTGTGATTTTTATAACATTTAGGCGTTGAAAATTTACCGGGAGAAAAAAATGGATATCGCGGTCATTGGGTCAAACATGGTTGACCTCATTACCTATACCAATCAGTTACCTAAAGCAGGGGAAACGTTGGAAGCCCCCGATTTTGCCATTGGCTGTGGCGGTAAAGGTGCGAATCAGGCGGTTGCGGCAGCGAAAATGGGGGCGAGCGTCATGATGGTCAGCAAAGTTGGCGACGATCTCTTCGCGCCGAACACCGTAGCCAATCTGCAACAGCAGGGCGTTGATACGCGCTTTGTAACGACCGCGCCCGGTACCTCGAGCGGTGTCGCGCCGATTTTCGTCGACGATCAATCACAAAACCGCATTTTGATTATCAAAGGAGCCAACCAGCAGCTGAAACCAGCCGATATCGATGCCGCCGCCGACGCGTTGAAAGCCTGTAGGCTTATCATCCTCCAGCTGGAGATCCCGCTGGAAACCGTCTATTACGCCTTTGATTTTGCCCGCCAGCACGATATCAACGTGATCCTCAATCCGGCACCCGCCGTGGCGGATCTCAATATTGACTACGCCTGTAAATGCGACTTTTTCATGCCGAACGAAACCGAGCTGGAGATCCTCACCGGTATGCCGGTTAACACCGATGAAGAAGTGCAACTGGCGGGGCAATCACTGCTCAAACGCGGGCTGAAAAACCTGATCATCACGCTCGGCGGCCGCGGTTCGCTGTGGATGTCTGGCGACCAGCTGCATCACGTGGCACCTACCGCTGTTAACGCGGTGGACACCAGCGGCGCGGGCGATGCCTTCATTGGCTGCTTTGCACAGGCGCTGGTGAAAACCGGCGATATTGCGGGCGCGATGGTACAAGCCTCCGCCTATGCCGCCTGCAGCGTGACCGGTCGCGGCACGCAGCGCTCCTATCCCGACGCGGAAACCTTCCAGCGTTTTCTCAACGTTCATTGAGGTCGAGTTATGCAAACGAACATTGTTCAGCAATCTGATGGCTATTTGAATAAAACGCCGCTGTTCCAGTTCATTTTGCTCTCGTGCCTGTTCCCGTTGTGGGGCTGTGCGGCGAGCCTGAATGATATCCTGATCACCCAGTTCAAAAGCGTATTCGCGTTGAGCGACTTCGCCAGCGCGCTGGTGCAGAGCGCGTTCTACGGCGGCTACTTCCTGATTGCCATTCCGGCCTCGCTGGTGATCCGCAAAGCGACATACAAACTGGCGATTTTGCTCGGTCTGGCGCTGTATATCGTCGGCTGCGTGCTGTTCTATCCCGCTTCACACATGGCGACTTACACCATGTTCCTTGCGGCGATTTTTGCCATCGCCATTGGTTTGAGTTTTCTGGAAACGGCGGCCAATACCTATAGCTCGATGATTGGTCATCGCGATCACGCGACGCTGCGGCTCAACATCAGCCAGACGTTCTATCCCGTGGGTGCTTTAATGGGCATCGTGCTGGGCAAATATCTGGTGTTCCAGGATGGCGACAGTCTGGCAAGCCAGCTGGCGGGCATGAACGCTGAACAGGCGCATGCCTTCCGCCTTTCCATGCTGGAGCACACGCTGGAACCGTACAAATATCTGGTTATGGTGCTGGTGGTGGTGATGCTGCTGTTCCTGTTCACCCGCTATCCGCGCTGTAAACCAGAAAGCAGCGAAAAATCATTGCCGTCGCTCGGCGAAACCTTCCGCTATCTGGCCTCCAATCGTCACTTTAAACGCGGCATCCTGGCCCAGTTTCTGTATGTCGGCATGCAGGTGGCGGTGTGGTCGTTCACCATTCGTCTGGCGCTGACGCTCGGCGCAACTAACGAACGTCATGCTTCCAACTTCATGATTTATAGCTTTATCGGCTTTTTTATCGGCAAGTTTGTGGCCAACTTCCTGATGACGCGTTTCCGCGCGGAAAAAGTGCTGATTGCCTACTCGGTACTCGGCGTGATCACGCTAGCGTGGGTGATGTTTGTGCCGAACTTTACTGCCGTGTATGCCGCCATCTTTGTCAGCGCGCTGTTCGGTCCCTGCTGGGCGACCATTTATGCCGGTACGCTGGCGACTGTCGATAACAAATACACTGAAGTTGCTGGTGCGTTTATCGTGATGTCGATTGTCGGTGCCGCCTTTATTCCCGCGCTGCAGGGCTTTGTTTCCGATCATCTGGGATCGATGCAGCTGGCCTTTGGCGTATCACTGCTGTGTTTTGCCTGGGTTGGCTTCTTCTTCTGGGGTGAGCTGCGCCATAAAAAGCAGGCGGAAGCGGTCGGTCGTTTAGTCGAGGAGATGCCATGAAAACCCGTTTACCGTTACGTCGGGAACAGTTTCAGGAAACACCGAGTACGCTGCTACGCAACGAGACTTTTCACGTTGAGCTGTTTCGCTACCCGGCGGGCGTGGAAGCGGTGCGCATCAGCAACCCTCGCGGCACGGTGATCGTGCTGCCGTTTTACGGCCAGATGATATGGGACGCCCATTTTGATGGGCATTCGCTCACGATGGGGCACAGCTTTAAACAGCCGCTGCTCGGCAGTTCGATAATTGATACCTACGGCTGCTTTGCTTTCCACTCCGGGCTGTTGGCCAACGGCTGCCCGGCGGCCGATGACAACCATCCGCTGCACGGCGAAATGGCCTGTGCGCGTATGGATAGCGCGTGGATGGTATTGGAAAACGATCGTTTGTCGCTGGAAGGCGAAACCGAATATGTGAAGGGCTTCGGTCATCATTATCTCGCTGCGCCTGCAGTGCGGCTTGAGGCCAATGCGGCAAGGCTGCACATTGAGATGAACGTCACCAATCTGGCCGGTGCGCCGATGCCCTTGCAGTACATGTGCCATCTCAACAGCGCGTGGATTGAGCAGGGCCGTTTCCAGCAGTCAATCCCGACGGATGCGTTCCAGCTGCGCACCTCGATCCCGGCACACGTCAAGCCTACGCCGCAGTGGCGCGCTTATACCGAGCGGCTGGCGGCCGATCCGCAGGCGTTTCAGCCATTGGATCAGCCGGAGATGTGCGATCCAGAGATCGTATTCTTCGCTGACGATCTGCAGCAGTATGGCGATGAGGTGCAGTTCGAGCTGCACTCGCCGCAGGGTTTTGCCCTGATGACGCGCTTCTCCAGCCAGCATTTCCCACACGCTACGCGCTGGATGCTGCATAATCGCGATCAGCAGGTCGCTGCCTATGTGCTGCCGGCAACCTGCCGCCCGGAGGGGTTCAAGGCGGCGCAGCGCGCGGGAACGTTGATCGAATTGGCCCCCGGCGAGCAGCGCCACTTCAGCGTCGAAACCGGGATTTTGTAATTAAACCGTAGGGTCGCCATTCATGGCGACCAGGTGCGCATCAATGCGCACCCTACGATTAAACGGCGCGACTAAATCGCCACCAACCCGCGCACGCCGTCGGCTTCCATGCTGGATCCGGCGCCGCGCTGCACGATCTCACCGCGCGACATCACCAGATAGCTGTCGGCCAGCTCGGCGGCGAAATCGTAAAACTGCTCGACGAGCAGGATCGCCATATCACCGCGCTGCGCCAGCTGGCGGATCACCGCGCCGATCTCCTTGATCACCGACGGCTGGATCCCTTCGGTAGGCTCATCGAGAATCAACAGCGTTGGTGAACAGGCGAGGGCGCGGCCAATCGCCAGCTGCTGCTGCTGACCGCCCGACAAATCGCCGCCACGGCGCGCTTTCATCTCGCGCAGCACCGGGAACAGCTGGTAGATCTCTTCCGGCACCGCTTTGGCCTGCGCGCCAGAAAAGCGCGCCAGCCCCATCAGCAGATTCTCTTCCACCGTTAAACGCGGGAAGATTTCACGCCCCTGCGGCACATAAGCGATGCCAGCCTGCACGCGCTGGTGTGGCTTGCGGCCGTTAATCACTTTGTCCTGCCAGCGAATCTCGCCGGATTTGGCCGGAATCAGCCCCATCAAACACTTCAACAACGTGGTTTTTCCCACGCCGTTGCGTCCCAGCAGGCAGGTGATTTCACCCGGTTTAGTCTCAAACGACAGGCCGCGCAGAATGTGGCTGCCGCCGTAATATTGATTCAGTTCCGCGACTTGCAGCATGTTAACGCCCCAGATAAACGTCGATAACCCGATCGTCCGCCTGCACTTCGCGTAACGATCCCTCGGCCAACACCTGGCCCTGATGCAGCACGGTCACGTGATCGGCAATGGTTTCAACAAAGCCCATGTCGTGCTCAACCACCATCAGCGAATGCTTGCCGGCGAGACTGCGGAACAGCTCGGCGGTGTACTCGGTTTCGGCGTCGGTCATGCCCGCCGCCGGTTCATCCAGCAGCAGCAGATGCGGGTCCTGCACCAGCAGCATGCCGATTTCCAGAAACTGCTTCTGGCCGTGCGACAGCAAACCGGCCTGGCGCTGACGTTCGCCGCCGAGTCGTAGCAGCTTCAGCACCTCATCAATGCGATCCTGCTGCTCGCCGTTCAGCCGGGCGCGCAGGCTGGCCCACACCGATTTGTCATTTTTCAGCGCGATTTCCAGATTCTCGAACACCGTGAGCGCTTCAAATACCGTGGGTTTCTGGAACTTGCGTCCAACGCCGGCGCGCGCGATCTCCACCGGCGACATTTTGCTGAGATCGGTATCCTGGTCGTAGATCACCTGGCCATTGTCCGGCCGGGTTTTACCGGTGATCACATCCATCAGCGTGGTTTTACCCGCGCCGTTGGGGCCGATCACGCAGCGCAGTTCACCGACGCCGATCTTCAGGGAAAGATCGGTCAGCGCGCGGAAACCGTCGAACGACACGTTGATCTTCTCCAGCTGCAATACCGGATCGGTCTGCGCACGATGACGATCCGCTGGATGAGGCTGGGTAAACAGGTGTTCAGTCATCACGCCTCCGGCGCAGCAGGCCAATCACGCCACGCGGCAGGAACAGCGTGACCAGGATAAACATCAGACCGAGGAAGAACAGCCAATATTCCGGGAAGGCGACGGTAAACCAGCTCTTGGCACCGTTAACGATCGCCGCGCCAAGCAGCGGTCCAATCAGCGTGCCGCGTCCGCCTAACGCCACCCAGATTGCGGCTTCAATCGAGTTGGTCGGCGACATTTCACTCGGGTTGATAATGCCGACCTGCGGCACATAGAGCGCGCCCGCCAGCCCGCACAGCACCGCCGAGAGCGTCCAGACAAACAGCTTGAATCCTTTGGGATCGTAACCGACGAACATCAGGCGGTTTTCCGCATCGCGCACTGCCGTCAGCACGCGGCCGAATTTGCTGCGTGCCAGCGCGAAGCCGATGCCGAGACTCACCAGCAACAGCAGCACCGTGGCAACGAACAGCCCGATGCGCGTGCCGGTCGCGGTGACGTTGAAGCCAAGCAGCGTGGTGAAGCCGGTAAACCCGTTGTTGCCGCCGAAGCCCGTTTCGTTACGGAAAAACAGCAGCATGCCGGCGTAGGTCAGCGCCTGCGTCATGATGGAGAAGTAGACGCCTTTGATTTTCGAGCGGAAGGCGAAGAAGCCGAACACCAACGCCAGCAGGCCCGGCACCAGCACGATCAGGCACAGCGCCCAGGCGAAATGCTGCGTGCCTGCCCAGAACCATGGCAGCTCGTTCCACGAAAGAAACGACATAAACGCCGGCAAGCCGTCGCCGGAGGCCTGACGCATCAAATACATGCCCATCGCATAGCCGCCGAGCGCGAAAAACAGGCCGTGGCCGAGTGACAGCAAACCGGCGTAGCCCCACACCAGATCGAGCGCTACCGCGACGATGGCGTAACAGAGGATTTTGCCGACCAGCGTCAGCGTGTAGGTGGAGATCGCCAGCGGATGCGTGGCGGGCAGCAGGGCGCAAAACGGCAGCACCAGCAGCAGCGCCGTGATGGCTACACCCAGGCTGAGGGTCAGCCGCGGCGCTTTACGCGCCATGGTTAACGTCATTGGTTGGCTCATCAGTCAATCACCCTCCCTTTGAAGGCAAACAGCCCCTGCGGACGTTTCTGGATAAACAGCACGATCAGCACGAGGATGAGGATTTTGCCCAGCACTGCGCCAATCTGTGGCTCCAGCACTTTGTTAAGAATGCCGAGGCCAAACGCCGCCACGACAGTGCCCGCCAGCTGGCCAACGCCGCCCAGCACCACCACAAGGAAAGAGTCGATGATGTAACCCTGACCGAGCTCTGGGCCAACGTTGCCCAACTGCGACAGCGCCACGCCGCCGAGCCCGGCGATGCCGGAACCGAGGCCAAACGCCAGCATATCAATGCGTCCGGTGGGCACGCCGCAGCAGTCGGCCATCGCCCGGTTCTGCGTCACGGCACGCACGCTGAGGCCAAGCCGGGTTTTGTTTAGCAGCAGCCAGGTGAGGCCCAGAACGGCAAATACGAACAGGATCACTGCGATGCGGTTGTACGGCAGCACCAGATTCGGCAACAGCTGCAGGCCGCCGGAGAGCCAACCTGGGTTAGCCACCTCGAGGTTTTGTGCACCAAAAAGCATGCGCACCAGCTGAATCAGCATCAGGCTGATGCCCCAGGTGGCGAGCAGCGTTTCCAGCGGGCGTCCGTACAGATGGCGGATAATGGTGCGCTCCAGCAGCATGCCCATGCAGGCGGTGACCAGAAATGCCACCGGCAGCGCCAGCAGCGGATACCAGGCCAGCCACTGCGGCGCAAACTGCTGGAACAGACTCTGCACAAACCAGGTGGCGTAGGCGCCGAGCATCAGCATTTCGCCGTGCGCCATGTTGATCACTCCCAGCAGGCCGTAAGTGATCGCCAGGCCGAGTGCCGCCAGCAGCAGAATCGAGCCGAGCGACAGGCCGGTAAACGCCTGGCCGAGCAGATCGCCCCACATCAGGCGCTGTTTAATCTGCTTCAGGCTGGCGGCGGCGGCCTCGCGTACTTTGGCATCGGGTTCATTGCTGGCTTGGGTTAAGCGAGTAAGACTAGCCTGCATGTTGGGATCGCTGGATTCGCCGAGCAGCGTCACCGCGTTGAGGCGCAGCGCGGCATCCGGGCTGGCCAGTTGCAGGTTTGCCGCCGCCATCAGCAGCACCGCATGAACCTGCGTGTCTTTCTCACTGGCGAGGCGCTGTTCAAGCAGTGGCAGCATGTCGGCGACGCCATCGTTTTGCAGCTGCTGTGCAGCGCGCAAGCGGATCGCGGGGTCCTCGCTCACCAGCTGGTGGGCGGCGAGGGCGCTGGCGATTACTACGCGCAGCCGATTATTCATAAACAGCTTTTTCGTGTCGCCGCTGGGCTGTTGCGCGCTGTCGAGCGGCTGCAACGTATCGCCCTGTTTGCTGAACGGCTGCTGTTTTTGGTCGATGACCACGGTTTCATTGCGCAACGCCTCGAGTAGCGGCAAGCGGCTGGCCTGCGGCGCGGCGGCCCACTGTTGCAGCAGCGCAGCTTGTTGGGTGCGGCTGGCGGCCGCGAAGTCTGCGCCATCGCCCGCCTGGGCGAGCCAGGGCAGCAGTAACAGCAGACAGCAGAGATAACGGCGAATTGTCATGGTTCTGGCCCTGAAGGAGGTAGTTAGGTGCGGTCTGATGTCCTCACCCCGGCCCTCTCCCACAGGGAGAGGGGGATGCTGCCAAATGTATGCTCGATCAATTCCCTCTCCCGCTTGCGGGAGAGGGTTAGGGTGAGGGCTTACTGCGTTGATTTCACCGGATGATCGGGCTTCTTGTCGTTACCCGCGATGTACGGGCTCCACGGCTGGGCGCGCACCGGTTGCTCGGTCTGCCACACCACGTTGAACTGGCCGTTCTCTTCCACTTCGCCAATCATCACCGGCTTGTGCAGGTGGTGGTTGGTGTTATCCATGGTGAGAGTGAAACCGTCCGGCGCTTTGAAGGTCTGGCCCGCCATCGCCGCGCGTACTTTGTCTACATCCGTGGTGCCGGCCTTCTCCACCGCCTGTGCCCACATATGCAGCCCAACGTAGGTCGCTTCCATAGGATCGTTAGTGACGACGGTATTGGCGTTCGGCAGATTGTGTGCCTTGGCATAGGCGCGGTAATCGGCGACAAACTTAGCGTTGGTTGGGTTATCCACCGACTCAAAGTAGTTCCACGCCGCTAGCTGACCAACCAGCGGTTTGGTATCAATACCGCGCAGCTCCTCTTCACCCACCGAGAAGGCGATCACCGGAATATCGGTGGCTTTGATGCCCTGATTCGCCAGCTCTTTGTAGAACGGCACGTTGGAGTCGCCGTTAATGGTGGAGATCACCGCGGTTTTGCCACCGGCAGAGAATTTTTTAATGTTGGAAACGATGGTCTGGTAATCGCTGTAACCAAACGGCGTGTAGACCTCTTCGATATCTTTATCCTGCACCCCTTTGCTGTGCAGGAAAGCGCGCAGAATCTTGTTGGTGGTGCGCGGATAAACGTAGTCGGTGCCCAGCAGGAAGAAGCGTTTAGCGCTGCCGCCATCTTCACTCATCAGGTACTCCACCGCAGGAATCGCCTGCTGGTTAGGCGCGGCACCGGTGTAGAACACGTTCGGCGACATCTCTTCGCCTTCGTACTGCACCGGATAGAACAGCAGGCCGTTCAGCTCTTCAAACACCGGTAGCACCGATTTGCGCGAGACCGAGGTCCAGCAGCCGAATACCGCCGCGACTTTATCCTGCGTCAGCAACTGGCGCGCTTTCTCGGCGAACAGCGGCCAGTTGGAGGCCGGATCCACCACCACCGGCTCCAGCTTTTTACCCAGCACGCCGCCTTTGGCGTTGATCTCATCGATTGTCATCAGCGCCACGTCTTTCAGCGGCGTCTCGGAGATCGCCATGGTGCCGGAGAGTGAGGACATAATGCCCACCTTGATGGTGTCAGCAGCCTGTGCGGCAAAGGCAAAGCCCATGCTGGCCACCGAGGCAGAGAGCGCAAAAGCCTTGAGCAACGAACGTCTTTTCATCAGTAAACCCCTAACTGTGTTTATGTTGTTATTCAATGGGTTGAAGTCGAGCCTGCTGTAACATATGCAATGTGATCTTTCTGACCTCAGCCTTACTGACGGCGATGTGGTCGGTTAAAATGCGCTGCGCCTCCTCGGTCTGTTGCTGGAAAATCGCCCGTAAAATCTGAGCGTGTTCGCGGTATGTCGCCTCGATTCGGTCGTCGCGGGTGAAATCGAGACGGCGAATGATGCGGATTTTTTCGGTCAGTTCGGCGTGGATGCGCGCCATCTCCTGATTGCCGGCGGCCGCCACCAGCGCCATATGAAAGGCTTCATCCTGCGCGGAGACCGCTTTGCCATCGGCCAGCGGTAGCGCATCAATCCAGAAGCTTTTCACCGCCGTTAAGGTTTGTGCGCACTGCGCAGCAGGCAGCGCGCACAGGCGGCGCACCGCTTCGCACTCCAGTACGGTACGCAGATCGTACAGCTCCTCGAAATAGGCGAAGTCGAACGGCTTCACCTGCCAGCCGCTGCGGAACCACACTTCGACGTAGCCCTCGCGCTCCAGCCAGAACAGCGCCTGACGCACCGGCGTGCGGCTGACTTCCAGCCGGTCGGCGATTTCGTTTTCGCTGAAACGGTCGCCAGGCATCAGACGGAACTCAAAAATGTCCTGTTTCAGCGCCTGGTAAACCTTCTCGGCCAATGCTTCAGGGCGACCTTTGCTGCGTGGGTTCGTGTTCATGCCGTCTCCTTATTCCAGCCACAGCAGGGCATCGCCCGGACTCACCGGACGTCCTGCCTGGCAGGCAATGCGTTTCACCTGGCCTGCCTGCGGCGCGACAATCGCCAGTTCCATTTTCATCGCTTCCACGATGATCAGCGTTTGACCGGCCTCCACCACGTCGCCCGGCTGAACCAGCACTTTCCAGATGTTGCCGTTCATATCGGCGCACACCGCCAGCGCATCGTCGTCGGCTTCGGCCACCACCAACGTCTCCTCGCTGGTGAGCGGCGCGTTCTGCTCTTCCTGCGCCCACAGCGTCACCTCCTGTTCGAAGGCGGCGGACTGGCGCTGACGGAAATCACGAATCGAGGCAGCATGATCGGCCAGGAACTGCTGATGCGCGGCGAAGTCGAATACCGTTTCTTCGATGCGCACCGTGGCGCGGCCTTCGCGGAAGTCATCGCGCAGCTGCGTCAGCTCATCTTCCGTTACCGGGTAGAAGCGCACCTGATCGAAGAAGTGCAGCAGCCAGGGCTCGTCGGCGGCGAACTGCGGGTTTTTGAGGAACTTGTTCCAGATTGGCAGGGTGCGGCCCACCAGCTGATAGCCACCCGGTGAATCCATGCCGTAGATGCACATGTACATGCCGCCAATGCCAACGGTGCCTTCGGCGGTGAAGGTGCGTGCCGGGCTGTATTTGGAGCTCAGCAGGCGATGGCGTGGATCGATCGGCACCGCGCACGGCGCGCCGAGATAGACGTCGCCGAGGCCGAGAATCAGGTAGCTGGCGTCAAAAATCGTGTCGCGCACCGCTTCACGGCTGGCTAAACCATTAATGCGCTGGATAAAATCGACGTTGTTCGGTAGCCAGGGTGCGCTGGCGCGCACGGTTTCTTTGTAGCGCTCCACCGCGCCGAGCGTGGCGCTGTCTTCGAACGCCATTGGCAGCCAGACAATGCGCGACGGTACTTTCAGCTGGCTGACATCGCCAAGTCCAGCCTCCAATTCCAGCAGCAGCTGCATCAGCTGTTTCTGGCTGAGGATCAGGCTGTCGTAGCGCACCTGCAACGAGCGTACGCCAGGTGATAGCTCTTCCACGCCGGGCACCGCGCGCTCACGCAGCGCATTCATCAGCAGATGCACGCGCAGGCGCAGCGCCAGATCCAGCACGTTGTCGCCGTACTCAATCAGCACATATTTGTCGCCCGCCTGACGATAGACCGCCGCGGGCGTGGTTGCCGTGGCCGGTAACGCCGCCAGCAGGGTGGCGGAGCCGATGTCGCTAGCGGCCAGCGATGGCACGGTAAAGGTTGGTGCATGCGCGCTGCGCAGGGTGGCCACGCTGTGCGCCTGGGCTTTTTCCAGCGCCACCGCTTCGTCAGCGCTGATCGGGTGGAAGCGAATGCGGTCGCCCGGTTTCACCTGGCCCACTTTCCACAGCTCGGCATTGGCGATGGTCACCGGGCAGACGAAGCCGCCGAGGCTTGGGCCGTCATGCGTCAGGATCACCGGGAAGTCGCCGGTGAAGTTCACCGCGCCAATGGCGTATTCGCAGTCGTGTACGTTAGACGGGTGCAGACCGGCTTCGCCGCCGTTGGCGCGCGTCCACGTGGGTTTTGGGCCAACCAGGCGTACGCCGAGACGGTTGGAGTTGTAATGCACCTGCCAGTCGCTGGCAAAGAACTCATCAATCGCCGCCTGAGTGAAGAAATCCGGTGCGCCGTGCGGTCCGTACAGCACGCCAATGCGCCACTCGCTGCCGTAATGCGGCACCAGTGCATGATCGAGCGGCTGCGGTGCGCTAACCGGCGCGGGCGTGGTGCAGGCCGGCAGCTGCGGCTGGGAGATCGGCAGCATATCGGCGACGCGCAGGGTGCGTCCGGCGTGGCCGCCAAACTGGCCGAGCGAGAAGGTTGAGCGGCTGCCGAGATACTCCGGCACGTCGAAGCCGTTGCGCACCGCTAAATAGGTGCGGCAGCCGCTTTGGGCGCGGCCTAACGTCAGGGTTTGACCTGCTTTAACGCTGACGGGCTGCCAGTAGGCGATGCTGTCGCCATCAATATCGGCTGGGCAATCGGCGCCGGTTAAGGCGATCACCGCATCGCTATGGAAGCGCAGCGTGGGGCCTTGCAGGGTGAATTCGAGGCCCGCGGCGCTGTCGTGGTTGCCGACAATGCGGTTGGCGAGGCGGAAGGCGAAATCGTCCATCGGGCCGGACGGCGGCACGCCGATATCCCAATAGCCAAGGCGGCCAGGGAAATCCTGAATGCTGCTGAAGGTGCCGGGCTGCAGCACTTCAATCACGCTGGCGGATGGCGTGAAGCTGTCGAGGAAGCGCGTCCACACCTTGCCGCTGCGGAACGCCTCGGTGGCGACGATCTGGCGCAGATAATCGAGGTTACTGGCAATGCCGTGTAGCTGCGTGGCACCTAGCGCCTGCTGCATTTTTGCTAGCGCCGCGTCACGCGTCTCGGCATGCACGATCAGTTTGGCCACCATCGGATCGTAAAACGCCGAGACTTCGGTGCCGGTGTCGATCCAACCATCGACGCGCACATCATCCGGGAAGCTGACGTGGGTCAGCACGCCGGGGCTGGGCTGGAAGTTTTTCAACGGATCTTCGGCGTAAATACGCACTTCAATCGACGCACCTTGCGGTACCTGCTGCAGACGCGCCCAGTCGATGGCATCGCCCGCCGCCACTTGCAGCATGCACTCCACCAGATCGAGACCGGTGACGCATTCGGTGACCGGATGTTCCACCTGCAGGCGGGTGTTCACTTCGAGGAAGTAGAAAGCATCCTGCTCGGCGTCGTAGATGTACTCCACCGTACCGGCGCTGCGATAGTTGACCCGCTCGCCAAGGCGCACCGCCGAAGAGAGCAGCGCTTCACGCGTGGCCTGTGGCAGATTCGGCGCCGGCGTTTCTTCCACCACTTTCTGGTTGCGGCGCTGCAGCGAGCAGTCGCGTTCGCCGAGGGCAATCACTTTGCCGCGGCCGTCGCCAAAAATCTGCACTTCCACGTGGCGTGCGCGGTCGATGCAGCGTTCTAAAAACACCCCCGCATCGCTGAAGAACTGCTCGCCAAGACGGCGCACGCTCTCCCACGCGTTGCGCAGCGCGTCGGCGTCGGCGCAGCGCGTCAGACCAATGCCACCGCCGCCAGCGGTGCTTTTCAGCATCACCGGATAACCGATGCTGTCGGCGGCGCTTAAGGCTTCGTCCAGCGAACTCAGCAGCGGCGTGCCCGGCGTCATTGGCACGCCAGCGCTGGCGGCTAATTCACGCGCGCGGTGTTTCAGGCCAAACTCGCCAATCTGCTGCGCGGTGGGGCCGACAAAGGCGATACCAGCTTTTTCACAGGCATCGGCGAACGGCAGGCTTTCCGAGAGGAAACCGTAGCCGGGCCAGATGGCTTCGGCACCGGTTTCCTGCGCGGCGGCGAGGATTTTATCGATGCGCAGATAGCTGTCGCTGGCTTTATCGCCGCCAAGCGCGATCGCCACATCGGCTTCTTTGACGTGGCGCGCGTTGCTATCGGCATCGGAATAGACGGCGACGCTTTTCACGCCGAGGCGTTTTAAGGTGCGGATGGCGCGGCAGGCGATTTCGCCACGGTTAGCAATCAAAACGGTGCTGAACATGCTTATTTACTCCCCTGAGCAGCCAGCCAGTTACGCCAGCCGCCAAATTCGGTAATTTCCAGCGCCTGCGACAGCACCGCCGGTTCACAGATAAAGCCTTTGACGCTGCGGCCGTCGGCCAGCGTTAACGAGCCAATGCCGAGCGGGGCGGGGATTTCTGCTACGAACTCGCCAAAGCGTGCCAGCGGGATATCCCACAGCTCGACGGTAATCGCCGCGCCGCTCTCGCCGCGCAGCAGGCCCGGCTTCTTAATCGGGCCATCGAGCAGGGCGAACAGGCGGTAGTTACTGGCGGTTTGCGTCTCTTCCACCAGCACCGCCTGACGCGTTGTCAGCTGGAAGTTGAGCGGCATGCCGGTGAGATGCGCGCCAACCACCGCCACGCGCACATGATCGGCAGAGAGCGGCAAGGTGGCAGATTCCGCAGGCTGTACTTTGCCAGTGGCACCCAATGGCAGCGCCATCTGCTGCTGCCAGCGCACACCGAAAGCGGCCAGCGCGCGATCCTGCCAGGCGGGCGCAATCAGCGTGATGCCCGCCGGTAAACCATCGGCGCGGAAGGGCGCTGGCAGCGCCAGCGCGCTGAGGTCGGCAAGGTTGGTGAAGTTGGTGTAGGTGCCAAACTGCGAGTTGTAGTGCACCGGCTCCTGCTGCATTTCGGCCAGCGTGTGGATGGTGGGCGAGGTGGGCACCACCAGCGCGTCAAACTGCGCCAGCGTTTGCTGGATCTGACGCGTCAGCTCGGCGCGCAGGTATTCCGCCTGATAGGCTTCCACCGCGCTGTATTTCAGGCCGCTGCTGACAATGCCGAATACCACCGGATCCATCTCTTCCGGACGATTGATCATCTCGCCCACCGCGACGGTGCGCTCGGCGACCCACGGGCCGTAATAGAGCTGTTCGGCCAGCTGGTGGAACACGGAGAAATCGATCGGGTGCAGCGTCGCGCCACCCGCCTGCAGTTGCTCCAGCGCCGCCAGCCATGCCGCTTCGGCCAGTTTGTCGCCGAAAAATTCGGGCGAGGCGGGAATGGCGAAATCGGGCTGCGCTTTGAAGCTGGCTGGCGCGGTGTGCGGATTGCTGCGCGAGTAGGCATCGCCCGCGTCATAGCCGCCCGCCGCCGTTGCCACCGCGAAGGCATCTTCCACCCGCAACGCGAATACCGAAATGGTGTCGTTCAGGCGGCAAGCCGGTACCACGCCGCTGGCCGAGAACCAGCCTTTGGTGGGCTTGAGGCCGACGATATTGTTGAAACCAGCGGGCACGCGGCCCGAACCGGCGGTATCGGTGCCGAGCGAGAAGCCCACCAGCCCGCGTGCCAAAACCGAAGCCGAACCGGAGCTGGAACCGCCGCTGACATAATCAGGATTGAAGGTGTTACTCACCGCACCAAACGGTGAACGCGTACCGACTAAGCCGGTGGCGTATTGGTCGAGGTTGGTTTTACCAATCACCACCGCGCCGGCGGCTTTTAGCTGTGCCACCACAAAAGCATCGGCCTGAGCGGTATAAGTGAAGGCAGGGCAGGCGGCGCTGGTCGGCCAACCGGCAACATCAATATTGTCTTTCACCGCAAAAGGTACGCCAAACAGCGGCAGCGCGGCCGGATTACGCTGGTAGCTGGCCAGCAGCGGCTCGATTTGTGCCTGCAGCTGCGCGGGCGTGGCGAGATAGAGCCAGGCATTATCCTGCGGGTCGATGGCGTCAAGATGCGCCGCCAGCAGGGAGGTAATTTGCTGTGGATCCTGTTGGTAACTGTGCTGCCAATCCTGGAGCGTAAAGCCAAAGGTCGATGCCATGAGTGAATTCCAACTGGTATACAAGATGGAATTCAACAGAGCAAAGCGCGTGCCATTTTTGTAAGCCGATGAAAGCGCGTAGTTAATTGATGTGTAATATGTTTTTCTGATGATAAATTGCACAACGGCGGCGCAAACGCTGCGCAATGGCGGTGCGCGAGCGTAAATTTTGTGAAGAACATGGCAAGAGGCGGTTGGCCTGGTTAGCATGAAGGAAGTCTGGCATGAGCTGGATCGCAGCACTGAGAGGAGAGCGTAATGGAGAAGTGGCGTTACTGGATGCTAGGGATCTGTCTGGCCAGCACGGCCAGCAGCGTATGGGCCGATTCGCTGGATCAGCAGCGACAGCGCTATGCACAAATCAAGCAAGCCTGGGATAATAAACAGATGGACCAGGTAACGCAGCTGATGCCAACGCTGCAGGATTATCCGCTCTACCCGTATCTGCAATATCGCCTGCTGGCGCAGGATCTCGATCAAGAGACGCCGCTGGCGGTGAAAAACTTTATTCAGCAGTATCCTACGCTGCCACCGGCGCGCTCGCTCTCAACACGCTTTGTGAATGTGTTGGCCAATCGTCAGGACTGGCAAGGCGTGCTCAGCTTCAGCCCGGATGAACCAAAACCGGTGCAGGCGCGCTGTAACTGGTATTACGCCAAATGGGCCACCGGGCAACAGCAGGCGGCGTTTGCCGGGGCCAAAGAGATTTGGCTGCGCGGCACCGCGTTGCCGAATGACTGTGACAAGCTGTTCTCGGTCTGGCAAGCCAGCGGTCAGCTCTCGCCGATCACCATTCTGGAGCGTATCCGTCTGGCGATGAAAGCCGGTAACGATAGCCTGGTGAATTATCTGGCGAAAATGCTGCCAGCGGATTATCAAACCACCGCCAGCGCGCTGATTGCGCTGCAGCAGAATCCGCAAACCGTCACTACCTTTGCCAGCAGCATGGGCCCCACTGATTTCACTCGTATGGCAACCAGCTATGCCTTCGCCCGCGTGGCGCGTGAGGATATGGACAACGCGCGCATGATGATTCCGCAACTGGTGCAGGCGCAGAAGATGAGCCAGGCCGATGAGCAGGATCTGAAAGAGACGGTGGTATGGCGCATGATGGGCGCGGATCTCACCAGCGAGCAGGCGCGCTGGCGTGATGCGGTGGTGATGAACAGCGAATCCACCGCGCTGGTGGAGCGTCGCGTACGTTTGGCGCTGAGCCAGAACGATCGCCGCGGGTTGAATACCTGGATCGCGCGTTTGCCGGTGGAAGCCAAAGAGAAAGATGAGTGGCAATACTGGCAGGCGGATTTGCTGATTTCGCAGGGCCGCAAGGAGGAAGCGGATGAGATTCTACGTAAGCTGATGCAGGCGCGCGGCTTCTATCCGATGGTGGCGGCACAGCGGCTTGGCGTGGAGTATCCATTGCAGGTCGATCAAGCGCCAGCAGCCGACAAGAGCGTGGTGCAGGGCGCCGAGATGGCGCGCGTGCGTGAGCTGATGTATTGGGGACTGGATAACCTGGCGCGCAGCGAATGGGCCAATCTCATCGCCAGCAAAACCCGTTCACAGCAGCAGATGCTGGCGCGTTATGCCAACGAGCAGGATTGGTGGGATCTTAGCGTGCAGGCCACTATCACCGCGAAGATGTGGGATAGCCTGAAAGAGCGCTTCCCGCTGGCGTGGCAGAATCTGTACCAGCAATACACCAGCGACAAAGGTATTCCGCCAAGTTATGCGATGGCAATTTCGCGTCAGGAGAGCGCGTGGAATCCGAAAGCACGTTCACCGGTGGGCGCCAGCGGCTTAATGCAGGTGATGCCCGGCACGGCAACGCATACCGTGAAGATGTATAACATTCCCGGCTATGTGAACAGCAGCCAGCTGCTGGATCCGCAGACCAATATCCAGATTGGCACGCAGTATCTGGAATATGTCTATCAGCAGTTTGGTCAGAACCGTATCTTTGCCTCGGCGGCTTACAACGCTGGCCCGGGACGAGTACGTACCTGGCAGAATAACAGCGGCGGCAAGCTGGATGCGGTGGCGTTTATCGAAACCATTCCGTTCTCAGAAACGCGTGGCTACGTGAAAAACGTGCTGGCCTACGATGCGTATTATCGTTATTTCATGGGTAAGCCGGACAAGATCCTCGCCGACAATGAGTGGAATCGTCAGTATTGAGGAGCACATAGAAATGAGCCGTTTCCTCCATGAAGAAGTTTTTGAGGAAATAATGTAGTCAGGCTCTAAGTTTGAAAAGGATCTCATGGAGATCCTTTTTTTATTGTAGGCATATTTTATTAGGGCGTAGATAATGCCTTACTTAGCGTTCACACAAGAAATAAGGTTCTTTTTGTGGAGCCAACTCAATATTTAATTGAGTTAATGCTCATTGTAAGAGAAAGATTGAAAGTCAGTTAGTTGATTATGTTATCTGAAGAATAGTCAGATAAGCATTCAAGGGAATACTTTTTCTGTTTTCAAAATGATTAATCTTGGCGTGGTTTAATGAATGAGGTGCTTATATGCAGAAAGATTAATGGTTTTTTTCTAAAAATTCTTTATAAAAAGATAGCACTTAAAACATAGGTTTAGTGGGGTTATTAAATAAACCATTAACAGCGAGAAAAGCACCACCAATAAGTTAATGAACAGTTCGGATGTATCGTTATAGTCTGAAATAGAAAGTGGGTAAGTGAGTAAAATAACTACAGACAATAGGCAGCCACGAATAAATCTTCTTTTCATTTCTGGCATGATAGAAATGAGGTCAGGGTATTTTTCACGATTGTTGTTCTTAAGGACGAAATTAAGTTTCTTTAGTTCACTTTCAGTGAAGCCACTTTTTATGAGTTCATTTTTAATGTTTGAATCCATTTTATTTTATCATTCCTTTGTTACAATTACGCTGTAAGAGTATAAAATACGGTCATTAAAATCTGCAAGGCATTCTATTTGAATGCTGAAAACAAACTACGAAAAGTCTGCTCTATTGCTCGATAATTTTTCTGTTTGCGAAACTAAACGGTTGTGAGAAGCCTGCGCGCTTTTTAATAAGAGGATTGTACTCAGCGAAGCGCATTGTTGCTGTCAAAATTTAAGCTCTTAAACAAGGATAATTTGCAAATTCCAAGCGAAATCCGGATTGACTGTGCTATGCTTCCGTACTCGCTAATGAGTACGGAAGCCCGCCATGAGCCAACCCCTTTCTTCCCAGCCGGAATCGGCTCAGCCTGTTGAAGATAACTGGCTGCGTTTTATTGAATTAATGCAAAACGCCTTTGCCGATGGCGTCGCGCTACCGTTGCTACAGCTGATGATGACGCCCGATGAGCGTGAATCTTACGGCACGCGTTTACGCATTATCGAAGAGCTGATGAGCGGTGAGATGAGCCAGCGTGAACTGAAAAATGAGTTAGGCGTGGGTATCGCCACCATCACGCGCGGCTCAAATAGTCTGAAAGAAGCGCCGCCAGAGCTGAAACGCTGGCTAGAGGCGCATCTTGGTCGCGATTAATCTTGCTCGTAGAGCGGATGGGTGAAGGGACACAGCGCCAGAATTAACGCCTGATGATACACGCTCGAGCGGCTCAGCAGGCCATGCGTAAAGGCACCAATCGCGCCGCCTTTGTGTTTGATATTCTCTACGCCAGTCAGGCGTGCCATTTCGTCACCGAGTTCACGTCCGGCCGCTAAGCCAGCCACGACAATCGGTGGCAGGGTAAAGCTGGCGGAACGCGATTCACCGCGCTGCTGTGCATTCTCAATCACCATCCACGCAAAGGCACAATCCCCCTCAATTCCCGCTTCAATCGCCACCCAATAATCGGCCTGTGGACGTTCCTGACGCGCGTTGGCTACGCGTTGACGTGCGCCAGTTCGCGTTTCAACATCGCTAATTGGCTGGGCTGCGACGCCGCTCTCGACCTCGACCCCTTCAATGTGGCAGGATCCTTCGCCGAAAACGTCGTTGAACGCCTGCGCAATCGCGCGAATTTTTGCCGGGTTGATGGTGGCTGCGACAACATGGTACATAATTGATTGAACCCTCGAGGCAAATTTGTCGCAGTATAACGGAAATTAAGCATGCTACAGGTCTATCTTGTTCGTCACGGTGAAACGGTATGGAATGCGGCGCGACGCATTCAAGGGCAATCTGACAGCCCGCTAACGGAAAAAGGTGAGCTGCAGGCTCATCAGGTTGGCGAGCGCGTGAAATCGCTGGGCATTACCCACGTGATTGCCAGCGATTTAGGACGTACACGTCGCACGGCGGAGATCATCGCCGATGCGTGTGGCTGCACCGTTACGCTCGATGCGCGTCTGCGTGAGCTCAACATGGGCTGCCTGGAACAGCGTCCTCTCGATGGTTTGACGGAAGAAGAGGAAAACTGGCGTAAAACGCTGGTGGACGGGACCACGGCGGGTCGTATCCCGGGCGGTGAATCGATGGCAGAGATGGCGGCGCGTATGCACGAAGCGCTGAATGCACTGCTGGAATTGCCGGCCGGCAGTCGTCCGCTGATTGTTAGCCACGGCATGGCGCTTGGCGTGCTGGTCAGCACCATTCTTGGCCTGCCTGCGCATGCGGAACGTCGTTTGCGTTTGCGTAACTGCTCGATTTCCCGCGTGGACCATCAGCAGAGTGCGTGGCTGGCGGCGGGTTGGGTGGTGGAAACGGCGGGCGATGTTTCGCATCTGGATGCGCCGGCGTTGGATGAACTTCAGCGTTAAAAAGGTCGCCAGCAATGGCGACCTTACGATGTTGTAGGGTGCGCATTAATGCGCACCTTACTGATAGGATTAATGATTTTGCGGGCGAATCGGAATCAGGTATTCGCAGCGGATCTCTGCCGGTGGCTCGCTACGCTTCTTGCCGCCGTGCGTATAGAAGCGCTCAATGTCCTGCCCCTGGCGACGCACTAAACCGAGCGTAGGCATGCAGGTTCCATACAGCAGCAGGATGAATTCCCCCAGCGCGCTACGCGCACCCTGATAGGTAAACTGCACGTAATCGCCCGCGTCCACTATCACGCTCTGGTTCGATTGCATGCTCAATGCCTGCTGATCGGTTGGCACCGCCGTGGTGTAGAGAATCTCCTGCTCATCATCCTTTTCATGGCTGGCGCGTACCTGATGCAGGCCATACAGCACCGGCGGCACCGTATCGGTTTCCAGCAGGAACTGCTTCCAGAAATGAATGCGCATCTCATCGCGGTAGCTGGATATCTGCTCCAGCGTGCAAGAGTAGCTCTGCGTCTGACCGACCAGAACAGTTTCTGGCAGGGTAACAAACTGCGCTTCTGGCAGGCTACTGTCATCCAGCCGAATCGGCGGACGGATACCAAAGGAGTTCCACTCCGATGAGCGACGATACCAGGCGGGCGTTTGGTTAAACTGCTTTTTAAACGCGCGCGTGAACGTCTGCTGTGAATCGAAGCGATATTGTAAGGCGATGTCGAGAATGGGGCGGCTGGTCAGGCGCAAGGCCACCGCGGCTTTCGACAGCCGACGCGCGCGAATGTACGCGCCAATCGCGTGGCTGGTTACTTCCTTGAACATACGCTGCAGATGCCACTTGGAGTAGCCCGCTTTCTGCGCAACGTTATCTAATGAAAGCGGTTGATCCAGATGGCTCTCCAGCCAGACAAGCAAATCGCGAATGATACCGGCTTGGTCCATAAAACATCCTCATAACTCTCTGGTGGCGCAACTATGAAGTCGTCGAATAATAGCACGAAATGCACAAAAGCGTGGGGGCGGTTTGCTAATCGAGTGTGCTAAGTCAATGCGGGTTAAAACCCGTTTAGGTTTGGTTCTGGGTTCGATTGACAGTACATTACATTCTCATCTATTCGATTGGCAATGGTAACTCAATGACAATAGCTCGTATTCTTATAATCACGCTGGCAACTTATGTGTTCAGCGCTGGCGTTCAGGCCGAGGAAATCGGCTCTGTAGACACGGTATTCAAGATGTTCGGGCCCGATCATAAGATCGTGGTGGAAGCCTTCGATGACCCCGATGTAAAAAATGTAACCTGTTATATCAGTCGGGCAAAAACCGGTGGCATTAAGGGCGGACTGGGTTTGGCGGAAGATACTTCTGACGCCGCCATCTCCTGCCAGCAGGTTGGGCCGGTAGAGCTTAGCGATAAAATCGCACAAGGCAAGTCGCAAGGTGAAGTGGTGTTCAAGAAACGGACATCGCTGGTATTCAAGAAACTGCAGGTAGTGCGCTTCTTTGACCAGAAACGTCATGCTCTGGTGTACCTGAGCTACTCAGACAAAGTGGTGGATGGTTCGCCAAAAAATGCGCTTAGCGCCGTGCCGATTATGCCCTGGCATTAATGCAGGCATAAAAAAACGCCCTGATGGGCGTTTTTTTTCATTCAAACTTAATCCTGCAGCTCACCGCAGAAGCGGTAGCCTTCGCCATGAATGGTGGCGATGATTTCTGGCGTATCTGGCGTAGATTCGAAATGCTTGCGAATACGGCGGATGGTGACATCCACGGTACGGTCATGCGGCTTCAGCTCGCGACCGGTCATTTTCTTCAGCAGGTCGCCACGCGTTTGGATTTTGCCTGGGTTCTCACAGAAGTGCAGCATGGCGCGGAATTCACTGCGCGGCAGTTTGTACTGTTCGCCATTCGGGCTGATCAGTGAGCGGCTGTTGATGTCCAGCTCCCAGCCATTAAAGCGATAGCTTTCAACCTGACGGCGCTCTTCACTCGGCATTGCCAGATTCATGGTGCGCGACAGTAAATTGCGGGCACGAATAGTCAATTCACGCGGGTTGAAAGGTTTGGTGATGTAATCATCGGCACCAATTTCCAGGCCGAGGATTTTATCCACTTCATTATCACGACCTGTCAGGAACATCAGCGCCACGTTTGCTTGTTCGCGTAATTCGCGCGCCAGCAGCAAACCGTTTTTACCTGGCAGGTTAATATCCATAATCACCAGATTGACGTCGTTCTCCGTCAAAATCTGATGCATCTCGGCGCCGTCGGTGGCTTCATAGACCACGTAACCTTCTGCCTCAAAGATGCTTTTGAGGGTGTTACGCGTGACCAGTTCGTCTTCAACGATAAGAATGTGCGGGGTCTGCATGTTTCGCTACCTAAAATTTGCCAACAAATCGAAAACAGGGCGTACGGCGGTTGCTGAACCTTGTCGCAACCGGTATACGAAATAATCTTCGGAATACACCATCCATCTACGTCAACTTCAGTGTTAGCTCAGCCAGTCAGGATGGATATTTGCGCGCCCCGAGGGTATCGGACTGGCGCTCATCCTAACCGTATTAACAGCAACCTAACAGCACCAACAACAACCGATAAGCATAAAAACAACGCTTCGTTGACTTATATCAAATGCAAGTGTAGCACGTTAACACTTTTATGAAAAACTTCTCCAGGAATGCTAGTTTAGCTCACAAAATGCAGCATTTTCGCTACATTTATCCCTGGCCGAACGGAAAGGTAAATGCGCAGGAAATTATATTTCAATAAATTGAAATGAAAGGGGTTTGTGCCAGATAAGTGCTATAATTTTGCTTATGCCCACTAATTTTCCCTACACAGAGATTTTCTCCACTTTTAACATCCTTAACATCTTATTTTCTCACACCGCGACGGTTGGTATTTTCTCTGCTGCATGCCAACATAATGCGAGTTGTTAATTGCTCGATGGAAAAATCATGCATTTCCCCTTAATCCTTGTCTCTCCCGCCCGTCCGGAAAATATCGGCGCGGCTGCTCGTGCCATGAAAACCATGGGATTCAGCGAGTTGCGCATTGTGGCCAGCGATGCCTGGCAAGATCCGGCAGCACGGCGTGTGGCGCACGGTGCCGGTGAGATCCTCGATAACGTAAAAACTTATGCCACGCTGAGCGAGGCGCTTAAGGATGTGGATTTCTCCGTGGCGACCACCGCACGCAGCCGCGCGAAGTTTCGCTATTACGCTACACCCGTTCAGGTTGAAAACATTCTGCAGGAAAAACGTCAGTGGTTAAGCCGTATCGCACTGGTGTTTGGCCGTGAAGACAGCGGCTTAACCAATGAAGAGCTGGAGCAGGTTGATCTGTTGACCGGCATTCCCATGGCGAATGACTATCCTTCGCTTAATCTTGGCCAGGCGGTGATGGTGTATTGTTATCAGCTTTCAGCGTTGAATCAGATTGCGGCCGAACCTGCCGAGGCGGCTAACGCCCATCAACTTCAGGCGCTGCGAGAGCGTTTCCACCAGCTGTTGGTGAAACTGGATGTCAGCGATGACGTCAAAATGTCTGACTGGATCGACCAGCGCATTGGCCTGTTGGAACAGCGCGATAGCGCCATGCTGCATCGCTTACTCCACGATGTAGAAAAAAAACTTATAGATAATTGCTCGGATAAATCCTGAGTTGCTAGTGACAGATCGGGTTAATCCCCTCATCTCGTGAACGATCGCAATAGGATTTACCCCGACAAGCGCAGCAGTGCGCAGCAGTGAAGCGGGCGCGGCTAAGACAAATTCGTTGACTTAACGTGCGCTTTGCTTTACTTCTGGAAGGCAGACGGACAAGACAAAGACAGACAGAAAAAAATCTAAATGCGTAAACTCAGCCTGAACACCACAATTATTATTACCACCACCATTACCACAGGTAACGGTGCGGGCTGACGCATACAGGAAAAACAAAGAAAAAAGCCCGCACCTAAACAGTGCGGGCTTTTTTTTCGGCAAAAATTCAGGAGAGCTTCAACTATGCGAGTGCTGAAATTCGGCGGAACCTCAGTGGCCAATGCGGATCGTTTTCTCCGCGTGGCGGACATTCTGGAAAGCAATGCACAACAGGGACAGGTTGCGACCGTTCTCTCTGCGCCAGCGAAAATTACCAATCATCTGGTGGCGATGATTGAGAAAACCATCAGCGGCCAGGATACGTTACCGAATATCAGTGATGCCGAACGCATTTTTGCCGACCTGCTGCAAGGCTTGCATGATGCGCAGCCCGGTTTTGACTTCGACGGACTGAAAACCCGCGTACAGCTGGAATTTGCGCAATTAAAGCAAGTGCTGCACGGCATCAGCCTGCTGGGCCAATGTCCCGATGCCGTCAACGCAGCCATCATCTGCCGTGGCGAGAAGCTGTCGATTGCCATTATGGAAGCGCTGCTGCAGGCGCGCGGCCATAAAGTGACCGTTATCGATCCGGTTGAAAAGCTGCTGGCCGTCGGTCATTACCTTGAATCTACCGTTGATATTGCTGAATCTACCCGCCGCATTGCTGCCAGCCAGATCCCGGCGGATCATTTTATCCTGATGGCCGGTTTCACCGCGGGCAATGAGAAGGGCGAATTGGTGGTGCTGGGCCGCAACGGCTCTGACTATTCTGCTGCCGTGTTGGCCGCTTGCCTGCGCGCCGACTGTTGTGAAATCTGGACTGATGTCGACGGCGTCTACACCTGCGATCCACGTCAGGTGCCAGATGCGCGCTTGCTGAAATCCATGTCTTATCAGGAAGCGATGGAGCTCTCCTACTTCGGCGCTAAAGTACTTCACCCTCGCACTATCGCACCTATCGCCCAGTTCCAGATTCCTTGCCTGATTAAAAACACCGCCAATCCGCAAGCGCCGGGCACCTTAATTGGCGGCGAAGGCGAGCTGGATGAAAATCCGGTGAAAGGCATTACCAACCTGAACAACATGGCGATGTTTAACGTCTCCGGTCCGGGTATGAAAGGCATGGTGGGCATGGCGGCGCGCGTGTTCGCTGCCATGTCACGCACCGGCATTTCGGTGGTACTGATCACTCAGTCCTCTTCCGAATACAGCATCAGCTTCTGCGTACCGCAAAGCGACCAGGCGCGTGCGCGTCGCGTGCTGGAAGAGGAGTTTTACCTGGAGTTGAAAGATGGCCTGCTCGATCCGCTCGACGTGCTGGAACAGCTGGCGGTGATCTCGGTGGTGGGCGATGGCATGCGAACGCTGCGCGGCATCTCCGCTAAATTCTTCTCGGCATTGGCGCGCGCCAATATCAATATCGTGGCGATTGCGCAGGGCTCGTCTGAGCGTTCCATCTCGGTCGTCGTGAGCAATGATGAAGTCACCACTGGCGTCCGCGTGGTGCACCAAATGCTGTTCGCCACCGATCAGGTGATCGAAGTGTTCGTGGTCGGCGTTGGCGGCGTTGGCGCGGCGCTGCTCGATCAGCTGCACCGCCAGCAAGCGTGGCTGAAACAGAAGCATATCGATCTGCGCGTGTGCGGCATCGCTAACTCGCGTGCGCTGTTAACCAACGTGCACGGTATCGACCTCAGCAACTGGAAGGCGGAGTTGAGCGAAGCCAAAGAGCCGTTCAATCTCGGCCGCTTGATTCGTTTGGTGAAGGAGTATCACCTGCTGAATCCGGTGATCGTCGATTGTACCTCCAGCCAGGCGGTGGCCGATCAATATGCGGATTTCCTCGCCGAGGGCTTCCATGTGGTCACGCCGAACAAAAAGGCCAACACCTCGTCGTGGAATTATTACCAGCAGATGCGTGCCGCAGCAGCGAAGTCGCGCCGTAAGTTCCTGTACGACACCAACGTGGGCGCCGGTTTACCGGTGATCGAAAACCTGCAAAACCTGATGAACGCCGGTGATGAGCTGATCAAATTCTCCGGTATTCTTTCGGGTTCACTCTCCTTTATCTTCGGTAAACTCGATGAAGGCGTTTCGCTGTCAGAAGCCACCAAAATGGCGCGTGAGCTGGGCTTTACCGAGCCGGACCCGCGCGACGACCTTTCCGGCACCGACGTGGCGCGTAAGCTGCTGATTCTGGCACGCGAAGCCGGACATCAGCTGGAGCTGAGCGATATCGATATCGAACCGCTGCTGCCCGCCAGCCTGGCGGATATCGCCGACGTTGAGCAGTTTATGGAACGCTTGCCGGAGTTGGATAATGCTTTTGCGGCGCGCATTGCCAAAGCGCGTGACGAAGGGAAAGTGCTGCGCTTCGTCGGTGCGATTGAAGAGGGCGGCGTCTGCAAAGTGAAGATTGATGCGGTGGACGGCAACGATCCGCTGTACAAAGTGAAGAACGGTGAGAATGCGCTGGCATTTTACAGCCGCTATTATCAGCCCATCCCGCTGGTTCTGCGTGGATATGGTGCGGGGAATGATGTAACAGCTGCTGGCGTATTTGCTGACCTGTTGCGTACGCTGTCGTGGAAGTTGGGAGTTTGATGATGGTAAAAATTTATGCACCGGCCTCGATAGGCAACGTTAGCGTCGGCTTTGATGTGCTGGGCGCAGCGGTTTCGCCGGTGGATGGCACCCTGCTGGGTGACTGTGTTTCCGTGGAAGCGGCCGACAGCTTTAGCCTGGTGAATTCCGGGCGCTTTGTCAGCAAACTGCCGAGCAATCCGCAGGAAAACATCGTTTATCAGTGCTGGGAGCGTTTTTGCCAGGCGATTGGCAAACAGGTTCCGGTGGCGATGACGCTGGAAAAAAATATGCCGATCGGTTCCGGCCTCGGCTCCAGCGCCTGCTCGGTGGTGGCTGGGCTAATGGCGATGAACGAGTTCTGCGGCAAACCGCTGAATGATACTGAACTGCTGGCGCTGATGGGCGAGCTGGAAGGGCGGATTTCCGGCAGCGTGCACTACGATAACGTCGCGCCATGCTTCCTCGGTGGCGTACAGCTGATGATTGAAGAGAACGGCATTATCAGTCAGGAGGTGCCGTGCTTTGACGAATGGTTGTGGGTGATGGCCTATCCGGGCATCAAAGTCTCCACCGCCGAAGCGCGCGCCATTTTGCCGGCGCAATATCGCAAAGAAGATGCCATCAAGCATGGACGTCTGCTGGCGGGCTTTATTCACGCCTGTCATACGCGCCAGCCTGGGCTGGCGGCTAAACTTATGCAGGATGTTATCGCCGAGCCGTATCGTACCAAACTGCTGCCGGGCTTCGCCGATGCGCGTAAAGCCGCGCAGGATATTGGCGCGCTGGCGTGCGGCATTTCGGGTTCTGGCCCCACGCTTTTCGCCGTTTGCAACGAGATGGCAACGGCACAGCGGATGGCGGACTGGCTGAGCCAGCACTATCTGCAGAATGAAGAAGGTTTCGTCCACATCTGCCGTCTTGATACGGCTGGCGCACGTAAATTGGGATAATGCATGAAACTCTACAACCTTAAAGATCACAACGAGCAGGTTAGTTTTGCTCAGGCGGTTAAACAGGGCCTCGGCTCGCAGCAAGGGCTGTTTTTCCCGCTCGAACTGCCGGAATTTGAACTAACCGATATCGATGCCATGCTGGAGATGGATTTCGTCAGCCGCAGCAGCAAAATCCTGTCTGCTTACATTGGCGATGAAATTGCGGCGCATCAGCTGGCTGAGCGCGTGAAAAACGCCTTTGCTTTCCCGGCTCCCGTCGCGAAGGTGAGCGCTGATGTGGCTTGCCTTGAGCTGTTCCACGGCCCAACGCTGGCGTTTAAAGATTTCGGCGGCCGCTTTATGGCGCAGATGCTCTCGTACGTAAGCGGCGCGGATGAGCAGATCACTATTCTGACCGCGACTTCCGGCGATACTGGTGCCGCCGTGGCGCATGCGTTCTACGGCATGGAAAACGTGCGCGTGGTGATTCTCTATCCGCAGGGCAAAATCAGCCCGTTGCAGGAGAAACTGTTCTGTACGCTGGGCGGCAACATTGAAACCATCGCGGTTGAAGGCGATTTCGATGCGTGCCAGGCGCTGGTAAAACAGGCATTTGATGATGAAGAGCTGAAGAAGGCGATTGGTCTGAACTCGGCGAACTCTATTAACATCAGCCGCCTGCTGGCGCAGATTTGCTACTACTTCGAAGCGGTGGCGCAGCTGCCACAAGAGCAGCGCAACCAGCTGGTGGTTTCCGTACCAAGCGGTAACTTTGGTGACCTGACGGCGGGTCTATTGGCGAAATCGCTGGGTCTGCCGATCAAGCGTTTTATCGCTGCGACCAATGCCAATGACACCGTGCCGCGCTTCCTCGGCAACGGCGCATGGCAGCCAAATGCGACGGTGGCTACGCTGTCGAATGCGATGGATGTCAGCCAGCCAAATAACTGGCCGCGCGTGGAAGAGCTGTTCCGCCGCAAAACCTGGCGCTTGACCGATCTGGCTTACGGTGCGGTTTCTGATGAAACCACCAAATCCACTATGCGCGAGCTGGCGGAGATTGGCTATATCTCAGAACCGCATGCGGCAATAGCTTATCGTCTGCTGCGCGATAACCTGCAGGAGGGCGAATATGGCCTGTTCCTTGGGACTGCGCATCCGGCGAAGTTCAAAGAGAGCGTGGATGAGATTTTAGGTCAGGATCTTCCGCTGCCAAAAGAGCTGGCCGAGCGTGCCGATTTGCCACTGCTGTCACACAATCTGAAAGGCGATTTCGCTGAGCTGCGGGCGTTTTTGCTGAAGTAAATCCAGTAGGTGCGCATTAATGCGCACCCTACATAACCATGCTGAGATGGGGTCGCCATTCATGGCGACCCTGCTTATTTCTGCTCGCGGCGCTTAAACACCAGCTCGTTATCTTTGCTTTCTGCCGCATCAAAGAAGTATCCATCCACATCGAATTTCTTCAACTGCGCTGGCTTGGTCAGGCGGTTCTGAATCACATAGCGGCTCATCAAACCACGCGCTTTCTTAGCGTAGAAGCTGATGACTTTAAATTTGCCGTTCTTCTCATCCAGGAAAACCGGTTTGATCAACTGCGCGTTGAGTTGTTTTGGCTTGATGGCTTTGAAATACTCATCGGATGCCAGATTGATCAGCACTTCATCGCCCTGTTCCGCAATTGCCTCGTTCAACTTCTCTGTTAGCAGATCGCCCCAGAAGCCGTAAAGATCCTTCCCGGCCGGATTCGCCAGCTTGATCCCCATCTCCAGACGATAGGGCTGCATCAGATCGAGTGGTCGCAGCAAGCCATATAAGCCAGAAAGCATGCGCAGGTGCTGCTGGGCAAACTCGAAATCGCCATCGTTGAAGGTTTCAGCCTGCAAACCGGTATAGACATCACCTTTAAACGCCAGAATCGCCTGACGCGCGTTATCTGGTGTGAATGTGGGTTGCCAGCTGTGAAAACGATCGGCATTGAGATGCGCCAGCTTATCGCTAATGCCCATCAGCGAGCTGATTTGCGCCGGTGAAAGGCCGCGCGCCACCTGAATCAGCTGTTGTGACTTGTCTAACAACGCCGGCTGAGTAAAACGCTTGGTCGCCAGCGGGCTTTCGTAATCCAGCGTCTTCGCAGGAGAGATGACAATCAGCATGGTTTTGCTTTTCCATTGAGTTTTGAAATGACGTGATGAGTGTAACAAATTCATCTGCGTAATCGAACCGGCCAGAGTGCGTTGTTAATTATCAAAGCAACAGGTGGACTTTTAAGAAACGGTAAATAGAGGTATCGATGTTATTTGTGGTGCAGGTTAAGCCCAGTCTTAAATTTAACTTTTTTCCTTTATAAAATTCTGAAAGTTTAATGTTGAGAACGGTCTCAAAGGATGTCTTTTTGTATTTTGTGTTTATTTATCAATTATTTATTATTTTTGTTCAATCGTTTTCTTCTGATAAATTAAAGCGGCTGTTAATGGCTATTGGCGCATATCTCTATTAGCAATGGAGTGAAACTTTAACTATATGGATGAATGGTTATGAGCAATGAAGAAAATAAATTAATAAAAGAAAAAAGACGGTCGCAGCGAAATAGATCATCAGTTCAATTATCGGGTAAAAAATGGGTTGCCTGGACGACGTTATCCATACAGATCGCCACCCTATTAAGTTCAACATTGCTGCCGGTCGCGCAGGCCGCTTCAATAAGTCGCGACAATGAAAAAGCGCTCACGGCCAAACAGGCTGAAACCTTACAACAAACTGAACAAGAACGTTACGCCACTTACAGTGATAAAGCACAAACTTTGGCGACGGTACTCAGCCAGAAAGACAGCGCCAATGCCGCCAGTTCGCTGGTACGCGGTGCTGCCGTTAATGAAGTGAATCGTTCAGTTGAAAGCTGGCTAAATTTATATGGATCGGCGCGTGTTGCGCTGAACGTTGATGCAAAAGGCGGGCTGGACGGCAGTGCTGCCGATGTTCTCTTCCCGCTGTACGATCGTGAATCCTGGCTGTTATTTAATTCGCTGGGGCTGCGCCATATCGATCAACGTACCACCGGGAATATCGGTATTGGCGGTCGTTATTTCGCTGATAGCTGGATGATGGGTATTAATACCTTTCTGGATAATGACTTTACCGGTAAAAATCGTCGTTTTAGTGTGGGAGCAGAACTGGGGCGTGATTTTGCTAAAATCTCAGCCAACACTTACTGGCGCATCAGCGACTGGCATCAGTCGCGCGACTTTGTCGATTATGATGAGCGTCCAGCCAATGGTTACGATTTGCGCTTCGAAGGTTGGCTGCCGATCTACCCGCAATTAGGGGGGACGCTGGCGTATGAAAAATATCGCGGTAACGAAGTGGCTTTATTTGGCAAAGACCATCGTCAGAAAGATCCTTCCGCAATGACCATGGGCATTAATTACACCCCAATTCCACTGGTCACATTAGGCAGTAACTATCGAAGCGGAAGCGGCGGTAATAACGAAACGCAGTTCAATCTGCAGCTGAATTATCGCCTGGGTGATAAATGGAGCGATCACCTTGATAGCGATCGCGTAAAACAAACCCGAACATTAGCAGGCAGTCGCTACGATTTAGTCGATCGTAATAATACTATCGTTCTTGATTACCGCCGTAACGATACCGTCACGCTGGATATCGCGCCTAAACATAGCGGCAATGCCAGTGATACGTTATTAATCAAAGGTCATGTCAGGTCAAAATATCCGCTCAAAGCGATTGATTGGGATACAGGACCTATTTTGGCTGCCGGTGCGAAAATGGTTCAACAACAGTCTGATTCGATAGTGGTTATGCTGCCCGCCTATCATTACGATCGTGACCTGAATGCGAACAAGTATGTTATTTCCGCCGTCGCTCGGGATGAAAAAGGCAACGCTTCCAAACGTGTACAGACCGTGGTTGAAGTTATGCCTGCAACCGGTTCATTTGGCGCTGTGAAGGTGGTTAAGAATCACGCGGTCGCCAACCAGATTGAACACAACCAAATCACGGCTGAAATTCTGGACAATCTCGGGCAGCCGCTGGAAAACGTCGAAGTTCGCTTCAGCACATCCTCCGCCGCTCTGCTTTCCAGCAATAAAGCCTTGAGTGATGCCCAGGGTAAAGTCAGCGTGGACATCCGACATAACAAGGCGATATCGGTTCCCGTGACATTTGAAGTCAGCGGGAAACAACAGACAACGGCAGTGGACTTTATTGCTGACAGCACAACGGCCACCTTTGAGCCGGGAACGCTGCTGGTTAAACAGGATAATGCCATTGCGGATGGCGGTTCATTTAACCAGGTGACCGGACGTATCCTGGATGCTTTCGGTAACCCGGTCGCGGGCATGAAGATGACCCTGACGATGACCAATGGCGCGACGATACAGGGCGATGTGATTACCGATGAAAATGGTGTCTTCGTCGCGGATGTCTTCAACAAAAAAGCTGGTGAAGCGCGGGTTACTGTACAGGTCAATGGTCAATCTCAGGAGTTGAGTACGACGTTTATTGCCGATAACGGATCTGCTTCGCCAACCTTGACGCTGGTGAAGGATAACAGTGCCGCCAATGGCACGGCGATGAACACCTTGCAGGTGAAAGTCGTTGATGCCAATAGCAACGACGTTCCCGCACAGAGCATCACTGTCTCAGCCAGCAATGGCGCTAAATTAAAGGCCGATACCGTGGTGACCAATGCAAGCGGCGTGGCGACTATTGAAGTCAGTAATACGCTGGCTGGCATCACGAATGTCGTTATCGAAACCAACGGTAAGCAGCGTAAGCTGGATACGCACTTTATTGCTGATGTTGCTACGGCAAAAGTCACCGACTTTGTGGTGCAGCAGAATGGTGTGGTTGCCAATGGCAGTGCGACAAACACGTTGAAAGCAGTGCTTAAAGATGCCTTGAATAATCCGATTGCAGGCGAGGTCATCAATTTTACGGCGACCAATGGTGCATCTATACAGGGCAGTGGCACAGCGAGTAATGCACAAGGGGAAGTGATCGTTGCCGCGACGAACCTGCGCGCAGGAACCAGCAAGGTCAGCGCGGCATTCAATGGCTCGCAAATGACGCAGGATATTCAGTTTATTGCTGATGCGAGCACCGCTAAAGTTGATGATGCTACTTTTATTATCACCCGCGATCGTGCCGAAGCAGGAAAAGAAGCCAACCGCGTATCGATGAAAGTTGTGGATGCTAATAGTAACCCGGTGGCAGGCGTGAAAGTGCGGTTCAGCGCCACGAACGGCGCTACACCAGCAAATCCCGAAGTATCTACCGACAAAGATGGCAATCTTTCCGTGGAGATTAACAGCACAAAGATTGGCACTGCTCGCTTAACCGCAACGTCAGGGAATGTGCTGACTCGCGATCTCACGTTCTCGGGAATAAGTAGCATTGAGGGATTGGATCTGGCCAATGGCGCCGTTCGTAGCCATCAGCCTGGTGCTGCATTCCCTCAAACCGGTTTTAAAAGTGCCAGCTTCAATGTGGTGGTGAATAATCTGACGGCAGCGGCAACCGACTTTATCTGGAGTAGTAGCGACCCTGCGGTAACCGTCAATGCGAGCGGTAAAGTCACAATTAACGACTTGCCTGCTAGCCGCACGGTTGAAATCAGTGCCAAAGATAAGACAACAGCAACATCATTGCGCTACAGCTTTACGATTAAACACTGGGCGTTTGTTCCTTCGCCTAATAGCGACATCACTTATTCAGTTGCAAAATCGTATTGCGCATCTGAAGGAGCCGTTCTTCCCAACTCCACCTTGCTGGGGGCTAAAGGCGTTAGGGGTGTAGGAACGGTGTTTGGTGAATGGGGCGATTTAACGCGTTTGATAGCAACCTTATTCTGGTCTGATAATTCTCTCTACCATTTCCATCAAGATAGTGCTGAATATCATGCTAATACCGGAACGCTGTACTATCAGACTCTATGTATAAAATGAGTTTAAAATAGTTTTATTTTTTTCCCAAGAGGCAGATTAGCTGCCTCTTTTCCCTTTTTTCAGTAGCACTCTGTGCACTGAACCTCTCCTTGCACCGCCGTTGCTGCATGATATTATCCCTTCAGCTTTTTTCACCCTGACAGTCAACTAAGAGAAAAGAACATGACGGACAAACTTACTTCCTTGCGTCAGCTGACCACCGTAGTCGCCGACACCGGTGATATCGCAGCGATGAAGCTGTACCAGCCGCAGGACGCTACTACCAACCCTTCTCTGATTCTGAACGCCGCGCAAATCCCTGAATACCGCAAACTGATTGACGAAGCCATTAGCTGGGCGCGTCAGCAGAGCAGCAACAAAGACGATCAGCTGGCGCTGGTTTCTGACAAGCTGGCCGTCAATATTGGTCTGGAAATTCTTAAACTGATCCCGGGTCGCATCTCGACGGAAGTCGATGCGCGCCTCTCTTACGACACTGAAGCGAGCATCGCGAAAGCGCGTAGCCTGATCAAACTGTACAACGATGCCGGCATCAGCAATGACCGCATTCTGATCAAACTGGCGTCAACCTGGCAGGGCATCCGTGCCGCCGAGCAGCTGGAAAAAGAAGGCATCAACTGTAACCTGACGCTGCTGTTCTCCTTCGCGCAGGCGCGTGCATGTGCCGAAGCGGGCGTGTTCCTGATTTCGCCATTCGTAGGCCGTATTCTCGACTGGTACAAGCAGAACACCGATAAGAAAGAGTACGCAGCACACGAAGATCCAGGCGTGGTCTCTGTGGCTGAAATCTACAACTACTACAAGCAGCACGGTTATGAAACCGTGGTCATGGGCGCCAGCTTCCGTAACGTTGGTGAAATCATTGAGCTGGCTGGCTGCGACCGTCTGACCATCTCTCCAGGCCTGCTGAAAGAGCTGGCGGAGAGCGAAGGTACCGTTGAGCGCAAACTGAGCTATACCGGCGAAGTGAAAGCGCGCCCGGCGAAAATGACCGAAGCTGAATTCTTCTGGCAGCATAACCAGGATCCAATGGCTGTGACCAAGCTGGCCGAAGGCATCCGCAACTTTGCCATCGATCAGGGCAAACTTGAGAAGATGATCGCCGAACTGCTGTAAGGTGATATGTCGTGGCGGCGTCGAGTCGCCACGGTTTTACCCGCTTCCCTCGCTACTGTATTATCCTTTTCATTTCCCCCATTTGCAGCCTACACAGCGATAACACTATGGATACTTTACGTATTGGCTTAATTTCCGTTTCCGATCGTGCGGCGAACGGCATCTATCAGGATCAGGGCATTCCAGCGTTGGAAAGCTGGCTCGCCGCCGCGCTTGCCACGCCGTTTGAAATCGAAACGCGGCTGGTGCCGGATGAGCAGCCGATGATTGAGCAGGCGATCTGCGAACTGGTCGACGAGCTGTTCTGTCATTTGGTGCTCACCACCGGCGGTACCGGACCGGCGCGGCGCGATGTAACGCCCGACGCCACGCTGGCGGTCGCCGATCGTGAAATGCCGGGTTTTGGCGAGCAGATGCGCCAGATCAGCCTGCAGTTCGTACCCACGGCGATACTTTCGCGTCAGGTTGGTGTGATCCGCAAGCAGTCATTGATCCTCAATTTGCCGGGCCAGCCGAAATCCATCAAAGAGACGCTGGAGGGGCTGAAAGCTGACGATGGAACGGTCAAAGTGCCGGGGATTTTTGCCGCTGTACCTTATTGTTTACAGTTGCTTGAAGGGCCATATGTGGAAACGCATCGCGACGTCGTAGCAGCTTTTCGCCCTAAAAGCGCCCGCCGTGAGACAAATAACTAAAGATCGGCATTTTCAGGCATAAAATCTAGCAGCGCTGGTGTGGCAAAATATTGACGATATAGTAATTCAATCTTTACAAACGTCTGTTTAGCCTTTGGATACTGCTGGATTATGGATTCGCACACCTCGCGTCGACTCAATGGACAGGATTACAAAACGCTGTCGCTAGCCGCCCTTGGCGGGGCGCTGGAATTCTACGACTTCATTATATTTGTCTTCTTTGCCGCCGTCATTGGCGAGCTATTTTTCCCGCCAGACATCCCCGAATGGTTGCGCCAGGTGCAAACCTTCGCCATCTTTGCCGCTGGCTATCTGGCGCGTCCACTGGGCGGCATCATCATGGCGCACTTTGGTGACAAGGTCGGGCGCAAGAAGATGTTTAGCCTGAGTATTCTGCTGATGGCGTTGCCCACGTTGGCGATGGGTGCGCTGCCAACCTATGCCAGCATCGGCATCGCTGCGCCGTTGTTAATGCTGCTGATGCGCGTGCTGCAAGGCGCCGCGATTGGTGGTGAGGTGCCTGGCGCGTGGGTGTTTGTGGCCGAACATGTGCCTGAGAAACGCATCGGCTTTGCCTGCGGCACGCTAACAGCCGGATTAACCGCTGGCATTCTGTTGGGTTCGCTGGTGGCAACCGTGCTGAATACTGCTCTATCCCCGGCGGCAATTCGCGATCACGGCTGGCGCATTCCGTTCTTCCTCGGCGGTATATTTGGCCTGCTGGCAATGTATTTGCGCCGCTGGCTGCATGAAACGCCGGTGTTCCAGCAGCTGCAGCAGCGTAAAGCGCTGGCAGATAAATTGCCGCTGCAAACCATTCTCACCAGTCATAAGCGCGGCATCGTAATTTCGATGCTGCTCACCTGGCTGCTGTCAGCCTGCATTGTGGTGGTAATTTTGATGGCGCCCACGCTGATGCAGAAACAGCATGGCATTTCAGCGGCGCTCAGCCTGCAAGCCAACAGTGTCGCTACCATTATGCTGTTGCTGGGGTGCATCATCGCCGGATGGCTGGTGGATCGCTTTGGCGCGGCGCGTACGTTGGTGGTGGGTTCGATACTGTTGGCCATCGCGAGCTGGAACTTCTTCCATCAGCTGGGCAACACACCAGAAATGTTGTTTGTCTGGTATGGCTTAGCGGGTTTGAGCGTCGGCGTGGTGGGCGTGGTGCCTTTTGTTATGGTGCGGGCGTTTCCGGCGGCGGTGCGCTTTACCGGCATCTCTTTCTCGTACAATGTCTCATACGCCATTTTTGGTGGACTGACGCCGATTAGCGTGACGCTAATGATGAGTCTGACGCCGATGGCACCCGCGTGGTATGTGCTGGCGTTAGCGGTGATGGGTTTTCTGGTGGGCGTTTGGCTGTGGCGAGATAGCCGCCAGCGGCATGCACAGCTGGATGTGTCGCTGCACTCTTCATAAAAAAACGCGGAGCCCAACAGGCTCCGCGTTTTTTTTAATCACCGATTGGCAACACGCTGCGGCCAAACTTTTCGTTCAGGACTTCGCCCATCGCCAGATAGAACGCGCTCGATCCGCAAATGATGCCAATCCAGCCGGCAAAACGTATTAAGCCAGCGTTGTCAGCCAGATGTCCGATTGCCAGCAACGCAAACAGCAGCGCCAGGCTGGCAAACACAAACTGCAGCATTTTCGCTGACTTCAGCGTGCCGAAAAATAAAAACGCGGTGAAAATCCCCCACAGCGCCAGATACGCGCCGAGGAAGTGGCCATCCGCCGCGGCAGCCACTCCCAGTTTCGGCAGCAGCAGGATGGCGACCAGCGTTAACCAGAAGCTGCCGTAAGAGGTGAAGGCGGTCAGCCCGAAGGTATTGCCTTTTTTGTACTCCAGCAGCCCGGCAAAAATTTGCGCGATGCCGCCATAAAAAATGCCCATTGCCAGGATGATCACATCCATCGCGAACAGACCGGTGTTGTGTAAATTGAGCAGGATGGTAGTCATACCGAATCCCATCAGGCCCAACGGGGCGGGATTCGCCAGCGTAGTGTTGCTCATAATTCCTCAGAAGCAGCGTTTAAGATATTTTTAATGTTTACCCACGCATACCGCTGGGGGCGCGAGGCGCTGCATAATAATCAACCTCATTTTGGCCAACTTTGATCTTAATCGCGCAGAGAATGAAATTTTTTTTAGTTTTAACCCTTGATGCGCATCGAACCGGCCCCATTTAGTTGTCATCGAGCGTTGTGAGGCAGCAAAAAAAAGCCTGCTCCAGCAGTTGAAAGTGGTCAGTTTGACCGCATCTCTGTTTCACAACCCAAATTGGCAAAGAATTTAAGTAGGAGACGTTTAGATGGGTAAGATTATTGGTATTGACTTGGGTACAACCAACTCATGTGTTGCGGTTATGGATGGTGGTAAAGCACGCGTGCTGGAAAACGCCGAGGGCGATCGCACCACGCCGTCGATCATTGCGTATGCACAAGATGGCGAAACTCTGGTAGGTCAACCGGCTAAACGTCAGTCTGTGACCAACCCGCAAAATACCCTGTTTGCGATCAAGCGCCTGATTGGCCGTCGCTTCCAGGACGAAGAAGTACAGCGTGATATCAAAATCATGCCTTACAAAATTATCGGCGCTGATAACGGCGACGCATGGCTGGATGTAAAAGGCCAGAAAATGGCACCGCCGCAGATCTCTGCTGAAGTGCTGAAAAAAATGAAGAAAACCGCGGAAGATTTCCTCGGTGAAGCAGTAACCGAAGCGGTTATTACCGTTCCAGCTTACTTCAACGATGCGCAGCGTCAGGCGACTAAAGACGCCGGCCGTATCGCAGGTCTGGAAGTAAAACGTATCATCAACGAACCAACCGCAGCCGCGCTGGCTTATGGTCTGGACAAAGGTCAAGGCAACCGTACTATCGCGGTTTATGACCTGGGTGGCGGTACCTTCGATATCTCAATCATCGAGATCGATGACGTTGATGGCGAGAAAACCTTTGAAGTGCTGGCAACCAACGGTGATACCCACCTTGGTGGTGAAGACTTCGATAGCCGTTTGATTAACTACCTGGTGGCTGAATTTAAGAAAGATCAGGGTATCGATCTGCACAACGATCCACTGGCAATGCAGCGTCTGAAAGAAGCCGCTGAGAAAGCGAAGATCGAGCTGTCTTCTGCGCAGCAGACCGACGTTAACCTGCCGTACATCACGGCTGATGCAACCGGTCCTAAGCACCTGAACATCAAAGTGACCCGTGCGAAACTGGAATCACTGGTTGAAGATCTGGTTGCGCGTTCTATCGAGCCGCTGAAAGTCGCTCTGCAGGATGCGGGTCTGTCGGTTTCAGACATCAACGACGTGATCCTGGTTGGCGGTCAAACGCGTATGCCAATGGTTCAGGCCAAAGTCACTGAGTTCTTTGGTAAAGAGCCACGTAAAGACGTGAACCCGGATGAAGCAGTTGCCGTTGGTGCTGCGGTTCAGGGTGGCGTGTTAGCGGGTGAAGTGAAAGACGTACTGCTGTTGGACGTTACTCCGCTGTCGCTGGGTATCGAAACCATGGGCGGCGTGATGACCTCGCTGATCAGCAAGAACACCACCATCCCAACGAAACACAGCCAGGTGTTCTCGACGGCTGAAGATAACCAGTCTGCCGTGACCATTCACGTGCTGCAGGGTGAGCGTAAACGTTCGGGTGATAACAAATCACTGGGCCAGTTCAACCTCGACGGTATTCAGGCTGCACCGCGCGGTATGCCGCAGATCGAAGTCACCTTCGATATCGATGCGGATGGTATCCTGCACGTGTCTGCGAAAGACAAAAACAGCGGTAAAGAGCAGAAGATCACCATTAAGGCGTCTTCTGGTCTGAACGAGGAAGAGATCGAAAAAATGGTGCGTGACGCGGAAGCGAACGCCGAGTCTGACCGTAAGTTCGAAGAGCTGGTGCAGACCCGTAACCAGGGCGATCAGATTTCGCACAGCACCCGTAAGCAGTTAGATGAAGCGGGCGACAAGCTGTCTGCTGACGATAAAGCACCGATCGAAGCGGCACTGACCGAGCTTAACACCGCGCTGAAAGGCGAAGATAAAGCTGAAATCGAAGCCAAAATGCAGGCATTGATGGAAGTGTCCAGCAAACTGATGGAGCTGGCACAGCAGCAGGGTCAGGCAGCTGACGCTGGCGATGCTTCTGCGAAGAAAGATGACGACGTAGTCGACGCTGAATTCGAAGAAGTAAAAGACAAAAAATAATTGCCCCTGACCGGGCGCGACGGCTGGCCTGACAGCCGTTGAAACCAGCACGGGCGTAGGAGATTTCTCCACGCCCGTGCGATCATGTTAAGGGCAGAACAAATATGGCTAAGAGTGATTTATACGAGATCTTAGGCGTCTCTAAATCCGCAGATGAGCGTGAAATCAAAAAGGCTTATAAGCGCCTGGCGATGAAATATCATCCGGACCGTAACCCGGACAATAAAGAAGCCGAAGCGAAGTTTAAAGAAATTAAGGAAGCCTACGAAATCCTGACCGATGCGCAGAAGCGTGCGGCCTACGACCAATACGGTCATGCAGCCTTTGAACAAGGTGGTATGGGTGGCGGCGGTGGCTTCGGCGGCGGCGGTGCTGATTTCAGCGATATCTTTGGCGACGTATTTGGCGATATTTTTGGTGGTGGCCGCCGTCAGCGTGCCTCTCGTGGCGCCGATTTACGCTACAACATGGAGCTAACGCTGGAAGAAGCGGTACGCGGCGTGACCAAAGAGATCCGCATTCCTACGCTGGAAGAGTGCGATGTCTGCCACGGCAGCGGCGCCAAAGCGGGCACCAAACCGCAGACCTGCTCAACCTGTCACGGAGCGGGCCAGGTGCAGATGCGCCAGGGTTTCTTCACCGTGCAGCAGGCGTGTCCAACCTGCCATGGTCGCGGTTCGGTGATCAAAGATCCGTGCAATGCTTGTCATGGTCATGGTCGTGTTGAGCGCAGTAAAACCCTGTCGGTGAAAATCCCGGCGGGCGTCGACACCGGCGATCGCATTCGCTTGAGCGGTGAAGGTGAAGCGGGCGAGCACGGTGCACCGGCGGGCGATCTCTACGTTCAGGTTTCGGTGAAAAAACACCCGATCTTTGAGCGTGAAGATAACAACCTGTACTGCGAAGTTCCGATCAACTTTGCTATGGCAGCATTGGGCGGCGAGATTGAGGTGCCAACCCTTGATGGCCGCGTAAACCTGAAAGTGCCTTCTGAAACGCAAACCGGCAAACTGTTCCGGATGCGGGGTAAAGGGGTGAAATCGGTACGTGGCGGTGCGGTAGGCGATTTGCTGTGTCGTGTGGTGGTAGAAACGCCAGTGAGCCTTAATGACAAACAGAAAGCGCTGCTGCGCGAACTGGAAGAGAGCTTTGGTGGTGCAGGCGGCGAGAAAAACAGCCCGCGCTCCAAAAGCTTCTTCGATGGCGTGAAAAAGTTCTTTGACGATCTGACACGTTAATCTTGCCAGGCATGCTAACGAAGCGGAGAGGAAACTCTCCGCTTTTTTTATGTTTCGCTGTTAACCTGCCGCTCCTGATATATGCTCAATTTTGCCGGAATTGATGTAAGCCAAAAAAACCTGCTAAAAATCGGTATTATCGAGCAATCACTGAGAAATAAGCTGCTTTTAACGAGGTGTTTGAATCGCTACACTTCTCAGCCAAATGTCTCTACTCAGGAGGAGTTGTGAACAAACCCCGCAGTATTCGAAGCTTGCTGAAAAGCTTCATCGCCAGTGATGCCAGTAATGGCCTGGTACTGATTCTGGCCGCCGTGGTGGCAATGATATTAGCGAACAGCGCGGAGACCGCTCAGGGCTATCAATCATTGCTTGCGCAACCGGTACAAATTCGCTTTGGCGCATTAGATATCAGCAAAAACCTGCTGCTCTGGATCAATGACGCTATGATGGCGCTGTTTTTCCTGGTGATCGGCTTAGAAGTGAAACGCGAACTGGTTACCGGCGAACTGGCCAGCCGCGATCGCGCCATATTTCCGGTTATTGCTGCGCTCGGCGGCATGGTTTTACCGGGACTGATATTTTTTGCGTTAAACCATGGCGATCCTATTGCACGCAATGGCTGGGCGATTCCCACTGCTACCGATATTGCCTTTGCTTTAGGCGTGCTGGCTCTATTGGGAAGCCGTGTTCCGACCGCGCTGAAAGTATTCCTGATGGCGCTGGCGATTATTGATGACCTCGGCGCCATCGTGATTATCGCGCTGTTCTATACCAGCGATCTTTCTGTACTGTCGCTGAGCGTGGCGGCGGGGGCAATTGTGCTGCTGGCGATTCTTAATCGCTGTGGTGTACGCAATATCGCGATCTATATGCTGGTCGGCATAGTGCTGTGGACTGCGGTGCTGAAATCTGGCGTGCACGCCACGCTGGCGGGCGTTGTTGTCGGCTTCTTTGTGCCGCTGGAAGAGAAGAACGGCCATTCACCGGCTGAGCATTTAGCGCATGGCTTGATGCCATGGGTAAACTGGCTGATTCTGCCGCTGTTTGCCTTTGCGAATGCCGGTATTTCACTGAGCGGCATTACCTTTATGGATACGCTGTCGCCAGAACCGCTCGGTATCATTCTGGGATTGCTGGTCGGTAAACCGTTGGGTATTACGCTGTTCTGCTGGCTGGCGGTGAAGTGGCGGCTGGCGGTGCTGCCTGCAGGCACTACGATACGCGATATCATGGCGATTGGCGTGCTGTGCGGTATTGGGTTCACCATGTCGATATTTATCAGCTCGCTGGCCTTTGATGCCGCACATGAGCAACTGGTGACCTTCTCCAAACTGGGGATTCTTAGCGGCTCAATGCTCTCAGCGGTGATCGGTTATACGCTGCTGCGCATCAAACTGCGTTAAAGAGAGGAAAGAGGGCGCAAGCCCTCTTTTTTTGCCGATGAATCAGCTTAACTTCAATCATCTCTACTATTTCTGGCAGGTGTGCAAAACCGGTTCGGTGGTGCGGGCGGCAGATGTGCTGTGCCTTGCGCCACAAACCGTTACCGGCCAGATTAAGTCACTGGAAGAGCAGTTAGGCGGCGTGCTGTTTCGCCGTCAGGGACGCGGCTTAGTGCCTTCAGAACTCGGACAATTGGTGTTCCGCTACGCCGACCGCATGTTCATGTTGAGCCAGGAGATGCTCGATATCGTTAACTACCGCAAAGAGTCGCATCTGCTGTTTGACGTGGGCGTCGCGGATGCGCTGTCTAAGCAGTTGGTGAGCAAGGTGCTGGAAGCTGCGGTGGTCGCTGATGAGAGAATCCATCTGCGCTGCTTTGAATCGACACACGAGTTGCTGCTGGAGCAGCTCAGCCAGCATAAGCTGGATATGATCCTCTCCGATTGCCCAATTGATTCCACGCAGCAGGAAGGGCTGTTTTCGGTCAAACTTGGTGAGTGTCCAGTTAGCTTCTGGTGTCACACCCCGTTGCCAACCATGCCGTTCCCCGCTTGTCTGGAAGCGCGTCGCTTGTTGATTCCGGGACGGCGCTCCATGCTCGGACGCAAACTGCTGAACTGGATTCATAGCCAGGGTTTGCAGGTGGAGATTCTGGGGGAATTTGATGATGCGGCATTGATGAAGGCGTTTGGTGCGCTAAATAACGCGATTTTCGTCGCCCCCTCACTGTACGGCGCAGACATCTATCGTGATGATGCTATCCGGGAAATTGGGCGTTTAGATTCGGTGCTGGAAGAGTATCACGTGATCTTTGCCGAACGTATGATCCAGCATCCGGCGGTACAGCGGATTTGCCATCGCGATTTCAGTACGCTGTTTACCACGCAATGACAGGCATAAAAAAACCGGCTAAGCGCCGGTTCTTTCTACAAAGCGATTAACAGACGGGCGATTAAGCCAGTTTGTTGATCTGTGCAGTCAGGTTTGCTTTATGACGTGCAGCTTTGTTTTTGTGGATCAGACCTTTAGCAGCCTGACGGTCCACGAGTGGTTGCATTTCGTTGAATGCGTTCTGCGCAGCAGCTTTGTCGCCTGTTGCGATAGCCGCGTATACTTTCTTAATGAAAGTACGCATCATTGAACGGTTGCTTGCGTTATGCTTGCGACGTTTCTCAGATGTTACGGCGCGTTTCTTAGCTGATTTGATATTAGCCAAGGTCCAACTCCCAAATGTGATCTATATGGACAAATCAAAGGCCGAGGACTATGCCTTTTGCGCCTTCTTATGTCAATGGATTTGTGCAAATAAGCGTCGTTTTAGTAACAACACTCGATTACGTAATTGATGGCGCAGGATTCTACCAGCAACGCGTCGTTGAATACAGTATTTCGCAGCAAAAATCTTCAGATCCTTGCTAAGCGACTGGCCACATACGGATTAACCCGCTTCAGAAGCAGGAAAGGCACGTATACGGGTTAACCTCAACGCCATTCAAGGGTATAATCCGCCGATTTCCACCGGTTTGAGTCAGCCATGAAGTTTATCCGCGGTATTTATAATCTGAAAGAGCAGCATCGCGGCTGCGTCCTGACCATTGGTAATTTCGACGGCGTACATCGCGGCCACCAGGCTTTGATGGCGCAACTGATTGCCGAAGGACGACAACGCAATCTGCCGGTGGTGGTGATGCTGTTCGAGCCACAACCGCTTGAATTGTTCGCTGGCGATAAAGCCCCGGCGCGCCTCACGCGTTTACGTGAAAAACTGAAATACCTCGAACAAGCGGGCGTCGATGCGGTGCTCTGCGTGCGTTTCGATCGCCGCTTTGCTGCGCATTCAGCGCAGAGTTTTATCTCTGAGCTGTTGGTCGATAAGCTGAACGTTAAATTCCTCGCGGTCGGCGATGATTTCCGCTTTGGCGCTGGTCGCCAGGGGGATTTCCTGTTATTACAGAAAGCCGGTGCGGAGTATGGCTTTGAGGTCATCAGCACCCAGACTTTTTGTGATAGCGGCAAGCGTATCAGCAGCACAGGTGTTCGTCAGGCGCTAGCGCAGGATGATTTTGCGCAAGCTGAAGCGCTGCTGGGCCATCCATTCAGCATCTCAGGCCGCGTAGTGCACGGTGATGCACTTGGGCGCACCATCGGTTTTCCTACGGCTAACCTTCCTTTACGGCGTACCGTTACGCCGGTGAAAGGCGTGTTTGCGGTTGAAGTTTTAGGCCTCGGCGAACAGCCGCTGCCGGGCGTGGCAAATATTGGTACACGTCCAACGGTGAAAGGTTTACGTCAGCAGCTTGAAGTTCATCTGCTTGACACACATATGAATCTTTATGGGCGTCACATTGAAGTGGTGCTGAAACAGAAGATTCGCGATGAACAGCGTTTCGCTTCGCTGGACGCGTTGAAAGAACAAATTGCGAAAGATGTGGTGACGGCCCGCCAATTCTTTGGGCTAAAAACACCGGTTTAATGACCGAAATACGGAATCGAGAATCTGATGAGTGACTATAAATCTACCCTGAATTTGCCGGAAACGGGGTTCCCGATGCGTGGCGATCTGGCCAAGCGTGAACCGGGAATGCTGCAACGTTGGTATGATGACAACCTGTACGGCATCATCCGCGAAGCCAAAAAAGGGAAAAAAACCTTTATTTTGCATGATGGCCCTCCTTATGCGAACGGCAGCATTCATATTGGTCACTCAGTTAACAAGATTCTGAAAGACATTATCGTTAAGTCGAAAGGCATGGCGGGCTATGACTCGCCGTACGTTCCTGGTTGGGACTGCCACGGCTTGCCGATTGAACACAAAGTTGAGCAGATGATCGGTAAGCCGGGCGAGAAAGTGAGCGCGGCTGAATTCCGTGCAGCTTGCCGTCAATATGCGGCTGAGCAGGTAGAAGGTCAGAAAAATGACTTCATCCGTCTCGGCGTATTAGGCGACTGGGATCGTCCTTACCTGACGATGAATTTCCAGACTGAAGCCAACATCATCCGCGCACTGGGTAAAATCATCGGCAACGGGCATCTGCACAAAGGCGCCAAGCCGGTGCACTGGTGCATGGATTGCCGTTCTGCGCTGGCTGAAGCGGAAGTCGAGTACTACGACAAAACCTCACCGTCCATCGACGTGATGTTCAATGCCGTTGATGCTGACGCGGTACGCGCGAAGTTTGGTGTAACCCGCTCAGAAGGCCCGGTTTCGCTGGTTATCTGGACCACCACGCCGTGGACCATGCCCGCCAACCGCGGTATCTCGCTGCATCCGGAATTTGAATACCAGCTGCTGCAGATTGAAGGCCGCAGTCTGATCCTCGCTAAAGAGATGGTCGAAAGCGTGATGAAGCGCGCCGGCATCAGCGACTGGACAGTGCTGGGCGAATGCAACGGCGCGGCACTTGAGCTACAACTGTTCCAGCATCCGTTCCTTGAGCAGATCCAATCCAAAGTAGTTCTGGGTGAACACGTAACCCTGGAAGCCGGTACCGGTGCGGTACACACTGCACCTGGTCACGGCCCGGATGACTATGTGATCGGTCAGAAATATGGCCTGGAAACCGCCAATCCGGTTGGTCCGGACGGCGCTTATCTGCCAGGCACGTATCCTACGCTGGATGGCGTGAACGTCTTTAAAGCCAACGACATGATCGTTGAGCTGCTGAAAGAGAAGGGTGCGCTGCTGCACGTTGAGAAACTGCTGCACAGCTATCCGCACTGCTGGCGTCACAAAACGCCGATCATCTTCCGCGCTACGCCGCAATGGTTCATCAGCATGGATCAGAAAGGCCTGCGTGCGCAGTCGCTGAAAGAGATTAAAGGCGTGCAGTGGATTCCGGATTGGGGCCAGGCGCGTATCGAAGCGATGGTGGCCAACCGTCCAGACTGGTGTATCTCACGTCAACGTACGTGGGGCGTGCCGATGGCGCTGTTCGTGCATAAAGAGAGCGAGCAGCTGCACCCAGATACCCTGGAGCTGATGGAAAAAGTCGCCAAACGGGTTGAGCAGGACGGCATCCAGGCATGGTGGGATCTCGATCCGCGCGATCTCATGGGCGACGACGCTGATCACTACATGAAAGTGCCAGATACCTTAGACGTCTGGTTTGACTCCGGATCGACCAGCTACTCGGTGGTGGATGCGCGTCCAGAGTTTGGTGGCCACACGCCAGATATGTATCTGGAAGGGTCGGATCAGCATCGCGGCTGGTTCATGTCTTCCCTGATGATCTCCACGGCAATGAAAGGTAAAGCGCCTTATCGTCAGGTACTGACGCACGGCTTTACCGTTGACGGTCAGGGCCGCAAGATGTCGAAATCCATCGGCAACACCGTGGCACCGCAGGACGTCATGGATAAGCTGGGCGCGGACATTCTGCGTCTGTGGGTTGCCTCAACCGATTACTCTGGTGAGATGGCGGTATCCGACGAAATCCTCAAGCGTGCCGCAGATAGCTATCGTCGTATCCGTAACACCGCGCGTTTCCTGCTGGCTAACCTCGCTGGCTTCAACCCGGCGACCGACTGCGTGAAGCCGGAAGAAATGGTCGTGGTAGATCGCTGGGCGGTCGGCCGTGCGCTGGCAGCGCAGCAGGATATCGTGCAGTCCTACGAGAACTATGATTTCCATGAAGTGGTGCAGCGCCTGATGCACTTCTGCTCCATCGAAATGGGCTCGTTCTATCTCGATGTGATCAAAGATCGTCAGTACACCGCGAAAGGCGATAGCCTGGCGCGTCGCAGCTGCCAAACCGCGCTGTGGCACATTGTGGAAGCGCTGGTGCGCTGGATGGCACCCATCATGTCCTTCACCGCCGATGAAATCTGGGGTTATCTGCCGGGCGAACGCGTGAAATACGTGTTCACCGAAGAGTGGTATCAAGGCCTGTTTGGTTTAGCGGATAACGAAGCGCTGAACGACGCCTACTGGGATGATCTGCTGAAAGTGCGTGGCGAAGTGAACAAGGTTATTGAACAGGCACGTAGCGATAAACGCATCGGTGGTGCGCTGGAAGCCACGGTCACGCTTTACGCGGATGCCGAGCTGGCAGCCAAGCTGCAGGCGCTGGGCGATGAGCTGCGCTTTGTGCTGCTAACCTCAGGCGCAACCGTAGCGGATTACGCCACAGCCAGCGATGAAGCGCAGCAGAGCGAGTTGTTAAAAGGTCTGAAAATCGCGCTGCACAAAGCTGAAGGCGAGAAATGTCCGCGCTGCTGGCATTACACTACCGATGTAGGCCAGAATCCCGAGCACGCTGCAGTATGCGGTCGTTGCTATACCAACGTTGCCGGTAATGGCGAACAGCGGAAATTTGCCTGATGAGTAAAGCGCTTTGTTCAACCGGTTTGCGCTGGCTGTGGCTGGTGCTGGTGGTGATTGCCATCGATTTTGGTAGCAAGATGTGGGTCATCAACAACATGATGCTGCATGAAACGCAGCCACTAATGCCGTTCCTGAATCTGTTCTACGCGCACAACTACGGCGCGGCGTTCAGCTTCCTGGCGGATAAAGGCGGCTGGCAGCGCTGGTTCTTTGCCGGTATCGCCATTGCTATCGTGGTGGCGCTGTTGGTGATGATGTATCGCAACCGCGCCGCTAACAAGTTAACCAATATCGCCTACGCGCTGATTATCGGCGGGGCGTTAGGCAACCTGTTTGACCGTTCATATCACGGCTTTGTGGTCGATTTTATCGACTTCTATGTCGGTGACTGGCACTTCGCAACCTTTAATATCGCCGATTGCGCCATCTGCATCGGGGCGGCGCTGGTGGTGTTAGAAGGTTTTCTCAGCCCGAACGGCAAACCGGCTAAGGAATAAAAGATGACAGACTTAGTTCAGCGCGATAGCGCGTTGCTGGTGCATTTTACACTGAAGCTGGAAGATGGCTCGACAGCTGAATCCACGCGCGCCAACGGCAAACCTGCGCTGTTCCGTCTGGGTGATGGCAGCTTATCGGCCGCGCTGGAACAGCATCTCATCGGGCGTAAAGTGGGTGACAAGCACGCCTTTACACTGGAACCGGAAGATGCGTTTGGCGGCACCAGTCCTGACCTGGTTCAGTACTTCTCGCGTCGTGACTTCAACGATGCGGGCGAACCGGAAGTGGGCGCCATCATGCTGTTTAGCGGTCGAGGCGGCAGCGAAATGCCGGGTGTGATCCGTGAAGTTTCTGGCGACTCGATCACCGTGGATTTTAACCATCCGCTGGCGGGTCAACGCATTCAGTTCGACATTGAAGTGCTGGAGATTGATCCGGTGCTGGAGGCCAACGATGCAAATCCTGTTAGCTAACCCACGCGGTTTCTGCGCAGGCGTTGATCGCGCCATCAGCATCGTTGAGCGCGCGCTGGAGATGTACGGCGCGCCCATCTACGTGCGTCACGAAGTAGTACATAACCGCTACGTGGTGAGCAGCCTGCGCGAGCGCGGTGCAATCTTCATTGAAGAGATCGCTGAAGTGCCGGACAACGCGATTCTGATCTTCTCCGCGCACGGTGTATCACAAGCCGTTCGCGCTGAAGCCAAAGCACGTAACCTTACCATGCTGTTTGATGCCACCTGTCCGCTGGTGACTAAAGTGCATATGGAAGTGGCGCGCGCCAGCCGTAAAGGTGTTGAAGCCATTCTTATTGGTCATGCGGGTCATCCTGAAGTGGAAGGGACCATGGGCCAATACAGCAATCCGAACGGCGGCATGTATTTGGTGGAATCTCCGGAAGACGTCTTTAAGCTGAATGTGAAAGATGAAAGCAACCTGTGCTTTATGACGCAGACCACGCTTTCCGTTGATGATACCTCGGACGTGATTGATGCCTTGCGTCAGCGCTTCCCGGCGATTATCGGCCCACGTAAAGATGACATCTGCTACGCCACTACCAATCGTCAGGAAGCGGTGCGCGTGCTGGCGCGTGATGCCGAAGTGGTGTTGGTGGTGGGTTCGAAAAACTCCTCTAACTCCAACCGGCTGGCGGAACTGGCGCAGCGTGCCGGCAAGCTGGCGAAGTTGATCGACTCAGCGGATGACATCCAGGAAGAGTGGGTTAAAGATAAGCAGGTCATCGGCGTTACCGCGGGGGCATCAGCGCCGGACATTCTGGTGCAGCAGGTGATTCAACGTTTGCGCGAGCTTGGTGGTGAAGCCGCCATTGAGCTGATTGGTCGCGAAGAGAACATCGTGTTTGAAGTACCGAAAGAACTGCGCGTCGACGTGCGCAACGTGCAGTAAGCGGTTCACGCCGCAGTAGAAATCAGGCCGACATTGTTCGGCCTTTTCTTTGTCTGTCGCCACGGAAAATCCCACTTCCAGCATGCGGGATTGCTTTTACTGATAATGTTCCGCGGCTAGCATAAAATTCTTATTATCCCTTTATTATTGTGGCGTGACGGTTATCGGACCGTTAACCTGTTTACGCTTTATATGCATAGATTTGTATCAGGAATGAATAATTATGAGTGAAATCCGCATTGCTATCGTTGGTGCGCCGGGTCGCATGGGACGCAATTTGATTCAGGCCGTTCAGCAGGCGGAAGGTGTCGCACTCGGTGCGGCATTGGCACGTAGCGGTTCATCGCTGCTGGGTGTAGATGCCGGTGAACTGGCGGGCATTGGTAAAACCGGCGTGATTGTCACCGACGATCTGCGACAAGTGGTCAACGACTTCGATGTGCTGATCGATTTCACCCGTCCGGAAGGCACGCTGGAGTATCTGACGTTTTGCCGCAAGCATAAAAAGGCGATGGTGATCGGTACCACCGGTTTTGATGAAGCCGGTAAAGCCGCGATTAGCGCGGCGGCAGAAGAGATTGGCATTGTGTTTGCCGCCAACTTCAGCGTCGGCGTTAACCTGGTGCTGAACCTGCTGCAGCAAGCGGCAAAAGTGATGGGCGACTACGCGGATATTGAAATCGTCGAAGCGCACCATCGTCATAAAGTTGATGCACCCTCAGGAACCGCGCTGGCGATGGGCGAAGCGATTGCCGATGCTATGAACTGGAATCTGGATGAGCACGCGGTCTATGCCCGTGTAGGCCATACCGGCGAGCGTAAAGCGCAAACCATCGGTTTTGCTACGGTGCGCGCGGGCGATATCGTCGGTGAGCATACTGCGATGTTTGCAGATATTGGCGAGCGCGTAGAGATTACCCACAAGGCTTCCAGCCGTATGACCTTCGCAAATGGCGCAGTTAAGGCGGCAAGCTGGCTTAAGAGTAAGAAATCTGGCCTTTATGATATGCGTGATGTGCTGGATTTATCGATGTTGTGAGTGTTGTGAACCATCGTGATGTGGTTATTTCAATCGGTAAGACCTTGATTGACGAGGGCAATGTGATCATTGCCCTTTATTTTATGTGAAAAAGCTCATCTTGAGTCATTATCTCTATGAGATTGTTGTTTTAAATTGTTTTAGTCTAATTATCAGGCTTCAAAAGGTCATTTTTGACCATTTGGTCAAAAATTTATGCGCGTTAGCACCACTTTGTAATTATTGCCGTCAGGCAACCGATTATTTTTCCGAGTTATCTCACTCTTTTATCGTCTTTCGCCATTTTTAACATTCAGGTGCCCGAAATATACAAAAAAATAACCTCATGGTGTAGACAAGGCGCAGGCCGATCATTAGAATGCGCGCAATTTGCCAAAATTCGAGTACTCAGGCGGGTTTTGCATTGATTCTGGCACTGCTTTTGAATTAATATGCAAATATTGTGACTGTTTATTCCCTGGAGGATGTTTTGATTAAGTCAGCGCTCTTGGTTCTGGAAGACGGAACCCAATTCCACGGTCGGGCCATCGGGGCTACGGGGTCGGCAGTGGGAGAAGTTGTTTTCAACACTTCAATGACCGGTTATCAAGAAATCCTCACTGATCCTTCCTATTCCCGCCAAATCGTTACCCTCACTTATCCCCATATCGGCAATGTTGGCGTTAACGCCGCTGATGAAGAATCCAGCCAAATTCATGCACAAGGCCTCGTTATTCGCGATCTGCCGCTGATTACCAGCAACTTCCGCAGTGAAGAAAGCCTGTCAGCTTATCTGCAGCGCAATAACATCGTCGGCATCGCCGATATCGATACGCGCAAACTGACCCGTTTGCTGCGTGAGAAAGGTGCACAGAGCGGCTGCATTATTGCGGGCGATAATCCGGATGCCGCACTGGCGCTGCAGAAAGCGCAGGCGTTCCCGGGCCTGAAAGGGATGGATCTGGCGAAAGAAGTCACCACCGCAGAAACTTACGCGTGGCAGCAGGGCAGCTGGACGCTGGAAGGCGACCTGCCGGAGCAAAAAAGCGCCGAAGCGCTGCCATTCCATGTGGTGGCGTACGATTACGGCGCTAAGCGCAACATCCTGCGCATGCTGGTGGATCGCGGCTGCCGCCTGACGGTGGTACCGGCACAAACTTCGGCGGAAGACGTGCTGGCACTTAATCCAGACGGTATTTTCCTGTCGAACGGTCCTGGCGATCCTGAGCCGTGCGACTACGCCATTAAGGCCATTCAGGCGTTCCTGAAAACGGATATTCCCGTATTTGGTATCTGCCTCGGCCATCAGCTGTTAGCGCTGGCGAGCGGTGCCAAAACCGTCAAGATGAAACTCGGCCACCACGGCGGGAACCATCCGGTGAAAGATCTCGATAACAATACCGTGATGATTACCGCGCAGAACCACGGTTTTGCGGTTGATGACAGCCAGTTGCCAGCGAATCTGCGCGTGACGCATGTGTCGCTGTTCGACCAAACCGTGCAGGGTATTCACCGCACCGACAAACCGGCCTTCAGCTTCCAGGGACACCCGGAAGCGAGCCCAGGCCCGCACGACGCGGCGCCGCTGTTCGATCACTTTATCGAACTGATCGAAGCTTACCGTTCTAACGCGAAGTAATCAGGAGCCATTGATGCCAAAACGTACAGACATAAAATCCATCCTGATCCTTGGCGCTGGCCCGATCGTCATCGGCCAGGCATGCGAATTTGACTACTCCGGTGCGCAGGCGTGTAAAGCGCTGCGCGAAGAGGGTTACCGCGTCATTCTGGTGAACTCGAACCCGGCCACTATCATGACCGACCCGGAAATGGCCGATGCCACCTACATCGAGCCGATTCACTGGGAAGTGGTACGCAAAATTATCGAAAAAGAGCGCCCGGATGCAGTGTTGCCAACCATGGGCGGCCAGACAGCGCTGAACTGTGCGCTGGAGCTGGAGCGTCAGGGCGTGCTGGCGGAGTTCGGCGTCACCATGATTGGTGCCACCGCCGATGCGATTGACAAAGCCGAAGATCGCCGCCGTTTTGACGTGGCGATGAAAAGCATTGGTCTCGGCACGGCGCGTTCCGGTATTGCGCACAATATGGAAGAAGCGCTGGCGGTGGCCGAAGACGTTGGCTTCCCGTGTATCATCCGTCCTTCCTTTACCATGGGCGGCACCGGCGGCGGTATCGCCTATAACCGCGAAGAGTTCGAAGAGATTTGCGAACGCGGTCTGGATCTGTCGCCAACCAATGAGCTGCTGATTGACGAGTCGCTGATTGGCTGGAAAGAGTACGAGATGGAAGTGGTGCGTGATAAAAACGACAACTGCATCATCGTCTGCTCAATCGAAAACTTCGATGCGATGGGCATTCACACCGGCGACTCCATCACCGTGGCACCAGCGCAAACCCTGACCGACAAAGAGTATCAAATCATGCGTAACGCCTCGCTGGCGGTACTGCGTGAAATCGGTGTAGAAACCGGCGGTTCTAACGTGCAGTTCTCGGTGAACCCGAAAGATGGCCGTATGATCGTCATCGAAATGAACCCGCGCGTGTCGCGCTCTTCGGCGCTGGCCTCGAAAGCTACCGGCTTCCCGATTGCAAAAGTGGCCGCAAAGCTGGCGGTAGGCTTTACCCTCGATGAGCTGATGAACGACATCACCGGCGGCTTAACGCCGGCATCGTTCGAACCGTCAATCGACTACGTCGTGACCAAGATTCCTCGCTTCAACTTCGAGAAGTTTGCCGGTGCCAACGATCGTCTGACGACGCAGATGAAATCGGTGGGTGAAGTGATGGCGATTGGCCGTACTTTCCAGGAATCGATGCAGAAAGCGCTGCGTGGTCTCGAAGTCGGCGCCAACGGTTTTGACCCAAAAGTCAGCCTGGACGATCCCGAGGCCTTAACGCGCATCCGCCGTGAACTGAAAGACGCCGGTTCTGACCGTATCTGGTACATCGCCGATGCCTTCCGCGCCGGCATGTCAGTGGATGGCGTATTCAATCTCACCAACATCGACCGCTGGTTCCTGGTACAGATTGAAGAGCTGGTGCGTCTGGAAGAGCGAGTTGAGCGCGAAGGCGTGAACTCGCTGAATGCTGAGTTCCTGCGAGCTCTGAAGCGTAAAGGCTTTGCCGATGTGCGCCTGGCTGCGCTGGCGGGCGTTTCAGAAGGTGAAATCCGCAAGTTGCGTCAGCAGTTTAACCTGCATCCGGTCTACAAGCGCGTTGATACCTGCGCCGCTGAATTCGCCACCGATACTGCGTATATGTACTCCACCTACGAGGAAGAGTGCGAAGCCAATCCAAACCAGGATCGTGAAAAAATCATGATTCTGGGCGGCGGTCCAAACCGTATCGGTCAGGGCATCGAGTTCGATTACTGCTGCGTGCACGCCGCGCTGGCACTGCGTGAAGACGGTTACGAAACCATCATGGTTAACTGTAACCCGGAAACCGTCTCGACCGATTACGATACCTCAGACCGCCTGTACTTCGAACCCGTTACCCTCGAAGACGTGCTGGAAATCGTGCGCATTGAGCAGCCAAAAGGCGTGATCGTGCAGTACGGTGGCCAGACGCCGCTGAAACTGGCGCGCGCGCTCGAAGCGGCTGGCGTGCCGGTGATTGGTACCAGCCCGGATGCGATTGACCGTGCAGAAGACCGTGAGCGTTTCCAGCAGGCGGTTGATCGCCTGAGCCTGAAGCAACCCGCGAACGCCACCGTGGCTACGCTGGAGCAGGCGGTAGAAAAAGCGGCCGGCATCGGCTATCCGCTGGTGGTGCGTCCTTCTTATGTGCTGGGCGGCCGCGCGATGGAAATCGTTTACGATGAAATCGACCTGAAGCGCTACTTCCAGACTGCGGTTTCCGTCTCTAATGATGCGCCAGTACTGCTGGATCGCTTCCTCGACGATGCGGTTGAAGTGGATGTCGATGCGATTTGCGACGGCGAGCGCGTGCTGATTGGCGGCATTATGGAGCACATCGAGCAGGCGGGCGTGCACTCCGGTGACTCTGCGTGTTCACTGCCGGCCTACACGCTGAGCACGGAAATCCAGAACGTCATGCGTCAGCAGGTCGAGAAACTGGCCTTTGAGCTGAATGTACGCGGCTTGATGAACGTGCAGTTTGCGGTGAAGGACAACGAGGTTTACCTGATTGAGGTTAACCCGCGTGCCGCACGTACCGTACCGTTCGTGTCGAAAGCCACCGGCGTGGCGCTAGCCAAAGTGGCGGCGCGCGTAATGGCAGGCAAAACGCTGGCGGAGCAGGGCGTCACCAAAGAAGTGATTCCACCGTATTACTCGGTGAAAGAAGTGGTGCTGCCGTTCAACAAGTTCCCAGGCGTTGACCCGATTCTTGGCCCTGAAATGCGCTCTACCGGTGAAGTGATGGGCGTGGGTCGTACCTTCGCGGAAGCCTTTGCGAAAGCGATGCTAGGCGCGCAGAGCAACATGAAGAAAACCGGTCGTGCACTGTTGTCGGTGCGTGAAGGCGATAAGAAACGTATCGTCGACCTGGCGGCGAAGCTGCAGAAGTTTGGTTTCGAGCTGGATGCGACACACGGCACCGCAGTGGTGCTGGGCGAAGCGGGTATTAATCCTCGTCTGGTGAACAAGGTGCACGAAGGTCGTCCACACATTCAGGATCGTCTGAAGAATGGCGAATATGCCTATATCGTGAACACCACAGCGGGACGTCAGGCAATTGAAGACTCCAAGCTGATTCGTCGCAGCGCGCTGCAATATAAAGTGCATTACGACACCACGCTGAACGGCGGTTTTGCGACGGCGATGGCGCTGAATGCCGATCCGACTGAGCAAGTTATCTCAGTGCAGGAAATGCACGCACAAATTAAAGGCTAAGCAGACATTGCGGTATGAAAACGGCTCCTGTGGGGGCCGTTTTTTTTGCCTTTAGTGACCAGGCAAATATCGTTATCTGTAAAAATCATATTAATTTGACATAGTATTTACCAGTTGATGCGGAAACTGTTACATCCAGGAATATCCGCACAAAATTATAAATAACAACCCAGTAAGCGCACCGTACTATTTCGCTCGCTCATCAATAGAGCGCTCACCTTTACTGGGAATAAAAAATGAAAATGCGTGCTTTCACTCTCAGCGCTATTGCTGCATTACTCGCAGCGGCGCCACTTGCTAGCCAGGCGGAAATCACTCTGCTGAAGCAGGATCCACAGGCAGGCGATCCGCTTAGCCGTCTTGACTTCAAAGTGGGCGGCAGTATTCGTCCACAGTTCCAGCATCAGAACGGGGTTAACGACCAATCATACAAACGCAATGGTTATGATGGTGGTTCACGTTTCCGTTTTACCGCTAATTACTACCTGTTTGATGACGTGAGTTGGGTAGGTTATTACGAGCTGGGTGTTAACTTCCCTGCATGGTGGGGATGGGATAATCATCATGCTGATGGTGCTAACAATACCACGCGTCGCCAGCTCTATACCGGCTTCAAAAGCGCCTCTTTGGGTGAACTCTACTTTGGTCAGCAGAACAGCGTTTATTACGATGTAGTAGGCGCGAAAACCGATATCTGGGACTACGATATGCTAGCCCAGGCACCGGGCAACGGCATCAATGGTGACTACGACGGTTCTTATCGTTCACGCAAAATGCTGAAGTACAAAAACACCTTCGGTGATGCGGATGTGTACGCGGCATATCTGTTTGAAGATGATGATTTCCTGCCGGGAAATGGCCTGCGCTACAAGCGTAAAGGCGGTGGCTCGTTGGGTGTTAACTACCACATCACCAAAGATCTGGCATGGGGCACCGCGTGGAACTACACCCGTGCTGATATCCATAATCCAGGCAACGGCGACAGCAAGCGCTACGACCAGAATATCTACGGTACCGCACTGAGCTGGACGCCGGATAACTGGACGCTGTCAGCCGGCGCCGGTTGGTATGAGAACTTCTCGCCTACCAAACGCAATACCGTCAACAACTACTTCGCCGATGACGCGTGGGGCGTTGAATACTTCGCGGGTTACAAATTCCCGATTGGTCAGTACGCGGTGAAATCCATCCAGCCTTACTTCATGGGTGACCGTCTGGAGTTCGTCAACGGACGTGATTACAAACGTATCGACAATGGGGTTGGCGTGAGCGCACAGCTCGACTATGGCTTCCGTGTTGATTACGAATATGTCATCACATCTAGCACCGACAAATCACTGGGTAACGTAAACCTCGTGCGTCTGCGCTACGATTTCTAACCTGTCTTAACGGCTCCCGCGGGAGCCGTTTTCTTTTATCGCACAGAGTGCGCTTTTCTTTACACTGCGCTACCCACGATCTGCCGTGATGCGCTGAGTTGTGCCGTCTCACCAGCAATTTCTGGCGCCTCTCCCCGCTATTGCTGGAAAAGTCGGTGCAAAACTCTGTCCAATAACAAAAGTGCGGTGGCATCGGAGCTTTACGCAAATAGCGGGGTCGGCCTATCGACGAAAGTTTCGCCTTTACGTATGATGGCGCCAATTTTTTCCTGTAGGTCTTTTAACATGATTAGTCTGATCGCGGCGCTGGCTGCGGATCGCATTATCGGTATGGAAAACGCCATGCCCTGGAACCTGCCTGCTGATTTGGCGTGGTTTAAGCGTAATACCTTGAATAAGCCGGTGATTATGGGCCGTCTGACCTTTGAATCTATCGGTCGTCCGCTGCCAGGGCGTCTGAACATTGTGGTCAGCAGCCAGCCAGGCAACCATGAAGGCGTTACCTGGGTAACGTCGCTGGAAGAGGCAGTGAAAGCCGCAGGTGATGTTGACGAGATGATGGTGATTGGCGGTGGACGCGTTTACGAGCAGATGCTGGCGCGCGCAGATCGTCTGTATCTGACGCATATCGACGCGGAAGTGGAAGGGGATACGCAGTTCCCGGATTACGAGCCGGATGAGTGGCAATCAACCTTCAGCGAATTCCACGATGCCGATGAGCAGAACTCACACAGCTACTGCTTCGAGATTCTGGATCGCCGTTGATTACATTTGTTATTCGTAGGGTCGCCATTCATGGCGACCTTTTTTATTTATGGCGTATCGCTTAACGGTGGGTGTGCGCTGACCGCGCTTTCCGCCATCGCCTGCTCGCGATTGGAGGCTTGCACGTAATAGTGTTTGCTTTCCCAATGCAGCAGCGTCAGTGTTCCGCCCCAGCAGCAACCGGTATCCAGACCAATTACGTGCTCCGGCGTGCCTTTCCCCTCCAGTGACGCCCAATGACCAAAAATCTGCGTGTAGTGACTGTCGATCTTGCTCGGCACCATAAACCACGGCTTCAGCGGCGGTGGTGCAGATTCCGGGGATTCCTTACAAATCATATCCAGCTGGCCATTTGGGAAGCAGAAGCGCATGCGCGTCAGCGCATTGGTGCTAAACCGCAGGCGTGCCAGCCCGCTAAGCTCCGGCGTCCAGTTATTAGGCATGTCGCCGTACATGGCGTCGAGAAACAGCGGATAGCTGTCGCTGGAAAGCACTGCTTCTACTTCGCGCGCGCACATTTGCGCCGTGTCCAGATCCCACTGCGGCGTAATGCCGGCATGAGCCATCAACAGTTTCTTCTCTTCATCCACCTGCAACAGCGGCTGACGGCGTAACCAGTTGATCAGTTCATCGGCATCATCGGCTTCCAGCAGCGGCGTCAGGCGATCCTTCGGCTTATTACGGCTAATTCCCGCATACACAGCGAGCAGATGCAGATCGTGATTGCCCAGCACTAAGCGTACGCAATCTCCCAGCGATTTCACGTAGCGCAGCACCTCAAGCGAGCCGGGGCCGCGCGCCACCAGATCGCCGGTAAGCCATAGAGTGTCGTGCTGCGGATCGAAATCTACCTGCGCCAATAGCGCACGAAGCTCGTCATAACAGCCATGAATATCGCCAATCAGGTATGTACTCATTGTCAGTCCGATGAAAACGCGCCGCCCGGACTGGCCGGGCGGGGGAGGATTAATGAATGTGGGTTTGCACCGCAAGTCGGAACACCGGGATCTCGACGTGGAACTCTTCTCCCGCGTCATCGATCATCACATAGTGGCCCTGCATGGTGCCCATCGGCGTTTCCAGAACTGCGCCGCTGGTATACTGATATTCGCCGCCGGCAGCAATGTGCGGCTGTTCGCCGACCACGCCTTCACCTTGCACTTCAGTCTCGCGACCGTTGCCATTAGTGATGAGCCAATAGCGGCTGCGCAGCTGTACGCTGCCGCGCCCTAAATTGCGGATGGTGATGGTGTAGGCAAACACGTAGCGATCCTCGTCGGGCAAGGATTGCGACTCCACATACTGACTATGTACATGGACACAGACGCGGGCCAATTCACTCATGCACTCAATTCTCCGGAGTTTCTGCCTGATGATTGCTCAACCAGTTTGCCAGTTGGCAATATTGCGCCACAGAAACGTTTTCTGCACGCAGCGAGGCATCGATGTCCAATTGATCCAGCGCACCAGCCGCAAACATATGAGCGAGGCTGTTGCGCAGCGTTTTACGGCGTTTACCAAAGGCTTCAGTGGTAATGCGGCTCAGCAGACGAATATCGCTGACCGGATACTGCGGCTGCATATAAGGCACTAAACGCACCACGGCCGAATCCACTTTCGGTGCCGGCGTGAATGACTCTGGCGGCACTTCAAGCACAGGAATGACCTGGCAGTAATACTGCGCCATCACACTTAAACGCCCATAAGCTTTGCTGCCCGGTCCGGCGACTAAGCGATTCACCACTTCTTTCTGCAACATAAAGTGCATGTCTTTAATCGAACCAGTATAGCTGAAAAGGTGGAACATCAGCGGCGTCGAGATGTTGTACGGCAGGTTGCCGAACACGCGTAGCGGCTGACCTTTCTCCTGCGCCAGCGCGGAGAAATCAAAGGTCATGGCATCCTGCTGGAAAATGGTCAGCTTTGGACCGAGGAACGGATGCGTTTGCAGACGCGCGGCAAGGTCGCGGTCCAGTTCGACAACGGTCAGCTCATCCAGACGCTCGCCTACCGGCTCGGTTAACGCACCAAGGCCGGGGCCAATTTCCACCACCGCTTCACCTTTTTGTGGGTGAATGGCGGAGACAATGCTGTCGATAATGTACTGATCGTTCAGGAAGTTTTGCCCGAAACGTTTACGGGCATAATGCCCCTGATGGACGCGATTATTCATTACTGCTCTTGATCATAGTGATGGCGAGATTAAGCGCCGTGATAAAGCTGCCCGGATCTGCCTGGCCAAGGCCGGCTAATTCAAGCGCGGTGCCGTGATCGACAGAAGTCCGGATAAAGGGCAGGCCAAGGGTGATATTCACCGCACGACCAAACCCCTGAAATTTTAGCACCGGTAAGCCCTGGTCGTGATACATCGCCAGCACTGCGTCGGCATGTTGCAGATATTTCGGCTGGAACAACGTATCCGCGGGCAGTGGTCCGGTGAGTTGGATGCCTTGCTGACGCAACTCGTTGAGCGCCGGAATAATGGTATCAATCTCTTCGCGGCCCATATGGCCGCTTTCGCCTGCATGCGGATTAAGGCCACAGACGAAGATATGGGGATTCGGCAAACCAAACTTTTGCTGCAGATCGCGATGCAAAATGGCGATCACTTCATGCAGACTTTCGCGGGTAATCGCAGCGGAAACATCTTTCAGCGGCAGATGGGTGGTGGCCAGCGCAACGCGCAGCTCTTCCGTTGCCAGCATCATCACCACCAAATCGCCACCAGCGCGATCGGCAAAGAACTCGGTATGGCCGGTAAACGGAATGCCGGCATCATTGATAACGCCTTTATGCACGGGGCCGGTAATCAACGCGGCGAACTCACCGTTGAGGCAGCCGTCACAGGCGCGTGCCAGCGTTGCCAGCACATAGTGACTGTTCGCGACACAGAGTTCGCCAGCCGTGACCGGCTGAGCAATATCTACTTGCAGCAGCGTTAGGGTGCCCGCCTGCTGCGGTTGTGCTGCGACGCCAGGCTGATAATCGCGTAGCGTCAGCGGTAAACCCAGTAAAGCAGCGCGACGGCGCAGAAGCTCGCCGTCGCCGCAGACTACCAACTCAACTGGCCAGTTTTGCTGCGCCAGTTGAACGGTGAGGTCGGGACCAATCCCGGCAGGTTCGCCGGGGGTGATCGCTACACGATAATTACTGACCATTGTTATCCAGGATCTTCACGTAAGCACCGGCGCGTTGTTCCTGCATCCAGGTTTGCGCTTCTTCCGCAAATTTACGGTTGAACAGCATGCGATACGCGCGCTCTTTTTGCGCTGCGTCGGTCTTATCAACCTGACGCGTATCCAGCAGCTGAATCAAGTGCCAGCCAAATGAGGAGTGAACCGGTTGGCTAACCTGGCCTTTCTGCAGTTTCAGCAATGCATCACGGAACGCCGGATCGTAAATTTCCGGGGATGCCCAGCCGAGATCGCCGCCCTGGTTTGCTGAGCCCGGATCGTCAGAGAACTGTTTAGCCGCAGCAGCGAAGGTGGTTTTGCCACTTTTAATATCAGCTGCGATCTGTTCGATCTTGGCTTGTGCCTGCGCATCAGTCAGGATCGGTGACGGCTTCAGCAGAATGTGGCGCGCGTGGACTTCGGTCACGGAGATGTTTTTGCTTTCGCCACGCAGGTCGTTCACTTTCAGGATGTGGAAGCCCACGCCTGAACGAATTGGACCGACAATATCGCCTTTCTTCGCCGTGCTCAGCGCCTGCGAGAACAGCGTTGGCAGCTCTTCAATCTTGCCCCAACCCATGTTGCCGCCTTTCAGCGCCTGCGGATCGGCAGAGTAGGTCACTGCCAGTTTGCCAAAGTCGGCGCCGGCTTTCAGTTGACCGACCAGCTGGCGAGCCAGCGTTTCCTGATCGTCAACCTGCTGTTGCGTTGGATTTTCTGGCAGCGGCAACAGAATCTGGCTGATATTCAGTTCGGTACCCTGCGTGTTCTGTGCGCCAACCTGAGCGGCCAGCGTGTCGACTTCCTGCGGCAGAATAGTGACGCGGCGACGCACTTCGTTATTACGCACTTCAGCGATCGTCATCTCTTTGCGAATCTGCGCACGGTACACGTTATAGTCCATGCCATCGTACGCCAGACGGCTGCGCAGCTGATCGAGACTCATGCGGTTCTGCGCGGCGATGTTCTGAATAGCCTCATCCAGTTGCTGATCGGTAATCTGAACGCCCGCTCTTTCACCCATCTGCAGAATGATGGCATCCATGACCTGGCGTTCCAGGATTTGATGACGCAATGTTTTGTCATCAGGGAGCTGCTGTTTTGCCTGCTGCGCCTGTGATTTCACGGTGCGCATCATGTCATCAACGTCACTTTCCAGTACCACGCCGTTATTCACGACAGCGGCAACTTTATCAACCACTTGTGGGGCTGCGAACGCAGTGTTGGCGGTAATCGCCACACCAAGAATCAGCATTCTCCAGTTCTTCATACTTTATCCATTGTTGTTTCCGCACTGCGGGATAGCCTGTCAAACATCACAACATCAGAAAGCGCGCTGGTAAGGGATGATGCCCTGACGCAGCATTTCATTGGTGCCTAAGCCATAGTTGGAACTCAGACCACGCAGCTCAATGTTGAATGAGATTTGGTTGTCATACTTACTGTCGTTGTTTTCCCAACCGTTGATCTTGCGTTCGTAACCCAGACGGATGGCGTAGCAGCACGAGCTGTACTGCAGGCCGACCAGCTGCTCAGCCGGACGACTGTTGCGGGTATCGTAGTAATAACCGCCAACCAGTGACCAGGCATCGGCAATTGGCCAGCTGGCGGTGGCACCCACCTGCGAAATCCCGTTTTTGTAAATCGGATCCGTCACCAGGTTTGAGTTATTCAGCGCCTGCGCTACGTATTCCGGGCTGCTGTAGCGGTAGCTCAGCTGTACCATGCGATCGGCATCCTGACGATACTCAACCACGGCGTTACCCTGTGCCACGTTATCGAGGCGCGTGTCATATTGCAGTCCACCACGCGCGCCCCAGCGATCGCTGATTTTCCAGTAAGTGTCGCCGGCCCAGACCAGGCTGCCGGTGTCATCTTCTTTGTTCGTCTGGTTTACGCCGGTACGAGACGGGGTAAACGAGTAGATTTGACCCACAGAAACGTTAAAACGTTCAACCAGATCGTTATCATAAATACGCGTGGTAACACCAGAAGCCACTTCGTTAGCGGAAGCGATGCGATCCAGGCCGCTGTAGGTACGATCGCGGAACAAACCGGTGTAATCAGTTTGCAGTAGGGTTGAGTCGTAAGGGTAGATATTGCTCTGGTTACGATAAGGAACGTAAAGGTACTGCACACGCGGTTCCAGCGTCTGCGTATAGCCAGGTTCCCAATCCATATCGCGGTCAAATACTAAGCGACCATCGACTTTGAACTGCGGCAGAGTACGGTTAACCGAATCATCCAAACGACCGCTTGAACCGCCGACGTTCGCAATTTCGCCGTTGTTATAGGCGTTGATATTTTCTTGTTGGTAATGGGTTGCCAGGAATTTCGCTTCGGTATCCAGGCTTGCCCAGCCGTTTGACAGTGGCAGATCCAGCGTTGGTTCGAGGTGCAAACGCGTCGCTTCCGGCATGCGGCTGTTTACGTTGGTAAATTTCACCGCTTGAGCATAAACGTGGCCATCAAACGGTCCTATATCGTTCTGATAGAAATTCAGATCGAGCTGAGGCTGAGCGCGATAGACATTGCTGTTGCTGGTGTTACCAAAGACCTGGAAGTCTTTACTCGACAGGGTGGCATCCCAGTTGGTGTCCGCATAGCCAAAACTGAACTTCTGCGTGGCGTAACCGTCGGTGGAGCTGTAGTACTTCGAGTCGAGATCGTTGAAGTAATACGGATCGCTCACTTTGGTGTAGTCAGCATTGAAACGCCAGTGCTGATCGTAAACGCCTGCATGACGCCAGAAGAATAACCAGCGATCGGAGCTGTCATTCTGTGCGATTCCGCGCACGGCTTTGTCGTTATCGTACTGCTTATCTGACTGAAGATAATCCAGCTCCATCAGACCCGCACCAAACACCGTCAGATAGCGGAATTCGTTCTGCAATTGCAGACCGCGTTTTTCCATATAATGCGGCGTAATAGTGGCATCGGCCTGTGGCGCGATATTCCAGTAATACGGCAGCATGAATTCGAAGCCGTTATTGCTACCGTACTTCGCATTCGGGATCAGGAAGCCAGAACGACGACGATCGCCAATCGGCAACTGCAAATAGGGGCTGTAAAACACCGGCACATTGCCGAGTTTAAAGCGGGCGTTCCAGATCTCCGCGACTTCTTCTTCGCGGTCCTGAATCACTTCGGAACCCACCACGCTCCAACTGTTGGAACCCGGCAAGCAGGAGGTAAAGCTGCCGTTTTCCAGAATGGTATAGCGATTATTACCGCGCAGTTTCATCTGATCGGCATCGCCGCGGCCCTGGCGGCCAACCATCTGATAATCACCGTTCCACACATTGGTGTCTTTGGTGTTCAGATTTGACCAGGCTTTCGGACCTTTGAGGATGACCTGATTGTCGTCATAGTGCACATTACCCAGCGCATCCACGGTGCGAACCGGCGTGGTTTGGCCATCCTGCGGACGTTGATGCAGCTGCACCTCGTCGGAACGCAGGCGGCTATTGCCCTGTTGCACATCGACGTTGCCAGTGAACACCGCGTCATTCGGATAATTGCCTTTGGCTGAATCAGAATTGATGGTGACCGGCAGCGAATTGGTATCGCCATTAACCAGCGGGCGGTTGTAGCTCGGCACGCCCAGCATGCACTGCGACATCAGATCGTCGGCAAGTGATGACTGGCTATAAAGCGCTGCACCAATCATGGTAGCCAGCAGGGTAGGTATACGTTTTTTCATACGCGGTTTCGATAATTCCATGAAAACTGGCATCATGCCGACAATCCGGTCAGAGACTAACTTACTGCCCGGCGTTGCGCCAGTGTTAATCCTTGTCTGTCCGCGTTGCCGTTAGGCGCTGAGATAAATGACAGGTATGATAATGCAATTTTCAGCCGCAAGCATGGCGAATTGAGGAGTTTATGCGCTACTGGGGAAAAGTAATCGGTCTGGCTATCGGGATATTTTCCGGTGCAGGCTTTTGGGGCATTGTACTGGGTCTGATCATTGGTCACATGTTTGACAAAGTACGCAGCGTGAAGGGACAGGGTTATTTTGCCAATAACCAGGCGCGTCAGACGCTGTTTTTCAGTACCACTTTCCAGGTGATGGGCCATTTGACCAAGTCAAAAGGGCGCGTGACCGAAGCAGATATCCAGATTGCTTCCTTATTTATGGATCGTATGCAGCTGCACGGTGATGCACGTACCGCCGCACAGCGGGCTTTTCGTGAAGGCAAACAGAGCGACTATCCATTGCGTAGTAAACTACGCGAGCTGCGCAGCGCCTGCTTTGGTCGTTTCGATCTGATTCGGATGTTTCTGGAAATCCAGATTCAGGCGGCGTTCGCCGATGGTTCACTGCATCCCAACGAGCGGCAAGTGCTGTATGTCATCGCCGAAGAGTTGGGCATTTCACGAGCACAGTTTGATCAGTTCCTGCGTATGATGGAAGGCGGCCAGCAGTTTGGTGGCGGCGGTTCTTACTCCGGCGGGGCCTATCAACAGTCGCAACGTGGGCCTACGTTAGAAGATGCCTGCAGCGTGCTGGGCGTGAAAAGCAGCGATGATGGCACCACCATCAAGCGCGCGTACCGCAAGCTGATGAGCGAGCATCATCCCGACAAGCTGGTGGCGAAAGGCTTGCCGCCGGAAATGATGGAGATGGCGAAACAGAAAGCGCAGGAAATTCAGGCGGCTTACGATTTGATTCGTAAGGAGAAGGGGTTTAAGTAAGGTTGTTTTTCCCTCACCCCGGCCCTCTCCCGCAAGCGGTAGAGGGGGCTGATCGAGCAAATTTTGAGGTTGAGTGATTCACTTTAACATCGCACAAAACGGTTCCCTCGCCCGCTTGCGGGAGAGGGCTAGGGTGAGGGACGAAACTAAAAATCTGCCGGCTGTCTAAACGTCATACTGTTACCAAACGCTGGATGCGTAATCGTCAGCGACTCGGCATGCAGCTGCAAACGCGGCGCCATGGCCAGAGCCTCTTCATGCGCATAAAAACGATCGCCGAGAATCGGATGCCCCAGCGCCAGCAAATGCACACGTAGCTGGTGGGAACGACCGGTAATGGGCTTCAGCTGTACGCGCGCACTGTTGGTGGTTTCATACTCCAGCACCTGATATTCGGTCTGCGCTGCTTTGCCGTTCTCGAAACACACCATCTGCTTCGGTCGATTTGGCCAGTCGCAAATCAGCGGCAGATCGATTAAGCCTTTCTCGGCGGCCGGATGGCCCCAAACGCGCGCCACATAATACTTAGAGGGCTCACGCTCACGGAACTGGCGCTTGAGTTCACGCTCTGCCGCTTTATTCAGGGCCACGACAATCACGCCGCTGGTCGCCATATCAAGACGATGCACCGATTCCGCCTGCGGGAAATCACGCTGGATGCGCGTCATCACGCTATCCTTGTGCTCCTCCAGGCGGCCCGGCACCGACAGCAACCCGCTCGGTTTATTCACCACCATAATGTGCTCGTCCTGATACAGAATATGCAGCCAGGGTTCGAGCGGCGGGTTGTACGCTTCCATCAGCATGATGTCGTGGTCCTGAACATTATTGGTGCGTCACGACGATCAGGCGCAGCGCATCAAGACGCCAGCCGGCGTCGCCGAGGCTTTCCAATACCTGCTCGCGATTGCTTTCCAGCGCTTCAACCTCATCATCACGGATGTTGGGGTTAACGGCGCGCAGCGCTTCAAGGCGTGACAGTTCGGCTCCCAGCTTCTCTTCGGCTTCGACTTTCGCCGCAGCAATTATCGCCTGCGCTTCCGGCACGATCACTTTTTCCGCCTGGGTCAGAATCTCATGCACGTCTTGCTGCACCGCATTCACCAGCTTGCTGCCGGTATGACGATTCACCGCATTCAGCTGACGGTTGAAGCTTTCGAACTCGACCTTGCCAGCCAGGTTATTACCGGCACGGTCCATCAACAAACGCACTGGCGTTGGCGGCAGGAAGCGGGTGAGCTGCAGGTTTTTCGGTGCCTGCGCTTCCACCACGTAGATCATCTCGACCAACAGCGTGCCTACCGGCAGCGCCTTGTTTTTCAGCAGCGATAGCGCGCAGCTGCCGGTATCGCCCGAAAGAATCAGGTCAAGGCCATTGAGGATCAGCGGATGCTCCCAGGTGATGAACTGGGTATCTTCGCGCGACAGCGCCTGATTGCGGTTAAAGGTCACAGTGCAACCGTCTTCCGGCAGGCCTGGGAAATCGGGAACCAGCATATGATCGGAAGGCGTCAGCACGATCAGGCTATCGCTGCGATCTTCCTGATTGATGCCGACGATATCGAACAAATTCAGCGCGAAGCTGACCAGATCGGTATCGTTGTCCTGCTCGCCGATCGCGTTCGCCAGCGCTTGCGCCGCTTCACCGCCATTGGAGTTCAGTTCCAGCAAGCGATCGCGCCCCTGTTCCAGCTGAGATTTCAGCGCATCATGCTGCTTACGGCTTTCCGTGATGAACGCATCCAGCCCCTGCGGATTCTCCGGCGCGGCGAGGTATTCAATCAGCTGAGAGTACTCTTTATCGTAAATGGCGCGGCCGGTTGGGCAGGTATGCTCAAACGCGTCCAGACCTTCGTGATACCAGCGCAGCAGCACCGCCTGTGCGGTTTTTTCCAGCCACGGCACCAGAATCTGGATGTCATGCATTTGGCCGATACGATCGAGACGACCGATACGCTGCTCGAGCAGATCCGGGTTAAACGGCAGATCGAACATTACCAGGCGGCTAGCGAACTGGAAGTTACGGCCTTCAGAACCGATTTCTGAGCACAGCAGCACCTGCGCACCATCCTCTTCTGAGGCGAAGAATGCTGCCGCGCGGTCACGCTCGATGATCGATAAACCTTCGTGGAAGACGGCGGCGCGGATGCCTTCGCGCTCACGCAGCACCTGCTCCAGCTGCAGCGCGGTGGCCGCTTTAGCGCAGATCACCAGCACTTTCTCTTTGCGGTTGCTGGTGAGATAGCCCATCAGCCACTCTACGCGCGGATCAAAGTTCCACCAGGTTCCGCTATCGCCTTCAAATTCCTGATAAATCTGCTCGGGATACAGCATGTCACGCGCGCGTTCTTCTGCGCTTTTACGCGTGCCCATAATGCCGGAGACTTTAATTGCGGTTTGATACTGCGCCGGCAGCGGCAGGCGAATCTGATGCAGCTCGCGTTTCGGGAAGCCTTTTACACCGTTACGCGTGTTGCGAAACAGCACGCGGCTGGTGCCGTGGCGATCCATCAGCATTGAAACCAGCTCTTTGCGCGCATCTTCTTTGCCGTCGCGATCGCTGTTAGCCACCTGCAGCAGCGGCTCGATATCCTGCTCACCGATCAAATCGTTGATCAGATTCATTTCATCTTTGCTGATGGCGTGATCGGCCAGCAGCGAGCTGACGGCATCCGCCACCGGGCGGTAATGCTGCTGTTCTTCAACGAACTGGCCAAAATCGTGGAAGCGATTTGGATCGAGCAGGCGCAGACGGGCAAAGTGGCTCTCTAAGCCCAGCTGTTCCGGCGTTGCGGTCAGCAGCAGCACGCCAGCCGTTTTCTCAGCCAGCTGCTCAATAACCTGATATTCACGGCTCGGTGCGTCTTCGCTCCACGCCAGGTGGTGCGCTTCATCGACCACCAGCAGATCCCAATCGGCATCCGCCAGCAGTTCAAGACGCTGCTTGTTACGGCGTACAAAATCAAGCGAACAGATAATCAGCTGCTCGGTTTCAAAGGCGTTATCGCTGTCGTGCTGCGCTTCGGTATAGCGATCATCATCAAACAGCGCAAAGCGCAGGTTGAAGCGACGCAGCATTTCGACCAGCCACTGATGTTGCAGCGTTTCTGGCACCACGATCAGCACGCGCTCGGCACGGCCCGCCAGCAGCTGTTGCTGGATGATCATGCCGGCTTCGATGGTTTTACCCAGGCCGACTTCATCCGCCAGCAGCACGCGCGGTGCGTGACGACGGCCAACATCGTGCGCAATGTGCAGCTGATGCGGGATCAGGTTGGTGCGCATGCCGCGCAGGCCGCTGATCGGCAAGCGGTATTGCTCACTGTGATATTTGCGGGCGCGGAAACGCAGCGCAAAACGATCCATGCGGTCGAGCTGACCGGCGAACAGGCGATCCTGTGGCTTGCTGAACACCAGTTTGCTGTCCAGCATCACTTCGCGCATCACCACACCCGTTTCTTCGGTATCAAGACGCGTGCCGATGTAAGTCATTAATTCGTTTTCGTTGCGGACTTCATCGACGCACATCTGCCAGCCTTCATGACTGGTGATGGTGTCACCCGGATTGAAAATTACGCGAGTTACCGGAGAATCATTTCGGGCATAGAGGCGATTTTCGCCGGTTGCCGGAAACAGCATGGTGATCATGCGCGTATCGATCGCAACAACCGTGCCCAGTCCCAGTTCACTTTCCGTATCACTAATCCAGCGCTGACCCAGTGTAAAAACCATATATTTTTTGCTCGACTCTCTTACATGCCATAAAGAAGTTCACCTGCACTCAGGCAATACGCAACCGCCAAACGGGTGTTTGGTCAAATTGTGTGTGCGGTGAGAATCAGGAAGGGCGCTATGGTACTGGATGGCAAGGCATTCGTCACCTGTCAAAAAAGCCCCAGCTGCCCAGTAATCAGTGTAGCAAAGTCATCACCCACGAACGGTAAAATGCCGTCAGCCACCGGTTGTAGCTGTTTGGTGACGTAATGATCGTAGTCGAGAGGCGTGTTACGCGCCTCAAGCGGTTCCGGTCCTGCCGTCGCCATCACATAGCGTATCGAGCCGCCGTTTTGGTACTGCAACGGCCGTTGCAGCTTACGATTTTGCTCATCGGCGAGGCGCGCGGCGCGCACGTGGGGCGGCACATTGCGCTCGTAATCTTTTAACGCACGACGCAGCCGCTTTTTGTAAATCAGCTGCTCATCGAGCTCCCCGGCCAGCAGTTGCGCCACGGTTTCGCGGATATAATCCTGCCACGGCTCGCCGCGGAAAATGCGGCCATAAAGATTTTGCTGGAACTGCTGCGCCAGCGGCGTCCAGTCGGTACGCACCGATTCAAGACCTTTAAACACCAGCCGTTCGCCGCCGTCGCTTCGCATCATGCCGGCGTAGCGCTTTTTGCTGCCTTGTTCAGCGCCGCGAATCGTTGGCATCAGGAAACGGCTGAAATGGGTTTCGTACTCCAGCTCCAGCGCGCTCGCCAGTCCATAAGTCGCTTGCAGATGCTGTTGCCACCAGCCGTTGACGTGTACAGCCAGACGGCGACCAATTGCCGCAGCATCCTCTTCGCTGTGCGCGCCTTTCAGCCAGACAAAGGTAGAATCGGTATCGCCATAAATCACATCAAAGCCTTCCGCTTCAATCAGCTCACGCGTTTGTTGCATGATGGCGTGGCCGCGCAGCGTAATGGATGACGCCAGGCGCGGATCGAAAAAGCGACAGGCGCTGGTACCGAGCACGCCATAAAAGGCGTTCATGATGATTTTCAGCGCCTGTGACAGCGGTTTATTGCCGTCGCGCTTGGCCGCTTCGCGCCCTTGCCAAATCTGCTCAACAATCGCCGGTAAGCAGTGGATTTCGCGGGAAAAGCGCGCGTTGCGAAAGCCGGGCACGGAATCGGCATCATCCGGGTGCGCCAGGCCCTCGACCAGCCCAACCGGATCGATCAGGAAGGTGCGAATAATCGAGGGATAAAGGCTTTTATAATCCAGCACCAGCACCGAGTCGTACAAGCCGGGACGGGAATCCATGACGTAGCCGCCGGGGCTGGCTTCCGGTGCTACTTCACCAAGGTTAGGCGCGACGAAACCGGCGCGGTGCATGCGAGGGATATAGAGATGACCAAATGCCGCCACCGAACCGCCGTGGCGATCGACTGCCAGGCCGTTTACCGTGGCGCGTTCCAGCAGAAACGGCATGATGGCGGTGTGCTGAAATATGCGCGTTACCAGCTCGCAATCTTTAAGATTGTATTTCGCTAACGCCGGCTTATCGTTAGCAAAGCGCCAGTTGATCTCTTCCATGCGCTGCCACGGATTGTCGATGGCTTTACCTTCGCCCAGCAGCTGGCGTGAGACCGCTTCAAGGCTGAAAGAGGGGAAATCCCAGAAGGCAGATTTAAGCGCGTCGATGCCGTCAATAATTAAGCGGCCGGTGGCCTGCGCGAAGAATACATCGGGTTTAAAACCGTGCTCACGCCACTCTAAAGCCTGTTTCTGACGACCTAAACGCAGCGGAATGCCGTAGCGATCGGCATGTTTTTGTAACACGCGCAGGTCAAACTGCACCACGTTCCAGCCGATAATCACGTCTGGTTCATGTTGCTCAAACCACGCGTTGAGCTGCTCCAGCAGCTGCGGGCGGCTTTCAACATAGATGAGTTCAAAATCGAGGGTGCTGGCGTCACCGTTAGCGGGGCCGAGCATGTAGACCTGACGCTGGCCGCAGCCTTCCAGGCCAATACAATAAAGCTCGCCGTGCTGGGTGGTTTCGATATCCAGCGACACCCATTTTAGCTGCGGACGGTAATCGGGATGGGGTTTCAGGCGCGCATTCACCACGCTGTCGCCGCGCGTTTCACCGCTAAACCATACCGGCGAGGTAATAAAGCGCTCCATCAAATAGCGTTCAGGCGGACGAATATCCGCTTCGTAAACGGGAATGCCGTTCTCGCGCAGGCGTTTTTCCAGATTCTGCAGTTGGCGGTTGCTGCGGCAATAGAGGCCAAACACCGGGCGGCGGCGGAAATCCTTCAGCTCCAATGTTTGCAGGCGCGTATGGCGCTCGTCGTGCAGTAGCGCCTCAGTTTGCGCGCGAAACTCCTCTGGAATAAACGCCACCGATTCCTGAGCAGGCAGTACCAGCCGCTGCGGGCCGCTGTCGGTTGCCAGCCATAGCACCACTTCGCTGCCGGTCGGCGTATCTCGCCAATGTCGGGTAAGCAGAAAACCTGCGCGCGGATCGGTCACGTTAACTCCTGAGAATGAATTAGGCTCAGTATAACATGGATGTTTATACAGTGTCTCGGCGGGTGAAATTGTCACCACTTTGTCAACATCGTTCTACAATTCTTGCCTTGACGCCTGCAGGTATGCTCTGGACAATCCAGCCTCTATATTCCGCAGAGGATATTTATGGAAGCCTGGATTCAACACCTGTTTTCGCAATCGCTGGAGTACGCGCTGATCGCCGTGGCGCTGGTGACCTTTCTTGAGTCGCTGGCCTTCGTGGGATTGCTGTTGCCGGGCACGGTATTAATGGCCAGCCTTGGGGCGCTGGTTGGCAGTGGACAAATTGGTCTTTACCCCGCGTGGGCGGCCGGATTCGTGGGTTGTTTAATCGGCGACTGGGTCTCTTACGGCATCGGCTGGAAGTTCCAGGGGCCGCTGCATCGCTGGAAATATCTGAAAAAGTACAAGGGATTGCTGGATAAAACTGAGCATGCGCTGCATGAACACAGCATGTTCACAATTTTGGTGGGGCGCTTTGTGGGGCCGACGCGCCCGCTGATTCCGCTGGCAGCTGGCATGCTGGAGCTGCCGGTGCGCAAGTTTCTGCCGCCTAATATCATCGGCTGCATTCTTTGGCCGCCCGCCTATTTGATGCCGGGCATTTTAGCGGGCGTGGCGATTGATGTACCGCAGGCCGCGCAGGGCGGCAGCTTTAAATGGCTGCTGTTGCTGGTGGCGCTGCTGGTATGGATCGGTGGCTGGCTACTGTGGCGCTGGTGGCGCAGCGGGAAAACCGTCGATTGGGCAACGAAGTATCTGCCGACTGCACGTCTGCGCTGGCTGGCACCTTTAGCGGCGGCGATTGGAGTGGGCGCGTTTATCGCGATCCAGTTCCATCCGATGATGCCGATCTTCCGCCAGCTGCTGTGGAAAGTCTTCTTCGCTTAACGCGCTTGCACGCCAAGGATGGCGGCTGCCTCACTTTCGCCTCGCATCAAACTCTCCGTGCTGCCATCCCAGTAGATGCGCCCATCGACAATCACCAAACTGCGCGGCGCAATCTGCTGGGCATCTTCCAGGCTGTGCGACACCATGAGCAGCGTGATATTGCGCGTTTCGCACACCGAACGCACCAGCTGTAACATTTCGCCGCGCAGCGCCGGATCGAGCGCCGAAAACGGCTCATCCAGTAGCAAAATAGGCTGATTGCGTAGCAGGCAACGCGCCAGCGCCACGCGCTGGCGCTGGCCACCCGAAAGTTGGCCCGGCAAGCGCGTCAGCATCTCCTGCAAGCCGGTTTGTTCGGCAATGTCAATGACTTGCTGCTGCTGCGCGCGCGTGAGTTTCAAGCCAGGATGTAAACCCAGCGCCATGTTTTGCTGCACCGTCAGGTGCGGAAAGAGGTTGTTCTCCTGGAATAGCATCGAAACAGGCCGCGCCGATGGCACGCTCTGAGTATGATCAACGCCGTTCATCACCAGCGAACCCTGGTTTACCGCTAAAAAGCCGCCAAGCAAACTCAGCAAGGTGCTTTTCCCTGCGCCGCTCGGGCCAAGGATCGCCAGGCGTTCACCGGCCTGTGCCGCGAAAGTGAAGCGCATCGGCAGATGCTGATAAAGGTAAGTGAGGTTATTCAGTGTCAGCATGGCGGCCCGGTAATTTTTCCATCAGCGTAAAGAGGAGCAAGCAGAGTAGTAGTAGCAGCAGTGCGGTGACGGCACCGTCCGCGCCACGATAGGCACCGATCTGCTGGAACAGGTAGAAGGGCAGCGTGCGAAAATCGGCGCTGCCAAACAGCGCGACCACGCCGAAATCGCCGATTGACAGCACGCAGGCAAATGCCAGCGCCTGTGCAATTGGACGTTTCAGCGCGCGCAGCTCAATCAGCCGCAGGCGGTTAAAACCTGAGATGCCAAGTGAAGCGCAGAGCTGGCCGTAACGGGCGCTGATATCGCGCATCGGGTTCTCCAGCACTTTCATTGCGTAGGGAATGGCGATCAGCGCGTTAGTGAAAATCACCAAACCATCGGCGCGCTGCGGCAGGCCAACGGTGGCATTAAACAGCAGGAAAAAACCGCTCGCCAGCACAATGCCCGGCATCGCCAGAATCAGCATGCCGCTGAGTTCCATGGCCTGAGCGGAAAACATGCGCTGGCGCTGACGCAGTTCGCGGCTGCTCCACAGTAGCATCATAGTCAGCACCACACACAGCACGCCGGCACCGAGAGCGATGCGCAGTGAAGTCAATGTGGCTTGCCATAGCGCGGATTGTTGCAGCGCACCGGCCACGCCGCCGCGCAGGCCATCCACCACGACCGCAGCCAGTGGTGGTAGCAACAGGAGTAATGCTGACATGATGAGCAGCGTGTCGCCAACGCGCGCAGGCCATGAGTCCTGCGGATCGCGCCAGCCGCGAATGTTCTGGCTGCCGGTAGGAATGGCTTTGCTAAAGCGCTGGCTAAGCAGTACCAGCAGTAAACAGCAGCCGAGCTGTAACAGCGCCAGCAGCGCCGCGCGCGCCGGATCGTAATCAAAATTCAGCGCCTGATAAATCGCCAGTTCCAGCGTGGTAGCCTGCGGCCCGCCGCCTAGCGCCAGCACGGTGGCAAAGCTGGCAAAGCACAGCATAAAGATTAGCGCGGCAGTCGGCAGAATCTGGCGGCGCAGCCACGGCCACTCCAGCAGACGAAACAGATTCCAGCCGCGCAGGCCGAGCTGCGCGGCCAATTGCCGCTGCTCGCCGGGAATGTTCTCCAGCGCCTGCAGCAGCAGACGCGTTGCCAGCGGCAAATTAAAGAAGACGTGCGCCAGCAAAATGCCCTGCAGGCCGTACGGCGAAAAGTGGTAGTCAAAACCGATGGCCGCGCACAGTTGCGCCAGCCAGCCGCTGCGGCCATACACGCTCAGCAGGCCGAATACCGCCACCAGCACCGGCAGCACCAGCGTCATGGCGCACAGGCGCAGCAGCAGAGTGCGGCCAAGAAAACGGCGGCGATAGAGCGCGCGTGCCAGCAGGATAGCAGGCAGTACCGACAGCAGCGCCGAAAGTAGCGCCTGTTCAAAGGAAAACGCCAGCACATGATGCAGATAGCTGTCATCAAGCAACGCGCGCCAGTCAGTAGCCGGTGCGACCATCACCAGCGCACCAAAGGCCAACAGCGCCACCGCGCACAGCAACAGCGCGGTGATGCTGCCTGGAATTAACCAACCGGGCATTAGCGGCTAACTGCGCGTTGCCAGGCGCTAATCCACGCGGCGCGATGATCGGCTACTTCCGCTGGCGTGAATTGCAGGGCTTTATTTGGCACCTGCAACGCGTGATAACCCGCTGGCAAATCGCTTTTGATCACCGGATACATCCAGTTACCGCTGGGAATGGTCTGCTGGAAGGCCGGAGAAACCATAAACTGCATGAACTGCTGCGCCAGCTTTGGCTGCTTGCTGCTGGCGAGCTGCGCGGCAACCTCCACCTGCAAATAGTGGCCTTCGCTAAATTCGGCCGCGGCGTAGTTCTCTTTCTTCTCTTCGATGATGTGGTAGGCCGGAGAGGTGGTGTAGCTCAACACCAGATCGCCTTCGCCTTTCAGGAACAGACCGTAAGCCTCGCTCCAGCCTTTGGTGACGGTGACGGTTTTTTGCGCCAGCTTCTGCCAGGCATCTGGCGCGTTATCGCCATAGACCTTCTGCATCCACAGCAGCAGACCAAGGCCAGGCGTGCTGGTGCGCGGATCTTCATAAATCACGCGCCATTTCTCCGGGCTTTCGACCAGTTCTTTCAGGCTTTTGGGTGGGTTCTTCAGCTTGTTTTTATCGTAGACGAAGGCGAAGTAGCCATAATCGAATGGGATGAAAGTCTCGTTGTGCCAGCCATCCGGCAGCTGCAAAGCTTGAGTATCGACGCTGCTTTTGGCAAACAGGCCGGTTTTCTCTGCCGCCTGCAGCAGATTGTTATCGAGGCCCAGCACCACATCGGCTTTGCTGTTTTTGCCTTCCATACGCACGCGATTAAGCAGCGATACGCCATCTTCCAGCGCCACGTAATTCAGCTCGCAACCGCACTGCGCTTCAAAGGCTTTTTTTACCGCCGGACCGGGACCCCAATCGGCCGAGAATGAATCGTAGGTGTAAACGGTCAGAACCGGTTTGGCAGCCAAAGCCGGTGCAGCAACCAACAGCATCACAGGCAGAACTTTATTTAACACTTTGCGCTCCTTGAGGAGAAAATAAGGTTGAGTCGCAAAGGATCTGAGGAGTGAGGCATCTCAAATCCCTACGCCGGTATTAGCCGGATCAGGTTCGACGGGTCTATCTCAGCCAAATTAAGGCACCCCGTTGAGAACGGCACATTCTAGACATTTAAATGACAGCGCGAAAGGATCACCGGTTGGAAGTCTGGTGCCAGGCTTCCCGGTGCGCATGAATGCGCACCCTACAAAACGGCGCTGGCGACCTTTTCACAACTCCGGCGGTGCAAACCAGGCGGATTTGAAGTCAAACCAGCCGAGGGTATTCAGCCGTACGCCGCGCATGCTGCGTTGACCTTCCAGCAGCAGCCAATGGTGGAACAGCGGATGCAAATAATCGCTATCAATTAACTGCTTGCTCCATTCTGCCAGCGCTAAATCTTTCTGACGCCAGCGCGCTGCGTCGGCTTGCCAGTCAATCGGAATGCAGTGATGCATCAGCGGCAGTTCATACAGCTGAGCGAACAGCGCATACTCGAGCGGCAGGGTAAAGTTGACGCTGCCGAGCCAGATATCACTCTCGCCCGCGCCCTCAAACCACGCTTCATAACTCACCTCACGCGTAATCAACTCGACGCCTTGCAGCGCCAGCAGCGGACGCAGCGCGTTAGCGATACCCTCATGCTCAACGTGATGGCTGTACCAGCTGAGGGTTAATTGTGTGAGTCCTTCCGGCTTGTCGGCAGGCGTGAGGTCGCGGCGATGATGCCAGCGCGGCAACAGGCCATACGCCGGAAACCAGTAGCGCTGATAACCTACACCCGCATGATTAAGCAGGGCGATAGGATTGAACAGATAGCTCACCCAGCGGCGAAAATGGGCATTTTGTCCCCGCTCAGAACGCTGATCGAAAAGGAGGAAATAACAGCCTTCTTCCAGACGACTCTCTTCTGATTTCTCATCAGCGGTTTCGCCCTGCAGTTTTACGCCAGCGTACACTAGCTCATCGCTGATCTCGGGCAGTACCCAAATCGACACATCATCAATTAAGGCACGATAGCCAAAGTAATCATCGAAGGCGGCGATTTTTAGCTGCGTTTGCTGGTTACGCACCACGCTGTACGGACCGGTGCCAATCGGTTGGCGAGCAAAGTGGCGTAACGTCGGCCACTCGCGCGGCAGAATCATTGCGCTGACGCTCGCCAGCAGCCAGGGCAACCAGTCATCCGGCTGGCTCAAATAGATATCCAGCGTCCAGGGGGCGGGCGAATGCAGCTTTTCGATATGGGAAAACAGCGGCTGGCTGCGCACGCGTTCCAGCGAGGTAATGATATCCTCCATTTCCAGTTCGCGACCATGATGAAAGCGAATCGCCGGGCGCTGGAAAAAGCGCCAGTGCAGGGGGGAGGTTTGCTGCCAATGGTGCGCGATATCGGGTTCGATTTCCCCCTTTTCCTCATTTATGCGCATCAGGCCGTTGAAGATTTGCCGTGCCAGGTGAGTTTCTGAGCGGCGTAGCGGTGAACCGGGCAGCAGATTGGGCAACGGGCGATAATAGAGCACGCGCAGGATATGCTTGCCCTGGCGGAAGCTGCGGCCTAAATGTGCCGCGATCATCTGGCGCACCTGATTTTTGTCGCCGACCAACTGCACCAGCTGCTCAATGCGATCCTGCTCCAGCAGATCCTCGGCACGCTGCTGCTGTAGCGCTAAACCGGTGTAACAGAAACTCAGCGTTGAACGCTTGCCACGCCCCGCTTCCGCCTGCCAAATCAGCCAGCCCTCATGCTGCATGGCGTTAAGCAGGTTACGCATATGGCGGCGTGAGCAATGCAGCAGATCGGCCAGATCGCTTAACGTAGTTTCCTGATCCTGCCCCTGACAGCTTTGCCATAAGCGGATAAATTGCTGTTGCAGACGTGAAGAGGACATAAAAGGGGAACTCCTTCTCAGAATCGCTCAGTTTTTCCTGCCTCATATTAGAGGCATACTGCCCGGCAATGGAAGAGCGGGAGGCATTCAGCAATGAATGGCGCTCTGCCAGCGGTTCCGCCGACGTGGAACCTCTTTCTGAGTAGGGTGCATTTTCACCGCCAGCAGCGCTTTATCTGCTGGCTTTTTTCGTTTTGCTGTAGAATCTTCTACCCTCATTTCTCTACCTGTTTTTTTCCGCAAAGGGATTTCGGCATGAAATCGCTGTTAACGCGTCAACGTCGCATCAATCCGGTCTATCTCTCGTTTATGGCGGTGTCATTTATGACCGGCGTCGCCGGTGCGCTGCAGGCACCGACGTTAAGTCTGTTTCTGACGCGTGAAGTGCAGGTGAGCCCGTTTTGGGTTGGCTTATTCTTTACCATCAATGCGATAGCGGGGATTGCCATCAGCCTGCTCATGGCCAAGCGCTCTGATAATCGGGGCGATCGTCGCAACCTGATTCTATTCTGCTGTCTGATGGCGACGCTTAATGCGCTGCTATTTGCCTTCAATCGCCACTATTTAACCCTTGTCACGCTGGGCGTGTTCTTATCTGCACTTGCCAGCGTTTCCATTCCGCAGGTGTTTGCGCTCGCGCGTGAATATGCCGATCAGTCAGCGCGTGAAGTGGTGATGTTTAGCTCGGTGATGCGCGCGCAGCTGTCGCTGGCGTGGGTGATCGGCCCGCCCTTGTCGTTTGCACTGGCGCTTAATTACGGCTTTGTGACGCTGTTTTGCGTCGCGGCGGGGATTTTTCTGCTGAGCATGCTACTGATCTGGCGCACCTTGCCGTCGGTGCCACACGTGGTGGCTTCACCCGAAGAAGTGTTAACGCAGTTGAGCCCGTGGAAAGAGAGTCAGGTGCGGCTGCTGTTTATCGCTTCGGTGACTATGTGGACATGCAACACCATGTATATCATTGATATGCCGCTGTATATCAGTACCACGCTTGGCCTGCCGGAGAAGCTAGCAGGGTTACTGATGGGCACCGCCGCCGGGCTGGAAATTCCGATCATGCTGGTGGCCGGGCATTACGCGCGTCGTATCGGCAAACGGATGCTGATGTTGCTGGCGCTGGTGGCAGCGATTGTATTTTATCTCGGTTTGGTGATGTTCCAGACGCGCACTGCGCTAATGGTGCTGCAGCTATTCAACGCGGCATTTATCGGCATCATCGCCGGGATTGGCATGCTGTGGTTCCAGGATTTAATGCCGGGGCGCGCGGGTGCGGCAACCACCTTGTTTACCACGTCGATTTCCACCGGCATGATTATCGCGGGCATCATCCAGGGCACCATGAGCGAGCGCTTTGGTCACGAGTCGGTTTACTGGCTGGCGTTGGGGTTAGCGGTGCTGGCGCTGGCATTAGCGTCGCGCGTGCGAGATGTGGTTGAGAGTTAGAAAAGAGAAGGGCGACATCAGTCGCCCTTATTGCCTTAGCGTAAGAACGCGGGCTGATTGGTTTCGTAGCTGGAGATCGACGCTTCGTGCTGCAGCGTCAGGCCAATGCTATCAAGGCCGTTGATCATGCAGTGACGGCGGAAGCTGTCGATTTCGAAGCTGTAGGTTTTATCGCCTGCGGTTACCGTTTGCGCTTCCAGATCTACCGTAAAAGTGATGCCCGGCTGTGCGGCGACCAGTTTGAACATCTCATCCACTTCTTCATCGCTCAGCTTCACCGGCAGCAGCTGGTTGTTGAAACTGTTGCCATAGAAGATGTCGGCGAAACTTGGCGCAATCACCACATGGAAACCGAAGTCGGTCAGCGCCCAGGGCGCATGCTCACGCGACGATCCGCAACCGAAATTCTCACGCGCCAGCAAAATGCTGGTGCCTTTGAATTCTGGCTTGTTCAGCACGAAGCTGGCGGTGGGTTGGGTACCTGCATCGTCATCAAAACGCCAGTCGTGGAACAGGTGCGCGCCAAAACCGGTGCGCGTCACTTTCTGCAAGAACTGCTTCGGAATGATGGCATCAGTATCGACGTTGGCCGCATCCAATGGCGCCACAATCCCGGTGTGTTGAGTAAATTTGTTCGCCATGGTTTAAGCTCCCTGAGTCAATTCACGAATGTCGGCAAAGCGACCGGTTACGGCAGCCGCCGCAGCCATCGCCGGGCTTACCAGGTGAGTGCGTCCACCGCGGCCCTGACGACCTTCAAAGTTACGGTTGCTGGTTGATGCGCAGCGCTCACCCGGATTCAGGCGGTCGTTGTTCATTGCCAGACACATAGAGCATCCCGGCAAACGCCATTCAAAACCGGCTTCGAGGAAGATTTTATCCAGGCCTTCGGCTTCGGCTTGGGCCTTCACCGGACCTGAGCCCGGCACCACCATTGCCACAACGCCTGGTGCCACTTTGCGACCTTTAGCAATCGCGGCCGCCGCGCGCAGATCTTCAATACGTGAGTTGGTGCAGGAGCCGATAAACACTTTATCGATCGCTACGTCGGTCAGTTTGATACCAGGCTGCAGATCCATATAAGCCAGTGCTTTCTCTGCGGAGGCGCGCTCCACCGGATCGGCAAAGGATTGTGGATTCGGGATAGCTTGATCCACCGCCATCACCTGGCCTGGATTGGTGCCCCAGGTGACCTGCGGTGCGATATCTTCCGCATGCAGGGTAACGATAGTATCGAATGTGGCACCTTCATCGGATTTCAGCGTGCGCCAGTAAGCCACCGCTTGATCCCACTGTTCGCCTTTTGGTGCGAACTGCTTGTCTTGCAGGTAATTGAACGTGGTGTCATCCGGCGCGACCAGACCCGCTTTGGCACCCATTTCAATCGCCATGTTACACAGCGTCATGCGGCCTTCCATGCTCAGCGCTTCGATCGCGGGGCCACAGAATTCAACGACGTGACCGGTACCACCGGCGCTGCCGGTTTTGCCAATGATCGCCAACACGATATCTTTGGCGGTAATGCCCGGTGCAGCCTTGCCCAGCACTTCAATTTTCATGGTTTTCGCGCGACCCTGTTTCAGGGTTTGCGTGGCGAAGACATGCTCAACTTCCGAGGTGCCGATCCCGAACGCCAGCGAACCGAACGCACCGTGGGTGGCGGTGTGAGAGTCGCCGCAGACGATGGTCATGCCCGGCAGCGTCATGCCTTGTTCTGGCCCAATGACGTGCACAATGCCCTGGAACGGGTGATTCAGGTCATACAGCTGAATGCCGAACTCAGCACAGTTCTTAATCAGCTCCTGCATCTGAATACGCGCCATTTCGCCAGACGCATTGATATCTTTGGTCTGAGTGGAAACGTTGTGATCCATGGTGGCGAAGGTTTTCGACGGCTGGCGCACTTTGCGGCCGTGCGCGCGCAGACCATCAAAGGCCTGCGGTGACGTTACTTCATGAATCAGATGACGATCGATATACAGTAACGGGGTTTCTTTAGGCGCTTCGTGGACGACATGTGCATCAAATAACTTCTGGTATAAGCTTTTCATTTTATTATTTTTCCTCGGCGATAAACCCGGCAATGATGCTGCCCATCTCATCGGTGCTCACGGCTTTGCCGTCACCGGCCAAATCACGGGTGCGATAACCCGCTTCCAACGCGCGGCTCACGGCGCGTTCAATGCTAGCAGCGGCGTCATCCGCATTCAGGCTATAACGCAGCAGCAGCGACAGCGACAGAATCTGCGCAATTGGGTTGGCAATGTTCTGACCGGCGATATCCGGTGCGGAGCCGCCTGCGGGTTCAAACAGGCCGAAACCCTCTTCATTCAGGCTGGCGGAAGGCAGCAAGCCCATGGAACCGGTAATCATCGCGCATTCGTCAGACAGGATGTCACCGAACAGGTTAGAACAGAGCAGCACGTCAAACTGTGAGGGATCTTTAATCAGTTGCATGGTGGCGTTATCGATGTACATATGGCTCAACTGCACATCCGGGTAATCTTTTGCCACTTCGTTGACAATCTCGCGCCACATGACTGACGTCTGCAACACGTTGGCTTTATCGATAGAGGTGACGATGTTGCGACGTTTGCGGGCAGATTCAAAGGCGATGCGGGCAATGCGCTCAATTTCGAAACGGTGATACACCTCGGTATCGAAAGCGCGCTCGTGCGGACCGCTGCCTTCGCGGCCTTTCGGTTGGCCAAAATAGATGCCGCCGGTCAGTTCACGCACGCACAGGATATCGAAACCGCGCTCGGCAATATCGCTGCGCAGCGGACAGAAGGCTTCAAGACCTTTATACAGTGCAGCCGGACGCAGGTTGCTGAACAGCTTGAAGTGCTTCCGCAGCGGCAGCAACGCGCCGCGCTCTGGCTGCTGAGCAGGTGGCAGATGCTCCCATTTGGGCCCACCTACTGAGCCAAACAGAATTGCATCGGCTTGTTCTGCGCCAGCAACGGTAGCCGGTGGCAGTGGTTCGCCGTGACGATCGATGGCGATACCGCCAACATCATATTCGCTGGTGGTGATACGCATATCGAAACGCGTACGAATGGCATCGAGAACTTTCATGGCCTGCGCCATCACTTCCGGGCCAATTCCGTCGCCTGGCAATACCGCGATATGAGAAGACTTAGACATAGTTACACCGTTTCCTTCTGATCTTTAAATTTACGCTGCAATTCTTTTTCCACCTGCTTAGCACGCCAAATGTTGTTCAACGCGTTCACCATCGCTTTAGCAGAGGATTCGACGATATCGGTCGCCAGACCCACGCCGTGGAATTTACGACCGTTGTAATTGACCACGATATCAACCTGACCCAGCGCGTTCTCGCCGTGGCCTTTCGCGGTCAACTTGTAATTCATCAGTTCGGCTTCAAAGCCGGTGATGCGGTTGATGGCTTGATAAACCGCATCCACAGGGCCATTACCGGTGGCGGCATCCGACTTCGTCTCTTCACCGCAGCCCAATTGCACAGATGCGGTAGCGGTAACGCTGGAGCCGGTCTGCACGTTGAATTCGTTCAGCTGGAAATACTCTGGCTCTTCGTTCTGTTTGTTAATGAAGGCTAAGGCTTCCAGATCGTAATCAAAGACCTGACCTTTCTTATCAGCCAGCTTCAGGAAGGCGTCATATAAGGTATCCAGATTGTAATCAGACTCTTTGTAGCCCATCTCTTCCATGCGGTGTTTTACCGCAGCACGACCCGATCGTGAGGTCAGATTCAGCTGGATTTTATGCAGGCCGATAGATTCTGGCGTCAGGATTTCGTAGTTTTCACGATTCTTCAGCACGCCATCCTGATGAATGCCCGAGGAGTGGGCGAAGGCGTTGGAGCCGACCACCGCTTTGTTAGCGGGAATTGGCATGTTGCAGATTTGGCTAACGGTTTGGCTGGTGCGGTAGATTTCCTGATGATTGATGTTGGTGTGCACATTCATGATCTGCTGACGGGTTTTAATCGCCATAATCACTTCTTCCAGCGCACAGTTACCGGCGCGCTCACCCAGACCATTTAAGGTTCCTTCAACCTGACGTGCACCTGCTAACACTGCGGCGATAGCATTGCCGGTCGCCATACCCAAATCGTCATGGGTATGAACAGACAGGATGGCTTTATCGATGTTCGGCACGCGTGCTACCAATTGGCCGATGATGTTGGCGTATTCGCCAGGTAAGGTGTAGCCCACGGTATCCGGAATGTTGATAGTGGTTGCACCGGCATGAATAGCGGCTTCAACCATGCGGCACAGATCGTCGATTGGCGTACGGCCGCCATCTTCACACGAGAACTCAACGTCGTCGGTATAGTTGCGGGCGCGTTTAATCATGTGTACTGCGCGTTCAATCACTTCTGGCAATGTGCTGCGCAATTTGGTGGCGATGTGCATCGGCGAAGTGGCGATGAAGGTGTGAATACGGAACGCTTCAGCAACACGCAATGATTCATATGCGGCGTCAATGTCCTTCTCAACGCAGCGTGCCAGTCCGCAGACACGGCTGTTTTTAATGGTACGAGCGATGGTTTGTACGGATTCGAAATCACCTGGGGAGGAAACGGGGAAGCCCACTTCCATCACATCCACGCCCATACGTTCCAACGCCAGAGCGATCTGCAGTTTTTCTTTAACACTCAGGCTAGCCTGTAAAGCCTGTTCGCCGTCACGCAGAGTGGTATCGAAAATAATAACTTGCTGGCTCATCGTAATCTTCCTTTTGCATTAACTTTGCCGGTGCTACGAGCATAAAAAAACCCGCGCATTGGCGCGGGTTTCTTAAACTTCTGCAGGTTCGAATCAGTTATTGATTCCGCCCACGAGTCTACCGCGCAAACTGGATGCGTTTAGTAGTAGACCGAGTAGGCGGAAAGAATGAAACATGACTCAAACCTCGTAAATTGTGTGCTGCACATATTGGTACTGGAATTGACGAGTGAAGTCAACCTCAAGTGCAAGGGTATTTTAGCGCAGTCAAAAGGGTGATGTGCTGCGATTTTTCGGCTGAGCAGAGCAATGGCATTAATTAGCACCTGGATAAGCAGAATCCGCAGCTTAAACAAACGTTTAGAAAAAATAATTTATTTTAAATTGTTGTTATTTAACGTTTTAAATGATTGAGGCAAGATGTGGTAAAAACAGGACAAAGCTTGTTGTTTAGAGGAATATGATGTGAGCGAAGCATTTTTCAGTTAATCACGCCAGAAAGTAATTATCCCAAAAGATTGTGGCCTGAGTGGTCAGGTAATATGAAAATCATATTTCTTATATCACGCTGCAAATAATCTCCAATCCAGCATTTTCCTCTGAGGTTATGACAAAGCATTAGTTTAATCCTCGCAGGCGATAATCACGCATCAGTGCCTTTATTGCCGGATCGAACGTGAGGTGGCGTGCTGGCGTTTGCAGGCCGGGTTGTCTGCGGTTATGGTAATCGACCTACTCTCAGAAGAATTAACTCAAGTAGATTCCCTGTACCTGGAAGGCGGAAATGAACGCCGTCTTCTGAGCATAAACATAAGGTTTTGATCTTAATTGGTATGCGGGGGCCGGATATCAGTGGCGTGCGGGAAACGCGAACGTCAGTGGATTCAGTCCCTCAAGCCTGGAGGCAGAAAATGGAGATGTTGTCAGGAGCCGAAATGGTCGTCCGTTCGTTAATCGATCAGGGCGTTAAGCAGGTATTCGGCTATCCGGGCGGAGCGGTGCTCGATATTTACGATGCACTGCAAACGGTCGGTGGAATTGACCACGTATTGGTCCGTCATGAACAAGGCGCGGTGCACATGGCCGATGGCCTGGCGCGCGCCACCGGCGAAGTGGGCGTAGTGCTGGTAACTTCGGGTCCTGGCGCCACCAATGCCATTACCGGCATTGCAACCGCCTATATGGATTCTATCCCGATGGTGATTCTGTCGGGTCAGGTGCCTTCTTCACTCATCGGCTACGATGCGTTCCAGGAGTGCGACATGGTCGGCATCTCCCGCCCGGTGGTGAAGCACAGCTTCCTGGTAAAAAGCACCGAAGAGATTCCAACCGTGCTGAAAAAGGCCTTCTGGCTGGCGGCGAGCGGTCGTCCGGGCCCGGTGGTTATCGATCTACCAAAAGATATCCTCAATCCGGCTAATAAATTGCCTTACGTCTGGCCGGAAACCGTGAGCATGCGCTCTTACAATCCAACGATTCAGGGCCATAAAGGCCAGATTAAGCGCGCATTGCAAACATTGCTGGCGGCACATAAGCCGGTGATTTACGCGGGCGGCGGTGCGATTATGTCCGGCTGTGAAGCTGAGCTGCTGCAGCTGGCTGAGCAACTCAATATACCGGTAACCATGTCGCTGATGGGCTTGGGTGTATTCCCCGGCACACATCGTCAGAGCGTTGGCATGCTTGGAATGCACGGCACCTACGAAGCTAACATGACCATGCATAACGCTGACCTGATTTTCGGGATTGGCGTGCGTTTCGACGATCGCACCACCAACAACCTGGCGAAGTACTGCCCGAATGCCACCATCATGCATATCGACGTTGATCCAACCTCGATTTCAAAAACCGTCAGCGCAGATATTCCAATTGTCGGTGATGCGAAACAGACGCTGGCGCAAATGCTTGAACTGTTGGCACAAAGCGATGCGAAGCAGGAGCTTGATAGCCTGCGCGATTGGTGGCAAACCATTGAAGGCTGGCGCAGTCGTAAATGCCTGGAATTTGATCGCAGCAGCGACAAAATTAAACCGCAGGCGGTCATCGAAACCATCTGTCGTCTGACGAAAGGCGAAGCTTACGTCACCTCCGACGTGGGCCAGCATCAGATGTTCGCTGCGCTTTATTACCAATTCGACAAACCACGTCGTTGGATCAACTCCGGCGGCCTGGGCACCATGGGCTTCGGCCTGCCTGCTGCCCTGGGCGTGAAGATGGCGCTGCCGGATGAAACGGTTATTTGCGTGACCGGCGATGGCAGTATCCAGATGAACATTCAGGAACTCTCTACTGCGCTGCAGTACGATTTGCCGGTGCTGGTGTTGAACCTTAACAACGGCTTCCTCGGCATGGTTAAGCAGTGGCAGGACATGATTTACTCTGGTCGCCACTCTCAGTCTTACATGCAGTCGCTACCGGACTTCGTTCGTCTGGCGGAAGCGTACGGTCATGTGGGTATCGCGATTCATCATCCTGCCGAGCTGGAAGAGAAGCTGCAGCTGGCGCTGGATACATTGGCGAAAGGGCGTCTGGTGTTTGTTGATGTGAATATTGACGGCAGCGAGCACGTTTACCCGATGCAGATTCGCGGTGGTTCGATGGATGAGATGTGGTTGAGCAAAACGGAGAGGACTTAATTATGCGTCGTATTTTATCGGTTCTGCTGGAAAATGAATCCGGCGCATTGTCCCGCGTAGTGGGGCTTTTCTCGCAACGCGGCTATAACATCGAAAGTCTTACCGTGGCGCCCACCGATGATCCCACGCTATCGCGTATGACCATCCAAACGGTTGGCGATGCGAAAGTGCTGGAGCAGATCGAAAAGCAATTGCACAAGCTGGTTGACGTGTTACGTGTCAGCGAGCTGGGGCAGGGCGCCTATGTTGAACGCGAAATCATGTTGGTGAAAATTCAGGCTAGCGGCTACGGTCGTGAAGAGGTGAAACGCAGTGCGGAGATTTTCCGTGGGCAGATTATTGACGTCACACCAACGCTTTACACGGTTCAGCTAGCGGGAACGAGCGATAAACTCGACGCGTTTCTCAACACGGTTCGTGACGTGGCGGAAATTGTTGAAGTGGCACGTTCAGGAATCGTTGGCGTATCACGCGGCGATCGCGTTATGCGCTAATAACGCACCGTAACCATCATATTCTGTGCTAACCCGGCGAAATGCCGGGTTTTTTTATTTTATGCGCTTCGGCAAGATGCTGGAGAAAAGCGGTTGCTCAGCGTACTTTTCTGCGGTTAGATGTTACAAATGTTTTATCCTTAGCTACTCTGCGGATATTTTCGCCAGCGCTGGCTTATCAGAATTAAGGTGTCATCGTGAAACTGGATGAAATTGCGCGCCTGGCAGGCGTGTCGCGCACCACGGCCAGCTACGTAATCAATGGCAAAGCGCGGCAGTATCGTGTCAGCGAAAAAACCGTCGAGAAAGTCATGGCGGTGGTGCGTGAACACAATTATCACCCCAATGCCGTCGCGGCAGGCCTTCGCGCCGGACGCACGCGCTCAATTGGCCTGGTGATCCCTGATTTGGAAAATACCAGTTATACGCGTATCGCTAATTATCTTGAGCGTCAGGCGCGTCAACGTGGTTATCAACTGTTGATTGCCTGCTCGGAAGATCAGCCAGATAACGAAATGCGCTGTATTGAGCATCTGTTGCAACGCCAGGTGGACGCCATCATTGTTTCCACCTCGCTGCCGCCTGAGCATCCGTTCTATCAGCGCTGGATTAACGATCCTTTGCCAATTATCGCGCTGGACCGCGCGCTGGACCGTGAGCACTTCACCAGTGTTGTGGGGGCCGATCAGGATGATGCGCAGATGCTGGCCGCTGAATTGCGTCAGCTTCCAGTTAAAAATGTGCTGTTCCTTGGCGCGCTGCCGGAGCTGTCGGTCAGTTTTTTGCGTGAATTGGGCTTTCGCGATGCGTGGAAGGATGACGCGCGACCAATCGATTACATCTACTGCAATAGCTTCGATCGTGCTGCTGCGGCAACGCTGTTTGAAAAGTACCTCGAAGATCATCCGATGCCGGACGCACTATTCACAACCTCTTTTGGCCTGTTACAAGGGGTGATGGATATCACGCTCAAGCGCGATGGTCGTTTACCCACCGACCTGGCGATTGCCACCTTTGGTGACCACGAACTGTTGGATTTCCTGGAATGCCCGGTCCTGGCTGTGGGGCAGCGTCACCGCGATGTTGCGGAAAGAGTTCTGGAGCTGGTATTAGCCTCATTAGATGAGCCGCGGAAACCGAAGCCGGGTTTAACGCGCATTCGCCGTAATTTATTCCGCCGCGGACAATTAAGTCGTCGCACTAAATGAAAGTGTGGGCAGTTCTCTGCCCGCGCTTTATTTTCTTCACAACTATTTTGCTCAAATGCGCCAGGCGTAAAAAAGCGTAAATTATCGCCACCCTATCTAACAATTTATCCCCACTGACTTTTCGTATTTGTTTACATATTCAGCAGTAGCTGCTAGCAGAGCTGTTGTGATGGTGCTGGGCTTCCTTTCAGAAATCCCCTAAAATGCAGCCGCTGTCGCATATTACGGGGCAAATATATTTTTGCCTGACAGCGTTTTATTTTTCGCCACTTTTCACATTGCGAAAAAATTTATTCAACTATTCATCAGGTTAATTTTTTATTTCTCTACTTATTACCCTTTTATTCCCTCCCGGATTAATTTCACGCGATGTAAATAGTGATATTCACTTGCCGTTGCGGCTTGACAAGGATTTCATCGGCTCCGTAAACTCGTTTCGTGGTAAAAAGTGGGATAAAGTGGTGAAAACGGGTGATTGAGGGGTAAGGCTGGCATGTTCCGTGGAGCAACGTTAGTCAATCTCGACAGCAAAGGACGATTAGCAGTACCAACACGCTATCGTGAATTGCTTGTCGCAGAGTCTCAGGGGCAAATGGTATGCACCATTGACCTCCACCAGCCATGCCTGCTGCTTTATACCCTGCCCGAATGGGAAATTATTGAGAAAAAGCTCTCTCGCTTATCCAGCATGAATCCCAGCGAGCGTCGCGTGCAGCGATTGCTGTTAGGACATGCTAGTGAGTGTCAGATGGATAATGCTGGCCGTTTGTTGTTGGCGAATACGTTGCGACAACATGCAGGCCTGAGCAAAGAAGTGATGCTGGTTGGACAGTTCAACAAGTTTGAGCTGTGGGATGAACAGACCTGGTATCAACAAGTTAAGGATGATATTGACACAGAACAGTCGGCTCAGGAGCCTTTATCTGAGCGGTTGCAGGACTTGTCGCTATAGCTATGCAGGAAAATTTTAAACACACCACAGTGCTGCTGGATGAGGCGGTTAACGGCCTCAATATCAGGGAAGACGGCATTTATATTGACGGCACTTTTGGTCGCGGCGGTCACTCGCGCTTAATCCTTTCGCAGCTTGGCGAGAAAGGGCAATTGATAGCGATTGATCGCGATCCGCAAGCGATAGCCGCAGCCGCTGAGATAAAAGATCCCCGTTTTTCGATCGTTCATGGGCCATTTTCGGCGCTGGCGGAGTATGTCGAAGCACGCGGGCTGACGGGCAAGATCGATGGCGTTTTGCTTGATCTTGGCGTCTCTTCACCGCAGCTGGATGATGCCGAACGTGGCTTCTCCTTCATGCGTGATGGACCACTGGATATGCGCATGGACCCCACGCGTGGGCAGTCGGCAGCAGAGTGGCTAATGAGCGCTGAAGAGGCCGATATCGCCTTCGTGATTAAAACCTACGGTGAAGAGCGTTTTGGTAAACGTATCGCGCGCGCCATCGTTGAGCGCAATCGTGAACAGCCAATGACGCGCACCAAAGAACTGGCCACGGTTATCGCTGCGGCAATGCCGGTGAAAGACAAGTTTAAGCATCCGGCGACGCGTACCTTCCAGGCGATTCGTATCTGGATCAACAGCGAGCTGGAAGAGATCGATATCGCGTTGAAGGGCGCGCTGTCAGTTCTTGCTCCCGGCGGCAGATTATCGATCATCAGCTTCCATTCGCTGGAAGATCGCTTAGTGAAGCGTTTTATGCGCGATCAGAGCCGTGGTCCGCAGGTGCCGGCCGGGATCCCAATGACTGAAGCGCAGCTTAAAGCCTTGGGCGGCCGTGAATTGAAAACGCTTGGCAAGCTGATCCCCGGCGAAGCCGAAGTGAACGAAAACCCACGAGCGCGCAGTTCGGTATTGCGTATCGCGGAGCGAACCGCGTCATGATTGGCAACGAGCGCCATAGCTTACCGGGCGTCATCGGGGGGGACCTGCTGCGATTTGGCAAGATACCGGTGCTGCTGTTGGTGGCCGTGCTGGTCTCCTCAGTCTTGGTTGTGACGACTACGCATAAAACGCGTCTGCTGACGGCGCAACGTGAACAGCTGGTGCTGGAGCGTGACGCGCTTGATATCGAATGGCGCAACCTGATTCTTGAAGAAAACGCGCTCGGCGATCATAGCCGGGTAGAGCGGATAGCAACCGATAAACTGCAAATGCAGCATGTTGATCCTTCACAGGAAAATATTGTGGTGCAGAAATAAGGAATCGCAGAACTCAATGAGTGGCGCAGGCAAAACGCTGAAGTTAAAAAAACAAGAAGATAAGGCCAGCTTTGTAAGCTGGCGTTTTGCGTTACTGTGCGGTTGCATTTTACTGGCGCTGGGCGGACTGCTGTCGCGCGTAGCGTGGCTGCAGGTGATCAACCCCGATAAACTGGTCAAAGAGGGCGATTTACGCTCGCTGCGCGTTCAGGCGGTGCCCACAGCACGCGGCATGATTAGCGATCGAGCGGGACGTCCGCTGGCGGTAAGCGTGCCGGTAAATGCGATCTGGGCCGATCCCAAAGAGCTTCATGAGCACGGCGGTGTATCGCTGGATGGTCGCTGGAAGGCCCTGTCTGATGCCTTATCGATTCCACTGGATCAGCTCGCATCGCGAGTTAACGCCAACCCAAAAGGACGCTTTGTATATCTGGCGCGTCAGGTAAATCCAGCGATTGGCGAGTACGTAAAAAAACTTAAACTGCCGGGCATTTATCTGCGTGAAGAGTCGCGTCGTTATTATCCCGCGGGCCAGGTTACCGCGCACCTGATTGGTTTCACCAACATCGATGGCCAGGGCATCGAAGGCATCGAAAAGAGCTTCGACAAATGGCTGACTGGCGCACCAGGCGAACGTACTGTGCGTAAAGACCGCAACGGCCGCGTAATCGAAGATATCTCCTCGGTTGATAGCCGTGCGGCACATAACCTGACGCTGAGCATTGATGAACGTCTACAAGCGCTGGTTTACCGCGAACTGAATAACGCCGTGGCCTTCAACAAAGCGGAGTCGGGCACTGCGGTGCTGGTGGATGTGAACACCGGTGAAGTGCTGGCAATGGCAAATAGCCCCGCTTATAACCCGAATAATCTCAGCAACACGCCGAAAGATGTCATGCGTAACCGCGCCATCACCGATATTTTCGAACCGGGTTCCACCGTGAAACCGATGGTGGTGATGACGGCTTTACAGCGTGGCGTGGTGAAAGAAAATAGCGTCCTGAATACCGTGCCGTACCGCGTGAATGGTCATGAGATCAAAGACGTGGCGCGCTACAGCGAATTAACCCTTACCGGGGTTTTACAGAAGTCGAGTAACGTCGGGGTTTCACGTTTGGCGTTAGCGATGCCCTCCTCAGCGCTTGTAGATACTTATGCGCGCTTTGGCCTGGGTAAACCGACCAATTTGGGGCTGGTCGGGGAAAGCAGTGGCTTATACCCTCAAAAACAACGGTGGTCTGACATAGAGAGGGCCACCTTCTCTTTCGGCTACGGGCTAATGGTAACGCCGTTACAGTTAGCGCGAGTCTACGCAACCATTGGCAGCTATGGCATTAACCGCCCGCTGTCGATCACCAAAGTTGACCCGCCGGTAGCGGGTGAACGCGTTTTCCAGGAAGACCTGGTGAGAACGGTGATGCATATGATGGAAAGCGTGGCGTTGCCAGGCGGTGGCGGCGTCAAAGCCGCCATCAAAGGCTATCGCATTGCCATTAAAACCGGTACCGCCAAAAAGGTGGGACCGGATGGTCGTTACGTCAATAAATACATTGCTTATACCGCAGGCGTTGCGCCTGCCAGTCATCCTCGTTTTGCGCTGGTTGTGGTTATCAACGATCCACAGGCCGGTAAATATTATGGTGGTGCGGTTTCAGCACCGGTGTTTGGCGCCATCATGGGCGGCGTGTTACGTACCATGAACATTGAACCTGATGCGCTGCCAACGGTTGATAAGAACGAGTTGGTGAAGAATAGAAGTGAGGAATCAAGTGACAGATCGTAACCTGCGCGACTTACTGGCCCCGTGGGTGCCGGGTGCGCCGGCGCGTCCACTCCGTGACATGACACTAGACAGCCGCGCGGCGGCTTCTGGCGATCTGTTTATCGCCGTGGCGGGCCATCATGCTGATGGACGTCGTTTTATTCCGCAGGCTATCGCACAAGGCGTGGCAGCAGTCATTGCCGAGGCCGAAGGCGAAGCCAGCGATGGAGATATCCGCGAGATGCATGGCGTCCCGGTTATTTATCTGGCGCAGTTACAGCAGCGTCTCTCTGCACTGGCCGGACGCTTTTATCAGCAGCCTGCGAGCAAACTGAAATTAATTGGTGTGACCGGCACCAACGGTAAAACCACCACCACACAACTGATGGCGCAGTGGGCCAATCTGCTGGGTGAAACCGGCGCAGTGATGGGCACGGTGGGCAATGGTCTTTACGGTCAACTGGTGGCAACTGAAAACACCACCGGTTCCGCGGTAGATGTGCAACACGTTCTGAATGATTTGGTCGAGCAGGGCGCAACCCTGACAGCAATGGAAGTGTCTTCACACGGTTTGGTGCAGCACCGCGTCGCAGCGCTGCCGTTTGCCGCGGCGGTATTTACCAATCTAAGCCGCGATCACCTTGATTATCATGGTGATATGCAGGGCTACGAATCTGCCAAATGGCTACTGTTCTCTGAGCATCAGGTGGCCGAAGCCATTATCAATGCCGATGATGAAGTAGGAGGTCGCTGGCTGGCAAAATTGCCGGATGCCGTAGCGGTGACTATGGAAAATAATCTGCAATCTGGCTGCCATGGCCGCTGGCTCAAAGCCACGGCGGTGAATTACCACGATGGTGGCGCACATATTCAATTCAGCTCCAGCTGGGGCGACGGCGAGTTTGATAGCCGCCTGATGGGCGCTTTCAACGTCAGCAATTTGCTGCTGGCGCTAGCGACATTGCTGACGCTGGATTATCCGCTCGATGCGTTGGTAGCGACTGCGCCACAGTTGTTACCGGTTTGTGGTCGCATGGAAGTCTTCACCGCACCAGAAAAACCTACGGTTGTTGTCGATTACGCTCACACGCCGGATGCGCTGGAGAAAGCGTTGGAAGCCGCGCGTCTGCACTGTAAAGGTCAGCTTTGGTGCGTGTTTGGCTGCGGTGGCGATCGTGATAAAGGCAAACGCCCATTGATGGGTGCAATTGCTGAGCAATTCTCCGACATCGTGGTGATCACCGACGATAATCCGCGCAGCGAAGAGCCGATGTCCATTGTGAATGACATTCTCACCGGGCTGCTCGATCCAGGCCGTGCACGCGTAGTCGCAGGGCGTGCGCAAGCGGTGACCAACGCCGTCATGCAAGCCCGCGCGGATGACATCGTGCTAGTGGCCGGAAAAGGCCACGAAGATTATCAAATCATTGGTAACCGCCGCTTAGATTATTCGGATCGTGACACCGTCGCTCGTTTGTTGGGGGTGATGGCATGATCCCCGTTTCTCTGCAAACCCTGGCCGATATCAGCGGCGGTAAACTGCACGGTGCGGATTTAACCGTCGCCGATGTCACCACCGATACGCGTAAAGTCACCGCCGGCAGCCTGTTTGTGGCGCTGGTCGGTGAACGTTTCGATGCCCATGATTTCGCCAATGATGCCATTACCAACGGTGCGCAGGCGCTGCTGGTCAGCAAACTGTTGCCGTCTACAGTGCCGCAGGTGGTCGTGGCTGATACGCGCATTGCCTTTGGACAGCTCGCTGCGTGGGTGCGTCAGCAGGCGAACGCACGTGTCGTAGCGCTGACAGGTTCATCCGGTAAAACCTCCGTTAAAGAGATGACCGCCGCGATTCTGCGCCAATGCGGTGAAACGCTCTACACCGCAGGCAATCTGAATAACGATTTTGGTGTGCCAATGACGCTGCTGCGTCTCACCAAAGAGCATGCTTACGCGGTGATTGAGCTGGGCGCCAACCACCAGGGTGAAATTGCCTACACCACTGATTTAGTGCGTCCGGAAACGGCGCTAGTGAATAATCTTGCGGCGGCGCATCTGGAAGGCTTCGGTTCGCTGGCGGGCGTCGCCAAAGCAAAAGGCGAAATTTTTGGTGGACTGCCGGTTCACGGCACCGCGATCGTCAACGCCGACAGCAACGACCTTGCCCACTGGCAATCTCAGTTCGTGGATAAAACTTTGTGGCGCTTCTCACCGCAGCCGATGGCTGATGCTGAGTTTCGTGCCAGCGAAATCATTCTGCGTGCGGATGCCACGCTGTTCACCATGCATACACCGCGCGGCGATATTGCGGTTGAGCTGCCGCTGCCTGGGCGTCATAACATCGCCAATGCGTTAGCCGCAGCAGCGCTGGCGCTGTCGGTAGATGCACCACTGACGGCAATTCAGAGCGGGCTAAAAACGTTGCAGCCGGTTCCCGGACGCCTGTACCCGATTCGTCTGGCGGCCAATCAATTACTGTTGGATGACAGCTATAACGCCAACGTCGGTTCGATGACGGCCGCGGCGCAGGTACTGGGTGATATGCCTGGATTCCGCGTGATGGTAGTGGGCGATATGGCAGAGCTGGGTGATGAAGCGGAGTTGTGTCACCGTCAGGTGGGCGACGCAGCGAGAACCGCAGGCATTGATTGCGTATTAAGCACCGGAACGCTCAGCCAGCTGATTGGCGAAAGTAGCGGTAAAGGCGAGCATTTCGCCACTAAAGCCGCGTTGACTGAACGTTTACGCACATTGCTGTCCGAACATCAGGACATCACTATTTTGGTTAAAGGTTCACGTAGTGCCGCCATGGAGCAGGTAGTACAGAGCTTACAGGAGAAAGGAACATGCTAGTCTGGCTGGCCGAACATCTGGTCGCATTTTATTCCGGCTTTAACGTCTTCTCGTATCTGACGTTTCGCGCCATTGTCAGCCTGCTGACCGCTCTGTTCATTTCTCTGTGGATGGGTCCACGCCTGATTGCCTGGCTGCAGAAACTGCAGATTGGCCAGGTGGTACGTAACGATGGCCCAGAATCGCACTTCAGCAAGCGCGGCACGCCCACCATGGGCGGCGTGATGATCCTCACCTCCATCACCATTTCGGTGCTGATGTGGGCGTACCCGTCCAATCCTTATGTCTGGTGCGTGCTAGTGGTGCTGGTTGGCTTTGGCATCATCGGCTTTGTGGATGACTACCGCAAAGTGGTGCGTAAAGATACCAAAGGCCTGATCGCGCGCTGGAAGTACTTCTGGATGTCAGTGATTTCTCTGGCCGTCGCGTTTGCGCTGTTTATCGCTGGCAAAGATACGCCAGCCACACAGCTGGTGGTGCCGTTCTTTAAAGATGTTATGCCGCAGCTGGGTTTGTTCTACGTAGTGCTGGCGTATTTCGTGATTGTCGGTACGGGTAACGCCGTTAACTTAACGGATGGCCTTGATGGCCTGGCGATTATGCCAACCGTATTTGTGGCAGCTGGCTTCGCGCTGGTGGCCTGGGCGACCGGCAACGTTAAATTTGCTGAGTATCTGCATATTCCGTATTTACGGCACGCCGGTGAATTGGTGATTGTCTGCACCGCGATTGTCGGGGCAGGCCTCGGATTTTTGTGGTTCAACACTTATCCAGCGCAGGTGTTTATGGGCGATGTCGGCTCATTAGCGCTGGGTGGCGCGCTTGGCACCATCGCGGTGCTGCTGCGTCAGGAATTCCTGCTGGTAATTATGGGCGGCGTGTTTGTCGTGGAAACGCTGTCGGTGATTCTGCAGGTGGGATCGTTCAAGCTGCGCGGCCAACGCATTTTCCGCATGGCGCCAATTCATCATCACTATGAATTGAAAGGCTGGCCGGAGCCGCGCGTCATCGTGCGCTTCTGGATTATTTCGCTGATGCTGGTGCTGATTGGCCTGGCAACGCTGAAGGTACGTTAATCATGGCTGACTATCGGGGCAGAAAAGTCGTCATCATTGGATTAGGCATCACTGGCCTCTCCTGTGTTGATTTCTTCCTCGCGCAAGGCGTAACGCCACGCGTGATGGATACCCGTGTCTCGCCGCCGGGACTGGAAGAACTGCCAGCCTCGGTGGAGCGCTATGTTGGCGGTATCAATAGCGATTGGCTGCTGGCGTCTGATTTGATTATCGCCAGCCCTGGCATCGCGCTGGCTCATCCTGCCTTAAGCGAAGCAGCGGATGCCGGGATTGAGGTCATCGGCGATATTGAGCTGTTCTGCCGTGAAGCCCAGGCACCGATTGTGGCGATTACCGGTTCCAACGGCAAAAGTACCGTAACTACCTTGGTGGGTGAGATGGCTCGCGCGGCAGGTTGGCAGGTGGGCGTGGGCGGCAATATCGGTTTACCCGCGCTGACACTACTGAAATCACCGGCTCAGCTATATGTATTAGAACTTTCCAGCTTCCAGCTGGAAACCACGCATAGCCTGAAAGCGGCGGCGGCAACGATCCTCAATCTTACTGAAGATCATATGGATCGCTATCCGCTGGGCATGCAGCAATATCGTGCAGCCAAGCTGCGCATTTACGAAAACGCCAGCGTCTGCGTGGTCAATGCCGACGATGGCATGACCATGCCGGTACGCGGCGTCGATCAGCGCTGCGTGAGCTTTGGTATCAACCTTGGCGATTATCATCTCAATCAGCAGCAGGGCAGTACCTGGCTGCGAGTGAAGGGTGAAAAGGTTCTGAATACCGATGAGATGACGCTGGTAGGTCAGCATAACTACACCAACGCGCTGGCTGCGTTAGCATTGGCCGATGCGGTAAATATTCCGCGTGCCTCCAGTTTAAAAGCGCTTACTACCTTCACTGGCCTGGCGCATCGCTTCCAGCTGGTACATGAAGCTAACGGTGTGCGCTGGATTAACGATTCCAAAGCCACCAACGTGGGTAGCACCGAAGCGGCACTGAATGGCCTGCAGGTGAAAGGTACGCTATGGCTGCTGCTGGGCGGTGACGGTAAATCGGCTGATTTCAGCCCGCTGGCGCGTTATCTGCAAGGCGACAACGTAAAGCTGTTCTGTTTTGGCCGCGATGGCGACGCGTTAGCGGATCTCCGCCCGGAAATCGCAACGCGCACCGAGACTATGCAGCAGGCGATGATTCAGATCGCCGCTCAGGTGAAACCTGGCGACATGGTGCTGTTGTCACCGGCTTGCGCCAGCCTCGATCAGTTTCGTAATTTTGAACAGCGTGGCGATCGGTTCGCGCAACTGGCGAAGGAGCTGAGCTGATGCGTATTCCTGGTTCCGGTATAGCCAGCTATCTGTCACTTCGCTTACGCGATTGGGTGATGGGCGCGCGTGATAACGATGATGCGCCGGTGGTGCTGTATGACCGAACGCTACTGTGGTTGACCTTTGGTTTGGCGCTGATCGGTTTTGTTATGGTGACATCGGCGTCAATGCCAGTAGGCCAGCGCCTGAACGAAGATCCCTTCTATTTTGCCAAGCGTGATGCATTTTATATCGCCCTAGCATTCGGTATGGCGCTGGTGACATTACGTGTCCCAATGGATTTCTGGCAGCGCTATAGCAACGTGATGCTGATGGTTTCGGTCGTCATGCTGCTGATTGTATTAGTTGTCGGCAGCTCCGTTAACGGCGCATCTCGCTGGATTGCCCTTGGCCCGCTGCGTATTCAGCCAGCCGAGCTTTCGAAGTTAACGCTGTTCTGCTATCTCGCCAGCTATCTGGTGCGCAAAGTGGAAGAAGTGCGCAATAACTTCTGGGGTTTCTGTAAACCAATGGGCGTAATGGTGGTGCTGGCGGTACTTCTGCTGGCACAGCCGGACCTCGGCACCGTGGTGGTGCTGTTTGTTACCACGCTGGCGATGCTGTTCCTCGCCGGTGCGAAAATGTGGCAGTTCCTGGCGATTATCGGCTCCGGCATTTTTGCTGTGGTGCTGCTGATCATCGCTGAGCCTTACCGTATGCGTCGCGTCACTTCTTTCTGGAATCCATGGGAAGATCCCTTTGGTAGCGGCTATCAGCTGACGCAATCCTTAATGGCTTTTGGTCGCGGTGAGTTTTGGGGCCAGGGTTTAGGCAACTCGGTACAGAAACTGGAATATCTGCCAGAAGCCCATACCGACTTTATCTTCTCCATCATCGGTGAAGAGTTGGGTTATGTCGGTGTGGTTTTAGCGCTGTTGATGGTATTCTTCGTCGCTTTTCGCGCGATGTCGATTGGTCGCCGTGCTCTGGAGATCGATCAGCGCTTCTCAGGCTTCCTCGCTTGCTCAATTGGCGTGTGGTTCAGCTTCCAGGCGCTGGTTAATGTCGGTGCGGCAGCCGGTATGCTGCCCACCAAAGGTCTGACGCTGCCGCTGATCAGTTACGGTGGTTCGAGTCTGATCATCATGTCGACCGCCATCGTGTTTTTATTACGCATAGATTATGAAACGCGTCTGGCAAAAGCGCAGGCGTTTACCCGAGGTGCTCGATGAGTGGCAAACGGCTGATGGTCATGGCAGGCGGTACTGGCGGACACGTGTTCCCCGGTCTGGCCGTTGCCCATCACCTGATGGAACAGGGCTGGCAGGTGCGCTGGCTCGGAACCGCTGACCGTATGGAAGCGGATTTGGTGCCGAAAAACGGTATCGAAATTGATTTTATCCGCATCAGCGGTTTGCGCGGCAAAGGTGTGAAAGCGCAGCTTTTGGCACCGGTGCGCATCTTTAATGCGTGGCGCCAGGCGCGTCGCATTATGAAGAGCTGGCAACCGGATGTGGTGCTGGGCATGGGCGGTTACGTTTCGGGTCCCGGCGGATTGGCCGCGTGGAGCTGCGGCATTCCGGTGGTGCTGCATGAGCAGAACGGCATTGCCGGGCTGACCAACAAGTGGCTGGCGAAAATCGCCACCAAAGTGATGCAGGCATTTCCGGGCGCATTCCCAACGGCTGAAGTGGTGGGGAATCCGGTGCGCACCGATGTGCTAGCCCTGCCGTTACCGGCAGAGCGGCTGAGTGGACGTTTCGGCCCGATTCGCGTGCTGGTGGTCGGTGGCAGCCAGGGCGCACGCATCCTCAATCAGACCGTGCCACAGGTGGCTGCGGAATTGGGTGAAGCCATTACGGTTTGGCATCAAACCGGCAAAGGCGGGCTGGAAACCGTGCAGCAGGCTTATCGCGCCGCGGGCCAGCCGCAGCACAAAGTCACTGAGTTTATCGATGACATGGCCGAAGCCTACGCATGGGCGGATGTGGTGGTGTGCCGTTCTGGAGCTTTGACGGTTAGCGAAGTGGCTGCCGCAGGTTTACCGGCGATCTTCGTGCCGTTTCAGCACAAAGATCGTCAGCAGTACTGGAATGCGCTGCCGTTGGAAAAGGCGGGCGCGGCCAAAATTTTCGAGCAGCCGCAGTTTACTGCGTCTGTTGTAGCGGACACGCTGCGTCACTGGGATCGCACCTCATTACTGGCGATGGCAGAAAAAGCCCGTCAGGTGGCGATTCCGGATGCAACCGAGCGGGTTGCAAATGAAGTGGCGCGCGTCGCGAAGTAAATTAATCGGCCAGTTGATTTGGCCCGTACCTTAAGCGGGTACAAACGGGAAAAACAGGTAATTGAAACAGATGAATACACAACAATTGGCAAAACTGCGTTCTATTGTGCCCGAGATGCGTCGCGTCCGGCACATTCACTTTGTTGGCATCGGTGGTGCTGGCATGGGCGGTATTGCCGAGGTGTTGGCGAACGAAGGTTATCACATCAGCGGTTCTGATTTGGCGCCAAACCCCGTGACGCAGCATTTGGCCTCGCTGGGCGCAACGATTTACTTCAATCATCGTCCAGAAAACGTGACCGATGCGAGTGTTGTCGTGGTCTCAACGGCCGTAGCGCAAGATAACCCGGAATTAGTGGCCGCGCGTGAGCAGCGTATTCCTGTGATTCGCCGTGCGGAAATGTTGGCGGAACTTATGCGTTTCCGTCACGGCATTGCGGTTGCCGGAACGCACGGCAAAACCACCACTACCGCGATGGTAACCAGTATTTATGCCGAAGGCGGCCTGGATCCGACTTTCGTTAACGGTGGATTGGTTAAAGCTGCAGGTACACATGCGCGCCTTGGCAGCAGCCGTTACCTGATCGCCGAAGCGGACGAAAGCGATGCGTCCTTTCTGCATCTGCAGCCGATGGTGGCGATTGTGACCAACATCGAAGCGGATCACATGGACACTTATCAGGGCGATTTCGAGAATCTGAAACAGACGTTCATTAACTTCCTGCACAACCTGCCATTCTACGGACGCGCGGTGATGTGTGTGGATGACGCGGTGATTCGTGACCTGATTCCACGTGTAGGCCGTCAGGTCACAACTTACGGCTTCAGCGATGACGCTGACGTGCGTATTGAAAATTACGAGCAGCGTGGCGCACAGGGGCACTTCACGCTGATCCGTCAGGACAAGCCAGTGCTGAACGTCACGCTGAATGCGCCTGGCCGTCATAACGCATTGAACGCGGCGGCGGCGGTGGCGGTGGCCAGCGAAGAGGGGATTGAAGATAACGCGATTCTGGCCGCGCTGGAGAGCTTCCAGGGCACCGGACGCCGCTTTGATGTCTTGGGCGAGTTTGATACCGCCGCCGTCAATGGCAACCCGGGCAGCGCGATGCTGGTCGATGATTACGGCCATCATCCAACCGAAGTGGATGTCACCATCAAAGCCGCACGTGCCGGCTGGCCTGAGAAGAAACTGGTGATGGTATTCCAGCCACATCGTTACACGCGTACGCGTGACCTGTTTGATGATTTCGCTAACGTGCTGTCGCAGGTGGATGTGCTGCTGATGCTGGATGTTTATCCGGCCGGTGAAGCCGCCATTCCGGGCGCCGATAGCCGCTCCCTGTGCCGCGCGATTCGTAACCGTGGCAAGGTGGACCCGATTCTGGTCTCTGAGCATGATGCCTTACCAGATGCATTGGCCCCGTTGCTGTCAGGTGATGACCTGGTGATCGTTCAGGGCGCAGGCAACATCGGCAAGATTGCACGTAAGCTGGCGGAAAACGCCCTGCAGCCTGCGGTAAAAATGGAGGCGCGTCATGACTGAGAAGGTCGCAGTATTGATGGGCGGCACCTCAGCCGAACGTGAAGTCTCGCTGATGTCAGGTGCGGCGGTGCTGGCCGGACTGCGTGAAATGGGCATTGATGCGCATGCTGTCGATACGCGTGATGTGTCGGTACTGGAGCTAAAACAGCAAGGCTTTGCGAAAGCGTTTATTGCGCTGCATGGTCGCGGTGGTGAAGACGGCACCTTGCAAGCGGTGCTGGAATTCTTGCAGCTCCCTTATACCGGCAGTGGCGTAATGGCCTCGGCGATCACCATGGACAAACTGCGCAGCAAATTGTTGTGGCAGGGCAGGGGATTACCTTCAGGCAAATTTGTCTGGCTAACGCGTCAGCAATATCAGCAAGGTTTAGATGCAGATACCACCGCCGCCGTTCAGGCGCTGGGTTTACCGCTGTTTGTGAAGCCAAGCTGTGAAGGTTCCAGCGTTGGCATCAGCCGTGTGAATCATGCGGACACACTACCTGCCGCGCTGGAAGAGGCATTTCGTCACGATAACGACGTGCTGATTGAAGCGTTTCTCAGCGGCGCCGAGTACACCGTGGGCATCGTGGGTGAGCAAATTCTGCCTTCAATCAGAATTAAAACCGCCAGCGAGTTCTATGACTATGAAGCTAAATACATTTCTGACGATACTGAGTACTTCTGTCCGAGCGGTTTAAGCGCTGAGCAGGAAGCAGAGTTGCAGACGCTGGTGTGGGCAGCCTGGCGCGCGTTGGGTTGCAGCGGCTGGGGACGTGTGGACGTTATGGCTGACGGCGAGGGCAATTTCCAGCTGTTGGAAGTGAATACCTCACCAGGCATGACCAGCCACAGTCTGGTACCCATGGCGGCGAAGCAGGCGGGATACAGTTTCCCGCAGCTAGTGGCGCGTATTCTGGAGCTGGCTGACTGATATGTCTCAGGCGGCGATACGAGTACGCAATCGTGAACCTCAGGAGCGTGCGCGCTCCGGGCGTAGCAACGGTGCACGACTGTTTGGCATCGTGTTCCTGCTGATAGTGTTAGGCATTATGGTGGCGGGCGGCCTTGTGGTGCTGAAGTGGATGAATGACGCGTCGCGCTTGCCGTTATCCAGGCTGGTGGTGACGGGGCAAACCCACTACACCACGCATGATGATATTCGCCAGGCGATTTTATCGCTCGGCGCGCCTGGGACCTTCATGTCGCAGAACGTCGATATCATTCAACAGCAGATCGAGCGTTTGCCCTGGATAAAGCAGGTCAGTGTGCGGAAGCAGTGGCCTGATGAGCTGAAGATAAATTTGGTGGAGTATGTTCCGGTGGCACGTTGGAACGACTCACATATGGTTGACGCCGATGGCGTCTCCTTCAGCGTTCCGGCCAGTCACATTGGCAAAGAAACCTTGCCAATGCTTTATGGCCCGGAAGGCAGTGAAAATGAGGTGTTGGCCGGCTATCACACCATGAGTGATGTGTTAAAGGCTAACAAGTTTACCCTGAAGGTCGCGTCGATGACGGCGCGGCGCTCATGGCAATTAGTGACCAGTGACGATGTGCGCATTGAGCTGGGACGCAGCGATACCATGAAGCGTCTGAACCGTTTTATTGAGCTCTATCCGGAGCTGCAGCAGCAGGGCCAGAGTCATAATCAGCGCATTACCTACGTCGATTTGCGCTACGACTCGGGCGCCGCAGTGGGCTGGGCAGCGGCACCGATAGAGCCACAGGACAGTAATCAGCAACAGAACCAGGCACAGGCTAAACCACAATGATCAAGGCAACGGACAGAAAACTGGTAGTAGGACTCGAAATTGGCACCGCAAAGGTGTCCGCCCTGGTTGGGGAAATTCTGCCCGATGGTATGGTCAATATTATTGGGGTGGGCAGTTGCCCGTCTCGCGGTATGGATAAAGGCGGCGTAAACGACCTTGAGTCGGTGGTGAAATGCGTACAGCGCGCCATCGATCAGGCTGAACTGATGGCGGATTGCCAGATTTCTTCGGTCTACCTTGCATTATCGGGCAAACATATCAGTTGCCAGAACGAAATCGGGATGGTTCCGATTTCGGAAGAGGAAGTGACTCAGGATGATGTAGAGAACGTAGTGCATACGGCGAAATCCGTTCGCGTACGTGATGAACATCGTATCCTGCATGTGATACCGCAGGAATATGCCATCGATTATCAGGAAGGCATCAAAAATCCTGTAGGCCTTTCCGGCGTACGTATGCAGGCGAAGGTGCATCTGATCACCTGCCACAACGATATGGCAAAAAATATTGTTAAAGCCGTTGAACGTTGCGGCCTGAAAGTTGACCAACTGATTTTTGCCGGGCTGGCTTCCAGTTTTTCCGTCTTGACTGAAGATGAACGTGAGCTGGGAGTCTGTGTTGTTGACATCGGTGGCGGTACAATGGATATCGCTGTTTATACTGGCGGAGCGCTGCGTCATACCAAAGTGATCCCGTATGCAGGGAACGTGGTGACCAGCGATATTGCTTACGCCTTTGGTACACCGCCTACCGACGCGGAAGCGATTAAAGTGCGTCACGGTTGTGCATTAGGCTCGATTGTCGGCAAAGACGAAAACGTCGAAGTGCCGAGCGTCGGTGGACGTCCACCTCGCAGCCTGCAGCGCCAAACGCTGGCCGAAGTGATTGAGCCGCGTTACACCGAACTGTTGAATCTGGTTAACGACGAGATTCTGCAACTACAGGAGCAGCTGCGCCAGCAGGGCGTAAAACATCATCTGGCGGCCGGTATCGTGCTGACCGGTGGTGCGGCGCAGATTGAAGGTTTGGCAGCCTGTGCACAGCGTGTATTCCACACGCAGGTGCGCATTGGACAGCCGCTCAACATCACCGGCCTGACGGATTATGCGCAGGAGCCGTATTACTCTACGGCGGTTGGACTGCTGCATTATGGCAAAGAGTCACATATGAACGGTGATGCGGAAACGGAAAAACGTGCTTCGGTGGGCAATTGGTTTAAGCGAATCAATAGCTGGCTGAAGAAAGAGTTTTAATTTTTGAAAAAGGAGATCATGCTGGCAATGTTTATGATCTCCAGGCGACAGGCACATAACGGAGAGAAATCATGTTTGAACCTATGGAATTAACCAATGACGCGGTGATTAAAGTCATCGGCGTCGGCGGTGGCGGCGGTAACGCCGTAGAGCACATGGTACGCGAGCGTATCGAAGGTGTGGAATTCTTCGCTGTGAACACCGACGCGCAAGCGTTGCGTAAGACAGCGGTCGGCCAGACGATCCAGATCGGGACCAATATCACTAAAGGTCTCGGTGCAGGTGCGAACCCAGAAGTGGGTCGTAACTCTGCAGAAGAGGATCGCGAAGCACTGCGTGCTGCGCTGGATGGTGCAGACATGGTGTTTATCGCAGCAGGCATGGGCGGCGGTACCGGTACGGGTGCTGCGCCAGTGGTCGCTGAAGTAGCCAAAGATTTGGGTATCCTGACTGTTGCAGTGGTAACGAAGCCATTCAACTTTGAAGGCAAAAAGCGTATGGCTTTTGCTGAGCAGGGTATCGCCGAGCTTTCGAAGCACGTCGATTCATTGATCACTATTCCAAACGACAAGCTGTTGAAAGTATTAGGCCGTGGTATTTCGCTGTTGGATGCGTTCGGCGCAGCTAACGATGTACTGAAAGGCGCTGTACAGGGTATTGCTGAGTTGATCACGCGCCCTGGCTTGATGAACGTTGACTTCGCAGACGTGCGTACCGTGATGTCAGAAATGGGTTACGCCATGATGGGTTCAGGCGTGGCATGCGGTGAAGATCGTGCGGAAGAAGCCGCTGAAATGGCGATTTCAAGCCCGCTGCTGGAAGATATCGATCTTTCTGGCGCGCGCGGCGTGCTGGTCAACATCACCGCTGGCTTCGATCTGCGTCTGGATGAGTTTGAAACCGTGGGTAACACCATTCGCGCTTTCGCGTCTGACAACGCTACCGTAGTAATTGGTACTTCTCTGGATCCAGAGATGAACGACGAACTGCGTGTCACCGTAGTTGCGACCGGTATTGGCATGGATAAGCGTCCAGAAATCACCCTGGTAACGAATAAGCCAGCCACACAGCCAGTGATGGATCATCGCTACCAGCAGCACGGCATGGCGCCGCTGCCGCAGGAGCAGAAACCTGCTGCTAAAGTGGTTAATGACCAGCCAGCCGCATCAAGCAAAGAACCTGATTATCTGGATATTCCAGCCTTCCTGCGTAAACAGGCTGACTAAGAATATCCCGAGAATTGGGATTCTCCGCTCTTTGTGCTAAAGTATTCCCCCGCCGGTAATTTATACTGGCGGTCGGAAGGTAATATTGCGAGATAATGCGATGATCAAACAAAGGACATTAAAACGTATTGTTCAGGCGACAGGTGTCGGTTTACATACCGGCAAGAAAGTCACGCTGACATTACGCCCTGCGTCGGCTAATACCGGGGTCATCTATCGTCGCACTGACTTGAATCCACCGGTTGATTTCCCGGCTGATGCAAAATATGTGCGCGACACCATGCTAAGTACGTGCCTGGTGAATGATGAAGGCGTGCGTATTTCAACAGTTGAACACCTGAACGCCGCACTGGCGGGTTTAGGCATCGACAACATTATTGTTGAAGTTGATGCACCGGAAATCCCGATTATGGATGGCAGTGCCGCACCTTTTGTCTATCTGCTGATGGATGCAGGCATTGAAGAGCTGAGCAGCGCGAAGAAATTTGTGCGTGTTAAGCAAACCGTGCGTGTGGAAGATGGCGATAAGTGGGCTGAGATCAAACCTTATAACGGGTTCTCACTCGACTTTACTATCGACTTTAAACATCCAGCGATTGACTCAAGTTCGCAGCGTTACCAGCTCAACTTCTCGGCTGAGAATTTCGTGCGTCAAATCAGCCGTGCGCGCACTTTTGGCTTTATGCGTGAAATCGAATATCTGCAGTCTAAAGGCCTGTGCCTGGGCGGTAGTTTAGATTGTGCGATTGGCCTTGATGATTTCCGCGTATTAAACGAAGACGGTTTGCGCTTTGAAGACGAGTTTGTTCGTCACAAAATGCTCGATGCGATCGGTGACCTGTTCATGTGCGGCCACAATGTTATTGGCGCATTTACCGCCTTTAAATCGGGCCATGCATTGAATAACAAGTTACTGCAAGCGGTTCTGGCGAAGCAGGAAGCTTGGGAATGGGCTACCTTCGAAGATGAAGCAGAACTGCCACTGGCATTCAAAGCACCTAATTTAGTTCTGGCGTAAGTCAGACGTAATGCGGCAGGTTTCGCTGACACCCTCTCCGGTCAGTGGAATCTGCCGTTTTTTATTGCCTCGCTTTTAATCCTGCAAAACCGATCTCATTTCACTGTCGTGACTGGCGAAACCCTGTACAAAAAAACGTGAATTCCGCCGAAGCCCCTTTAATCACTGGTGTCGAAGCGCAACATAAGTGCTATCATCTGGCGCTCATATAAGCCGGGTAACGCAGACTCACGCGAAGGCTTTATCCTTTTATTCAATGCATTGTGGACGGGTTGTGATCGGGATTTTCTCACGCTGGCGACAATTAGGCAGACGCTACTTCTGGCCTCATCTCCTATTAGGGATGGTGGCGGCCAGTTTGGGTTTGCCTGCCTGTGCGCAAAGTTCTGAGCCCACGGCGAACGATTCGCCGATCAGCAGCCTGTTTGTTGGCAATGTTGTCCATTTCGATCATCTGATTCGTCTGCAGGAAAGTGCGCGTCGACCAAGTTTTAACGTCGATTACTGGCATCAACATGCCATCCGCACAGTTATCAGACATCTTTCTTTTAGTATGACGCCGCCTGCTCAGGCGGAGGCCAATCAAGCTGTACCATTAGCGGCACAAAAACTGGCGTTGATTGGTTCGCTTCAGGCGCTACTGACATCACCTACGCAACCGCTTAATGCCGTTGAGCCACAGCTAGCACTGCGCCACCGTGAACCGCAAATCCACACTTCTGCTGACTGGCAGGCTGCTATCCATGGCATCCGCGCCGGACCTTTCATTGCCTAACTGCTAACGTTTTTTTCCACATCCTGTTTTAGATTTTGCAGTCCGTGAAGTCACGGCTGAAAAGAGAATAATTTATTATGTTAATCAAACTGTTAACTAAAGTATTTGGCAGCAGCAATGATCGTACTCTGCGTCGTATGCGCAAAGTGGTAGACATCATCAACAAGATGGAGCCGGATTTCGTTAAGCTCTCTGATGATGAACTGAAAGCAAAAACCGATCTGTTCCGTGAGCGCCTGAAAAAGGGCGAAAGCCTTGAAAGCCTGATTCCTGAGGCCTTCGCCACCGTGCGGGAAGCGAGTAAGCGTGTATTCGGCATGCGTCATTTTGACGTCCAGCTGATTGGCGGCATGGTGTTAAACGATCGCTGCATCGCTGAAATGCGCACCGGTGAAGGTAAAACCTTGACCGCGACCTTGCCTGCTTATCTGAACGCGCTAAGCGGTAAAGGTGTGCACGTGGTCACCGTCAACGACTATCTGGCGCAGCGCGACGCCGAAAATAACCGTGCACTGTTTGAGTTCCTTGGCCTGACCATCGGTATTAACCTGCCTAATATGCCAGCCGTAGCGAAGCGTGCAGCCTATGCGGCTGATATTACTTACGGTACGAACAATGAATACGGCTTCGACTATCTGCGCGATAACATGGCGTTCAGCCCTGAAGAGCGTGTTCAGCGCAAACTGCACTATGCGCTGGTGGATGAAGTTGACTCCATTCTGATCGATGAAGCGCGTACGCCGCTGATCATCTCTGGTCCAGCCGAAGACAGTTCTGAGCTGTATACCAAGGTAAACAAAATTATCCCGCATCTGATTCGTCAGGAAAAAGAAGATTCTGACACCTTCCAGGGTGAAGGCGATTTCTGGGTTGATGAGAAAGCGCGTCAGGCACACATGAGCGAGCGCGGCCTGGTTAAAGTTGAAGAGCTGCTGGTTAGCCAAAACATCATGGAAGAAGGTGAGTCTCTCTACTCTCCAACCAACATTATGTTAATGCACCACGTTACTGCGGCACTGCGTGCCCATGCGCTCTTTACCCGCGACGTGGATTATATCGTGAAAGATGGCGAAGTGGTCATCGTCGATGAACATACCGGTCGTACCATGCAAGGTCGTCGCTGGTCAGATGGTCTGCATCAGGCGGTTGAAGCGAAAGAAGGCGTGGAAATTCAAAATGAAAACCAGACGCTGGCCTCCATTACTTTCCAGAATTACTTCCGTATCTACGAGAAACTGGCCGGTATGACCGGTACCGCCGATACCGAAGCGTTTGAATTCAGCTCAATCTATAAGCTCGATACTATCGTGGTGCCAACTAACCGCCCGATGGTGCGTAAAGATATGGCCGACTTGGTTTATATGACCGAGAAAGAGAAGATCGACGCCATTATTGAAGACATTCGTAACTGCACGGCAAAAGGTCAGCCGGTATTGGTAGGTACAATTTCGATTGAAAAATCTGAAGTGGTTTCCAATGAGCTAACGCGCGCGGGCATCAAACACAGCGTACTGAATGCCAAGTTCCACGCCAGTGAAGCGGATATCGTGGCACAGGCAGGCCAGCCATCGGCAGTAACCATCGCCACCAACATGGCTGGTCGTGGTACCGATATCGTGCTGGGCGGTAGCTGGCAGGCTGAGCTTGCCGCCATGGACGAGCCGACTGAAGAGCAAATTGAGGCGATGAAAGCCGCCTGGAAACTGCGTCATGATGCAGTGCTGGCGGCGGGCGGCCTGCACATCATTGGTACTGAGCGTCACGAATCGCGTCGTATCGATAATCAGCTGCGTGGTCGTGCTGGTCGTCAGGGTGATGCCGGTTCTTCACGCTTCTACCTGTCGATGGAAGATGCCTTGATGCGTATCTTCGCTTCGGACCGCGTATCAAACATGATGCGTAAACTGGGTATGAAGCCAGGTGAAGCGATTGAGCATCCATGGGTCACCAAAGCAATTGCCAACGCTCAACGCAAAGTGGAAAGTCGCAACTTCGATATTCGTAAACAGCTGCTGGAATACGATGACGTCGCTAACGATCAGCGTCGTGCTATCTATAGCCAGCGTAACGAACTGCTGGATGTTTCTGATGTGTCTGAAACCATCAACAGCATCCGTGAAGATGTCTACAAAACCACTATCGATACGTACATTCCACCGCAGTCGCTGGAAGAAATGTGGGATGTGGCGGGACTGGAAGAGCGTCTGCGTAATGACTTCGATCTGAACCTGCCGATTGCCGAATGGTTGGATAAAGAGCCAGACCTTCATGAAGAGACGCTGCGCGAACGTATTATGAGTAACGCTGCCGAAAACTATGCTGCTAAAGAAGAAGTGGTTGGCGCTGAGATGATGCGTAACTTCGAGAAAGGCGTGATGTTGCAAACGCTGGATTCACTTTGGAAAGAGCATCTGGCGGCAATGGATTATCTGCGCCAGGGGATCCACCTGCGTGGTTATGCGCAGAAAGATCCCAAGCAGGAGTACAAACGTGAATCCTTCGCAATGTTTGCCGCCATGCTGGAGTCGCTGAAGTATGAAGTGATCAGCACCTTAAGCAAGGTGCAGGTACGCATGCCAGAAGAAGTAGAAGCGATGGAGCAGCAGCGTCGTGAAGAAGCTGAGCGTTTAGCACAGCAGCAGCAGTTGAGCCATGTTGATGATGCAACTGCAGCAGCCGAAGCCTTAGCGGCACAAGGGGGCGAACGCAAAGTAGGGCGTAATGACCTTTGCCCATGCGGTTCTGGCAAAAAATACAAACAGTGCCACGGACGTTTGGCCTGATAGAAAAAGGAGCCTCAGGGCTCCTTTTTCTTTGCTATCGCGTTATGAGAATCTCTGCGTAAAAGCGATCAGTTTCTCTTCGTTTAATCGTACGCCGTGGTAGGGCAGAGTAATAAGCAGCCCATCCGGCAAGCCAAAGCGCTTAAACAATGCTCTGCTTTGAAAGAGCAGCTGATGGTAATTATTATCACTGATGCTCGGATAGCTTTCATTCCATACAGTGGCAATGATCTGATGTTTAGAGGTGATGCGCAGCAACAGGCAGGAGAGAAAACGCTTTTGCGCTTCATTTAGCGGGATGATTTTATGGTCAGGCCACCAGGTTAAGGTGTTTTGCGTGCTGTCTAACGTCAACACATCGTGAAATGCCAAATGACGTAGAGCGTGGGGATGTTCAGGTCTGTTTTGCTCCAGCAGCGTTGTATCTTCGAATTCCATAGGTAATCGGGTTTAGCAGAAGAGAGAAGCAGCGAGTATTCCCAACATTCCCGGTCAGGATCATTACGACCTGTCTCAATACGCGAGTTTTGTGCGACACCAGACGCCACTTCCCCTTCGCGGGTTAACATCGCTTAGCATCTGATTTACACTTTGCGCTCACTTATTAAAAGCGGAATCCAGCTTATGAAACACCTGCAGGTTGCGGTGGGCATCATTCGCAATACAGATGGTCAAATCTTTCTGGCTCAGCGCGCGGCAAGCTCCTACATGGCTAATAAATGGGAGTTTCCTGGTGGAAAAATCGAACAAGATGAAACTGCTGAGCAGGCGTTAAAACGTGAATTAATGGAAGAAACCGGCATTGAAGTCACTGCGGCTACTGCGATTGGCCAGGCCGATCACAGTTATGACGATCTGCGCGTTACGCTGCATTTCTTCCTGGTAGAGGGTTGGAACGGTGAACCTTATGGACGAGAAGGGCAGCCACAACGCTGGGTTGAACAGCAGGATTTGGTTGCGGATGAATTTCCTCCGGCAAACCATGAGCTGATAGGTCGTCTAGTAGCCGGCGAGATTTAAGTTAAGGGGCTGCTGGCCCCTTACTTTTTTGTTACTGCTGCTCTTCGCTCCAGTCATCGCTGTCCGTCAGGTCACCGCTGCTGGGAATGCGTTTTTCTTCCGCAGCCCACTCACCTAAATCAATCAACTGGCAACGTTTACTGCAAAATGGCCGCCACGGGCTCAACTCATCCCAGATCACATCTCTGCGGCAATTAGGGCAAGGTACGGTAATAATCTCTTCCGGCATAACGTCCTCTAGCAACAAGCTAATTCAAAATTCAGTCGGGCTGGCACTTCTCCGCGTTCACTGTCTAGCGGTAGAAAACGAATCGCATAGCGGCTTTTATGGCCCGAGACTTGCGGGTACAAGGCATCTTCCAAGGTTAACTGCAGACGCAATAGGTCAGAGCCTTCGGCGTTGTCTTGATAAAACCCATTGAGGCTGGTTTGATGACGAAAAACGCCGGACTGACGAACCAAATCGAGGATCATCGTCAAACTGTTACGCAACGGATTCAATGACTCAAGCCAGCCATTAACCTGCACATCACGTACGGATTGTTCCTGATGCAGCCAGATATGCAGGCTCGGCAGATCAAAACTACAGCAGCCGCCGGGAATGCTTAGACGCTGCCGCACCAGCGCAATCAGGCGATCCTCGCGTAACTGTTGGCCCATACGAGGTGCCGCCATTAACTCGCTCGAAAATTGCTTCAGCTGCAGACGTAAGTTATCGACGCGCAGCTCGTCAACGCCGGGCACATCCAGCCAGGCGCGTAATTTCTGCTGCTGACGCTCAAGCTCTTTCAGCAGTTCAGTGCGCATATCACCGCGTTCAAAAATATCCAGTAGGTCGCTAAGGGTACGAAAAACGCCAAGTGCCGAGACCGATCCATCTACGGGTACGGTTTCATGCAGCTGGTCGATCAGATATTCGACGCGTAACCAGGTACGCATCTTCTCGTTTAGGGGGTGTTCAAAGAGAACAACTGTACTCATGATGTTAATCCTTTCCGGTTGCTGCCAGGCGTAAATAGCACTGATGGAGTTCAGCAACGCGCAGTAGAGCCTGTTCAGGCTTACCGCTGTTATCAATGATGTCATCCGCACAGGCGAGGCGCTGTTCACGGCTGGCCTGTGCGGCAAGAATATTCTTCGCCTGACTCAATGAAATGCCATCGCGCTGTTGTGTACGCTGCAACTGCGTCTCCGCATCCACATCAACAACTAATACCCGATCGGCCTGGTGCTGTAGGCCGTTTTCCACCAACAGCGGTACCACCCAAAGAACATAGGGTGAAGCGGCCAGTAACTTTAGCTGCTGCGTGCGGGCGTTAATAAGCGGATGGAGCAAATGATTGAGCCAGTTTTTTTCTTGCGGCTGCTGGAAAATAATTTCGCGCAGGCGAGCACGATAGAGTGTGCCTTCAGCCGTAAGGATGGCATCTCCGTGGCGTTGAACAATCGCCTTTAGCGCCGGCGTTCCAGGTTCAACCACTTCTCTGGCAATGACGTCAGCGTCAATGATATCAACGCCTAGCGCGGCGAAAGCATTGGCGATCGTGGTTTTACCACTGCCGATGCCACCGGTGAGCGCAACGGTATAAGGCATAGCGTTCTCGCAAAAATTTAAATCGTGAGCAGCCATTGACCGCAGCAAGATGAGAGCAGGATCACAATCATTTTTCTCAGCTAAATTTAAGGGATTGTAGCCTAAATAAAGTGAAATTCGCAGTCTTGTCGCGGAACGAATGGCGCGTATGATAACGACACTGGAGCCGTGAGTGCTACCCGAACTGCGGTTCGTCGTCACCAACCAGGACAATCAGCTATGCGTATTGAAGAAGATTTAAAACTGGGTTTCAAGGATGTGTTGATCCGCCCAAAACGCTCCACCCTGAAAAGTCGTTCTGAGGTTGAACTGGAACGCACCTTCACCTTTAAACATTCTGGCTTAAGCTGGAGTGGCATACCGATTATTGCCGCCAATATGGATACCGTTGGCACATTCACCATGGCTGAAGCTCTCGCCAGTTTTAACCTCCTCACCGCGGTGCACAAGCATTATAGCGTCGAGGCCTGGCAAGCGTTTGTGCAGCGTGTCCCGTCAACGGTGCTGAACTATGTGATGGTTTCCTCCGGTACATCAGAATCAGATTTCACAAAGTTGTCTGCGATTCTGGCGTTATCGCCGCAGCTTAATTTTATCTGTATTGATGTGGCCAATGGCTATTCTGAGCACTTCGTCCAATTTCTGCTGCGGGTACGTGAAAGCTTCCCAGGCAAGACTATCTGCGCAGGAAACGTGGTGACCGGCGAGATGGTAGAAGAGCTTATTTTGTCTGGTGCAGATATCGTTAAAGTCGGGATTGGCCCCGGCTCGGTATGCACCACGCGAGTGAAAACCGGTGTTGGCTATCCTCAGCTTTCCGCTGTTATTGAGTGCGCCGATGCTGCGCACGGCTTGGGTGGACAAATTGTCAGCGATGGCGGATGTTCGGTTCCTGGCGATATTGCCAAAGCGTTCGGTGGCGGTGCAGATTTCACCATGCTCGGCGGAATGCTTGCGGCGCACGACGAGTGTGAAGGCACCATCGTTGAGGATCAGGGCGAGAAGTTTATGTTGTTCTACGGCATGAGCTCCGAATCTGCGATGAAGCGCCATGTCGGCGGCGTGGCGCAATACCGTGCAGCTGAAGGTAAAACTGTGCGCTTGCCGTTGCGTGGCCCGGTTGAAGATACCGTAAAGGATATCCTCGGTGGTTTGCGTTCAGCCTGTACCTATGTGGGCGCAGAGCGTTTGAAAGAGCTGACTAAGCGCACCACCTTTATCCGCGTAGCAGAACAGGAAAACCGCGTGTTTACGCGTTAAGCAGAAATAGCGGGCGCGCACTGCGCGTGCCCGTTAACGAATCGCATCCCCTAAGCCAAATACCGGCAGATACATCGCAATGACTAGCGTGCCAACAATCCCGCCAATCACCACCATCATCATCGGTTCCAGCGAGGCAGCCAAAGCGTCTGCACGCGCCAGCGTTTGTGCTTCATGCCATTCTGCTAAACGCGCAAGCATCACATCCAGCGCACCTGCCTCCTCACCCACTCTAATCAGCTGTGCGCAAAGTGGCGTAAAGAGCAGATGTTGCTGAAGAGCCTGATAGAGCGGAGCACCCGCAGCAATGTGCTGTTGCAACTGAACAATCGCATCACGCCATAGACGAGACACCAGCGTAACCTCAACCGCCTGCAGGCTTTGCAGCAAGGTTAAACCTGATTGCTGCGTGAGTTGCAGGATGGCGTAAATCTGGCTGAGTTGTCCGCCGCGCCACAGCGGAGAGAGTAGCGGCATACGTAGCAGCCATTGATGCGTGCGCTTTTGCCAGGGCACTGAACGCCGATATATTTGCTGCGCAGTCCCCAGCACAGTCGCACATATCAGCGACAGCGGAAGTGCGGCTTGCTGCAACAGCGCCGATAGCGACATCACGGCGACGGTAAATGCGGGCAACGGTGCATCAAAGCTGGCATACACCGAGACAAACTCCGGCAGGACGAACAGCAGCATGCCGGCACTGACCGCGAGCGCCACCAATAAGATAAATAAGGGATAGCGCAGCGCCTTCACGACTTTTTGCCTTAGGTATTGTTGCTTACTCTGCTGCTGAGCCAGCTGGCGACAGCATTCGTCGAGTTGTCCTGTTAACTCACCCACTTGCATCAGCGCGGGAAACAGCGGCGGAAAGATTTGCGGCCACTCCTGCAGGGCCTGCGAGAAGGGTTCTCCCGCGATGACCCGCCGCTGTAATCCTTTCAGTAGTACCCGCCAACCGCTATGTGGATGGCCTTCCGCCAGCAGTATCAGGCTCTCTGCCAACGGTAAACCGGCTTTAAGGAGAGTGGCCAGCTGTCGTACCAGATCGATCTTCTGCTGCCACTTCCAGTCACGCGTGCGCCAGCATTTACCACGCTGCCAGCTCACCGGCAGCATACCGCGATCGGAGAGTTGATTAAGCAGCGCATCCTGGCTGACGCTAAGCGATTCCCCCTCCTGCAGCGCGCCCATCGTATCAAGTGCCTGCCAGCGGAAATGATAAAGATTAGCCATCGCCTAGCCCTACCACGCGCTGCATCTCTTCAAAGGAGGTTTCGCCTCGGCTCACCGCCTCCAGTCCTGCAGCCAGCAGCGTTTTCATTCCCTGCTCATTGGCTAGCGCCAGCAGATGCTCCAGCGGCATATCGGCCGAAATCGCATTTTGCAATTTGCTGGTAACGGGCAGTATTTCAAACAGCGCCAGCCGCCCGTAATAACCCGAAAAGCAGTGATCGCAACCGGGTGCTCGCCAGGTTTGCAGCGTGCCTGGCCAGAGTTCTGTGGGTAAATGAGCGATGGCTTGTCCTGGCTGACGACAATGCACGCACAGGCGTCTGACCAGCCGCTGCGCTACCACCAGTTGCAACGCGGGGCCCAGCAGATAACCGGGAATATCCATCTGCCGCAGGCGCGTGAGTGTTTCAGCGGTTGAGTTGGTATGCAGCGTGGAGAGCACCAGGTGGCCGGTTTGTGCTGCCTTGACGGCAATACTTGCGGTCTCGGCATCCCGGATTTCTCCTACCATAATCACATCAGGATCCTGGCGCAGCAGCGCGCGCAGCACACGATTAAAATCGAGTCCGCTACGCGGTTGTATCTGCGTTTGATTGATCCCCTCCAGCGGAATTTCGACTGGGTCTTCAACGCTGCATATATTTTTTTCGGGCACGTTAAGTGCGCTTAACCCGCTGTAGAGCGTGAAAGTTTTGCCGCTGCCGGTAGGGCCGGTAACCAATATCAACCCCTGAGGTTTTGCCAACGCGCTTTTCAGCAGCCGCAACTGTATGGCTGGCATGCCCAGTTTATCGAGCGTGATGGCGCTATTCTCACTTTGCAGTAGCCGCACCACGGCTTTTTCGCCGTGGCTAATCGGCAGCGTTGAGAGGCGGAAAGCCGCCAGTTTGCCATCCATCTCAAGGGTAAATTGCCCATCCTGCGGCAGACGTCTTTCGGCAATATCCAGTCCACCGAGGATTTTCAGGCGCGCCAGTATTGCAGCCGGCTGGGCTTCCGCGGGCTGCGGCAATTTGTGCAGCACACCATCAATGCGCAGGCGCACACGCAATCCATGCCGCTGCGGTTCGAAATGGACATCAGACGCACGGCGCTGAATGGCCTGGCGCAGTATTTGATCCACCGCGTTAATCGCCGATTCCGCATTGGCATGCTCGCGAGGGGCCGCATCGGGCTCAGGTTCGTGTAACAATTGCTCAATTCGCGCTGCAGGCCAGCACTCAATATCGACGTTGCATTGGCTAGCGAATCGCAGGGCCTCCAGCAGCAGCGGATCGGGTGTCTCAGCCACTGCCACGCGAAGTTGCGTGGCATCGTGATGCAAAATCACCGCCTGATAGCGTGCGCACAACGCTTGCAGTGCAGCATTAGCATTGTCCATCATTTGGCATCCTTGTCAGCAAAGCGGAACTGTTCGAGGCAGCTATCACGCAGGCTGCTGTTATCGCTGGTGCAGGTACGCTGCCAGCTTAAGGTGCCATCGGTGGCGTTCCAGTTTGGTGTCATTTCAACCGCCAGCCCGGTAAGACTCTCCTGCCCAGTAAGGGTTATCGTGCCATTAACCACGCTAAGCGTTGCCACATAGCGCGAACCCTTAGCCGCAGGAATACCGCGTTGTCCTGCCTGGCATTGGGCGGGGCCGCCACGCTCAATGGCACAGAGTTCTACCGCGGTTTTGTAGGGCACCATGGTTTGCAGCATGTCGGTGAGCGCTGCGCGTTGCAGATAATTTTGGTAGGCCGGTAAACCGATGGCGCTAAGAATGGCGACGATGCCAATCACAATCATTAGTTCGATGAGGGTAAAGCCGCGTTGTCTTTCCATGGTAAGGCTCCTTGTTGTGGAGCCGCTACGGTAGAAAAGGGGGAGCCAAAGCGGAAGTCAGGTTTGCGCGAGGTTGGAAAGCGACGCGCAAAGAATCGTCAGAATTGCAGGTGAGAAAGCAGAAATGTGGAAGTCATCACGCAAATCCGCCGCACGACTAAGGCGGCGGAGAGAGGAAATCACAACTCGCGGAAGCGCATCGATAGATCCAGCGCGTGCACATGTTTGGTCAGCGCACCAACCGAAACATAGTCGACACCCGTCTGCGCAATGTGCGGCAGGGTAGTTTCCGTCACATTACCGGAGACTTCGAGCAACGCGCGCTTATTGGTTAGCACCACCGCTGCGTGCATCATTTCAAGGCTGAAGTTATCCAGCATGATGATATCTGCACCTGCATCAATGGCATCCTGTAGCTCGGCGATGGATTCAACCTCAACTTCTACCGGCACATCGGGTGAAAGCCACAGCGCTTTTTCTACTGCGTTGCGCACCGAACCGCTGGCAATAATGTGGTTCTCTTTGATCAAAAAAGCATCCGACAAACCTAAACGATGATTATTACCGCCACCGCACAGCACCGCATATTTCAATGCCGTGCGCAGGCCAGGCAATGTTTTGCGCGTATCAAGCAGTTGGGTTTCGCTGCCTTGCAGCAGGGTGACATAGCGACTGACTTCGGTGGCAACGCCTGACAGCGTTTGCACGAAATTAAGTGCGGTACGTTCAGCCGTTAGAAGCAGGCGCGCCGGGCCGGTAAGCTCAAATAGCGGTTGATCGGCAACGAGGGCCTGGCCATCTTCAACTTGCCAATTTATCGTTACTTTGTTGCCCAGTTGAATAAACACTTCTTCCACCCAGCGTTTACCACAAAAAACACCGGGCTCACGTGTGATGACTTGTGCCACAGCCTGTTTCTCTGCGGGGAGCAGCAACGCGGTGATATCACGGTCGGCATCAATTTCACCCCCTAAATCCTCCTGAAGCGCGCGGGATACGGCTTCGGGGATGTCCTGTTCAATTCGTTTAATCAATGCCTGATGGCGTTGATCGGGATCGTAACGACGCGTTGCCATGGTTTTACCACTCTACAAGACGAAATTTCGTGCGCTCACCTTAGCGTGATTTATCATCTATTGCCAGTTATCACCAATGAAATGTTTAGTATCCTGAACTCACATGGGCGGGCGCATTAAGTCGCAAGCCCCAAGTCTGAAACATGTTATTCTCAGCCTGATTTTGCTTAGGATTTAACGGCATGAAACTGGAAGAGGGCTGGATTACCAGCGCACGCAAAGTACCTTCACCGCACTTTAATCAGCGTCCGAATGATGAAGTTCCCTCGCTGTTAGTGATTCACAACATCAGCTTGCCGCCGGGTGAATTTGGTGGGCCGTGGATCGATCGGCTGTTTACCGGCACGCTACCTGCCGATGCACATCCCTATTTTGCCGATATCGCCCATCTACGCGTGGCAGCGCACTGTTTGATTCGCCGCGATGGCGAGCTGGTGCAATATGTCTCTTTTGACCAGCGTGCGTGGCATGCTGGGGTGTCGCAGTTTGAAGGGCGCGAGGGCTGCAACGATTTTTCGATAGGCATCGAACTGGAGGGCACCGATACGTTGCCCTTTACCGACGCGCAATATGCCACCTTACAGCAGGTGACATCGTTGTTATTACAGCATTATCCGCTGACGCCCGCGCGCATCACCGGTCACAGCGATATAGCACCAGCGCGAAAAACGGATCCCGGTCCCGCTTTTGACTGGTTGCGCTATAGAGAGTCCATCAGGCAAAAGAATCCCTGAGACAGCAGGAGCAGGTATGACGTTGTTTAGCTTGTTATTAGTTTTAGGTTGGGAGCGCCTTTTTAAGTTAGGTGAACATTGGCAGCTGGATCATCGGCTTGAGGCTCTGTTCCGTGGACGCCAGCGCTTTTCGTTGTTGCGCACAGTCGTCATGACCGTCATCGCGATGCTGATTGTCTGGCTGGTGGTGTGGAGCCTAAAAGGTATTCTGTTTGGTGTGGCGCAATTGCTGTTCTGGATTGTCGTGGGGTTGCTGTGTATCGGTGCGGGCTCGGTACGCTTGCATTATCACCGCTATCTCAAGGCCGCGAGCCATGATGATGAAGCTGCGCACAAGGCGATGGCCGCTGAGCTGACGCTGATTCACGGCGTGCCGGTGGAGTGCAGTGAGCGTGAGTTCTTGCGTGAACTGCAGAATGCGCTGATTTGGATTAACTTCCGCTACTATCTTGCGCCGATGTTTTGGTTTGTGGTCGGTGGTCCTTATGGTCCGGTACTTCTGGTGGGTTATGCATTTCTGCGTGCCTGGCAGAGCTGGCTGGCAAGACATCATTCGCCGCTGGAACGCTCGCAGTCCGGGGTTGATCGCCTGCTGCACCTGCTTGACTGGGTTCCTGTGCGGCTGGCCGGCGTAGCTTACGCGCTCCTTGGACACGGCGAGCGCGCGCTGCCAGCCTGGTTTGCCGCCTTGGGCGATCTGCATCGCCCACAGTATCAGGTGCTGACCAGCCTGGCGCAGTTCTCACTGGCGCGCGATCCGCATATGGATAAGGTGGAAACGCCACGTATTGCGGTGGCGTTGGCAAAACGCATTTCCTTAGTGCTGGTGGTGGTGGTGGCGCTGTTGACCATTTACGGCACGCTGGTGTGATCGGCCGGCGGCACACCGAAATCGGGTGTGCCGTCTTCGCGCCAATGGAAGTATTTCAATCGCGTATGACGATTTGGATCCCACAGCGGATCGCCTTCAATTTCGGTGTAATTACGTGCGTGATACACCAGCACATCTCTTCCTGCTTCATCCACCGTAAAGCTGTTATGCCCCGGCCCGTATTGTTGATTATCCCAACTGGTAGCAAATACCGGCCGCGCCGATTTGCGCCAGGCGCTGAGGTTGAGCGGATCGGCCAATATATCGATGCTTAAAATGCCCAGGCAGTAATTTTCATCGGTCGCACTGGCGGAATAGGTGACAAACAGCTTATCGCCGTGCTGAATCACCGCCGGTCCTTCATTGACGCTAAATCCCGCGCACTCCCACTCATATTCAGGACGGCTCAGCATCACAGGCGCACTTTTCAACGTCCACGGATTGAGTAACTCGGCGAGATAGAGATTAGAGTTGCCGGGAATGGCCGGATCTTTCTGCGCCCAGAGATACCAGTGTTTACCCTGGTGTGCGAAGTAGGTGGCATCCAGAGCGAAGGAGTCAATGGGCGTATGTACGCGGCGGCAGGGCTGCCAGTTGCCACTGAGCGGATCGGCATCATTGCACACCAGCGCATACATGCGGTGCTGGAACAGACCGTCCTTGATCTCACGCGTGGGCGCCGCAGCAAAATAGATTACCCATTGCCCATTAATGTGATGCAGCTCCGGTGCCCAAATCAACGCGCTGAACGGACCGGTATCCGGTTTATGCCATACGGTAACGGCTTGCGCATCAATGAGGCCAGCCAGCGTGGGCGCAAAGCGAATCTCCAGCCGGTCATACTCTGGCACCGAGGCGATAAAATAGTAGCCATCCGCATGGCGCAGAATAAAGGGATCGGCGCGTTGGGTAATAAAAGGGTTGGGCCAGCTCATTTGATCTCTCCAGGTTGCGAAGTCGCTGAGGACACGACAGGGGATAGGTGAGGTGAATGGGCACGGCGTAGCGCCAGATCGGCCTGGATGGTACGCATCAGTTGGCGATCCACTTTCATCAGGCGCACCACGCCAGCGGTAATCAGATAACCCACGCCCGGAATCATGGTAAACAGCAGCATAATGCCGTTAATGGCGCTGGGCGCTTGCTGTTTGGCACCGGCATCGTAGCCATAAATCGACAGCAGGAAACCAACCATCGCACCCGCCACCGCCAGCCCGACTTTAAGGAAGAACAGATTGCCGGAGAAGCTCATCCCGGTGATGCGTTTGCCGGTTTTCCATTCACCGTAATCATCCACGTCGGCCATCAGCGACCAGTGCAGCGGTGATGGAATCTGATGCAGGATATTCAGCAGGAAATAGGCGATGACCACCGCCGCGGTGGCGTGCGGATCGATCCAGTAGAAACCGCAGGAGAACAGCGCCAGCGCAATATTGGTCCAGAAAAACACTTTCAGCTTGCACCAGCGATCGGTAAGGATTTTCGCCAACGTGCTGCCGAACATCATGCCAATAACACCAAGACTGATAAACAGCGTGGCGAAGTGCGTCGACTGCCCCATCACCCAGGTAACGTAATACATGGTGGCAGCCATGCGAATAAAGCCAGGGCAAACGTTGCAGAAGGTCAGCAGCAAAATACGCACCCACTGATCGTTTTTCCAGACATCGCGCAGGTCCTGTTTCAAATCATCGTTGCTTGGCGCCGCAGGCCGAATGCGTTCACGCACGGTAGCAAAGCAGAACAGGAACATCGCCAGGCCAATCAGCGCCAGCACGCTCATCGCCAACTGATAGCCACGCGCTTTGTTGTCGCCGCCAAACCATTCGGCCATCGGCAGCAGCGAAAGCGAAAGAATAAGCGTGGCGACGCCCACCATCACAAAGCGATACGACTGGCACGACACGCGTTCGCCGGGATCGTTGGTAATCACACCGCCCAGCGAGCAGTAAGGAATATTGATGGCGGTATAGGTCAGCGACATGAGGAAGTAGGTGACAAATGCCCAGATAACTTTGTTGTCATAGCTCCAGTCCGGCGTGGTAAACATCAAGACGCTGAACAGCACGTAAGGCACGGAAATCCACAGCAGCCACGGGCGGAAACGGCCCCAGCGGCTTTGCGTGCGGTCAGCAATCGCGCCCATGATCGGATCGGTGACGGCATCCAGTACGCGCACCGAAAGCAACAGCGTGCCGACCAGCGCCGGCGCTAATCCAAACACATCAGTGTAGAAATAGTTGAGGAATAACATGATAGCACCGCCAATCATGTTGCATCCGGCATCACCCATGCCATACCCCAGTTTCTCCCGGAACGAGAGGGCTGCTCCTTTCATTGATCGTCTCCAGCGACAAGATGAGCAGGAATTATCTGTGCTAAATCAGTAATCTGCTGGGGAGCAAATGGTTAGGTAGATGGACAAAACGCGCGGGCGGGGAAAAGTGTGAGCCAGATCGGTGGAACTGCCCGGCAGCGGCGTGCCGGGCAGAGAGAAACATTAAGCTTTTTGCAGTTTGTTTTTGATGGTGTAGCCGATACCCAGGATCACCAGCCAGACCGGAATCAGCCATACCGAAATCGCCATGCCAGGCGTCATCAGCATAATCACCAGAACGCCCGCGAGGAAGATCAGGCAAACCCAGTTACCCAGCGGATACAGCACCGCTTTAAAGCGCGTGGTGACACCCTGCTGATCTTTCTTCTTACGGAATTTCAGGTGCGCAAGGCTGATCATCGCCCAGTTGATTACCAGCGCAGATACCACCAGCGCCATCAGCAAGCCGAAGGCTTCGCCAGGCATCAGATAGTTAATCAGTACGCAGAGGGCCGTCGCGACGGCAGAGACCAGAATCGTTGCCACCGGCACGCCGCGACTATCTACTTTCAGCAATGCTTTAGGCGCGTTGCCCTGCTGTGCCAGACCGAACAGCATGCGGCTGTTGCAGTAAACACAGCTGTTATAGACCGACAGCGCCGCCGTCAGGATCACCACGTTTAGCGCATTCGCCACAAAGGCATCGCCCAGCTCATGGAAAATCAGTACGAACGGGCTGGTATCGGCGGTTACGCGCGTCCACGGCAGCAGTGACAGCAGCACGGCCAGTGAGCCGATATAGAAAATCAGGATACGCCACAGCACCTGGTTCGTGGCTTTGGGAATGCTCTCTTCTGGATTGTCGGCTTCGGCGGCGGTGATGCCCACCAGCTCAAGGCCGCCAAACGAAAACATAATGATCGCCATCATCATGACCAGTCCGGTCATGCCGTGCGGCAGGAAGCCACCCTGATTCCATAGGTTGCTTACGCTGGCCTGCGGGCCGCCGTTGCCGCTGAACAGCAGCCAACCGCCAAACAGAATCATGCCGATAACGGCGACGACTTTAATAATGGCGAACCAGAACTCCATCTCACCAAAGACTTTTACGTTAGTCAGGTTGATGGCGTTGATCAGCACAAAGAAGATGGCAGCCGTGGCCCAGGTGGGGAAGTCTGGCCACCAGAACTGCACGTATTTGCCGACGGCGGTCAATTCAGCCATGGCAACCAGCACGTACAGCACCCAGTAGTTCCAGCCTGAGGCGAAACCGGCGAAGTTGCCCCAGTATTTGTAGGCGAAGTGACTGAAGCTACCGGCAACCGGCTCTTCAACGACCATCTCACCCAGTTGGCGCATAATCAGAAAGGCAATAAAACCGGCAATCGCGTAGCCGAGAATAACGGCAGGACCGGCCGATTTAATCACTGATGCGCTGCCCAGAAACAGGCCAGTACCTACGGCTCCGCCCAGCGCAATCAGCTGAATATGGCGATTCTTTAAGCCGCGATGCAGCGTGTCGCCATGCTGTTGTTCCATACAAACCTCGTGATGTTGTTATTGTGCACCTGCAGTGCGCGCACTGTAAGGCTGTTTATCCTAATGTACTCTTTTCTTTACGGTATCTGGCGTGCTGTGTGCATGCGTGAGCTACCAAGGCGTCCAGAATAGTGATAAGCGCGCCGCTTTGCACCTGCTTTTGCTTTTTGTGCTGAGAGATGACTGAAAAAGCAGCAGCATCCTCTGGGCACTGCGCAAATTATTTCTGCCACGAACCTGGCGAAAACACGAATAGCTTTCCCTTATATCTCAGCCATGATGAAGGTGCTAACTCAGTGTAAGGTTTGGTAAAAGTGCAATTTATTAACATTTACCTCACCTAGGAAATTTCTTGCTTTATGCCGGTAAGTTAGCGCATTCCCACAGCATTCTTCCCCTGAAGTGTGACCGCGACCATATAGACACAAGGTGAATACTTTGTTACTTTACGGGCACTATTTTTCAATTGGTATTACCAATTTACTCCGGACGTTTGGCTCATAAGAAGGGAAGATGGCTTACAGTAAAATTCGCCAACCCAAGCTCTCCGATGCGATTGAGCAGCAGCTGGAATCCCTGATTATGGAAGGGACGCTCCAGCCGGGTGAAAAACTGCTCCCCGAGCGCGAACTGGCGAAACAGTTTGATGTCTCACGTCCATCCTTGCGCGAAGCGATTCAGAGCCTGGAAGCCAAAGGCCTGCTGATGCGCCGTCAGGGCGGTGGCACCTTCGTCCAGAAAAATCTCTGGCAAAGCCTGAGCGACCCGCTGGTCGGTCTGCTTGCCGAACATCCAGAATCTCAGTTTGACCTGCTGGAAACCCGCCATGCGCTGGAAGGTGTTGCTGCCTACTACGCGGCGCTACGGGGTACCGATGAAGATCTGCAGCGCATCCGCGACTGCCATGTTCATATTCAGCAGGCACAGGACAGCGGCGATCTCGACGCCGAAGCTGATGCGGTGATGAAGTATCAGATCGCTGTCACAGAAGCAGCCCATAATGTGGTGCTTCTGCATTTGCTGCGTTCCATGGGCCCTATGCTGGAACAAAACGTCCGCCAGAATTTTGAATTGCTCTACGCTCGCCGGGAAATGCTGGCGAAAGTGAGCGGTCACCGCGCCAGTATTTACGAGGCGATTGTGGCTCGTGAGCCAGAACAAGCACGCGAGGCCTCTCATCGTCACCTGGCGTTCATTGAGGAAATCTTGCTGGATAGAAGTCGGGAGCAGAGTCGTCGTGAACGCTCCCTGCGTCGTTTACAGCAACGTAAGGAATAACGCACGGCAACGAACGTGCGGAAAACACGACGGGCCTGTCTTCTTGTGCTGTGAACCAGAAGCAAAGCACAAGCAGACAGGCTCCTGATAATTTCAACGTATTAGACACAGATAAGGAATACACCCCATGTCAGAACGTTTACAGAATGACGTGGATCCGATCGAAACTCGTGATTGGCTACAAGCGATCGAATCGGTCATCCGTGAAGAAGGTGTTGAGCGCGCGCAGTATCTGATTGATCAGGTAATGAGTGCAGCACGCAAAGGTGGCGTGAAAGTTGCCGCAGGTTCCTCTGCAATCAGCAACTACATTAACTCTATTGCTGTTGAAGATGAGCCGGAATACCCGGGCAACACCTCTCTTGAACGTCGTATCCGTTCCGCAATTCGTTGGAACGCCATCATGTCGGTGCTGCGTGCGTCGAAGAAAGATCTGGAGTTGGGTGGCCATATGTCCTCCTTCCAGTCTTCCGCGACCATTTATGAAGTGTGCTTCAACCACTTCTTCCGCGCGCGTAGCGACAAAGACGGTGGCGATCTGGTTTACTTCCAGGGTCATATCTCTCCAGGCATCTACGCACGTGCGTTCCTTGAAGGTCGTCTGACTGAAGAGCAGATGAACAACTTCCGTCAGGAAGTGCATGGCAACGGCCTGTCGTCTTATCCGCACCCGAAACTGATGCCAGACTTCTGGCAGTTCCCGACCGTTTCTATGGGCCTGGGCCCGCTGTCGGCGATCTATCAGGCGAAATTCCTGAAGTATCTGGAGCACCGCGGTCTGAAAGACACCTCAGCCCAAACCGTTTATGCCTTCCTTGGTGATGGCGAGATGGATGAGCCGGAATCCAAAGGTGCGATCACCATCGCTACCCGTGAGAAGCTGGACAACCTGGTGTTCATCATCAACTGTAACCTGCAGCGTCTGGATGGCCCGGTCACCGGTAACGGCAAGATCATCAACGAGCTGGAAGGCATCTTTGCCGGTGCTGGCTGGAACGTGATCAAAGTGATCTGGGGCGGTCGTTGGGATGAGCTGCTGCGTCAGGACACCAGCGGCAAGCTGATTCAGCTGATGAACGAAACCGTTGACGGCGATTACCAGACCTTCAAATCCCGTGACGGCGCCTACGTGCGTGAGCACTTCTTCGGTAAATATCCGGAAACTGCCGCGCTGGTGAAAGACTGGTCAGACGAAGAGATCTTCGCCCTGAACCGCGGCGGCCACGATCCGAAGAAAGTCTATGCAGCACTGAAAAAAGCGCAGGAAACCAAAGGTCAGCCAACGCTGATTCTGGCGCATACCATTAAAGGCTATGGTATGGGTGACACTGCCGAAGGTAAAAACATCGCGCACCAGGTTAAGAAGATGAACATGGATGGCGTTCGCTACATCCGCGATCGCTTCAACGTGCCGGTTGCTGACGAGAAAATCGAAGAGCTGCCGTACGTGACCTTCGAAAAAGGCTCTGAAGAGTACAACTATCTGCACGGTCAGCGTGAGAAGTTGGGCGGCTATCTGCCAACGCGTCAGGCGCAGTTCAGCGAGAAGCTGGAAATGCCAACGCTGGAAGAGTTCCGTCCGCTGCTGGAAGAGCAGAACAAAGAGATCTCTACCACCATCGCCTTTGTGCGTGCTCTGAACGTGATGCTGAAGAACAAGTCGATCAAAGATCGTCTGGTTCCGATCCTCGCGGACGAAGCCCGTACCTTCGGGATGGAAGGTCTGTTCCGTCAGATTGGTATCTACAGCCCGAACGGTCAGCAGTATACCCCGCAGGACCGCGAGCAGGTTGCTTACTATAAAGAAGACGAGAAAGGCCAGATTCTGCAGGAAGGGATCAACGAGCTGGGCGCAGGTTCATCCTGGCTGGCGGCGGCGACCTCTTACAGCACCAACAACCTGCCGATGATTCCGTTCTACATCTATTACTCGATGTTCGGCTTCCAGCGCATCGGCGATCTGATGTGGTTGGCGGGCGACCAGCAGGCGCGCGGCTTCCTCGTCGGCGGCACCTCCGGTCGTACCACGCTGAACGGCGAAGGTCTGCAGCACGAAGATGGTCACAGCCACATTCAGTCGCTGACTATTCCAAACTGTATCTCTTACGATCCGTCTTACGCGTACGAAGTGGCGGTCATCATGCAAGATGGCCTGGTGCGTATGTATGGCGAAGCGCAGGAAAACATCTACTACTACATCACCACGCTGAACGAAAACTACCACATGCCGGCGATGCCGCAGGGTGCGGAAGAGGGTATCCGTAAGGGTATCTACAAGCTGGAAACCGTAGACGGTAGCAAAGGCAAAGTACAGCTGCTGGGCTCAGGTTCTATCCTGCGTCACGTGCGTGAAGCCGCGCAGATTCTGGCGAAAGATTACGGCATCGGTTCTGACGTCTACAGCGTGACCTCGTTCACCGAGCTGGCGCGTGATGGCCAGGATTGCGAGCGCTGGAACATGCTGCACCCAACCGAAGAGCCACGTGTACCGTACATCGCGCAGGTGATGAACGAAGCGCCGGCCGTGGCATCAACCGACTACATGAAGCTGTTCGCAGAACAGGTTCGCAGCTACGTGCCTTCCAGCGATTATCGCGTGTTGGGAACTGACGGCTTCGGTCGTTCAGACAGCCGTGAAAACCTGCGTCACCACTTCGAAGTGGATGCATCGTATGTGGTTGTGGCTGCGCTGGGTGAGCTGGCTAAACGCGGCGAAATCGATAAGAAAGTGGTGGCAGAAGCAATCACCAAGTTCAACATCGACGCCGATAAAGTTAACCCGCGTCTGGCTTAAGAGGTAAGAGAGTAATGGCTATTGAAATTAACGTGCCGGACATCGGGGCAGACGAAGTTGAAGTCACCGAAATTCTGGTGAAGGTGGGCGACAAAGTTGAAGCTGAACAGTCGCTGATCACCGTAGAAGGCGATAAAGCCTCAATGGAAGTGCCTTCGCCGCAGGCCGGCGTGGTGAAAGAGATCAAAATTTCAACCGGTGACAAAGTGGAAACCGGCAAACTCATCATGATCTTTGACGCAGAAGGTGCCGCAGAAGCGGCGCCAGCGCCAGCAGAAGAGAAGAAAGCGGAAGCCGCTCCTGCTCCAGCTGCTGCCGCTGCTGCGGTCAGTAAAGAGGTCAACGTACCGGACATCGGCGGCGACGAAGTTGAAGTTACCGAGATCCTGGTGAAAGTGGGCGACAAAGTTGAAGCTGAACAGTCACTGATCACCGTTGAAGGCGACAAAGCCTCGATGGAAGTCCCTGCACCGTTCGCGGGTGTGGTGAAAGAGATCAAAATCGCCACCGGCGATAAAGTGAATACCGGTTCACTGATCATGGTGTTCGACGCAGAAGGCGCAGCGCCTGCTGCGGCTCCAGCCGCCAAACAGGAAGCGGCTCCAGCAGCAGCCCCTGCGGCCGCTGGCGCGAAAGACGTCAACGTGCCGGACATTGGTGGCGATGAAGTTGAAGTTACCGAGATCCTGGTGAAAGTGGGCGACAAAGTGGCGGCTGAGCAATCACTGATCGTGGTTGAAGGCGACAAAGCGTCAATGGAAGTGCCTGCACCGTTCGCCGGTACCGTGAAAGAGTTGAAAGTGGCAACGGGCGATAAAGTCAGCACCGGTAAACTCATCATGGTGTTCGAAGTGGAAGGCGCGGCACCGGCTGCGGCTCCAGCAGCGAAGCAGGAAGCCGCTCCGGCAGCCGAAGCGGCCAAACCTGCCGCCGCGCCAGCGCCTGCGAAAGCGGATGCTAAGGGCGAGTTCGCTGAGAACGATGCTTACGTGCACGCAACGCCGGTGATTCGTCGCCTGGCGCGCGAGTTCGGTGTTAACCTGGCGAAAGTCAAAGGCACCGGCCGTAAAGGTCGCATCCTGAAAGAAGACGTACAGTCTTACGTTAAAGACGCGGTGAAACGCGCTGAAGCGGCTCCGGCTGCTGCAGCCAGCGGCGGAAGCCTGCCTGGTCTGCTGCCTTGGCCGAAAGTGGACTTCAGTAAGTTCGGCGAAATCGAAGAAGTGGAGCTGGGTCGTATCCAGAAAATCTCGGGTGCCAACCTGAGCCGTAACTGGGTGGTTATCCCGCACGTTACGCACTTCGACAAAACCGACATCACCGATCTGGAAGCCTTCCGCAAACAGCAGAATGCTGAAGCGGAGAAACGTAAACTGGATGTGAAATTCACGCCAGTGGTGTTCATCATGAAAGCGGTTGCTGCGGCGCTTGAGCAGATGCCACGCTTCAATAGTTCACTGTCTGAAGATGCACAGAAACTGACGCTGAAGAAATACATCAACATCGGTGTGGCGGTGGATACGCCAAACGGTTTGGTGGTTCCGGTGTTCAAAGATGTGAACAAGAAAGGCATCACTGAACTGTCTCGCGAGCTGATGGCGATTTCGAAGAAAGCGCGTGATGGCAAGCTGACGGCAGGCGATATGCAAGGCGGTTGCTTCACCATCTCCAGCCTTGGTGGCCTGGGTACCACGCACTTCGCGCCGATCGTTAACGCGCCGGAAGTGGCTATCCTCGGTGTTTCCAAGTCAGCGATGGAGCCGGTGTGGAACGGAAAAGAGTTTGAGCCGCGTCTGATGATGCCAATCTCACTCTCCTTCGACCACCGCGTGATCGACGGTGCTGATGGTGCGCGCTTTATCACCATCATCAACAACACGCTGTCCGACATCCGCCGTCTGGTGATGTGAAGTTAATCAAGGCCGGCGAATGCCGGCCTTGTTGTAAGCATTCAATGTTGCCGCGGTTGGCAGTTTGTTAACAATTCTGTAAACTCTCGCGGTGAAATGTCCCGGCGGATATAGGGCATTAGAGCTTGGGAAAAGCTTTCTCCTGACTGCCGGTAATCAAACAAGAGGTCATGATGAGTACAGAGATTAAAACTCAAGTCGTGGTACTTGGGGCAGGTCCTGCAGGTTACTCTGCAGCCTTCCGTTGCGCTGATTTAGGTCTGGAAACCGTAATCGTTGAGCGTTACAGCACCCTTGGCGGTGTTTGTCTGAACGTAGGCTGTATCCCGTCAAAAGCGCTGCTGCACGTCGCCAAAGTGATTGACGAAGCAAAAGCCCTGGAAGAGCACGGTATCGTGTTTGGCCAGCCGCAAACTGACATCGACAAAATTCGTAGCTGGAAAGAGAAGGTGATTAACCAACTCACTGGCGGCCTCGCGGGTATGGCGAAAGGTCGTAAAGTGAAGGTGGTGACTGGCCTCGGCAAATTCACCGGTGCGAACACGCTGGTGGTAGAAGGTGAAGGTGGTGCCACCACCATCAACTTCGACAACGCGATCATCGCGGCCGGTTCTCGTCCAATCGAACTGCCATTTATTCCGCACAACGATCCGCGCGTGTGGGACTCTACCGATGCGCTGGAACTGAAAGAAGTGCCGAAGCGTCTGCTGGTTATGGGCGGTGGCATCATCGGCCTGGAAATGGCCACCGTTTATAAAGCGCTGGGTTCAGAGATCGACGTGGTTGAGATGTTCGACCAGGTGATTCCGGCTGCCGATAAAGACGTGGTGAAAGTGTTCACCAAACGCATCAGCAAGAAATTCAACCTGATGCTGGAAACCAAAGTCACCGCGGTTGAAGCGAAAGACGACGGTATCTACGTTTCAATGGAAGGCAAAAAAGCACCTGCCGATGCACAGCGTTACGACGCGGTGCTGGTGGCCATTGGTCGCGTACCGAACGGTAAAGGCCTGGATGCCGGTAAAGCGGGCGTGGAAGTGGACGATCGCGGCTTCATCCGCGTCGATAAGCAGATGCGCACTAACGTACCGCACATCTATGCTATCGGTGACATCGTGGGTCAGCCAATGCTGGCGCACAAAGGCGTGCACGAAGGCCACGTAGCGGCGGAAGTGATCTCCGGTCTCAAGCACTACTTCGACCCGAAAGTGATCCCATCTATCGCCTACACCGAGCCAGAAGTTGCCTGGGTTGGCCTGACCGAGAAAGAAGCGAAAGAGAAAGGCATTAGCTACGAAGTGTCCACCTTCCCGTGGGCAGCTTCAGGCCGTGCGATCGCTTCTGACTGTGCCGACGGTATGACCAAGCTGATCTTCGATAAAGAAACGCACCGTGTCATCGGTGGCGCAATTGTCGGTACCAACGGCGGCGAGCTGCTGGGTGAAATTGGTCTGGCGATTGAAATGGGCTGTGATGCCGAAGATATCGCGCTGACCATTCACGCGCACCCAACGCTGCATGAGTCTGTCGGCCTGGCGGCTGAAGTGTTCGAAGGTAGCATCACTGACCTGCCGAATCCGAAAGCGAAAAAGAAATAAACTTACGTAAGTGAGCTTGTTGCTAAAAAACGGCCCAGAGCGGCCGTTTTTTTATGCATAAAATAGCGATAATAATATTTTCGGTGGATTACTTTTTTAATCGTTATGCATTGTTACGCATTGCTTTAGAATTAACAGGTGCATGTAGTAAGTTCTTTCCGGGCAATAAGAAATAACTGATAGCTTAATAAGTCATTACTGATGGCATATAATTATTCCTTTCCTTCCCCCCAAAATAATCTTGAATGCCTATTGCTAAATAACAATAATCAAATGATTCATGCAGTCATGTGTATTTTTTTATCAACGCTTAAGATGCGTTGAATAAATCCATATGTGAAATGATAAGTTCATGTCTTGATTTACGCTGCTAACAAACCTCAGGATGAGGGTGGTGTTTCAGGTTTAGTCTTCAGCCTAATTATGAGTGATATATATAATGATTATTGCAATGGTTTTGCGCAGTGGTGGTGAATACAATGCTCGCCATGTGCATTGGCTTCATCGTCAGTTACCTAAAGGATATAGGATTGTATGTTTTTCTGATGTAAATATTGAAGGAATTGAAACTATTCCGCTTCAATATGATTGGCCGGGATGGTGGGCGAAAATGGAACTTTTCCGTCCAGATATTCCCGACGATATATTTTATCTTGATCTCGATACGGTCATTACCGGCGACATCACGGGAATGCTCAGCGTTCATCGCCCGATGATGTTGAAAGACTTTTATAATCCACAACAATTTGGCAGCGGGTTAATGTTTATCCCTCATGAGGCGAAAGCGCGCGTATGGTCTGCCTTCCTGAAAAATCCAGAAGAACATATGAATCACTGCAGCACGCCAGAATGCTGGGGCGATCAGGGTTTTATCTCGCGCGAAATGGAAGGGATTACGGCATGGCAGAGTGTCTTTTTTGATCAAGTCGTCAGCTTTAAAGCGCATGTCATGCATTCCGCAAATCCTAAACCTGGAGAGCTACCAATGAATACGCGTATTTGCTGTTTTCATGGCAAGCCGCGTCCATGGGATTTGAGAATACCCTATCACTGGCTACCAAAATTCAATTAACGCCTCATCAGCCCTGGGATCTTAACGCAGCCGGATAGATTAACGAGATTGTTAAATTCCCAGGCTTTTTCCATTAACCATAGCTATCCATTCTTAATGAGCAATAGCTTCAGGTAATGGATTTTCAGCCCTGACTTACTCCGTCAGGCCTTATAGTTGAGTGGTCGTAGGGAGGTTAGGCAGTGATATATCGGGTTTATGTTGCTTTTTTGTAAACAGATTAACAATCGTTCGAAATGCTGCTATGCTGCCCCTCGCGGAACCGGGCACCTCACCCTACTGTTTGACAGCATCCAGGGGTGCGCCGGAAAGCTATACAATGAGAGCGAGGAGAACGTCGTGCTAGAAGAATACCGTAAGCACGTTGCCGAGCGTGCTGCCCAGGGAATCGTACCTAAGCCGTTAGATGCTTCCCAAATGGCCGCGCTGGTTGAACTGCTGAAAAACCCGCCAGCGGGTGAAGAAGAATTCCTTATCGACCTTTTGGTCAACCGTGTTCCACCAGGTGTTGATGAAGCGGCGTATGTTAAAGCCGGTTTCCTGGCAGCTGTCACTAAGGGCGAAGCCCACTCTCCTCTGGTTACTCGCGAAAAAGCCGTTGAGCTGCTGGGCACCATGCAGGGCGGTTATAACATCCACGCGCTGATTGAAGCGCTTGATGATGAAGCCTTAGCACCGATTGCTGCTGAAGCCCTGTCCCACACGCTGCTGATGTTCGATAACTTCTACGATGTCGAAGAGAAAGCCAAAGCGGGTAACCCACACGCGAAAAAAATTATCCAGTCCTGGGCCGATGCCGAATGGTTCCTGAAGCGTCCAAAACTGGCTGAAAAAATCACCACTACCGTGTTCAAAGTGACCGGCGAAACCAACACCGACGACCTCTCTCCGGCGCCGGATGCATGGTCACGTCCGGATATTCCACTGCACGCGCTGGCGATGTTGAAAAACGCCCGTGAAGGCATCGAACCCGATGATGCTGGCAACATTGGCCCGATCAAACAGATTGAAGCGCTGCAGACCAAAGGCTTCCCGCTGACCTATGTCGGCGACGTAGTGGGTACCGGTTCTTCACGTAAATCCGCCACCAACTCGGTGTTGTGGTTTATGGGCGACGATATCCCATACGTACCGAACAAAAAGGGCGGCGGTCTGTGCCTTGGCGGTAAAATCGCACCGATCTTCTTCAACACCATGGAAGATGCGGGCGCACTGCCGATTGAACTTGATGTTGATCGTCTGAACATGGGCGACGTTATTGACGTGTACCCGTACAAAGGCGAAGTACGTAATCATGAAACCGATGAAGTGCTGGCGACCTTCGAACTGAAGACCGACGTGCTGCTGGACGAAGTTCGTGCCGGCGGTCGTATTCCGCTGATCATCGGCCGTGGCTTGACCACCAAAGCGCGTGAATCACTGGGGCTGCCGCACAGCGATGTGTTTGTGCAAGCCAAAGATGTGGCTGCCAGCACCCGTGGTTACTCACTGGCGCAGAAAATGGTTGGTCGTGCGTGCGGCGTAGAAGGTGTCCGTCCAGGTGCTTACTGCGAACCGAAAATGACCTCAGTGGGTTCTCAGGATACCACCGGTCCAATGACGCGTGATGAACTGAAAGACCTGGCGTGCCTTGGCTTCTCAGCCGATTTGGTGATGCAGTCATTCTGTCACACCGCGGCCTATCCAAAGCCGGTTGACGTTACCACGCACCATACGCTGCCTGACTTCATCATGAACCGTGGCGGCGTATCGCTGCGCCCGGGCGATGGCGTTATCCACAGCTGGCTGAACCGCATGCTGCTGCCGGATACCGTTGGTACCGGCGGTGACTCGCATACCCGTTTCCCGATCGGCATTTCCTTCCCGGCAGGTTCGGGTCTGGTGGCGTTTGCTGCTGCCACTGGCGTGATGCCGCTCGACATGCCAGAATCGGTGCTGGTGCGCTTCAAAGGCGAAATGCAGCCGGGCATCACCCTGCGCGATCTGGTCCATGCCATTCCGCTGTACGCCATCAAAGCGGGTCTGCTGACCGTGGAGAAGAAAGGGAAGAAAAACATCTTCTCTGGCCGCGTGCTGGAAATCGAAGGCTTGCCGAAGCTGAAAGTTGAGCAGGCCTTTGAGCTGACGGATGCCTCTGCTGAGCGTTCTGCTGCCGGTTGTACCATCAAGCTGGATAAAGAGCCGATCATCGAGTACCTCAACTCGAACATTGTGCTGCTGAAGTGGATGATCTCTGAAGGTTACGGCGATCGCCGTACGCTGGAGCGCCGCGTTGAGGGCATGCAGAAATGGCTGGCCAATCCGCAACTGCTGGAAGGTGATGCCGATGCCGAATACGCTGCGGTGATCGATATCGATCTGGCGGAGATCAAAGAGCCAATTCTGTGTGCACCGAACGATCCAGACGATGCGCGTTGGTTGTCTGACGTGCAGGGCGAGAAGATCGACGAAGTGTTCATCGGTTCGTGCATGACCAACATTGGTCACTTCCGCGCAGCCGGTAAACTGCTGGATGCCCATAAAGGGCAGCTGCCAACCCGTCTGTGGGTTGCGCCGCCAACCAAGATGGATGCCGCTCAGCTGACCGAAGAGGGCTACTACAGCGTCTTTGGTAAGAGTGGTGCGCGTATTGAGATTCCAGGCTGTTCACTGTGCATGGGTAACCAGGCGCGTGTGGCGGACGGCGCGACGGTGGTTTCCACCTCAACCCGTAACTTCCCGAACCGTCTCGGTACCGGGGCTAACGTGTTCCTCGCATCGGCTGAGCTGGCAGCGGTAGCTTCACTGCTCGGTAAACTGCCAACGCCGGACGAGTACCAACAGTTTATGCTGCAGGTAGATAAGACCGCCGCTGACACCTACCGTTACCTCAACTTTGATCAGCTGGGACAATACACTGACAAAGCGGATAGCGTGATCTTCCAGACTGCCGTTTAAGCGGTTTTCAGGATGAACAAGGGGACGATGAAAATCGTCCCTTTTTTTATGCGCTTTTTTCCGCTGACATCTCCAGGCATAATGCGAGCGCGATCCCACTTTATTCAGCGTGCTGCGCACAAAATGCACTAAGACGGTGCCGCACGGCGCGTCATCAGTATGAGGCAAACCCATGGAGTATGAATTTCTGCGTGATTTGACCGGTCAGGTCAAAGTGCGTATGTCGATGGACCACGAAGCCGTGGGGCACTGGTTCAACGAAGAGGTCAAAGACAATCTGCCGCTGCTGGATGAAGTTGAGGCCGCTGCCCAGCAGGTAAAAGGCACCATTAATCAATGGCAGCGCGTGGGGCATGAATACACGCTGTGGCTCGATGAAGAAGAGGTGATGATTCGTGCCAACCAGCTGGCGCTGGACGATGACGGCATGGAAGAGGGCATGACCTATTACGACGAAGAGAGCCTGTCGTTTTGCGGGGTGGAAGATTTCCTTGCAGTGATCGCTGCTTATCGGCGGTTTTTAGCCGGGAAGTGAAATCGGTGCGCATTCACGCGCACCTCACACCCTACTGTCGCCATTCATGGCGACCACGCCGCTATCTACACTGTCGCAATCGGCGTAGCGGGCGAGCCCACTGCGCCCGGCAAACGTAGCGGCGGCGCGGTGAGCAGAAACGCATGGCGCTGATGCTGTGCCAGCCAGTCTGCCAGCGGACTCAGCAGCATCAACTCTCCGAGATAGACGCCCAGCCGGAACAAGCAGAGATCGTGCAGCGGATGCGACGGATAGAAATCATCATTCATTGGCCGCGCTGGGAGAATCTCCACCGCCGGGTTATCTGCGATTAATGCCACCACGCCGCTCTCGTCAATCCAGTTACGTAAGGCCCGATCGCTACCGTCCAGTCCGGCAAAATGCGTATTGAGGAAGTCCATATTCGGCTCACCCTGCATGGCGAGAATGGCTTCGTCCATGCCGGTGCGGAAGCAGACGAAATCGCCCGCTCGCACCTCAATATTATCGGCCTGCAGAATCTGTTGCAGATGCGGATAACCAAAGGCAAACCGTCGGTTACCGAAATGGCGTTTGATATCAATCATCACCGCACGGCCTTGCATACCGTGCGCTGCCATGTTCTCAATGCCCAGCGCTTTGGCACCGAGATGGCTGCCGCGATCGCAGCCACAGCCAGCGCGGTAATCGGTCTCGCCGACAATATCCACATTGGCCTTGTACCCGTTGTAGAACACCATTTCCGGCTCGCCGTTATCGTTGACGTCAAACCATTGGCCCATGTGCGCCAGACTGTCCCATTGCGTTGAATATTGCAGCGCCAGCGTTACGCTATCGTCGCAGATCACATCGGTGAGCTGCGGATTGTCACGCGAAAGAGGATAAGTCATATTGGCGTGTTCACCGCGTCGCGTGGCATTAAGCTGAGGCGGTGGACGCCGTGGATTCATCGCCGTACCGCCGGGTAAATCGAGTGGCAAACTCAGGCAGAAGGTTTCCCCCGTCTTCACCTCTGCGACACCTTCTCGCACTTTGGCAGCAGTAAGCAGATTAAGCCGGCCGAGCTGATCGTCCGAACCGAAATCGCCCCATGTCGATTGGGCTGGGCGTTTTTTCCAACGTGCATTCATACTTCTCTCCTTAAGGTGCCATCCAGCGCGGCGTTGTGGTCTGCACCCATTGGCTGTACGCGCGGCAACCAGAACGCGTAAATCAGCGCGCCAACCACGCCGATGACACCGGCAATTTCCAGTGGAATCACGAACGAATGGGTGAATTGCATCAGCACGCCAATCAAAATCGGTGAGATGATCCCGGCAAGATTAGCCGCCATGTTTTGAATGCCGCCGATGGTGGCCACGTTGGCGCGGTTGGGCGCAACGTCCGAAGGCAGCGCCCATAAGGCTGCCGAAGCAAACGTGGCGGCGAAGTTAGCAAAGCACAGTGCCGTCAACGCCAGGCCTACGGTTGGCGAGAAGGCCGCCAGCCCAATGGTCGCGCTGCCGAGCATGCCGCCTACCAGCGGGATCTTGCGTGCCACGCTGAGTGAATAGCCGCGACGTACCAGCGCATCCGACAGCAATCCGCCACACCAGCCACCGACAATCGCGGCTACGCCCGGCAGCATGCCGAGCAAGCCGAACTTCATCAGCGACAGATGAAAGGTTTCCACCAGATAGGTGGGGAACCAGGTGAAGAAAAAGTACGAGACGAAGTTGATGCAGAAGAATCCGGCCATCATCGCCTGCACGGTGCGTTGACTAAGTAGCTGACGTACACTCATCGGATCGCCGGTTTGCGGATCCTGGTTGGTTTCGATGAATTCCACTTCTTCGCGCGTTACGCTGGGGTGCTGGCGTGGATCGCGATACCACAGATACCACGCCAGCGCCCACACTACCGCCACCACGCCAGAAATAACGAAGGTCATACGCCAGCCAACCAGTGCAATCAGAAACGAGATGATCGGAATGGCCAGCGTGCCGCCAATTTTGCTGCCGTTGTTAAAGGTCGCTGCGGCGAAGCTGCGCTCCTGACGCGGGAACCAGCGTGTAACCGTAGAGGAGCTAGCGGGATAACTTGGCGCCTCCACGGCACCGAGCACAAAGCGAAAGCCAACCAACGCCGTAATCGAACTGGCAAGTCCGCATGCGGCAGTGGCTAATCCCCAGCCGAGGCTGCTTAGCGCAAAGGTAATGCGCGGTCCGAGTTTATCCACCAGCCAGCCACCGGGCAGTTGAAACAGCACGTAGCTCCAAAAGAAGGCGGAGAGCAGCAAGCCGCTGTCGGTGGGCGAAAAGTTCAGCTCCTGGCTCATAAACGGCATCGCTACGCTCATTGCGGCGCGATCGATATAGTTGATGGCGATGCCGACGGACAGCACCGTAAGAATGACGAAACGAAATTTCCCTTTCGCTTTACTTGCCGAAATTGCAGCAGGTGTTCCATTGGAATTTAGCGACATCATCGCCTCCAATTATTTTTTATTTTCAGTAGGGGAAAAGCCGCATCAGAACGATGCGGCGGGTTTGGCGCTTATGCGCCGCTTACGACAGAGTGGGAATGCGTCGCCTGTTCCTCATCCACGATAGGTTCAACTTTTCCCATCAGGAACAGATAGTTAAGAATACCAATCACCACCAGCACCGCCGAGAACACCAGCGCCCAGGTAAAGTGGCCGGTCGCACCGACAATGGCGCCGGTAATAATCGGGCCAACGGCACCGCCCATATTGGAGACGGTGTTTTGCAGCCCGGCGACAATCGATACGCTATTTTGCGGCGCAACATCGCCCGGCAGCGCCCATACCTGTGAGGCCGCAACGGTGGTGCCTGATTTTGCGATACACAGCAGCAGCACGGTCATGAACACCGAGTCGGTGAACGGCGCAAAGCCGATGCACAGCGCCATCAACAGGCCAATGGTCAGGAACAGTTTGCGCGTGGCGGTCAGCGACAGCACTTTGTTATGCACCATACGATCCGATGCCCAACCGGCCAGCACTTCAATCACCATGCCGCAAATCAGCGGCAGCGCAGCCACCATTCCCATTTTGAGGAAATCCATACCTTTATCTTTCACCAGATAGGTCGGCAGCCAGGTGATAAAAAAGTAGGAGGTGTAGTTGATGGTGAAGAAACCAATGCACATCGCCCAGATATTGCGATAGCGCAGCAGCTTGTACCACTTCATCGGACGCACGCTTTTATCGCCATGCTTCTGCGTCTGACCGCCGCGGATAAAGCGTACTTCTTCTTTGCTGATCGACTGATGATCTTCCGGGTTTTCGGCGTAGATAAAGTACCAGGCGATAACCCAGAACAACCCTAGTGCACCAATGGCGAGGAAGGTCAGACGCCAGTCGAACATGGCAATCATAAACACAATCAGCGGCATCGCCACCGCACCACCAAACTTCGAGGCGCTGTCGAACAGGCCCGACACCGTGGCGCGTTCGCGGTCCGGGAACCAGCGCGCGGTGATGCCCGCGTTGCTCGGATAGGCTGCTGCTTCACCCACGCCCAACGCTAAACGCAGCGCCAGCAGCGATTTAAAGCCGGTCGCCAGACCCATTGCCATGGTGGCGATTGACCACCAGCCGACGGCAATCCCCAGGCCTTTTTTCTGACCGAAGCGATCGGCGAACCAGCCCGCCGGGATCTGCAGCAGCGCGTAAGACCAGAAGAATGCCGCCATGATAAAGCCCATCATTTCCGGATTGATATCGAGCTCTTTGATCAGATGCGGTGCCGCCGCCGAGAGAACGGTGCGGTCAATGTAGTTAATGGCGATGGCCAGCCACATCAGGCCAGCGATCCACCAACGGATACGACTCGAGCGCGCAGAGTTAGTCATAATAATTATCCACTCGAAAAAGGGTTACAGGGTAAGGCGGCGAATTATTCCAGCCCGTTCATCACGTTAAGCGGGCGTTCGCCCTGACAAATGCACTGCACGATTTGCGTCACGCAACGTTCGCCTATCGCGCTGATGGCGCCGTCGGTGTAACCGGCGATGTGCGCGGTGGGAATGAAGTTGCTGAGCGTGAACAGCGGATGCTCCGTCAGCGGTTCTTGTACGAACACGTCAGCCGCAGCCCCGGCAATCACGTTATCCCGCAGCGCCTGATAGAGATCCTGCTCATTCACCACACCGCCGCGTGAGGCATTAATCAGGAAGGCGCTCTTCTTCATGCGTTTCAGCCGGGCGGCATCGAACAAGTGGTGGGTTTTGTCGGTCAGCGGCATATGCAGGGTGATGAAATCGCTGGTTTCCGTCAGCTGATCCAACGTGACGAATTCGATGCCGTGCTCGGCAGCAAATGTCTCGTCTGGATAAAAATCGAAGGCAATCACCCGCATGTTGAAGCCTTTAGCGCGCAGCGCGACCTGCTTGCCGATATTGCCCAGCCCAATAATGCCCAGCGTTTTGCCGTAAACATCGGTGGCAAAAATGCGCGGCCACGTGCCGGCGCGCGTTTCAATCGCCGCCTGCGTCACCTGGCGCGCGCAATTTAGCATTAGCGCGAAGGCGAAATCGGCTACCGCATGTTTGTTGGCGTCCGGCACGTTGGTGACGTAAATACCGCGCTTGCGTGTGGCATCCAGATTGATATTGTCGACGCCCACGCCGTGCTTACAGACGATTTTCAGCTGTGGCGCCAGCGCCAGTAGCGCGTCGTTGACGTCGGTAAAAGCGACGATCAGCGCGACCGTATCAGCCAGATGCGGCTCAAGCGCGCTCAGCGGCGCATCGGCGGGCAGCGTGATCAGCTCAAAACCCTGTTGTTGCAGGATTTCAATGGGTGTCGCGTCATATTTCGCAAACGACGGTGAAGTACAGATGACTTTCATAAATCTTCCCGATGTTGAAAATACAGCTAAGAGCCGGTGCGGCGATTAACAGGGTGCGCATAAATGCGCACCCTACAAAACACCTGGGGGCGCCATTTATGGCGACCTGGCAGGCCGCTCATCCGCTAATTACTGCAAATACTGGTTCACAATCTGGCGAATTTTCTGCTCTTCCTCGGCAGAGAAACTCACCGCATAGCGGCTATCGCCCACGTCAAAGCCGAGCAGCGACACCGCTTTTTTTACTGCAGCCGGCGAGAAGCCGACGCTATACAGATCGGTGCGCAAGCCGGTGACATTTTCCTGCGCCAGACGTGAACCTTCGATGTCGCCAGCATGGAAGCGCGCCCAAATGGCGTTGATCTCGTTGGGGGCAACGTTGGCGAGCCCTGAAATACAAGCCGAGCAGCCGTCGACGAAGCCCTGATGAATCAGCGAATCCGGACCATTCAGCACATCGAAGCTATCGATGCCTGCTGCCGCCTGCAGAAAACCGCTCAGGCTTTCATAGCTGCCTGCGCTATCTTTGATGCCGATGATGTTCGGATGCGCAGCCAGCGTGCGCACGGTCTCTGGCTGCAGCGTGTTGCCAGTGCGCGCCGGGATGTTATAGAGGAACAGCGGCACATCAATGGCGTCGGCTACCGCGCGATAGTGGGCGATCAGCTCTTCCTGTTTCAGCGGCACGAAATAGGGAGTAATCACCGAAACCGCATCCACGCCCAGCTTCGCCACTTGCTTGCCGAGGCGAATGGTTTCACGCGTGGAGATTTCGCCAATGTGCGCCACTACCGGCGCCGTGCCATTAACTTCATCGACGCAGGTTTGCGTCACCGCCAGCTTCTCCTGCTCGTTCAGCACGAAGAATTCACCGTTGGTGCCGCCGCAGAAAATACCGTTGCCAGCCCTTAACTGGCGTTTGACCTGCTCGCGCTGGGCGACGGGATTAAAGGCACCGTCGCGATCGAAGGTGGTAACGATGGCGGTTAACACGCCCTGAATTTTCTTACTCATGGTGTCCTCGATAATGCTTAGTGGCTCAAAGCGGGAAACAGCGTCAGGTAAACGTTGCGTACGTCATCGGCGCCCACTTTCATCGGTACATTCTTCATCAGGCGCTGCACGTCGAGTGCGGCTTCAACCAGATACGGCAGGTGATCCGGGCCGATACCCAGCTCTTCCAGACTGGCGGGCAGCTTCAGGCGTTTTACCAGCGCGGCAAAGTATTCAACCAGCGCATGAGATTTGGCTTCTTCATCCAGTGACGTATCGACATTGGGCAACAAATCGTAAGCCTGAGCGAATTTGCTCACTGCCGCTGGACGCACAAAGCGCATGCACGGCGCGAGCAAAATGGCGTTAGCCACGCCGTGCGGAAGGTGATATTTGCCACCTAGCGGATAAGACATCGCGTGCACCAGATGCGTACCGGCATGCGCAATCGATGCGCCGCCATAATAAGATGCCCACAGCATGTTCAGGCGCGCTTCAAGGTTATCTGGCTCTGCAATAGTGGTTTCGAGGCTGGTAAACAGCTTTTTCATGCCGATCAGCGCATAGTTATCGCTTACCGGATTTGACACGGTAGCGGTAAAGCATTCGATCAGGTGGCACAGCGCATCGATACCGGTAGAAGAGGCGATATGCGGCGGCATGCTGGTGGTGAGTTCCGGTATCAGCGCGACATAATCCGGCAGCATCACCGGCGTGATAATGCCGACTTTGGTCTCTTTCTCCGGGATAGCCAGAATGGCGTTCGGCGTGGCTTCCGAGCCGGTACCTGCCGTGGTGGGAATCAGCAGCGAAGGGGTGCGCGTCTGCGGTTTTTCACCGGCCAGTAACGCATCCAGCGTTGGCGCGCCCGCGACGCACAGAATAGAGAGCAGCTTCGCGACATCCAATACGCTGCCGCCGCCGACGCCAATCACCAGATCGATATCGCTGTTTGGTAGCGCAGCGACAATGGACGCCACATCATGCTGGCTTGGTTCTGGCGGCACCGTATTGATGATGCATAGGCTACCCATTTGCTGCTGCAGCTGGGCGATCAGCCTCTGAACCGCCGGAATGCCTTCGATATTCTTATCGGTCACCAGCAGGGCTTGCTTCTTACCTCGCAGCAGATAGCTGAGGTCATTAAGCGCCTGAAAGCCACTTATCACGGTGCTGTTGATATTCATTACATACCCTTATCGCGTTTTTCGTGCTGAATGATTAATTTTGCTCAAACGGCGCGAGGTCCATCACTACAGAGCCTAATTTTATAGGACAAATTGATTTCGATTAATTTGATCTTGCTCACATATAATCAATCATGATTGAATATAATCATTGCAGCGCGGCGGTAGCCGATTAAGGAGAGAGAATGACTTCACAGCCATGGAAAACACCCGTCTTAGTGATTGCCGATGATTTTACCGGTGCTAATGATGCGGGGAGCGGGCTGGCACGCGTCGGAGCGCGCGTGCATGTGCTGTTTGACAGCAGCACGCCGCATCCAGCTGGCAGCGCCGATGTGCTGGTGATCAGCACCGATAGCCGCGCGGTGAGCGCGCAAGAAGCGGCGCGTCGCACCCGTACTGCGCTGGAGCAGCATCAGGCGATGGCCAACGATGGCTGGCTGTTTAAGAAAATCGATTCCACGCTGCGCGGCAATCCCGGTGCGGAAATCAGCGCGGCGCTGCAGGCCAGCGGCAAAAAATTAGCATTGGTCGTGCCGGCGGTGCCAAAACTGGGCCGTACTACACGCGACGGTGAGGTCTGGATCGATCGGCAGCGTTTGATCGATACCGAATTCGCCAGCGATCCCAAAACCCCGGTCACTAGCAGCCATGTGCTGACGCGTTTGCAAATGCAAAGCGCGCTGACCGGCGAAACTCTCGACCTCGCCACGGTACGCGGCGACCAACTCACGCAGGTACTGGCGAGCAAACAGGGCTTACTGGTGGTGGATATCGAGCAGGATGCCGATCTTGCCTTATTAATGGCGGCGGCGGCCGCGTTAGATGAGCGGCCGCTATTGGCCGGAGCCTCTGGCCTGAGCGATGCGCTGGGCGAACTGCTGGCTGCCCGTCAGCCGCGTCCGGTGCTGGCGGTGGTGGGGTCGATGAGCGCGATGGCGCAGCAGCAAATTGCGCGCCTCGCCAGTCAGCGCGACATCCGCATTATCGATATTGATATCCGCCAGCTGTTTGCCCAGCCGGCCTGGCCGCAAGCCGCCGATTGGCAACAGGCGATACTGCAGGCGCTGCACGATGGCGCACATTGTGTGGTGCGCACCACGCAGCATGCCGATCAGCGTCACGACATTGAGCAACTCTGTCTGCAGCATCAGGTTTCGCGCCAGGCATTAGGCGAACGCATCTGCCAGTTTCTCGCGCAGTTAACCAGCACCGTTTGTCGTCAGGTGCAGCCTGCGGGGCTTTATCTCTCTGGCGGAGATGTGGCGATTGCCGTGGCGCAGGCGTTAGGTGCCAGCGGTTTCCAGATTCAGGGCCTGGTGGCGGGCTGTGTGCCGCACGGGGTTCTGCTTGACAGTGAATTACACCTGCCGGTGATGACCAAAGCAGGTGGCTTTGGTGACGAAAATACCCTGGTAGAAGCCATTCGTTTTATTGAGGAGAAGTTGAGTGAATAAAATTATTGCGATTACCATGGGCGATCCGGCGGGCATTGGCCCGGAGATCATCATTAAAGCGTTGGCAGAAGGTGAATTAGCGGGCGTGCCGGCCGTGGTGGTTGGCTGTGCAAATACGCTGCGCCGGGTGATGGGGCTAAATGTGACCCCGCAAGCTGAGCTACGGGTACTTGATCAGATTAAAGAGGCACATTTCGCGCCGGGCATTATCAACGTGATTGATGAACCGCTGGCGGATGCTGATGCGCTAAAACCGGGCGTGGTGCAGAAAGAGGCGGGCGATCTGGCTTGGCGCTGTGTTAAACGTGCTACCGAGTTAGCGCTGGCCGGGGAAGTACACGCTATTGCGACCGCCCCCCTGAATAAAGAAGCGCTGCACTCGGCAGGTCATCTTTATCCTGGTCACACCGAGCTGCTGGCCCAGCTAACCAACACGAAAAATTACGCCATGGTGCTTTACACCGATAAGCTGAAAGTGATTCACGTCACCACACATATCGCGCTGCGTAAGTTCCTCGATACCTTAAACGGTGAACGTATTCAGACGGTGATCGGCATGGCCGACAGCTTCCTGCGCCGCGTGGGATTTGATAAGCCGCGCATCGCGGTAGCGGGGGTTAATCCTCATGCCGGTGAAAACGGACTGTTCGGCGATGAAGAGATCGCTATCGTCGCGCCAGCGATTAAAGAGATGAAACAACAAGGCATTGATGTACATGGCCCATGCCCGCCCGATACCGTGTTCCTGCAGTGTCAGGAAGGGCAATACGATATGGTGGTGGCGATGTACCACGACCAAGGGCATATTCCACTCAAATTATTAGGTTTCTATGATGGCGTAAATATTACTGCGGGCTTGCCCTTTATCCGCACCTCGGCGGACCACGGCACCGCATTTGATATCGCCTGGACAGGTAAAGCGAACTCTGCGAGCATGGCAATCTCCATTAAACTCGCGATGCAGCTTGCATAGGGAAATATGAAGGGACAAAGCCGTCTCGACCAGATTATGGACTATCTGAAGAGTCATAATCTGGTCACCGTTGAACAACTGGTGAGCGCTATTTCCGCCTCGCCAGCGACCATCCGCCGCGATCTGATTAAGCTGGACATGGAAGGCGTGATTAGCCGCAGCCACGGCGGCGTTACGCTGAATCGCTTTATTCCCAACCAGCCCACCACGCTGGAGAAGATGCAGCGTAATCTGGCGGAAAAACAGGCCATCGCTCAGTTTGCCGCCCGTTATGTGCAGTCGGGTGATGCGGTAGTATTGGATGCTGGCACCACCATGCTGGAGCTGGCGCGCCAGCTGACGCATCTCAAGCTGCGCGTCATCACCGCCGATCTGCATATCGCGCTGTTTTTATGCGAGTTTAAGCAAATCGAAACCACCATAATCGGCGGACGCATCGATGATTCCAGCCAGTCCTGTATTGGTGAACACGGGCGTCGCCTGTTGCGCAGCATCAATCCGGATATCGCCTTTGTCAGCTGTAACTCGTGGAGTATCGAACGCGGTATTACCACGCCAACCGAAGATAAAGCCGGATTGAAGATGGACCTGCTGGCCAATGCGCGCCGCCGGGTACTATTGGCTGACAGCAGTAAATACGGGTCATGGTCGCTGTACTGCGCGGCACCCATTGATAGCCTGACCGATGTGGTGACGGATGCGCGTCTGGATGAAGCGGTATGTCGCGACCTGCGCGAGCGTGGATTGGGTTTGCAGTTAACCTAACATGTTGCAGCGTCTCCCTCTCCCGTGGGAGAGGGCATCAGCCCGCATCCAATCTGATTACTTAACGTAAGCCAGCAAACTCAGCGAGTCGCGTGCTAACGACTTACACTTCTGGTCGTTGGTAATGGCGATGCCGCTCAAATCCTTGTAGCTCTCTTCACCGAGCGACTTCATGTTGTAGTTGCTGTAGTTGCTCAAATCCCAACGGTTCTGTTGGGCAAAAAACACCAGCGCTTTACGAATCTGCGCGTCCGGCAAATCCTGATAGCCACAATCGTTCTTTAGATAAACGAACACCGCGGTGAGGTCGGCCAGATCTTCTGCTTCGGATTCACTCAGGGCAAAACTGGTGGAGGAGAAGCCAAGGAGTCCCGCCAGCAGCAGGATCTTGATGCTTTTCGTCATAATCATTCTCAACAAGGGACAATTTATTGACGTTAGCACAGTTATTGCCGCTATTCCGCTAAATTTGCCCTTTTGGGCCATCTGCGGCCTTTTTATCAGCCCATTCTGTTTCAGTGCTTGACCCTCCCGCAGGGTAAAGGTTTACGCTGTGCCCTTATTCACGACAAGGATAAGAATATGCAACGTCGTCATTTTCTAAAGTTGACTGCCGCACTCAGCGCCGCCGGCGCGCTGCCGTTGTGGAGCCGCTCGCTTATGGCCGCCACGCGCCCGTTATTGCCGATTCCTTCCATTTTGGAACCTGATGCGCGCGGGCAATATACCTTAACCGCCATGACCGGCAGCAGCCAATGGAATGGCAAAGCCGTGCCTACATGGGGCTACAACGGCAGCTTGCTGGGGCCAGCTCTGCGACTACAGCGCGAAAAAGCCGTTACGGTGAACATTCATAACCAACTGCCCGAAGCCACGACGTTGCATTGGCACGGCCTGGAAATACCCGGCGATGTCGATGGCGGACCGCAGGGCATCATCGCCCCAGGCGCCACGCGACAGGTGAGTTTCACCCCGGATCAACCGGCGGCGACCTGTTGGTTCCATCCGCATCAACATGGCAAAACCGGCTATCAGGTGGCGCAAGGCCTGGCGGGTTTGGTGCTGCTGGAAGATGAGGCCTCCGGCAAGCTGCGTCTGCCGATGCAGTGGGGTGAAGACGATGTCCCCTTGATCTTTCAGGATAAACAGCTGAACAAAGCGGGCACGAAAATCGATTATCAACTCGATATCATGCAGGCCGCCGTCGGCTGGTTTGGCGATTTAATGCTGACCAACGGCGTGCCTTATCCACAGCATGCGGTACCGCGCGGCTGGCTGCGTCTGCGCTTATTGAACGGCTGTAACGCGCGTTCGCTAAACATCTCCACCAGCGATCGTCGCCCACTGTATGTGATTGGCAGCGACGGCGGTTTGCTCGCTGAGCCAATAAAAGTGCAGAACCTGCCGCTGCTGCCGGGTGAACGTTTTGAAGTGATGGTGGATACCTCGGATGGCAAAACCTTCGACGTGGTAACGCTACCCGTGACGCAAATGGGCATGACGTTAGCGCCGTTTGATCAACCCCTTCCGCTGGTGCAGATCCTGCCGCTGCGTGTGATGGCAAGCGGCACGATGCCGGATAAGCTGGTGGATCTGCCGCCGATCCCGTCGACCGATGGCCTGCAAAGCCGCTGGCTGCAGCTAATGATGGATCCGCAGCTTGATCAGCAAGGTATGCAGGCGCTTATGGATCGTTATGGCGATAAAGCCATGGGCGACATGAAAATGGACCACGGCAACATGGACATGAGCAGCGGCGACAAGCCGATGGACCATGGCAATATGGCGATGGATCACAGCAGCCACGGCAAAGCCGCCGCGTATGATTTCCACAACGGCAACAAGATCAACGGCCAGGCTTTCAACATGACCAAGCCGATGTTCCATGCTGAACTCGGCAAGCTTGAAAAGTGGACCATCTCCGGCGAAGGCGATGCGATGCTGCATCCGTTCCACATTCACGGCACTCAGTTCCGCATCCTGTCAGAAAATGGCAAGCCGCCGGAGCCGCACCGCGCCGGATGGAAGGACATTGTCAGCGTCAACGGCTGGCGCAGTGAAGTGCTGGTGCGCTTCAACTATGTTGCTAACGCTGAAAATGCCTATATGGCGCATTGTCATCTGCTGGAACATGAAGATACCGGCATGATGCTCGGTTTTAGCGTTAGTTAAGCGCTGCCTCGAGCGCCAGGCGCATATCTTCAATCAAATCATCGGCGTGTTCGATGCCAATTGATAAGCGAATGGTCGCGTCGGTGATACCGATACGCTGACGAACTTCCTGCGGCACGCCTGAATGGGTGGTGCTGCCTGGATGGCTGGCGAGCGATTCCGTGCCGCCGAGGCTCACCGCCAGCTTGAACAGCGCCAGCGTATTGAGGAAGCGGAATGCGGCCGGTTGTCCGCCTCGAATATCAAACGAGAACGTCGATCCCGCGCCGCTGCACTGACGCTGATAGGTTTGGCCCGCCGGGCTCTCTGCATCCAGATACGGCAGCCAATGCAGTTTTTCCACTTGCGGATGATCGCGTAAAAATGCCGCCACTTTCTCCGCATTACTCGCCGCTTTCTCCATCCGCAGCGACAGCGTTTCCAGCGATCGACCAATCATCCAGCTAGAGTGTGGATCGAGTTGCGTACCGATGGCGCTGCGCAGCGATCGCACTTTACCGATCAACGCTTTGCTGCCCAGCACCGCGCCGGCAATCAAATCCGAATGGCCGCCCACGTATTTGGTTAACGAATAGAGTGACAAATCCGCGCCATGCTGCAGCGGATGCTGAAACACCGGGCCCAGCAGCGTGTTATCGCAGGCGAGAATGGGGCGCGAGCCTTGCTGCTGAGCAATCACATCCGCGACCTCCTGCATCAGTTTGATATCCACCAAACTGTTGGTGGGATTGGCTGGCGTTTCAATCAAAATTAGCGCCACGCGCCCGCGTTGCCATGCCATTTTCGCCGCTTCATGCACCTTGTCTTCACTGGTGCCATCGCTAAAACCGACCGCTTTGATTTCCAAATCGTGCAGCGTTTTACTTAACAGCGTTTCGGTGCCGCCGTACAGCGGCTGAGAATGCAGAATAACTTCGCCCGGGCGGGCAAACGTCAGCAGCGTGGTGGCAATTGCCGACATGCCAGAAGAAAACAGCGCAGCGCTCTCGGCACCTTCATAGATGGCCAGCCGATCCTCAACGATTTCGCTGTTGGGATGGTTGAAGCGCGAATAGACCAGGCCGCCACTTTTGCCTTCCGGCGGCTGCTTGCGTCCGGCAACAAAATCGAAAAAGTCCTGTCCCTCTTCGGCGCTGTTAAACACAAAGGTGGAGGTAAGAAACACCGGCGGTTTAACCGCGCCTTCTGACAACTGCGGATCGTAACCGTAATTCAGCATCTGCGTTTCCGGATGCAAATCGCGCGTACCTATCTGTGTTTTTTTACTGGATGAAGCGGTCATAGGAACTCCAGAACCAAGCGGTGAAGGGGCGAACTCGTCCATACAGTTAACGTCAGCGCGATAAATTTCGCCACGAAATCGTTTGCGTTGTGTGCGCAGCGTTAGACGCCCGTTCGTCTATGATAGACTTCGTGGCTTTCCAAAAACCGTTATTGGACGCATGCAATGAAACATACCGTCGACGTGATGATCTCCGAGCAAGAGATTGCAACCCGCATTGCCGAACTGGGCACGCAGATTAACGAACACTACCGCGACAGCGGCAGCGAAATGGTGTTGGTGGGTCTGCTGCGCGGCTCCTTTATGTTTATGGCCGATCTGTGCCGCGCTATCGACGTGCCGCATGAAGTCGACTTTATGACGGCGTCAAGCTATGGCAGCGGAATGTCGAGCACCCGCGACGTGAAAATTCTCAAGGATCTTGATGAAGATATTCGCGGCAAAGATGTACTGATCGTCGAAGACATCATCGATTCCGGCAACACCCTGAGCAAAGTACGCGAGATTCTGCGCCTGCGCGAGCCAAAGTCGCTGGCGATTTGTACGCTGCTGGATAAGCCAGAGCGCCGCGAAGTGGATGTGACCGTGGAATATGTCGGCTTCACCATTCCGGATGAATTCGTGGTGGGCTTCGGTATCGATTACGCCCAGCGCTATCGCCATTTGCCGTATATCGGCAAAGTTATCCCAACTGGCGAATAACCGCACAATCTTCCAAGGCTAATCTCTCCCGCCTGAGATAAACTGCGCAGCCCGTGAGCCAGCGGCTTATGGGCTGGCTCGACTCTCTGCTAAACTCCATTGATTTCTTAATCTTAATGATCTGCGACAGCGCATGCAGATTCGCGCGCATCGGCTTTTTTCATCTGGCTTTGATGTCACTATAACAAGGTATGGATTCGCAATGACATATGCACTGGAAATTTCCGGGCTAACCAAAACCTATCCCGGCGGCGTACAGGCGCTGAAAGGACTCGATCTCAACGTAGAAGCGGGTGATTTTTACGCCTTGCTGGGCCCCAACGGCGCCGGAAAATCGACCACCATCGGTATTATCAGCTCGCTGGTGAATAAATCCGGCGGCAGCGTGCGCGTGTTTGGTTATGACCTGCAAAAAGATGTGGTCAATGCCAAGCGTCAGCTCGGGCTGGTGCCGCAGGAGTTCAACTTTAACCCGTTTGAAACTGTGATGCAGATTGTGGTCAATCAGGCCGGTTATTACGGTGTTGAACGCGCTGAAGCCAATAAACGCGCGGAAAAATACCTCAATCAGCTCGATCTGTGGGGCAAACGCAACGAACGTGCACGCATGCTCTCGGGCGGCATGAAGCGTCGCCTGATGATTGCGCGTGCGCTGATGCATGAGCCGAAGCTGCTCATCCTCGATGAACCCACTGCCGGCGTTGATATCGAACTGCGCCGCTCTATGTGGAGCTTCCTGAAAGAGCTGAACATCAAAGGCACCACCATTATCCTCACCACGCACTACCTGGAAGAGGCGGAGATGCTGTGCCGTAATATCGGTATTATCCAGAGCGGCGAGCTGGTGGAAAACACCTCGATGAAAGGGTTGCTCTCCAAGCTGCAATCCGAAACCTTCATTCTGGATCTCGCTCCGCGCAGCCCGCTGCCGCAGCTGGAGGGCTTCCAGTATCGTTTGGTGGATACCTCCACGCTGGAAGTGGAAGTGATGCGCGAGCAGGGGCTGAACAGTGTGTTCAGCCAGCTGAGCGCGCAGGGCGTGCAGGTGCTGAGTATGCGTAACAAAGCTAACCGCCTTGAGGAGCTGTTCGTCAGCCTGACGCAGGGAAAAACAGGAGTGAAAGCATGACGCACTTGTATTGGGTGGCGCTCAAGAGTATCTGGAGCAAAGAGATTAACCGCTTCGCCCGCATCTGGATTCAGACGCTGGTACCGCCTGTCATCACCATGACGTTGTATTTCATCATCTTCGGCAACCTGATTGGTTCACGTATCGGTGATATGCACGGTTTCAGCTACATGCAGTTTATCGTGCCGGGCCTGATTATGATGGCGGTGATCACCAACGCTTATGCCAACGTGGCGTCGTCGTTTTTCAGCGCCAAGTTCCAGCGCAATATTGAAGAGCTGCTGGTGGCGCCGGTGCCGACGCACATTATCATTGCCGGTTATGTCGGCGGTGGCGTGGCACGTGGCGTGTGCGTGGGCATTTTGGTTACTGCGATTTCCCTGTTCTTCGTGCCGTTCCACGTGCATTCGTGGTCGATGGTGGCGCTGACGCTGCTGCTCACTGCCATCCTGTTCTCGCTGGCGGGCCTGCTGAATGCGGTCTTCGCGCGCACTTTTGATGATATCAGCCTGATTCCTACCTTCGTGCTGACACCGTTAACCTATCTGGGCGGCGTGTTCTACTCGCTGACGCTGCTGCCGCCGTTCTGGCAAGCGGTGTCGAAGCTGAATCCGGTGGTGTATATGATCAGCGGCTTCCGTTACGGTTTCCTCGGCATCAACGATGTGCCGCTGGTGTTTACGCTCTCGGTGCTGATTGCCTTTATCGTGGTGTTTTACGTGCTGGTGTATACGCTGATTCAGCGTGGCAGGGGATTACGTACGTAATGACGGTCGCGGTCGCCAGCAGTGACGACCCGACGAATAACAAGGGCGCGGTGTAAAAACCGCGCCCTTGTTGCATCAGGCGACCTGAACTGGCAACGCCTTGGCAAGGCGCTTCATCTCATTATCACCTTCGAAATAGGCGACTTTCGGCTGCCAGCTGCGGGCGACTTCATCTTCTACCTGCACATAAGAACAGATGATCATAATATCGCCAGCGCAGGCGCAGCGTGCGGCGGCACCGTTGACGGAGATGATCTTCGAGCCGCGTTCTGCGGCGATAGCGTAGGTGGAAAAACGCTGGCCGTTGGTGACGTTATAGATATCGATGGCTTCATATTGCAGAATGCCGGACGCGTCGAGGAAATCCTGGTCAATGGCGCAGGAACCTTCGTAATGCAAATCTGCCTGGGTCACTTTAACGCGATGCAGTTTGCCTTGAAGTACGGTACGTATCATAGCGGGATAACCTTTGTATGCTGCTAATAAACGACGGAACGTTACTCCGTCAGATCCACTTGCTGATTATCGATCAGACGCGCATTGCCCAGCCAGGCTGCCATCAGGATCACCGCGCGTTGGCTATCAACCGTCAACGCTTGCAGCGTGGCGGCATCGCAAATGGCCAGTCCGTCTGGACGGAAACCCTTTTCACGTAGCGCGGTTTCCGCTTGCTCAATAATCTCTTCCACATGACGTTCGCCCTTGCTCAGGCGTTCAGCCATGCTGTTCATCACCTGGCTTAAGCCCGCCGCGATTTTACGCTCGTCGGCGGTGAGATAGCCATTGCGCGAGCTTAGCGCCAGGCCATCTTTGGCCCGCACGGTAGGTACGCCAACAATTTCAATATCGAAGCCCATATCCGCCACCATCTTGCGGATAATCGCCAGCTGCTGGAAATCTTTCTCGCCAAAGCAGGCGATATCCGGCTGCACCAGATTGAACAGTTTACTGACGACGGTGGAGACGCCACGGAAATGGCCCGGACGGCTGGCACCTTCCAGCAGCGATGAGAGTCCCGGCACCTCGACAAATGTCTGGCTATCAAGGCCTTGCGGATAAACTTCCGCTGGCGCTGGGGCGAAGACCACATCCACGCTATGACGATTAAGCTTCTCGCAATCGTCCTGCAACGTGCGGGGATAACGCGCCAAATCGTCGGGGCGATCAAACTGCATCGGGTTTACGAAAATCGACACCACCACAATATCGGCCCGTTCTCGCGCTTCATCGACTAACGTCAGATGACCGTCATGCAGGTTGCCCATGGTGGGCACCAGCGCGATACGTTTGCCTGCCTGACGCCAGCGACGAATTTCACGACGCAGCAACGGCAGTGTTTCAATGATCAGCACTGCAAATCTCCTGATTTACTGGAAACTGTGTTCAGCGGCTGGGTAGGTGCCCGCCTCAACGTCGGCAATATATTGGCGAATCGCCGCACGAATGTCGCCGGTTTCGGCGAGGAAATTTTTGGCAAATTTGGGAATGTGGCCGCCGGTAATGCCGAAGGCATCATGCATCACCAGAATCTGACCGTCGGTGACATTGCCGGCACCGATACCAATTACCGGCACCGACAGCGCTTTAGTGACGCGTTCGGCTAATGCCACCGGCACGCACTCCAGCACCAGCAGCTGCATGCCAGCGGCTTCCAGCGCCAGCGCATCGGCCAGCAGACGTTCGGCGGCGGCTTCATCGCGTCCCTGAACCTTGTAGCCACCGAATACATTCACCGACTGCGGCGTCAGGCCCAGATGACCACATACCGGCACGGCGCGCTCGGTCAGCATGCGCACGGTTTCTGCCAGCCACTCGCCGCCTTCCAGCTTCACCATGTTGGCGCCGGCACGCATCAGCTGCGCGGCGCTGGTGAAGGTCTGCTCCGGCGTGGCGTAACTCATAAACGGCAAATCGGCCATCACCAGCGCATGCGGTGCGCCGCGACGGACGGCGGCGGTGTGATAAGCGATATCCGCCACGGTGACGGGCAGGGTTGATTCATGGCCCTGCACGGTCATGCCCAGCGAATCACCAATCAGCATCACCTGAATGCCCTGGTCGGCAAACAGGCGGGCAAAACTGAAGTCATAAGCCGTTAGCGTGGCGAATTTGCGGCCGCTGGCTTTCAGTTGGCGTAAATGGGAGATAGTTGTCGGTTTCATCACACACTCCAGAGTTTTCTGATGCGCGCAGTGTACTACGGGTTACTCAGACCACAAACGGATAGCGCTGCGATCGAGCGTGGCAAGAATGGCGGACAATGCTTGTCCATTCGGCAGCGACAGCTGCGGGGCAATTTCCAGCAGCGGCACCAGCATAAAAGCGCGGTTGTGCATGTCGTAGTGCGGCACGGTAAGACGTGGCGTAGTTATTGTGGCGTCGCCAAACAGCATGATGTCGAGGTCCAGCGTGCGCGGTCCCCAGCGTTCGGCTTTGCGCACGCGCCCGTGTTTCAGCTCAATGCGTTGGGTGTGATCGAGCAGGGCTTCGGCGTCCAGCGCGGTTTCCAGTTCAACCACCGCATTAAGGTAATCGGGCTGATCCGGCGGGCCGTAGGGCGGTGTGCGATACAGCGAAGAGGTTTTGATGCGCGAGGTGTGTGGGATGGCATCGAGCGCGGCCAGCGCTGCATCAACCTGATGCAGCGGATCGGCCAGATTACTGCCTAAAGCGAGGTAAACGCGGGTCATTGCGCGCTATTGGTATCGCGACGTGGCCCGGTTGGACGGCGACGCGGACGACGCGGTTTACGGCGTGGTGCCGGATCGTCGCCCAGCGTGGTCATCATGGTTTTTTGCTGAACCGGCGCGGCCGCCTGGAACTCACCCCACCAATGCGTCAGCTTTTGCAGTTCTGGATTGTTTTCCACCTCGGCACGCAGCGCCAGCAAATCGTAGGCCGCGCGGAACTTAGGATGCTCCATCAGCTTCCACGCACGCTTGCCGTGACGGCGTGACATACGCAGTTGCAGCTGCCAGATATCGCGAATCAGCGTGGTGATACGCTTCGGAATCGCCAGAGCACGGCAGGCTTCATCCAGCGTTTCGTTCATCGACAGTGCGAAGGCATCGTAATAGGTCAGGCCGCTTTCCTGCGCTATACGCTCGGCGGATTCCAGCTGTGGATACCAGAACATTGCACCGAACAGGAACGCCGGATTCACGCGCATATCATTCTGAATACGGGTATCGGTGTTTTTCAGCACCTGCGCCAGCATGCGTTCCATCAGGCTATCGCTTTCAGCGGTGAAGCCGCGCGTTAGCGTCGGGAACAGCGGCTGGAACAGCTGATATTCACGCATCATTTGATAGGTGCGGTAGCCGTAACCGGCCTGCAGCAGCTTCAGCGACTCTTCAAAAAGACGCGCCGGAGGAATATCGTTGAGCAGGGTAGCCAGACGTGGAATCGGCTCGGCGGTTTCTGCCGCGATGCGCATTTCGAGCTTGGCGGCGAAGCGCACCACGCGCAGCATGCGCACCGGATCTTCGCGGTAGCGGGTTTCCGGATCGCCAATCAGTCGAATGATGCCTTCCTGCAAATCGTGCAGGCCACCAACATAATCACGGACGGTGAAATCCGCCACGCTGTAATAGAGGCTGTTGATGGTGAGATCGCGGCGCTGAGCATCGTCTTCTATGCTGCCGAAAATGTTGTCGCGCAACAGCATGCCGTTCTGGCCGCGCTGCGAACTATTGCGATCTTCTTCACTCTCTTCCTGATGATGGCCACGGAACGTCGCCACTTCGATCACTTCCGGACCGAACATCACGTGCGCCAGACGGAAACGACGTCCCACCAGGCGGCAGTTGCGGAACAGCTTACGCATCTGCTCAGGCGTGGCGTTAGTGGTGATATCAAAGTCTTTCGGCTTGGTGCCCAGCAGCAAATCGCGCACGCCGCCGCCAACCAGGTAGGCTTCGTATCCGGCTTTATTCAGACGATAGAGCACTTTGAGGGCGTTTTCGCTGATATCTTTGCGTGAGATGTTGTGGCTTTCTCGTGGAATGACGGTCATCAGACTCTCAGCTTCCACCTCTTCAGGCGCCTCCTCATCACGCTTGAGGACTCTCCGGCAAAAATTAGCGACTCGGGTAAAAATGGGACACCTCGACAGTGATAAAAGGGTGTTAATAAAATCAGCGGCTAATCATAGCCTGTTGAGAACCATTTAGGAATGGCGATGTCATTTCATCGGGCTTCATGGCGTTCTGCAACGGAATCAGGCGGATATTCCACTGTGCGACAGCCTGTTTCAGCAGGCTTTCCAGCGATTCATCCTGCCAACCTTCACCTACCGGCTGGCCCAGGAAGCGCAATGCCTGGACTAACAGCGGTCGCGCATCACCAGTGGGCAACGCGGGCGCATGATTCTGTTTGGAAAGCTTATTGCCATCCTGATTGATTGCCAGCGGCAAATGCAGGTACGCCGGCGCCGGCCAGCCGAACTGCTGATAGAGCGCAATTTGCCGTACGGTGGGTTCAATTAAATCCGCGCCGCGTACAATCTCGTTCACGCCCTGAAAATGGTCGTCAACCACCACCGCCAGGTTATAAGCAAACAGCCCATCACGGCGATGAATAATAAAATCTTCCTCTGCTAACCGTTCTTCCGCCTGTAAATGCCCGCGCAGGCGATCGTCAAAGCCATATACCGGTGCATGCTGGCGCAGGCGCAGTGCGGCATCCTCCCGCGGCAGCTGCAAATCGCGGCAATGGCCGTCATAACTGCCGCCGAGCAGCTGAATACGGCTGCGCGGGCAGCTGCAAAAGTAACTTTGACGATGGGTTTGGAGCCAGCTGAGTGCGTCACGATAGGCTTCATGACGCTGTGACTGCCATAGAATGTCGCCATCCCAATGCAAACCATAATGTTCCAGCTGCTGCAAAATACGCGTTGCCGCACCGGGAACTTCACGGGGGGGATCAATATCTTCAATACGAACCAGCCAGCGTCCCTGTTGCGCGCGCGCGCTCAGGTAACTGCCTAATGCGGCGATGAGCGAACCAAAATGCAGGTCACCAGAAGGAGAGGGAGCGAAGCGCCCGATGCAGGGAGAGGTTGAAGTGTTCATAAAGAAGTGTACCGCACGGCGGGAAAACCAGCATTTTCCCGGCTGTGCGGTAACAGTCTGCTCACGGCCATTAGCCTGCCATCTGCTTCTCGCGGATTTCTGCCAGCGTTTTGCAGTCAATGCAGAGATCGGCCGTCGGACGCGCTTCAAGGCGGCGAATACCAATTTCTACACCGCAGGAATCACAGTAACCGAAATCGTCGTCATCCACTTTCTTGAGCGTTTTCTCAATCTTTTTAATGAGTTTGCGCTCACGATCGCGGTTACGCAATTCCAGGCTGAACTCTTCTTCCTGTGCGGCACGGTCGACCGGATCCGGGAAGTTGGCAGCTTCGTCCTGCATATGTGACACAGTGCGATCTACTTCATCCCGAAGTTGGTTGCGCCAGGCTTCCAGAATCTTACGGAAGTGACCTAGCTGGGCGTCGTTCATATACTCTTCGCCCGGTTTCACCTGATACGGCTCCACTCCAGCAATGGCGAGGATACTCAGGGACGATGTTTTACGGTTTTGCCCTTCTTGCATGTTGTTTCTCCTGGATAACACGCACTATCGATTCCCTTAAAGGGAAAAAAACAGGCCGCTATAAATAGCAGAAGCAATCAAGGTTGGCAATTAATCCTGACCACTACTTGACAAGCCTCTGAAGAATCGCGTATTCAGCGCCTCGCCCAGAACATTCCTATCACAGCAAATTGCTATAAATATTACAACGCTACGTTAATTGGATGCGTAAGTAATATCTGTAAAGGTGATATCTGAGCACGGTACGCTAACACTTCCACACCACAGCGTTGCGCCTGTTCCAGTAGTTCTGCGTATTGCACGTCGATATGGCGTGCCGGGGAAACGTCCTCAATCCCCGTATGCAAAACAGCGAACAACAAAACGGCCCGATGGCCTTCTGCCACGATAGTGCTAAGTTCGCGCAGATGTTTCTGGCCCCGAGTCGTCACAGCATCCGGAAAGTAGCCTTTACCTAGATGTAAAAGGGTGACGGACTTGACTTCAATATAGCAGTTCGATCGGCCCTCCGCTTGCAGCAGGAAGTCAATTCGGCTTTTTTCCGTGCCGTATTTCACTTCAGGCTGGCAATGGCTGTAAGCGGATAATTCCGGAATCGTATTGAGAGTCAGCGCCTCACGCACCAATTGGTTAGCGCGCAGGGTATTCACGCAGATCCAGTGGCCTTGTTGGGTCTCGGTGAGCTCCCAGCTGTGCGGATATTTGCGCGTGGCGCTGGTGGAGGTTGAGTACCACACGGTATCACCCGGCGTGGCGCAGCCGGTCATTGCGCCGGTGTTAGCGCAGTGAATGGTCAGCGTTTCGCCTTCTGGCGTTATCACATCGGCTAAAAAACGTTTGTAGCGGGCGATTAAGCGGGCGGGTCTGAGCGGCGGATCGAACTGCATTTATACTCCTGTCGATGAGGGCAGCGGCCAGCGGGCTAGCGCCTGATAGCGCGTGCGCCCGCCAGCAACGTTCGATGCAAACAAGGTGAAATGGCGGATATCAGCGCGCCAGTGAAAGCCGCGCGGCGGCAGCGTAACCTGATGCGCGGCGTGACGCAGCAGCGTGACGTGTGGATGAAAAGGCTGTGGACTCTGCGCACAACCATGACGTGCGGCCTGTGCGCGTAGCAGGCTGGCAAGTTGCAATAAACTGCGCGGCGCACGCTGGCAACCTAGCCACACCACGCCGGGACGCGGCCAGTGGCCGGCATCATCCAGATCCAGCGCAAAGCCCGGTTGCACGATGCGCGAGGCTAACCGCTGCAGCTTGCGCGATGTCTCATCGCTCACCTCGCCAAGAAACGCCAGCGTCAGATGCAAATTGGCCGCCGCCACCGGTTTACCCGCCTCCGCAGCAAAGTTATCTGCACGCCACTGCACCAGCTGTTGCTGAAGCGGAGCGGGCAGTTCAAGGGCAAAAAACAGACGTTGCGTTGCCAGGTTGGCCTCCGGTAATCCGCGTCGTAGAGTGCTACAATGCGCGCCATCTTAGCACAGGCATTTTGGGAGTTGAGTTTGAGTGAGTTACCGGTAAGCGAGGTGCTGCCCGAATTGCTGGCCGCGCTGGCGCAGTCGCCACAGGTGCTGCTGGCGGCGCCAACGGGCGCAGGTAAATCCACCTGGCTGCCGTTACAGCTGCTGCAACACGGTCAATTACCGGGCCGCATCATCATGCTGGAACCGCGTCGGTTAGCTGCACGCAACGTGGCACAGCGTCTGGCAGAGCTGCTCGACGAGCAGCCAGGCGGGACTGTCGGCTATCGCATGCGCGGTGAAAGCTGTTGCGGCGCCACTACCCGACTGGAAGTGGTAACTGAAGGCATTCTGACGCGCATGCTGCAGCACGATCCGATGCTGGAAGGCGTGTCGCTGGTGATCCTCGACGAATTCCACGAGCGCAGTTTGCAAGCGGATTTAGCGCTGGCGCTGCTGCTCGATGTGCAGCAGGGACTGCGCGACGATCTGAAGATCTTGCTAATGTCAGCGACGCTCGATAACCAGCGTTTGCGTCAGCTGCTGCCGGACGCGCCCTTTATTGTGTCGGAAGGCCGCAGCTTCCCGGTCACACGCCGTTATGCCTCGCTTAATAGCCAGCAACGTTTTGAAGAAGCGGTAGCGCGCGAAGTGGCGCAGCTACTGCGCGAAGAAGGCGGTTCGCTGCTGCTGTTCTTACCCGGCGTGGCAGAGATTGAGCGGGTAAAGTGCGAGCTGGAAGCGCGCGTCAGTGAAGAGGTGGATCTGGCACCTTTATATGGCGCGTTATCGCTGGATGCCCAGCGGCGGGCGATTTTACCGTCACCGGCGGGGCGTCGCAAAGTGGTGCTGGCGACCAACATCGCGGAAACCAGTTTGACCATCGAGGGCATTCGCCTGGTGGTCGACAGCGCGCTGGAACGCTCGGTGCAGTTTGATGTGCGCAGCGGCGTAACGCGGCTGCAAACGCAGCGCATCAGCCAGGCGTCGATGACGCAGCGCGCCGGTCGCGCCGGACGTCTTGAACCCGGAATCTGCCTGCATTTACTGCCGCAGGAACAGGCACTGCGTGCCGCGGCGCAGAGCGAACCGGAGATCCTTAACAGCGATCTGACGTCGCTGCAGATCGACTTGCTGCAATGGGGCTGCCTGGAGGCAGCTCAGCTCAGCTGGCTCGACGCACCACCGCCGCGTAATTTGCGCGCAGCGTGCGAACAATTAACCCGCTTAGGCGCGCTGAAAAATCACCAGCTCAACGCGCGCGGTCGCAAAATGGCTGCGCTGGGTAGCGATCCGCGTCTGAGTGCCATTCTGGTTGCTGCCGGGCAAGACAACAACGCCATTGCCAGCGCCGCGCTGCTGGTGGCGATTCTGGAAGATCCCCCGCGCAGCGGCAGCGTCGATCTGCGCGATGCGCTCAACCATCCGCAATCGCATTGGCAACGCCGTGCGCGTCAGTGGCAAAAACGCCTTAACGCCAGCGGCGGCAACATCAATCCCGATCTGTTTCCGCAACTGCTGGCTGCTGGTTTTGCCGATCGTCTGGCGCAGCGCCGTGGCGACAGCGCGCGCTATCAGCTGGCGAACGGCATTGGCGCAATGCTCAACGAGCAGGATGGGTTGAGCCGCTATGAATGGCTGATCGCGCCGGTGCTGTTGCAGGGTGCGAGCGCGGCGGATGCGCGCATGCTGCTGGCGCTGCCGGTGAACATCGACGCGCTAAGCCGCGAGTGCCCAACGCTGATTGAGCAACGCACCGACGTGGAGTGGGATGAGGAGAAAGGCACGTTACGCGCCTGGAAACGCGAACTCATCGGTGCGCTGGTGCTAAAAGCGCAGCCGCAGGCGCGTCCGGAAGCCGAAATATTGCATCCGGCGATGCTGCGCTGGATCCGTGAAAAAGGCTTAGCGGTACTGGGCTGGCAACCGGAGTCCGAACAGCTACGCTTGCGGGTGCAGTGTGCAGCGCAGTGGCTGCCGGAAGAGGCGTGGCCGCAGCTGGACGATGACAGCTTGCTCGATACGCTGGAAAGCTGGTTATTACCAGAGATGAGCACGGTGCGCGATTTGAAAGGATTGCAGGGCATCAACCTTGTCAGCGCATTATTACATTTGCTGACATGGTCACAGCGCCAGCGGCTGGATAGTGTGCTGCCAACTCATTACACTGTGCCGACCGGAAGCCGCCTGCCGATCCGCTACGATGCTGAGAAGCCACCTGCGCTGGCGGTGCGGATGCAGGAGATGTTTGGCGAAGCGCAGAATCCGGCGGTGGCGGATGGCCGCATACCGCTGGTGTTGGAGCTGCTCTCACCTGCACACCGTCCGCTACAGATCACCCGCGATCTGGCAGCCTTCTGGCGCGGTGCCTATCTGGACGTGCAGAAAGAGATGAAAGGGCGCTATCCGAAGCATCCGTGGCCGGACGATCCGGCCAACGCCTTACCCACAAGGCGGACCAAGAAATTTTCATCGTGAAACGCTTTGGATCGAATTCAGAGGGTTCTGCCATGCGCAGCACGAGAAAGCAGTTAGAGTAACGGCCGCCGCCGTAGCAATGCCTGGAGAATAAAAGCATGTCTGGGAACGATCGCGAACCTATTGGGCGTAAAGGAAAAACGCCAAAGCCTCCGCGCAGCACTGCGCGTCGGGGTCGCCGCAGGGAGCTGGATGATGATATCGATCAGGACGATTTTGACGAAGAAGATGAGGAGAGTGGACCAGTGCCACCAAAAGGTAAAGGTAAAGGAAAACGACCGCCACGCGGCAAACGTCGTTGGTTAGGCTGGTTGATTAAACTCTTCCTGGTGTTTGTTGTGGTGATGGCCGCCTGGGGCGTCTATCTCGACTCGGAAATTCGCAGTCGCATCGACGGCAAAGTGTGGCAACTGCCCGCGGCCGTTTATGGTCGCATGGTGAGCCTTGAACCGGGCATGTCCTACGACAAAAAAGAGATGATTGCGCTGCTGGAAGGCACGCAGTATCGCGAAGTGTCGCGCATCACGCGTCCGGGTGAGTTCAGCGTTAAGGGCAACACCATTGATCTGCTGCGTCGTCCGTTTGATTTCCCGGACAGCAAAGAAGGGCAGATTAACGCCCGTCTGACGTTTAGCAAAAATGAGCTGAGCGAGATTAAAAACCTCGACACCGGCCGCGATTTTGGCTTTTTCCGCCTCGATCCGCGTCTGATCACCATGCTGCAGTCGCCAAACGGTGAACAACGTCTCTTCGTGCCGCGCGCCGGTTTCCCGGACCTGTTGGTCAGCACGTTGATCGCCACCGAAGACCGTCACTTCTACGAGCACGATGGCATTAGCCCGTACTCGATTGGTCGCGCGTTCCTCGCCAACCTGACTGCCGGTAAAGCGGTGCAGGGCGGCAGTACGCTGACGCAGCAGCTGGTGAAAAACCTGTTCCTCACCAACGAGCGTTCGCTGTGGCGTAAAGCGCGTGAAGCCTACATGGCGGTGATCATGGATGCGCGCTACAGCAAAGATCGCATCCTCGAGCTCTACCTCAACGAGGTGTATCTCGGCCAGACCGGTAACGATCAGATCCGCGGCTTCCCGCTGGCGAGTTTGTACTACTTTGGTCGTCCGGTGGATGAGCTGAGCCTCGATCAGCAGGCGATGCTGGTCGGCATGGTGAAAGGCGCGTCGCTGTATAACCCGTGGCGTAACCCGAAACTGGCACTGGAGCGACGTAATCTGGTGTTGCGTCTGCTGCAGCAGCAGAACGTCATCGATCAGGAGCTTTACGACATGCTGTCGGCGCGTCCGCTTGGCGTGCAACCGAAAGGCGGTGTCATCACGCCGCAGCCGGCATTTATGCAGATGGTGCGGAATGAGCTGCAGGCTAAGCTCGGCGACAAAATGAAAGATCTCTCTGGCGTGAAAATTTTCACCACGCTGGATGCGATTTCACAGGATGCGGCCGAGAAAGCGGTGGTGGAAGGGATTCCAACGCTGAAAAAACAGCGTGGCCTGAAGGATCTGGAAACCGCGATGGTGGTGGTTGACCGCTTTAGCGGTGAAGTGCGCGCCATGGTAGGCGGTGCCGATCCGCAGTTTGCCGGTTATAACCGTGCGCTGCAGGCGCGTCGTTCAATTGGTTCGCTGGCGAAACCGGCTACCTATTTAACCGCACTGAGCCAGCCGAATAGCTATCGCCTTAACAGCTGGATTGCTGATGAGCCGATTGCGCTGAAACAGCCGAACGGCACCATCTGGAAACCGATGAATGACGATCGTCGCTTCAGCGGCAAAGTGATGCTGGTGGATGCGTTAACCAACTCGATGAACGTACCGACGGTTAACCTTGGTATGACGTTGGGTCTGGATGCGGTCGTGGATACCTGGACCAAGCTGGGCGTGCCGAAAGATCAGCTGCATCCGGTGCCGTCCATGCTGCTGGGGGCGTTGAACCTGACGCCGATTGAAGTGGCGCAGGCGTTCCAGTCGATTGCCAGTGGAGGGAACCGCGCGGAGCTTTCGGCTGTGCGCTCGGTGATTGCTGAAGATGGTACCGTGCTGTATCAGAGCTACCCGCAGGCGCAGCGCGTGGAGCCGGCGCAGGCCGCTTATCTCACGCTCTACACCATGCAGCAGGTGGCAGATCATGGTACCGCGCGTGCGCTGGGTGCGCGTTACCCGAATGCCCATCTGGCCGGCAAAACCGGTACCACCAATGACCTGATCGACAGCTGGTTCGCCGGTGTTGATGGCAAAGAGGTGGCGATTACCTGGGTAGGCCGCGACAACAACCAGACATCGAAGCTGTACGGTGCGAGCGGGGCGATGCAACTCTATCGCCGCTATCTCGATAATCAGGCGCCGATGCCGCTGGTGCTGACGCCACCGGAAGATATCACGCAGATGAACGTCGATTCTGCCGGTAACTTTATCTGTGGTAGCGGCAGCAGCACATGGCGTTCTCTGCCGGTGTGGTCGCTGGATCCGAATGCGCTGTGTCAGCAGCAGCAAGAGCAGGTGCAGCAACAGCAGCAGCAGTTGCAGCAGCAAGAACAGCAGCAGCAACAGCAGCAGCCGCAAAACGAGCAGAAAGATTCAGACGGCGTGGCTGGCTGGATTAAGGATATGTTCGGCAGCAAATAGCATGCTGAGAAAACAGAGGGCGCTACGGCGCCCTTTTTTCATGCCTGCAACTTTGTTAATCGCGATCATGGATATGCGCGATCTGGTCGCTAACCCCGCGCAATAAGCCATTACAAGTTGCGAATATTGGCGTATTTCGCCTATTATCCGTGCGTCATAATAATCATTCTCGTTTGTATTCGCCTGCATCGACTTTTTTCGAGAGATCTCACTTATGAATACGCGAAGCACTAATCCTTGTTTTTTACGCCCGAGTTCACCCCGTCGACCGCTGGCCTGGCTTATTTCATTGACTCTGGGCACGCTCAGCGCGCAGGCGCTGGCAGAAGATACTGTCGTTGTCAGCGCGGATGGCGGCAGTGCCGTTGCGCAGGAGAGCGCGTGGGGGCCGTCACCTACCATCGCCGCCAAGCGTAGCGCTACCGGTACTAAAACCGATACTCCGATTGAGAAGACCCCGCAGTCGATCTCTGTGGTCACGCAGGAAGAGATGGCGATGAAAAACGTCACCAGCGTGAAAGGGGCTTTCAACTATACGCCTGGCGTGTTGACCGGCAACCGCGGCAGTTCCAATGTCATTGATGCCCTGTCGATTCGTGGTTTCAGCGAAACGAATACCAACCAATATCTTGATGGCCTGAAACTGCAGGGTGATAACTACTCAGAGTTTGCGATCGATCCCTATTTCCTGGAACGCGCCGAACTGCTGCGCGGTCCGGTTTCGGTGCTGTATGGCAAGAGCAATCCAGGCGGCGTTGTATCGCTGGTGAGCAAACGTCCAACGCAGGAGACGCTGCGTGAAGTGCAGTTCCAAATGGGCACTGACAACCTCTTCTCCACCGGTTTCGACTTCGGCGGCTCGATTGATGATGACGGCGTGTACAGTTATCGCCTTACCGGTCTGGCGCATAGCGCTGACGCCCAGCAAGATATGAACAAAGAGAAGCGCTATACCATTGCGCCATCATTCAGCTGGCGTCCAGATGAAAATACCCGTTTCGATCTGCTGACCTATTTCCAGAACGAACCGGAAACCGGCTATTACGGTTGGCTGCCGCGTCAGGGAACCGTTGTAGGCATTAAACGTCCTGATGGTAGCGAATACAAATTGCCGACCAACTTTGATGAAGGCGAAGACAGCAACAAGATCTCGCGTAACACCAAGATGGTGGGCTACAACTTTGAGCACAGCTTCAACGATACCTGGACGGTGCGGCAGAATCTGCGCTATGCCGATCTGCGTACCGATTATCGCAGTATTTATGGGCGTACTTTTAATCCCGCAACTCTGGAAATTAATCGTCTTTCAGCTGTTTCTAAAGAAAAACTCAATCAGTTTGCGGTCGATAACCAAGCTCAAGCAAAGTTCACAACGGGAAGCATTGATCATACTTTACTGTTGGGTGTCGATTATCAGCGTACACGTAATGATATCGACGCAGCTTTTGATAGTGCTCAGCCAATTAGTGCAGTGAATCCGCAATACGGTAATGACACCCTCGGTGGAACCCCATTCCTCTATCAATACCTGAATAAACAGGAACAAACCGGTTTATACACGCAGGACCAGATGGAATGGAATAAATGGGTTCTGACTTTGGGAGGGCGTTACGATTATGCCATGACTTCAGCATTTAATCGTAATACTGGGGTGGAAGAGAAGTCTAACGATCAGGCCTTTACCTGGCGAGGTGGCTTGAATTATGTTTTCGATAACGGTATCGCGCCTTATTTCAGTTATAGCGAATCTTTCATACCAACGGCGGGAACGACATCAAGCGGAAAAACCTTTGATCCCTCTCGTGCGAAACAGTATGAAGCGGGTGTGAAATATGTACCTAAAGATCGTCCGATTGTCGTTACTGCCGCGGTTTATCAATTAACAAAAGATAAAAACTTAACTGTCGATCCGGCCAACTCCTCATTCAGTGTTCAAAGTGGAGAAATTCGTTCCCGTGGTTTAGAACTTGAAGCAAAAGCAGCTTTGAGTGCCAATATTAATCTAACGGCTGCCTATTCCTACACTGATGCAGAGTATACAGAAGACACTCTACTTAAAGGAAAAACGCCAGTTCAGGTGCCAAAACATATGGCGTCTTTGTGGAGTGATTATACCTTCCATGAAACGGCGCTATCTGGCGTAACGATAGGCGCAGGGGTTCGTTACGTTGGAGAAAGTAAAGGGCTTTATGAAGAATCAGAGCAGAACGGCAGTAATTCAAACCAAAACTTTGACGTAGCCGGTTACACCACCGTTGATGCCGCGCTGAAATACGATCTTGCCCGCTTCGGCCTGCCGGGCTCTTCGATTGGCGTGAACGTGAATAACCTGTTCGATCGTGAATACGTTGCCAGCTGCTACCGCGAATACGCCTGCTATTGGGGCGCTGAGCGGCAGATTGTCGGAACCGCGACTTTCCGCTTCTAACGCGTTTGTAGGGTGCGCATTTATGCGCACCTGAGTTTCTGGTCGCCATTAATGGCGACCTTACAATGCCCATTAACCAGGGATTATCATGCAGCATCCGCATCACGCAGAAACCACTTTCAGGCTCGATAACGTTAGTTTTCGGGTGCCTGGCCGCACGCTCCTTCATCCGCTGTCTCTCACCTTTGCGCCCGGCAAAGTCACGGCGCTGATCGGTCACAACGGCTCCGGCAAATCTACGCTGCTGAAAATGCTCGGCCGTCACCATGCGGCGAGTGAAGGGCGTGTACTGCTGAATGAAGATGCGGTGGAAAACTGGGGCAGTAAAGATTTTGCGCGCCAGGTCGCGTATCTGCCGCAGCAGCTGCCAGCGGCAGAGGGGATGACGGTGCGTGAACTGGTGGCGATTGGTCGCTATCCGTGGCACGGCGCGCTGGGGCGTTATGGTCAGGAAGATCGCGATCGGGTGGACGAAGCGATTACGCTGGTGGGATTAAAACCCTTTGCCGGACGTCTGGTGGATAGCCTTTCCGGCGGCGAGCGGCAGCGCGCGTGGCTGGCGATGCTGGTGGCGCAAAACAGCCGCTGTCTGCTGCTGGATGAACCCACGTCAGCGCTGGATATCGCCCATCAGGTTGATGTGCTGGCGCTGATCCAACGCCTCAGCCGCGAGCGCGGGCTAACGGTGATTGCGGTACTGCACGATCTCAACATGGCGGCACGCTATTGCGATCGTTTAGTGGCGCTGCGTGGCGGTGAAGTGATTGCCGCAGGCGGCCCCGAAGTGATCATGCAGGCTGATGTGCTGGGCAACATCTACGGTATTCCGATGGGGATTTTGCCTCATCCGCAGGGCGGCGCGCCCGTCAGTTTCGTGTACTGAGGCGCACTATGTTAGACATCTCTCGCCGCCGCCTACTGATGGCGCTGGCGCTCTCACCCTTCATGTCCGCGCTACCGCTGCGAGCGGCATTGCCGGATGCACAACGCATTCTGGCGCTGGAGTGGCTGCCGGTGGAGCTGCTGATGGCGCTCGGCGTGGTGCCACTCGGCGTGGCTGATATGCACAACTACAACGTGTGGGTGGGCGATCCACCACTGCCATCCCGCGTGATTGACCTGGGGTTACGCACCGAACCTAATCTTGAGCTAATGACCCAGCTCGAACCTTCACTGATTCTGCACTCCAATGGTTACGGCCCGGCGCTGGATAAGTTGCAGCGCATTGCGCCAACCATGGGTTTTGACCTCAATAGCGGCGATGGCAAACCGTTAACCACCGCGCGCCACTCGTTACATGCGCTGGGAGCAAGGATTGGGCGAGAAGCGCAGGCAGCTGTGCATCTACAGTATGTGGATGCGCAGCTGGCGGAAGCGCGTGAGCGCCTTAAGCCGTGGGCCAATCGCCCGGTGCTCTTGATGTCGCTAATGGATAGTCGCCATGCCATCACCTTCGGTAAAAACAGTCTGTTTCTCGAAGTGATGGAGATCCTCGGGTTGCGGAATGCCTGGCAGGGCGAAACCAACTTCTGGGGCAGCGCGGTCGTCGGGCTGGAGCGGTTGGCGGAGGTCGGTGATGTACAGGTGATTTGCTTCGATCACGACAACGAGCGCGATATGCAGCAAGTCATGAAAACCGCGTTGTGGCAGGCGCTGCCGTTTGTGCGCGGCGGACGTTTCCAGCGCGTTCCGGCGGTGTGGTATTACGGTGCGACCTATTCGGCGCTAAAATTTGTTAGCGTGCTGGAACACGCGCTGGAGTCGCAATGATGCGCAATCGTCTTTTTCCCGTCGCGCTGCTGAGTACGCTATGTCTGCTGGCGCTGGCGCTAACGTTTATTAACTTACGTAACGCATTGCCGATCGAACAGTGGCCGCAGGGATTTTTTGCGCCCGATATTAACAACATCCAGCAAGTGGTCTTTCATCATAGCATGTTGTCGCGTTTGGCGCTGGCGCTGCTGGTCGGTGCGGGCTTGGGATTGGCCGGCTTGCTGTTCCAGCAGGTACTGCGCAATCCGTTGGCAGAACCCACTACGCTCGGCGTATCGTCCGGTGCGCAGCTTGGTATTACCGTGGCAACGCTGTGGCAGCTGCCGGGTGGCGAGCTGACACAGCAGTTTGCAGCGATGGGTGGCGCGGTGATGGTCGGGGTTTTGGTCTTTGGGGTTGCCTGGGGCAAACGTCTTTCGCCGGTGACGCTGATTCTTGCCGGTTTGGTGCTGAGTCTGTATGCCGGTTCGGTGAACCAGATCTTTGCTATCTTCAATCACGATCAGCTGCAGAACATGTTCCTGTGGAGTACTGGTGCGCTCAATCAGCTTGATGGGCACAACGTGGCGCAGCTATGGCCGCGTCTGCTGCTGGCGTTTATGGTGGCGCTGGCGCTGCTGCGTCCGCTGACGCTAATGGGGCTGGACGATGGTGTAGCGAAAAACCTCGGTCTGGCGCTATCGGCGGCGCGAATTGCCGCATTAGCGCTGGCAATTTTGCTTAGCGCGCAGCTGGTCAATGTCGCGGGTATTATCGGCTTTATCGGCCTGTTTGCGCCGCTGCTGGCGAAGATGCTTGGCGGACGTCGCTTACTTAGCCGCATGCTGCTGGCCCCGCTGATTGGTGCGCTGCTGCTGTGGCTGGCGGATCAAGCCGTGCTGTGGCTGACCGGCCACTGGCGTGAAGTCTCTACCGGCACGGCGACCGCGCTGATTGGCGTGCCGATTCTGCTGTGGCTGCTACCGCGACTGCGCACGGGCTCGGTGCCACCTGCGCTCAATCAGGGTGACAATGTGCCTGCCGAGCGGCAGAACGTGTTGCGCTGGTGCCTGACTGGCTTACTGATTCTGGCGCTGTTGAGCTGGATTGGCATCACTTTTGGGCGTGACGCGCAAGGCTTTAGCTGGGTGAGCGGCGATATGCTGCAACAGCTGCTGCCGTGGCGCGTTCCGCGCGTACTGGCCGCGCTGGTGGTCGGGATGATGCTTGGTGTAGCGGGCGCGCTGATTCAGCGGCTGACCGGTAACCCCATGGCAAGCCCGGAAGTGCTGGGCATCAGCTCGGGGGCCGCATGCGGCGTCGTGGTGATGATGTTCTTCGTTCCGGGCGATGCCGTGGCATGGCTGCTGCCCGCCGGCGCGCTCGGTGCGGCCCTGACGCTGCTGGTGATTATGCTGGTGGCGAGTCGCGGCGGGTTTTCGCCAGAACGCATGTTGCTGGCGGGCATGGCGCTCAACAGCGCCTTCGTGACGTTATTGATGGTGCTGTTGGCGAGTGGCGATCCGCGCATGGGCGGCTTACTGAGCTGGATTTCTGGCTCGACCTACAACATCAACATGCAGCAGGCCGTTCAAAGCGCAGTGGTTGGCATAGTGCTGATTGCCCTGGCGCCGCTGGCGAGCCGCTGGCTGACATTGCTACCACTTGGCAGCGCCACTGCGCGTTCGGCAGGCATGGCGCTGACCACATCACGCCTCTGTTTGCTGCTGCTGGCGGCAGCGCTAACCGCCACAGCAACCTTAACCATTGGGCCGCTGAGTTTTGTCGGCCTGATGGCACCCCACATTGTCAGAATGCTCGGCTTCCGCCGCGCGTTACCGCAGGTGCTGATGGCAGGTTTACTGGGTGGCGGATTGATGATCTTCGCCGACTGGTGCGGCAGGATGCTGGCGTTCCCGGATCAGATTCCAGCAGGGCTGATGGCCACCTTCTTCGGCGCACCATATTTTATCTGGCTGCTGAGAAGGGCATAGCAGAAGGGCGCCATGTGGCGCCCTTGTCATTTACAGCTGCGCGAAGCTGCGGCGCGCCGCATCGATGGTGCGCTGAATATCTTCCTTACTGTGCGCCAGCGACATAAAGCCCGCTTCGAACGCTGATGGTGCGAGGTAGACGCCTTCTTCCAGCATCAGGTGGAAGAAGCGCTTAAAGCGCTCAACATCGCATTGCGTTACGTCTTGATAGCACGTCACTTCTTGCGCATCGGTGAAGAAAATACCAAACATGCCGCCAACGTGATTGATCACCAGCGGGATGTTTTCGGCTTTCGCCGCTGCCAGCAGACCTTCTGCTAACTGCGTGGTCAGATCGGTCAGCGTGCTGTGCGTGCCCGGTTGTGCAATCTGCGTCAGGCAGGCAAAGCCCGCCGCCATCGCAATCGGGTTACCGGACAATGTACCGGCCTGATAAACCGGACCGGTGGGTGCCAGCGCATCCATGACATCACGACGACCGCCAAACGCGCCTACTGGCATACCGCCGCCGATGATTTTGCCCAGGCAGGTGAGATCGGGCGTGACGTCGTAATAAGCCTGAGCACCGCCCAATGCCACGCGGAAGCCGGTCATCACTTCGTCAATGATCAGCAGCGCACCAAATTCGTCGCATAACGCACGCAGGCCCGGCAGGAAGTCTGGCTGCGGTGGAATGCAGTTCATGTTGCCTGCCACCGGTTCCACGATGATACAGGCGATATCCTCAGGATATTGCTCGAACGCGGCACGTACGGTGCTGAGATCGTTATAGGTGCAGGTCAGCGTGTGTTTGGCGAAATCGGCCGGTACACCCGGCGAGTTTGGCTGGCCAAGGGTCAGCGCGCCAGAACCGGCTTTCACCAGCAGGCAATCGGCGTGACCGTGGTAGCAGCCTTCGAATTTGATGATTTTGTCGCGATGGGTGAAGCCGCGCGCCAGGCGAATGGCGCTCATGGTGGCTTCGGTGCCGGAGTTCACCATACGTACCATGTCCATGCTTGGCACCAGTTCGCACACCAGCTCGGCCATTTTGACTTCCATCTCGGTCGGTGCGCCGAAGCTCAAACCGCGCGCGGCTGCTTCAATCACCGCATTGCGGATGTTGGCGTTGTTATGCCCCAGCACCATCGGGCCCCAGGAACCGACATAATCGATATAGCCTTTGCCGTCGGCATCATAAAGATAGGCACCGTCAGCGCGTTCGATGAACAGCGGCACACCGCCCACACCGGTAAAGGCACGTACCGGGGAGTTCACACCGCCAGGGATCAGGCGTTGCGCTGCGGCATACAGGTTTTCTGACTTACTCATGGTTCTGCTCCTGCTGTTCGGGAAAAAATCTGGCGCCATTCTACGGGAAGAACGGCTTGCGCTAAAGTTTAGGGTATATACTTTCATGCGCATGCTGCGGCACACAGTGCCAAGCTTGAGACTTGATTGCACTGGACGGCTGGCAGATAATAGCGAAATTAAGGTCGTTTTCTGACCTGGACGTTTACCCGGAGTAAAAGATGAGTGACGACGTAGCAGCGCTGCCTTTGCAATTCACTGATGCAGCAGCTAAAAAAGTAAAAAACCTGATTGCTGATGAAGAGAATCCTGAGCTGAAATTGCGCGTTTACATCACCGGCGGCGGTTGCAGCGGTTTCCAGTACGGCTTCACCTTTGACGATCAAATGAACGACGGCGACATGACCATCGAGAAACAAGGTGTGGCGCTGGTGGTTGACCCGATGAGCCTGCAATATCTGGTTGGCGGCTCGGTGGATTACACCGAAGGCCTGGAAGGTTCACGTTTTATCGTCACTAACCCTAACGCCAAAACCACCTGCGGCTGCGGTTCTTCCTTCAGCATCTAATGCTGCTTCTGGCTGCCGTCCCGGTAGCCAGATCTTTACCACTCAATAGTGACTAAGCGTGCCGATTCACGGCGTTTGGCGTCGCGTTTTAATACGCGTTCGGTGATACGCGGCTGCGCGCTAAAGTGACGACCACAATCAATAGTCGGCAGCGTGTGTTCATTCTGGCGCGAGATGTCGCAACGCGAGAATAGCGTCAACGCGACGGCAATAGAGCCGGTGGACGTTGCTGCACTCAGTGGCGCAGCAATCATAAGCCCTATGGCCAGCAGCAGAGCTCTGGTCATGGTTAGTTCCTGGTGAAGACAAAATTGCGCTACGCGCTAAAGGGGCACAGAGCATACGTGGCTGCAGTGCCTTGTATTCTGATTTTCGACAATTTTTGCCGAATCTTTACTCTTTTTCGGTATTTTTTTTCGTCGGATGTAAAGCTGTACACAGCTGTTTTGCTGCCAGCAGCATACGTGGACCGGGGCGACTTAACCAATCATCATTGATGGCGATCACCGGCACATTGAGCTGGGGCTGCCAGAATCTGGCAATGCTGACGGCGTGTGCAGCGTCTCCCCCCATCACAATCACCTGCGGATGGCGCATCAGCACCTGTTCACGGCTCACCTGCGGCCAGCTCACGCTGCTATCGGCAAAAATGTTCTTCCCACCACACAGCTCAATGACCTGATTTTGCAGAGTATTACGTGAAGCCGTAAACAGCGGCTGCTGGCCAAACTGCAGAAACAGCGGAACTGGCGTGCTTTGCTGATACTGCTGTCGTAATTCCGCTTCCTGTTTCCGCAACGCTTGCGCCGCATCAATGGCCTGCTGCGGCCGCGGACTCCACTGCTGTAACGCCGCCAGCGCATCAATCATTTGATCGATGGTCTGCGGATCGATCCACTCAACTTTAATGCCGAAACGTTGCAGCTGTTCGATTTGCCGCTGTGGATTGCCACCGCGCCACGCCAGCACCACGTCCGGCTTGAGTTGCAGAATGCGCTCCACCTTGATGCCTTGCCAGTTCGCCACCTGCTCCAGCCCGTTGGCCTGGGCGGGATAATCAGAGTAGGTGCTGACCGCTACCGGCGTAATGCCAGCGGCGAAGGCCAACTCGGTAAGATGCGGTGAAAGGGTGACAACCCGCGGCGCAGCGGCAAGCAGGCTATTGCACAGCAGCAATAGCCCCAGCAGCACATATTTAGCCACGCGCCAGTTGAACCAGCAGGTTTTCTACCATCAGGGAGGATTGTTTCGCCGCAACGCTGAGAAACTCGTCGAAGCTCAGGTGTGATTCCTGATCGGCAACGTCAGAAATGGCTCGCACTACCACAAATGGTACCTTGAACTGATGGCAAACGTGGCCAATCGCGGTCGCTTCCATTTCCACGGCAATTGCCTGCGGGAAGGTAGTACGAATGCGCGCCAGTGGTTCAGCCCCGTTGATAAACGCATCACCGCTCACCACCAAGCCACGCACCGCGTTGAGGTCGAGTTGCTTTATTACTTGCTCAGCGGCGGTAATCAGTTTGCTATCCGCGACGAACGCTGCCGGACAGCCGGCCATCTGGCCAGGCTCGTAACCGAAGGCGGTAACATCAGCATCGTGGTAGCGCACTTCATCTGAAACCACGATATCGCCTACTTTCAGCGTTGGCGCTAATCCGCCCGCGGAACCGGTATTGATCACGACATTCGGCTTGCACAGTTCAAGCAGCAGGGTGGTACCTAGCGCGGCAGCGACTTTACCAATGCCTGATTTCAGCAGTGCCACTTCAACACCGTTCAGCGTGCCGGTGTAAATTTCGCAGCCAGCCAGCGTCAGCGTCTGACGGTTTTCAATTTTGTCACGCAGCAGGGTAACTTCCTGCTCCATCGCGCCAATAATGCCTACTTTCATAACAATCTCGCTAATTTAATGGATGTAGCCCGCAAAAGTGAGGCATAGTCTAACATGGCTGATTGAGGAAGAATTCACGAAAAAATAAGGGGTAATTATGGCGACGATCAATTTCAGGAAGAAGATCAGTTTCACCCGCCCTTATACCAGCCGCAAAGATCCCGAAGGGGAATACTTTATTACGCGCCACTTTGAAAGCGATCGCGGGCGCATTATTAACTCCGCTGCGATTCGGCGTCTGCAACAGAAAACCCAGGTTTTCCCGCTTGAAAGGAATGCCGCGGTACGTTCGCGTCTGACACACTCGTTGGAAGTGCAGCAAACCGGACGCTATATCACCAAAGAGATTCTGCAAGCGCTGAAAACGCAGGGCGGCGGGCTGGCCAATTATGGGTTGGATGAGTTTGAAGGGGCATTTGAAAGCCTGATTGAGATGGCTTGTCTGCTGCACGATGTCGGCAATCCGCCATTTGGACATTTTGGTGAAGCAGCGATCAATGACTGGTTCGACGATAATTTGTCTGCCGAGCTCGTCGACCCGCTGGTAGCGGGCGTTGCCGATGAGGCCGAACGCTCAGCGTTTGACCAATTAAATGCCATGATTCGTCAGGATTTGTGCCATTTTGAAGGCAATGCGCAAGCCATTCGTCTGGTGCATACGCTGCTGCAGCTTAATCTTAGCTATGCACAGGTCGCCTGTATTCTGAAATACACCGCGCCTGCCTGGTGGCAGGGAGATAAACCTGAGGCATTCAGCGTTCTAATGAAAAAGCCGGGTTTCTACTTATCAGAGCGGGAATATGTAGCTGAGCTGCGTGAGGCGACGAATATTAAAGAACATCACCGTTTTCCGCTGACCTGGATAATGGAAGCCGCTGATGACATCTCTTATTGTATTGCCGACCTGGATGACGCCGTAGAAAAAGATATTTTCCATGTTGAAACATTGTATAAGCATCTCATTGAGGCGTGGGGGCCGGTAAAAAATGGCGATGTATTCAGCCGCACCATTGGTGATGCCTGGAAAGAAGCTAATCAGAAAAAGCGTCGCAGCATTAGCGATCAATTCTTTATGTCGCTACGGGTTAATGTGCAAAACGTATTAGTGAGCCATGCGGTACGTCGTTTTATCGATAACCTTCCTGCGATTTATGAAGGGGATTTTAATCACGCATTGCTGGAAGATGATGGTGAAGAAGGGCGTTTGCTTAAATTATTTAAGACCGTCGCGCGCCAGCACGTATTTAATCATCCGGAAGTTGAGCAGTTAGAATTACAGGGTTATCGCGTAATTAAAGGATTGCTTGAGATATATCAATCTTTGCTGCTACTGGATTATGAACAATTCACCACCCTGATGAACGAAGATTTTCTGGCAAAGCATCCTATTGAAACGCGGTTGTTTCATAAGCTCTCTGGAAAACATCGCAAAGCGTATCAACAGCACATGCGTGCATTAATTGTTGAGCATAAATATGAGCGTTTGTTGTGGGAACGTTATTATCGTGCACGCCTGATTCAGGATTACATTAGTGGAATGACGGACAATTATGCATGGGATGAATATCGCCGTTTAATGGCGGTTGAATAAGCGGGGTTTTGTAAAGATGAAGAACAATTTTTTACCTTTCCCTAAAACTTTATTAGGAACTTCGCGCTACAAACTTAATCTCATCATCACGGCCACAGCAATGGTCTGCCCTAAATCTTAGAGAGACAGAGAAAAATGAAAAAAAGCACCTTAATGTTAAGTGCGCTGGCGCTGAGTCTTGGCATGGCATTGAGCCCTGTGAGTGCGTTCGCGGCGGAGACGGCGTCTTCCTCGAGCCAACAGTTGCCAAGCCTGGCACCGATGCTGGAAAAAGTCATGCCTTCCGTAGTGAGTATCAGCGTTGAAGGCAGCACCACGGTGAAAACGCCGCGCATGCCGCAGCAGTTCCAGCAATTCTTTGGTGATAATTCACCCTTCTGCCAGGACGGCTCACCTTTCCAGAGTTCGCCCATGTGCCAGAACGGCGGGGGTGACGGTGGCGCCGATGGCGGGGCTAACGCGCAGAAACAGCAATTCCGCGCGCTGGGTTCTGGCGTCGTGATCAACGCCGACAAAGGCTATGTGGTGACTAACAACCACGTTGTGGATAACGCCACCAAAATTCAGGTTCAGCTGAGCGATGGTCGTCGCTACGACGCCAAAGTGATCGGCAAAGATCCGCAGTCTGATATCGCACTGATTCAGCTGGAGGACGCCAAAAATCTTACGGCGATTAAGATTGCCAATTCTGACGATCTGCGTGTCGGAGATTACACCGTCGCGATTGGTAACCCTTACGGCCTCGGCGAAACCGTCACGTCGGGGATTGTTTCAGCGCTGGGCCGTAGCGGCCTGAACGTTGAGAATTATGAGAACTTTATCCAGACCGATGCGGCCATTAACCGCGGCAACTCCGGTGGCGCACTGGTTAACCTTAATGGTGAACTGATCGGTATTAACACTGCGATTCTGGCGCCGGACGGTGGCAACATCGGCATCGGCTTTGCTATCCCAAGCTCAATGGTGAAAAACCTGACGGCGCAGATGGTGGAATATGGCCAGGTGAAACGTGGCGAGCTGGGCATTATGGGTACCGAGCTGAATTCCGAACTGGCGAAAGCGATGAAAGTCGACGCACAGCGCGGTGCCTTCGTTAGTCAGGTGCTGCCAAACTCAGCCGCCGCTAAAGCGGGTGTGAAAGCCGGCGACGTCGTGGTGTCAATGAATGGCAAAGCATTGACCAGCTTCGCCGCGCTGCGTGCGGAAGTTGGTTCGCTGCCGGTAGGCACCAAGTTGCAATTGGGCCTGCTGCGTGAGGGGAAACCTGTGAGCGTTACGGTTGAACTGCAGCAGAGCTCGCAGGACAAAGTACAGTCCGCCACCATTTACACCGGCATTGAAGGTGCCGATCTCAGCAACATCGACAGCAACGGCCAGAAAGGCGTGCGCGTTGATAACGTGAAGGCGGGAAGTGCAGCGGCGCGTATTGGTCTGAAAAAAGGTGACGTGATTTTAGGCGTGAACCAGCAAGCGGTGGCCAATCTTGGCGAGCTGCGCAAAGTTCTCGACACTAAACCTTCCGTACTGGCACTGAATGTACAGCGTGGTGATAGTAGCCTGTATCTGCTGATGCAGTAAGTTTCAGGCAGTAAATGAGAGGCGAGCTTAGGCTCGCCTTTTTAATGCCTGTGCAAATGCCCGGTACTGAATGTGACGGCCGCCGCATATTCGGCATTCTCCCTTCGGCTATGGGCAGTTGCACAATGTCAGCGCGATTACGGATGCGTATTCTGTCCGTTCGTCCTTATCTTCGGAGTGATTGATGGCCACCTATCATCTCGATGCGCGACTGGCTCAGGATATTGTTGCGCGCACGATGCAAATTATTGATAGCAACGTCAACGTGATGGATGCGCGTGGTCGTATTATCGGCAGTGGCGATCGTGAGCGTATTGGCGAATTGCACGAAGGGGCACTGCTGGTGCTGTCACAAGGCCGCGTGGTGGACATCGACGAAGCCGTAGCAAAACACCTGCACGGGGTACGTCCCGGTATTAATTTACCGCTGCGGATTGATGGCGAAATCGTTGGCGTTATCGGTTTAACCGGGCAGCCAGCAACGCTGCGTCACTACGGTGAATTGGTGTGCATGACCGCTGAAATGATGCTCGAGCAGGCTCGCTTACTGCATATGCTGGCGCAAGACAGTCGACTACGTGAAGAGCTGGTCCTGAATCTGGTGCGCAGTGAAACCCTTTCACCGGCACTGAGTGAATGGGCACAGCGGCTTGGCATCGATCTCAATCAGCCGCGTGTGGTGGCGGTGGTTGAGGTTGATAGCGGCCAGCTTGGCGTAGATAGCGCCATGTCAGAATTGCAGCAACTGCAAACCTTGCTGACGACGCCTGAGCGCGACAATCTGATTGCCATTGTCTCACTCACCGAAATGGTGGTGCTGAAACCGGCGCTCAATGCGCATGGTCGCTACGATCAGGACGACCATCGACGTCGCGTTGATCAACTGCTGCAACGTATGAAAGAGAGTGGCCAGGTGCGCATGCGTATTGCGCTCGGTAACTATTTCACCGGTCCTGGCAGTATTGCGCGTTCGTATCGCACGGCGCGTACCACCATGATGGTGGGGAAGCAGCGTATGCCGGAGCAGCGCAGTTATTTTTATCAGGATCTGGTGCTGCCGGTACTGCTCGACAGTTTGCGCGGCGGCTGGCAAGCCAACGAACTGGCGCGCCCGCTGGCTAAACTAAAAAGCATGGATAACAATGGTTTGCTGCGACGTACGCTGGTGGCATGGTTCAGTCATAATGTACAGCCCAGCGCGACGGCGCGCGCGCTATTTATTCACCGCAATACGCTGGAGTATCGCCTCAATCGTATCTCTGAACTGACCGGACTCGATCTGGGCAACTTTGACGATCGTTTGCTGCTGTACGTGGCGTTACAACTGGATGAGCAAAGTTGATGAAGAACGCCTGGGTTCTGCTGTTGTGGGTTTGTAGTGCACTAAGTTTTGCCAACGATCCGGCTTTCCTCTCCTTATCCGATCTTCAGCGGGTGAAGCAGCAGCTCGCACAACACCAGGCTGCGCCGCCCACGCTCGATAGCTGGCAGCAACTGCAACAGCAGGCGGATAAGGCGCTGAAGCACCCTAATCCCAGCGTCACCGATAAGGGCATGCTGCCACCCAGCGGTTCAAAGCAGGATTATTTAAGTTTAAGCGCCTACTGGTGGCCAGACGCCAGCAAGGCGGATGGCCTACCTTGGCAGCGCCGCGATGGTGAAGTCAATCCCGCCAGTAAAAACGCGCAAAGCGATGGCGTGCGCCTGGCGCGTTTTACCGCTGACTTTCAGGCGTTGACGCTGGCCTGGTACTTCTCCGGCGAGCGACGCTATGCAGATAAAGCGCTGGCGATGATGCGCCACTGGTTTATCGAGCCCGCTAGCCGGATGAATCCCAATCTTAATTTTGCGCAAGGCATACCAGGCCGGTCCGCTGGTCGTCATGATGGCGTACTGGATGGGCGCTATTTTGCCACGCGTGTGGTGGATGCATTGACGCTGTTGCGCGCCGCGCCGGGCTGGCAGCCAGCAGATGAAAAGGTGATGCGGCAGTGGTTTACTGATTATCTGCATTGGCTACAGCGCAGCCCGCTGGCGCTTGAGGAAGCGGCGGCGGAAAATAACCATGGCAGCTGGTATTGCGCTCAGGTGGCTGGGATCGCATGGTATCTGGACGATCGTGCAACGGTAACCGCGATGGTACAGCTGGCGCGCAGCAAAATGGCCATGCAAATTCGTGCTGATGGTAGCCAGCCAGCCGAGCTGGCACGTACGCGATCGTTCCATTACAGCTATTTTAATCTGCAGGCGTTGACCGCAATGGCGCAGTTGGCCAGCAAAGCGGGGCTGGGTGATTTATGGCATAGCCGCCAGCAAAGCGGATCGTTGCTGGATGCGCTGGATGCTATAGCGCCGTATAGCGATGAGCAAAAAGCCTGGCCGTGGAAAAACCGCGATCGGGTGAGCCAGCGGCTGATCCCATTACTGTCTATCGCCGACAACAGTTTGCAGCAGCCCCGTTATCAGCAGTGGATCGCGCAGGCGCACTGGTCGACAGATAAAAAGAGCAGGGGAGCGGTGATGCAGGCGCAGCGCGATACCTGGCTGCTTTCGCTGCCTTTTCAGCAGCCATAAAAAAGGCCAGCATCGGCTGGCCTCTTATCAAACACGCTAAAATCAACGACCGTTGCGAGTCAGCTGGTCGAGGTCAGATTCGATCTCCGCGATCTTATTTGACACGACGCTTTCCAGATGACGCAGATCCGCCAGAATTTTACGTTTCAGATCCACTTCAACCTGATCGCGCTGGCAAATCTGGTCCAGCTCATCAATCACATAACGCAGGTTCGGGCTGATTTCCTGCACTTCTTTGTAACCCTGGCTGGTGTGATCGGCGACGACGGTTTTGCGCTGACGCGGATATTTGAATTTCACGCTTTTCGCGAAGAATTCACCTTTGTCTTTGCGGAAGTAGATTTTAAGAATGTCGTTGTTAGCTTCCTGACGCAGGCTGTAACGGTCGATGTCGTCAGGGTTGCTGATACCTAAGCTTTTCAGGTTGTCGTACATAGCGTTTATATTCCATCTAAGAGTGGGTGAGCGCGCAGGACTATCATCATCATTCGGGATGCTGCAGAAACGCGGCAACCGGAACGCTTACGGCATACTTAATCAACTGTAGACACAAAAACCGGGATGAACAGTGCGCGACCGGAGTTAACTTGGCGCGGATTATGAACTGTTTGAAAAATAAACGCACGGGTTAATTCGCGGCGCGAAACAGGTAATTCAGGTGGAAGTGTAAACAAATGATTACGGGCCTGAATACAGGCCCGTTAGGAAGATTTTAAGGCAGGATAAACTTAATCGATGCTGCGCAGCAGTTCGTTAATGCCTGTTTTGCTGAGGGTTTTAGCATCCACTTTCTTCACAATGACTGCGCAGTACAGGCTATAGCTACCATCTTTCGATGGCAGATTGCCGGAAACCACCACCGAACCCGCCGGTACGCGGCCGTAATGCACTTCGCCGGTTTCGCGGTCAAAGATTTTGGTACTCTGGCCGATGTAAACACCCATTGAAATCACTGAACCTTCTTCAACGATCACGCCTTCAACGATTTCTGAGCGTGCGCCAATGAAGCAGTTATCTTCGATGATGGTTGGATTTGCCTGCAACGGCTCCAGTACGCCACCGATGCCTACGCCGCCAGACAGGTGGACGTTTTTACCGATCTGCGCACATGAACCCACGGTTGCCCAGGTATCTACCATGGTGCCTTCATCGACGTACGCACCGATGTTGACGTAAGACGGCATCAGCACGGTGTTACGTGCGATGAATGCGCCCTGACGCACGGCAGCCGGTGGCACAACGCGGAAACCGGCGTTTTTGAAGCGCGCTTCGTCCCAGCCGGCAAATTTCATCGGCACTTTGTCGTAGAAACGGGTTTCAGAACCTTCCATCACCTGGTTATCGTTAATGCGGAACGACAACAGCACTGCTTTCTTCAGCCACTGATGCGTTACCCACTCACCGTTGATCTTTTCAGACACGCGCAGTTCACCGCTATCCAGCAGGCCGATAACCTGGTTGATAGCATCACGGGTTGCACCGTCTACGCTAGATGGCGTGATGTCGGCGCGGCGCTCAAAGGCAGATTCGATAACGCTCTGTAACTGTTGCATATTTATTTCCTGATTCTGTCATAGCGGATGTCCGTAAATGCGGACATGATTAAAATATCTACCCTAAATCATTCAAGCTGCAGGTCAAGCGAGGAAAGCCAACGCACCTGCAACGTGAATGATATTTGCCAGGTCAGAGTTTATCGTTTGGATTAAGGGCTTCTGTCAACCTCTGTTGCAACACATCGCGCATTTCGACCCCCAGCGCACGCCGCTCGCTATCGGCCAGGATGAAAAGATCCTCAACCCGCTCACCAATTGTACTGATGCGCGCACCGTGCAGCGATACACCCAAATCGGCGAACACTTCTCCCACGCGCGCCAGCAAGCCAGGCTGATCGAGTGCGACTAACTCCAGATAGCTGCGGCGATCGGTATGCGTCGGCAGAAAATTCACCTCGGTATCCACGCTGAAATGCTTGAGACGCGCTGACTGACGGCGCGTACGCGGCGGCACCCACTCAGTTTGCGTAATGGCTTGCTCCAGCGCGTGAATGATCATTGGATGACGGTCAGCGGCCAGCGGGCTGCCATCGGGCTCCAGCACGATAAAGGTATCCATCGCCATGCCGTCGCGGCTGGTAAAGATTTGCGCATCATGCACGCTGAGGTTGCGACGATCTAATTCGCCAGCCACCGCCGCAAACAGGTGCGGGCGATCCGGGCTCCAGATAAAGATTTCGGTGCCGCCGCGCGTGGCCTGCGGACTCACCAACACCAGCGGTTTGTTGAGATCGTGATGAATTAAATGACGCGCGTGCCAGGCGAGCTGATTCGGCGTGTGGCGCAGGAAATAGTCGGCGCGGCAGCGGCTCCAGATATGGTGCAGGCGCTCTTCGTCGAGGTTTTCCATGCGCAGTAGCGCCAGCGCTTGCAGCCGATGGTGACGTACCCGCTCGCGCAGATCCGGGCTATTTTCCATACCGCGACGCAGCTGTTTTTCGGTGGCAAAGAACAGCTCGCGCAACAGGCTCTGTTTCCAGCTGTTCCACAAGCTTTCATTGGTGGCGCAGATATCAGACACCGTCAGGCACGCCAGATAACGCAGACGGTTTTCGTTTTGCATCACTTCGGCGAACTGCTGAATTACGGTCGGATCCTGAATGTCGCGACGCTGCGCGGTGACCGACATCAACAGATGATGGCGTACCAGCCAGGCAACCAGCTGCGTTTCACGGGAGTTCAGGCCATGTAATTCGGCGAAATCCAGCGCATCCTGCGCGCCGAGAATCGAGTGATCGCCATTGCGGCCTTTGGCAATATCATGCAGCAGCGCGGCCATCAGCAGCAGTTCCGGCTGTGGCAGACGCGGCCAGAGTTCTACGCACAGCGGATGCATCGGTCGCGTGGCTTCATCGGCAAAGCTCTCCAGCTTCTGCAGCACGCGAATGGTGTGTTCATCAACGGTGTAAGCGTGGAACAGATCGAACTGCATCTGGCCGACGATATTGCCCCACAGCGGCGTATAGGCCCACAGTACGCTATGACGATGCATCGGCACCAGGGCGCGCTTGACTGCGCCGGGATGACGCAGTATCGCCATAAAGGTTTCACGCGCTTCAGGAATATGGCACAGCGGCTGTTTCAGATGGCGACGCGCATAGCGCAGCTGGCGCAGGGTGGTGGAGTAAATGCCTTTGATGTTTTCGTTACGCACCATCACGTAAAACATGCGCAGGATGGCTTGCGGTTCGCGCTCAAACAGCGAGGGATCGCGCAGATCGATTAAGTCACCGCGAATCTGGAAGTCATCATCAAGGTTGCGTGGTTTCTCGGTGGTCGATAGCGCCAAAATGGCCTCATCAAACAGCTGCAGCAGCATTTGATTGAGTTCGCCAATGCGGCGCGTAACGCGGTAAAAGTCCTTCATCATGCGCTCAACCGGCTCGTTGACTTCGCCCAGGTAGTTGAGACGTTGAGCTACGGTTAGCTGACGATCGAACAGCAGGCGATTGTCATAGCGCGGCAGCGTTAAGTGCAGCGCAAAACGAATGCGCCACAGGAACTCCTGACACTCATTGATTTCATTGCGTTCCGCTTCGGTGATAAAGCCGAAACCAACCATCTCATCCATGGTGGTGGCACCAAAGTGACGACGCGCCACCCATTGCAGCGTGTGAATGTCGCGCAGGCCGCCCGGGCTGCTTTTGATGTCGGGTTCGAGGTTATAGCTGGTGCCGTGATAGCGCTGGTGGCGTTCCTGCTGCTCTTCAATTTTGGCAGCGAAAAAGCGCGACGATGGCCAGAAACCATCGCTAAAGATATTCTTTTGCAGCTCGAGAAACAGCGCCACGTCGCCCGTCAGCATGCGCGATTCGATCAGATTAGTGGCGACGGTGAGATCGGATAATCCTTCCAGCAAGCACTCTTCTAACGTGCGCACACTGTGGCCGACTTCCAGCTTCAGATCCCACATCAGCGTTAACAGTTCACTGGTGCGCTGTGCCGCAGCGTCGTCCAGCGGTTGACGACTGAGGATCAGCACATCAATGTCAGAGAGCGGATGCAGTTCACCGCGGCCATAACCGCCTACGGCAACCAGCGCGATCTCTTTCAGCCGATCAAAACCAAAGAAGCGCCATAGGCGACGGAGTAAGCGGTCAATAAACAGGGTGCGCGCATCGATCAGGGATTCGATATCGGTGCCCGCATCAAACGCGCTACCGAGATGCTGGTGGAATTGCTCAAGATACTGTTTGAGCTTGTCGCGCGTCAGGGCTTCATCGGGCCAGCTGGCGGGGGAATCGGTCAGGCCTTTGTGTACTGCTTCGGTCACGCTACCACTCATCAACATGCCTCTTCATTACGCGTCAAACATAAAAAAGGCCGGCTATGAGCCGGCCTGGTACTGTCAGGGAGATGATTACGCGACGTTTTCGAGCACCGCTGGAATGGTGTCGTCTTCACGCAGCGTCAGAATCTCACAGCCGTTTTCTGTGACCACAATAGTATGCTCATACTGCGCGGACAAGCTGCGATCTTTGGTTTTCACGGTCCAGCCATCCTTCATGGTGCGGATGCGGTAATCACCGGCATTGACCATCGGTTCGATGGTGAAGGTCATACCTGCTTGCAGCACCACGCCGCTGTCGTCCGCATCGTAATGCAGCACCTGCGGTTCTTCATGGAAGCCTTTGCCGATACCGTGACCGCAATATTCGCGCACCACCGAGAAATCCTGCGCTTCCACATACTGCTGAATGGCACGACCGAGCTCGCGCAGGCGAATCCCCGGTTTTACCAAACGCAGCGCGATATACAGACTTTCCTGCGTGACGCGACACAGGCGCTCGCCCTGAATGGTCGGTTTACCGACGATAAACATCTTTGAGGTGTCGCCGTGATATTCATCTTTGATCACCGTGACATCGACGTTCACGACATCGCCATCTTTCAGCACGCGATCGTCACTCGGAATACCGTGACAGACCACTTCATTCACGGAGATACAGACTGATTTCGGGAAGCCGTGATAACCCAGGCAAGCGGAAATGGCCTGTTGCTTCTGCGTGATATGTTCGTGACAGAGGCGGTCAAGTTCACCGGTGGTAACACCAGGCACCACGTGCGGCGCAATCATCTCAAGCACTTCAGCGGCAAGACGGCCCGCGACGCGCATTTTTTCGATTTCTTCAGGGGTTTTAATTGAAATAGCCATTAAATTAATCCGCAATCGTCGAAATTTTCGACAATAATGAGTTCTGTGGCAAACATGTTAGCAGCCAGCAAATGGGCTGCCAAATGGGGATTGTCTGCGCCTCTCGCCGCTAACTACTATTGGCGTATTACTGCGCATTGTGGTATAAAGCGCGCCGACGATTCTCTGTCGCCAGGTTATTGGCTGGCAGGAAACGCATAAAACTCATTATGTGTACTAAAACACACATGTATCGACACATACGCCGGGGTGCCTTGAAAGAGGTCGGTCGTATGGGATACATGGAGGCCCAACCCCAAATCAAACTTTAGAGGTAATCATGGCAACTGTTTCAATGCGCGACATGCTCAAGGCTGGTGTTCACTTTGGTCACCAGACCCGTTACTGGAACCCGAAAATGAAGCCATTCATCTTCGGCGCACGTAACAAGGTTCACATCATCAACCTCGAGCAGACTGTGCCAATGTTCAACGACGCTCTGGCTGAGTTGAAAAAGATCTCTTCCCGTAAAGGTAAGATCCTGATCGTTGGTACTAAGCGCGCTGCTGCCGAAGCGGTAAAAGAGTCAGCTCTGAGCTGCGACCAGTTCTTCGTAAACCATCGCTGGTTGGGTGGTATGCTGACTAACTGGAAAACCGTTCGTCAGTCAATCAAACGCCTGAAAGATCTTGAGTCTCAGTCTCAGGACGGTACTTTCGACAAACTGACCAAGAAAGAAGCGCTGATGCGCACTCGCGAACTGGCCAAGCTGGAAAACAGCCTGGGCGGTATCAAAGACATGGGCGGTCTGCCGGATGCACTGTTCGTTGTTGACGCTGATCACGAGCATATCGCTATCAAAGAAGCAAACAACCTGGGTATCCCAGTATTTGCTATCGTTGATACCAACTCTGATCCAGACGGCGTTGACTTCGTTATCCCAGGTAACGACGATGCGATCCGTGCTGTAAGCCTGTACCTGACTGCCGTTGCCACTACCGTGCGCGAAGGCCGTTCACAGGATCTGGCTGAGCAGGCTGAAGAAGCTGCTGAAGCTTAATAAGGTTCGCTCTTTCTAAGAGCCCTTAGACATCAGATGTTATCTGTTAAGGGGGCCGTTCAGGCCCCTTTATTTTATCTAAGTCTGTCACGCTCACATTTGAGAGCGGGGCAGAGTAAATTTCCGCAACAAGTTTCTGACAGTGTGTGAACACACAGAGACGAATCGAGGATTCTGGAATGGCTGATATTACCGCTGCATTGGTAAAAGAACTGCGTGAGCGTACTGGCGCAGGCATGATGGACTGCAAAAAAGCGCTGACTGAAGCGAACGGCGACATCGAGCTGGCAATTGAGAACATGCGCAAATCTGGCGCAATCAAAGCTGCTAAGAAAGCAGGCAACGTAGCTGCTGATGGCGTGATCAAAACTAAAATCGCTGACGGCTACGCGGTAATTCTGGAAGTAAACTGCCAGACTGACTTCGTTGCTAAAGATGGCGGTTTCCAGGCATTTGCTGACAAAGTTCTGGATGCAGCAACTGCTGGCAAAGTTACCGATGTGGAAGCTCTGAAAGCGCAGTTCGAAGAAGAACGCGTAGCGCTGGTTGCGAAAATCGGTGAGAACATCAACATCCGTCGTGTTGCTATCCTTGAAGGTGCTGAGCTGAACAGCTATCAGCACGGCGCACGCATCGGTGTCGTTGTTTCTACTACCGGCGCTAACGAAGAGTTGAGCAAGCAAGTCGCAATGCACATCGCTGCAAGTAAGCCAGAATTCGTTAAGCCAGAAGACGTGTCTGCTGATGTGGTTGAGAAAGAGTACCAGGTTCAGCTGGACATCGCCATGCAGTCTGGCAAGCCAAAAGAGATCGCAGAGAAAATGGTTGAAGGCCGCATGAAGAAATTCACCGGCGAAGTTTCTCTGACCGGTCAGGCTTTCGTTATCGACCCAAGCAAAACTGTTGGCCAGGCGTTGAAAGAGAAAAACGCTGACGTCATCAACTTCATCCGCTTCGAAGTGGGCGAAGGCATTGAGAAAGTTGAATCTGACTTCGCAGCAGAAGTTGCTGCAATGTCCAAACAGTCTTAATGGTCTGAAAGAACCGCCAAAAGGCGGTTCTTTTTTGCCTGCAATTTAGTACAGCACTTTCAGTCTCATCCCAATAGCTTTTCTCGCGTGCTTTACGGATGATCGACCAGATTTTATTTCTCCTTTTCATCATATCTTCCAGGAAGAATCGACCATGGCGACCAACGCAAAACCTGTATATCAACGTATCCTGCTAAAACTGAGTGGCGAAGCACTGCAAGGTGCCGAAGGTTTTGGTATCGACGCGAGCGTGCTTGACCGCATGGCGCAAGAGGTGAAAGAGCTGGTTGAACTGGGCATCCAGGTGGGTGTGGTTATTGGTGGCGGTAACCTGTTCCGTGGCGCAGGTCTGGCACAGGCCGGAATGAACCGTGTGGTCGGCGACCATATGGGCATGCTGGCAACGGTAATGAATGGCCTGGCAATGCGTGATGCGCTGCACCGTGCGTATGTCAATGCGCGTTTGATGTCGGCGATTCCACTGAATGGCGTGTGCGACAACTACAGCTGGGCAGAAGCGATCAGCCTGCTGCGTAATAACCGCGTCGTTATCTTTGCGGCCGGTACCGGCAACCCGTTCTTTACCACTGACTCTGCAGCCTGCCTGCGCGGTATCGAAATCGAAGCCGACGTGGTACTGAAAGCCACCAAAGTAGACGGCGTCTACTCTGAAGATCCGGTAAAAAATCCGGATGCAACGCTGTACGATCAGCTGAGCTATGCAGAAGTGTTGGATAAAGAGCTTAAAGTGATGGATCTCGCGGCGTTTACGCTGGCGCGTGACCATAAACTGCCTATCCGCGTCTTCAACATGAACAAGCCTGGTGCGCTGCGCCGCGTAGTGATGGGTGAAAAAGAAGGCACCCTGATTACGCATTAATACCCGACGCAGGTTAAAATAAGGTATATTCTTTTGCCGCGATGCTCTGTCATCGCGCAGCAATTAGGATGATCGATGTTTATCGATACCGCTTCCGGTTAGCCCGGAAATGGCCAGGTCAAACCGAATCCAAGGGTTTCAACGTGATTAACGACATTAAAAAAGATGCAGACACGCGCATGGAAAAGTGTGTGGATGCATTCAAAAACACCATCAGCAAAGTGCGCACCGGTCGTGCTTCGCCTTCACTGCTCGACGGCATTATGGTGCCTTACTACGGTACACCTACGCCGCTGCGTCAGGTGGCTAGCGTCACGGTAGAGGATTCACGTACGTTGAAAATCAACGTATTTGATCGCTCGCTGAGCGCCGCGGTAGAGAAAGCCATCATGTCTTCTGATCTGGGCCTGAATCCAAGCTCGGCCGGTAGCGACATTCGTGTGCCGCTGCCAGCGCTGACGGAAGAGCGTCGTAAAGATATGATCAAGATCGTCCGTGGCGAAGCTGAGCAGGGTCGTGTATCTGTCCGTAACGTCCGCCGCGACGCGAACGATAAGATCAAAGCGCTGCTGAAAGACAAAGAGATCAGCGAAGACGACGAACGTCGTTCGCAGGACGAGATCCAGAAAATGACCGATGCGCACATCAAAAGTGTGGATGCGGCATTGGCCGAAAAAGAAAAGGAACTGATGGATTTCTAACGCCATCATCTTCTTTTTAAAAACGCCGTTCAGAGACGAGATGTATTCGACTCTGGCGGCGTTTTACATTGTGTCCGGCGCTGTTGCGGTCACAGTCCACGACTTCACAGGGATAGCATGATGAAGCGATTAACTTTGCTGGGATCGACCGGCTCAATTGGCACCAGCACGCTGGCAGTGGTTGCCGCGAATCCTGAGCTGTATCAGGTGACTGCGCTGGTAGCCGGCCAAAATGTGGCATTGATGGCTGAACAGTGCCAGCAATTCCAGCCACGCTATGCCGCGATGTCTGATGAGGCGTCCGCACAGGCGCTGCGTGAGCGACTGAAAGCACTCAACGTGAATACCGAAGTGCTCTCCGGCGTTCAGGCCGCGTGCGAACTGGCTGCGCTAGATGAGGTGGATCAGGTGATGGCAGCGATTGTTGGCGCCTCGGGTCTGCAACCTACCCTGGCGGCGATTCGCGCCGGTAAAACCGTGCTGCTCGCCAATAAAGAATCGCTTGTCACATGCGGCCGCCTGTTTATGGAGGCAGTGCGCCAACATCAGGCACAATTGCTGCCGGTGGATAGCGAGCACAATGCCATTTTTCAGAGTTTACCCGCTTCCATACAGCATCAGTTGGGGTACGCTGATCTGCGGGGGAATGGCATCGAGTCGATTCTCCTTACGGGATCGGGTGGTCCTTTTCGTGACACGCCATTAGCGGATTTAGCCGCGATGTCGCCAGATCAGGCATGTGCGCATCCGAACTGGTCAATGGGACGAAAAATCTCCGTTGATTCGGCCACCATGATGAATAAAGGTCTTGAATACATTGAAGCCCGCTGGCTATTTAATGCAACTGACGCGCAGATGGAGGTCATCCTGCATCCGCAGTCCGTTATCCATTCGATGGTGCGTTATTGCGACGGCAGTGTACTGGCGCAACTCGGTTCACCGGATATGCGAACGCCAATAGCGCACAGCATGGCTTGGCCAGCACGTATCTCTGCGGGCGTAACGCCGCTCGACTTCACTCGAATGAAGTCGCTGACGTTTGCCGAACCGGACTACGAGCGCTATCCCTGCCTGAAGCTCGCGATTGATGCCTGTGCCACAGGTCAGGCCGCTACGACGACGCTGAATGCAGCGAATGAAGTGGCGGTTGCGGCTTTTCTGCAGCACCAGATTCGCTTTACCGACATTGCCGCCATCAACAGCGAAGTGCTGGCATCTCTGACGTGTCAGGAGCCTGGCAGCATTGACGAGGTGATGGAGATTGATCGGTTAGCGCGCGCGCGTGCCAATGAATTGTTACCGCGCTTTCGTTTAGCAGGTTGATAGTTCCCGCTATTTGTTCGCTCTGGGTGAAAATGGTATAGTCGCTCGCTCGCGTTTCACAGCCCGACATTGTTTCGATGTCATCCGGTGTGTTTACCGGAGTTTGCTGCAGGCGCAATGTATTCAGAAACCACAGCATTTCTGATGAAAGGAATTATTACGCGTTATGTCGTCCAACAATCACAATACAATCGATGACGAGTCGTACTGCACGCCACGTCACGTGGCCATCATTATGGATGGTAATGGTCGCTGGGCAAAAAATCAGGGCAAACTGCGTATTTCAGGCCATAAAGCCGGGGTAAAATCAGTACGTCGGGCTGTTAGCTTCGCGGTCAGTCATAAACTGGAAGCGCTTACGCTGTATGCGTTCAGCAGTGAAAACTGGAGCCGTCCGGTTCAGGAAGTGACAGCGTTAATGGAGCTGTTTGTTTGGGCGCTCGACAGCGAAGTCAAAAGCCTGCACAAACACAATGTGCGTCTACGCATTATTGGTGATATCAGCCGTTTCAATAACCGTATTCAGGAACGCATTCGCCGCGCCGAGGAACTGACTCAGCAAAATAATGGACTAACTCTTAACATTGCTGCCAATTATGGCGGCCGTTGGGATATTATCCAAGGTGCCAGAAAACTGGCTGAACAGGTGCAGGAAGGTTTGCTGCGGCCTGACCAGATTACCGAAGAAAGCCTGGCTCCGTATCTATGCATGCAGGAGCTGGCGCCAGTGGATTTAGTGATAAGGACCGGGGGAGAGCATCGGATTAGCAACTTCCTGCTGTGGCAAATCGCCTATGCTGAGTTTTGGTTTACCGATGTTCTTTGGCCTGATTTTGATGAACACGTTTTTGAAGGTGCACTGAATGCATTCTCTACGCGGGAGCGACGCTATGGCGGTACTGCACCAGGCGGCGCCTAAGCAATTTGGGGGTAACCTTTGCTGAAGTCTCGTCTGATCACCGCGTTAATTTTGATTCCGCTGGTGATCGCTGCACTGTTCTGGTTACCGCTGTACGGTTTTGCGATCACCACCATCATCATCTGTATGCTTGCTGCCTGGGAATGGGGGCAGCTGGCGGGTATGAAGACGCGCCAGCAGCGTATCTGGCTGGCCGTGCTATGCGGCCTGTTGTTGTCCGCAATGCTCTTTAGCCTGCAACCCTATCAACGCAATCTGCACCAATTCCAGTTGGAAGGCTCGCTTTGGGCCGCGCTGGGATGGTGGATTGTCGCGCTATTTTTAGTGCTGTTCTATCCCGCCTCTGCGGCGCTGTGGCGCTCATCGCGTCCGCTGCGTCTGCTATTTGGTCTCCTCACCGTGATCCCCTTCTTCTGGGGAATGATGGCGCTGCGTCAGTATCATTACGATACCGATCACTTCGCCGGTGCATGGTGGCTGCTGTTCGTTATGTTCATTGTCTGGGGCGCCGACTCCGGTGCTTATATGTTCGGTCGTTTGTTTGGCAAACATAAACTGGCACCTAAAGTCTCACCGGGTAAAACCTGGGAAGGTTTCTTTGGTGGCCTCCTGTCGTCTGCCCTTATTGCCTGGCTGTTTGCGCTATTAGCGCCACTGTCGATCGCGCCAGGCACGCTGATTATCTGCGCCGTGATTGCCACGCTGGCTTCGGTACTGGGCGACCTTACGGAAAGCATGTTCAAACGTGAAGCGGGCATTAAAGACAGCGGTAACTTGATCCCGGGGCACGGTGGTATCCTCGATCGTATTGATAGCCTGACTGCTGCGGTGCCGGTATTTGCCTGCCTGCTGCTGTTGGTGTTTCGCACCCTCTGAGGATAACAGGCGATGTTGAGTATACTTTGGAGTTTTGCCGCCTTTATCGTGGCGCTGGGCGTGCTAATTACGGTGCACGAATTTGGCCATTTTTGGGTCGCGCGCCGTTGCGGCGTCAAGGTTGAACGTTTCTCGATTGGCTTTGGTAAGGCGCTGTGGCGTCGCACCGATCGTCAGGGCACTGAATATGTTATCGCGCTGATCCCCCTTGGCGGCTACGTCAAAATGCTGGATGAACGCGTTGAGAGCGTCCCCGCTGAACTTCGTCATCAAGCCTTCAACAACAAAACGGTGCTGCAGCGCGCTTCTATCATCGCAGCCGGTCCTATCGCTAACTTCATTTTTGCCATTTTCGCTTATTGGGTCGTTTTCATCCACGGCGTGCCGGGTGTACGCCCAGTGGTAGGTGAAATTCTGAACGGTTCCGTTGCCGCTGAAGCGCAAATTACCTCTGGCATGGAACTTAAAGCGGTAGATGGTATCGAAACGCCTGATTGGGATGCTGTGCGTATGGCGCTGATCGGCAAAATCGGTGACAGCGACGCCACGCTTACGGTCTCGCAATTTGGTGAAGAAGCTACGCAGCAAAAGCAATTAGATTTACGCGAATGGCAGTTTGAACCAGATAAACAGGATCCGGTGGTTGCTTTAGGTATTCGTCCACGTGGGCCGCAGATCGAAACGACCTTAGCTGAAGTTCAGGCAAACTCACCGGCAAGCAACGCTGGTTTGCAAGCGGGCGATAGGATCGTTAAAGTCGATGGTCAGCCATTGTCACAGTGGCAGGCTTTTGCGGCACAGGTGCGGGATAACCCGGGCAAAAACATGGCGCTAGATATTGAGCGCAACGGTGAACCTGTGGCGTTGACGCTGACGCCGGAAGCGAAACCGGGCAAAGAAGCGGAAGGATTTGCGGGAGTTATACCGCGCGTGATTCCGCTGCCCGATGAGTACAAAACGGTAAGGCAGTATGGACCTTTTGCGGCGATCGGCGAAGCCAGTGTAAAAACCTGGCAGCTGATGAAGCTGACAGTTTCCATGCTGGGCAAGTTGATAATCGGGGATGTGAAGCTGAATAATCTGAGCGGGCCAATTTCGATTGCGCAAGGTGCCGGGTTATCAGCAGAGTACGGGGTGATTTATTACCTGATGTTCCTGGCGCTCATCAGCGTCAATCTGGGCATCATTAACCTGTTCCCTCTGCCGGTTTTAGATGGTGGTCATCTGCTCTTTCTGGCGATCGAAAAGATCAAAGGTGGACCGGTGTCCGAGCGAGTTCAGGACTTTAGTTATCGCATTGGCTCAATTTTGCTGGTGCTGTTAATGGGGCTTGCACTTTTCAATGATTTCTCTCGTTTGTAATAGCTGGAACGCATACAGGCGCGGGATGTGTTAGGAAAACGCATAACAACGATGGCGATGAAAAAGTTGCTCATAGCGTCGCTGCTGTTTAGCAGCGCCACCGTTTACGGTGCAGACGATTTCGTAGTGAAGGACATTCATTTCGAAGGTCTACAACGAGTCGCCGTCGGCGCGGCTCTGCTCAGCATGCCGGTACGCGTCGGTGATACGGTGAATGACGATGATGTCAGAAATACCATTCGCTCACTGTTCGCCACCGGTAACTTTGAAGATGTGCAGGTTCTGCGTGATGGTACAACCCTGATTGTTCAGGTGAAAGAACGTCCAACCATTGCCAACATCACTTTCTCCGGCAACAAAGCGGTGAAAGAAGATCAGCTGAAACAGAATCTTGAGGCTTCTGGCGTTCGCGTCGGCGAAGCGCTGGACCGCACCACGCTCTCTTCTATCGAGAAGGGGCTGGAAGATTTCTATTACAGCGTCGGTAAATACACCGCCAGCGTCAAAGCGATTGCCACGCCGCTGCCGCGTAACCGCGTTGATCTGAAATTCGTCTTCCAGGAAGGCGTTTCAGCGCAGATCCAGCAGATCAACATCGTGGGTAATAAAGCGTTTAGCTCTGACGAACTGATTTCGCGCTTCTCACTGCGCGATGAAGTGCCATGGTGGAACGTGGTGGGCGATCGTAAATACCAGAAGCAGAAGTTAGCAGGCGATCTCGAAACCCTGCGCAGCTTCTATCTGGATCGCGGTTATGCGCGTTTCAACATCGATTCTACCCAAGTGAGCCTGACGCCAGATAAAAAAGGCATCTACATCACCGTCAACATTAACGAAGGCGATCAGTACAAAATTGCCGGCGTGATCGTGAACGGCAGCATGGCAGGGCACTCGGCGGAAATCGAACAAATGACCAAAATTCCATCGGGCGAGCTGTATAACGGCACTAAAGTCACCCAGATGGAAGATGACATTAAGAAATTGCTGGGTCGCTACGGTTACGCCTACCCGCGTGTCGTGACGCAGCCAGAAATTAACGATGCTGATAAAACCGTCAAGCTGCATATTAACGTGGATGCGGGCAACCGTTACTACGTGCGTAAAGTGCGCTTCGAAGGTAACGACACCTCAAAAGATTCCGTACTGCGCCGTGAAATGCGTCAAATGGAAGGTGCCTGGTTGGGCAGCGACCTCGTTGATCAGGGTAAAGAGCGTCTGAACCGTACGGGTTACTTCGAAACCGTCGATGTGGATACGCAACGCGTGCCGGGTGCGCCCGATCAGGTTGACGTGGTCTACAAGGTGAAAGAGCGTAATACCGGTACCTTTAACTTTGGTGTCGGTTACGGTACTGAAAGCGGGGTGAGCTTCCAGGTAGGTGTGACCCAGGAAAACTGGCTCGGCACCGGTAACACCGTGGGCATCAGCGGTACTAAGAACGATTACCAGACCTATGCTGAATTCTCGCTGACCGATCCGTACTTTACGGTCGATGGCGTGAGTCTTGGCGGTCGCCTGTTCTATAACGACTTCAAAGCGGATGACGCCGATCTTTCTGACTATACCAATAAAAGTTATGGCCTTGACGGGACGCTGGGCTTCCCGGTCAACGAAAACAATACGCTGCGCGTGGGTTTAGGCTATGTACATAACGACCTGTCCAATATGCGTCCTCAGATCGCAATGTGGCGTTATCTTGATTCAGTAGGTCGTCATCAGGGCTTGAATGATGACGGTGATTTCTCTGCAGATGACTTCACCTTCAACTACGGTTGGACGTACAACACCTTAGACCGCGGCTTCTTCCCTACGCGCGGTAACCGCACCAACCTGAACGGTAAAGTGACCATTCCAGGCTCCGATAACGCGTTCTACAAAGCGACATTGGACAGCCAGCAATATGTGCCGCTTAACCGCGATGGCACATGGGTGGTGTTAGGCCGTGGTCGTGTTGGATATGGTGACGGACTCGGTGGAAAAGAGATGCCGTTCTATGAGAACTTCTACGGCGGTGGTTCGAGCACGGTTCGTGGCTTCCAGTCCAATACCATTGGTCCTAAAGCAGCGTACCTGAACGATCATTCTTCTACCTGTAATCTGACTGACCCGAACGGCGTTTGTAAGTCGGATGATGCGGTAGGGGGTAACGCGATGGCGATTGCCAGCCTTGAGCTGATTACGCCAACGCCATTCCTGAGCGAGAAGTACGCGAACTCTGTACGTACCTCGGTGTTTATGGATGCCGGTACCGTTTGGGATACCAAATGGCAGAATACCGCAGAAACACGTGCTGCGGGTGTGCCAGACTACAGCGATCCAAACAACATTCGCGTCTCTGCCGGTGTGGCACTGCAGTGGATGTCGCCGTTGGGACCGCTGGTCTTCTCGTACGCCCAGCCAATGAAGAAAGTCGAGGGAGACAAGTCAGAGCAGTTCCAGTTTAACATTGGTAAAACCTGGTAAAGCTCTGAGCAGGGAAGTGAAAATACCGTCTTGCAGGCGTGTCGCTTAATAAGATGACACGCTGCAAACACACACGTTGAGGTAAGGAGTTTATAGTGAAAAAGTTGTTCTGTGCCGCTGCTCTGGGTGTTGCATTAGCTGCTTCTGCGGGTGCCCAAGCGGCTGATAAAGTTGCTGTTGTTAACCTGAGCCAGGTCTTCCAGCAGTCTCCACAGCGTGCCGCTGTTGCTAAGCAACTTGAGGGTGAATTCCAGAGCCGCGCCTCTGACCTCCAGTCTCAGCAGCAAAAGATCCAGCAAGAGATTCAGGATCTGCAGCGTAACGCATCGACCATGAAAGCAAGCGATCGTACGAAGAAAGAGAAGCAAATTTCTTCTGAGCGTGCTGCCTTTGAACAAAAAGCGCAGGCTTTTGACAAAGACAACCAGACTCGTCAGATGCAAGAACGTAACAAGCTGCTGGCTAAAATCCAGACAGCCGTTCAGTCTGTAGCGAAAAGCGGAGGATACGATCTGGTGCTGGACTCTCAGGCCGTTCTGTACTCTTCATCTGATGCTAAAGACATCACTGCTGACGTTGTTAAACAGGTTAAATAATTGATGTCATCAATTCGACTGGCTGATTTAGCCCAGCAGTTGGATGCAGAATTGCACGGAGATGGCGATATCGTCATCTCCGGCATTGCTTCTATGCAATCCGCCACAACTGGCCAAATCACTTTTCTTGCAAACAGCCGCTACCGCGAGCAGCTCGCTACTATTCAGGCTTCAGCCGTGGTGCTGACGGAAGCGGATCTGGAGTGGTGTAAAACGGCCGCCCTGGTGGTAAAAAATCCTTACTTAACTTATGCCCGCATGGCACAACTGCTGGACACAACGCCGCAGCCCGCGCAGAATATCGCGCCCAGTGCGGTGATCGATGCAACTGCTAAGCTGGGTAGGAATGTTTCGGTGGGTGCGAATGCGGTGATCGAGTCCGGCGTTGAGCTGGGTGACGACGTCGTTATTGGCGCAGGATGTTTTGTGGGTAAGCAGACGCGTATCGGTCGTGGTTCACGCTTGTGGGCTAACGTCACCCTTTATCACGAAATCCAGATTGGTCAGGATTGTCTGATTCAGTCCGGCACGGTCATCGGTGCCGATGGTTTCGGGTATGCTAACGATCGCGGTAACTGGGTGAAAATTCCGCAGCTGGGTACCGTAGTGATTGGTGATCGGGTGGAAATTGGCGCCTGTACCACCATTGATCGCGGCGCACTGGATAACACTCTGATCGGCAATGGTGTTATCATAGACAACCAGTGTCAGATTGCGCACAACGTTGTGATTGGTGATAACACCGCGGTTGCTGGTGGTGTGATCATGGCGGGTAGTCTGAAGATTGGACGTTACTGTATGATTGGCGGCGCCAGCGTCATTAACGGCCATATGGAAATCTGTGACAAAGTGACCGTAACGGGCATGGGCATGGTAATGCGCCCCATCACAGAACCAGGGGTATACTCGTCGGGTATTCCACTGCAACCCAACAAAAGCTGGCGTAAAACAGCAGCGCTGGTGATGAATATCGATGACATAAGCAAACGCTTAAAAGCCATCGAACGTAAGGTCGGCAAAGACGACTAAACGCATCCCACGCTATTCGCTTTCATAATAAAAAGCGTACTTTCTTTCCGCTCAGGGCAACCCGAACGCGGCAGCAGGTATCTTAGGTAAGCGAAACGCCCCCGAACTGATTTGCGGCCTGCGGAAGATCATTTTGATCGGTGCAGGCCGTGTTATTGTTGCCATCAGATTTTTTAGGACAGGAAGAGTATTTTGACTACTGAAACGCATACTCTGAAAATTGAAGAGATTTTAGAACTGCTGCCACACCGCTATCCTTTCTTGCTGGTTGATCGCGTGCTGGATTTTGAAGAGCATAAATATCTGCGCGCGGTGAAGAACGTTTCTGTTAACGAACCGTTTTTCCAGGGACATTTCCCTGGTAAGCCGATTTTCCCAGGCGTTCTGATCCTGGAAGCGATGGCGCAAGCGACCGGTATTCTGGCGTTCAAAAGCGTTGGCAAACTGGAACCCGGCGAACTCTATTACTTCGCCGGTATCGATGAAGCCCGTTTCAAACGTCCGGTTGTCCCGGGCGATCAGATGATCATGGAAGTGACATTCGAGAAAACCCGTCGTGGCCTGACGCGCTTTAAAGGCGTGGCAACCGTTGATGGCAAAATTGTCTGTGAAGCGACCATGATGTGTGCCCGTAGCCGGGAGGCATAATAAGTGATTGATTCAACCGCCAATATCCATCCCAGTTCTGTCATTGAAGAAGGTGCCGTCATCGGTGCCAATGTTCATATCGGCCCGTTTTGTTTTATCGGCGCTCATGTGGAAATTGGTGAAGGGACAGTACTTAAATCGCACGTAGTCGTAAACGGCCATACGCGAATCGGTAAAGACAATCAGATCTACCAGTTTGCTTCCATTGGTGAAGTGAATCAGGATCTGAAATATGCCGGTGAACCCACGCGCGTTGAAATTGGCGACCGCAACCGCATCCGCGAAAGCGTCACGGTTCATCGTGGCACGACTCAGGGCGGTAATGTGACGAAGATTGGCAGCGATAATCTGCTGATGGTGAATGCTCACATCGCGCATGATTGCGTGATTGGCAACCGCTGCATCTTTGCTAACAATGCTACGCTGGGTGGGCACGTTACCGTTGATGATTTCGCTATTATTGGCGGCATGACAGCGGTTCACCAGTGGTGCACCATTGGTGCTCACGTGATGGTTGGCGGTTGTTCAGGCGTCGCGCAGGATGTACCACCGTACGTCATTGCGCAGGGCAATCACGCAACGCCGTTTGGGATCAATATCGAAGGTCTGAAGCGTCGCGGCTTTAGCAAAGAAGCGCTGCATGCCATTCGCAATGCTTACAAGCTGCTGTACCGCAGCGGCAAAACGTTGGATGAAGTGAAGCCAGAGATTGAAGAGCTGGCGAAACAACACAGCGAAGTGCAACCTTTCTATGACTTCTTTGCTCGTTCAACGCGTGGATTGATTCGTTAATCCATGTCATCGCGTCCTCTAACGATTGCCTTGGTCGCCGGAGAAACCTCCGGCGATATTCTTGGTGCAGGCCTCATCCGTGCGTTAAAAGCACGCCATCCTGATGCTCGCTTTGTTGGCGTGGCCGGCCCGCTGATGCAAGCCGAAGGCTGCGAAGCCTGGTATGAGATGGAAGAGCTGGCGGTGATGGGCATTGTCGAAGTTTTGGGGCGCCTGCGCCGCTTGCTAAAAATTCGCCGCGATCTAACGCAGCGCTTTAGTGAACTCAAGCCCGATGTTTTCGTCGGCATTGATGCGCCGGATTTCAATATTACGCTGGAAGGCAATCTCAAGCGCGCGGGCATTCGCACGATTCATTACGTCAGTCCTTCCGTATGGGCGTGGCGTCAAAAGCGCGTGTTTAAAATTGGCCGCAACACCAATCTGGTGCTGGCCTTTTTGCCGTTTGAAAAAGCTTTCTATGACCGCTTTAACGTACCGTGCCGCTTTATTGGTCACACCATGGCCGATGCGATGCCGTTGCAGCCTGATAAGCTGGCGGCACGCCGCGAATTAGGCATCGCGGATGACGCGATTTGCCTTGGTTTGCTGCCGGGCAGCCGCGGTGCTGAAGTTGAAATGCTCAGCGCCGATTTTCTGCGCGCCGCACAGCTGCTTCGCCAGCGTTATCCGACGCTGGAAATCGTCGTGCCGCTGGTGAACGTCAAGCGCCGCGAACAGTTCGAGCAGATTAAAGCGGAGGTTGCACCGGAACTGCCGATGCATCTGCTGGATGGTAAAGGTCGTCAGGCGATGCTGGCCAGTGATGCCGCTATTCTTGCCTCCGGGACTGCCGCGCTAGAGTGCATGCTGGCAAAATGCCCAATGGTGGTCGGCTATCGCATGAAACCGTTTACCTTTTGGCTGGCAAAACGCCTGGTGAAAACACCGTATGTTTCGCTGCCTAATTTGCTGGCGGGCCGCGAACTGGTGAAAGAGCTGCTGCAAGATGAATGCCAGCCTGAAGCCCTGGCTGCAGCGCTGGAGCCGTTGTTGCATGCCGGACCTGAACGCGAAGCGCTGCTGAACACGTTCACCGAACTGCATCAACAGATTCGCTGGAATGCCGACGAGCAGGCGGCGGATGCGGTGCTGGAGATCATCAATGGCTGAATTTATCTATCCCAACGCCCAGCTCATTGCAGGCGTTGATGAAGTCGGGCGCGGCCCACTGGTGGGTGCCGTCGTAACGGCTGCGGTGATTCTCGATCCCGCCAACCCAATTGTAGGGCTGGCGGACTCAAAAAAGCTCTCCGAGAAGCGCCGTTTAGCGCTGTATGACGAGATCAAAGAGAAGGCGCTGGCATGGAGTCTTGGCCGTGCTGAACCTGAAGAGATCGATCGGCTCAATATTTTGCACGCTACCATGTTAGCGATGCAGCGCGCGGTGGCGGGTTTACCCATCGTGCCGGATTTTGTGCTGATTGATGGCAACCGCTGTCCGGCATTATCCATGCCATCGCAGGCGGTGGTGAAGGGCGATAGTCTGGTGCAAGAGATTAGCGCGGCTTCGATTATCGCCAAAGTCACGCGCGATCGGGAAATGGCCGAGCTGGATCTGCTGTTCCCTCAATATGGTTTTGCGCAGCACAAAGGTTATCCTACTGCGCTGCACATGGAAAAGCTGACGCAGCATGGCGCCACACCTCACCATCGTCGCAGCTTTGCGCCGGTGCGTAATGCCCTGATTGATGCCGACGTGCTGGCCGCGCGCCAGCCAACTACGCTTTAATAGCCTGACGCTGTTTTAACCGGAAACTGATATGGCTGAACCTCGTTTTATACATCTGCGCGTCCATAGCGATTACTCCATGGTTGATGGTCTGGCGAAAACCGGACCTTTGGTCAAGAAGGCGGCTGCGCTGGGTATGCCGGCAATCGCGATTACCGATTACATCAACCTCTGTGGGCTGGTGCGTTTTTACGGCAGCGCGCACGGCGCGGGGATCAAGCCGATTGTCGGTGCTGACTTCCACGTCGCCAGTGAATTAATGGGCGACGAGCTGACGCAGCTAACCGTGCTGGCAGCGAATAATACCGGTTATCAAAATCTCACCCTGCTGATTTCGCGCGCTTATCAGCGCGGTTATGGTATTGCAGGGCCGATTATTGATCGTGACTGGCTGATTGAGTTAGGCGAAGGTTTGATCCTCCTGTCCGGCGGACGCCGTGGTGATGTCGGTCGTAGCTTGCTGCGCGGCAACAGTGCCATGGTGGCGCAGTGCCTGAGCTTCTATCAGGAACACTTCCCCAATCGCTATTACCTTGAGCTGATACGCACCGGCCGCGCCGATGAAGAAGCCTATCTGCACGCTGCCGTGGAGCTGGCGATTGCCGAAGGCGTGCCGGTCGTTGCCACCAATGAAGTCTGTTTCCTGAATGAAGACGATTTTGATGCGCATGAAATCCGCGTAGCGATTCATGACGGCTATACGTTGGACGATCCGAAACGTCCGCGTCATTACAGTCCTCAGCAATATATGCGCAGTGAAGAGGAGATGTGCGAGCTGTTTTCGGACATCCCGGAAGCGCTGGAAAATAGCGTAGAGATTGCTAAGCGCTGTAACGTGACGGTGCGCCTCGGTGAATATTTCCTGCCGCAGTTCCCCACCGGAGAGATGAGCACCGAAGATTTCCTTGTGGCGAAATCGCGTGAAGGGTTGGAAGAGCGACTGGAATTTCTCTTCCCCGATGCCGCAGTACGCGCCGAGAAACGCGTGGAATATGACGAACGTCTGGAAATTGAACTTACCGTTATCAACCAGATGGGGTTCCCCGGTTACTTCTTGATCGTGATGGAGTTTATCCAGTGGTCGAAGGACAACGGCATTCCCGTTGGCCCAGGCCGCGGCTCGGGTGCGGGTTCGTTAGTGGCGTATGCGCTGAAGATTACCGATATCGATCCGCTGGAGTTCGACCTGCTGTTCGAACGCTTCCTTAACCCGGAACGTGTGTCGATGCCCGACTTCGACGTCGACTTCTGCATGGAGAAGCGCGATCAGGTTATCGATCACGTTGCCGAGATGTACGGGCGTGAAGCGGTATCGCAGATCATCACCTTTGGTACCATGGCGGCGAAAGCGGTAATCCGCGATGTTGGACGCGTGCTGGGTCATCCGTATGGTTTCGTCGATCGTATCTCCAAGTTGATCCCGCCGGATCCGGGCATGACGCTGGAAAAAGCCTTCCTGGCTGAACCGCAGCTGCCGGAGATCTATGAGGCAGACGAAGAGGTTAAAGCGCTGATTGACATGGCGCGCAAACTGGAAGGTGTCACGCGTAACGCCGGTAAACATGCCGGTGGTGTGGTGATTTCGCCGACTAAGATTACCGATTTTGCGCCGCTATACTGCGATGAGAACGGACAGTTCCCGGTTACCCAGTTTGATAAGAATGACGTGGAGTACGCCGGGCTGGTGAAGTTTGACTTCCTCGGCCTGCGTACGCTCACCATCATCGACTGGGCGCTGAAGATGATTAACCCGCGCCGTGAAAAGCAGGGGCTGCCGCCAATTGATATCGCCGCCATCCCGCTGGATGACAAGAAAAGCTTCGACATGCTGCAACGCTCGGAAACCACTGCGGTGTTCCAGCTTGAATCGCGCGGCATGAAAGATCTGATCAAACGTCTGAAGCCTGACTGCTTCGAAGACATGATCGCACTGGTGGCGCTGTTCCGTCCGGGTCCGCTGCAATCCGGCATGGTCGATAACTTCATCGACCGTAAGCACGGCCGCGAAGAGATCTCTTATCCAGATATTCAGTGGCAGCACGAAACCCTGAAGCCGGTGCTGGAGCCGACCTACGGCATCATTCTGTACCAGGAACAGGTGATGCAGATCGCGCAGGTGTTGTCCGGCTATACGCTGGGTGGCGCAGATATGTTGCGTCGTGCGATGGGTAAAAAGAAACCGGAAGAGATGGCGAAGCAGCGTTCGGTGTTCCAGGACGGGGCGGAGAAGATGGGCGTCGACGGCGAACTGTCGATGAAAATCTTCGATCTGGTAGAGAAGTTTGCAGGTTATGGCTTCAACAAGTCACACTCCGCGGCTTACGCATTGGTGTCCTACCAAACGCTGTGGCTGAAAGCGCACTATCCGGCAGAGTTTATGGCGGCGGTAATGACCGCCGATATGGATAACACCGAGAAAGTGGTCGGTTTGGTGGATGAGTGCTGGCGCATGGGCCTTAAAGTGCTGCCACCTGACATCAACTCAGGCCTCTATCCGTTCCACGTTAATGATGAAGGTGAGATCGTTTACGGCATCGGCGCGATCAAAGGCGTGGGCGAAGGCCCGATTGAAGCGATCATTGATGCGCGTAACGAAGGCGGCTACTTCAAAGAGCTGTTCGATCTCTGTGCGCGTACTGACACCAAGAAGATCAACCGTCGCGTGATGGAAAAACTGATCATGTCGGGGGCGTTTGATCGTCTGGGGCCGCATCGTGCGGCGTTGATGAGTGCACTTGGCGATGCGTTAAAAGCCGCCGATCAGCACGCCAAAGCCGAAGCCATCGGCCAGGCCGATATGTTTGGTGTGCTGGCAGAAGAGCCGGAGCAGGTGGAGAAATCCTACGCCAGCATTACGCCCTGGCCAGAGCAGGTTCAGTTGGATGGCGAACGTGAGACGCTCGGTTTGTATCTTACCGGCCATCCGATTAATCAGTATTTGAAAGAAATTGAGCGTTACGTCGGCGGCATGCGGCTGAAAGACATGCATCCGACAGATCGTGGTAAAGTAACCGTCGCAGCGGGGCTGGTGATTGCCGCCCGGGTGATGGTGACTAAGCGCGGCAACCGAATTGGTATTTGTACGATTGACGATCGTTCTGGTCGTCTTGAAGTGATGTTATTTACCGATGCGTTAGATAAATACCAGCAGTTGCTGGAGAAGGACCGTATCCTGATCGTCAGCGGACAGGTCAGCTTTGATGACTTTAGCGGTGGCCTTAAAATGACCGCCAGAGAAGTTATGGACATCGACGAAGCGCGGGAAAAATACGCGCGCGGACTTGCTATCTCGCTGACGGACAGGCAAATTGATGACCAGCTTTTAAACCGTCTCCGCCAGTCTCTGGAGCCTCATCGCTCCGGGACCATTCCGGTGCATCTCTACTATCAGAGAGCCGATGCGCGGGCGAAGCTGCGCTTTGGTGCAGCGTGGCGAATTTCGCCCAGCGATCGTTTACTCAACGATTTGCGGTCGTTAGTAGGATCGGAGCAGGTGGAACTGGAGTTTGACTAAAACAGGAACATTATGAGTCTTAATTACCTGGATTTTGAACAGCCAATCGCAGAGCTTGAAGCGAAAATCGACTCGTTAACATCGATTGGTCGTTCGGATGAAAAACACGATATTAATTTGGATGAAGAAGTGCAGCGTCTGCGCGAAAAAAGCGTCGAGCTGACCCGTAAAATCTTCTCTGATTTAGGCGCCTGGCAAGTGGCGCAGCTTGCGCGTCATCCGCTGCGTCCTTATACACTGGACTATATCCGCAACGCGTTTGATGATTTCGACGAACTGGCTGGCGATCGTGCTTACGCCGATGATAAAGCGATTGTCGGCGGTATTGCGCGCTTAGACGGTCGTCCAGTAATGGTCATTGGTCACCAGAAAGGTCGCGAAACTAAAGAGAAAATCCGCCGTAATTTCGGTATGCCAGCACCAGAAGGTTACCGTAAAGCGCTGCGTCTGATGGAAATGGCTGAACGCTTCAAGATGCCGCTGATCACCTTCATCGACACGCCGGGTGCGTATCCGGGCGTGGGCGCAGAAGAGCGCGGCCAGTCTGAAGCGATTGCCCGTAACCTGCGCGAAATGTCTGGCCTGAAAATTCCGGTGATTTGCACCGTCATTGGTGAAGGCGGTTCCGGTGGGGCATTGGCCATCGGCGTGGGTGACAAGGTGAACATGCTGCAGTACAGCACTTATTCGGTGATTTCACCGGAAGGCTGTGCGTCAATTCTGTGGAAAAGCGCCGATAAAGCGCCGTTAGCTGCAGAAGCGATGGGCATCACCGCTGAACGCTTAAAAGAGCTCAAACTGATCGATTCCATCATTCCAGAACCGCTGGGTGGGGCGCATCGTCATCCGCTGGACATCGCTGCCAGCCTCAAGCAGCAGCTGTTGGCGGATCTGGCCGATCTTGATGTGCTGAGCACCGAAGAGTTGCTCAACCGTCGTTATCAGCGCCTGATGAATTACGGCTACGCTTGATACATTAGGCTTAGCAAGAAGCGGACCTCGGTCCGCTTTTTTTATGCCTGTAGGTTAGCCATTTATGGCTACCTGGTTCGACAATTTTGCTGTGACTTCGGAGCCAGGTCCAGTAAAGCTCAGCCCGATCGCAAAGAATACCTGCATCCATGCAGATCGGCCTCGCCGTACCTGGCTCGGACGCTTCGCTCTTCGGGCTGGTCTTTCCTGTACCCTCTAGCTTTATCATGGCTTTAGCATCGGATCTGCACACATTGTAGCGGCGCGATTTATCGCGCTTTATTTGCATCGAAACTCAACAGCAGAGCATTCCAGGTCCATCCTTGTCCGCTTTTCGCTATCCTTATTCAGTGCCACAACACCACAGGAGGTGAGCAGTGAATATTATTGCGATCATGGGACCGCACGGCGCTTTCTACAAAGATGAGCCTATTCGCGAACTGGATGCCGCACTGAAACAGCAGGGCTTCCAAACCGTTTATCCCAATAATGCCAGCGACCTGGTGAAACTGATCGAACACAATCCGCGCATCTGCGGCGTGATTTTCGACTGGGACGAATACAGTCTGGCGCTATGTAGCGACATCAATCAGCTCAACGAATATCTGCCGCTGTACGCCTTCATCAACACCCATTCACAAATGGATGTCAGCATCAACGAGATGCGTATGGCGCTGCACTTCTTTGAGTACGCCTTAAGCGCAGCCGACGACATCGCATTGCATATCCGTCAGTACACCGATGAGTACATCGATAACATTACGCCGCCGCTGACGAAAGCCCTCTTCACCTACGTCAAAGAGGGCAAATACACTTTCTGCACGCCTGGTCATATGGGCGGTAGTGCCTTCCAGAAAAGTCCGGTCGGCAGCCTGTTCTATGATTTCTTTGGCTCGAACACCTTAAAAGCCGATGTTTCGATTTCGGTAACAGAATTGGGTTCGTTACTCGACCACACCGGTCCGCATCTGGAAGCGGAAGAGTATGTCGCGCGCACCTTTGGTGCTGAGCAAAGCTACATGGTGACCAACGGCACCTCGACCTCAAACAAAATCGTCGGCATGTACGCGGCTCCCGCCGGCAGCACGGTATTGATTGACCGTAACTGCCATAAATCGCTGACCCATTTACTGATGATGAGCGATATTATCCCGATCTGGCTCAAGCCGACGCGTAACGCGCTAGGCATTCTTGGTGGTATCCCGCAGCGTGAATTTACGCGCGACAGCATTCAGCAAAAGGTCAACGCCACGCCGCGCGCCAGTTGGCCTGTGCATGCGGTGATCACCAACTCAACTTACGATGGCCTGCTGTATAACACGCAGTTCATCAAGCAAACGTTGGATGTGCCGTCGATTCATTTCGATTCAGCATGGGTGCCGTACACCAATTTCCATCCGATCTATGCGGGAAAAAGCGGTATGAGCGGCGATCGTATTCCCGGCAAAGTGATCTATGAAACGCAATCGACGCACAAACTGTTGGCGGCGTTCTCGCAAGCTTCGCTGATTCACATCAAAGGCGATTACGACGAGCACACTTTCAACGAAGCCTACATGATGCACACCACCACATCGCCGAGCTACGCGATCGTGTCATCGATTGAAACGGCGGCCGCGATGCTGCGCGGCAATCCGGGCAAGCGGCTGATCAATCGGTCTGTTGAGCGCGCGCTGCATTTTCGCCGTGAGATTCAGCGCTTACGCGAAGAATCCGATGGCTGGTTCTTTGATATCTGGCAGCCCGAGCGGGTCGATCAAGCTGAATGCTGGCCGATCCAGCCGGGCGAAGAAGACTGGCACGGCTTCACCAACGCCGACCGCGATCACATGTATCTCGATCCGATCAAAGTCACCATCCTGACGCCGGGCATGAGTGAGCTCGGAAAGATGGCGGAAGAGGGCATTCCCGCCGCGCTGGTGGCGAAATTCCTCGACCAGCGCGGCATCGTGGTGGAGAAAACCGGACCCTACAATTTGCTGTTCCTGTTCAGCATCGGTATCGATAAAACCAAGGCGATGAGCGTGCTGCGTGGTCTTACCGAATTTAAGCGCGCCTACGATCTCAATCTGCGGGTAAAAAACATGCTGCCGGATCTCTACGCTGAAGATCCCGATTTCTATCGCAATATGCGTATTCAAACGCTGGCGCAGGGGATTCATCAGCTGATTCTGCAACACGATCTGCCGCGTCTGATGCTGAAGGCATTTGACGTGCTGCCTGAGATGAAAATGACACCGCATCAGGCCTTTCAGCGTCAGGTAAAAGGCCAGGTTGAAACCGTTGATATTGGTGAGCTGGTGGGACGTATCTCGGCCAACATGATTTTGCCATACCCACCAGGCGTGCCGGTCGTGATGCCGGGCGAGATGATCACTGAAGAGAGCCGTTCAGTGCTCGATTTTCTGCTGATGCTCTGTACCATCGGGCGCCATTATCCCGGCTTCGAAACCGATATCCATGGCGCGACGCTGACCGAAGATGGCCGCTATCTGGTGCGCGTGTTGCGTGAAGAAGACGATCGCTAACTTAGGATAATCCCCTCTTTCCATTGCCGCTTTTGCCACGTAGGGTAAGCGGCTGATGTGACAACCGGAGCCGCTATGCTACAGATTAAACAGATCCACCACATTGCCATTATTGCCACCGATTACCAGCGCAGTAAGGCGTTTTACTGTGACGTGCTGGGCTTTGAACTTTTGGGTGAATATTATCGCGCCGAGCGCGACTCCTGGAAAGGCGACCTCGGCCTGAATGGGGTGTACACCATTGAGCTTTTCTCATTCCCATCACCACCTCCGCGCGTCAGCGGGCCGGAAGCCTGCGGCCTGCGCCATTTAGCATTTTGCGTGGATGATGTTGAGCAGTCGATTGCCGCGCTGGCGGAAAAAGGCGTGATGTGCGAACCGATTCGTATCGATGCGCTAACTGGCAAAGCCTGCACCTTTTTCCCCGATCCGGACGGTTTGCCGCTGGAGCTGTATCAGGCGTAAACTAGCGTCCGCCGCGAGCCGCAATTCGGTGGCTCGCTTGGACGGAACGCACTCATGTCTTTATCTCATCTTGCTTCGCTGCTGACACCCGACGCCCGCTGTGTGCTGGCGTTCAGTGGCGGACTCGATTCAACCGTGCTGCTGCATCAGTTGGTCTGCTGGCAAGGTCAGCAGCCGCAGCTGCGCGTGCGTGCGTTACATGTTCATCATGGCTTAAGCCCCAATGCTGATAGCTGGGCGCAACATTGCCAGCAGATTTGCCAGCAGTGGCAGATTCCTTGTGAGATTCTGCGTGTACAGGTTGATGGCCGCCACAATGGCATTGAAGCGGCAGCACGCGAGGCGCGCTACCAGGCGCTGTTTCAGCAGCTACAACCCGGTGAGCACTTACTTACTGCACAGCACCTCGACGATCAGGCTGAAACGCTGCTACTGGCGTTAAAACGCGGCAGTGGACCGGCCGGTTTGGCGGCGATGCCGTCGCAGCGCAGCGTTGGCGATCGCGTGCACCTGCGCCCGTTGCTCGATATCCCTCGGCAGCAGCTGGAAGCCTACGCCGCGGAACATCATCTGCGTTGGATTGAAGATGAAAGTAACGCTGATAGCCGCTATGATCGCAACTTCCTGCGCCAGCAGGTTTTGCCGCTGTTACAGGCGCGTTGGCCACATTTCAGTGCCGCCAGCGCACGCAGTGCCGCACTCTGTGGCGAGCAGGAGCAGCTGTTGGATGAGCTGCTGGCGGAACAGTTGGTGCAGCTTACCGATGGGCGCGGTGCCCTGCATTTTCCGCCGTTGGTCACCATGAGTGAAGCGCGGCGCCATGCGCTGTTACGCCGCTGGATTGCCCAGCAGGGCGGCGCAATGCCCTCGCGCGAAGCGCTCAAACGTATCACCGATGAAGTCATTAACAGTCGGGATGATGCGAAACCTTGTCTGCGTTTTGGCGCATTTGAGCTGCGCCGCTATCGCCAGCAGCTCTATTGGCTCAGGCCGCAGCCATCGCTAAGTCAGCACTCGCTAACCTGGCTGGACCGCACGCAGCCGCTGGTTTTACCGGCAGATTTAGGCGCGCTACAGGCGAACGGAGACGTTGCCGCGTTACGACAGCCTGATGCGGATGAAGAGATCACTATTCGCTTCAAGGCACAAGGCTATTATCACCTGCTGGGTCGCGCGGGTGGCCGCGAGATCAAAAAGCTGTGGCAAGAGTTGGGCGTTGCGCCCTGGCAACGCGAACGTATCCCCTTGATTTACTACAACCAGACGCTCATTTGCGCGCCGGGACTGTTTATCACGCGCGAAGGCGCAGCCAGTAATAAGCAAGGCTGGCAGGCGATCTGGTTACCACAACAATAAAATGGAGAGCAATGATGAAGTATTTGATTGCTGCGCTTTTATGCGCTGCAACGCTGCCGGCGTTTGCCGAGGGCGATGTCAATGCTGGTGCGCAAAAAGCGGCAAGCTGTATGGCATGTCACGGCGCGGAGGGCAAAAGTGCAGTGCCGCTTTATCCGAACCTGGCGGGGCAACATGCGCCTTATCTGCTGCACTCGCTGCAGGCCTACAAAAAAGGCGAACGCAGCGGCGGCCAGGCGGAAGTAATGAAAGCCTTTGTAGCGGGATTGAGCGATCAGGATATGGAAGATTTGTCGGCGTATTACAGTTCGTTAAAGCCTTAAGCGAGGTGGGCGGGATAGGATTCCCGCCCTGAGAGAGGTTTACTCTTCGCTAACGACGACGGTGCCCAGCTCCGGATGGGTGAAGCTGGCGATGTGGTCGAGCCGCACTTCGCGGGTCTCGCCGGAGAGATCGACGGCAAGGTACTCGACGTTTTTACGTGAGACCATGTCCACGGCTTTCGCCTTGATCTGATCGCCGTTTTTTAACTCCAGCGACAGCGTCCAGTTTTTTTGGCAGGCGAGTTCGAGGTTGTCGTAGTCATCGCAGTTGATGGGTTTGTAGGCTTCATTCGTCAACATAGTCGCTCACCAATAAGTTTGCAGCGGCATACGCTGCTTGTTCCCTGAGAGAAGAGTTTAGCGCAGAATCAGCGGCAATATCATTGAGAGCCTTTAACGCACAACCTATCGCGTCTGGCACATACCCAAGGTCGCCGCTACCAATTTCGGCATACTTCTGGCGAACTAACTCACAATACTTTTGCACATACACCTCCTCAGCAGAGCTTGATACTCTGGATGATAGGCGACTATATCACAGGGAATTCATGGAAATCAGCCCGGTCGTCACGGGAATGATGCAAACAGCAGGACAAAAGTGACACATTGCGCTGGTCTTACGCGCTCTGCATGCGCACAAAAGGTTAAGTTGATGAACAGGTTATTACGCGTCATAGCGTCGAAACAAACGGTAGGTGACAGATGATTGTGCTGTCTCGTTCGGTTTCACTGGCCGATAATGAAGTGGAACTCAGTGCCATCCGGGCACAAGGTGCCGGCGGGCAGCATGTGAATAAAACCTCAACGGCTATTCACTTGCGGTTTGATATTAATGCGTCGTCGCTGCCGCCATTTTACAAAGAGCGGCTGCTGGCGGCGAGTCACCATTTGATCACGGCGGAAGGTGTGGTGATCATCAAAGCGCAGGAGCACCGCAGTCAGGAAATGAATCGCGAAGCGGCCGTGCAGCGGCTGATCAACCTGATTCAGGAGTTAACCACGGTAGAAAAAGTCCGGCGCGCCACGAAACCAACGCACGGCTCTAAAGTGAGGCGACTGGAAGGCAAAACGCGGCGCAGTAACGTAAAGGCGATGCGCGGAAAAGTGCAATAAAAAACGCCTCCGTTTGGAGGCGTTTCAGTGTTACTTGTTGAGCGCTTGCACCAGGAAGTCGACGATGTCGTGCTGCTTAATCATCTGCTTCTCGCTGGCGGTACGCGCCTTGTACTCAATTTCCTGGTTATCGAGATTACGATCGCCAATCACGATAGTGTGCGGTACGCCGATCAGCTCCATATCCGCAAACATCACGCCTGGACGCTCTTTACGGTCATCCAGAATCACGTCGATGCCTTTCGCACGCAGCGTGTTGTACAGCTCTTCTGCCAGCTGTTGCACGCGGAAAGATTTGTGCATGTTCATCGGCAAAATGGCGACTTCGAACGGTGCCAGCGCTGCAGGCCAGATGATGCCGCGCTCATCGTTGTTCTGCTCAATTGCCGCTGCCACCACGCGCGTGATACCGATGCCGTAGCAACCCATGGTCATCACCTGGTTACGGCCATCTTCGCCCTGTACCGCCGCTTTCATCGCTTCCGAGTACTTGGTTCCCAGCTGGAAGATGTGGCCCACCTCAATACCGCGTTTAATCTGCAGCGTGCCTTTACCGTCCGGGCTTGGGTCACCTTCAACCACGTTACGGATATCTTCCACGCGGGGTTCTGGCAGATCGCGACCCCAGTTGATGCCGCTCAAATGCTTGCCATCGATGTTCGCACCGGCGCAGAAGTCGCTGGTTTTCGCCACGGTACGATCGGCAATCACTGGCATGGTCAAACCAACCGGACCGAGTGAACCTGGGCCTGCGCCTAATAATGCGCGGATCTCTTCTTCGCTGGCCATTTCCAGCGGTGCTGCCACGATATCCAGCTTTTCAGCTTTGATTTCGTTTAGCTGATGATCGCCGCGCAGCAGCAGGGCAACCAGCGTGTGGCCGCTCTCTTCGGTCGCTTTTACGAACAGCGTTTTAACGGTTTTTTCAATCGGCAGCTGATGTTGCTCAACCAGCTCGGCGATAGTCTTGGCATTTGGCGTATCGAACTGCGTCATCGCCTGTGTTGCCTGCGGACGCTCGCCAGCCGGCGCTAAGGCTTCAGCCTTCTCAATGTTGGCCGCGTAATCAGACTCACTCGAGAAGATCACATCGTCTTCACCGCTCAGCGCCAGGACCTGGAACTCGTGCGATGCGCTACCGCCGATCGAACCGGTATCCGCCTGTACCGCGCGGAAATCCAGACCCATACGGCTAAAGCTCTGGCTATAGGCGCGGTACATCGCGTCGTAAGTTTCCTGCAGCGATTCCTGCGTAGTGTGGAACGAGTAAGCATCTTTCATGATGAACTCACGTGAACGCATCACACCAAAACGCGGGCGCACTTCATCACGGAATTTGGTCTGGATCTGATACAGGTTAAGCGGTAACTGCTTATAAGAGCTCAGCTCGTTGCGGATCAGATCGGTTACGACTTCTTCATGGGTTGGACCCAATACGAAAGGACGCTCATGGCGATCTTTAATGCGCAGCAGTTCCGGGCCGTACTGCTCCCAGCGGCCACTCTCTTCCCACAAATCGGCAGGCTGAACCACCGGCATGGAGATCTCAATCGCACCGGCGTTATTCATCTCTTCACGCACGATATTTTCAACTTTTCGCAATACGCGAATACCGGTTGGCAGCCAGGTATAGAGACCGGAAGCCAGTTTGCGGATCATGCCGGCGCGCAGCATCAGCTGGTGGCTGATCACTTCTGCATCGGAAGGTGTCTCCTTCAGAGTGGAGAGCAGATATTGAGTAGTACGCATTGATTACGATTCCAGTTATACGGAAGGAAACTGACAAAATTTTTCTGGCGGCTAGTGTACCAGTGAGATCAATCACTCAAAAGCGCGTTTTAGCGTGGATCGAGGGCGATCACCTCGGTTCCTGCCTCATCAATGCGCCAGCGCACGTTAAAGTCGAGTAGCCATGCGGCATATTCACGATCCTGCGTTTCACCTTTACGGTAGGCGGGACGTGGATCCTGCGCCAGTACGTCGGTGATAAAACGTGCCAGCTGCGGGTATGTTTTCAGGTGCTGCTCAAGCTGGCTCTGCGCCAGCGGCGAAAAGCGTACCGGCATAGTGGCATCCGGAGCGGCCTGGGCAAAACCGGCGCGCGCATCAGGTAGCGCTTCGGCAAAGGGCAGGTAGGGTTTGATGTCCACCACCGGCGTGCCATCGACTAAGTCGAGGCTGCCAAGCTGTAAAATGACCTGCTGCTTCTCACAGCGAATGCCTTTTAGCTCAACCAGCGACATGCCAATAGGATTGGGGCGGAAGGTCGAGCGGGTGGCGAACACGCCCATGCGCGCATTGCCGCCGAGACGCGGTGGGCGCACCGTCGGACGCCAGCCACCTTCCATGGTTTGATGAAAGATAAACAGAATCCACAGATGGCTGAAATCTTCCAGCCCGCGTAACGCTTCCGGCTGATTGTAAGGCGGTAAGAGATGCAACTCGCCGCCGCCATCCTGCACCAGACCGGGCTGGCGCGGGACGGCAAACTTCTCTTTCCACGGTGAACGAATCACGCCGATTTGCGCGCAGGCAAACTCACTCATTGATTCGAGACTTTCAGTGCGGAACCCTGGCAAATGGCCTGGCGATAACAGCCGGGCGTACTCGAGACAATTTCACATTTATGCAGCAGCACGGCGTTAGCTTTCATGCCAGCCGCTTTGATCTGCAGACGCTTACGTGCGGTGTTAATGTTCGGGGGGGAATCCTGGTTGCTGCTTTGGCAATCTTCGCCAGAAACTTCACCTAAATCGCGGAACGGGTTGCTAACCAGGTCGGTCGCATCGGTGTAGATCTTCACCGGTGCGGGACGTGCCGCAGGCTTGCGTTCTGGTTGGTTGGATGCCTGTTGCGGTCGAGATGGAGCACTGCTTATCGGGTGGTATTCACGCACACACCCAGTTAGCATCAATGCCAACAAGCAGAGCGGTAAAAAACGCATGGCAACATCCTCAAGTAATAAAAAGTGGCGTTATTGAAACAAGGACGACAATAAATAACAAGTCAGGTGCAATTTATGGCAAAAGAAAGGGCGGCCGAAGCCGCCCTGCAAGGCATGAAAGGTGAAAATTACCAGCCTTTCACGGCACCACCGTTGAAGATCTTGTTGGCCGCTTCAGACACTTCGTCTGACTGGTAGGCCTGAACAAACTTCTTCACATTCTCAGCGTCTTTGTTGTCTTCACGGCTCACAATCAGGTTCACATACGGTGAATCTTTGTCTTCCACGAAGATGCCATCTTTGGCTGGCGTCAGGCCAATCTGGCTGGCGTAAGTGGTGTTGATCACCGCCAGGGCAATCTGCTGATCGTCCAGTGAACGTGGCAACTGCGGCGCTTCCAGCTCAACAATCTTCAGGTTTTTCGGGTTTTCTGTGATATCCAGAGAGGTTGGCAGCAGACCAACGCCATCTTTCAATTTAATCAGGCCTACTTTCTGCAGCAGCAGCAGGGAGCGGCCAAGGTTAGTCGGATCGTTCGGGATAGCGACCTGAGAACCATTCTGCAACTCATCCAGCGATTTGATTTTCTTGGAATAACCTGCAATTGGGTAAACGAAGGTGTTGGCAACAACGGCCAGCTTGTAGCCACGGTCTTTGATCTGTTGATCCAGATACGGCTTATGCTGGAAGGCGTTCACGTCGATATCACCCTTGCTCAGCGCTTCATTCGGCAGCACGTAATCGTTAAAGGTCACCAGCTCAACATCGAGGCCATATTTCTCTTTAGCGACTTTCACTGCAGTTTCAGCAACCTGCTGCTCAGCACCGACGATTACACCCACTTTGATATGGTTTGGATCTTTTGCTTTCTGATCGCATCCTGCCAGCGCAATCACGCCAATCAGAGCACCCACAGCGGCAATCTTTTTAAATGTAAAAGACATATCCCTTCCTTAATAGAGGACTATTGATGTTGCTTGCTTACTTATGGGACACAGCACGCACGATGCGGTCGCCACAGAATTGGATTAAATACACCAGAACGACCAGTAGGATCAGTACGGTGTTCATGACGGTGGCGTTATAGCCGATGTAACCATATTGATAGCCAATCTGGCCCAGACCGCCAGCACCCACTGCGCCACCCATTGCAGAGTAGCCGACCAGCGTAATCAGCGTAATTGTAGCGGCATTCACCAGACCCGGCAGGGCTTCTGGCAGCAGGACTTTACGCACAATCTGCAGCGGCGTTGCGCCCATGGCGCGCGAGGCTTCAATCAAACCGGTTGGCAGCTCCAGCAGTGCGTTCTCGACCATACGTGCAATAAATGGCGCGGCCCCCACGGTCAGCGGCACGATGGCGGCTTGCAAACCAATGGACGTGCCGACGATGGCGCGCGTGAAGGGAATCATCCACACCAATAAGATAATGAACGGGATCGAACGGAAGATATTCACCAGCGCTGACAACACGCGATAAAGCGCATTGTTAGCCAGAATCTGACCCGGACGCGTCACATACAGCAGCACGCCAACCGGAAGACCGAGCACAAAACCAAAGAAACCGGAGACAAAGGTCATCATCAGCGTTTCCCAGACGCCGCGCGTCAGTAACCACATCATCGCTTCAGACATAACCCAACACCTCTACTTTCACATGATTTTCTTTCAGCCAGGCAATTGCGGCTTGTGTATCTGTTTCACTGCCATCCATTTCGGCCAACATGATGCCGAACTTCACGCCACCGGCGTAATCCATCTGCGCACTGATAATGTTGTTATTAACGTTAAAGCGGCGTGCCGCTTCGGAGAGCAGCGGGGCATCAACCGATTTACCGGTGAATTCCAGACGCAGCAACGGCACACTCTCGGCTGTTGCCTGTGGCACCATGCGTTGCTGGTAGTCGTCGGGAATATCAAGATGCAAAGTAGATTGAATAAATTGCTGCGCCAGCGGTGTTTTTGGATGTGAGAACACTTCGCTAACGCTGTCTTTCTCGATCAGCTCACCATTGCTGATTACCGCAACCTGATCGCAGATACGCTTCACCACATCCATTTCGTGAGTGATCAATAGAATGGTAATACCGAGACGGCGATTAATGTCTTTCAGCAGCTCCAGAATGGAACGTGTCGTAGCGGGATCCAATGCGCTGGTGGCTTCATCGCACAGTAAAACCTTGGGATTACTTGCCAGCGCTCGGGCAATAGCCACACGCTGTTTTTGTCCGCCAGAGAGATTTGCCGGCCAGCTATCGTGCTTGTCGGATAAGCCCACCAGTTCGAGCAGCTCGGTGACGCGCTTTTTAATTTGCTCGCGCGAAAGATTACCTAGCTCCAGTGGCAGTGCCACATTGCCGGAAACGGTACGTGAGTTCATCAGATTAAAGTGCTGGAAGATCATGCCAATCTGACGGCGCGCCAGTGTCAACTGACCTGATGAAAGTGTGGTTAGCTCCTGATCATCAACCAGAACACGACCAGAGGTTGGACGCTCCAGCAGATTGACGCAGCGAATAAGGGTACTTTTACCGGCACCGGATGAACCGATGACGCCGTAAATCTGCCCAGCAGGCACGTGCAGGCTGACATTTGACAGCGCCTGAATAGTGCGTGAGCCCTGCTGGAACACTTTGGTTATATTCTCAAGTTTAATCATTAGGTTATTTATTATCGTGTTGCATGGTCCGTGGTGTGTCAGGATTCACTCAGCCGGGCTGAACGAAATTTGGATGGATGTTAAGGCATCCAGACGGCTAAATCAATCGTAGTCATTCAATCTGCCATTCTCTCGCTGCACGCAATCATGCGATACTTAGCAGCTCTATTTGCAGCAGGAGTTTCTACGTGGCGAACAAAGTCCCGGCTATTTTCCTTGATCGTGATGGCACCTTGAATGTCGATCACGGCTATGTCCATGAAATCGATAATTTTGAATTTATTGATGGCACCATCGAAGCGCTGCAGGCGCTGAAGAAGATGGGCTATGCGCTGGTGTTGGTGACGAATCAGTCGGGCATTGCGCGTGGCATGTTTACTGAAGATCAGTTTATGCAGCTTACCGAATGGATGGATTGGTCGCTGGCCGATCGTGATGTTGATTTGGATGGCATCTATTTCTGCCCGCATTTACCTGATGCTCCGGTAGAAGCCTATCGCCAAAACTGTGATTGCCGTAAACCGCAGCCGGGTATGTTGCTCTCCGCACAGCAGCATCTGGATATCGATATGGCTGCTTCTTATATGGTAGGCGACAAAATAGAAGATATGCAGGCGGCGCAAGCGGCAGGCGTGGGTACTAAAGTGCTGGTGCGTAGCGGTAAGCCGGTAACGGCAGAAGGCGAAGCTGCAGCAGATTGGGTTATTAATAGCCTGGCAGAGCTGCCTGCGCGCATCAAAAAGGCCTAAAAGCGGGCTCTTTGTGCAAATTTCAAGCGAACGGCAAAAAAGTTGAAATTTGCACTTGTCAGCTCCGAATAACTCCCTATAATGCGCCACCACTGAGACGGCAAAGCGGCAACGCAGGCGGCTCAGCAGGGAGTGAAGAAATTCATCCCGCCGGATGAAAGCGCTGAAAAAAGTGTTTGACTCTGAAGGAGGAAAGCGTAATATACGCCACCTCGCGACAGGCGGTTAACCCGCTGCTCGCAACGCTCTTTAACAATTTATCAGACAATCTGTGTGGGCACTCGCAGGATTGATATCAGCGTCTCCGGACGCAAAAAAATATCAAGTCTCACGAGTGAACACATAATGAAATTCATTATGACGTTTTACAGATGAGCATCGCTGCACTTGTTGCAGCAAATCAAACTTAAATTGAAGAGTTTGATCATGGCTCAGATTGAACGCTGGCGGCAGGCCTAACACATGCAAGTCGAACGGTAGCACAGAGAGCTTGCTCTCGGGTGACGAGTGGCGGACGGGTGAGTAATGTCTGGGAAACTGCCCGATGGAGGGGGATAACTACTGGAAA
>NZ_JBIVMT010000002.1:0-725184 GCF_044753225.1 Pantoea sp. NPDC088449 | reverse complement strand
GCCGGGTTTTCGTAGGGTGCGCATTCATGCGCACCTGCATAAACAGGCATTTTTTTGCTTAAGTGAGCGGCATTACGCCATTCATGGCGACCAGGTAACCCCAGATCTTCAGCCTGGGCCTTCGCTTCCTGCCGCCAGCAGGGGCACGATCACATCGCTTATCGGGGTGGCGATGCCATAGGTTCGGCCATAGCGCTGCACCACGCCGTTGCGGATATCCCACTCCAGCGGGCGATTGGCCTGGCGGTCGGCGAGAATGGACGTGCCCAGATCAGCAGGTGCTTGGTGGAAACGGTCAACAATTTCCTGCGGCACACTGTCGCTCAGCGCTGCCCCGGCAGCGCGCGCCACCATTAAACACTCCTGTAAATAGGCCAATGCCAGCGCGGTAACATCCTCACGCTGGAACATCCCGGCGCGACGATTCGAAAGCACCATCAGGCCAGCAACGGCGTTTTGCAGCAGTTTGCGCCAGGCGATGGTGAGAAAATCGGCCGAGAGATCGACGCTACAGCGCGTGTCACGCAGCGCCGCAACGACCCGTTCAGCCTGTGGCGTTTCAGGCAGCGTCAGGCGCGGTTTTTCTCGTAGCCACACCGAAGCGTCCGGTTCTCGCTGGGCAGGGAACCACACCACCGAAGGCAGTACCGCTGCGCCGTTGACATAGGGTGCAAGTTGCGTTTTCTGCTCTACGCCGTTCTGCAGGGCGCACACCACGGTATTTTCATCACACAGCGCCGCCAGCCATGCGACGATGTCTGCCACCTGCGTGGTTTTTACGGCCACAAACACCAGATCAAACGGCTGCGCAATGTCAGCCGGATGGGTGAGCACCGGGCCAGGGACAATAATTTTGCCACTGTCGTGACGCAGTTCGAGCTGCGGATGCGCGGTGCGGCCACAGAGGGTCGGCGTGCGGCCAACTTCATGCAGAGCGGCGGCGATGGTGGTGCCAATCGCACCCGGTCCAATGAGGGCAATGCTGGGATTCTCAGACATCTTTTCCAGGCTCCTGATTATCAAATGACAGAGGGTCGCTTCAGCACCGAAGAATAGCGGGTTATGGCGCGCTAATGTTATTTTTTGCGCGGTTGCTGCCACCTGTTTTAACGCATCAATGCGGAGGATTTAGTCAGGTGCGCAGTGATGCGCAACAGGCTGACAGCAAACGGAATGATTAATCGTGATAAACCTGGCTGCGGCCGCCATCCACCAGAATATCGGTTGCGTTGATAAAGCGCGCCTCATCTGAAGCGAGAAACAGCGCGGTATAAGCGACTTCATCTGGTTCACCGATGCGCTTGCAGGGCAGTAATGCCGCCTGGCGTTCACGTTCTGCCTGAGGATCAGGGCAGCTTGCCAGCCAGGCTTCTGCGGCAGGCGTCATGATCAAACCCGGCGACACGCTGTTAACACGTATGCCCCGGCTGGCGTATTCCACCCCCAGCGACCGCGTCATGCCAATCAATCCGTGCTTTGCCACCGGATAGGGGAAAGCGCCTGGAATGATTTTATGTCCGTGTACCGAGGCGACGTTGACAATGTTGCCATAATGCCGCGCCAGCATCCCCGGCAACACACTGCGGATCAGGTTGTAAGGCCCTTTCAGATTGACCTCCATGCAGCGCTGCCAGTCGTCGTCTTCCAGCCCCAGCGGATCGCGAAATACATTCACGCCTGCGCAGTTGATCAGAATATCGATAGGCCCGAGCGCGTCCTGTGCCTGCACCACCGCACGTTGTACCTGCTGCGGTTGCGTCACGTCCGCCACGCAGGCCACGCACTGTTGTCCAAATGCTTCCTGCAGCTGGGCGGCCAGCGCTGCGGTGGTCTCAGTGTTGAGATCAAACAGGGCTATGCGGGCACCTTCACGCGCAAACAGCCTGGCAATCGCGCTGCCAATTCCGCTGCCCGCGCCAGTGATAATCGCGGTTTTGTTGGTTAAACGTTGTGACATGGTCGCTTCCTTATGAAGATGCCGGTAACACCAGCCAGTCGGCGAAGTGCAGTAGGCTGGCGCCACGTCGCACGCTAATCAGCGGCCAGTTTGCGGTACGCGTCAGTGCCTCGCAGCCCTCGGAGGTCAATAAAAAGGTGTCTTCACTTTTTACGCCGCTGAGCGTGGGATTCCACGCGAGCGCTGTATTGAGCCGTACTTCGCCTTGCGACTCGGACGTTACGATCTCGTCGCGACAGCCATAACCGGCCGGGCCGCCCTGATGATGATCGCGCCAGGCACCGCCCTGACCCTGCTGCTGATAAGCATTTTGTATGGCGTTGAACACCGCAGACCAACTGCGGCCAGGCTGGGTTGCACAGAGAATATCGGCATGGATCTGGCTCAAGGTTTGAAGGCGCTGGCGCAGCGCGGGCGCTGGTTCACCGATATGCACCAGGCGTGTCAGGCTAACGTGCAGGCCATGGCGCTCAGCGCCCAGCGTAATCAGCAGCTGGTGCCGCACTATTTTCGCAGTGGGCACCGGATGTTTAAATGCGGCGATACGCTCATCGGCCGCCACTAAGGTGCACATCGGGCGAATGCCGCGCGCCAGGCAAGCCGCAACGATCTGCGCTTCCACCTGCCATTCCGTTACGCCGGCACGCAGCTGGCGCGCCACATCCTCAACAATCTGCGCGGCTTCGCGTCCGAGCGTGCGAAATCTTTGCTGTTCGCTGCTGTTCAGCCCCTGACGCAGCACGATCATCTGCTGCTGAATATCGGCTGTCTCGGCAAGCGGCGTATCGCTGCCAAGTTTACCGGGCGGCAGCACGCTATTTAGCGACTGAAACCAGGGATAGCTTTGCGTTTCGCAGGCAAACGGCAGCGGCTCTTCGGCGAGAATGCGCGGCATCTCATTTTCGGGTGCGAGCAGCAGCACCTTATACGGGGTTACCAGCAGGCTGGCGACGCCGGTTTCGGCGCGTTCAACAACGTAATAGCTGGCACCTTCCGTCAGCCAGGCGATGTTATCGCGCCGGGTGAGCAGCACCGCATCCAGCTGCCAATCGGCCAGCGCCCGCTGCAGCCGCGTCAACTTTTCACTCATCGGCTGTCTCCTTCTTTACGAAATCCTGTGTTTGCATCAGCAATTCTGCGGCGCGGTGCGCGACAGCCATCACGATGGCATTGGTATTGCCGCTAACGATGTTAGGCATCATTGAGGCATCCACCACGCGCAGGCGATTGACCCCGCGCACCCGCAGATCGTCGCTTAGCACCGCTAGCGGATCGTTCGCGTGCCCCATGCGGCAGGTGCCCACCGGGTGATAGCCGGTTTTCACCATGCGTTTACAGTGCTCGACGATAGTTGCATCGGAGGTGATTTCTGCACCGGGGAAAATTTCCTGCTGCACCATCTCGCTGATGGGCGTTGCGGCAATCACCCGCCGCGCGAAGCGGAAGCCGGCAATGGTGCGAGCCAAATCATCCGGGTGACCAAATATTTGCGTATCAATGATCGGCAAGCTGCTGGCGCTACCGTCGCGCAGCGTGACTTCGCCGGTGGCTTTGGGGCGCAGCAGCAGCGAATTAACGGTGACGCCGTGGCCAGGGTCGGCGCCCATCACATCGCGATCGAGATATACCGTGGGCACGCAGAACATCTGGATGGTGGGCGTGGCGCTAAAATCGAGCGGATCAAAGAAGGCACAGGTTTCGACGCCGGTGGTGGTGACCGGGCCGGTTTTAAACAGCATGTACTGCAAACCCGCTTTGATCATTGGCCAGCCGCGATCCTGACCGTAATAGCCAAACGCACCTTTGGTGCTGGCGACCACCGGTACTTCATAGTGATCCTGCAAGTTCTTGCCAACGCCGGGCAGATGATGACGTAGCGTGATGCCGTGCTTTTTCAGCTGATCCTGTGGGCCAATCCCGGAGAGCATCAGGAGTTTCGGCGTTTGGTAGGCGCCAGCGGCGAGTATGACCTCTTTGCAGGCGCTGGCACGCTGCGGATGCCCCTCCAGCGTGTAGCGGACGCCGGTGGCATTCGCGCCCTCAAACAGGATCTCCTCCACCTGCGCGCCGGTGGCAATCGTTAAGCGTGTGTCCTGGCGCAGCGGGTTGATAAAGGCATCTACCACGCTGCAACGCTGTCGCGTTTGTCCATTGATGGTGTGCTGCATGAACCCGACGCCAAACGGATTGCCGGTGTTGAAATCCGGCGTGTAAGGGATGCCCAGGCCCTGCATGGTTTTGACGTACGCGCGACTGAGCGGGCTGAAGTGACCCAGATGTGACACTTTCATTGGGCCGCCAACGCCATGATCGGGGGCGCCAAGATGATCGTTATCTTCGATAGCGGTGAAGTGGGGCAGCAGCGCCTCCCACGACCAGTCAATCCCCTGATTGCCCAGCGCGTGATTCCAGTCGGCATAATCCTGACGATGGCCGCGCATATACACCATGGCATTCACCGTCGATCCTCCGCCCAGCACCTTCGCCTGCGGCACAATCACACCGCGTCCGTTCAGCTGGGCTTGCGGCTCGGTTTGATGCATCGTCAGGAACTTGTCGCTGGCGAGGAACTTCATGTAACCCGCCGGCATTTTTAATACCGGATGATATTCATCGCGCCCGGCTTCCAGCAGCAGCACGCGCGCGTTGCCCTCCCTGACCAATCTGGCGGCGACGATACAGCCAGCGCTGCCGCCGCCCACCACAATGTAATCAAACTCTTTCATGTTTTTCTCTTTACTCTGAAGCGACAGAATCAAAACGACGCAGGCGCTGCGCCTCGGGATTGTGCTGCTCGCCGGGATCGAGCGGGCTAAGCAGGAAGCACCACGAAAGCATCGCGCTCACCAGGTACAGCGCGGCATATCCCCAAACCACGCCCGAGGTGCCGAAGAGTGCGTTGAAGGCGCCATAGAGTGCCGGGCCAAAGAAGGTCGAAAGCCCGGCGGCGAAGCAGTAGATCGCCATCGCATTGCCTTTATCTTTTGGCTGACACAGTGAAGAAAACAGTGCTGCGGCAGGGACATAGCCACACAAGGTGATGCCATATAAACAGGCGCAAATCACGCTGAGCACAAAGCTGCCGTGGCTCCATTGCGGCACGAAGTACATGAGCAGCATTGAAATACCGGAGCCGAGTCCGCCAAATACCGTCAATACCTTGCGCCAGCCGATGCGATCGCTGATTTTGCCGACGATCGGGTTAAAACTCATGCCAACCAGGCCCATGATCGTGATCAGGCTGAGGTATTCGGTTTGTGTAAAACCGATTTGCTCGGTGAAAAAGCCCGGCAGGAAAATAAAGAAACCAAAGTAGGGCGTGGTGTTAATGATGCGGACCACGGCGGCGGCGGCAATGCGTGGTTCACGCCACAGAATATCAATGCCGCCCATCAGCGTTCGGGCGGTGCCCTGCTGACGATGCTTTTCATCCAGCAGCGATTGATATCCGCTGCGCTCTTTCAGCGCGACGAGCATCACCAACATACCCAGCGCCACCAGCCCCAGCGACAGCCAGAAGGTGGCATATTCGCCAACCCATCTGATCGAGAAGATTGCCACCAGCGAACCCAGCGTCGGCAAGCCGCCGGTAAACGCCAGCCAGAACCAACCGGTTGCTGAGCCGCGCATCTCCGCGGGGGCGGCGGCCTGAATCCACACCAGAAAAGCATAGGCAAACATCGGATAAGCCACGCCGCGCAGGCCGTAAGTTAGCGCCAGCAGCAGTACGCTGTGTGAAGGGAGCGCAATGGCCAGAAACAGGACTTCGAACACAATCCAAATCAAACCGCCCGCCAGCATCACTTTGCGCGGACCAATTAACGTGGAGAGTGAACCGGCCAGCCATGAACCCAGGGTAACGGTCACGCCGTAGAACGCGATCACCGCCGCCGCGATGTTGAGCGAAAAGCCATTTTCATGCAGGTAAGGAGCCAGATAGTTCGATTCGACGCCGTCGCCAATCATAAACAGCAGCACAGCGACGTAGCCCCATGCCAGAGCGGGTGGAATGCCGAGGCGGAGCAGCCACGGATGGTTTGCAGGTGATGTTGTCATTTTAATTTTTCTCTTGAGAGGTCATGATGATTTTTTGTTATTGGGATGAGCACGAACTCTAGAGCAATGGGTGCAAGCAGGATGGTGAGACCATCACAAAAGATAGTAAACGCTGTTTAGTAAACGCGTCTGCTGTGGAAGCAGGGAGAGAAAATGAAGCCGGTTGGACTGAACAATTTTTACGTACGCAAACACAATAAGGCCGTGTTTATTGATCTGATGTGGCGCCATAAACAGCTCAGCAAATCGCAGCTGGCCCAGCTCAGTGGATTGACGATCCCCGCTGCCAGTAAAATTTTGCAGGCGCTGCTGGATGAAGGAAAACTTCAGCATTCCCATGCTGTGATGAGCACCCGCGGCAACAGCAACGGCAGTTTTCAACTGCCTTCCGAAGGGCCGTGGACGCTGTGTTTGTGCGTGAAGCCAACCAGTATTGAACGGCAGCTGGCTGATGCGCAGCTCGTGCCGCAAGGCGACTATCAGCAAACCACGATCAACGCTGAGACGCCGGAAGCACTGCTCAATGAGATTGAAGCGGTATGGCGGCAAACCTGTAAACAGTGGCCGAAGCGGCGCATTAATCTGGCGTTGGCGGTACATGGCCAGGTCGATCCGGTGACGGGCGTATCACAGCATATGCCGCAGGCCGCGTGGAAGACGCCGCTGCAGATGAAATTTCTGCTGGAGGAGAAGCTTGGCGTTGAAGTCCGCGTCGATAACGACTGCGTGATGCTGGCGCTGGCTGAAAAGTGGCTCAACCGCAACGCGTTGAATGAGTTCTGCGTCATCAACGTCGATTATGGTATTGGATCGTCCTTCGTGATTAACGGTGAAATCTTTCGCGGCAATCTTTATGGCAGTGGCCAGATCGGCCACACCATTATTGCGCCCGACGGCTTACGCTGCAGCTGCGGACGCCAGGGTTGTCTGGAAACGGTAGCGTCCCTTAGCGCGTTAAAACAGGCTGCTCATCAGCGAGCAGCGCAGGCAGCGCAGCCCTCGAGCAAGCAGTTGCTGGCCGCGTGGCAAGCGGGCGAGCCGTGGATCGTGGCGTGGGCGCAGCGTGCAGCAGAGGCGATCGGGATGAGCTTGTATAATTTTCTCAATACGCTGAATATCAACCAGATTTGGTTATATGGGCGCAGCTGTACTTTCGGTGAAAATTGGCTGCACAGCATCGTGCAGCAGATTGATTTCAATCCTTTCGATCCGCGCGATGCGCTGAAAAGCAAAGGCACAAATGTGCATTTTGGCCAGTTAGATCGCGCGCGTCAGGTGCTGGGTATCGGTTATTTGTATGTGGAAGCCGATCCCAGCGCGGCCTGAAGGCTGCAAAGAAAGGCCAGTTTATGCAGGTGCGCATGAATGCGCACCCTACGAAAAACCGGCGATATCAACGATCGGCACTGGCCCAGTCATACCTACCTTGCGCTATCACACCTGCGCCATACCGCCATCGACAAACAGTTCGGCGGCATTGATAAAGCTGGATGCATCAGAGGCCAAAAACGCCACCACTTTGCCGATCTCTTCCGCTTCCCCCAGGCGACCCAACGGCACCTGTGCCGCTAGCGCATCAAACAATCCCTGACGCTGATCTTCGCTCACCAAGCCACCTAAGCCTGGCGTGCGCACCGGTCCTGGGCTGACAACGTTAACGCGAATGCCACGGTCTTTCACGTCCAGCGCCCACGAGCGGGCAAAGTTGCGTACTGCCGCTTTACTGGCGCTGTAGACGCTGAAACCGGCAGTGCCCTGAACCGAAGTGGTGGAGGAGGTGAGGATCACCGAGGCGTGGTCGCTGAGCAGCGGCAGCGCCTTTTGCACCGTGAACAGTACGCCGCGTACGTTGGTGCCAAAAATGCGGTCAAAATGCTCTTCGGTGATGGCACCGAGCGGCAACATATCGCCGCCGCCCGCGTTGGCAAAAAGTATATCCAGCCGCCCCGCCTGTTGGGCGATTTCTGCATACACATTATCGAGGTCGCTCAGCAGTGCAGCATCAGCGCGAATGCCGGTGACGCTGGCACCGATGCGGGCCACCGCCGCATCAAGCTCCGCCTGACGACGTCCGGTGATAAATACGCGGGCGCCTTGTGCCGCTAACTCTTGCGCTGATGCTAAACCGATACCCGTGGTGCCGCCGGTTACCAGTGCGATTTTACCGTTAAGCGTATTCATGTGTACTTCTCCAAATGTAATGGGGTTGAGATGACTGCGTTGCAGTGCATGAGAAGCACTCTATTCCTGCTGGGTTTGGTGATAAATGGTGTAAAATCGAAAGGACTATTTCTGTAGGTGGATAATGCGGGCTTGAGGAAAACGGCGTGGATCAGTTAATGGCAATACGCGCGTTTGCACGCGTAGTAGAAGCAGGCAATTTTACCCGTGCGGCAGATTCACTGGATATGCCCAACGCCACGCTCAGCAAGCTGGTGCAGGAGTTGGAAGCGCATCTTGGCATTCGCCTGCTGCAGCGCACCACGCGACGCGTTACGGTGACGCCCGAAGGGCGCGACTATTACGAAAAGGCGCTGCGCATCGTGCGTGATTTGGAAGATATCGACCACTCTTTCAACGCAGAAAGCATTAAACCCAGCGGCTATTTGCGTATCGATATTGGCGGATCCACCGCGCGCGATGTATTAATTCCTTTGTTGCCGGATTTTATCGCACGCTATCCGGAAATCCGCCTGGATCTTGGCGTCTCAGACCGTGCAGTAGATTTAATCAGTGGCAATGTCGATTGCGTCATTCGTGGCGGTCCGCTGAGTGATTCTTCGCTGGTGGCGCGACATTTGGGCGATGCTGAGCTCATCACCTGCGCCGCGCCCGCGTATCTGAAAACGTATGGCGTGCCGGCTTATCCGCAGGAGCTACGCAACGGTCATCGGCTGGTCAGCTATTTATCGCCACAAAGTGGCCGGGCGTTTCCGTTTCGCTTTGCGCGTGATGAGGACGTGTTGGAAATCAAGGCTGCACATCGCATTGGTGTGAATGAAAGCAATGCACATCTGGCAACGGCGGTGGCGGGATTGGGGATTATTCAGACCTTCCGCTATGCGGCAGCAGCCGATCTTGAAGCGGGACGCTTAGTCGAGATACTTGCCGCATGGCAACCGTCAAGATACCCATTTCACGTGGTTTATCCGCAAAATCGGCATCTTACGCAGCGCCTGCGGGTGTTTATCGAATGGTTACGCGACGTGTTTCCCGCACGGCTATTAGCAACAAAACGGTCGCCATAAAGGCGACCGTCATTGATGTCGTAGGGCGTATCAAACGCTGCAGACGTTATAGCGTACCGGTACCACCATCCGAGCACCACACTTGTCCGGAGGTGAAGCTATTATTCACCTGCGCAAAGGTCACATACAGCGGGGCGATTTCAGCCGGTTGTCCAGGACGACCCAGCGGTGCCGACTCACCAAATTTCTCAACTTTCTCTTGCGGCTGGCCGCCGCAAACCTGCAGCGCAGTCCAGTATGGACCCGGGGCGACCGCGTTGACGCGGATTTTATCTTTGCCCAGCTGTTGCGCCAGCGCTTTAGTAAAGGCAACGATTGAGGCTTTGGTCTGGGCATAATCCAGCAAAATCGCGCTCGGTTGGTAAGCCTGAACCGAGGAGGTATTGATAATGGAAGATCCTGCAGGCAAATATTCCAGCGCCGCTTTGGTGATCCAGAACATCGCGTAGACGTTAGTTTTGAACGTCGCATCAAAATCTTCGGTGGAAAGGGTACGGATTGACTCATTAAACTGTTGGCGACCCGCGTTGTTAACCAGAATATCCAGCCCGCCAAGCTGTTCAGCAGCCTGTTTTACCAGCTCCTGACAAAATTTTTCAGAACGAATGTCACCCGGAATCGCCACCGCTTTACGGCCTTCTGCTTCAATCAGTTGCACAACTTCAGCGGCATCGGATTCCTCTTCGGGCAGATAGTTGATCGCCACATCAGCCCCTTCTCGGGCATAAGCGATAGCGACTGCACGGCCAATACCGGAATCACCGCCGGTGATCAGCGCCTTACGTCCGGTAAGTTTACCGCTGCCGCGATAACTGGTTTCACCATGATCTGGACGGGGATCCATTTTGCTTGCTAAACCAGGCATCGGTTGCTGCTGTTTTTTAAATGGCGGAACCGGATACTCTTCAGTAATTAAGGTCTTATTAGTGGTTTGCACAGTCATATATATCTCCATGTCGCATGATGTGAATAAATTAAGCCTGGCATAAATGTGATATTTGTCACGTTAAAAAATGAACAATCGAATTTATTAAGACGAATCGGCATTAGGGCGCGCTGCAAATTGTTAGCAGTTAAGTCAGGTTATTAACAATATTTGTCGGGGGAAGTTTAATGCTTGAGGGGGGACGACAACGGGCGTCCATGCCCGGGCGAGGTTCCAGCAAGCTGCATACTACTTGCAGCTGTAATAGCTACTTCTTACCGCCTTTCTTACCAGCTTCGGAGGCTTTTGCAGGGTCGTCTTTGAAACTACCGCCGCTTTTCTCTCCGCCTTTTTTACCGGCATCAGACGCTTTCTTTTTATCGTCAGCGAAATTACCGGAACCGCCTCTATGCTCAGCCATAAAACATCCTCTCATGAGTTGTTGTTGCATGGCGGAAATAACTTCTTCGACGCCATGCCCGTGCTGCAAATTTAAGATTAGCGATGTTCCGATTAATCACAAGCGCAGCGACAGCGATTATTTAGTCTCCGTGGCACTGATGACCTTAAAATAGGTGCCGCTATAAGGGATGGGCAGAAAATCATGAAATATCTGCTGCAGCGTTTTCTCCGGATCAACGTCAGTAAATAACTGGGGATAGAGGGTTTTTGCCATAAACTCCGTGGCGGCAATGTGCCAGGGACTTAGATAGAAGTTCATCCAGATCGCTGCGGCGTGTCCATTGCGCAGCGCATGCAACTCGCGTAAACCGTTTTGCTGCGCGGTGAGCTGTTTAAAACTGGTGAGCACCGCGGCTGGCGCTACTTCAGGGCCGAGCTTGAGCAAACCCTGCGATGCGTTATCGCCGAAGCCCGTGGCGAAGTAGAAATCAGGCTGAGCGGCAATCACGCTTTCTTCACTAAGACGTCCGAAAACGCCATGCTGGGTTTTGCTGGCAATGTTAGCGCCGCCCGCCGCATTCAGTAATTCGCCCAGGCTGCCGTTAATGGCGGTTACGCAGCATTCGTTGCGTCGGCCGAGATGCAGTTGCAATAGTACAGAGGGTTTTGCGCCCTGATAGCGGGCTAAGCGCTGGCGGATAACCTGCATATGTGCGTCGTAGAAGCGGTTAAATGCCTGCGCTCGCGCTTGTTGATTCAGTACTTCACCGAAGATCTCCACGCTGCGGCGCGTATTTTTCAGCAGATGCACGCGCAGATCGATTTTCACCACCGGAATATGCGCTGCTTTTAGCATGCTCACCAAACGCAGATCGGCATCATCGTAGCGCGCCAGGCTTGGCAATATCACCACGTCGGGCTTCAGCGCCAGAATTTGCTCGGGATTCATTGCATTCGGGCCGCCAGAACCCAGCGACGGGATCTTCAGCATCTGTGGAAACTGGCGCGCAAAACTGTTCCAGGTCTGGCTGTCGTATTTCTTCAGATCCTGCGGCCACGCCACGATATGCTGAAAAGGATCGCCCGGCTCCAGCAGCGCCAGCGTATACAGCATGCGGCTTTCGCCTAACACAATGCGTTGTGGATGATCGGGAATTTCAACGCGATTACCGTCAATGTCGGTGATGCTTTTCGCCCATGCAGCGCTGCTAAGCGCTAGCATCAACAGGATCGCGCCGAGGAGGGAAGGCGCACGGAATGCGCCTGATAGACGTACGGAATCAGAATTCAACGCTGGCCTCGAGCATCAGGTTGCGGGTTTCGCCCTCACGCACGCGTAAGTTACCGCCGCTGGAGGTGTAATAGTGCTTGTTAAACAGATTATTCAGATTCAGTTTCAACTGCGTTTTTTCGCCAAATAGTGAGTTATTCCAGGCGATAAAGCTGTCCGCGACGACGTAATCCGGCATGGTGAAACTATTTTCCGGATCGCCTGCACGGCTGCCAACATAACGCGCGCCGCCGCCAACGCGGAAGTCGCCCGGAATGCCGGAGATGGCCAAATTATGGCTCAGATAGAGCGCGCCAGAATGGCGGGGTGCATTCTGCAGCCGATTGCCGTTGTTGGCTGCGTTTACGCCGTCATCAACGATTTCTGCTTTGTCGTAACTGTAATTGGCGCTGAGATCCCAGCCCGGTAATACTTCGCCATTTAACTCAAATTCCGCCCCGCTGGAGCGGGCTTTATTAATGGCGCGTGTGGTGCCATTTATGGAGAGCGACATGTCTCGCTCGTTGATGCGATACAGCGCTACGCTGGCAAAAAGCTTCGGTGAAATCTGCCATTTGCTGCCCACTTCCCAGGTTGTGCCCTGTTCCGGTTTGCCCACATTGCCATCATCATCCACATCGGTGGAGGGCGTAAAGGATTTGCTGACGCTGGAGTAGAGCGAAACGTCTGGTGTTATTTTGTATATCAAACCGACCTGCGGCAGGAATTTATTGCCTTCGCTATCCAGGGTTTGCACCACCGGATCGAAGCCTTTCGAGGCGCGTTGTTCATAATGCTGGTAGCGTCCGCCAAGCACCGCAATCCAGTTCTCCGTCAGGCTGATACTGTCTTTGGCATACAGCGAGCGGCTATGCGTGCGGTTCAGGTTATTGGCGTTGGCGCTGTTTTCCGTCGTGCTATTGGTGATGGGTGATAAAATATCGTACTGCGGGTCGTTCAGGTTAAATGCGCTGTTGGCTTTGCCCTGGAACTGATGTGCGCGGTAGGTTTGGATCATCTCGTAATCGGTGCCCAGCACGATATCGTGCGTCATGCCGAACGCTTGTTGTGACCCGATCAGATCCCACGATACGTATTTGGTTTTATGGTTAAAGCCGCGGTTAGCATCGGCGCGACGCGTCACCACGCCGGTAGTGGGATTGATTGCGGTAACGCGCACTTCGTTGTTATCGTACTGGCGCTGGTTCCAACCGAGCGTAACGCGGGTACTCCACTCATCATTAAATTGCCAGTCGTAATGGGCGTTGAGCGTTTTGTTGTGGCCCCACGCGTGGTTGGCTTTGTCATCAAGACGATCCTTGTAACCGATATCAACAGGTTTGCCGTTAATAAACGCCGTGCCACGATCGTAGGGGATGTCATATTGATAATCCTCATAGCTGATGAGGAAACTGGCTTGTTCGCCAAACCATTGAAGTGAGGGCGCAATGAGCGTGTGCTTGTCACTGCCAAAATTACGCCAGTAATCCTGATTTTGTTTTTCCGCAATTAGACGGAAGGCGAAGCCGTTGCCAAGCGGTCCGGTGACATCGACGGTGCCTGCGCCGCCGCCTTCACTGGAGGTCTTACCGCTCACTTTGGTGTGCCACGCATATTGCGGCTTCTTGCTGATAACATTGATGACGCCGCCCGGATTCTGAATGCCATACAGCAGCGAGGCTGAGCCTTTCAATACTTCTACGCGCTCGGTCGTGGCATCAAAATTCAGGCCCTGGCTGCTGCGAACGCCGTCGCGGTAGATCGAGCCATCTGAATTACTGCCAAAACCACGCCGTACAAAACCATCTTCGGTACCCGCCAGCGTGTTGCCTTCGGTCACGCCGCTGACGAAGCGCATCGCATCGGCAAGGCTGGATGCTTGATAATCTTCAAGCTGTTGCTGCGTCACCACGCTCACCGACTGCGCCTGATTTATGCGAGGCGTTGGCGTTTTACTCCCTACCGAGCTGCTAGTGGCGTTATAGCCTTGCGCAGCGGTTTCATCGGCCGATACCGTCAGCGTAGTGTTTTCCTCGGCCGCAAAACTGCTGGCCGAACCCCAAAGGGTGGCACCATAAATCGCCGCAAGGATCGCGGGATGGCGTTTTGATTTAAAAGCGCATGGCAGATTATTATTCATGTAATTAAACCTGGTGTTATTACGGGATTAATATTCATCCGTGAATCGAAGCGAGTGGTTAATTTTGCGTAATGTCGTGCGGCGTTAAATAGCCAATGTAATGCAATTGAGAATCATTCAAACATGAAAAAATGTAGTAGTAAACGGAAATAAAAGTGCGGATACTACAGCAGGTCGAGGCCGGCTTTCCTGACTGTTAATAGCACCATTTTCATAATAAAGGTGTTATTTTACAGAGTGTTGTTTTTTTAAAATCAGGCGTTGTTGCTGAGGTTGTGGCAGACCGATAAGGTCAAAATGGCCAGTTTAAAACCACTTATTTACTACAGGCGTGCAACAAATGAATCGCAGGATGGTGAGTTTAAACAGATGAGTACGAATAAAATTAAAAACCGTGTGGATGTATTAGGGGAACGTTATCGCCTGCGGTCGCCAACCTTATCATTAAGTCTGCAAACCGTGGCGCAATATATCCACGATAATCGTGAGGCAATAGTAGATGCTACAGCGATGGAAATTGCCGATGCGACGCAGACTTCTGATGCAACGGTGGTGCGTGCCGTTCAGGCGCTGGGCTTTGCCGGATTGCGCGATCTCAAAACCACCCTCAAAGCCTGGTTTGGTCCAGCAATGAACTCCGAAGAGAAGATGAGCGCGACCGTGAGCGAATTGTCGTGTGATATCAATTCAGGCATCGATTTTGTGTTGGGTGGCCATAAGCGTGCGTGTGATGCACTTTCCGAACCGCACAATCGCCAGGCGGTGGCACAAGCGGTGACGCTGCTGATTGAAGCACGTCAGGTGGCGCTCTTTGGTATTAATGCATCGGGGATTCTGGCGGATTACAGCGCGCGCTTATTCACCCGCATTGGCATTCCTGCCGTCACCCTCAACCGATCCGGAATTGCATTAGCAGAACAGTTAATTACGCTGCAACGCGGCGATGTGCTGATCATGATGGCGCAGAAATCGGCGCACCGGGAAGGCATCACCGCGCTTAAAGAGGCAAAGCGGCTCGGCATGCCGGTCATTTTGCTCACCAACGCTATTGATTCGGCGTTTGCCAAAGAGGCGGATGTGATGATTAACGTGCCGCGCGGCGGTGAGAATGGCCGCATGCCGCTACACGGCACGGTGTTGGTATGTCTGGAAATGCTGATTCTTTCGGTGGCTTCAGCGACCTCAGCGCGCACGGTCAAAACCATGAAACGCATTCAGGATCTCAATCGATCGCTGAAGCCCGGCGGAAAAAAGGTGTGATTACTTATTTACCACGGTGTTAACCGCAGGGCGCTTGCTGAATCCGTTGCTCGTCACCAACCACACCGCGCAGATAATCAGCAACGAGCCGCCGATAAAGCCCTGATTAATCTGCTCGCCCAGCACCAGCCAACCCCACAATATGCCAAAAGGCGGAATCATGAAGGTGACCGTCAGCGTGCGCAGAGGGCCGATATCGGCTAACAGACGGAAATAGATAATGTAAGCAAGGGCGGTGCAGAGGAAACCGATAGCCAGCACGCAGGCCCATACCTCTGGGAGCTGCCAGCTCGCGGCAGGTGTCTGCGGGGCGCTAAAGGCAAAGAAAGGCAGCAAGAAAAGCGATGCGCCCAGCTGGCTGCCAAATGCCACTTTGGTGGCATCAAGCCCGCCGCGAGCGCCAATCCAGCGTTTGGTCAGAAAACCAGCAAACCCATAGCACGCGGTTGCCACCAGACAGGCCACTATCCCCAGCACGAGTGCACTCGTGAGATGAGATTCCCCGGTAGTACTGATAAGGATAATGCCGGCAAACCCAGCAATCATGCCGAGAATTTTGCTCAGGGTGAATTTTTCGTCAAAGAAGGCGGCGCCGATCACCACGCCCATTAACGGCGTGGTGGCGTTGAGTATTGCTGAGTAACCGGCAGGTAAGACGCGCGCCGCCATGCAATACATCAGAAAAGGAATGGCAGAGTTGATAACGCCTAGCAGCATCGCCCATCCCAATTTTCCTTCAAAGCGTTTTGGAATACGCATGATGGCCATGATGATTAATAACCCCAACATGCCGCAAAATACCCGCAAAAAGGCCGTATTTACCGCGCCGAGTGCCGGTACGGCAATGCGCATAAAAAGGAAACTGGCACCCCAAATTGCCGCCAGCAGCAGCAGTCGCAACAAATCCGATGTTCGCATAGGTTTCACAATTGTTATGAAATAGTCGCGCACAGAGTAGCAAATAACCTGTGATGAAGCGGTACCCATTATGTCGACCCGCTGACTATTAGGTAAAAAAAGCGCGGATCATTTTAGGATTACCCATCGCGGCGTTCGTCAGGTAGTATTTAGAAATCGATCATTTCCTAATTTCGTTTAAATTGGAAATGAATGCTTCCTAAAATTGGAGAAGAAAATGTCAGCATCCATCATGAAACCAGCGCCAGGTTGGGCGCAGCCCTTTGCGCAACTCGACGGATTTTCCCATCATTACGCCACCGTTGACGGCGTGCGGCTGCACTATGTGAGTGGCGGTAATGTCGAGGGTGATACGTTATTGCTGCTGGCAGGTTTCCCACAAAGCTGGTTCGCCTGGCGTCACGTGATGGCGCTACTGGGCGATCGCTACTTTATTGTCGCTCCCGATCTCCCCGGTCAGGGTGATTCCGATAAGCCAATCAACGGCTACGATACCACTTCGCTGGCGGAGAAAGTCCAGGGCTTAATGCGGCAGCTGAATCATGAGCGTTATTATCTTGCCGCGCATGATGTGGGTGCCTGGGTTGCCTGGCCCTACGCCTCGCTATTTGGCGCGCAGGTGATCAAAATGGCGCTGCTGGATGCCGGCATTCCAGGTGTGACCTTGCCAGAGGCGCTACCTGCCACACCGGACAAAGCATGGAAAACCTGGCACTTCGCTTTTCATCTGCTGCCCGATCTCCCTGAAGCCCTTATCGAAGGACGAGAAGAGATTTATCTTGAATGGTTCCTCAAGCGCAAAGCGGCCAGTCCAATGGTGTTTGGTGAGGAAGATATGGCGGAATATACGCGGCTGTTACAACAAACTGGGGCAATTCGGGCAGGTATGGCGGCGTATCGTGAAGTGACAGTATCGGCGACGCAAAATCGCCATCTGCTGCGGGATAAGGGCAAATTAGCGCTGCCGTTGCTGGCGGTCAGTGCCGATCAGGGATCGATTCCCGATATGGCGTTGCCGTTAGGGGAATTCGCGGCAAACGTTTCGGGAATCAAGATTGAGCACTGTGGTCACTTCATCCCGGATGAGCAACCGCAGGCGCTGGCGGAGGCGTTGCGGGATTTCTTTCGCTGATGTGAATCGTCCCGGTGCGCATCAATGCGCACCCTACGAAAACCTGGCTATATCCACGTAGGGCCACCATTCATGGTGACCGATTCACGCTTAACTGACCAGCATTACGCCATTGATGGCGACCTAAACCCGCTGAATCAAAACGACAGGGTCACGCCTGCATAATACGCCCGGCCCGGTTCGTTGTAGGTCGAAGCTCCTGAGTTCTCACGGTAAATGCGCTTATCAAACAGGTTATTGATACCGGCATTTGCCCGCAGGTTTTTCGTGACGTCGTAATTGAGATTCAGACCCACCACCGAATAAGGGCTGATCTCTTTCGACGTCATATTGCTGACATCAATCACTGTCTCAGCATTTTGTCGTGGTTTCTGACGCCCATACTGCGTCCAGTTAATATTGGCGCTGAGATCGTCCGTCGCCTGCCACTCCAGCTGCGAGTTAATGGTGAACTCAGGGATCACCGATAGCGGATTGCCGGTTTTCTTACTTTCCGAACGGAACATATAAGTCGCGTTCGAGCGCCATTCTAACGTGTCGGCAATTAAAGGAATGGTCAGATTACCTTCCAGTCCTTCCACAATCGCTTTGCCACCATTCTCCCAGCGCAGCACGTTATAGGTCGGGTTAGAACTGGAATAGATCGGCTCGGTGCCGGAGATAATCTTGTTCTTGTAATCGTTGCGGAACCAGGTGATGCCCGCTACATAGCCTTCATGACTGAACTCGAGGCCAATCTCTTTATTGACGCTGGTTTCCGCATCAAGGTCTTTATTGCCCATCAGATAACATTGGCTAAGCCCAATTGGGCAGCCGTTGCCACGGGTCGAGAGCAAGTATCCGGGGGTAGATTGATAAAGGTTTGGCGCTTTAAACACGCGCGCAATACCGGCTTTCAACGTGAAGTAATCACCCAGTCCTTGCGAGACGTTCAGGCTCGGACTCCAGTTGGCACCAAACTGATCGTGATAATCAAAGCGCAGCCCTGGAATCACCTCGGTGGTATCGGTTGCGGCAATGTTGTCCTCGAAATAGAGCGAACTAATGGTGGCGCTGTTTTTACTGCTGCGCTGCGACGGATCGCCTGAACTGCCCGGCAGGTTCACGCCCGGTGCGCTGGCCGATAACATCGAAGCCGGATCGTTGAGCTCATCGCGGTTCCACTCTGCGCCTAAGGTCACGGTTTGATCCACCAACAGCTGCACCGGGAAGTTGATTTCACCGCCGGCGCGATAGCTTTCCAAACGACTGGTGGCGTAAGTGTTGCTATTGATCATCCCTTCAGTACGGCCAGCGGTGCCTTCCTGCAGACGCGTGTTATTGGTCTTCTCGTAGTTAAAATTGAGTTTTGAGGTTCCCCAATCCCAGATTCCGTTATGCGCTATGCCGTAACTCTGACGATACATGCGGTTGGTTTCATCACCGTACAGGGATTCAACCAGGCCATCGGTGCTGGCGTTACTATTACTGTTTTGCGTATCGCCGGCGTAAATATTGCCCTGACGGCTGTAGCCGTAAGTGAAATCGATGATTTGCAGCGGCGTCATTTTCCAGGAGAGCACGGTATTGATGTCTTTATTGCGCACACCTTCACGTCCCGCCGCGTAAGAACCATTTTCAGCGGTATTGATATCAAACGCGTCGGCGTCGGTGCGGTTGATATTGCCGTACAGCCGCATCGTCAACGCTTCACCCGCCAGCGGGCCGCTAAGATTGAAGTTGGCGCGGCGCGTGTCGCCTTCTTTGCTATTTTCAGGCTGGTTGGTGTACAGCGACAGTGAGCCATGCCAGTCGTTGGTGGGGCGCTTGGTGATGATATTCACCACGCCGCCCGCCGCGCCCGAACCGTAGCGCGCAGCGGCAGGGCCGCGGATAACTTCAATACGCTCCACCATATCTGCGGGCACCCAGTTGGTGTCACCGCGTGAATCACGCTCACCGCGCCAGCTATAACGCACAGAATTGCGTGAAGAGACGGGCACGCCATCAATAAGAATCAAGGTGTTTTCCGGGCCCATGCCGCGAATATCGATCTGGCGGTTATTACCGCGGCTGCCGCTGGCACCGTTACCGGTGAGATTCACACCTGGCATTTTGCGAATGATGTCGGATAGATCGTTAACCGGAGGATTTTTCTTGATGTCTTCTGCCGTGATGGTGGAGACGCCTGGCTGTTGTTTAAGCTCCTGTTCAGCAGTGACAATCATCGATTCGTCGTCTGCAAGCTTTTCCGTGGATTCTGCTGCAATTGCAGGCGACGTTAGCACTCCCGCTAAAAAAAGCGCCACCGGACGCTTTTTGCCACGCATGGTTACATTCACTTAGATCTTCTCCCTGTTTCATTAACAATTGTAAGCAAATGCGCATGATAATGATAATGGTTCGCATTGTAATCCAACATGACAAACATTTACATAAGACTGACAACGCGGCGAGTGGCGGGCAGGCGAGCTATGCGTTAGATAAATCCGTTATGTCTAAGACGAAAATGGTCAAACGATGCGGCATTAGCAGGCCTTTGATTCGGTGGCAGAATCTGAATTTTGCATGTTAATCCGCGTCGTTAAGGGCACGGAAATAGCCCTATAAAACCGCGCACCCTGCTATTGCCACAATTCGGCAATAGATATGTTTTTTTCGCATTTGTGATCGCTGCATATCTTCAATGAGAATGTCCTTGGGACGTAATGAGGATGACAATTCGAACCACTGTGCGCCTTGACGCAAGGTGAATCAGAAGAAAAAACCATCGCTACCTCAACGCCTTTTCCCTGTGGGGAAACATTTTATAAATCAGGAGAAAGGTTCCAGTGAAACTCGCAAAAGGCATGACTCTTTTTGCGCTCGCTCTGAGTGCACACACCGCGTTCGCCGCCGATCAATCCGTCCCAACCGATAGCTCAATCCATGTGCAGGCCGATCCTGCGCTGAAAAGCCTGCTACCGGCGGATGTGGTTAAGCGCGGCTATATTGTGGCAGGAACCAACCCCAATACCCCGCCAACCACCTTCTATAAAGAAGACAACAAAACGCTGGCCGGGCGTGAAATTGATATCATGAATGCCGTGGGCGAGCGTCTGGGAATCCAGGTTCAGTGGCGCGACACCGGCGGTTTCGACAACATTATCCCAGGTTTGAAAACCGGTCGTTATGATGTGGCACTTTCCAACATCAACGCCACGCCGGCGCGCGCCAAAATTATCGACTTTGTCGGTTATTACGATGCCAGCCGCCTGGGCATTATCTCGCGTAAAGATGCCAACGTTGCGCCGTTCAAAGACCTTTCCGATGTTTGCGGTAAAGAAGTCGGTGCGGGTTCCGGCACCACCCAAGTCACGCGCCTTGAAGATGCCAGCAAAGCCTGTGAAGCCGCGGGTAAAAAACCCATTAAAGTTTCGGTGTTCCCGGATCGTCCTGCGGGCGTACAAGCGGTGGTGAGTGGTCGTGTACCGATGTTCCTCGGTCCGTACGAAGGTCTGCTGTGGCAGGTTAAAGTCATTAAACCATTGACCATGAGCGGTGAAATCACCGTCCACGATGCGCCAGTTTCTGTCGCCTTCCAGAAAGATTCTCCGCTGGAGCCTGCCGTACAGGCGGCACTGAACTCGCTGATCAAAGATGGCAGCTACAACAAGATCCTCGATACCTGGGGCATTGGATTTGGTGCGGTTAAACAAGCCAAACGTAATCAGGAAATCTTTCAATGAGTGATATTCACCACCACACCGACGATCTGAAAATCGTCGGCAAACGTTACTACGGACGCTGGCTGAGTGCGCTGGTGGTGCTGTTGTGCGTGGTGGCGATGGCGCACTCGATGATCAACAATCCACGCTTCGAGTGGAGCGTGATTGCGGAGAACTTTACTGGCGAATCGATCCTGCAAGGCGTCCTGATGACGCTGCAGCTCACCGCGATTTCCGTGGTGCTGGGTTTTGCCTTTGGTACGGTGCTGGCGCTGATGCGCCTCTCCTCTAATCCGGTGCTGGTGGGCGTGAGCTGGTTTTATACCTGGTTCTTCCGCGGCGTGCCGATGCTGGTGCAGCTGTTCCTGTGGTACAACATCGCCGCGCTCTATCCCACCATCGCACTATCCATTCCCGGCCTTGGTGAAATCTGGAGTACCCAATCGAACGCGCTGGTAAGCCCGTTTAGCGCTGCGGTGATCGCGCTGGTGATGCACCAATCCGCTTATGCCGCAGAGATTGTGCGTGCTGGTATTCAGAGTGTCGGCAACGGCCAGCTGGAAGCCGCGCGTGCGCTGGGTTATCGCCCGTCGCAAATTTTCCGTCACACGATTCTGCCGCAGGCGATGCGCGCCATCATGCCGCCCGCCGGTAACGAAATTATTGGCCAGCTGAAAACCACCGCGGTGGTCTCAGTGATCTCACTGCAGGACGTGCTATTTTCGGCGCAGATCATCTATCAGCGTACGTATGAAGTGATCCCGCTGCTGCTGGTGGCAACGCTGTGGTATTTACTGATGACCTCGGTGTTGTCAGTGGGGCAGTTCTATGTAGAGCGCTATTTTGGACGTGGCGTCACGCGTCGGGAAAAACGCAGCCTGTTGAAATCACTGCCAGGTTTCTCGGCGGCGAAAGCAGAAAGGAGCGTCAGCAATGGGTGAAGCGATCGCCTTACGGAAAGTCACTAAGCGCTTCTCTGGCGTCACCATTCTTGATGCCGTGAACCTGGATATTCCTGCCGGTTCGGTAACGGTGATCCTCGGGCCTTCCGGGTCGGGGAAATCTACGCTATTACGCTGCATCAACCATCTGGAAAAACTCGATGGTGGCACCATTCGCATTGGTGGCGAGATCATTGGCTATAAGCAGAAAGGCCAGGCGCTGCACGAGTTAAGTAGCGGTGAGGTCGCGCGTCAGCGTGCCGAAATCGGCATGGTGTTCCAGCAGTTCAACCTGTTTCCGCACCGCACCGTGTTGCAAAACATCATTGACGCGCCGATGCGAGTGAAAAAGCAGAGCCGTCAGCAGGCAACCAGCAAAGCGCTGGCGCTGTTGAAGCAGGTGGGGCTGTCTGGACGCGAAGATGAGTGGCCGCAGAATCTTTCTGGTGGCCAGCAGCAACGCGTAGCGATTGCGCGTGCGCTGGCGATGGACCCTGGCGTCATGCTGTTTGATGAGCCCACTTCGGCACTCGATCCGGAATTGGTTGGCGAAGTCTTGCAGGTGATTAAACAGCTGGCACACTCGGGCATCACCATGGTGGTCGTCACGCATGAAATAGGCTTCGCCCGCGAGGTCGCCGACAACATTGTCTTTATGGAAAGCGGCAACATTGTGGCGGCGGGCCCAACCCAGCAAGTGCTCGATGACCCGGAAAACGGGCGCGTAAGAAACTTTATTGCAACGGTGCTTTAGGCACCGTTTTTCTTTTTTAATGCCAGGACGAGATTTAATGCCGCTCAGCCACGCCCAGGTGCGCATTAATGCGCACCCTACAACATCCGCACCGGTTTGTGGTAGGGGCGCCATTTATGGCGACCAGTATGCGTTGAGCTGAAGAGCATTAAGGAAAAAAAATGACGCAAAAACCGGTAATGCACAGCGCCCACTGGGGCGCTTTTCATGCCCAGCAGCAGGGCGACCAGCTCACAATTCAACCTTTCAAGGGCGATCCCGATCCCAGCCCGCTACTGCAAAATTTCCGTACGGCCTTAAACCACCCGGCGCGCGTTTCCCGGCCAATGATACGGCGCGGCTGGCTGGAGAACGGCCCGGGCCCGGACGATCGGCGCGGTAACGACGACTATGTGGCGGTGAGCTGGGAAGAAGCTTATGCATTAGTGGCGCGTGAACTGCAACGCGTCGGCGACAATTACGGTCCTGAAGGCATCTTCGGCGGCTCGTACGGCTGGTCGAGCGCCGGGCGTTTTCACCATGCGCAAAGCCAGGTGCACCGCTTCCTGAACACCACGCTTGGCGGTTACGTGCGTTCGGTGAACAGCTACAGCTCCGGTTCCGCGTCAGTATTGTTGCCGCATATCGTCGGCGACATGAATGAAATTGCACGTCGCGGCGTTAGTTGGGAAGAGATTGCGCAGCATAGCGAAATCGTGCTGGCGTTTGGCGGCCTGGCGCTGAAGAACTCGCAGGTTGCCAGCGGCGGCTTAAGCGAACATACCGAACGTGGTTTTATGCAACAGGCGGCGCGGCGCGGCACGCGTTTCATTTCGATAAGCCCGCTGAAAAGCGATCTACCGGATGAGGCGAAGGGCGAATGGCTGGCGCTGCGACCGGGCACCGACGCCGCCTTTATCCTCGGCGTGTTATCGGTATTGATCGCCGAACAGCTGACGGATGAAGCTTTCCTCGCTCGTTATACCGTGGGTTGGCCAGAAATGGCGGCCTATATTCGCGGTGAAGAAGATGGCACGCCGCGTGACGCCGCATGGGCAGCAGAGATTTGCGGTGTCAGCGCCGCATTCATAGGTGATTTTGCGCGCCAGCTTTACGGCAAACGCGTGTTGGTGACGGTGGCGCACGCGTTACAGCGCGCCGAACATGGCGAACAGCCGGTGTGGCTGGGATTAGTATTAGCGGCAGCACTCGGTCAGCCCGGTCTGCCAGGCGGCGGTTATACCTATGCGCTTGGCGCGCTAGGGCATTATGGTAAGCATCATAATCTGGTGAGTTTTCCCGCGCTGCCGCAGGGTAAAAATGGCATCGATCGCCTGATTCCGGTGGCGCGTATCGCTGATATGCTGCTCAATCCCGGCAAAAAGTTTGATTACAACGGCCGTCGCTTAACCTATCCGCATATTCGTCTGGCGTATTGGGCGGGCGGCAATCCGTTCCATCATCATCAGGATTTGGCACGGCTGCGTCAGGCCTTTTGCCAGCTGGATACGCTAATCGTGCATGAAATTGCCTGGACTGCTAGCGCACGTCATGCAGACATCGTGCTGCCGGCCACCATGACGCTTGAGCGCGAAGATATTGGCGGCGCGCCTACCGATCGTCATCTGTTTGCGATGCAGCCGGTGGCAGAACCCTTTGGCGAAGCGAAAGACGATTATGCGATTTTCACCGAACTGGCACGCCGTTTAGGCCGTGAAGACGACTTTACCGAAGGACGTGATACGCGCGGCTGGCTTAAGCATCATTATGCCCAGCTGCAGCAAAAACTGGCGGCGCATCAGGTCGAGATTCCTGGCTTTGATCAGTTCTGGCAGCAAGGCGTGCTGGAATTACCGCAGCTGAAAGACGGTGGCCGCATGATCAAGGCGTTCCGCGCCGATCCTGATGCCGCGCCGCTGCCCACCCCGAGCGGTAAAATTGAGATCTTCTCAGCCACTATCGCCAGCTTTAACTATGAAAACTGCCCTGGTCATCCGGTGTGGCGCGAACCGCAGCAACAACCGAATCCCGATCATCCGTTCTGGCTTATCGCCAATCAGCCGGCGACGCGTTTGCACAGCCAGTTGGATTTTGGGGATTACAGCTTGAGTAGTAAGCGTGATGGACGTGAGGTGTGCAGCTTGCATCCGGCGGATGCGGCGTCATTAGGTATTCGCGATGGCGAGATTATTGAGCTCTACAACGAGCGAGGTCACGTGCTGGCGAGCGCGCGCCTGACTGAAACCATCCTGCGCGGCGTAGTACAATTGCCTACCGGCGCCTGGTACGATCCGGTTGATCCCACCGCGCTGCGTCCGCTGTGCCGCCATGGGAATCCCAATGTGCTCACGCTGGATATCGGCACTTCGTCACTCACACAAGGCTGCAGCGGACAAATCACCGTGGTGCAGGTACGGAAATACCGTGGCGAATTGACGCCGGTGCAGGCGTTTATTCCGCCGCGGTAAAAAGGGAACTAATCTCAAAAAACAAAGTGTGACTTTATCTCACTCAATGATAAGCTCTGTGTGACAAAGTTACACTTTGGAGGATATATGGCGTTAACCAAATTGCGTCAGCAAGGCGGAGCCGTCGTGCTGACAATTCCCAGTGATATTGCGGCTAAAGCAGGATGGCATGTGGGAATGGAGCTGGATGTCACTGCAACGGATGAGTCGATCAATATTAAACCTGTAAACCGAGTCGCGCGCGGCAGAAAAACCTTGGATCAACTGTTAGCTGGTATTGATCAGGAAGAGATTCGCCAGTTTAACGAAGCAGTAAGTGATGATTTGCAGGATAAACCACAAGGCAAGGAGGCTATTTGATGATATCGCGTAGAGTTCCGCAGTTGGGTGAAATCTGGCACGTCAACGGCGATCCCGTTGAAGGCAGGGAGTTTAAAGGGCCGCATTATTATCTGGTGATTTCCCGGCGGGAACTCGTCGCCGCGCTAGGGACAGCCGTTTGCGTTCCGGTAACCAGTGGCGGAGCCGCCTCACGCTCGCAGGCAGTTACGGTCTATCTGGATGGCAATAGCACGGACAGCGGTAATATTACCGGTGTTGCATTGTGCTACCAGCTTCGCTCTCTGGATCTCATGGCGCGTAAAGCGAGTTTTGCCGCTAATGTTGAACCGCACATCATGGACGAAATCTTGTCAATGGTGGTGGACTTGATTGATCCGCGATGAAATATAAACGCGCCTTTGCGGCGTAATGCTCGTCAGTTAAGCGTGAGTCGGTCACCATGAATGGTGACCCTACGTGGATAAAGCCGGGTTTTCGTAGGGTGCGCATTCATGCGCACCTGCATAAACAGGCATTTTTTTGCATAAGTGATCGGCATTACGCCTTTGCGGCGCGCTTATCATCATTATTGCGTTTTTTAATTAAGCCGTGGTTTTACGGTTGTGCGTAATATCTTTCACTGTTTCCGCTGCGCGTTTTCCCGCAAGAAAGGCGTGATCGGAATTATAATATTCCCATTCGCTGTACCGCCCCGAGAGCTGTATTCCCTGCGTTGCTAGCCAGCTACGAATCAGCATAACGTTTGCCGTGCGCTGATGGTCGTACACTACATAGGCATAGGGCATATCCACAACGCTAGCGGTGAGAATCTCATCATCGGCGTTAATAATGCCGACACGAATACAATCCGCAATGCAGCGTTCTATTAGTGCGTCGCCTGCGTAAGGTAATGGCTGGTCGTCACGATAGGTCATTTCGCAGGTCAGACCAAAACCGCCCGGCGGATTACAGTGCGGGCTGGCGTTACCCTGTAAAAAGATGCGATGGAATAGGGTATCGCCGGGATAATAAATCCAGTGTTTATCACTTAGCGCGCTGCGGCCAATACCGAGATTGACGCAGCGCACGGAAATATGACGCAGCTGCCTGGCGGCTTTATGCACCGCTTCTGGTGCCAGACTCCCCATTAATCGTACCAGCTCCGGCAGCGGCAACGTACTGACCATCTGATCGTAATGGAACTGTCGGCCATCGCTCAATAGCACGCGTCTCAGCTGTGGCTGAATTTCAGCAACCTGCGCTCCCAGCTCCAGCGTGCAGGTCAGATGGGGCACGAAACCTTCCATCAACGCCTGGAATCCACCGCGCAGCGGATAGCCAAAACGTGCGTTGGGGCCGACGGGTTTCTCTAGCGGTGCCAGCGCACCGGTAATAATTTGCTGCAAATCGGGCAGCGGCACGCGTCCGCCGAGCCAGGAGGTTTCCATATTGGCCAGCGGCGTTTTCCACAGCTTCTGGTTATAGGGCAAGGCAAAATGACGCGCGATCCCTTTGCCCCAGGTACGGAAGATAAAGCTTTCGAAATCTTCGCTCTCCTCTTTTGCCGCAAAGCTCTCCCCATCGGGGATGGCTCCGTCCGCGCAACAGTCGCGCCGCGGCTCGGTCGTAACCGCTTGCAGTGTGGCTGGCGGTGCACCGTAGCGTGCCTCAATGGCACCCAGCACGCATTCGCTAATCACGTCGGCGGGTAAACCATGTAATGCCGACTGGAACGGGTAGCGGGTATAAACATCATGGCTGTAAACCCAGGCCTCGCGGGTTTGCCAATGCTGATTCTCGCCGAGCAAAATGTCGTATAAACGCAACACATAGGGATCGTTGGAGAACATGATGTGCCCGGCATGATCGAAAGTGAAACCCTGATCTTCGATAGAGCGACACCACCCGCCCACCGTGGCGTTTTTCTCCAGTACCACTGCACCTGCGCCATAGTGATAACCGGCACTCAGTCCAGTTGGCCCAGCGCCGAGAATCAGGCATTCAATGGCATGTGGCGCCAGCGGTTGCGAACGTTCGCTGTTGGCATCGGGCTGCGTAATATCTCGCCTGGGCAGCGCGGCAATATGCGCCTGCATCTCTTCGGCGGTGCGGTCCCACGAGGTTTCCGCCACTAACGCCGCCATTTTTTTCGCCAGCAGATAACGTGTCTCAACGGGCAACGTCAACGCAACTTCACAAGCCTGAATGAAGGTTTGATGTGAATCGGCAATAGCCACGACATCAGCGTAATGACGCGCGACATCGGCAATCGCGGTGCTGACGATGGGCAACTGCGCCGCCATATACTCCAGCACTTTGGTGGGACTGATGAAGCGAGTTGAGGGATTTAATGCGAACGGCATTAGGCAGATATCCCAACCGGCGAGGAAGTGCGGTAATGCCGCGTAAGGCTGCTGACCGAACCAGTGCAGATTATTACGCTGCGGCAACGTAGCAGGGTCAATTTTTACGACCGGGCCGACCATCACAATTTGCCAGTCGCGATGCGCATCGGCTAACGCGGCGATAAGCGCTAAATCCAGACGTTCATCAATCACACCATAATAGCCAAGACGCGGCTTGGGCATATTATCCTGTAATGGATGGCTGTTACTGCGGTCCAGCGCCTGCTCGAAATGCGCCGCATCGACGCTGCTAGGACAGCAATACACGTGCGCGTGGCGATTTCTTTTCGCTTCGAACAGGCTGGTGCCGCCGGTAAACACCAGATCGGCACGGCTCAACAGGGCAGATTCACGCTGTCGTAACTGACGCGGTGCCTGATTAAAAGCCGAAAGTTCGTCCATGCAGTCGTAAATAATGGCGCTGGGTTTAAAGCAGGCCAACAGCGGCAGCGCCATCGGGGTGTAAAACCATACCAGTGGTGTTTCATCTTCATCGAGCAGATCGGCCAGCAGCGGCTGCAATACGGCGATTTGGCTATCATGAAAGCCAGGCGCCGCGACGCTAGTGTGCGGTTCAATGACCGTGACATTCGGGGCCGGTTGATACTGTCGTAACGTCGCCTCAGCGGGGTGGAAAATCGGCTCTTCAATAAATACGATGCGGTGAAACTGAGCAAGACGTGACAACAAATGCTGGGGACGCTGAAACACAAAGCCCCAGCGAAGATGACTGAATACCACTAATACCGACTGTTTCATAAAGCATTCCTCCGACCGATTGGCCGCGGTGACGAAACCCTGAAAGCGGGCGACTAAACGCTGTGATTGCCGTAGTGAGGCGGCATAAACCGAACTAAGAACGCGCTGGTGATGCGGATCGACATCCCATAGCCCGCTGCGAGGCCAGTGTGTGGGATCTTCCCAAAGTGGACGGTCGATAATGGGATAGAGACAGATGCCGTGGATATCGCATCCCGCCAGCTGTGCCTGAGCTACGTCGGCACTAACCTGTGATAACCATGCGGCACGTCCGCTGCCTACATGGCTGGTTTCTGCCAGCAAAATCGGACGCTGATAGCGCTGTGAAAGCTGCTGCAAAATCTGATGCAGCGGGATACGTCGTGCGTCACCTAAATGCCAGTCCAGCAGGCCGCCGGAATAGGTGAGCCACTGATTACTGTGGTAATAGTTAGCGCCTACCACATCGAGATATTGCGGTTTGCCGCCCAACTCCGGTTCACGCAGACCGGCGATCATGTCCCACGCCTGATACTGCGATGCATTAATCTCGGCTGTTCGCCGATGACAGGCTTCGCTCTCCTCATCGGACACCACGTGAATCACCGGATCGCAGTGCAGAAAGCGGGCGCGAGGATCGGAAATAAGGATGGCGGCACAGCCCGCTAGCGTGGCGCGGATCAGTTGCCGCTTAATCGCGTCAGGATCGGCCTGCGTATCATGACCAAACAACCCGACGGAAATACCCCAGGACATAAATGAGATTTCATTCATCGGCGAGTAAATAGGGGCGTCGTCGTAATACTCCGCCAGCCAGGCCGCCATGCGCTGACAATAGGCGGCAAAGCGCGGCACAAATTCGGGGGAAAAAAGGGTGAGATCGTCGGGCCAGCCGTAATGGCACAGCGTCCAGTTAACTTGCACGCCAAAAGAGCGCGCCGAATTCATTCTTTTTTTTAAGCTCACCAGCATAGCTTCGGGCGCCGTTTCGGCCAGCCGCCAGCCAATACTTTCACGTACCGACGTAATGCCGAACTGCTGCAAAGCGGCATAATCATTATGGTATTGAGATAAATGATCATTAATCGCATTCATGGAAAGTTTTTCGCCGAAAGGATTGATATGATCTGCTCCCTCATAGCCGGCTTGCCAAAAGCTGGAAAATGGCGGCATGGTGTTCCCCCGGAATAATATTCAGGAAATAGAGATAAATAATAATGAGTTAATTATTAACAGCGTGATGAGTATTAATACTTAACAGTAAGATATAAATGCCGATTTGAACGAACACACATTCGGTAGCGGCGCAATTTATTGCACGATGAATCGCGCCGCTACCGTATGTGCGGTAATTGTTTGGACCATTCTTCTATTAGTGAAACGTTAGGGGTTTAATTATGAAACTTATTTTAAATTATAACCACGGTTTAGCTTAACGCAAATTACTGAGCTAAAAATAAAATAAGCACAGCGCTAATTAAATTTATTTAAGTGAAGCGGTAGTCGAAATTAAGAATAGTGTTATTTAAATATTTCTTACGCTTAGCTCACATATTGAAATGAACGCCTTCGGCCTATTTGGCGGCATTACTACACTTAACTCACCCAATTCGGGTTTATGGAGGTACTTATGTCAGAGCGTCCAGATGATGATGTCATTCCTTTACCCGGTGATGATGAACCCTTACCCGATGAAGATGATGATCTACCTCGCGACACAGAATTTCCCGAAGATCAGCAGCCTAAAATCTGAAACAGAGTGAGCCGCCGCTGGCGGCTCACTATTTCGATAGCACTCTGCGGCAATTACCTCATAATACCTCTCCAGGATTTCATTTTATTTTTAACAGGTAAGGGAGAGGTATTATGGTCAACGACTATTTCACACAGCCAGCGCTGGGCGTCACGGTAGAACAGCATAAGCGCACCGTGGCAGTTGCGGCAGCGTTAGCCGTGGCTAAAGAGTCGGTGAGCGCGTCTACTGCGGCCAGTGGTTCAAAGGCATCATGGGATTTGCAAGCCGTAGCGAACGAAATCGCTAATCTTGCTGATGCCATTCAGGATGCGTTAGAGCCTGTTGAAACGCTCTAAAGTAGTAGCTGTGTTAAGGCGGTGAGTTCCGCCGTGCTGCGCAAGTTGCTGCTCTCTAACAACCGCTGCTGGCGCTGCGGCGTTTCCTTCAGCAGCGCCGCACGCAGCTTCCCGGCGACATCTACCGTATCAGCTAGCGATTGCTGGCGTGTGCGGCGATGCTGCAACTGCGTGCCATCGCGCAACGTCAACGTCACCACATGAAAACGCAGCGCCGGATTAATCGCATCCGGCGGCGCGCTTTCATCCGGCGTACGCCGCACTTTGGACGCCAGTGGCATCACGGCGTGATTCAGATCGCCTTCGGCGAAATCCTCCAAACGCAAATCGTTGTACATCAGCATCGCCGCAATCACATATTCCAGGCTGAACCGTGCTTCAATGCCGTTGGTTGGCACACGTACCGAGGCGGCGATATCACCACCCGGCGGAAAAGCGACGCTGATATCGCTGATATTTTCCAGCAGTGAATCCAGTGATTTTCCGCTTGCCAGCCACGCATGGCGTAGGATGCGCGTGGCTTCGGCGGCGCTGTGCGTACCGGCGCAGGTGGGAAAAGGCTTGAACTCCAGCCCCGGCGTCACGATGCGCCACGGTTGCGCCCAGTTTTCAATCAATTTTTCTGGCCGCCCCTGACCATTGCTGGTGGCGGTAATAAAGGCTTCGATTACGCCGCCTTGTCTGCCATCAAACCCAGCCAGCGTCAGCTGTGCGGCAGTCACTGCGCGTTCTGCGGCGAAACCAGCATGCAATGGTTTTACCGCCGATCCAAACTGCGCACGTAAACCGCTGGCCTGCGTAGCCGCAATGCCAAGCAGCGTTGCGGTTGCCGACGTATCCAAGTGCAGTAGCCGGGCGAGCGCGGCGGCGGCGGCAAGGGTGCCCAGCGTCGCAGTGTTGTGATGGCCCAATGCATAATGCTGTTGGCTTACGGCAACGCCTAGACGACCCGCAACTTCCACGCCTATCGCGTAGGCATCAAGAAAATCGTTCAGTTCAGCAGGCTGTTGCTGTTGCCAGGCGAAGAGCGCGGGCAGAATTACCACGCTGGGATGCCCACGAAAATCGGCATGGAAATCATCGTAATCCAGCGCATGGCTGGCATAACCGAGTAGCAGCGCGTGGGAGCGCGTGCCGCCGTCGCCGTAAACGCGGCGCAGCGCCGGTAAACCGCTATCAGGTACCTGACCTTGCAATACCGGCCAGCTGACGGCGAGAAAATCACGCACGCCGTTGCGCGCCGCATCGCGTGCAGCGTCATCCGGTTGGCTGTTAACAATGCGCTCAGCCAGCGCGGCAGTCAGATTCATCAGCTGGCACGCTCCAGGCTACGCAATGCCGCGACGGCAAGGTTAGCGAGATAGCGTGCTGTGGGCAGCAGCACATCATCATTAATACGAAACGCCGGGTGATGCAGGGCATAGGGCTCACCGGTGCCAATCATCATGAAGGCGCCGGGCAGCTGCTGCTGGTAAAAAGCAAAGTCTTCGCCGATCGGGCTGGCTTCCACCACGCGCGCCTCAAATCCGCTTGCGCTGGCTTGCTGCAGGGCGAAGTCGGCCCAATGTGCATCATTCACCACCGATGGCGGACCCGCATGCCAGTTGAAGGTCACATCAGCAGCAAAGGCCGCGCCGATACCCAGCACAATTTCCCGGAAGCGCTGCTCCAGCCGTTCGCGTGTCTCCTGTGAGAAGGAGCGCACCGTACCTTCCAGCCAGGCGCTATCAGGAATAACATTCCAGGTGCTGCCGCTGTGAATCTGCGTTATCGACACCACTGCGTTATCACCCGATGGCGCATTGCGGCTGATAAGCGTTTGCGCCGCTGAAACGATTTGTGCTGCGATAACAATCGGATCGTTACCTTGATGGGGTTTAGCCGCGTGGCTACCGATGCCGGTAATGCTGATATCAAAACGGTCGACTGCTGCGGTCAACGGACCGGCTTTACTGCCGATCACGCCCGGTGGCAGTGAAGGATCGTTATGGATGCCGAAAATAGCCACCGCGTCGTTCAGCGCACCGGTGGCAATCACATCGGGCGCGCCCTGGCCGGTCTCTTCGGCGGCCTGGAATAAAATGCGCACGCGGCCCGGCAAGGTATCTTCCTGTTGTTTCAGTAAGATAGCCGCCCCAAGCGCCGCCGAGCTATGGAAATCGTGGCCACAGGCGTGCATCACGCCGGGACGCTCAGAGCGAAATGTCACATCAGATTGCTCCTCAATCGGCAACGCATCGATATCGGAACGTAACACCATCAGCGGGCCTTGTTCGGGGCCAATTTCGGCCACTAAGCCGGTTTTGAGCGGCAGATCCAGTACGCGAATACGGTGCTTTTCCAGCTGCTGCCGAATGCGTGCGGTGGTTTCAAACTCTTCATTAGAAAGTTCGGGAAAACGGTGCAGTTCATGGCGGAAAGCGATTAGCTGTTCGCCTAATGTGTCGAGTTGTTGGCTCATGGTTTCATTCCTTGTTGAGCGGCCAGACGCGTTAACCACGCATCATGGGCGGCTTCATCCAGTACTTTTTTCATATATTGAGTAATGTGACCTTTGCCGAGATCGGTGGTGTGCATCAGCTGAAAACCGCGCTTTTGGTACATGTCGATCAGCCACGGATGGCTGGTTGCGGTGCCGAGCGAAACGGCAGGGGCGCGTAATTTGCCGCGCAGGATCTCTTGCTCGAGGCGATCTTGTACCTGTCGCCCATATTGCAGGCCAGGATAATCGGGATGCGCGCCAAACCAGCCAATGTGCGGCAGGCCAAACGGGCCGGGAAGCGGGCCCCACGGATAGCGCACGGTGACCGACGAGACCATGACATCATCAGCATACAGCGCATAAACGCCGTGGCTTTGCAGGTGACGCAGCGTTTTAGCGCGATCGGCGGTGGCGGCATCAAATTTGATGCCCAGCGCCAGCGTCGGCGCATAAGCGGCATGCATCAGGGCCTGATAAGTTTCCACCTCGTCTTCTCTAACCTGACGAAATATAAGTGACATAGATATCCCCGGATAAACCGCCAGCTGGCGGAGAAAAGCAAAGAATGCGCGTTTTTATTGGGTCGCCATGAATGGCGTAATGCCGCTCACTTAAGCAAAAAAATGCCTGTTTATGCAGGTGCGCATGAATGCGCACCCTACGAAAACCCGGCGATATCCACGTAGGGTCACCATTCATGGTGACCGATCCACGCTTAACTGACGAGCATTACGCCATGAATGGCGACCTTGCAGGCGGCTATTTTGCAAACCAATGGAAAGAGATCAGATTACCAGCAAAGCCAAGCTGCGCTATATGTGAAAACTAACTAAGCTAATGCGAATTTGTGAAAATGAAATCGCCCGTTTTGCATTGCTTAAATCGTTATTTACCGTAGTATGCAGAAAATACATAGCGCTATAACTATTCTGTATTAACCCTCTGAATTATCTTAATTTTAATTCGTTATAGCCTTATTCTTAATCAGGGTGAAGCCGTGTTAGCAATCAAATCTCCGCGTGCTTATGCACATGAATCCGGTTTGCGCGCGCGCGCCGGAGAATTAATAAAACCTTACGCCTCACATATCCGTATTTTTACTTCTCCCCGCGCCTGGCAGGCGGTCAATCCCGCATTAACACAAAGTCTCGCAGCCGAAGGTATTCGCTGGGAAATAGAGTATCTGCCGGGTGAATGCACCGATGCCGCCATTGAAACGCTGAAGCATAATGTGGAAAGCCAGGGCGCTGAGCTGCTGTTGGCAGTCGGCGGCGGGCGTGTACTGGATGCGGCCAAGGCCGTTGGTAGCCAACTGCCCGACCTAAAATTGATCAATTTCGCTACCGTGGCCGCCACCTGCGCCGCGTGGTCGCCGGTAGCGATTATTTACAATGAGCAAGGCGGACATGTGCGCAGCCAGCCGCTGGGCAAAATGCCGGATCTGGTGCTGGTGGATAGCGAAGTGATTGCCCGTAGCGATGTGCGTTATCTGAAAGCGGGTATCGTTGATGCGCTGGCGAAGTACTACGAGTTTTACCCTTATCAGCGTAACAATCCCCACGATCTGGCACTGGATCTCAAAGTGATGACCGCGCGGCGCGCACTGGATCGCTACCGTGAGCTGGGTGCCGCAGCGGTGGCAGCAAATGCGCAGCAGCAGGTGACGCCTGAGCTGGTGCAAATCATCGACGCCAATATCGTTCTGGCGGGGCTGGCGAACAGCGTGCGTGACGTGTTGCCAACGCCGGGATTCGCTCACGCAATCCATAATCGTCTGACCCATCAACCGGACCTACACGCGTGGCTGCACGGGGAGAAAGTGGGCTTCAGCCTGCTGGTGCAATCGTTAATTGAGCATGACGGCGTGCCGGACAACGAACTGCTGACGCTGCTGCGTCAATACGATATGCCTTTAACGCTTGCGCCATTAACCGGCGATCGCGCGGCCATCATCCGCACTATCGCTGAACAGATCAAATTCCCGGCGGCCAGCGCCGAACGCCTGCCGTTCCGCATCACTGCCCATGCGCTGGAGCAGGCGCTGCTGGCGACCGAGAACGCCTTTTAAACGCCTCACTTTTATTTACCAGGACAAATTCATGGCTACTTCACAACAACAACGCCACATCCGCTTAGGTCTTTTTGTTCAACCGGTCGGACAACACGTCAGCGGCTGGCGTTTGACGGAAAAGCTCGGCGATCCTACCGACATTGACTGGCTCATCACCCTTGCGAAAAAGGCCGAAGCCGGTAAATTCGATCTGTTCTTCGTCGGCGATGCGCTGGCAACCAGCATGTATCGCCTGCCTTCAACCATGGCGCGTCTGGAACCTCTGACCATGCTTTCGGCGCTGGCAGTAAATACCAAGCGCATTGGCCTGGCGGCGACGGCGTCCACCACCTTCAGCGATCCGTTCACCATGGCGCGCAGCTTCTCTTCGCTGGACCATATCAGCCGCGGGCGCGCAGCCTGGAACGTGGTCACCTCGTTCTCTACCGATGTGGCGCGTAACTTTAGCCGCAGCGATATGCCGAACCATGCTGAGCGCTATGCGCGCGCACGTGAATTCCTTGAAGTGGCGGAAAAACTGTGGGCCGGCTGGGAAGAGGGTGCTGTGCAGCCCAATAAGGAGACGGGCAGCTACTTTGTAGATGAGAAAATTCAGCCGATTAATCACCAGGGAGAACATTTCCAGGTGCAAGGCCCGCTGAATATCACCCGTTCACCGCAAGGTCGTCCGGTGATCATTGAAGCGGGTTCGTCTGCGGATGGTCAGAAACTGGCTGCTGAAACGGCAGAAGTGATCTTCACCGCGTCGGCCAGTCTGGAAGAGGCACAAACCTTCTATCGCTCGCAGAAGGATCAGGTGATTGCAGCCGGTCGTAATCCCGACCACGTAGTGATCATGCCGGGTGTCATGCCGATTGTTGGCCGCACGCGAGAAGAAGCTAAAGCGCTGTGGAAAGAACTCAATACGCTGGTGGATATCGAAAATGGTCTGCGTCAGCTGTCGCTGCGTTTCAGCATGGATCTCAGCCAGTTCCCGCTGGATGGTCCGGTGCCGGAAGTGCCGCTGGGTGAAGGTAATCAGAGTCGCGTCAAATTGATGACGGACATGGCGAAGCGTGAAAATCTGACCCTGCGCGAGCTGGCTGCGGTGGCAGCAGGATCACGCGGACATCGTGTAATTGTCGGTACCGCAGAAGACATCGCCGATGATTTCGAGTTGTGGCTGAAAGAGGGCGGTGCCGATGGCTTCAATATCATGCCGGCCATTATGTCCGAGCAGCTCGACCTGTTCGTCGAATTGGTGATCCCGGAACTGCGCCGTCGCGGTCTGTTCCGCGAGGATTACGCGTTCGCCACGCTGCGCGAAAACCTCGGTTTGCCGGCGGCTTAACCCATCAGGAGCATCACATGGTCACCTTATCGAAGCGTGTGCAGTCCGTGTCGCTCTCGGCTAATGCGGCGGCGCGGCAGCTGACGCGCCAGCTGAAAGAGCAGGGCGTGGATATTCTCGATCTCACCACCGGTGAGCCCGATTTCGATACGCCGTCGCACATTCGTCAGGCGGCGGTGGCGGCGATGGAAGCGGGTGAAACCCGCTACACGCCCACCAACGGCACTGCACCGCTGCGCAAGGCGGTGCAGGCCAAATTACACAATGAAAATCGGCTCGATTATGAACTGGGACAGATTTGCATCGCCAACGGCGCCAAGCAGATCATCTTCAACGCTTTTGCCGCCACGCTAAATGAAGGCGATGAGGTGATTGTGCCGGTGCCCTATTGGCCGACCTTTCCAGATAGCGTGCGGTTCAACGGCGGCGAAGCGGTTCTCTTAACCTGCCCGCTCGAGCAGCATTACAAACTGCAGCCGCAGCAGCTGGCACAGGCGATCACGACGAAAACTCGCTGGCTGGTACTTAACAATCCGGGCAATCCATCAGGCATGGCCTACAGCGCCGAAGAATTGACCGCGTTGGCGACGGTACTGCGCGATCATCCCGATGTGTTGATCATGCTGGATGAGCTTTACGAGCATATTCTGTTCGATGGTCGTGAACATGTTAGTTTGCTGCACGTGGCGCCCGATTTAGTTGATCGCATTCTGCTGGTAGGCGGTGCGTCCAAAACCTACGCCATGACCGGCTGGCGCATTGGCTTCGGCGCGGGCCCTAAAGCGTTGATTGATGCCATGGTGGTCGTTCAGTCGCAAAACAGTTCTGGCGCGAGCGCCATCAGCCAGGCCGCTGCGGCGGCGGCATTCAATGGCGGGCTGGATTTCCTTACGCCGCAACGTGAAGCTTATCAGGATCGTCGTGATGCGATAATGGCGTTACTCAAACCGCTGGCAGAGATTGAAGTATTAAATCCGGACGGTGCGTTCTTTATCTTCTGTCGCTGCGCCGGTTTGCTCGGCAAAACACGTCCAAATGGTCAGAAGATTGAGAGCGAGCAGGATGTGCTGAATTATCTGCTGGAAAGCGGCGTGTCCGGCGTAGCGGGCAGCGCTTATGGTTTATCACCGTATTTCCGTTTGTCGATTGCCACCGATATTGACACGGTGCGTGAAGCGGGGCGGAGAATTGCGCACGCTTGCGCCGTTCTGAAATAGGGCCATGTACATCGCGCGGGTGTTAAATAGCAGCGTTCTATTATAAGAGCGCAAAAAATCGCATGGCTCCGGAGAAACAGTAGGTGGACAATGACGTCCACCTAATTAATTCAGATTAGGAAATCATCCAGCGAACCGCCCGCATCAAGGGCTGCTTTAATCGGCGATGGCGTGCGGCCCTGGCCGGTCCACAACTTTTCCTTACCCTGTTCGTCGATAAATTTATACTTCGCGGGACGCGGCGCACGTTTAGCTTTCGCTTTCGTTGCCTGCGGGGTTAATTGCGCAAGGTCATTAATATCGATGCCATCCTTCAGCAACATCTCTTTATACTGCGCCAGTTTCTGTTCTTTTTCGCGCTGTGCGGCATTCTCTGCGGCGACTTCTTCGCGGCGCTCTGCCACTACCACGGAAAGTTTTTCCAGTACTTCATCTAATACGGCAATATCAATATCACGCGCCTGGGCACGTAGCGTACGAATATTGTTCAACGCAATAAGTGCATCGCTCATGAATAAATCCTTATTATTGGTCTAAGAGGTATGAAGCCGGTATTCTACGAGACTTTAAACCAAATTAAAATAATTTCATGCAGGCAGAATTGTCCGGAAAATAAGATAGCATCAGAAATGTCTTTATATTTTTCATTATTTAGCAAGGTTATTGTATTTATTATCGCCGAAATGTATCAGCCTAAGAATAATAGAGGGGCGTTTACTTCGCATTTTACGGCGCTCTTCGAACAGCACGTTGCTTGTCAGCCAGGGCGGCTGTGTTTATTGCTACGCCACTGAGCGTTCTGGTACGGCCATTCATTCCTGTGCTTCCTGCCGGTTGGGCATCCAGAAACTGTTCTTTTTCACGGAGTTGCTGATAACGCTAACGGAATGATTCCGGAAAGTAACCTACCTCAATTATTACTCGTTGACGCAAAAGGCTTTTATCTAAGTGTAAAAGTGTCAGTTAACCGGTAACAATTTCTTGCATTGCAAACCTTAATGCGTATATTTCTCATTTGCTTTCTTAACGGCATCCTTACTGTTCTTCGTTCCGCAGACGCTGCGATGCCGAAAAAAATAACGATAAGTTGATTGAGGAATCGTATGTCTTTCGAAGATTTGCGCGTCAGGAAACCCGGCAGTGTGCCTCCGCGTGCGCTGCGTCTCTCTTTACTGGCTATGTTGATTGCGTCGGGTATCGCGCAAGCAGCGGAATCCACCCCTCCCGAGCAGACTCTGAACGTTGATGCCAGCGCCAGCGCGGATCAGCAAGAGCAGGCCGCCAAAGATTACAGCGTTCCCGTGACGCGTGCCGGTACCAAAATGGCGCTGACCGCGCGCGATATTCCGCAATCGGTTTCGATTGTTAGTAAGCAGCGGATGGAAGATCAGCAGCTGCAATCGCTGAATGATGTGTTGTCGAATACCACCGGCATTCACGGCGTCTCGAGTGATATGGATCGCACCAACTACTATTCGCGCGGTTTTATGATCGACAACTACATGGTCGATGGCATCCCAACCGCTTTCGCTTCGCGCTGGAATCTGGGTGATGCGCAGAGCGATATGGCGCTGTATGAACGCGTTGAAGTGGTTCGCGGCGCCACAGGTTTGCTGACCGGACCGGGCAATCCCTCCGCTTCAATCAACATGGTGCGCAAGCACGCCGATAGCAAAGCGTTCACCGGCAGTGTTTCTGCCAGCTACGGCAGCTGGAATAAGCAGCGTTACGTTGCGGACCTCTCTGCGCCTCTGTCGCCAGAAGGTAACGTGCGTGGACGCCTGGTGACGGGCTATGAAGACAAAAACAGCTTTATCGAACGCTACGGCGCAGACAAGAAGTTCGTCTATGGCGTAGTCGATGCCGATCTGACCGATGCCACGAAATTGTCGGTAGGCTATGAGTTCAGCCAGGTGAATACCGATTCGCCAATGTGGGGTGGTTCACCCCGCTGGTATACCGACGGCTCGCAGGTGAAACTGCGCCGTGGTTATAACACCGCGCCGGATTGGGCTTATAACAATAAAGAAAACAATAAAGTCTTTATTAACCTGCAGCAAAACTTTGATAACGGCTGGAACATCACGCTTAACGGCACGCATAACCAGATGACTCTGGATAGTAAGCAACTGTATATCGATAGCTATATCAATAAAGACACCGGCGTTGCCGTCAATCAGTATCCTGCCTCTTATGCTTATGACGCCGTCGGCGGTACTGGCTACAACACCGGTAAACGTAAAGTGGATGCGGTGGATGCCTTTGCCAGCGGCCCGTATGAGATGTTTGGCCGTCAGCATGAGTTGATGCTGGGCATCAATTACAGCCGTCAGGATAATAAGTACTACAGTGCCTGGACCAATATTTCACCGGCGCAACTGGGTAATTTCTACGATTACAACGGTAACTTCCCGGAGTCTGACTGGAATCCACGCGAACCCGCTTCGGATACCCAGCTGGTGCGTCAGAAGTCTGCTTATCTGGCAACCCGCATTTCGCTGGCCGATCCGCTACATGTGATCCTGGGCGCGCGTTATACCAACTGGAATCGTCAGACGCTGACGGAAGAGATGGAGAAGAACAACATCACGCCATATGGCGGCGTGATTTGGGACTTCTACGATAATTGGTCAGCGTATGCCAGCTACACTTCGGTGTTCCAGCCGCAGGATTACCAGGATTCTTCAGGCGGATTCCTGGCGCCAGTGATTGGTAAAAACTACGAAGCGGGGGTGAAGTCGGATTGGTTTAACAGTCGCCTGACCACCTCAATTTCGGTATTCCGCACCGAACTGGATAACGTCGGTGAAGCCACAGGACAAACCAACCCTGAAACCGGTAATGCGATCTATGTAGGTAAAAGCGGCGTTGTGAGCCGTGGCGTTGAGTTCGAGGTGAACGGCGCGGTGACGGATAACTGGCAGATGACCTTCGGCGGAACCAGCTATGTGGCGGAAGATCGTGAGGGCGAAAATTACAATTCGCAGCTGCCGCGCACGTCATTCAATCTCTTCACCAGCTATCGCTTGCCGATGCTAGAGGCGCTGACTGTCGGTGGTGGTGTGACCTGGCAATCGAAGACTTACAGCGATCTTGCCGGTCCGGAAGGCAACGGCACCTGGCGTGCACGCCAGGGCAGCTATTCGCTGGTGGATCTGTTCGCGCGCTACGACGTGACCAAAAACGTTTCGCTGCAAGCGAACATCAACAACCTGTTCGACAAAGAGTACGACAACAACGTCGGCAACGGCGGGATTGTTTACGGTGAGCCGCGTAACGTCTCGGTATCCGCGACCTATCGTTTCTGAGGAAAATGCTGGGTGGGCAGGATTGTGCACCCAGCAATCCCGCAGGTCGCCATCAATGGCGACCCTACGTTAATAGTGCGGGGCTTTCGTAGGGTGCGCATTGATGCGCACCTGTATAAATAGGTTAAGTGAGCGACATTCCGCCATTCATGGCGACCGCTTCTATACCTTCATCCAATCCGCAATAATCTGCCCATATAACTGCTCGGCTTCCCCCAGCTTACTCAACAAACAATACTCATCGGTCTGGTGCGCCATCGTCGGTTCGCCCGGGCCTAATATAATACATGGCGGATTACCCAGCGCGGGCAGCAGCAGCGAAGCATCGGTAAAGTAGGGCACCACGCGCGCGGCTAACGGCTGCGTGAAAAGCGTCTGGCAGCGACGATAGACCGATTGGATCCACTGATTCTCTTCGGAACTCAATACGGCAGGCAAATCGACCAGGGTGGTGATCTGCACTTCTTCTCCGAGCATAGCCGCTAACCGCTGGCGAATTGTTGCGTGTTGCAAATTCGGCGCGCTGCGAATATCAACATCAAATGCCGTGCGATCCGGCACCGAGTTAATGTTTAAACCGCCCTGAATCCGTCCGACATTCAGCGTGGGCTGCTTCATCAACGGATGCTGTGCGCCGGGAGAAAAGTGGCGGATTTTGCCTAACGCATCAGCCGCGAGGTAAATAGCGTTAATTCCCAGTTCCGGCATCGCGCCATGGGCGGTTTTTCCGCGCGTCTCGCAGCGAAGCCACAGTGCACCTTTATGCCCAATCACCGGATAATTGGCTGTCGGTTCGCCGACGATTAGGGCCCCAATTTCCGGCAACGTGCCGGCATCAATTAGCGACCGCGCGCCTTCACAGCCCGTTTCTTCACCGCCGGTGATCAGCAGAACCACGCCGCGCCCGGCACGAATCGCCGTTTGCTGCTGGAGGCAGGCGAAAGCAAAAGCCGCTATCGCCGCTTTCATATCACTCGAACCGCGTCCATAAAGCCGATCGGCCACGATATCCGAGCCAAAAGGATCGTGTTGCCAGGGCTGATTGCCGAGCGGCACGGTATCCAGATGGCCGGTAAACGCCAGCGGTTTTCCGGGCGATGCGCCGTGAAGATGCGCAATCAGATTGCTGCGGCCAGCACCAAAAGACGACAGGTTAACCGTAAAACCTCGCTCGCTCAGCCAATCGGCCAAAAACTGCATGCACGCCGCTTCATTACCGGGCGGATTGATCGTATCGAAACCGAGCAAATGTTGGGTAAGGGCGAGCGAAGCGGGAGGCATCAGGCGCGCTCCGTTAGCCAGTCGAAGCAGTTAATCCACAGCTGGCGATAGCCGGGCCATTGCGTAAACTCTTGCGGTAGCCAGTGTGCCGACATATCGCTGGTCCACACCAGCGATCGGCCTTTTTCATATTCACGCACCGCTAATAATGGATGCGCGGTGCCAGCAACGGTCGCCAGCAGCGTACCTTCAGGTTGCATCTCCACTTCGTTGTATCCCAGCATCCACGGCCATTCGCCGGAAATATTGTTGAATACCGCATGCGGCTGCGTCATCTCCAGGGTCGATCCTTCGGGCGTTTCAACACGATCATCCCAGGCGAGGCAGCGCACCGGCAGGACTTTTTCCACCAGCGTATGGCGGAAGCGCGCACCGCCATTGATACCCTGAAAACTGAAGTAACCACCAATCATCATCAGGCTGCCGCCCGCCGCCACGTAATCGTGGATCAGCGATAAGCGGTTGGCGGTGCGACGGCTTTTTAGCCAGGTATCGGGATGCAGCAGCAGCGTATTGGCACCAATATCCGAAAGAATAATCACATCCCACTGCTGCAATCCTTCCAGCGTGAGTGGGAAATCGGTGGCCGCAGCGTGTGCCGGCATGTGCGTGACGGCGTAATCGCTCTCCTTTAACGCCGCGATAAAATCGCTGGCGCCGGTATGCCAGGTGGCGGTGGAGAATTGGTCAAAGCCTTTAATGTGGTTCGAGGTGCTGGTCCAGGATTCGCCCACCAGCAAGACTTGTTTCTGCATGATAATTTTCCCTTTCACCCGCCAAATACGCGCTGCGGGTTAGCAATCAATAAGGTTTCGAGTTGTTCGCCGCTGACGCCGTGACGTTTCAGGCGCGGGACAAAATGTTTGAGGATGTAGCCATAACCGTGGCCGCCAAAGCGCGTCAGCATGGTTTTCAGAAACACATCCTGCGACAGCAAAATTTGCTGGAGGTAGCCGTCATCGATCAATTCGCAGATGGCGCGCGCGTTCTCTTCATCGGAAGGTGATTGCGCCGATTCATCGGCGTAGTAATAGCTCATGCCGATCATGTCGTATTCAAGGAACACCCCGCGATCGGCCAGTTCACGCTGATAGCGTTTATCGGCAAAGCTAGGATTCATATGGCACAGCACGGTGTGACGCAGATCGGCGCCTTCCTGCTGCAAGATATCCAGCACCTTATGGCCTAAACGTTCCCAACCCGGCAGATGCACCTGAATCGGCACGCCGGTTGCCGCACTGGCGCGTCCCGCCGCGCGCAACGATTTCTCTTCATCGGCGGTAAAGCGGCTGGAGATACCGATTTCACCGATCAGTCCGGCAATCACCTCCGGTTTTTCCGCTGCGCCACCGAGATCAAAGATCAATTTTTCGCTAAGCTGCTCCACGCTGATACTTTTCACCCATGCGGGATGCGAGGGCTCGAGGTAAAGTCCAGTGCCCATCACGATGTTGAGACCGGTTAAGCGGGCGATACGCTGTAAGCCCTTCGGATCGCGGCCAATGCCGATATTGGTTGGATCAATAATGGTTTCACCCCCCAACGCGCGGTACTTCATCAACTCTTCAATCGCCAGGTCGACGTCAAACAGTTGGCAGTTATCGCGGCTCATCAGCGGGTTCATGGCCAGTTCGCCGAGGTTCTCGATCTTGACTGGCATCTCGGCAAGATGACGATCGCTGCAACAGCAGGGCGGCACCCATTTACCGGACGCATCGAGCAGAATGTGTTCGTGCATCAAGGTCACGCCCATCTCAGCCAGCGGTAGCGGTCCTAAAACCGTCATCACGTAGCCACTTGTAACGCCAAGCGGTAACGGATCGGCATGACGGAAAATCGATCCTTTCATGGGCTATCCTTTTGCCGGCGCGCGGGCGGGGTTGAGAATGCGGGTATTCAGCCAGATGGCGAGCAGAATGATGGTGCCGGTGGCGATTTGCGTATAGAACGGCGAGATGTGCGACAGAATCAGTCCGTTCTGGATGATGGCAATCGACAGCGCTCCCAGCAGTGTGCCAATAATGGTGCCAAAGCCGCCAAACAGGCTGGTGCTGCCCAGCACTACGGCAGCAATCACCTGCAGTTCAAAGCCTTCACCCTGATTGGATGAGCCGCTGCCGAGACGCGCGGTAATGATCATCCCCGCCAGCGCCGCTGCCATGCCGCTAATGATATAGACCTTCATGGTCACCGCTTTGGTGTTGATACCGCTGCGACGTGCACCTTCCGCATTGGCGCCAATCGCCGTAACGTAGCGGCCAAAACGCATATGGTTCAGCACAATATGCCCGGCAAACAGGACTACGATGCCAATCAGCGCGGGCATCGGAACGCCAAGCACCCAGGCGCGCCCCATAAAGGTAAACAAGCTGTCGGCCGGCACCGGAATGGAATAACCTTGCGTGACCAGCAATGCCACTCCGCGCACTACCGCCAGCGTGGCCAGGGTGACGATAAACGCCGGAATTCCCTCAAAGGCAATAAAGAAGCCATTGATGGCGCCAACTAATCCGCCCAGCAGCAATCCACCGATCAGCACCACTGGCCAGGATAAGCCCCAATTGTTAAGCGCGATAGCGGAAAGCGCGCCAACCAGCGCCAGCGTCGAACCCACCGACAAATCAATGCCGCCGGTAGTGATCACCAACGTCATTGCGGTTGCAACGATCAGCAGCGGAGCACTTTGTCGAATGATATTCAGCCAGTTAGTGCTGGTGAGAAAGTTGCTGGTGATCAGCGAAAACACCACGCAGCAAAAGATGAAAAACAGCGCAATGCTTACCACGCCCGAATGGTTATGCAGCAGGCGACGCGGTAGCGAATGCTGGATCATGCGCGAACTGCTTAAATTCATGATGCTCATCCCATTACCTCAGTGTGCAGCCGCCGAATGAGCGGTAAATTTCTCACCCACGATCAAATTAACGATATCGCTCAGGCTGGTATCCGCTACGCGGCGATCCGCTACGTTGGTGCCTTCGTACATCACCATAATGCGGTCGCACACCAGGAACAGATCCTGCAAACGATGGGTGATGAGGATGACGCTAACCCCGCGCGCAGAGACGCGCCGTATCAGCTCCAGCACCGCTTCCACTTCCGCTACGGCTAACGCAGCGGTCGGCTCATCCATGATCAGCACTTTCGGATCGAAGGCGGCGGCGCGGGCAATAGCAATTGCCTGCCGTTGGCCGCCGGATAAATTGCGCACCAGCAAACGCGTATCGGGAATCGAAATACCCAAACCTTTCAGCATATCGCGTGCTTCGGCATGCATTTTGGCCTGATCGAGAAAAGGGATGCCGAGCACCGATTTCATTGGCTCGCGGCCCATAAACAGATTACCGGCGACATCCACCGTGTCGCACAGCGATAAATCCTGGTAGACCATCTCAATGTGACAACGGCGCGAATCCGCCGGATTGGTGAAGTGCTGCTGCTCACCGTCGATGCGAATGGCACCGCTGGTGGGCACCACCGCACCGGAGAGCACTTTGGTCAGGGTTGATTTGCCCGCACCGTTATCGCCCACCAATCCCAGCACTTCCCCTGGCGCCAGCTGCAAATTCACGCCGCGCAGGGATCGTATCGAACCGTAAGTTTTGGTGATGTTAATCATTTCTACCCGTGCCGGGGTAGCGTGTGGCTGCTGCATCTGATCACTCCCATTGCGGTTACCGGGACAATTGTTAGTCAGCGGGAAAGGTCGGATCTGGCGCGATTTACATGCTAGTAAACCGGTTTACCTGCCAGATACAACATAACCTGATACGTGCTGGCTCTGGATACAACGATATTTGTTTGCCGGGAGGAATATTGCAGTTTCTGTGCCAGGTTATAATTTAGCCAGTATTGTGAAGACAAAAAAATCGGTAATTCAATAAGTTAATTTTGCGCAGCGAGGTAAACCGGTTTACTAGAAGGTAATGCGCTGGTGATTTTTGATCATCTTTTGCGCCAAAGTTGTGCAATTTTGCGCCATTATGGTTCAGGGGCAGCAGAGCTGGATCGAATCGCGGCCAACCCATTCGACCGGCAAGCGAGTTTCCAATGGAATATTGGCTTCGTTGTTGAGCAGGCGCAGCATGATATCTACCGCGGTATAACCCAGTTCCCGGGCGGGCTGGCGAATGGTGGAGATGCGCGGCTGCGTCAGGTCGGTGTAGTTGGCGTCATCAAAGCCAACCAGTGAAAGCGCAGCGGGGGCTTGAAGGCCGCTGGCACGTAAGCCATCCAGCAAGCCCAGCACCAGATAATCACTGGCGGCAAACACGGCGGAGGGGCGTTGAGACTGGCTGAACAGCTGCTGCAAAGCCTGCTGACCAAACTCACGCTCGTAGTTACCGTACATGACCCATGCGTCGGGTACCGACAAATCGGCCTGCTTCATCGCGGTGCAGAAGCCGAGATAACGTTCGCGCACGCTCATCAGCTGTTCCGGACCGCCAATAAAGGCGATATGACGATGTCCCGCAGCGATCAGCTGCTCAGTCGCGATACGCCCGCCTTGCACGTTGTCAGCAAATACTTTTGGTACGTTGCTGCCGGGAATATCTTCATCGAGTAATACTATATGCTGATGACGCTGCATCTCTTTACGCAACAAGCCGTTATCTGGGCGGTTGGTGGTAAACAGCAGGCCATCGACCTGGCGTGTGTCCAGCCAGCGAATGAACTGCGCCTCTTTGTCGGGATTATTGCGGGTGATGCAGAGTACCAAACTGTAACCGCGCGCTGACGCCGCCTCTTCTGCCGCGTCGGCCAGTTCAGCGAAGAAGGAGTTGGTGATATCGGGCAGCACTAAACCCAGGGTTTCGCTGCCGCCTTTGCTCAGGCGTCGCGCCAGGCTGTTGCCACGATAATCGAGCTGGTGGATGGCAGCTTCAATGCGGTCAATCGTCTCCTGCGGCAACACAATGCTGTGATTCAGATAGCGAGAGACCGTGGCCTTGGAGAGCCCTGCTAATTTCGCCACGTCAGATAACAACACGCGTTTTGTGCTCATGTTCCTCGCCATAGTGATTTATCGGTCGCCATGAATGGCGGCTCTACAAAACGTGCCGATCAATCGTAAGGTCGCCATTTCTCGGTCGCCATGAATGGCGACCCTACAAAACGTGCCGATTAATCGTAGGGTCGCCATTTCTCGGTCGCCATGAATGGCGACCCTACAAAACGTGCCGATCAATCGTAGGGTCGCCATTTATGGCGACCTCACAATAACGCGCGGAGTCGCAAGAGGATGCGTTGTTATCCACACCAATATCTGTAACACACTTAAGCACGGCTGATACAGCGCTTTCCTTTGCCCACTGATGCATAAATAAACACTTGACAAAAAAAGTCACTCAGCGAATTGTATGCACAGTTTACCGCAGTACCGGGAATCCATTCCCAAACTGACTTTCGTTATTTCATCAGGTATTCCTAGCGGATGGGTTGCCGAAAAAACGTAAGCAGGGTGTTTTAAAAACACTGCACCTGCGCAGTGTGAACAGCATATCCATCGATATTTGCCCGCCAAAAATAATCTCAGTGTCTTAACGCTGGGAAACGCTGATTATTATTTATTCCCGACGAGGAACACCATGATGTTATCTTTCACCGGAAAACTGCGTTCATTGGTTTTGGCTACAGGCTTAATTTCTGCGGGTTCCCTTTTTTCCCTGGCGCAAGCCGCACCAACTTATGCCTTAGTGCAAATTAATCAGCAGGCATTATTCTTTAATCTGATGAATCAGGGCGCGCAAGAAGCCGCTAAAGCCAGTGGCAAAGATCTGGTTATTTTCAATGCCACCGATAATCCGGTTGCGCAGAACGATGCAATTGAAAACTATATTCAGCAAGGTGTGAAAGGCATTCTGGTTGATGCTATTGACGTGAACGGAATTATGCCGGCGATTAAAGAAGCCGCTGCCGCGAACATTCCCGTAATTGCCATTGATGCGGTATTACCAGCGGGTCCACAAGCGTCACAGGTTGGTGTGGATAATCTGGAAGGCGGAAAAATACTCGGTAAATATTTTGTCGATTACGTGGCGAAAGAGATGGGCGGCAAGGCACGCCTGGGCATTGTCGGTGCCCTTAATTCGGCGATCCAGAACCAGCGTCAGAAAGGCTTTGAAGAGACCATCAAGAGCAACAGCAACATCACCGTTGCCGATGTGGTGGATGGTCAGAATATCCAGGACAACGCCATGACGGCAGCGGAAAACCTTATCACCGGCAATCCTGATTTAACGGCAATTTATGCCACCGGAGAACCGGCCCTGCTGGGCGCGATTGCCGCCGTGGAAAACCAGGGACGGCAGAAAGCGATCAAAGTCTTCGGTTGGGATCTGACGGCCAAAGCCATCAGCGGCATTGATGGCGGTTACGTTACTGCTGTGCTGCAGCAGGATCCGAAAAAGATGGGCGAAGAGGCGCTGAAAGCCCTCAACACGCTGTCGGCAGGGAAAACGGTGAGTAAAACCATTCTGGTTCCAGCCACCGTGGTGACCAAAGCGAACGTCGATACTTATCGTCCGCTGTTCAAGTAACCGGTTACTCGCTGCGCGTAGCTAGCAGCGCGGCGAGTTCCTGTTGCGTAGGGAAAGCCGTCACGGTGCCGGTACGGCTCACGGTGATGGCGGCTGCCTGGCTGGCATGTTGTAAAGCAAGCCGATCGGGTTCCACGCCGCGCAGGAGCGCAGACGCCAGCAGCACGGCGAGGAAGGTATCGCCCGCACCGGTGCTGTCCACCGCCTGCGTCGGTGAGGCGGGGCAAAAGCTGCGTTGCGTGGCGGTGAAAAGCAGCGCACCGGCAGCGCCCTGAGTAACGATGAGGGTGCTGACGCCAGCCGGTTGCAATAAATCGGCTTCCAGCTGGTTCACAACGGCAATATCGACCAGCGGCCAAAGTTGCGCGAAGTCAGGATTGACCGGTGAGGGATTAAACACGGTTTTCATCCCTCTGGTTTTTGCCCAGCTGAACAGCGCGCGGGTTTTCTCTACGGAGAAATTGCCTTGCTGCAGCAAGATATCACCCGGAGCGGCATCGGCTAAATAGGGCAGAATCATCTCCACCGTTAAGGCATCGGCCGCTGCGGTGGTGGTAATAATGGCATTGTCACCATCGCTGCTGTTTAAAATAATTGAGGCGTCACTGTGAGGGGATGAATATTCAGTGGGAAAAAGTGTCACCGGTTCATGAGCGATATTCTCACGAATCCAGCGTCCATTGCTGTCGTCGCCTATTGCGGCAATTAAACGTGTATCGATACCGCAGCGTGAAATAACAATCGCCTGATTAGCGCCTTTGCCGCCAATATCCTGCGATGTTTTTACGCCGTGAATAGATGCGCCCTTTTGAGGCAAATCGTTAATGGACCAGGTTTCATCAACAACAATATTACCTGCAACATAAATTCGCATAATGGTTCTCATTAATAAGGTGAAGAAGATGGTTTCTATATCAGCAGGAAAAAGTAGCGCAATACAAGATATTTTTTCCAGAAAGAAAGCAGTAATAGGTGTTATTCATTGCGAGGCTTTTCCGGGGGCGCCTAAATATCAAGGTAAGCCGCTCCCCGCTATTATTGAGCGTGCGCTGCGTGATGCCGAAAATTATATATCGGGTGGTGTACATGGTTTGATCGTAGAAAATCACGGTGATATTCCTTTTGCCAAACCAGAGGATATTGGTCCGGAAACCGCTGCCTTTATGGCGGTCATTACGGAAAAAATTCGCGAACGTTTTGGCGTACCACTCGGTATTAATGTGCTGGCCAACGCCGCCATTCCTGCTTTTGCTACCGCTCTGGCGGGCGGCGCTGATTTTGTCCGTGTGAATCAGTGGGCTAATGCCTATATCGCCAATGAAGGATTTATTGAAGGCGCGGCGGCAAAAGCGCTGCGTTACCGTAGTCAGCTGCGGGCCGAACATATCCGCGTGTTTGCCGATAGCCATGTCAAACACGGCAGCCATGCGATTGTTGCCGACCGCTCCATTCAGGAGCTCACGCGGGACGTGGATTTCTTTGACGCGGATGCGGTGATCGCCACCGGGCAACGCACCGGCGACAGCGCCACGCTGGATGAAATCGACGAAATCCGTGCGGCTACCGAGCTGCCGCTGCTGGTTGGTTCCGGCGTAACACCCGCCAACATCTGCCAGATCCTTGAACGCACGCAGGGCGTAATCGTCGCCAGCGCGCTGAAAGTGGATGGCGTGTGGTGGAATGAGGTTGAGCTTGCACGCGTCAAACACTTCATGTCCGTGGCGCAAGCGGCGCTGGAGGAGGCGTGATGAAAGGCTTCTCTGATGAGCTTTTGCAGCAGCATCAAACACTATGGCTGGCGATGCAACAGCATCAGTTTGTGCAGGATATCGAGCGCAATCAGCTGCCTGACGCCGTGTTTAATCGCTATCTGGTGTTTGAAGGCAACTTTGTCGCCACTGCCATCAATATCTTTGCGCTGGCAGTGAGTAAAGCGCCGGATATTCGCCAGCAGCGCTGGTTAATTGGCGTGTTAAATGCGCTGGTGGATACGCAAATTGCCTGGTTTGAAGCGGTGCTGGCGCGGCGCAACATCAAGACGGCGGATTATCCGGATGATTTGCCGGGCGTGACGGCGTTTCGCGATGGCATGTTAAACGTCGCAAAGCAGGGCAGTTTTGCCGAGATCATCACGCTGATGTTTGGTGCCGAGTGGATGTATTACCACTGGTGCGCACGCGTCAGTGCCCAACCGCTGCTGGATGACGACATCCGTCGCTGGGTCGATATGCATGCTGAAGAGGAGTTTCATCAGCAGGCGCTGTGGCTGAAAGCCGAGCTGGATCGCTGTGCACAGGATCTTAATGAGGCAGAAAAAAACCGCTTATCCATTCTCTACGGCCAGGTGCTGCAGTGGGAAATCGATTTCCACAGCGCCGCCTATCTCAGCGCTGGGGAGAGAAGATGACGACGTGTTTTATTGAGGCGCGCAACATCTGCAAACGCTTCGGTGCCTTAACGGCACTTAACCAGGTCAATCTCACCATTCATCGCGGCGAAGTGCTGGCGCTGCTCGGCGATAACGGCGCAGGGAAATCCACCTTTACCAAAGTACTGTCGGGTGCTTATAGCGCCAGCGACGGCGAACTGTGGATTGACGGCCAGGCGGTGAAATTCACCTCGCCGCGCCAGGCTGCAGAACACGGCATCGCCACCATTTACCAGGAGCTGGCGCTGGCGGAGAACCTTAGCATTGCCGAGAACGTTTTCCTTGGCCGTGAGCTCAAGCGCCGCGTGCTGGGCATTCCTTTTCTACGCCGACGCGAGATGCGTGAGCAGGTCGATCAGCTGTTAAAGGATCTTGACGCGCATATCTCCGATGCCGAAGCGTCGGTCGGCAGTCTCTCCGGCGGACAGCGCCAGGCGGTGGCGATCTGCCGCGCGCTCAACCTCAACGCGCAGCTGGTGATTATGGATGAGCCAACTGCCGCGTTGGCCGTTGCAGAAACGCAAAAAGTATTACAGCTGACGCGGCGACTCGCGGCGCGCGGCTGCGCCGTGGTGCTGATCAGCCACAACATCAGTGATGTGTTCGCGGTGGCCGATCGCATGGTGGTGTTCCGCCGTGGACGAAAAATTGCCGAGCGGCGTCACGCCGAAACCTCACCCGATGAAATCGTCTCACTCATTACCGGCGCGCATCCCGATGCACGCGTGTTTGAGAATCAGTAATTGCTCTGCCATTAACCAGGGGAAATAAAATGCGTCGAATTGCTACTGCAGTCTGTTCTCTCTCATTACTGTTTTCAGGTTATTCCCTCGCCGCAGAAAAAGTGGCCTTTGTGCCACAGATTATCGGCATTCCCTATTTCCAGGCGATGGAAGCGGGCGGTAAACGCGCGGCCAGCGATCTGGGCGTCGAGTTTGTCTATAGCGGTCCGGTAGACACCAATCCAATGGATCAACTGCAGATCGTGCAGAACCTGATAGCGCAGAAGGTTAACGCGATCGGCATCAGCGTGCTGGATGCGTCCAGCATTGCGCCGGTACTGGCGCAGGCGAAAGCGAATAATGTGCATTTGTTTACCAGCGACAGCGATGCCCCTGACAGCGGCCGTCCGGTATATGTCGCGCAGGCTACCGATCAGGGATTGGGTGAAACCATCATTGACGAGATGGTCAAACGCGTTGGCGAACGCGGCAAAATCGGCATCGTTTCCGGTGAAGCCACCGCATCTAATCTCAATAGCTGGATCGGCTTCATGCAGCAGCGGGTGAAAAGCAAATATCCCCACATTACCTTGCTCAAACCGCAATATGCCGGTGGTTCCGCCAGCCGCGCGGCACAGATCGCCACCGATTTAATGTCCGCCAATCCGGATCTTAAAGGCTTGATCGCCATGGCGTCGACCACTTGCCCTGGCGTCGCGCAGGCCATCGAAACCGCCGGTAAGAATGGCAAGGTGATCGGCAGCGGTTTTTGTAGCCCGAACACCGCGCGCGCCTATCTGAAAAGCGGTGCTTTTGGTTACACGGTGCTGTGGGATCCCGAGAAGCTTGGCTATCTGACGGTGTGGGCCGGTAAGCAGCTGATTGATGGCAAAGCCTTTAGCGCCGAAAACCGCGTGCCAGGTTTCGCCGAGCCGGTGAAGTTTGATAGCAAAACCGGCGTACTGCTGCTCGGTGCGCCGGCAGTATTTACCAAAGAGAATGTCGACCAGTTCAAATTCTAATGGGGATGCGCATGCACATGACTTCACGGGAGATCGCTTTACTGGCGATCGCCTTGCTCGCCATTGCCGGTTTCTCCTGGTTTTCTCCCTGGTTCGCGACGGTGGATAACCTGCTCACCATTCTGCGCAATAGCAGTGAACTGCTGTTGATCGCGCTAGGGATGACGCTAGTGATCGCCATGGGCGGCGTGGATGTGTCCGTCGGCGTGGTGATGGGCGTAGCGGCCTGGGGGGTTGGCCAGCTGCTGCTGACGAATTCGCCATGGCTGGCGGCGCTGGCGGGCCCGGTGCTCGGATTACTGCTGGGCTTGATGACCGCGCTGGTGGTAGTGATTGGTCGTATTCCAGCGATTGTTGGCACCCTCGGCTTGTTCGGCGTGTGGCGCACCGGGCTGTTTGCGCTGCTCGGCGGACAGTGGCTTTCCGGTTTGCCAGGCACGTTAACCGGCGGGTTAATGCATTCCCTGTTGGGCGTGCCGGTGATGGCCTGGATCATTGGGCTGGTGTGGGCCAGCGTGTGGCTGGTATTGCGTCACACGCCGTACGGTTTGTGGCTGCTGGCGGCGGGCAACTCGGAGGAGAAAGCGCGGCTGGCGGGCATTCCGGTCACTCAGGTACGCATCGCCACCTTTATGATCAGCGGTTTGCTGTGCGGTATTGCGGCCACCTGCTATATCGCGACTTATCGCAACGTCGAGATGACGGTGGGCGGTAGCCTGGCGCTGGAAGCCATCGCCGCCGTGGTGCTAGGTGGCACGCGGATTACCGGGGGATCGTGCAGCTTGCTGGGGACGCTGCTTGGGGTGTTACTGCTGCGTATTCTGCAAAATGGCTTACTGCTGGTGGGCATTCCATCGCTGTGGCAAACGGTGGTGACCGGCGCGGTATTGCTCATCGTATTGAGTAGCGAAGCGGCCAGCAGTCGCGTATTTACCTTCAGGAGGCTTGCATGACGTTATGGCGTAAATCTCCTGACTTAACGCTGCTGATCGCGCTATGGCTGCTGCTGGCCATCGGTATTGTATTGCTGTTGCCACAGATGCTGGCGTCCTGGTCAATCACCTCGATCCTGCAATTCGCTACCTTGCTGTCGCTGGTCGCGCTGGGACAATCGTTAGTGGTGATGACCGGAGGCGGCGGCATCGATCTCTCGGTGGGCGGCAACGTTTCGCTTTCGGCGGTTCTCGGCATGTTGGCGCTCGATCAGGGCATCAATCCGGCATGGCTACCGCTGATCTGTCTGCTCACCGGCACGCTGGCGGGCGCCATCAACGGTTGGCTGATTGCGCGGCTGCGGCTCTGGCCGCTCATCGTCACGCTGGGCAGCTTCTACCTGTTTTCTGGATTGGCACTGGCGCTGACCGGCGGTGCCGCTATCGCCGGGGTTCCCACGGCGTTAACCCAGTGGGGACGCGGCGCACAATTCTTCATTCCATTACCGTTTCTCACCTGCGTGATACCGGCTTTCCTCATCGCCTGGCTGATTCTGAGCAAAAGCGCGTGGGGGAAATGGATTTACGCCTGTGGCTTCAATGAACACGCCACGCGGCTGGTGGGGATTCCGGTTGATCGCCTGCGTTTGCTCGCCTATTGCCTGAGCGGCCTGCTGGCGGGTTGCGCGGGGTTCGTCTCGCTCACCTGGTTAGGTAGCGCGCGCCCGGAAATTGGCGTCAATCTTGAACTCGAATCCCTTACCGCAGCACTGCTCGGCGGCGTGGCCATTTTTGGCGGACGCGGCAGCGTGGTCGGCGTATTGGCCGCCGCGCTGATGCTGGTAACTATTAAAACCTGCATGTTGCAGCTGGGTTTAAATAGCGTCTGGCAGCTGGGCGTGGTGGGTATGTTGTTGATTATCGTCTTGATGGCACAACGACTTTTTATTTATCGGAGATAACTCATGAATCTGACTGAACTCATCAGCGCACACGTCGACGCTAGCGCAGAACGCATCGCGCAGACGCTGTGCGATCTGCTGGCGTTTCCCTCCATCGTCAAAGTCGATCCGCGTGAAGCCGGTCCTGGCGAGCGCGATTGCCAGCTTTATCTGCAGCAGCGCCTTGCGTCTCTAGGCATGGAGACCGATTTATGGGATCCCGATGGTCCTGCGCTCTACGCGAAATATCAGGGCCGTCCGGGCGCCAATAAAGGCCGCACCTTTGAAGGGCGTCCAAATCTCGGGGGAACCTTAAGTGGGGCGGGCGGCGGTAAATCGCTGATGCTCACCGGCCATATTGACGTTGTTCCGCCGGGCCCGCCGGAACATTGGCTGAGCGATCCCTTTGTACCGGAAATCAAAAACGCGGCCGTTTACGGTCGAGGCGCGGTCGATATGAAAGGCGGCGTTGCCTGCATGTTGATGGCGGTAGAGCTGTTGCAGGACCTCAATATCCGCCTGGCGGGAGATGTGGTATTTACCACCGTGGTCGATGAGGAGATTGGCGGCATGGGATCGCTGGCGATGGTCGACCGTGGATTTAAAGCGGATGCGGGCATTATGACCGAACCCACTGCCAATCGCATTTCACCCATCTGCCACGGTATTTTGTGGGGACGGATTATTCTCGACGGCATCGGCGGGCATGCGGAGCTGACGCCAAACAGCTGGGACAGCAGCGGTCCGGTGGACGCGGTGATGCTGTGTCGGCAGATGCTGGATGGCCTCGATGTGCTCAATCGTCGCTGGCAGACGCAGCCGAGCAAAAATCATCCGCTGATGGAACTGCCCAACCAGATTATCGTGACGCAGCTGAAAGTGGGTGAACATCCCGCCTCAATTGCCGGTCGCGCGGAGATTGTGATTGATGTGCAGTATCTGCCATCGGAGAAGGATGAGATGGGGCTGGGTGGCAACGTTAAAAAAGAGATTGAGGCACACGTCGCGAAGGTTTGCGCGCTGGATCCTTATCTGGCCAGGCATCCGGCCAGGGTCGAGTGGATTCTGGATGCCGATTGCGCAGAAATCGAAGCGGATCATCCGTTTGTCACCACCTTCCAGCAGGGTGTTACCGATGCCGCACTGAATCCGCAGCTGGCTGGATTTGGTGCGCATAGTGATATTGGCCTGCCGAGTACGCTAGGGCAAACGCCGACGGTGAACTTCGGTCCGGGCGATCCGGCGATGTCGCACCAGCCCAACGAGCATGTGCCGATTGCGGATCTGGTGGCCTGCACCAAAGCGATTGCGATGACGTTAGTGCGCTGGTGCGGAACCGCCTCGTAGATGCCCAGGCGCGGATAAATGCGCTCTCTACGTTGCTATAGCCGGGTTTTCGTAGGGTGCGCATTCATGCGCACCTGCAAAAACAGGCATTTTGAGCGGCATTACGCCATGTATGGCGACCAGGGGTTGTAATGTGACGCGTATTAGGACGTCATGCGATTTTTCTCGATGTCTGCACCGCGCTTGCCAGCTTCAGCGATTCGGCGGGGATCTGATGCGCGAATAGCTGCGTGGTTAAATAACTGCTGCCGCCATCGGCCAGTAACACCACAATACGCTTGCCGTGATTTTCCGGTCGTGCCGCCACCTGCTGCGCCGCCCACAACACCGCACCGGATGAATCACCCACCAGCACGCCTTCACTCAGCGCCAGCTGGCGAGCGGCGGCATAGGCTTGCCAGGTTTCCACCGCGATCACCTCATCGTATACGCGATGATCGAGATTGGCGGGGATGCGTTCTGGCGTCTGATTGCTAAACGCATGCACACCGGTGATCTCCAGCGGCTCCGGGCGCAGTTCGCTCGGCTGCGATCCGATGCCCGGTTCCACCGCGATCACCTGCAATCCCGGATGCTGCTGTTTGAGATAGCGCCCGGTACCTGACAGTGTGCCGCCGGTGCCTACCGCGGCGATAAAGATATCCAACTCGCCGCCGCTGTCGCGCCAGATTTCCGGTCCGGTGGTGCGCTCATGTATCGCCGGATTGGCGGGATTATCCAGCTGCAGCAGGAAATGCACCTCCGGCTCCGCAGCCGTGACTTGCTCGGCCAGCCACTTAGTGGCGGCAACGAAATCGCCGTTGCTGGCGTCATAAAACGCTTTAAAACCATCGATAGTGCTGAACGGCACCACTTCAGCGCCGTAGGCCTGAATAATCTGGCTACGCTCAATGCTGACAAAATCATTGATATAAACGCGGAATTTGTAGCCCTTAGCCGCCGCAATCGCCGCTAAACCAATGCCGGTATTGCCGCTGGTGGTTTCAACCAGCGTATCGCCGGGCTTAATAGTGCCGTTGCGTTCGGCGGCTTCAATCATGCTGAGGGCGATGCGATCTTTCACGCTGTGATTAGGGTTAAACAGCTCGAGCTTGGCGATTAAATCAGCCTGAATCTCCTGCTGCTGCGCATAACGTGATAGACGCAATAGCGGCGTGTTGCCGATCAGTTCGGTGATAGAAGCAGAAATTTTTGCAGCCATAATTGACCTCGGCAATGGATGATGTGAACCGAATATCTGCGCGATAAATCGCGCCGCTACGAATGCATGCACATACCGTAGCGGCGCAATTTATTGCGCAATGTGTGTTGTTACCATTTCACCGCGCTGCGCTGCCACGACAGCAGACGGTCGCGAACCAGGAATAGCAGGGAGATCAGCGAGGAGAACAGCAGCGCCATCACAATCAGCGCGGCATACATGTTGGCGTAGGCCGCCCAGCCCTGCGCCCACTGCAGATACCAGCCGAGCCCGGATTTCACCCCCATCATTTCCGCTGCCACCAGCACCGAAAACGACGCGCCCAGCCCCATAAATAGCCCAACAAACAGGTGCGGCAGCGCCGCAGGCACCGCCACACGCAGTACCAGAAACAGCGAATTGGCACCCAGCGTGCGCGCCACATCGTAATAACGCGTATCAACGCTGGAGACGCCGGACCAGGTCAGCACCGTCACCGGGAACCAGGTGGCGAGCGCAATCAGGAATACCGCCGCCGCGAAGCTCGACGGGAAGAAGTAGAGGGACAGCGGCAGCAGCGCGGTGGAGGGCACCGGGCCGAGAAAACGCAGAATCGGATGCACCCAGTATCCCAACCCGCGTGACCAGCCAATCGCTACGCCGGTAATAAAACCGACCACGCTGCCGTAGATAAAGCCGAAGGCCAGCAGGCGCAGTGAATTCAACACGCTATCCAGCAAACGCGGCCAGTCGGTGGCGTAAGCTTCTACCAGCGCGCGCGGTGGGGCAAAAAACGGCGCCGGCAACAGCGCCAGCTTGCCAGTGACGATTTCCCACAGGCCAATCAGCAGCGCCAGCACAATCAGCCACGGACCGCTGCGCTTGAGCGGCGCGAGTAGCGTCAGTCGTGGGAACAGGCTTGATGCAACCGCCAGCCCGCTGAGAATAAGCGCAATGGCGGCAAACAGCTCATGCGTTTCATTAACAAAACGCGGGGCGGCAAAACCTTGCGGCTTATCCGGCACCGCGACCATGAGCGCGACCAGCGCCCACCACAGCAGCAGCGCGACCCACACCGTAGGTTGAATACGACGCGGTCTGTCACGGTTGCGGGCAATCGTCAGAGTATCACTGGCCATCCTCGACTCCTTAGCTCGACATGTTGCTCATGTGCGCCATGTTGCTGGCGTGCTGATGGGCTGATTCAGCTGGCAGCAGCTCAGGCACGTAGTGCTCAGCAAAACGCTGTGCATCGGTATCTGGACGGATCACGTTGATTTTCTTCAGCTCGTCGACATAGACCGCCACTTCTTTGCGCAGCTGCACGCCAGTTGAATGATGGCTATGCGTATGCTCTTTCAGCATCGCGGCAATGTCCTCAACCGCTACCGAGCCCGGCACAAACGGCTGGAAGATTTTCGCCGTCTCCTCCGGATGTTCGGCGGTCCACTGCTGTGCATCGACAATCGCTTGCGTAATGGCGCGCGCGGTGGCCGGATCGTCACGCACCAGCGAGCCGCGCAGGCCCAGCACGCAGCAGGTGAGGTTGGCGTATTCGCCTTTCAGATTGTTATCAACTTCCACTAAATTGTGCTGCTTTTTCAGCAGCCAGCCCTGCGGATCGTCGGTGGCCAGCGCCTGCACTTCGCCTTTGCGCAGCGCTTCGCCAAACAGGTCAGGCGGATACTGCAACCAGTTCACCTGCTTATCGGGATCGATACCCTGTTTCGCCAGCTGAATGGCAAAGAAGTTGCGAATTGGGCTAGCCTGATCGCTGACCGCCACCGATTTACCCACCAAATCTTTCACATCACGGATACCGCTGTTTTGCGGTGCGAGTAAACGCATGCAGCCGCCGTGCGTGCCCACCGTGAGGTCTACATCAAAGCCCTGCTCCAGGGGTTTAAGCCAGCGCAGCGCCATACCAATGCCGCCATCGGCCTGGCCGGTAGCAATTGCCTGTAACAGCGCATCGGTGGGACCGCTAAAGTTCACCGGCTCAACATTGAGGCCGTACTTTTTAAAGAAGCCTTGCTTCAGCGCCACCGAAATCGGTGATTGGCACACCGCCGTTTGTCCCCATGCCAGCTTAATGGTTTTAAGTGATTTATCGTCGGCAAATACCGCGCTACTCAGCAACGGATTCACCGCCACACCAGCACTCAGGAAACCCAACCCGCGTAATAACGCGCGTCTGCTCAGAGAGAATTGTTGAAATGCCATCTTGTCTTCCTTGTAGATAAAGTTCACCGCACTATGGCAAAGGCGATAACCGCGACAAAATAACAATCCCGCATGTCGTCATGCAGTTTTTCATTATGAGAATTTGCGTATTCGTTTGCCGAAATGGCTATTTCGGTGGGTTGAAAGAGAAGCCTATGCTTTATTTATTTGCACAGGAAGCAGGAGCGACAATATGACCGATACCACGGCAGGCGTTAATATTACGATTGAGAAGGTAAATCACCACTTTACGTTAGAAGGTGAAGATTTACCGGTGCTGGAGAATATTAATTTGCAGGTGCAGGCCGGCGAATTTGTCGCGCTGCTGGGTCCTTCCGGCTGTGGTAAATCGACGCTGCTGCGCCTGCTAGCGGGGCTGGAACCGCCGGCCAGCGGTGTGCTGGCGGAGGAGGGCAAGGCGATCACCGCGCCCGATCCGTCGCGCGTGGTGGTGTTTCAGGATCCGACGCTCTATCCGTGGCGCACGGTATATGACAATGTCGGTCTCGGGTTGCAAATTCGCGGTGAAAGCCGCCCGGTGCGCGAACAACGCATCAACGCTATGTTAGATCGCGTAGGACTGAAGCAGTTCGCCCGCGCCTGGCCGCATCAACTCTCTGGCGGCATGGCGCAGCGTGCGGCGCTGGCGCGTGCGCTGGTTAACATCCCGCGTTTGCTAATTCTCGATGAACCGCTGGGTAAGCTCGATTCGCTGACTCGCTTGCGCATGCAGCAAGAGATCGTTGATTTGTGGCAGGAGCAGCAGTTCACCACGCTGATGGTAACGCACGATGTGGAAGAGGCGCTGGTGATGGCCAATCGCGTGGTGGTGTTCAGCCCGCGTCCAGCAAAAGTGGTGGATGTGATTGAGGTTGATCTGCCGTGGCCGCGCCGGCGTGACGATCCGCAACTGGTGGCGCTGCGCAGCCGGATTCTGGATTTATTAGGAGCGGATCGCGTGGCAGCGTGACATGGGTCGCCATAAATGGCGCCCCTACAACAGCCAACGGTATAACCTTGCGTGGTTCGTAGGGTCGCCATAAATGGCGCCCCTACAACAGCCAACGGTTTAACCTTGCGTGGTTCGTAGGGTCGCCATTCATGGCGACCGTCCAGCAGCAGCTAGCGGCTTAACCTTGCGTGATTCGTAGGGTCGCCATTCATGGTGACCGTCCAGCAGCAGCCAGCGGTTTAACTTTGCTTAGCCCGGCAAGCGGCAAGAATATCGTCCTTAGCCTGATATTCACTGGTCTGAACCCCGGTTAATCCCAGCATGGTTGAGAACAGATTATCCTGTGAATAACCGTTATGTGCCGCTTGCCGATCAACACAGGCTTTGCTCACGCCATAGCGCTGTTGGTAGTCCGGCGATAGCCAGATCAGCATCGGTACATGTTTCTGCACATCTGGCGCAATCGCATAGGGCATGCCGTGCAAATAGGCACCGTTTTCGCCCAATGATTCACCGTGATCGGAGAGGTAGACCAGGCTGGTGGTATAGTCATCCTGATGTGCTTTGAGCACATTGATCGCTTTATCAACAATGTAATCGATATACAGAATGGTGTTGTCGTAGGTATTAACCAGCTGTTCTTGCGTACAATCCTGAATCTGGCTGGTATCACAGGTGGGCGTAAATTTTCTAAACTGTGGCGGATAACGGTTAAAGTATGTCGGTCCGTGGCTGCCAATGGTGTGCAGCACAATGACGCCATTGCCCTTCAGATTTTTAATGTAATCCTCAATACCGTGGAATAACACCTCGTCATAACATTCACCGTCGTGACACATATCCGTCAAATTCAGGCTGGTCATATCCTGATGCGGTACGCGATCGCAAGCGCCTTTACAGCCGCCATCATTATCGTTCCATAGCACTTGTACACCGGCGCGCTGAATAATATCCAGCAATCCTTCCTGATGCTCAACCAGCTGATCGTCATAATGTGCTCGCGGCATATTGGAGAACATGCAGGGCAGAGAGACGGCGGTGGCGGTACCGCACGATTGTGTATTCGGGAAATAGGAGACGTCATCTTTTGCCAGGCGTGGCGTGGTTTCCCGCTGATAGCCATTTAACTGGAAATTAACGGCACGCGTGGTTTCACCTACCACTAAAATAGTCAGGTTTCTCTTTGGTCCGGCCAGCATCGCTGGTTTCTGTTTGGCATCCAGACCAATTTTTACCAGCGGTAAGTTGGCGGTGCGGCTGTGGTTATACCAGGAAAGCGTCGCCACAATTGAGTTAGAAGGACTGAGCGATTTAATCAGCTCTTTTTGGTTACGAAACAGTGAGGCGTAATCTTTGTAGAAGAACATCGCTACTAATGCGATGCAAATAATCGATACCACAATTGAAGCCATGCGTTTGGCGACACTTTTCCAGAAAGGCTTGCCATTATTAACGCGCAGCCAAAAGACCAGCAGAGCGGCAAGCAATCCGCTACATCCCAGCGTAATAATCAGTTTGGGTGATAACAAGGCAAAAGATTCGGAAGGCGTGGTATCGATAATATTCACGATCATCGAACGGTCGATCACCACCCCAAAGCTCCAGATAAAATATTGTGCCGCAGCCGCAACCAGCACGAAGAGAGCCAGGATGAGCTTGTCGAGCCATAAAAACGAAGCGAGTGTAGCGATTATATTGATAACGCTGAATGCCACTACTGGCATGGAAGCAAATACCAGAATAGTGCGTAAGCTATCAAGCGGCATGGCGGCAATCACCTGCCGATAAAAAGCAATGTTCAGGAAAACCGCAATATAAATTGAAAATAGTGTAATAAACGTAAGCCGACTTAACGTCGGTCTTTTTGCGAGCGAGAACGTCATTGATCCATCCATCGGAGTAAAGATGGAGAGAGCTTAAAAAATGAAGGTTAAGTGAACCTTAGGTTACAACCAGATGATAAGAAAACTCACCACGGCGAACACGCTTACCGCAACAGCCAAATATTCACTGAATGGTCGAAATTTCATCGCTTTCATTAAAAATATCCTCTTAAGTTGAGGCTATTTTCTCTGTTGAAGATTAAGCGATCCTTAGCTCTACCAGAATGGAGGGCATTACAGCGTGATAGCGGTTAATCGCGAGGATGCATCGCGTCTACTTAGACTATAATCCCCCGGTTTATTTTTCCGGGAACCTATGTCATGACCACCCATTCTCCCTTGCTGGATGTGCAAGGGGTAAGTTTTGCCATGCAGGGCCAGACGCTGCTGGCGCCGATTTCACTACAACTCCATCCCGGCGAGCTGCTGTTGCTGACTGGACCTTCCGGGAGCGGCAAAAGCACGTTATTGAAGATATTGGCTTCATTAGTTGCACCAACAGCAGGACAGATTTTTTTCGAAAGTCGTGACATTGTCACGTTGAAGCCCGAACGTTATCGGCAACAGGTTTCCTATTGTTTTCAGACGCCCGTGCTGTTTGGCGACACGGTTTTCGATAACCTGGCGTTGCCGTGGCAGATTCGTCAGCAAAAGCCGCAACGCGAGCAGCTGGTGGCTTCGCTCGCCAGCGTGCATCTAACAGCCGATATGTTGGACAAGAAAATTGAGCAACTATCGGGCGGTGAAAAACAACGGGTTGGACTGCTGCGCAACCTACAGTTTATGCCGCAGGTGCTCTTGCTGGACGAAGTGACCAGCGCACTGGACGAAGAGAACAAAGCCGCGATCAATCACCTTATCGATGGGTTAATACGTGAGAATAATCTTGCCGTGATGTGGATCAGTCACGATGTGCAGGAGATAAGTCAGGCAAAAAAGGTGCTGAAACTCGATATGCCCCAACAGGGAGAAGCCCATGAGCCAGCATAATATTACCGACAGCTCGCTGTTGCTCTCACTGATGCTGGTGCTGATTGCGCTGCTGATCAGCCAGAAAGAGAAGCTCGGCATGAGCAAAGACATCATCTGGAGCGTGTGTCGCGCCATTATCCAGCTGGTGATCGTTGGCTATGTGCTCAAGTCGATCTTTGACCTGAACAATGACTGGCTCACCGTGCTGATGGTGCTGTTTATCTGCGTCAATGCGGCGCTCAATGCGCGTAAACGCAGCCGCAATATTGATAAGGGATTTACCATCTCCTTTATCGCGATTACCACGGGCACCACGCTCACTCTGACCATTCTGGTGCTAAGCGGTGCGATTGAATTTATCCCTATGCAGGTGATCCCGATCTCCGGAATGATTGCCGGTAACGCGATGGTGGCGGTTGGCTTGTGCTTCAGCAATCTCAATCAGCGAGTTAGCGATAATCGTCAGAAGATTCAAGAGATGCTGAGCCTGGGCGCGTCAGTGAAAATGGCATCAGGGCAGTTTATCCGTGACAGCATTCGTGCCGCGATGATCCCCACCGTTGATGGTGCCAAAACGGTCGGGTTGGTGAGTTTACCTGGCATGATGTCTGGGCTCATTTTCGCCGGTATTGATCCGGTAAAAGCGATTAAGTATCAGATTATGGTGACATTTATGCTGATCGGCACCGCCAGTTTATCGACCATCATCGCCGCCTACTTGTCTTATCGGCGGCTGTATAACAAGCGTGCACAGCTAAAGATGTAAAAGCGGTCGCCATGAATGGCGACCCTACAAAATCGTAGGGTGCGCATTCATGCGCACCTGGGAATGACTGCGGTTAATAATCCTTTTGCAGCAGCCCAAACAGCCAATCGTTATGCCACGCATTTCTCAGCCAGTAGTTTTCCCGCAGTTCACCCTCTAATACGAAGCCGACTTTTTCCAGCAGTCGGCGTGAGGATGTATTGCCTGCGGTAACGGTCGCGATAAGCCGCCGGATGCCGCCGTCCTTAAACGCATAGTCACAAAGTGCGTTGAGTGACTCATACGCATATCCCTTACCCTGAGCTTCCGACGCGAACAGGAAGCCGACTTCGGCGCAGTCGCTATCGCGGTGAATATAGCCGCTGACCCCGAGGCGTTTGCCCGACTGTTTGTCCCGCACCACCAAACACAACCAATGCGCGCTGCGTGGCGACCAGAGCGGCAATCTTGAATTGAAATCAGCGTGAATTTTCTCTTCAGATTTTTGGTCCGCGATGTAGTGCATGACTTGTGGCGAGAGCTGTAGCTGGCGGTAGAAAGCCAAGTCGGCTTCCTCGAGCTGCGCGCAGGTGAGTCTGGGGGTTTCAAGCTGCAATCGGCTGGTCAATGTTCACCTTCGGTAACAGGAGAAGAAGATGAAGATAGTTTAACCTGGTCGCCATGAATGGCGACCCTACGATCATTTAGCGCAGCCAGGTGAGTTGGGCATTTATGCACAGCGGGTCGCCATGAATGGCGACCCTACGGTTTGTAGGGTGCGCATTAATGCGCACCTGTTACTCACTGCTGGAACCTTAACGCCACGCCAAATGCCTGCTCGGCACCGACAATGATCGCGGACTCTTCTTCGCGGAACGGTACGTCGCCGAGCAGCAGGCTGGCTTTTACCTTGCGCAAATCCGTGGTGCGCAACGTTAACCCGGCCATGCGGGCGCTGCCGTCGTAATCGAGTGGTAAACCGGCAAAACGCTGGGTGACGTATTCTGCGGCGGCAAAGCGCACCGTTGCCACGCCCGCTTTCAACACAAACGCACCTTCCTGGCAGGCGGTGAGCTTATCGGCACCAAACAGCCGGCTATAGGGCTGTGCGGCGGCGGCAGGATCCTGTGCCACCACCACAAACTCAACGATATCGCTCACGCCATTGGGATGGATGCGCCATGCGTCCTGCCACACCGAATCTGGCGTGTCGTGCTGACAAAAGAAGCTGCGGCCATTGGCAACCAGCGACGGACGTAGTCGCACGGTGCGAAAGCGCGCTTCCTGCTCGCTACCATCCGGCAAGGTCACCGGACGGAAAAAGCTCGCAGGCTGATCGCCGTCGATATCCTGACTCTCCAGATAGCGCCACACTGCATCGGCATCCTCGGTTTTCCACACTAAGCCGCTCAGTCCAATCGGCGATTGCCATAAATCCTGGCGCAGATTGCCGCGTCCGGCCTCAAAACCTAATAACTCCAGATAGTTATCACCGAAGATCGCCAGGTGATTGCTGGAACCGAGCGAATGATGGCCGCGCTCGGTAAGCTGAAAACCCAGGCGACGAAACAGCGCGCTGGCGTCGTCTAACTGATCGGCAACATTGATCACCACATGGTCGAGACGCGGAACCGGTAGCGAAATCGCCATCGCTTTTCTCCTTACTCTTAGGGTCACGATGCCAGCGCCTGTTGTTGGTGCAACGTCAGCAGCGCGCGTTGGGCCAGCTCAGTGAAGTATTGCACCGCAGGTTCCAGCATCGCTTCGTCCGGATCGAAACTGGCATGATGCAAACCATAATCACTGGCGCTGCCGATACTGACAAACGTACCTGGCAGTTGCTGTAGGTAGAAGGCGAAATCTTCGCCACCCATCTGCGGCGTACCGATTTGCGTCTGATAGCCTTGTTCTTTCGCCAGACTCAGCGCGAAATCAGCCCACTCTGGCGTATTCACCAGCGATGGCGGACCTTCCTGCCATACCAGCTCAACCTGCGCGCCAAATCCGGCGGCGATACCCTTTATCAATGCTTCAATTTTCTGCGGAATCTGTGCCCGAATTTCCGCGTTGTGGGTGCGCACCGTGCCTTCCAGCTCCACCGTCTGCGGCAGCACATTCCAGCTATTGCCCGCCGTGAAGCGCGTTACGCTAACCACCAACGATTCCAGCGAGCTGAACACGCGGCTCGGTAGCGTTTGCAGCGCGGTGACGATGTGGCTGCCAATCACAATGCTATCGATACCTTCATGCGGTCGCGCGGCGTGCGCACCTTTACCGGTGATATTGATTTGGAAACGATCGACGTTGGCATAATAAGCGCCACCGCGCGTGCGCAGCGTTCCGGTAGGCAGATCCGGCGCGTTATGCAGGCCAAAAATCGCCTGCACATCGTTCAACGCACCTGCCGCCAGTAGCTGTTTCGCACCGGTGAAAATCTCTTCGGCGGGCTGGAACAGAATGCGCACGCGACCGGGAAGCTGGGCTTCGATACGTTGCAACTGCTGCGCCACGCCGAGCATTACGCTGCTGTGCAGATCGTGGCCGCAGGCGTGCATCACGCCCGGCTGCTGAGATCGCCACGGGTTGTCGGTTTGTTCATCGATTGGCAAAGCATCAATATCGGCCCGCAGCGCGATCAGCGGTTCGCCATGGCCGATTTCAGCGACCACACCGGTTTTCAGCGCCAGCGGCAGCAGCTTGACGTTGAGTTGTTGCAGCCAGCGCGTGAGCCGTTCGGTGGTGGCGAATTCCTGGTCCGACAGTTCGGGATGCTGATGCAGCTCGCGTCGCCAGCGCACCAGCTGTTGAGGGGAAAGCGCAGTCATGGTCATCCTTGGGTTTGTGCCGGTAAGAAGGGTTCGCCGAGCGTCAGCATCAGGCGGTTAGCCCAGGCGAAAAAGGCCGCGGATTGAATCAGATCCAGCAGTTCCAGCGTGCTGAATCCCTGATCGCGCAGCGCGTGCAGCTGCTTCAGGCTGGTGGCGGCTGGGGTGATCGATAATGTCGCAACCAGATCGATCTGCGCCGCCCAGCGCGCCGATTGTCCGTGCGACAGCTCGGCACCCGGCGCGACATTCAGCAGCTTCTGTACTGCCGGTTCATCTTTCGAGAGCTGGCTGGCTTTGCGCGCGTGAACCGAGGCGCAGTAAATGCAGCCGTTGACCTTGCTTACCACCGTGGCGGCGAGTTCGCGTTCCGCGCGCGAAAGTCCACCAGCGGTGTAGAAGATGCCTTTATCGGTGAGCGTACGCTGCTCCAGCAGCGGCTGGTTGCGTCCCAGCAGGCGGAAGTAATCGGAATCGCTGTGGCCGAACTTCGCCAGCGTGGCCTGCTCGTCAGCGCTAAATTCATTGAGCGGTTTCGCGGCCAGCCACGGCTCCCAGCCGAGTTCCTGCTGGGTAAAGGCGGTGAGGGCGGTTTTGCCGCTCAGGGTTAACGGCGCTTCGTGCCACTTTCCGGCTACCGCATGCGGCTGCGCAGCCGTCTCTTCGCCATTCAGTAAACGCAAACCGAGCAGCAAACGGCTCTGGAAGCTGACAAACGCAATCAGCTGCGCCAGGGTGACGATACCGCGCGGCGACCAGCCGGCATGTTGCAGCTTGTCGATGTGCTGCGGCGCGGCATCCACTGGATGCCGACTGAGCAGTTCAGCAAACGCTAAACCCGCTTCAAAGCGTGCGTTATGTGATTGCGGTTGCGCCTGCTGCTGGTAATGCGCCTGCAGCGCGGTTACACCGTGCCAGGCAGCAACCTGTGCGGCGAGCGCAAAGCGTTCGGCTAACGGGAAATCCTCATCATCTTGCGTAAACAAGACATCGTAGCTGCCTTGCGTATGCTGCGTGGCGGCGGCGCGTTCGGCACGGGCTTGCGCCAGTTCGGAAGCGGGATCGATATCGGCCAGCGCATTAAGTAAATCAAACGGTTGGGACATACAATTCTCCAGTTAAAGCATCAGTAGGTCGCCATAAATGGCGACCCTACAAACCCTGCCGTAGCGGTCGCCATTCATGGCGACCGCTACTGATTTAACCCCGCAGCGCGGGCGCGATGTGGTCGGCAATCAACTCTATGGAACGCAAAATGTCGGCGTGCGGCGGATCAATGGAGTGCACCTGGAAACTGATGTCGGTGACGCGTTGCAACACGGTATCGGCCAGCAGCGATTGACGCACCCGGTCGGCATCACCAAAATGCGCATCCAGCTGGCGCGCCTGTTCGTCCAGCGTGTGGCCAACCACATGTCCTGATGCGCGGAAATGGTCGGCCTGGCGCTGCAGGCCCGGCTCGGCGAGACGGCGTGCATAATCGTTAGAATCAGCTACAAAGGCGGTGCGCGATGCCAGAATGCGCGGCGCGATGCCTGGCGGCAACGCCGCCAGATAGGCATCGATCATCGGGTTCTGCATCTGATCGAGCGTTAAATCAGGTTGATCCGCCGGACGCGGCTGGGTGCGCGACAGCATCAAACCGTGGCCCGCCTGGCCGGCGCGTGCCGCACCTTCCACTGAGAAGGTGGCGATCCACACGCGTTGGGCCAACGTTGGCGCGGCGGGATAAAGATGATTATCCGGGTGTCCCAGCGTATCGCCGCGCCATGCGCTGAGTAGCTGATGCAGATGATCGGCAAACACGCTGGCGCGTTGGTCGATAGTGATGCCGAACGGCAGAAACGAGGTGGCGGTGCCGCCTGAACCGAGTCCCACTTCCAGCCGCCCGTTACTCAGCAAATCCAACACCGCGGTATCCTCGGCGACGCGCAGCGCGTTCTCCATCGCTAGCGTGATGATGCCGGTACCGAGGCGAATGGTGCGGGTGTGCGCGGCAACGTGCGCCAGAAACAGCAGCGGCGACGGCAGGCCGCCTTCCTTCTCGTGAAAGTGGTGCTGGGCAATCCACGCGCTGTCAAAACCGGTGCGCTCGGCATGTTGAATCTGTTCGGTGGCGAGGCGATAGCGCTGCTGTGCCGTGGTGTCATCCAACAGGCGGGTGAAAAAGCCAATACGTTTACGCGTCATGCAGACTCCTTAATCAGCGGACGGAAAGCAGGGATTGCGTCAATCAGCGCTTGCGTATACGCATGCTGAGGCGCAGTAAAGAGCGTGACGGTGTCACCTTGTTCCACCACTTCACCAGCACGCAGCACGGTAACGCTGTGCGCAATACGCCGCACGGTGGCGAGATCGTGAGTGATGAATAAGTAAGTGAGGCCGAGTTCACGCTGCAGCTGCTGCAGCAGCTGCAGAATTTGCGCCTGCACCGTGACATCCAGCGCCGAGGTGGCTTCATCCAACACCAAAATCGCCGGCTGCAGGATCAGGGCGCGGGCAATCGCTACACGCTGACGCTGGCCGCCAGACAACTCGCGTGGTTTACGTGTCAAAAACTCCAGCGGCAGGGCAACACGTTGCGCTACCGCTTCAACGCGCTGACGACGCGCTTCGCGGCTGAGTTTTTCGAAGTTAAGCAGCGGCTCTTCAATAATGGCGAACAGCGTCTGGCGCGGATCGAGCGAAGCAAACGGGTTCTGATACACAAACTGAATCTTGCGACGCAGTTGGCGCTGGGCTTCACCGCGCAACGCGGTGGCATCGATGCCGTCAATGACTACGCGTCCGCTATCGGCTTGCTCAAATCCCAGCAGAATGCGCGCCAGCGTGGTTTTACCCGAACCGGATTCGCCGACCAGCGCGTGCGTGGTGCCGCGCGCGACGGTAACGCTCACCGCTTTTGCCACCTGCAACTGATGATTGCGACCGAGGGAAAACAGTTTATTGATGCCGGAGAGCTGAATCGCCGGTGATGAGAAGTTGGTCCGGGCAGGAACGGCCAGCGCGGTTTCACCGGGATCGGCATCCTGCAGCAGCTGACGCGTATACGGATGCTGCGGCGCGTTGATCACCTGCTGCGCCGGTCCTTGCTCCTGCACCTCGCCGTGACGGAATACCAGCAAACGGTCGGCGCGTTCTGCTGCCAGCGCTAAATCGTGCGTAACGAACAGCACCGCGGTGCCCGATTCGCGGCGCAGCACGTCCAGTAGATCGAGGATGCGCTTTTGCACCGTCACATCCAGCGCGCTGGTCGGTTCATCGGCGATGATGATTTGTGGACGCAGGGCGAGGGCGATGGCAATCAGCACCCGCTGTTTCATGCCGCCGGAGAGTTGATGCGGATACTGCTTTAGGCGCTGCTCCGGATGGCTCAAACCCACTTTTTGCAGCAGCTCCAGCACGCGCTGCTGGCGCTCGGCTTGGCTGATTTTCAGGTGCAGCTGCAACATTTCACCCACCTGATCGCCGATGGTTTTCACCGGATTGAGCGAGTTGCCCGGATCCTGCGGCACTAAGCTGATGTTAACGCCACGTAGGCTATCGAGCCGTTTTGACGACCAACCGGCGATATCGGTGCCGTTCAGCACAATCTTGCCGCTGTCACGGCGACCGTTCTCCGCCATCAGGCCAATAATGGCCTGCGCGGTGGTGGTTTTGCCGGAACCGGATTCCCCGACCAGCGCCACCATTTCACCAGGCTGCAATTCAAAGCTGACGTTGTGTACCACCGCGCGCCATTCGCCGCGCTGGCGATAGCTCAGGGTTAAATTCTCAATGGCTAATAACGCGCTCATGCGTCACCTCCTGCCAGCTGGCGGCTGATGCGATTGGCGGCCAGCACCACCGCAACCACCACGATGCCGGGGAAGGTGGTGAGCCACCAGGCGGTTGCCAGATAGTTACGCCCTTCGGCGATCAGCAACCCCCATTCCGGCGTTGGCGGCGGCGTGCCGTAGCCGAGAAAACTGAGCGTTGATAACGCCAGAATCGCCTGACCAAACTGCAGGGCGGCGAAGGCGATCACCGCCGTGAGCGAGTTGGGTAAAATGTGGCGCCACAGCACGCGCCAGAAGCTGCCGCCGCTGCCGTAAGCCGCCTCAACAAACTCACTGCGGCGCACGCGCACGACTTCACCACGCGCCAGGCGGGCGAAGCTGGCAATTGACGCAATGCCCACCGCCAGCGCGGCATGCACGGTGCCGAAGCCGAGCAGAATCAGAATACTGAGCGACAGCAGTAGCGACGGAATTGACAGCAGCACATCCACCAGACGCATTAAGGCGTTTTCGGTGCGACCGCCAATCGCGCCCGCCAGCACGCCAAGCGAGGTGCCGCCAATCAGGCCCATCGCCACCGCCGCAACGGCTGCAGCCAATGATTGTGAGGCCCCATAGATGATGCGCGTATAGAGATCGCGACCCAGCTGATCGGTGCCGAGCCAGTACGCGGCCTGCGGCGGCAGGCGTTGCGCGCCGGGCACGCCTTCGGTTGGGCTGAAATGGGTAAACAAACTGGGCGCAAAGGCCGCCAGCAGCGCCAGTAGCATCACGCCCCACGCCAGCCACAAACCTGGCTGGATATGTAGCGCGCGCGACGCCCGTGCGTTGCCGTTGCTGTGACGCGCAGTTGAGTAATCGACCAGGCTCATCGGTGGCCTCCGGCAATGGATTGCAGCCGCGGGTCGAACAGCGGCATCAGCGCATCGACCAGCAGGTTAATCAGCACAAAGGCCAGCGCGGAGATCATCACCACCGCTTGTAACACCGCGACGTCCTGATTATTTACCGCCTGCTGCGTCAGCTGGCCAATGCCGCTCAGGCCAAATACGGTTTCGGTAATCAGCGCACCGGCAATCAGTTCGCCGAGCAGTAAACCGGCGACGTTAAGTACCGGCAGCAGCGCATTGCGCATCACGTGATGCCACAATACCTGGCTTTCGCTGGCTCCTTTGGCACGCGCCACCGCCACAAACGGCTGGGTGGAAACCTGATCAATGCTGCGCAACAGAATCTGCGCCAGCGGCGCGGAGATTGGAATCGCCACGGTAATGACCGGCAGGATCAGGCCTTGTAGCGCTGAAGGGTTGATCACCGGAATCCAGCGCAGCTGGAAGGAGAACAGCTGAATCAGCGCGATGCCGAGCCAAAAGGTGGGCAGCGAGATAAACAGCGCGGGCACCGATTGCAGCACTGAACGCAGGAAGCGCAGCCTGGGCAAACGCGACAGCGCCGCCAATGCAAATGCAATCAGCGTGGCGAGCGCAAAACCGAGCAGCGCCAGTTGCAGCGTGGCAGGCAGGTTGCTAACCAGCTGTTCGCTGACCGGCACGCCTGCCTGCACCGAGTAACCGAAATCGCCGCGCAACATCGCCAGTAGCGTGTGCACGTACTGCTGCCAGAGCGGATTATCCGCGCCGTAAGCCAGGCGCATTTCGGCGATTTGATCCGGGCTGAGGCCCAGATCCGGGTTCTGAAACTTGATCAGCACCGCATCGCCGGGCAGCACCTGCAGCAGAAAGAACGACAGGGTAAACGCGGCCCACAGCACCAAAACGCTTTGACCCACTCTTCGCAGCAGTGAACGTTGCATCATTAACCTGCCTTAGTGTTTTTCCAGCCACGCGCCGTAGAACGACGGTCGACCTACGGCCTCAAAATCGATGTCTTTTAGCCATGGCGCACCGGCAAAGACCTGTGGCTCTTCAAAAATCGGAATGACATAGGCCTGTTCGAGCAGATAACGCTGCGCATCGCCGGTCACCGCCAGACGCTTGGCCGGATCGACCTCAGAGGAGATGTTCAGCAATAGCGTATTGAGCTTGTCGTCGCGGAAGTTCTGCACCTTGTCGCTGGAGCCGCCTTTCTGCAGCAGCGCATCGCGGTTAGTCGGGTAGAACTGGCTTTTCACCACGTCGGGATCGGCGCGGCCCACTTCTGATACCACCAGCGGGGTTTTCAGCGGATCGAGGTTATCCAGCACGCGGCTACCGGCATCACCAGCTTTAACCGCCAGCGCTACGCCCACCTGACGCCACTGCTGTGCCACCAGCTGCAGCACTTCTTTGTTCTGCGGCTGCGGCAAGGATTCATAAACCGCTAGCGCCAGCTTCTTGCCATCCTTCTCGCGAATGCCGTCGCTGCCTGGTTTCCAGCCTGCTTCATCCAGCAGCTTTTTCGCCAGCGTAGGATCATATTTCAGTTTGTCGGACAGATTGACGTAACCGGCCGCCGAAGTGGCGATCACCGAGGTGGCCTGCGGGTAGTTCGGCGAGAACAGGGTTTGCACCACCTGCTGCGCGTTGGTGGCGTGCAATAGCGCCTGACGCACTTTCACATCGTTGACCAGCGGGTTATCCGGGCGGAAGCTGATGCTGTCGTTGACGCCGCGCGTAGGCGCAGCATAAATCGGGAAGTTTTGCTGCAGCGCCTGCTTCTCGTCATAGGCTTGTACCTGACGGATAAAGTCGGCCTGACCGGCCAGCAGTGCGCCAATGCGCACGCTGTCTTCCGGCGTGACGATAAACTTGATGCCGTCGAGATTCGCTGGTCCTTGCTGCGCGAGGTTTTTAGGGCCCCACTGGTAATCTTTGCGCGCGGTTAAATCGACTTCGCGCCCGAGTTTTTCATCGCTGACCACAAACGGCCCGGAGCCAATAATATGGCGCGCATCACCTAACTGATCGAAGCTACGCTGCAGAGTGCTGAGGGAAACAAGACCGGATCCAATGGTCGCCGTGCCCTGCAAAAACCCTGGGGACGGTTTTTTGAAATAGAATTTCACCGTTAGCGGATCAATAACCTCACTGCGATCGTAATTATTAATCACTTCAGAAACCGGCAAGCGCTGGGCTTTATTTCCCAGCCCGTAGGTATCAAAGTTTTTCGCTACCGCGTTCGCATCTAATGGCGTGCCATCAGAAAACGTCACGCCGGGACGAATTTTAAAGGTGTATTCGGTTTTATCAGCGTTGCTACTCCAGCTTTCGGCAATCCACGGCTCAACCTGCAAGGTTTTGGGATTTTGCCACGTCAGCTTATCGGTGATTTGATTCAGAATACCGCCATTAGGATAAAAACCACCGGCAGGCGGATAGAGGTTGGTATGCGCCTGCTGTTCAAGATAAATCAGTGTGCCGCCTTTGACCGGCGTATCCGCCGCGTGGGCGCTAAAAATCCCTGATAGCAGGGCTAAACTTAGCGCCTGCAAGTGAAATTGCTTAGTCATGGTGTTTCCCTTTTTTATCAATAGCCCGACGGGCGGTTTTCATCATCAAATGCCGCACCCGCGAGTTGAACCAATGAATTGCACTAAGCTTTGCCGAAAATGATAAATAGCGCGGAGCGTGCGCTCAGTCGAAGCGAAGCGATTTATCGCGCGTAGTCAGGATCAGGCCTATTATCTTTTTAGTATGTCGTCCAAGTGATTTGTACTAACTTACTTATTACATGTTGAAATCTGCAGTAATGCGGAGGTGAGGTTGATGCTGTATTAACTATCTGGCGAGTAGGGCTTAAGGCTTTATTTCGCAGTTCATCCAAAGCTATTTATAAAGCGTGTTTTTGAGTTTGCATATGTAATTAGTCGGATTTCGCATGAGAATTTCAGCTAAAGCGTTTTAGTTTGGAGCAACTATCTGGATGAACGCTTCATAAAAATGAGTAAAATTCGCTGATTTCAAAAGGCGTTGAAGATGTGCTTATGACAAGATTTTGCACGATGATTCACGTCAGGCTATTATTTTGTTGAACCTCAAAAAAACTCTTGCTCCTAATTTAAAAGGGGCAATAAATTCAGCAATAAAGAGTGAAGCAGTTAATGTGAAAATGATTCCTCCTAAGTCATAATTAAACACAAAGCTTAACACACAAAAAATAAGTGCAACGAATCGGAAGAGCATTCCGCCTAAAAAATAAAGCCTTAAGTCAATTACAATATCAATCCATAACTTTTTTTCTTTTTCTGCACAGAAAGAAATGAAAGATATTTCTTTTTTACTGAAGCCAGCATTAATTAACCGCCTTTTAATTACTATGTTATCCATTTCCATCATGTTCCTATCTATTGATCTCATATCATAACCATTCCCATTTTGCTAAAACAGCATAAAGAAATGATTCTGTGAAAAATATCACCGAATAAAGTTTGGCTATTATTTAAACTCATCTCCACGACAACAATAAGTATTATATCGTTGCCGAATAAGCACATTCCTCTTGCTTTATGATTTTAATTGCTTTCTTCGTATGGCAATCTGCTGCGAATTTCATCAGAGTCTTTAACTTGAAAGAATTCGCTATCAAATACGCTCATTGCGACAGTTTACTTAATATGGCGGAAGTAGCAGCGCTCCACTCGTGTGTACAATGTCGCGAAGCAGCCGTTATGACATCGTACCAGGCAACGAAATACTGAAATCATGTACCGCACATTTTAAACGATGCATTATATCGCGCGTAATTATGCCGTGAGAGCCACTTGCCACACGTTCGCATATCTGTGAAGTTTGTAAGAATAGGCTTATTGCATCTTAAATTATTTCAGGAATGAGAGGTGAGAGGCGCTTGAAGATTAACGATTAAAGCTGAAGCAAGTAAGGTTTTACTGTGCCATTGCTCCTCCGGCGTTGAGGCATGATTTGATGAAATAAATAAAAGTCTTTTATTAGCCATGCTATTCAGCGAGGGAGTTTCGGTTATGGATAACTATCTGGATAAAAAACGTTTCAACAGTTATTACCTTACTTTAGCGTTAGATGAAGCTGAAAATTTGCGGATAACTGCACAACGCGCCTCTTCACGCCATTTGCAGGATCTGTTTACGCGAATGAATTTCAATAATGAGATTGAAAAATTTATCTCTTCACAGTTGCAGGGTGTCAAAGAGGCTGAAAATGAACATGAATGTGAGTCATGTTTATTCAATCTGAAAGAAGAGAGAAACTTTATTTATGAGCAGGATAATGATCTTGGAATGCGTCGAGCTCAGGTTGTAGTTTCTGCCGAACTTGTGAATAAACTCGATACGTGGGGTTATATTATTAATGGTGTTAGTGTGGTTTTGAGTGGGTTTCAGATTGCAGCAGGTATGGGAATGATTGCCGCATCAATGACACATGGCAATTTCATTGGTATATCAACTGGGGCGCTTTTGATATTACACGGTATTAATGGTGGCATTGAAGGGTTGTTTAATATTGTTGAAAATCGCTCGGATACAATCGGTCCTGTTAAAAAAGCATATGTGCAAGTCGCAAATTTTATGGGCTATAGTGATTCTGTTGGCTTGATAGCTTATAGCACAATGGACATTGCTTTATCTTTTTATGGTTTGGCAAGGCATGTTATCAAACCCGACTCATTCCGAATTTATCGATATTTACCCTCTGATTTTGTAAGGAATTACAAAACTATGAGCAATAATGCGTTAATGCTTGAGGCTGTTGGAGATGGCTTTGCCATAAAATCAATGATCGATAGCAGAAATTAATCCCTCAGTGCTTTAAATTTTATAAGTGGCTTAGCTCCTTGCTTAAAGGAGCCATAAATTTTAGTGGAAGAAAGTATTTAAGTCTATTGTTTGATGTACTTGTATTTTGAAAACGCTTTACTTCCTAAATTTAAAGGAAAAAACACTTCAGCCATTATAAATGAAAAAATCAATGGGATGCCGATTACAACCATGTTGTAGTCTCCCTTGAAAAAGCACCATGCACAAAAAGTAGTGACTAGTAATCTTATAAAAATTCCTCCAATGAATCTTGCTCTCAAATCCTTAATAATTTCAATTATTGTTAGTTGCTCTTTTTCCGCCCAGTAAGCAATGAAGTTTATTTCTTTTTTTGTGAATCCAGCATTAATTAATCGCTTTTTAATTAATAAGTCATCCATTTCCATCATGCTCCTGCCAAGTGACCTCACATCATAACCATTTTCATTTTACAACAACATAATTATGAAAGGGTTTTGTGAAAAATATCACCGATTAAAATTTGACTCTGTTCTTAAAGCTACCTCTCCGACAATAATAAGTATTATATCATCATCAAATAAGTACATTCCTCTTGCTTTATGATTTTAATTGCTTCCTTACTGTCGCAATCTGCTGCGGCTTTTATCAGAGCTCTTCATTGGCGTAATGTTCGCTTTCAGCCATGCGCTGCGCGGGAGTTTGCTGGAAATTCACTTAGCTATGCCGAAAAAGAGCAAAGCCCTGCGCAGGTACACGATATAGCAGGAAAGCCGTTATGTTCTCGTGCTAAACGAGGACGTGCAGGGATCACGCAACCCACATGCTGTAGCGATTCTATTTATCGCGCAATAAAATACGCCGCCATAAATGTTAGGTAGTTATTATTTGTCATTAACGCTATTTCTATTTTTCATATTCTCTATCTCGGATTTGTTGTTTTACGAAATAGCGATTACCACACCAAACTACTCGTCATATTCACTACAAAAAGGATAAGGCGCATGTCATACCGACTGAGTTTGCTGGATAAATCGCCGATTGCCGATGGAGAGACGGCCAGTCACGCGCTACATCGCACTTTACAGTTAGCGCAGCAGGCGGAAGCCTGGGGCTATCACCGCTTTTGGTTAGCGGAACATCATAATACCGATCGCCTGGCGAGCCCTTCGCCGGAACTGCTGATCGCCTGGATTATCGGCCAGACCCAGCATATTCGCGTCGGCTCCGGCGGCGTGATGCTGCAGCATTACAGTCCCTACAAAGTGGCGGAAAACTTCAACTTATTAGCCTCGCTGGCTCCGGGTCGTATTGATATCGGCGTCGGTAAAGCGCCGGGTGGCTTGCCGCTCTCCACGCGGGCGCTGCAGCTCGGTGTCCATCTGCAGGAGAAAGGCAGCTTCGCGGAGCAGCTGACGCTGCTGGATAGCTGGCTGCAGGTGCCGCCGGTGGGAGATGAAGAGATTCTGCGCGCTACGCCGCAGCCGCCGCGTCCGGCGAATCGTTTCCTGTTGGGTGCAAGCGAAGAGAGCGCCAAACTGGCAGCTGAACTCGGCTGGCAGCTGGTGTTTGCTGCGCATCACAACGGCGATCCACAGCTGATGGAGAAAGTCCTCAATAGCTATCGTCAGCACAGCAACGGCCAGCGTGCATTGGTGGCGGTGCAGGTGGTGGTGGCGGATTCGCCGGCGGAAGCCGATCTGCTGGTGGACAACCTGCGCGTCTATCACGTCAGCGTGAAAGATGGCCCCAGCGTTAACGTCGGCAGCGTCGAGCAGGCGGAGCGCTATGTGCGTCAGGGCGGCTACAGCGATTACGTGATTGAACCACGCACGCCTTCGCTGCTGAAAGGCACCGCCGCGCAGGTACATGCCAAGCTGGATGCGCTCCATCAGAACTTTGGCATTGAAGAGTTCGTGATTGATACGCCGGTGGCTGAAGAGCGCGCGCGCGTGAAATCACTCGAACTGTTAGCCACGCACCGTTTAGTGACGGCATGATTCGCCGATTCCGGAGGCAGGTATGACGCAATTTAGCGAACATCAGCTGATCGACTGGCGGCGCGAGCTGCACAGCTGGCCGGAATTATCCGGTCGCGAAGTCGAAACCACTGCACGCCTGCGCCGCTGGTTACAGGACGCCGGTTTGCGTCTGCTGGACTACCCGCTGGAAACCGGCGTAGTGGTAGAAGTGGGACGCGGCGACACGCTGATTGCGCTGCGTGCCGATATCGATGCATTACCTATCCATGAAGCCACCGGACTTACTTACCGTTCGCGCAACAGCGGCGTGATGCATGCCTGCGGCCACGACGTGCACAGCGCCGTCATGCTGGGTGCGGCATTACAACTGAAAGCGATTGAAGATCAGTTGCCAGGCCGCATCCGTATTCTGTTCCAACCGGCGGAAGAGAACGCTACCGGTGCACGCCAATTAATTAACGCGGGCGTTTTGGATGGCGTACAGGCGATTTTCGGTATGCATAACGAACCCGGTTTACCGACCGGCACCTTCGCCACGCGCGGCGGCGCGTTTTATGCCAATGCGGATAAATTTATCGTGCGCGTGTCCGGGAAAGGCGCGCATGCGGCGCATCCGGAAGAGGGCGTTGATAGCATTGTGGTCGCCAGCCAGATCATTCAGGCGCTGCAATCGTTGACCAGCCGTAGCTTCAATACGCTGGACAGCTTAGTGCTGAGCGTTACGCGCATCGACGCTGGTAAAACCTGGAATGTGTTGCCCGGTGAGGCCGAATTTGGCGGCACGGTGCGCACCCATGATAAACAGGTGCGCGCCGAGCTCGAGCAGCGCGCCCGCACGCTAGTGGAGAACATCGCGGCAGCCAACGGCGCCAGCGCCACCTTTAGCTGGCATCCCGGTCCGCCGGTGCTGGAGAACGATGCGCGCTGGGCGCAGTTTGCCAGCCACGTGGCGCAGCGAGTCGGTTACCGCGTGCAAACCGCCGAGCTGCATCTTGGCGGTGAAGATTTTGCCTACTACTTACAGCAGATCCCCGGCGCGTTTGTCAGCATTGGCAGCGCCAGCGAGTTTGGTCTGCATCATGGCGGCTTCAACCCTGATGAAGCGCTGATCGCCCCCGCTGCACACTACTTCACGCAACTGGCTCAACAGGCGTTGCAGCACCTCAATGCGCGATGTCGCGACGCCATTCTGAACTAGATCGCTTCACTGATTTAATCCCGGTTCTGCACGGCGACACGATGTCGCCGTCAGGCTGCGCCTTGGTACAAGAGAGAACATTATGACTGCAAGACAACTGCGATTGGGCACTATTCTGCATGGCGCATCTGGCAATATGTCCGCGTGGCGTCATCCGGCGGCGCTGGCAGATGCCAGTATCAATTTTGACTATGCCAAACACATCGCGCGCAAGGCGGAAGCGGGCAAGCTGGATTTCCTGTTTGTCGCCGATGGTCTGTTTATTAACGAAAAATCGATCCCGCATTTCCTTAACCGCTTTGAGCCGCTGACGCTGCTGTCGGCGCTGGCGGGTGTCACGGAGCATCTCGGGTTGGTTGGCACCGTTTCCACTTCGTACAGCGAACCTTTCACCGTGGCGCGTCAGTTTGCCAGCCTCGATCATCTGAGCGGCGGTCGCGCTGGCTGGAACGTGGTGACTTCACCGCTGGAAGGATCGGCGAAAAACTTTTCACGTCAGCAGCATCCGGAACATGCGCTGCGCTATCGCATTGCCGATGAGTATCTGCAAGTGGTGAAAGGGCTGTGGGATTCGTGGGAAAGCGATGCCTTCGTGCGTAACAAAGAGAGCGGCCAGTTCTTTGATGCCAGCAAACTGCACACCTTGAATCACCACGGTGATTTCTTCCAGGTACAGGGGCCGCTGAACATCGAACGCACGCCGCAAGGTCGTCCGGTGGTGTTTCAGGCAGGTGCATCGGAAGATGGTAAAAAGCTGGCGGCGCGTCATGCCGATGCCATTTTTACTCATCAGCCGACACGCGAAGAAGCGCAGGCATTCTATCGCGATGTGAAAAAGCAGCTGGTGGCGAATGGTCGCGAGCCGGGCGATTTGCACATCTTCCAGGGCGTGGGCGTGATTGTGGGCGACAGCGCGGAAGATGTGGAGCAGCAGTACCAAACCACCGCGGCGCTGGTTTCCATCAAGGATGCGCTCAACTATCTTGGCCGCTTCTTCGATCACCACGACTTCTCGCAATATCCGCTAGACGAACCGTTCCCGGAACTCGGCGATATCGGTCAGAACAGCTTCCGCAGCACCACCGACGAAATCAAACGCAAAGCGCGCGAGCACGGTCATACGCTGCGCCAGGCCGCGTTAGAGGCCGCGACGCCGCGTCCACTGTTTCACGGCACGCCGGAGCAGGTTGCCGACGGTTTGCAGCTGTGGTTTGAGAGTGAAGCCACCGATGGCTTCATTATTCAGGGCGGCACGCCCGACACCTTCGAACGCTTTGTCGATCGCGTGGTACCAATTCTGCAAGCGCGCGGCTTAACCCGCACGGAATATCCCGGCACCACGCTGCGCGCCAGCTTTGGCCTGAAAGATCCGCTTAACCAGTTCACACAACAATAAGAGTCGAGAAAACGCTATGCAGAAGAAATCCCTTATCGCGCTGCTGCTGCTGGGCATGAGCAGCGCCGTGTTTGCCGAGGATGTGGCGGTTAACGGTCAGAATGTCAGTGTGGAAGCCAACAAAACGCCGATCAATACCGCGAAGAATGACGCCGCTGTGGCGCAGATTCCGGCCGGACATCGCTTCGCGGTGCCAGGTTCATTCACTGTGGCCGTCGCCGCGCTCAACTCGCCGCCGCTAACGGTATTCAGCGATGACAACAAAACTCTGCTCGGCAGCGAAGTGGATATCGCCCGCTTAGTCGCCGATAGCCTGGGGTTAAAACTCAACGTGGTGCCCACCTCGTGGGAAGACTGGCCGCTGGGTGTGGCATCGGGCAAATACGATGCGGCGATCAGTAACGTGACCGTCACCAAAGCGCGTAAAGAGCGCTTCGATTTCGCCACCTACCGCAAAGATTCGCTCGGCTTTTACGTCAAATCCACCAGCCCAATCAAGGCGATTACCAAAGCAGAAGATATCGCCGGACTGCGCATTATCGTCGGCTCGGGCACCAATCAGGAGTCAATCCTGTTGGCCTGGGATAAAGAGAATCAAGCCAAAGGGCTGAAGCCGTTTACGCCGGTGTATACCAAAGACGATGCAGCACAAACGCTGGCGCTGCAGTCGGGTCGTGCGGATGCCTTTTTCGGTCCGAACGTGATCGGCGCGTGGAAAGCGGCGCTGACTAAGCAGACGCGTTTGGTGGGTAGCGTTGATGGCGGTTGGCCAAAAGCGGCGCATATCGCGGTGACGGTGAAGAAAGATGGCGGGCTGGTACAACCGATCAACACCGCATTGAACGGCGTGATCAAGAACGGTGATTACGACAAGGTGCTGACGCGTTGGGGTGAAGGCGTGGAACGCATCGACAGTTCCGAAATCAATCCCGCTGGATTGGGCGATTAAGGAGGCCGCATGAGCGAGCAATTTTTCCGTGAAGTGTCGCCAGAAGCGCCCGAACTGCAGCCCATCCTCACTGGACTGTTCGGCGAATACGCCGCGCGCTACGGCGATTTCTTCACTAACCAAAAAGAGGTGGAGTTAACCGAATGGTATCTGCCGCCGCGCGGGCTGTTTATCGTGCTGGAACGCGACGGCGAAATTATCGCCATGGGCGCGTATAAACCTTACGACGCGGTCACCGCCGAGTTTAAGCGCATCTGGACACGCGGCGATCTGCGTCGCCAGGGATTGGCGTTGCTGATTCTGCAGGAGCTTGAGCGGCGTGCGCTGCGCGCCGGTTATCAGCGCGTGTTTCTCACTACCGGCTTCCGTCAGCCGGAGGCGGTGAAACTGTATATCGGTCACGGTTACCAGCCGCAGTTTGCGCTGCTGGAGGATATGGAAGTCTATAGCCGCCCGCCACACGATGGACGCTTGCGCTTCCTGAAAGTCATTGATGTGCATAGCGTGGCGCAGGCCAGCTAAGGAGTAACAATGAGCGATCAACAACGATTAACCGTGGTGCCGGCGCGATATCCGGCACGGACCGTCGGCGCGATTGTCGCGCTGTTTATTCTGGCCAGCGTGATCGATTCCGTTGCCTTTAACCCGCGCTGGGAATGGGGTGTGTTCGCCAAATGGTTTTTTGATCCGGTGATTCTCAGCGGATTGGGGCAAACCCTGCTGCTGACGCTGTTCGGCACCCTTCTCAGTCTGATCTTCGGCGGCCTGCTGGCGCTGGCGCGGCTTTCGTCATCGTGGCTGCTGAGCACGCTGGCGTTCGGCTATATCTGGCTGTTTCGCTCGCTGCCGCTGATTGTGGTGCTGATCATCCTGTACAACTTCTCCTATCTGTACGACACGCTGTCGCTCGGGATTCCGTTCACCGCGCTGTCGTGGGGCCATTTCCAGACCATCAACGTGCTCGGCCAGTTTCCGGCGGCGGTGATTGGGTTGACGCTGGTGCAGAGCGCCTACAGCGCCGAGATCATTCGCGGCGGCTTTTTGGGCGTCGACCACGGTCAGTTTGAAGCGGCTTCGGCGCTGGGCTTATCATCCTCTCGTCGTACGTTTCGCATCATTCTGCCGCAGGCGCTGCGCGCGATCATTCCTACCACGTTTAACGAAATTATCAGCCTCGCCAAAGGCACCTCAATGGTGTACGTGCTGGCGATGCCCGAGCTGTTTTACACCATCCAGATGATCTACAACCGCACGCAGCAGGTGATTCCGCTGCTGATGGTGGGCGCTGCCTGGTATCTGATTATCACCACCGTGCTGTCACTGCTGCAGCACAGCGTTGAGCGCTGGCTGGCGCGCAGCGTCACGCGTGAACCGCAGCCGTCGCGCTGGCGTCAATGGCGTAACCGCAGCGCCAAACCTGCAACCGAGGAGCTCTCCCATGTCCGAAGCCATTGATTACCGCAAGAATCTGCATACTGCTGGCGCCATTAGCATCACCGGCGTGAGCAAGTCGTTCGGCAAGCTAAAAGCGCTGGATGATGTGTCATTAGAGCTGGAACCGGGATCGGTCACGGTGATCCTCGGGCCATCTGGTTCGGGTAAATCGACGCTGCTGCGCACCATTAACCATCTGGAGCGTGTCGATGAAGGCTATATTCAGATCGATGGCGACTATATTGGCTATCAGCGGCGCGGCGACAAGCTGTATGAGCTGAAGGAAAAGGCGATTCTGCGCCAACGTATCAACGTTGGCTACGTGTTCCAGAACTTCAACTTGTTCCCGCATCTGACGGTGCTGGAAAATCTGATTGAAGCGCCAATTGCGCATCGTCAGCTGTCGCGGCGTGAAGCTATCGACCGGGCGGGCGATCTGTTGGATGTGGTGGGACTGCGCCACAAAGCCGATGCCTGGCCGCGCCATTTGTCGGGCGGGCAGCAGCAGCGTATCGCCATTGCGCGGGCGCTGATGCTCAACCCACGCGTGATGCTATTTGATGAACCGACATCGGCGCTCGACCCCGAGCTGGTGGGCGAAGTGCTGGACGTGATCAAGAAGCTGGCGCGTTCCGGCACCACGCTGGTGATTGTGACGCATGAAGTTGGCTTTGCGCGTGAAGTGGCCGATAACGTAGTGTTTATGGTCGACGGCCGCATTGTTGAGCAGGGCAGCAGCCATCAGGTACTGAATCAGCCGCGTCATGAGCGCACTAAACGTTTTCTGGCGCGGGTACTTTAATGGAACGAGTCATTATTACAGCGTTACTGACACTGATGTTGGCAACGCCGGTTATTGCCGCTGAGACATTGGATGCAAAGAATAACGAAGCGCCAATTAATATTGCTGCCAATCCGCAGGCAATTGCCAGAATTCCGGCGGGATTTCATTTCGTCAATCCCGGTTATTTAACCGTCGCGACGTCGGCCAATAATTCACCGCCGATCGGTTTGTGGGCTACGGATAATAAGACGCTGATTGGCAGCGACCCGGATATTGCGCGTCTGCTGGCGGATAGCCTAGGTCTGAAGCTAAAACTGGTGCCGGCGGCGTGGGAAGATTGGCCGCTGGGCATTACCGCTGGTCGTTATGATGTGGCGATGTTCAATATTGCGGTGACCGAGGAGCGTAAGAAGAAGTTCGATTTCGCTACCTATCGCGCAGATAACCACGCTTTCGCAGTTAAAACGGATAGCCCAATCAGCGCCATTAAAGGACGGGAAGATGTGGCAGGTAAACGCATCATCGTCGGTTCCGGTACCAATCAGGAGCGTATTTTACTGAGTTGGGATGAGAAGAACCGTGCACAAGGTTTAGCGCCGGTGCAGCCGATTTATCTCAACGATGATGCTGCTGCTACGCTGGCGCTGCTTTCGGGGCGGGCCGATATGTCATTTGGTCCGCAGGCTATGGCGGCATGGAAAGTGGCTTCTCGTGGGCAAACTAAAATCGTCGGCCACGGCCCGTTCCGCGCGTGGGTGGCGGTCACCACCAAGAAAGGCAATGGCTTAGATGAGGCGTTGCAGCAAGCCATTAACGGCGCGATTGCCAGCGGCCAGTACAAACAGGTGCTGGCGCGCTGGGGTGAACAGGAGGAAGCGGTAGAAACATCTCAAATCAATCCACCGGGCATTGTTTATCAGTAATTGTTTTAATCACCCTCATTTTGCGAGAAAGCTCACGATGTAAAAGTCGTGGGCTTTTTTGTTTTATTTAAGTGGCTGCGAATTTAATGGCGGCATTTAATAAGTGATTGCGCGTGGTCGTATTTTTTTAATTTCCACTTCTTATGGCAAACGCTAATTTTTTTTAAGAATCGCTGTGCCACGATACTGATGATTTTGGGTGAGTGCTGTTTTGATTAGTATGCATTGTACCGGTCGCCATTAATGGCGACCCTACGAGTTCGTAGGGTGCGCATTAATGCGCACCTGGGAAATAAATCCTTTAGCAGACTGCTTCCAGCGCAATAGGACTTCAAAACCGATCGGCTTTTTATCGCTGTCGACCTGAGATCTTGCTTAACCAGGATGATTGCTGACGTAACATCAACGCCGATCCCACGGTTTACGTAATGAGATATTTGTATTAGAGATTGTTTCTACCCAGTTAACCCTGCACGCGTTAGAATGAAAGCATAACCAATAGGCTGTCTCAGAACGTAAATTCACTCTTAACTTACTGATTGCAATGAAAATACGATTCCTGTCCGCAAATGAGCTAAAGCTGGCCGAGGTGCGTACCATCCTTGAGCCGGTGGGCGTCGAGGTTCTTCCTATCGCACGCCGTATTGAAGAGATCCAGACGGAAAATGAAGTCGAATTGGTGCGTGATAAACTCACTAAGGCGTTCTCGATTATTGGTCGTCCGCTGTTTGTTGAGCATACCGGATTGTATCTGGACGGCTTAAATGGCTTACCGGCCGGGCTGACACGCATCTTCTGGAGCCGCCTCAATGCCGAGCGGTTTACCAAACTGGTGAATGGGTTGGACAGTCCCTGCGTCACGGCAAAAACCGTACTGGGCTACTGTGACGGACAAAAAATGTATCAGTTTGAAGGTGAGCTGCGCGGCACTATTGCCACCAAGCCTGCCGGTCCGCAAGAGTTTCAGTGGGATTGCGTATTTATCCCGGAAGGCCACACGCAAACCTTTGCCGAAATGGGCGAATTGAAAAATGAGATCTCCATGCGCCGCCTGGCGCTGGATCGCTTCGCTACCTTCTTGAAAACATCGCGGGGACTGGCATGAAACCGGAGCTCAAACGCGCCTACGACGCCGGTAAACTGATCCTGTTTGCGGGTGCAGGTATCTCGCGCAATCTTGGCCTGCCGGAGTGGCATGAGTTGATTGCCCATCTGGCTAAAGAGCTGGGTTACGATCCGAAGATTTTCAATACTTACGGCACGCATCTGTCGCTAGCGGAATATTATAAGCAGCGTAAAGGTTCGCTTGGGCCGCTGCGCAGCTGGATGGATCGCGAATGGCATCGTCCGGATATCGACGTACGCAGTTCTGAAATTCACACCATGATCACCCAGGGCAATTTCTCACGCATCTATACCACCAATTATGACCGCTGGCTGGAGATGGCGCATGAAGCGCATAACGTGCCCTATAGCAAGGTAGCCAATGCCGCAGACCTGGTGTCATTGACCGAAGATAAACGCCATATCATTAAGCTGCATGGCGATTTCGATGACGATACGTCGATAGTTTTAGATGAGAGCAGCTACTTTGAGCGCCTCTATTTCGACTCTCCGCTCGATATCAAATTGACGCACGACGTGATGGGCAACTCGGTATTGTTTGTGGGCTACAGCATCAGTGATTTTAACATCCGTCTGTTATTCTACCGCCTGACCAAAATGTGGGGCCGCACCGGCCTGGCCACTGCACGTCCTAAGTCTTATCTTTTTACCAACCGTAATAATCCGGTAGCGAAAGAGGTGCTGGGGCAGTGGGGCATTGAAATGATCGTTTCTGAAGAGGACGATCCGCGCAAAGCGCTGGCGCTATTTCTGGAAGAATTACTGGCTTAAGGGCAGAAAGTCATTGCCTTGCAAAGTTTCATGAGAATATACTGTATATAAATACAGTCAATCGAGGTGCATCATGGCAGTCGAAACCAAATATGTTGTAGTCAGAAAGGGTGAAGAGAAGATGACGTTTGCCAATAAAAAAGACGCGGATGCCTGGGACAAAATGCTGGATATGGCAGACGCTTTCACCGATTGGCTGCAGCAGCATCAGCCAGCGCTGGATGAAGCGCAGGCCGAAGCATTGGGTCTGTTGTTGGCTGAACAGAAAGACGCTGTGCAGCATATCTTGCGTACCAGCAAGCTCCCGGACGTGGTGAAGCGTGATGCGGCGGAAGCTGTGGACCCGGCTGAAGTTACTGACGCGTCTGTGGACCCGGATGCTGAAGCGACAGCGCCGGAAAAGAAAGTCCGCGCGGTTAAAGCAGCCTGATAACGACGCTGCCGGCTGGTCGCCATGAATGGCGACCCTACGACATCACACGGTTCTTCGTAGGGTGCGCATTCATGCGCACCCTGTTGCAACCGGCACGCGTTAACGTTTGATCTGGTAGCGGGTGCTGCGCCCGCCGCCGGGTAATTTCTCCAGACAGCCTTTCATCACTAATTCCGCTAAATGGCGCGTCGCCGTGGCTTTACTCACTTTCGCCACCTTCTGATACTGACCGGCGCTGATGCCGTCGCTAAAGCCCTGTTCACCGCCATCCAGCAAACGATTCAATACGCGGGTTTGTTCCGCACTTAGCTCGGCCGCATTGTGCATCAACCAGAAGCGTGCTTTATTTTGTGTGCGCGTAACGGCCTCCAGCGCTTGCTCCAGGCTGTCATTCAGCACATCGAAAAACCACAGCAGCCAGGCCGTAACGTCCAGTTCACCACGCTGCGTCTCCTGCAGGATGCGGTAATAATCTGCACGTCGCGCCAGAATCGATGCCGACATGGCATACAAACGGATGCTTTGGCTATCGGCCTGTGCCAGTGCCAGGTCGGTTAAGGCGCGGGTGATACGTCCGTTGCCATCATCAAACGGGTGCAGCGTGACAAACCACAGGTGGCAAAGCGCGGCGCGTAGCAGCGGATCAAGTAGGGGATCTTCGCGGCTATGATTAAACCAGCGGACAAATTCGTTGAGCTGCGTTTCCAGCCCGGCGCGCGGTGGCGCTTCGAAATGCACTGTTGGTCGATCGATACGGCCCGAAACCACCTGCATCGGCTCTTCACCGCGCAGCGTTCCGACATTCAATCGCTTGAACGTCCATTCACTTGCGGGGAACAACCAGCGATGCCACTGGCACAAACGTGGCAGCGTGAGCGCTTCATCGCGCTGGCTGATGGCGTCCATCATCATGGTTGCCAATCCTTCTGAACGTTCGGAAACCGGATAAGGTTGGTTAAGCGAAACGCCTAAACGGCGCGCAAGAGACGATCTTACCGACTGCGCATTGACGCGTTCATCTTCAATCGCTGAGGATGCCAGGATGTTACTCAGCAGCGTATCCAGCGTCTGTTGATCGCTATTATCTTGCACGCTGGCACGCCCCAGTAATACGCCACGCTGCTGCTGCAGCTGGCGCAAACATGGCAATAATTTTTCATCCTGCCAGCGGAACTGCGGCCAGTCAGGCTGCTGCCAAATCCACATCATGAAGTTGCTCCGGAGTCGCATGAGTCGAATAGCGATGCTATTCGGCTCAGTTTGTGAGCTGAATAATAGCCTGTAATCGGCTCATTAACCAGAAGGAAAGGAGCGGGTTGGTGATGAGAGAGAATCAGTGATTACAAAAATTTCGGCAAAAGTAATATCGGTGACGCGCTATTCAAATTTATCCCGGAAACTATAGGGAAATTAAGCGGATAAAAAGTGCCGAATCGCACGCGTATTTACCAATAAATCCGGCGAAATGGCGAATGAATTCTAGAATTTACAGCGGAGTTTAAAAAAATTTATACCGGTAATTATTAATGGCAAAGGGAAACTTATTTTGAACATCGCAAATCGAATAGCCAGGCTTTCGCTCTGGAATAGAATATTCGCCGTGGTTTTGCTGCTGTTGGGCATTGCTCTAGTGGGAGGCGGCGGTTGGCTGGTCGCCTTGGGTGGCAATTGGTATTACCTGTTGGCAGGGATAGGATTGATTATCTCTGCGGTGTTGATTTTTATGAAGCGAAGCAGCGGCGCAGGCTGGTTTGCGCTGGTGTTTGTCGGCACCTTGATCTGGACCATCTATGAGTCCGGGCTTGACTATTGGCGCTGGGTACCGCGCTTTGCATTAATGCTGATACTTGGCATCTGGTTCGCCTTCCAGTTACCCAACCTGGCGCCGCGCGTAAGCCGTGGCGCATCGCGTGTACTGGCCAGTGTATTAATTCTTGCCTTTATCGTGGCGGCAGCGCTGCCGTTTGCGCCGTTAAACGAAACGCCTGCAACTGATGTTCCGGCGGCGGGATCGGCCAACTTTATGGCGGATACCGGCAGCGGCAAAGCCTCTACGCCGGACAGTGGGGATTGGTATACCTACGGCGGTTCGCTGGCGTCACAGCGCTTCGTCAATGCCAGCCAGATAACGCCAGATAACGTCAAAGATCTTAAGCTGGCATGGCAGTTCCGTACCGGCGATCTGCCCAAAGCACGTTGGGGCGGTGAAAACACACCTATCAAAGTGGGCGATACGCTGTATACCTGTACCGCGCGCAATATGGTGTTTGCGTTGGATGCCAGCACCGGTAAAGAGAAGTGGCACTTTGATCCGAAAGTCAGCGACAAATCCATTCCTTACACTGCGGCCTGTCGTGGTTTGACGTGGTATGACAGCCAAACCAATAGCCATATCACCACGGGACAAGACAGCGCAGTGGCCTCTTCGCCTGCGGGTGATAACAGCGACTGCCAGCAGCGCATTATTCTCGGTACGCTGGATGCGCGCATTATCGAACTCAATGCAAAAACCGGTGAGATTTGCCGTAGCTTCGGTAATCAGGGCACGGTGAACCTCGCCGAAGATATGGGCGAGACCTACGATGGCTATGTGGCGATTAACTCCGCGCCGGTGGTCATTCGTGACACCTTAGTTGTGGCGCACCAGACCATTGATGGGCAACGCGCATTTGGTCCTCCGGGTGTCATCAAAGCGTACGACGTGCGCACCGGTCAGCTGAAATGGGCGTGGGATCCTGCTTCACCGGATACCGCCACACCGAAAAAAGGTCCTAACGCCTATAAGCGCGGTTCGCCTGATGTCTGGACCTCATTCACCGGTGACGACAAGCTTGGCTTGGTGTATTTGCCGGTGGGTAATGCCTCGGGTGACTACTGGAGCGGCACGCGTACGCCTGCCGAGAATAAGTACTCCGTTTCACTCACCGCGTTGAATATTGACACCGGTTTACCCGCGTGGTCATTCCAGACCGCACACAAAGACGTGTGGGATTACGATCCTGGTTCGCAGCCAACGCTGGTGGATTATCCGGATAAGAACGGCGGCAAAACCCCGGCGATCATTATGCCGACCAAGCAGGGTGAAATTTATGTTCTGGACCGCCGCACCGGTAAATCACTGTTTGGCGTTGAAGAGCGCAAAGTCACTGGCGGCGGTATTGAGCCGGATCAGCGCTCGCCGACGCAGCCTTACTCACTGTTCCACCATCTAAGCAAGCCGGATCTGACGCCGCAGGATATGTGGGGATTAACGCCGATCGATCAGTTGGTATGCCGCATTCAGTTCCAGAAGGCGAGCTACCGGGGACAATATACGCCGCCGGAAGCCGATCGCCATTCGATTGAATATCCGGGCTACAACGGCGGTTCCGACTGGGGCAGCGTGGCCGTTGATCCCACGCGCGGCATTATCATTGCTAACTACAACGATATGCCGAACTACAACATTCTGGTGCCGCGTGCCAAAGCGGATGCGCTTGGCTGGAAACCGCGCGATGAAGTTCCTTATAATCCGCACGATGAAGGCCATGCGGAAGGCGCGGGCGATCCTCAAATCGGCGTGCCTTACGCCGTTAATGTGAATGCGGGCTGGCGTTTACCGTTCACCGGCATGCTGTGTAAAGAGCCACCTTACGGCGGCATTCGCGCAATCGATATGCGTGATGGTCGCACGATTTGGGACCGTCCACTCGGCACCGCACGTCGCAATGGCCCGTTCGGATTACCCACCGGCTTGCCGATTAATATTGGTACGCCAAACAATGGTGGTTCAGTTGTGACGTCAAGTGGTTTGATCTTTGTTGCGGCTGCCACCGACGATTTGATTCGCGCTATCGATATGCAAACCGGCAAGCAGGTGTGGAGCACCGAACTGCCGGCAGGCGGCCAGGCGAATCCGATGATATATACCCAGAACGGGCGTGAATATCTGGTGATTGTCGCGGCAGGGCACCACTTTATGGAAACGCCGGTCGGCGATTACGTGCTGGCCTACGCGTTGCCAGAGAAGAAATAACGCTTAAGTAAAAAACCGGCATTGGGCGCTGACCTGATGCCGGTCGCCATAAATGGCGACCCTACGGTTATTTATCCTGATTTTGTAGGGTGCGCATTTATGCGCACCGGGTTTTCCCGGTAATTAGTCACCTCGCAGCACGCTGATCCGACCTCCTTCGCCATCAAGTTCCCGCGCCGTCCGCCGATAGACTCTTCAAAGGGATGTACGCGCACAGGGAGTGGTTCTTTTTCTACCGAAAAGTGTCAACTCCAGGAGCGCCATAATGGCCAAACACGCATCACATAAGAAAACCATGAGCACCCGCACGCAGATGCTGCTGACGGGCGCCTTAACGATCACGCTCGGCTTCGCCGTCACCATCGGCGTCCTGAGCTGGCAATCCAGCAATGAGCAACAGTCGCTGGCGGAAAATTACCTGCAGCAGATCGCGCAGAGCCAGGCGCTGCAAATTCAGCAACAACTCAGCTATGCCCGTGACGTCGCCCACAATCTCGGTCATAGCCTGATTGCTTTACCCGGTGCGGGGATCCAGGACCGCAAAGTGGCCGATAAAGTGATGGAATCGGCGCTACGTGATAATCCCGATTATTTGTCGATCTCGGTAATTTTCGAAGAAAACGCCTTTGATGGGCGCGACGCTGAGTTCGCCACGCAGCCGGGGGCAGCACCAAAGGGGCGCTACGCCTTCTTTGTTGACCGCGATCAGTCCGGCAATTTCAACATGCATCCGCTGACCTCGATCTTTACGCCCGGCCAGGGCGACTACTATTTGCTGCCGCAAAAAAGCCAGAAGGACATGCTGATTGAGCCCTACAGCTACGCTTATAACGGCGTACCCACGTTGCTGACCTCGGTGGCTGCGCCCATCGTCAGCCAGGGAAAATTATGGGGGGTGGTGACCTCCGATATTTCGCTGGCCTCGCTGCAGGAGAAGGTCAATAAAATCAAACCGTGGGAAGGCAGCGGCTATGCGATGCTGCTCTCCAGCGCGGGCAACGTGGTTTCATATCCCGATAAAAGCCAGACCAGCAAGGCGTGGAAAGGCGTAACCAACAACTTCAGCAACAGCGTAATGAAACAGCACGATGCGCTGCTGGGAGAAGATGCGCTGGTGACCTGGCAACCGGTGGTGATTGGTAACAGCGATCAGAAATGGTATCTCGGCGTGGTTGCGCCTGTGAGCAAAGTGATGGCGGCCGCCCATCATCAGCTGGTCAACGCGGTAATTCTGATGGTGATCAGCATTCTGGTGGTGTGCTCGCTGCTTGGCGTGCTGTTCAGTCGCAAAGTGCTGAAACCGATTGGTGGCGAACCGCTGGAAGCCGCAACCATCGCGCTGGCCGTGGCAGATGGCAAGCTGGATAACGTGATTACGCTGAAAGCACGTGATAACAGCAGCTTGTTCTATGCACTGCATACTATGCAAAACCAGCTGCGTGAGATTGTTGGTCAGATTCAGGATGCCAGTTCGTCGGTGCGTCAGGGCGCAGGTGAAATCGCCAGCGGCAACCTCAATCTGGCATCACGCACTGAACAGCAAGCGGCCGCGCTGGAACAAACCGCCGCCAGCATGGAGCAGATCACCGCCACGGTGAAACACAACGCCACCAATGCGCATCAGGCTACCACGCTCACCGACAATGCAACGCATATTGCCAGCCGTGGTGAAACGCTGGTAGGTCAGGTGGTGCAAACCATGGCGCAGATTGACGACAGCGCGAAAAAAATTGGCGACATCACCGCCATCATCAATAGCATCGCGTTCCAAACCAATATCCTGGCGCTTAACGCCGCGGTAGAAGCCGCACGCGCCGGTGAACAAGGGCGCGGTTTTGCCGTGGTAGCGTCGGAAGTGCGTAATCTGGCACAGCGCAGTGCCAATGCGGTGAAGGATATTGCGGTACTGATTGAAGAATCCACCCAGCGCGTTGGCAGCGGCGTGCAGCAGGTGCAGGACGCCGGCAGAACCATGCAGGAGATGACCCAGGCGGTGAACTCGGTGCGCACCATTATCGGCGAAATCGTGATTGCCTCCGATGAGCAGGCGCGCGGTATCAGCCAGGTAACGATTGCGGTGAACGAGATGGACAGCACCACGCAGCAGAACGCCGCGCTAGTGCAGGAGATGTCAGCCGCTGCCAGTTCGCTGGAAGATCAGGCATCGCAGCTGGCGCATACCGTCGGACGTTTCCAGCTCAGTTAGTTATCCGTGACCAACACTATTTGGCACGCGCTATTGGGTGCCAAATCTTTGCCGATACTGGCCAGGCGTTACGCCGGTGAGTTTGCGAAAAATTTTGCGGAAAGCGGAAGGATCGGTGTAGCCGACCTCCCATGCAATTTGATCGACCGAGCGATTGGAGAGTTCCAGCGCATCGCGCGCTTTCATAATACGTACCTGCTGCACGTAATCCGTTGGGCGTAGGCCGGTCGCCTTTTGGAAATGACGCAGAAAAGTGCGCGGTGTCATGTTGGCCAGAACGGAAAGCGTATCAATGCTGTGCTGATCGGCAAAATGGGCATGGAGGTGATGCTGAGCGCGCAATATTGGGCTATCGCCGTGATCAAAATTGGGAATGAACGCGGAGTAAGTGCTTTGTTCACGGCGCGGTGGATCGACTAACAGAAACCGCGAGGTGGCCAGCATGGTACCGGTGCCCAATATTTTTTCAATTAGCGTCAGGCCCAAGTCGGTCCAGGCCAGGATCCCGCCGGCGGTAATAATATCACCATCGTCAATCACCATATTTTCTGCCGCGACATCAACCGCCGGAAATCGCTCCGACAGCGTTTGAGCAAACGCCCAGTGCGTAGTCGCGCGGCGATGGTCAATAAGCCCGGTTTCTGCGAGCACAAACGCCCCGGCGCACACAGAGCAAAGCGTTACCCCCTCGTTGTATCTCTCGCTCATCCAGTTGGCTGGCACCTTCATCGGCACCATTTTTTCAGGGACCACCAGGCTTGGCGGCGCAATCACATGGCTCAATCGATGTGGCAGATCGGGATGGCTATCCCACACGCATAACATGTTGCTAGCTGTTGTATCGTTCTGCCAATGCGATACCCGAATAGCGCGTTTACGATCTTCACCAGAAATATTCACCGCCCAATCTGCGGCGATCCTGAACATATCCGTCAGACCATAGACAGCGGCGAGCTGGCTATCGGGATAAATCACTAAGCCCACTTCCGCCACAACGTTGTTTTCAGGTGTGTTCATGCTTTGTCACTTAAGGCCCTTAATGTGTCATATATGACAATGTTAGCGAATCGTCTTGTGCCTGACAATACGCTCATCGAACAGCAACAGTGACTAACGAAAACCGTAAAGGAACATCTATGTCAGGCGCAGCGATTGAACAGTTAGCTATTTCCCGGCGAGGGTTACTGATTCTGAGCGGTACGCTCTCAGCCAGTATCGGGCTTTCTCATTCGGCCCTTGCCAACGGTTTAACCCTTTTATCATCACAGTCTGGAGATTCTAAAATGAGCAACGGCATCATCACTACCCAAGACGGTACCCGGATTTTTTATAAAGATTGGGGTCCAAAAAATGCGCAACCGGTGGTGTTCCATCACGGCTGGCCCTTAAGCGCCGATGACTGGGATAACCAAATGTTATTCTTCTTAGCCGAAGGGTATCGCGTTATTGCCCACGATCGCCGCGGACACGGGCGTTCCGATCAAACGGATAACGGCAATGATATGACCACCTACGCTGCCGACGTAGCTGAACTGGTCAAAGCATTGGATTTACGCAACGCCATTCATATTGGCCACTCAACCGGTGGCGGTGAGGTGGCGCGATATGTGGCGCATGCCGAAAAAGGTCGGGTGGCGAAGGCCGTACTGATGGGCGCGGTGCCACCGATCATGCTGCAAACGGCGGCAAACCCAGCAGGATTACCAAAATCTGTTTTTGACGGTTTCCGCTCGGCGCTGGCATCCAACCGTGCGCAATTCTTTATCGATGTGCCAGCGGGACCGTTCTACGGTTTTAATCGTCCGGGAGCAAAAATCAGCCAGGGGTTGATTGATAACTGGTGGCGTCAGGGCATGGCAGGAGGGGCAAAAGCACAGTATGACTGTATTGCCGCATTCTCAGAAACCGACTTTACCGAGGATTTAAAGGCGATAAGCGTTCCGGTGTTGGTGCTGCATGGTGAGGACGATCAGGTTGTGCCAATTGATGATTCTGCCCATAAGGCTATCAAGCTGTTGAAACAGGGCACACTGAAAACCTATCCGGGCTTGTCCCACGGTATGTTTGCCACTAACCCTGAGCAGATTAACCCTGATTTGCTGGCATTTGCCAAAGCCTAACGTAACTTGATAAGCCGGGCATCGCGTCCGGCTTTTAGCTTTTCGCATTCATCTTGCTGTACGCCGAGGGTGTCATGCCGGTTACCCGGCTGAAAACGCGGCGCATCACATCGGCACCTGAAAAGCCGCACTCGGTTGCCAAGGTTTTGGCCGGCAGCGATTTTTGCTCCAGCAGCTGTTTCGCTTTAGCGACGCGCTCCCGTTCAAGCCATTGCCCCGGCGTGATACCCAGTTCATTGCGAAACAGACGCGTGAGATGTCGCTCACTGATAGCCATGTGTTCCGCCATCATTGCCACCGATTTTACTGCATGCAGATGCGTGATAACCCAGCGTTGTAGCTCCTGTAGTGCCGAGCGACCGACCAGCGACATGCTGCTGCCGCGCATGAAATGCGTCTGATTAACCGGGCGACGGAAAAACATCACCAGATGCGCAGCAATTTCAATCGCCGCCTCTCGGCCAAGATCCTCTTCAACCAGCCGCAAGGCGAGATCCAGGCCGGAGGTGACACCGGCCGCGGTGCGCACCCGCCCATCGGTTACGCACAACGCATCGGCATCCACGATAATCCCCGGATGAAGAGCCGCCAGCAAACCGGCACATTCCCAGTGGGTGGTAACGTGCTTGCCCTCCAGCAGTCCGGTGCGGGCCAGCAGCAGCGCTCCGCTGCATACCGATCCAAAACGCTCACTGCGTTGGCATAAACGCGTTATTGCCAATAGCGCTTCATCATCCGGGGAAAAATTTTCAATTCCCGGCGCGCCAGCGATAAGAAAAGTGTGCGGGGCATAGCTCACGCTATCCGCCAACATCATATCGGCGGTTAACCGCACCCCCGATGAGGCGTGAATAGGTGATCCGTCAATGGCGATAATTTTTGGCGTATAAATCTGCCGCTTTAGAATACGGTTGGCTTCAGCAAAGACATCCAGCGGCCCACAAACGTCAAGCAGCTGTACGCCGGGTACCGCCAGAATCGCGATGTCGTGTCGCATTCATCTCTTCTCCATGTCGCAAACGATCATAATGTCCTTAATCATCTGAATTGGACACTTTGAGACTAGAACTTTGCGCCCTATGCTGGAAAAACACAACCAACAGGAGAGAGAAAATGAGCGTGAATGTCACCGGTATCCGCATTCCAGACAGCAAAATGGCGCACGAAGCCACCGAATTTATCCGCGATACAGAATCGGACTTGTTGTTTAATCACTCCAGCCGCGTGTACTACTGGGGCGCGCTGGCGGGTCAACAGCGTGGGCTCAAGGTCGACAACGAGCTGCTCTATATTGGCTGCATGTTTCATGACATAGGTCTGACGCACGAACACTGCAGCTGCGATAAACGATTTGAAGTGGATGGCGCCAATGCCGCGCGCGACTTTCTGCAGGGCTACGGCATTTCCACCCATGATATTGACAAGGTATGGACTGCCATTGCGTTGCACACCACGCCGGGAATTCCCGAGTTTATGGCACCGGAGATCGCGCTGGTGACGGCTGGGGTAGAGATGGATGTGTTGGGCATCGGCTATGAATATTTTGCTGATGAGCAGATAGACGCGGTGACAAGCCGCTACCCGCGTCCAGCGGCATTTAAAGAGGAGATCATTCAGGCCTTTTATGATGGCATCCGGCATAAACCGGACACCACATTTGGCAATGTGAAAGCCGATGTGATCAAGGATAAACAGCCTGAATTCTCTCCGCTCAATTTTTGCAGCGTTATACGTCAGTCTCGCTGGCAGGGCTGAGTGACGCTTTAGCTCTGCTGCCGATCGTTGGGAAACCTCGCTGTGCACGCAGAGCAATCGCCAAAGCGACCAATAGCAATATGAGGATCGCCCACGGGAAAGCGTGGGAGCCGGCATGCTTGAGCAGCAATCCGCCGGTTAAACCGCCGAGGGCGATGGCGCTGTTCCACGTCACGACATTCATTGAGAGCGCGACGTCGGCATAGTCACCGGCGGCATCGGCTAATGCCGTCTGGAGCAGCGTCGCCGCACCGCCGAACGTCAATCCCCAGACGGCGACTCCCGCATATATCACGCCAGCGGTTAACGTAGCCACACCAAACACCAGCGACACCGTCGCAAAAATCGACAGGGATAACAGCACCGCTTTACGCAGATGGGTATCAATGATTCTGCCGATGATGAAAATCCCGCCCAGCGCGGCAATGCCAAAGATCAGCAGTACCAAATCCACCCGCGCCGCCAGACCCGCCGAGGCGATAAATGGGGCGATGTAGGTATAGAGAATGTTATGCGCCAACATCCACGCCAGCACCACACCGAGCACGGAGCGAACGCCTGGCAGACGTAATACCGCAGCGAGCGGCATTTTTTGCTTCGCGGAATGACCGGGATAGTTCGGCACGGCCAGCAGTATCCAGCCAATCAGGACGAGCGAGAGTCCAGACATGACGGTAAAAGTAAGACGCCATCCGAGTAATGATCCCATCCAGGTTCCTGCAGGAACACCCAATGAGAGCGCGATTGGCGTGCCCACCATGGCGAGTGCTAACGCACGTCCCTGCAGCGACGGAATCACCATTCTGCGTGCATAGCCCGCAATCAAACTCCATGCCAGACCGGCAGACGCGCCCGCTAAAAATCTCGCGATTAAAATGAGGGTGATGTTAGAAGATACGGCGGTGAGCGTGTTAAAAACCAGAAATCCGCACACGGTGCTCAGCAGAACTCTGCGGCGTGACCAGCTTCGCGTTAGCAGCGTCAGGGGAATCGCCGCGATCAGCGAACCGGCGGCATAGGCGGTAACCAGCTGACCCGCCAGCGCAGGCGAAATAGCAAGTCCCTGACTGATTTGTGGCAGCAAACCGGCGGGAATGGTTTCCGTCAGAATACAGATAAAGCCTGCCATCGCCAGCGCCAGCAGCGCCAACACCGGCAGTTGCTGTGCCTCGCCATGTTTATGTAATTTCATCATTAAGCCTTTAGGTGATTAAGAACAATGTCATTGCATGAAAATGATATATGTATCGATCGGTATATATATTGCGTAAAGGCGTTGTACGTTGTCAATGAATTCTGTATCGATTAGTATATATGGCGGAGGTGTTGATGATGAGAACAGGCAGACCAAGACAATTTGACCGGGATGACGCGGTAGTGAAAGCCATGCACCTTTTTTGGGAGCATGGCTACGATTCCACCTCGCTTGCGCAGCTGAAAGCGTCGATAGGCAAGGGGATCACCGCGCCAAGCTTCTATGCTGCGTTTGGATCGAAAGAAGCACTTTTCGCTGAAGCCGTGAGCTGTTATTTGCAAACGCATGCTCAGGTAACGGAAGCGTTGTGGGATCCCGACTTACCCGCCCGTCAGGCATTGGAGACGGCGCTGCGGAACTCCGCCAGAATGCAGTACGATCCTTCGCATCCACGAGGATGCATGGTTGCGCTCAGCGTGATGTCATCCTGCAGCGAAGAAAATCGCCACGTGCTGAAACCCCTTGAAGCGTCGCGCAAGCGCACCCGCGCAGGGATTAGACACTGCGTTGAGAAAGGCATCCACAGCGGAGAACTGAAAGATAATGAGGAAACGCTGTCACTGGCGGTCAGCTTTAGCAGTTTCATGCTGGGGATCTCAACGTTGGCGCGGGATAATGTTCCCCTCGTCGAGGTTGAGCGGGGCATCGCACAGATGATGCGATTGTGGGATGCTGCCAGGGCATAAAAAAGGTCCGTGAACCACGGACCTGTCTTATCGGATTAACGTCGCCGCTGCAGCGTAATGCGGGTTAACTCCGATGGACGCCCTAATCTCACTGCCATGCCCGGCCAAAGCGCGGTGCCGTTATTCACATAAAGCTGCATGCCTTCTACCTGATATAAGCCGGATACAAAGCCCGCATTAGGTTTAGCAAACAACCGATCAAAGCCCAGAATCAGACCGCCGTGCGTATGGCCGGAAAGCTGCAGATCAATTTTTTTCACCGCGTTTTGTCGCGCATTGCGCGGTTGGTGATCGAGCAGAATCACGGGCGCATTTTCCGGCGCACCTGCCAGCGCCACATCCAAATCCGGGCCAACGGCGCCTCGGCGTGAGGCGGAAGTATCGGGCATACCGGCAATCACCAGCTCTGCACCATTGCGGTTAATCACGGTGTGGCGGTTTAGCAAGGGTTCCAATCCGAGTGAGGCCAGATGGGCCGTCCAGCGCTCCTGTTCAAAGAAATATTCGTGGTTGCCGGTGATGGCGAAAACCCCATCGGGTGCGTGTAAATCGCGCAGCGGCTCCACGTCCGCGCGGCGATTATTCAGTGTGCCATCAATGACATCGCCGGTGACGAGAATAATATCCACTTTCAACGACATGGCTTTTGTCACCAGCGCACGGGTCCATTTCTCATTGAACAGTTTGGTGATGTGCATATCGGTCAGCTGCAGCAGTTGATAGCCCTCAAACTCCTGGGGCAGGTTATCAATCTCGATGGTCACATCTTTAAGCGGGGGAACGCGAATGGCCTGATAGACGCCCACCGTGGCAAGAATCAGCGCAAACGCCGCCGCCACATAGCGAATGGCGGGAACTATCTCCAGCGGATGAGGGAACAGCAGCGAGATCAAGGCCACCACATCAATCACAAACTGGGTGATCGCGAGAAACAAAACGGCGCTAAAACCCCAGTTGAACAGGATGACGATCGCGCGGGGCATTTCCGGCGAGAACATGCTGCCGGAGGTAAATCGACTGACCAGCAGATACTGTGAAGCCAGTAACACCAGCAGAGAGAGAACAATTTTTAATAGCAGTGGCATCGCTAGCGGGAATAAAAACCGCGCGATGACATACCAGCTCGGTATGCTGAAAATCAGATGAAACATCATTCACTTCCCTGGTTTAAGGCGCAGCGGACGCGCAAAAAAATCAATTCGCAGTGTAGTCTTTACTGATTAATATTATGGCTTCGCGCGTGCTTTTTTTGCACGTTATTCATCAGGGAGCATGCATGCAACGTCAACAGCTGTTCGACTACATCAGCCAGCATTATCAGGTGGAACCTGATTACCCCTGGAAAAAGCACAGCGAATACGCAGTGCTGCGTCACCCGCGTCATCGCAAATGGTTTGCGCTGGTATTCCCGCTGGAGAGCCACAAACTTGGGCTACCGGATGGACCGATGATTGACGTGATGAACATCAAAACCCGCCCCGAACTTAATGGATCGCTGCGCCAGCAGCACGGCGTCTATCCGGCTTACCACATGAATAAAGAGCATTGGCTCAGCATCACGCTGGAAAATGGTCTGCCGGACAGTGAGATCCTTGCTCTGCTTGATGACAGCTTTAGCTTAACGTTTTAGCCTGCGTGACGCTGTCACTTAAATCAGCGCGAGCGTCGGGAAGGCATCATGCGCACCAGCGTATTATCTTTAAACAGATAATGGTGCGCCAGCGCGGCCAGGGCGTGTATACCAATCAGCCAATAACCATAGGGCGCGAGGGTTTCATGCCAGCCCGCCAGCGTATCGGCAAAATCCGGGTCCGGATCGCCACTTACCGGCATTGGGATGCCAAAAATCCACCAGGTGCGGCCCATATAGAAGCGCGACAGAATGCCCAGCGTGGGCAGCACGATGAAAAACAGATAAATCGCCAGATGCATCAAATGTGCTAAGCCGGTTTGCCAGTGCGGTGGCTTAGGCACAATCGCTGGGCTGCGATGACGAAAACGCAGCATAATGCGCGACAGCATTAGCACCAGCACACAGCTTCCGGCGCTGAAATGACCAATGATCATCGCAAAACCTTGCCACGAACCGCGCGTCGCTAACCCACGAAATTCCATGGTGCAATAGGCGGTGGCCACTAACAGGAAGGTCAACCAATGCAGAAATATCTGCGACGGGGCGTATTTGTTGCTCATGTTTGGTCCGTAAGAATGCCAGGCAAGACGCTTACTTTAACGGAAAACGTGCTGAATTAATTCGTAATTTGACACATCCGCAACCTCAATTTTACCTTTCACTTGCCACCAATAATTGGCTCAATAGCCCTTCAAGTTGCTGCTGCTGTGAAGCATCCAACGTGGCCAGCAGGCTATTTTGCGTCTGCGTATGCACTTTCAGCGCCTGCTCAATCTTCTCCTGCCCGACGGGAGTTAGCGCAACCAGCATGCTGCGCTTATCCTCCGGATCGGCGATGCGGACGATCGAGCCCACTTCCTCAAGTCGATTAAGCCGATTGGTCATGGCACCCGACGTCACCAGCAATGATGTATAGAGCTGCGTCGGTGACAAGCGATAGGGCGCGCCCGCACGGCGCAGCGTGGCCAGCACATCAAACTCACCCTCGCGAAAGCCAAACGGTGCCAGCGCATCGGCCCGCGTTTTCGCCAGATGTTTCATGATACGTAGCATGCGACCAAACACCGCCATCGATGACGCATCCAACTCCGGCATAGCGCTGGCCCACTGTTCCATTACAAAATCAACGTGATCCGCCAATCTGCTTCTCCATACATTACTTTTCATACGTTTTGGCATCATCCTTAGCGGCGCGATTTATCGCGCATCTAAATGACGGCCGAATGCCCATCCAGGCACTGCGCAATAAATCGCGCCGCTACGCGTGGTAGGTGTTTTTCACCGTTGCCCTGCCAACGTGCAATTTGTTGCTTTGTGCGCAGGGGCTGTTTCTCCTGAGTAAAGTATCTTAACGTTAAGATACTTTTAACGTGCAAGGAGATGCAAAGTGAATCGTACTTTACCTGCGGTTGGGCTGTTTGCCGTACTGGTTTTTATTATCGCGCTGAATTTGCGGCCAGTGATGGCGGCGATGGGGCCGCTTTTCCCGCTGCTGCAGCATGACGCCCAGTTAAGCGCTGCGCAACTCAGTTTGTTAACCACGTTGCCGGTGATCATGATGGGGTTGGCGGCGCTGACGGGGCCGCTGCTCCTGCGTACGCTGGGCGAAGTGCGTGGTATCGCCTGTGGATTAGTGCTAATAGCACTGGCCAGCCTCGCGCGCGGCGTGAATCATTCAGCCATAATGTTAATAACCAGTGCATTGGTGGCGGGCTGCGGTATTGGTTTGATTCAGGCACTCATGCCCGCGCAGATTAAGCGTCGTTTTGGTGCGAAAGCGGGAACCTTAATGGCGCTGTTCACCACTGGCATTATGGCGGGTGCGGCAATCGCTGCTGCCAGTGCAGCACCGCTGGCGACTGCACAAGGCTTAGGCTTAACGCTGGCAATCCCCGCACTGCCGGCTGTGATTGCCCTTTTACTGTGGCGGGTGATGTCACACCACACGACGCCCGTGCCAGACACAGACACCCCTCGTTCAGGCGCGTTAGGTCAGCAACGCCCCTGGCTGTTGATGATTTTCTTCGGTATTGGCACCGGCGCCTACACGTTAGTGCTCGCGTGGCTGCCGCCGTTCTATATTCAGCACGGCTGGCAGCCAGAGCAGAGCGGTTACGTGCTGGGCGCATTGACGTTGACGGAAGTTGTCGCAGGGTTTGTCCTGGCGGCTGTGATTCATCGCTTTCGCGATCGTCGCCGACCATTGCTGGTGGTATTGGGGATGATTTTGCCAGGCTTGCTCAGTTTGCTGATGCTGGGTGGTGAGCAGGCGTGGCTGCCGACCTTGCTGCTGGGATTGGGCATCGGCGCACTGTTCCCGCTTTCATTAATCGTCACGCTGGATTATGCGCGCACGCCTGAAGAAGCGGGTGCCTTGTTATCGTTTGTGCAGGGTGGTGGCTATCTGCTGGCGGCATTAATGCCGTTGATTGCCGGAATGGTACGCGATCGTGCAGCCTCACTTGACAGTGCGTGGGTGATAATGAGCGCCGGCATTGTGCTGCTAATGGTGATGGCACTGCGTTTTAAACCGCAGCATTAGGCAGTATGGTTGCAGCATGAATGCGTTGTTTCGCTATGTATTATGTTTTATAACGCCTGCAACGCTTTGAGATTGCAAAGGAAATGACCACGTGAACCTATTTATCTTTTACGTTGGCGGTAATGCCGGAAAATCCAACATTGAAGTGCACGATATCCAATTCGTGGCTGCAGATAAACCCGAAGATGCCTGGCCAGCGCTGCGTGAAGCCTGGTTTGGTGATGCCGATAAAATCCACGTCGACGGTTATGCGCGCATAACATGGGCTGACGGTTATCGGGTGTCGCTGTCGTCAGAACCGGCTAGCAGCCGTCAAAAACTTTTCTTTGTTAATGCCGGAGCCTATCATCCTTCGACGCTGGCGGAACTGCACGCGTTCGATCTGTTTGTGGCGGAGAGTATGAAAGAGGCCAAGGCGAAGGGTTTGGCTAATCTATTGCCCGGGGCAGATCATCAGCACAAAGACAATCTGAAAGACGTGGATGATTGCCTGCTGCTGGAAAAAGTGGGCGATCTCTATATCCACCTCACGCCGGAGGCTAACGGTGAACCTTTCCGCCCAGAATGGCAGGGTTATCAGCCGATTGGTGTGGTGTAATCATAGGCTCGTCATATATGACGTAATGGTTGTCAGTTAAGATATAAAAAACCTCATTACCGAGAGCACACCTTGTAGCGGCGCAATTTATTGCGCGATAAATCGCGCCGCTACGGAAGGTGCGGTAATTTGATACGGCGCTTAACTGATCGGCATTACGTCATATATGACGACCTGAAAACAAGGAGCATATATGTCGCCACAGGTAGGTATTGGCGTTTTAATTTTCCGCGATGGCAAATTGTTGTTGGGCCAGCGTAAAGGCAGCCACGGCGCCGGAGACTGGTCTGCGCCGGGCGGGCATCTGGAGTTTGGAGAATCACCCGAAGACTGTGCACGTCGTGAGGTACTGGAGGAAACCGGCTTGCAACTGGGGACGTTGCAAAACGGGGCTTTCATTAGCGATGTCTTTCCCGAGGTCAACAAGCACTACATCACGCTGTTGATGGTGGCGCAGAATGCTAGCGGTGAACCGCAGCTGATGGAGCCTGAAAAGTGCCACGGCTGGCAGTGGTTTGCCCCCGAGGAATTACCTGAACCGCTATTTGCACCGCTGCGCAGCTGGCTTGAACGTGATGGATTGCTTGCATTGCAGAGATTGGCGCAGATTACAGCGCGATAATCGCCTCAATTTCAATCTTCAACTCGGGCGAAAACAGTTGGCTAATTTGCACCAGCGAACTGGCAGGCAGATGGTCGCCATAATGCCTAAACAGCACGCTGCGTAATGTGTTGATCTCATCAAATGAAGTGATAAAAATGGTCACTTTGATGAGGTTCTCTAGCGAGCTCTGTTCTTCTCCTGCAATGCAATGCAGCTGCTGGAAAATGGCTTCGGCTTGCGCGGCGATATCAGCCTGCTGCGCTGGCGTGCCAAAGGCCGTCAAGCCAGATACATACAAAGTATCGGCATGCTTTACTGCGTGTACATACGGCGCTTTGACTTCACCTAACTGCGGGTAGTTTTTACGCGTTATCATCTGTTTCTCCTTAAACGATTTTTAAAACCATTACTTTGACAAACATAGCTTTTAGCTTTGGCTTGCGCTAAGCACATTGCGCACCACGCTGGCACCCGGCATCATTTGTTGAATACCGTGCTCCAACATATCGCCCGCTTGCTGCAAGGCGTCCAGAGGCATGGCCGGCAAGCGCTCTAGCACAAACCACATCTGCTTTTGTTCAATGCTGAGACGCGTGCGGACACCTTGTCGCCAGTTCCAACGTCGGCAAGTCACGCCAGTATCATCGCGCCATATCACTTCGCCTGGCTCTGGCGATTCATGACTTAACACGCCTTCTTTATAGACATCGAAGAGCTCGTTGCCAGTAGCGCGCGTTAAAAGTGGGTTACCCGCGTAAGCCGCCACGTTCTCACCACCAACCGGAATGGCAAAACGAAGGCTCACCGCATTATAAAGATCAACAATGGGATCGATGGCGGCCATAGTACCGTCACGCTGCACGCGTTTGCGTAGTGCATCCGCCGAGCAGGGCGTACGCTTGGGTTTGGTACCAAAGCGTTTAAACATTTCCGCCCACTGTGCCAGATGTTGCTCGGCCCAGGGGAAATCCTGCTTCAGCATATCGCGACAGGCGCGCGCCAGCGTTTCTTCTCCCACCTGCGGATGCAATACCGGCGCCGCCTGTACCAGAATGCTGAGCGCGGTGAACTCGGGAGCCAGTGCAGAGACGGAAGGATCGATTGACGGGTTAAAGGCGAACATAACATAATCCTGTAATGACTAATTTATCCCATAATAGTGACCGATGAAGAATAAAGTCAATAAAATGACCGAAGTGGGTGCTGATATCGACTTTGTCAGCGCTGCAGTGTCCACTAGCGTTAAAACTTACCGCCAACAGCAAAAATTATCCCTCGATGAGCTGTCGCGCCGCGCAGGAGTGAGTAAAGGGATGCTCGTGGAAATTGAGAAAGGTAGTGCTAATCCTAGCATTGCTATTCTGTGCAAAATAGCCGCGGCGCTGGGTTTATCGGTGGCGGATATTGTCAACGTCAGCGCCGATCCATTGGCGCATCTGGTTGCAGAAGCGGACATTCCAGTGTTATGGCAGGGCGAGAAAGGCGGCACGGCACGTTTGCTAGCGGGCACGCAGGGGCCGGACATGATTGAGCTGTGGCATTGGCAGATGTTTCCCGGCGAAGCGTTTGAGTCGCCGGGCCATCCACAGCGAACCTACGAATTACTGCATGTCGAACAAGGGGAATTGACACTGAAGGTTGATGAGCAGGTATTGGCAGTGCCGTGTGGCAGTTCTGCAGTAGCAAAAACCGCTGCGCCACACAGCTACGCTAACCTCGGCGCGCAGCCGCTGATTTTCACCATGGCCGTCGCCGAGATTCACAGTTAACCGACTTGATTAGCTAAGGCTACCGCATCTTCACCCGCTGGAATGCGCATCGGCGCATTAGGATCGGTTGCCGCACGCCATACCGCTTCAGCAACATCGTTGGCTTTAGTGGTTGGCTGCGGTTGTTGCATCGCGTTAAATACGCCATCAAGCAGCGGCTGATAGGCCTCGAGCTGAGTGTTTTCCATGCGCGGCCTCGCATTCTTGCCAAAGTCGGTGGTTGGCGCCAGACCGGGCAGCACCAGCCGCACCTTGATATTGAACGGCTCAAGCTCGTGTGCCAGTGATTCTGTAAAGGCATTCACCGCGGCTTTACTGCCGGTGTAAACCGCCAGCAGCGGCAGGGATTTCAGCGTAACAGTCGATGTCACATTGATTACCATACCGCTCTTCTTCGCACGAAACTGTGGCAGCACAGCCTGCGTCAGTGCGATGGTGCCGAGCGTGTTAGTCTCAAACACGTCGCGCACCGTCGACATCGGCGTGCCCTCCAATGAGGTCAATACCCCGATCCCGGCGTTATTCACCAGCACATCAATTTCGCCAGCGTCGGCGATGGCTTGTTTAATACTGGCAGCGTCGCTGACATCCAATGGCAGCAGGCGCAGATTTTCTGAGGCGGGAAACAGATCGGCGCGCGGATTGCGCATAGTGGCAATTACTTTCCAGCCGCGCTCAAGGAAATAGAGTGCGGTGGCGTGACCAAAGCCAGAAGAACAACCGGTGATTAGAATCGTTTTCATCTTTCACTCCTGCATTGCATTAGGGTAGGCAACCACTATAGAGTTAACGCTCTGGACTCACTACAACACAACGTCCGGTTTTCATTCGCAGGAGTCCAAATGATCGATCCGCTGGCCGAGATGGTTTCGCTGTTGCAACCCCAAGCCGCGTTTTCAAAACGCGCATGTGCCAATGGCCGCTGGCGCGTACATCGCAGCGAAACCGGCCAGCCATTTTATTGTGTGGTGCTGGAAGGCCGCTCCCAATTGAAGATGAAAGGCTTTCCAGCGATTACCCTTGAGCAGGGCGACTTTGTGTTAATCCCTGCCGCATGGGAATTCTGCATGACCAGCGCCGAACCACCCGCAGACGATGTGCCGGCAACGCTGCCGCAAATGCTTGCACCGGGCGAATACTTTATTGGCGATCCGCATCAACCGGTCGAGGTAAAGACCTTAATTGGCTATTGCCAGTTCGGCGCACCGGATGCCGGTTTGATCGTCTCACTGCTGCCGCAATTTATTCATGTGCGCGGCGAATCGCGCTTGACCACGCTGGTACAACTGGTGATGGATGAATGTCGTGCGCAGCGTCCGGCGCGCCATGTGGTGCTGGAGCGATTGCTGGAGTTGCTGCTCATTGAAGCGCTGCGATCGATGCCAATATGCAACGCTTGTCCGGGCGTGATGAGCGGTTTAGCCGACGAAAGACTGGCGGCGGCGATACGGGCTATCCACGCTAATCCGGCACACAGCTGGACGGTGGCCGAACTGGCGAAAGCTGCTGCGCTATCGCGTTCAGCTTTCTTTGTGCGTTTCCGGGAAGCAGTTGGCGTAGCGCCGATGGTTTATTTACTCACGTGGCGCATGGCGCTGGCAAAAAACCTGCTGCGCGGCAAAAGCATGGCGGTGGCCGAAGTGGCGGAGCGCGTCGGTTATCGTTCCGCAAGCGCCTTCAGCGTGGCATTCAGTCGTTACGTTGGCCAGCCACCCGCGTGGTTTGCGGCAGCTGAAGAGGATATTTAGCGATGAAGCTGCAAATTGCCGCTTAAACGGGTAATTTTTTTCTTCGGCCCAATTAAACCCATCGCCACCTATTATTGCCATCCTTTTTTAATCTTTTTATTAACTTTTAGGTCCGATGATAATTATTCTATTTTTAGCTAATTTCCTAAATCTTCTCTCCCACCTCACAAATACTTAACTCAAACTAGACGATTCCCATACATAGCGTAGATACTCATTTCACCCGATTTCAAACATTAAAAAGCTGAAACAAAATAATTCAATCACTTAAATAAACCTCAAGCGTAACGGCGTAAGGTTATGCGCGTTTTGTCTTTTCTCAATTGAGGAAAACAATATGTTTAAATTAAATCCGGTGTTACTCAGCCTTGTGGCAGCACAAGGCATGATATTTCCTGCTTTGCCCACCATGGCGGCGGTATTAAAGCCTTATACGCCCGAAATTAATGACAATAAGGTAGGCGCGTACTGCTTATGTAATGGCAGCACGCAAACGCTAAGCGGATTGCCGCAGTTCACGCCGGGAGAAAACGGAACGGGAAGCGTAACGATAGGTGAATTGCGCACCATCGGCCGAATTATTAATGACAATGTGATTGGCGAAGCGCGATTGCAAATCGGGCCGCAGAATTATGCCATCGGCATCCCTAACTATGAGGAAAATACCTATAAAACCTATCAGGTGTTTAATACTGCTGACATTGTGGATTTGCCGTCAGTAGGCCTGGATACCGTAGTGCCAGATTATTTTGATGTAAACGACAAACAATATATCAATGCGCGCGTTGCTTCTGTTAGCAATGGCACGTTAAATATTGATATTGGCCAGCATAACGCAGCGGCCAATTCCACAACCAATCGCTGGTCGATGGCTGCTAAACAAAGCCAGTTATTTACCGCCAGTAATAAAGGGCATTTGAACTGGAATGGCAATAACCGCATTACCTTCACCGCGGGTACCACGCCTTACGGCGGCGATCGGCTGGCTTATGATGTGGGTAACGTGGTGGAATATGCCGGTGTGTTTACCGTCAATACCCTGGATGGCGGCACCAGCACTTTCAACGTCACCAACCTCAGTGAATTACGCAATTATAATGACTGGTTGATCGATCAACTCTCTAACGCCAATCTCAGCACCGACAGTTACAACAGCGAATTTAATAAAGCCTATACGCTGCGCGATGGCCGCGTGGTGTACCGCATGAGTACTAACAACTTTGATGATGAAGTGGCATTACCGATATTTGATCAGGTGGTACTCAGCGCTGACGGACCGAAAGCGTCTGTTAAAATCAATCGCGGTAAAACCCTTGAAGTGGTGAACAGCAATAGCGCAGTGATGCGCGCCAGCAATGGTGCGAAAGCCATTATCAATGGCAAGCTTGCCAGCACCGGTTCCGGTTTAGAGTTGCTTAATAACAGTCGTGGCTTCAATAACGGGGTAATTAATAGCGGCTTTCTGAATAACGCCAACGGTAAAGGCGTTGATAGGTCAACCCTCGGCGGCGGCGGGATGGCGATTTTTGCCACCAACGGCAGCCGATTCAGCAATTATGGCGTCCTCAATTTTCAACCCGGCGGCGGTAACACGCAGGGAATATGGCTCGGTGATGCCAGCGCTATCAACCATGGCAATATCAATATTGGGGTAACCGATACCGTAGGCAGCGGCTCGGCCATTGGTGTGATTGCCAGCGGTACCGGTGGTTTCACTAACGCCAAAGACGGCACAATCTACATTGGACGTACCCCGCAAAACAGTAAATACGATAAAACCCAAGACGTTGCCGTCAATCTCAGCGGCGGCGTCACTGCGGTTGAAGGTTTTCTGGATTCCACCACCATCAACAATGGCCGCATCGTCATTGGCTCGAAAGTGCAGAATGCGGTGGGCATGAAGGTTGAATATGGGCCCAATGCCCTGGCGCGCAACAACGGCATCATTGAGGTAAACGGTAAGGCGCAGTATCAGCCGGCAGAGAATATCGGCATGTTGGTATTGGATTCCGGCAGCGGCGGCAAGGTGGGAAATGCGGGAAGCATCAATCTTAATGGTGATAACAGCACCGCCCTCAAAATTATTGCGCGTGATGGTAACAGCGCCAGCGCGTACTCCAGCGGCACCATTAACGTCCGCGGTGATGCCGATCGTTTCAGCGGTACCAACAATACCGCTGTTTGGGTGATTGGCGAGCCGGGCAGCAGCGCAACGGCGAATCTCACCGGGAAAATCAATTTGCGCGGTACCGCAGGCATTGGCATCCGCGCTGAAGGCAATGCGACGGTAAACGTCAGCGCCAACGCCGTGCCATCATCGGTGGGAAATGGAGACTTTCTCGGTCAACGGCAAATCAGTTTTTACACCATCGGGCCGAACGCCAAAATTAATTTGCCTGCAAATGGGCATTACGCCACATCAAGCAACGGCGGCACGCTTTTCCGCGTTGAGCAGGGCGCTGATTTTGATGGTCGAGGCATGACGCTTGCAATGAATGCTCCCTTTGCGCTTGGGGTCTATGCGGCTGGCGACGGCAGCGAGATCGCTACTCACGGTGCCACCTTCAATCTGAACAGTCGCTACGCATCCGGGCTGTGGATTACCGACGGAGCACACGCCACCGTTGATGCGGCAACCCAAGTCCACCTCAGCGGCGAGGATGCTGGTTGGGCTGCAGCGGATGGTTATCGCTATTTGCTGCAAGGCTCATTGGTCAATCCAGATACGCAATTTAATAACAATACCTTGTTGATTAACCACGCAGCGGTTAGCGGTAGCGACAACTTCCAGCGCGGGTTGATTGCGCGTAATCATGCCCAGGTGATCAATACCGGCAACATTAACTTGAGTGGTTTGGCGCCGCAGGCAATCTATGCGACCAACGGCGGAAAGGTGACCAATAGTGGCGAGATTAGCGTCGCCAACAACGGTGTGGCGCTGTATGCCGATGGTTATGAGTTTGTTGGCGATAAGGTGACGACGTCTGACATCAACAACACCGGTACGCTGAATATTTACTCAGGTGCCTACGGTTTTATTGCCTATGACCGACTGTCACGCATCAATCAAAACAGCACCATGAATCTGTTTGGCGATTATACCGTCGGTGGGATTGTCACCGCCGGGGGACAGGCAAATCTTGGCCCACAGAGCCGCGTGGTGTTCCACGCACCGAATCAGGTGGGCTATCAGGTTCAGGATTATGGATCAGGGCTGATCGCGAATGGCAGCAACATCAATGTCAGTACTGAGGGTTCCACCCTGTATGAGGTGACCTTTGAGGGTGCGCTCTATTCCCTGGCTGCGGGTACGGTAACGCTGAGCGGCAAAAATAGCACCGGGATCGATGTGTCCCAGCCGGGATCCTATGTCTCCGGTACTGATAATTACCTGGTCACGGGTAAAGGCGCGACGGTAATGCGCGCCAGCAGCAGCGCTTCCGGCGTGCTGAGCAACACCATTACGTTGAATGGTCGCAACAATATTGCCGGACAAGCGAGCACCAACAATACGGAAATTTATGCAGCGGGTTACATCACCGGCAATGGTCGTAATGCCACCGCATTTGATGTCAGCGACGGGGCGCGCATATTCAATCAGTATCAAGGGGTAGTCGATCTTAAGGGGCCCAACAGTACCGGCGCACGCGTGCATGACGGCGGTAACTTCATCAACCGGGGCAGCATCCATATTGCTTCGGGTACGGGTGTGGATGTCAGCAGCGGCTACGGCCAATACGTGCCGGTTGATAGCGCATTACGCGTCGATAACGGTATTGCGGCGCTGCGCGTTGGCGACGGCGGCTGGCTGAAAGTCTATGGCGATGGCCAGGGAGCGAGCGCCCTGCAGGCGATGGGTAAAGCGGATGGCTTATTACTCGACACCGGCGCCCAAGGCTTTGAAGCCAACGACATCATCCTGGGATCTTACGGCAGCGGCAGCGTCATCAATAACCGCGCTGAAACCGCCAACATCTCGCTGGATAACGTGATGCTGGATGTGAGCGGCGGCAACGGCGTGCGTTCAGCCACCTCGTTCGATCCGAACGGCCGGGCCTTAATCAACGTTAGCGGCGGCGGTACCGGTTATCGCTTTGAAAATGCCGATGGTTCAACCACGCGCAACGATCTGGTGATCGGGAAGGATTATGCCATTCTCGTTTCCGGCGCAGGCACCGGTATTCGCGCCAATACCAGCGGCAAAGTCATCTCGCAGGGTTCAATCGGTATCCGTGATTTCAACGGCGGCTCGGCGATTGTCACCAGTACCGCAAGTCAGGTCATTAACCAGGGTTCCATTACTTCTCTGAGCCGCGTGTCTCCGCTGATCGATCTGCGCGGCGGCCAAACGGTGTTTATTAACGAAGGCATAATCAACGCGCCGTTCCCGGACCAGGTGGTTGTCGCCGGCGGTGCGGGTAATGATGTTATCGCCTTACTTAAAGGCGGCGTGGTGGGGGATGTGAACAGCGGTAGCGGCAGCGATGAACTGATCGTCAGCGGCGGCACGCTCAACGGTAGCCTGACAATGGGCAGCGGCGCGGCGAATCAGGCGACGGTGCAAAACGTGAGTTTGGCGGATACTCGCCACATCACCACCGATCATGGCGCGGGCAGCACACTCACTCTCAGCGAACTGACGGCGCGCGGTGGTTCCTTTGCCAGCGATGACCTGAGCAAAGGGACTAACCTCGGTGCAGGCTGGAGCACGCTTAACTTCTTCGGCAGCCAGTGGACGTTAACAGACAACATCAAGTTGGCGCACAGCACCATCAATATCGATGCCGGCAGTACGCTGTTCGCCGGGGATAACGTCAACCCACGGTTACAAGGTGCGAGCAACGATTCGCTGGTGGTGAATAACGCCGGTACGCTGGATCTCACCAACGGCGGCAACACGGCGGCGAACATCTTAACCATCGACGGCGAGTTGGCCTCTGCGGGCGGCAGCCTGAAACTCAATTCTACGGCGACGCAAAGCGATGTGTTGCGGGTTAACGGCAACGCAACCGGCACTACCCTGATCGACGATACGCTGGTAGGCGGCCCCCTAATGGATCGCGATCGCGATGGTGCAATCGCCGCCAGTGAAGGCGTCTCGCTGGCGCAGGTTTCTGGCAATGCCAATGCCGAAAGCTTTGTGCTAAAGGGCGGTTATGTCGCATCCGGGCCGTGGCAATATGGTTTAGCCAGCTTTGCGCCGGATAGCTCAGCAAGCGGCTTGTGGGATTATCGTCTCGCCAACAACTTTGTTTGCGAAGACGGCGCATTGTGTCAGCCGCGCACTGGCAGTAATCAGCGCGCCGTGCGTTTGGCCGTAACGCCACAGGTGCCATCCTATATCTCGGCACCCGTTGGTCTGGCTTATTACTCGCTGGCGGTCACCGACGATCTGCATAAACGTTTGGGTGAATTACGTCAGCAGCAAGGCGATGCCGACGCGCTGGGCGGCGAGATGTTTATCCGCTATCTCGGCTCCAATCTGAAATACCAAAGCAATCGCGGCTTGGCCGATTACGGCTATGACTTTGATCTCGATTACAGCGCGGTACAGTTGGGCGGTAATCTGCTGCGTGCGGAAGGTGCTGAAGACAGTCTGCGCGGCGGCGTGGCCTACACGCGCGGTAACACGCGCATTCGGCCACACGCGGCAGACGGTTACAGTTCCACCAGCTTCGATAGCGACAGCATTTCGCTCTATGGAACCTGGCTGCGTGATAGCGGGTTCTATCTTGATGGCTCGCTGAGCTGGGGCTGGTATCACGGTGAAACTGACATCGCACGGCAAAAAGAGGTGGCCTCACCGAAAGGCAATGGCTGGACGGCCTCGGTGGAATCGGGTTATCCGTTTGCTTTCGCCAACGGCATCCGGCTAGAACCGCAGGCGCAAATTACCTGGCTGCAGATGAAGATGGATAGTTTCACCGACCGCGACCGCACGCGTGTGTCCTATGACGATTATGATCAAACTATCGGTCGGCTCGGCGCGCGGCTTGATCGCACCTGGCAAGATGCTCGTCAGAACGCCTATACGCCCTATATCCGCGCCAATTACTACAAAGGCTGGGGCGGCACTGCAAAAACGAACATTGGATCTGCCGATGCGGATGGCAGCCAAACGTTTGAAAGCGGGAAGTTTGGCCAGATGTGGGATGTTGGCCTGGGCGGCAGCGCAACGCTGAAAAAAGACGTAGCGCTGTATGCCGAAGCGGATTATCGCAAAGAGATCGACGGCAACGGCGCGAAAGGTTGGCGTTATAATGCCGGCGTCAGATGGTCGTTTTAAGCCGGATTGTAAGGTAAACGGATGGCTCCAACGGGCCGTCCGGGTTTATTTCCCGGACGGCGGTTAAACGTGTCGCTGCTGGGTGCGGTGATCTCTTAGCGTGGCAAACAGAAATGCCAGTACGAACAGCAGCGCGTAAATCACCACAATGGTTGGACCCGGTGCGCTATCGAGGAAGAATGAGGCATAAACGCCGCTGAAACCGGTCACCATCGCAATGCCTACTGCCAGCAGCATCACCTGCACGAAACGACGCGCCAGCAGCAAAGCAATGGCGCCGGGCGCAATTAACATGGAAATCGATAAAATCACGCCCACGGATTTCAGCGCGGCGACGATGGTTAACGAGATCAAACACAGCAGGCCATAATGCAGCACTTTGCCATTGATACCGCAGGCGCGCGCCTGATTGGCATCGAAAGCATGCAGCAGCAAATCACGCCACTTAATGCCAATCAACACGCTGACAATGATAGCGATAACGGCGGTCTGGATGATATCAGCGAGACTGATGCCTAACATATCCCCGAACAAAATATGGTCGAGATGGACTTCAGGCTGTAGTTTCAGGTACAGCACCAAACCTGCGCCAAACATACCGGAGAAAACAATGCCCATTACCGTATCAGGTTTTATGCGGCTATTTTCGGTGATATAGCCGGTAGCGACGGCACACAGCATGCCGGCGATGAACGCACCGATGGCGTAAGGCAGGCCAATCAGCCAGGCGATCACTACGCCGGGGAATACCGCGTGACTCATGGCATCGCCCAACAGCGACCAACCTTTTAGCACCAAAAAAGCAGACAGCATCGCGCAGGGCAATGACAGCAGCAGCGTGGTGATCAGCGCCATATTCATGAATGCAAACTGGAAGGGGCTCAGCAAAAGTTCACTCATCATTGCCATTCTCCCTCGTCAAACGGGCACGACGGCGCGCGGCGAGCACCCCATGTTTAGGCGCAAACACGAAAGCCACCAAAAACACCAGCGTCTGGGCCACCACAATGACGCCGCCCGTGGCACCGTCGAGAAAATAACTGCTCCACGCGCCGAGAAAGCTGGTGACGCTGCCAATGGTTACGGCGATCAGCAACAGACGCGGAAAGCGATCCGTCAACAGGTAGGCGGTTGCGCCCGGCGTAACCACCAGGCAAATCACCATGAATGCGCCAACCGTTTGCAGCGCGGCAACCGTCGAGGCGGAGAGGAGGGTGAAGAATAAGATTTTCAGCCGCAGCGTATTCAGACCCAGCGAGCGGGCATGGCTTTCATCAAAGAAGGTGACCATCAAATCTTTCCACTTCAACAGCAAAATGGTGAGCGTAATAACGCCAATCGCACCGAGCTGCCAGATATCGGCGGGCGCAACGGCAAGAATATTTCCCAGCACGATGGTCTGAATATTGACTGCCGTGGGATTGAGGGACACCAGAAACAGACCGATACCGAAAAACGAAGAAAAAATCAGGCCGATGATGGCATCTTCTTTCAGCCGCGTGCGCTGATTGAGAAACAGCATGCTGCCTGCCGCCAAGCCCCCGGAGAGAAAGGCGCCTAACGCAAAGGGCAGTCCCAGCATATAGGCACCGGCCACGCCGGGCACAATCGAGTGCGACAGCGCATCACCAATCAATGACCAGCCTTTCAGCATCAGGAAGCAGGACAGAAAGGCGCAAATCGCGCCGACCAGCGCCGCAATCCACATTGCATTCAGCATGTATTGATAACCAAACGGCTCAATAATCCACGACATGGCTTGCTCCCCGGTCGTGATCCCTGGCCAAAACTCGCTGTAGCAATACCGTATTACGCTGATGCAGTACGCCATCGAACGCCTTTGCCAGGTTTTCGGCGGTGAAGGTCTCCTCCAGTAAGCCGCTGGCGATAACCGTATTTTTGACGAATACGCAGCGGTCGCAGAACTCAGGAATGGCATTGAGATCGTGGGTGGAAACCAGCATGGTGCGCCCTTCATTGCGCAGCTCCCTGAGCAGGGCGATGATGGCCGCTTCCGTTTTTACATCTACGCCGGTGAAGGGTTCATCCAGCAGGATGAGTTGACCACTTTGCGCCAGCGCGCGTGCCAGAAATACGCGTTTTTTCTGCCCGCCCGAGAGTTCGCCAATCTGACGGTGGCGATAGGCGCTCATCCCCACGCGCTCCAGCGCCTGCTCTACGCTCTGTTTATCGGCCGGGCGCGGAATCCGCAGCATGCCCATGTAGCCGTAGCGACCCATCATCACCACATCTTCCACCAGCACCGGAAAGCTCCAGTCAACGTCCTCCGATTGCGGTACATAAGAGACGATATTGTGTTTCAACGCCTTGTTAGCTGGTAAACCTGCCAGCGTAACCGCGCCGGAAGAGAGCGGCACAAAACCCATGATGGCTTTAAACAATGTGGATTTACCGGAACCATTCACACCAATCAGTGCGGTGATGCTGCTTGCCGGCACGCTAAAGCTTGCCTTGCGCAGCGCGGTGTGGCCATTGCGATAGGTTACACCGACATTTTCCACGTTTAATCCCGCCGCGGCATTCATCTCGACCTTGCTCATTTCTGGCTTCCTTCTGTGATGCCTTTCACCACGGTTTCGGTGGTGACGCGCAGGAGATCAAGATACGTTGGAACCGGGCCCGCGCTATTGCTCAGCGAATCCACATACAACACGCCGCCATAATGGATTTTGGCTTCACGCGCCACCTGCTGCGCCGGTTTAGCCGAAATGGTGCTTTCACTGAAAATCACCGGAATGTTATGGGTGCGTACCGCATCGATCACTTTGCGCACCTGCTGCGGCGTACCTTGCTGATCGGCGTTGATTGGCCATAAATAGCGTTCTTTCAGGCCGAAGTCTCGCGCAAGGTAGGAGAACGCGCCTTCGCTGGTGACCAGCCAACGTTTATCCACCGGCAGCTTTTCGATAGCAGCGCGCATAGGTGCGATGGTTTGCTGGATCTGTGCTTTGTAACGCTCGGCGTTGGCCTGATAAATCGCAGCATTGTGCGGATCGTATTTTTGCAAAGCATTACGAATGTTATCGACGTAAATCAGCGCGTTATCCGGCGACATCCAGGCATGCGGATTGGGTTTGCCGTTATAGGGACCTTCGGTGATGCCCATGGGTTCGATACCCGCCGTTACGGTGACTTGCGGCACATCGTTTAAGCGTTGATAAAAGCGGCTAAACCACATTTCAAGATTAAAGCCGTTCACCAGAATCAGATTCGCCCCCTGCGCGCGACGAATGTCACCGGGCGTGGGCTGATATTCATGAATTTCGGCACCGGTTTTGGTAATTGAGGTCACCTCCGCCGCATCGCCCGCTACATTCTTCGCCATATCTGCAATCACCGTAAACGTGGTGACAACTTTCAGTTTCTCTGCTGCCGCGGCGCGACAAGGCAACAGCGCACTAAGCGTGAGCAGCGTGATAACAAGGGGCAAAAAGCGTTGGGTGAACATCGTCGTCTCCACAGTAGTATAGCCAATGCTATAAAATATAGCAGATGCTATTTATATGAAGCAATTCTGTTCACAATGCCAGTACAAAGACAAAAATTTACCGAAAGGTGAAGTGGGTGGTTGCGGGGATGAATGCTGAATATCGAGTGAAATCGGTACGCATCGATGCGTCAATGCCGACTATATTGCGGTTATATGCAGGTGCGCATGAATGCGCACCCTACAAAAACCCGGCTATATCCACGCAGGGTCGCCATTCATGGCGACCAAGACGCAAAGCTGCGTACCTGGCGCAGCATCACACATCCAACCGATGAATCACATTCACAAACTCATGTACGCCGCTGTTTATTTCTCTCAGGCTGCGTGACAGGACGCTGATTTTATCCTGCTCTGTAACCACAAACTGCTTCACTTCATGCAACTGCTGTTGCATTTGCGCAATCAGACTGGCGTTGTGTTCCACCACTTGGGCGATCTGTTTGGTGGCGCTGGAGGTCGATGCTGCCAGGCGACGCACTTCGCCCGCCACCACGCTGAATCCTCGTCCCGCTTCACCGGCTCGCGCGGATTCAATCGCCGCATTCAAGGCCAGAATATTGGTTTGTGAGGCGATCAGGTTGATGGTCTCAACCACTTCGCTGATGCTTTTAGCCGACGCGTTAAGCTCAGCACCAATCGCGGTGGCCGCGTTGACCTGAACCGCCACCAGGCCGGAGTTGCGGATAGTTTCATCCAGCACCTCATTGGCATTGTCGGTAATTTGCGAGGTCTCTTCAGAGGTGGTGAGCGCAATGTCCGCCACACGCTTGGCGGCCTCAACGCGCGCGGTGATGTCAGAAGCGATTTTAATCACCTTGTACACCTTGCCATCGGCGTCATAGACCGGGTTGTAGCTGGCTTCGAGCCAGATGCGATCGCCGCTGGCGGTTTTGCGCTCGAAGCGGCCTACAAAGTGTTGGCCTTTAGCGATTTTGCGCCAGAAGTCGGGGTTTTCGCGATAGAAATCATCGAAACAGAACAGGCGATGATGTTGGCCTACAATTGCCGCCAGCTCATAGCCCATATGCGTCAGGAAGTTGCTATTGGCACCCAGTATCTGACCTTCCGGAGAGAATTCAATCACCGCCATGGAGAGGTCGAGCGCCGTGATCACGGCTTCTTTATGCTCCAGCTCCTGGTGACGTTCGGTAATGTCAGACGCCACCTTGATGACTTTGTACACATGGCCCTTCTCATCGCTAACCGGAAAATAGGTGGCGCTGAGATAGAAACGCTGACGCTGCTTGTTAAAACGCTCGAAAATTCCCGTTACCGATTCTCCGGCCGCCAGCGTTTGCCAGAACGAGAGATAGCGGGATGATTGGCTGTAATGTGCGCTACAGAAGATGCGGTGATGCTTACCCTGAATTTCATCCAGCTGGTAGCCGGTGGTTTCAAGGAAGAGTGGGTTGGCGGTAAGGATTTCGCCATTGGGCGAAAACTCAATCCATGCAACATGCTGTTTGATCGCATTGATATCTTTAAGCACATCGCCGCTCTTTGAAAACGGCAATGTAAGACTCGACTTTTTCACACCAAACATGGGAAGCCTCAGGCGATTGCTGTTGAACGAAATGCGTGCAGCTTCAGTTGGGTCACGACTACGATGCGTAACTTCGACTGCTCCGCAAGATTCCCCTTCGCCGGACACTTCAAAAGGTGTCTCTCTGCGCATCAGCGCCGCATGGGGTCATTAAGTAACCTACCTGATGTTTTAAACGAACCGATTGGCGGTTCACCTTTGGTTATCGGCGCGAAGAACTAAAGGTTTAATTTGAATGCATGTCATAACAGCGCCAGAAATGCCGCCCGCATTTTTGCGGTATCGAACTGGTAATAAATCCGCTTCCTGACTAGATGTTTAACGTCCTTGTTATCACTTTGCGCATCCTGGATGCGACTTTGCTAGCCCACGTTGCTGCGGCATGACGCGTGGGCGTTACCTTTTTGGAGTTGATGATGAAAAACCACAAATGGGCACTTTCCGCCGTCGCCATCGCGACGCTCAGCAGCTTGCTGACGCCTGCTTCCGCATTGGCATGGGATAGTTTGACGGTATTTGGCGATAGCTTAAGCGATGGCGGCAACGTGGGCCGCTTTACCTATGATGGCGCGCAACATCCGCTGTACGATGAGATTCTCGCGGCCCATCTCGGGCAAAATCTGCAGGCTTCTTCACGCGGTGGCAGCAATTATGCCCAGGGTAATGGCGTAACGATTCCCGCCATCAACCCTGATTTGAACACGCAAGATCAGCTGGCGAGCTATCTGCAATCCACCGGCGGGCACGCTGACGGTAACGGCCTCTATATTCATTGGGTTGGCGCTAATGATATTGCTGCGGCCGTCACTAATCCGCTGACCGCGCGTGAAACCATCAGCACCAGCGCCACGGCGGCGGTGGCACAGGTAAAAACGCTGCTTGATGCCGGTGCGGGCGCGGTGATTGTCCCCAACGTGCCGCAGCTGGGATCGACGCCCTATATGGTGGAAGCGGTGCTGAGTGTCCTGGGGTCAGCCGCGACGCCCGCACTGGCGGCGGCATTTCAGTCGCTGGATGACGTGGCAACACCCAATACGGCGGCGCGTCAGCAGGCGGTGCAGGATGCTTTTACCCAGGCGGCAGGGCAGATTTCAACCATCCCGGTGGTGCGTGATGCGCTGGCTAAACAGCTTTATGCGGCCTGGCAGGCGCTGAGTGAGCAGGTTACCGCACTGTCAGATGGCTACAATCAGCAAGAAGAAGCGGGGTTAGCGCAGCTGAATGGCAACATTGTGCGTGTTGATATCGCCGGTTTGTTCAATGAAGTGATTGCTAATCCCACGCAATATGGCTTATCCAATACCATCGGCATGGCGTGTCCGTTAGGCACATCGGCGGCAGAATGTTCCTCGGCCGCACCCGGTTTCTCCAGCGCACAAGCGTATCTATTTGCCGATCATCTGCATCCCAGCCCGGCCGTGCATGCGATGATCGCGGATTACATCCAATCAGTTCTTGATGCACCCGCGCAAGTGGCAGCGCTGTCGCAGTCCCCCCTGATGATGGCGCGTGACATGCACAATACGCTGGATGGGCATTTGCAGCAGCAGCGCCAGCAACCGGCCAGCGCCGGGCAATTCACGGTATTCGGCGGTTATGCCGGGCAGCACAGAGATTATCAGGGTGACAGCTGGAACAACGGCGATGCTAACACCACCAATCTGACGCTGGGTATCGGCTATCAGCTTACCGATAACTGGCAAACCGGCGTGCTGTTCTCCAACGCAAACCAGCGTCAGGAACCCTCATCAAACTTTGATTACAAGCTGCGCGGTAATCTAGTGGCCATTTACAGCCAGCTTACGCTGTTCGATCAGGGCTGGATCAACGCTGATTTGCACTATGCCGATCTCGATTTCGACAGCATAGAGCGTGACATTCATATCGGCCCGGCTACGCGCACCGAACAGGGCAACAGCAGCGGTAAATTACTGGGTATGCGAGTACAAACCGGCTGGTCGTTACCTTTGGGCGAACACCTAAATACCGGGCCCGTAGCGAGTTACGCGCTGGATTATGGCCGGGTTGGCGGCTACAGCGAAAACGGTGACAGCAGTACCTCAATGCGTTACTCCGATCAAACCACTCATTCTCAGATTGGCGCAGTGGGATGGCGAATTGATAGCAAACAGTGGCTGATTAATCCCTGGGCGCAGGTCAGTTATAACCACCAATTTGGCGATACTGATTCCACGGTACGGGCCGGATTGAAGTCAACCAGCACATCCTTCGCGCGCAGCATTGAGGCGGGCGATAAAAATTGGCTGGATATGTCCGTTGGTGCCAACGTGCCGCTTGGGCAAACTGTCAATGCGTTTGCGGGGGTTTCTACGGTGGGCGGTAACAGTGACTACCATCAGGTGACGTGGAATGTCGGCGTAAACGCCACGTTTTAATCATGTGGCCAGCAGCGAGGAGCGCTGGCCACCCTGCATCGGTTCAACAGGCTTTTTAATTGATTGCTGAAATAAACAGTCATGTCATTAAGGTATGAGGCTTTAAATGTGATGTTCGCCCGCGTTTATCGTACCGATGATAACAACATGGCGCCTGCGATTAATCTGTAAAGCAGCGAGTGAGCCGCTGCGCTTTTTATCAAAAATCATAGCGTTGCTCTCAAGAGATTAATGGGCATATTTTAAAAGACTTTAATTAGCATGGCACTCAGTAACATATTAAATTTCAATTACTTATACTCCATGGTGCAGTCACTTCTCTTATTATTTCAGGGGTAGACTATGGCGAATACGTCAAGCAATACCAATATCACTCCACAAAATGCCCTCACCGGTGCCGCAAGCGTTATACAGCTACGCGACATTGCAGAATTAAAAGCCACCGAACCTTCAGCGCCTGGCGAAATTGCGTCAGTGCTTGAATATACCCGCGGCACCAAAAATGGCGGCGGTGTATTTATTTACGATGCTACCGACACCAAAAGTATTGACGATGGAGGTTTGATTTTCGTCACGCCAGGCAATAAGCGCTGGAAACGGGTACTTTTTGATTATAACGCGGTAACCGTGCTGGATTTTGGCGCCGTAGCCGATGGCAAAACCGACTGTATTGATGCGGTAAAGCGGATGTTCGCCTGGTCACAGCGCGTGCTGCCTTCGGCGGGTATTCGCTTTACGGCTGGCGTGTTTAGCATGTCGACGTTTGATATCTCAGACACTGAAATTAATCGCTTCAAGGTCACCGGCGCGTCGGTTAATTTTGGCTATTTCCCAACGACGACACTGTTGTTTAACTGGAATACTCAACCGCGCGGACTGCATTTCTTTAAAGTTAACGCGCGTTACGTTGAAATCTCTGGATTCGTCGTCAAAGGGATGAGTTCGAACAGCGGTGAAGATGGCGGGTCCGCATTCAATAAAGTGGGATTCTTTGCGAATATCATTACTGGCGGCCAATTTCTGCGCGTGAGCAGCATGGAGTTTCGCTATCTTGGTGGACGCGCCCTGGATTTAATCGACACGTTAGATTGTAAAATCGATCAGTTCTATTCACGCGGCTGTCAGGACAGCATTGTCTACGCACGCTGGTCCGATCAAGAGCGGGGCGCATGGGATCACTCAACGGCCATTGAGCTGTCAAATTTCAATTTGCAGGGCAGCACAATTAAACCCACGCTGGATCTGCCGCGCTGTACGCAATCCTTTATTCGTAACGGCTGGATTGAGCACGCAGAATACGCGGGGGATCTCACCAATGGGCAATGGGTGATAGAAGGTCTGGCGATTGAATCTACGCAGTATCCACTGAAGCTGGGCTATTGTCGCGCCACGATCATTCAAAAAAGTATTCATAATCAAAGTGCTGGTTTTGATTACAGCACCGAGGGAATTGAACCCTGGACGTTAATTTCAGAGGGCGATCGCGGCGTGCTGGAAATTTCCGACTGGGGCGCGGTGATTCAGGGATCGCTTAATTACGATGTGATTACCTCACAGCACCACATGGATAACCGTAAAGATGCCGATCAATGGTTCTATGTCGGTGAATTCAACTTCTCCGGTTCATCAACGCAGATCCACGTGCGCATTGTCGGTACGGCGCAATATCTTTCGCAAAGTGAAACGCAAACCGATTTTAGTAACCGAACCCCAGAAGGCTCCGCCAATATTTATTTGCAGGCGCGTGATAATGCCGATTCCATTGGCAGTTGGCACAGCGAAGGTTCCAGTCCGGTGGTGAAAGTGCATATTTCCGGGCCGGGAACGCGGACTAAGCTGTACGTTAAAATTGCGGCTTATACCGGTTTCTCAATTGCGCTGGTGGAAACTAACGGTAAAGATCGTTATCAGGCTGGTTTGTGCTTTATCTTCCGCAAAAGTTATACCGCCTGCAGTGCGGAAGAGAGTAAAACCCTGGATGCCGAGAAGGTGGTGGCATTTGAGCAGCACTGGATTGGAAATAAAAATGTGGGTTTTGGTTACAACGATAATAAAGAACTTCTGCTGCATGGCCCAACCTTCGAAAAAGCCGTACAAGATGCGGACGGCAAATGGCGCACGCGTCGTTTTCTCAAGGTCCGAGTGAACGGTACTGAACGCAGTATAGAGTTGCTGAGTGCCACCGATCCTTATTAATAAATAAAGCCAGCAACATCACGTTGCTGGCGTGATTATTCGTTAGAAATCGTACTGCAAACTTAAACGGTTCTGCCAGAATTTCGCATCATACAGCGGCGAGGTTTGTACACCGGCAAAATCGGTGAGACTCAATCCTTTGAGCACGCCGCTGAAGGCCCAGGTAAAATAAACCAGATATTCAGACTGATTAATACTGTCTGAAGAGGCTGACGGTTTGAGATCCATAAACGAATACTGCGTACCAAGCGACAGGTTTTCATTCAGTACATAATTGAGATTGGTGGAATAGGCATTTCCGCTCCCCAAATCCTGAGTACTGGTGAAGAACGGTTGTGCGAAGTATGGACCCGAAGCGCTATTGTGCGCATATGGCACCACCAGCGATCCGTTGCCCCAACTGTTAGCGCTGGCAGCAATGTGATCGTAACCCAACTTCCAGCTCAGCGCAGGCGTGAAAGCGAGCGCCAGCTGAGCACCGTAGGACGTGCTGTTCACTTCACCTGCTAACGCTTTTCCGTCGCTGGTGCCGCGCATGAATTGTAGTCCGACATCCGGCTGGAATAACGTCTGCTGCCACTGGATGTGGCTTTCGCCATACACCAGGCGTGAATAGTCGGCGTACTCTTCATACCATAACTGACCGGTTAGATTTTTATCGTCCCACTGCGATCCTCGTCCACCGCCAATGGCCCACATACCATTGGTGCGTTCATCAATATCCGTATAGGCGGTGGTGTTCAGGAACTGATCGTCACCCCACGGCTTATAGCGCCAGACTTTAGTGGCATGCAGATAATTGGTGCTGTCACCGTAATTGGCATCTACACCACGAAACAAAATAGGGGTAATACGCCAGTCGTAGTCGCCCACGAACGGAATATTGATACGCTGATCGCCTGCGGTAATTTTAAAGTCATCCTGTTGCCAGCTTAAATAGGCTTCGCCGACATTGGTTTGGTTAGTGCCAATATCGCTAATGGTATGTGCTTCATCGGGATGATCGATACCGCGTAAAAATATTGCACTGACGCCCGCGCGAAAACCATATACCGGGGCGGTTTCATATTTCAGGCTACCACCGTAGCTGGTGGTGTCTTGATTAAAGCCTTTAGAAAAATACGCATTGTGCGTGGAGTAATAAAGCGTACGCAGACTGCCACTAACCGTACCGCAGGTGAAAATATCGGTGAAACTCTCTACGCCGCTGGCGTCGTACTGACAATCGCTGATATTGCTCTGCGAGGCCGCCATTGCTACCGGAGCCAGAGGGAAAAACAGCGCAGCCAGTCCGACACTTTTCAGTGTTTTCATTTGCACATCCCTAATTAAAATAAAATGATTAATTCACACCCGGAATAGAGACATCCGGTAAAGTTTCACGGACTTCCCAGCCGCGTAATTTGCCGGGATTTAATAAATTATGCGGATCGCATGCCCGTTTCATTGCCACTACATCGGCGCGCACCGTGCCTTGCTTGCCATCTTCAATATGAATAACGTGCGGATTGTTTATTTTCACGCCGTTAGCGCGGTAAATATCCATGATGGCGTTAAGACGATCTTCGTCGCTATAGCGCACCAGCGGCAAACCGCTACAGGTGATACTGCCGTTCATGTCGCGCAGGAATTCAATATGCGACATCACTTCATCGGAGAGTTGCGCTTCCAGCGCTACAGCTTGCTGCTGATAGTTCTCCGCCTCATAGGCGGTTTGCAGGTAAGTGAGCGTTTTATCAATTTTCAGCGCCTGCAGCGTGGTGTGGTTCCAGCAATATTCGATCAGCGAATGGCCGCTGTTTTCCCCTTCAGCGAAATGGAGTGCATTGCGGCCAGCGTGTTGGGCTACCTGCGAAGATAGCAGTGCATCGCTTTCGCTGCCGACCACTGAAATCACGCCATGCTTACCCGCTACATCAGCAGCGGCCAGATCGGTGAAGTAATCCAGCACCGGAGCGGCAAATACGGCAATCTGGCGTTTTACCATGCCGGGCGAGCGTGCTAATGCATCGGCAAATGCCATCGCTGTTGGGAAATCGGCAAAGGTATCGAGGCGTTCTATCCAGTCATGGCAGGGCGCCAGCGCCAGTTCGATCTCAAGCACGATGCCGTTGCTGCCGTAGGCGTGATGCAGCAGCAGCGCGTCTGGCGCCTGTAACGTAATAATGCGCGGCGTCTCTTCCATGGTCATCATCCGCACTGACAACACGTTGCCCGGCGCGGCCAGCGGACCGTAATTGATTGAGCCTACGCCGCCAAAGCCACCGCCGAACAGGCCGCCAAGCGTGGCCAGTTTCCACGTGGAGGGCATGCAGCGCAGTTCCCAGCCGAGCGGACGTGTGTGTGCCTCAAGCTCGCCAAGACGGATCCCCGCCTGCGCGCGCACCGTGCCGTGCCCCATAGCGGTAACGGCGTTGAGGCGTGTCATATCGACCATGACGCCGCCGTTCAGCGGGATGAGTTGACCATAATTGCCGGTGCCGCCGCCGCGCAGATTGAGCGGAACACGCCCTTTGGCGCAGGCTGCGACGATATGCGTGAGTTCGCGTTCATCACGTGGGCGCACCGCCAGTTCAGCAAATTTCTCTTCCAGCTGGGGTTTCAGCACCGGGCTGAACCAGTGGAAATCACGCGACAGGCGCTTGACCTTCGGCGCTTCTTTGATCCAGTCAAGTTCAGGCAACGCCGCGACCAGCGCCGCCAGTGCAGACTGGCGATCGGAATCAGACATGTTTTATTCCTGTGTAAAAAGGTTTTCCGTAGGGTCGCCATTTATGGCGACCTGGTAAGAAGGTCGCCATAAATGGCGACCCTACGATGTTAACTGGGGCTCAGTTCACTCTCATGCCAAGCCGCCAGCACGCGGCGCGTCAGCCACGACATCAGGGCGAACAGCAGGAAGCCGGCCAGTGAAATCAGCAACAGCGCGGCAAACATCAGCGGGATATTCAGCTGATAACCGGCCTGGAGAATCTGGTATGCCAGGCCGGTATCGGTGCCGCCGGTGCCGGCAACGAACTCGGCTACCACCGCACCAATCAGCGACAAGCCGCTGGAGATGCGCAGCGCGCCGAAGAAGTACGGCAGCGCCGAAGGAATGCGTAAACGCAGCAGAATCTGCATCCGCGAGGCGTGATTGAGACGGAAATAGCTCAGCAATCCTGGCGATACGCTACGTAAACCTTGGGTGGTGTTGGAAATGATCGGGAACACCGCCATCAGCGTGGCGCACACCACCAGCGACAGCGTGGTGTCCTTCACCCAAATGATGATCAGCGGGGCGATGGCGACAATTGGCGTCACCTGTAAAAACACGATGTAAGGGAACAGCGCGGTTTCAATAAAGCGGTTCTGCACCAGCAAAAACGCCACAATCGAGCCGATCACAATCGCCAGGGCAAAAGAGATCACGGTGATTTTCAGGGTGTAAAGTAGCGACATAAACAGCGTGGAAAAGTTTTGCACCAGGCTTTGCGCCACCACCAGCGGTGACGGCACCAGAAATGCCGGCACCTTAAAGGTGGTGACCAGAAACTGCCACAGCAGCAGCATGGCGATGGCGACGATGGCCGGGAACAGCCACTGCTGAAATTGACGATGGGCCGCTAACGGTTTCATCATTGACTCTCCTGGCTGGCTGCCAACAGACCGCGCTGCAGCAGTTGGGCATAGTGAGTGAAGGTCTGGCTGACGCGGAATTCATCATCACGCGGCGAGGTGGCGTCAATGCGGATATCATCCACCACGCGCCCGGGACGCGCCGCCATCATGATCACCCGCTGCGACAGGAAAACGGCTTCCTGAATCGAGTGCGTGACAAATACCACCGTCAGCTTCTGCTCCTGCCACAAATCGAGCAGATCGCTATCCAGCTTGTTGCGCGTGATCTCGTCCAGCGCGCCAAATGGCTCATCCATCAACAACACTTTAGGCCGCGTTACCAGCCCCCGCGCAATGGATACGCGCATCTGCATACCGCCCGAAAGCTCGCGCGGCAGCACGTGACCAAACTGGCCGAGACCGACCAGTTCGAGAATCTCGCGTACGCGGGTATCTGCTTCAGCACGTGGTACGCCGGCCAAATCGAGCGGCAGACGCACATTTTTGTGCACGTTGCTCCACGGCATCAGCGTGGCTTCCTGAAACACGAACGACAGTGGTAGATCGCGCTGGTTCTCACGTCGATCGCGGCGAAACAGCATCAGCTTGCCATCCGTCGGTTCAATCAACCCGGCGATCATCTTCAATAGGGTGCTTTTGCCGCAGCCAGACGGACCCAGCAGCGAAACAAATTCGCCCTGACGAATGGTGAGATCAACCGGCAGCAGCGCGCGCGTGCCGTTGGGATAGATTTTCTCTGCCGACAGCACCTCAATCGCCGGTGCCGCCGCCGAACGCGGCACCGCCTGCGCATCCTGGTTGAGCAGCGTTAGATGACTGGCGCTATTCATGGCAGTACCTTAACGTCTTGGATGAATTTCAGCGTGTAGCTGCCGTCAAACGGCACTTTGGCGGGATCGATCAGCTTGGTATCGACCAGCAGTTGCCAGGTTTGTTTGAGACGCGCTTCGGTCATGATGCCGATGCCGCCGGTTTGCGCATCGCCGCCGGTCAGCATCTGGTATTTCTTCATCTGCGCGATGCCGAACGCAATCTGCTCATCGCTCATCTGTGGGTTCTCTTTTTTGATCAGCACGTTGCCGGCACTGGGATCGTGCAGATAGTTTTTCCAGCCCTGCATTGATGCTTTGACAAATGCCGCGACCGCGGCCGGACGTTTCTCAATGGTTGATTTCATGCACACGATGCTGTTGCCGTACGGCGGATAACCCCAATCGCTGATGGGATACACATTGGCCTGCGCGTTAGCTTTCTGCACCGCATAAGGTTCCGAGGTGATATAGCCTTGCTGCACCAGCGTTTTATCGGCAAGGAATGGCTGAATGCTGAAGGTGTAAGGCCGTACGCGAGCATTTTTCAGCTTCAGCGCGCTCTGCGCCCAGGGCCAGTACGAGGTGTAGGCTTCGGCGGCCAGCAGGAAGGTTTTACCCTGCAAATCGGCTTGGTTTTTCACATCCGGATGGGTAAGAAAGGCAATCGCCGAGTGTTGGAAGGTGGTCGCCACCGGCATCGCTTCCACGCCTTGCTGCCAGATTTCCAGCGCCTGCATGTTATCGCTGATGATGCAGTCCGCCTGGCCTGCGGCCATCAACTGCATGGTGTGCACCTGCGGGCCGCCCATTTTGATGGTGACGTCGAGACCCGCATCACGATACAGATTCTGCGCCTGCGCCTGATAGAAGCCGCCGTGTTCGGCCTGCGCGTACCAGTTGGTCATAAAGGTGAATTTTTCAGCCGCCATGCCCGGGGCCGAGAGGGCCAGCGCAAGTGCGGCAACAATGCTCAATGTTTTTTTCATCAATAGTCCCTAGCGCGGTTGTAAAAAGGCGGCTGCGTCGTTGTGATCTAATACTTTGCCTTGCCACTGGCCGGTGCCCCACGCCGGTTCGGCGCGTGTCACCCACGTCATCTGATGCACTTCGGTAATGACCTGCGCCCAGCTTTCCGCCAGCGACTCGAGGATCGCCGCACCCTGCTCAGGCGTGGAGGGCAAGGGATCGCCAATCACGCCGCTCGGGCCGAAATCATAGGAAGCCCAGGCCGCCATTGGTTTGTTGGTTGAAAGCGTCGGACAGGGGAATGCCGGCGGATAGTTGGCTACCGCTTTATCCATCTGCACGGTATCCGGTGCCAGCGCCAGCATCAGCGCGGTTTCAGCGTGACCGGCGTGCATCGCCATTTGCCGCTCTTTGTCGTCCATAAAGCTTTCAGCGCAGTTCGGCACTTTGAAAGTGTCTTGCATGATGATGATCATGTCGCCGTGGCGCAGGCGCAGCTCGCGTGCCGCCATCTGTAGCGGCTGCGGCTGGCCACCGTGACCATTGACCATCAGAAATTTGCGGAAACCGGCGCGATAAAGCGATTCGCCAATCTCCAGAATGGTGTGCAGCAGGGTTTCGCCGGTCAGCGTCAGCGTACCGGGAAAATGCAGATGCTCATCTGATTTGCCGTAGGTAATCGGCGGGATGGCGTAAGCCGGAATGTCAGCGGGTAAACGCGCCAATGCATGACCGACCACCCCCGATGAGATCACGCTATCCACCGCGCACGGCAGATGCGGACCATGCTGCTCAATCGCGCCGGTCGGCAACACGATAACGGTATTGGCTTTATCGTCCAGCGTGGCGATGTCAGTCCAGCTCAGATACGGCAAAAAGCGGTTTGCCGGAATATAACCATGCAACATTTGAACTCCTCGTGTTATTGCGGCAACCACGCCGTGGCTTCAACTTCGATTAAAACGTCCGCACTCGGCAGCATTTCACTCACCTGCACCACAGTAGAAACCGGCGGCGCATCGGGGAAAAATTGCTTCCGTACCCGGCTGTAGTGGGGGAAGTGATCGAGATTGCGGAAATATTGCACCAGCTTGAAGACATCGCTCATCTGACCGCCCGCGCTTTCGATGGTGGCGCGAATGCTTTCCAGCACGTACCAGCTCTGCGCCAGAATCGGCCCCTCTTTGATGTCGGTAGAGAATTCACCCGTACGGCCCAGCAGGCGCTGCGCTGCTTGCGGAATGTCGTCGTAACCGCGCACGATAGTGGCAGTTTGCGGATTCACCGGAATAATGCCGGAGAGGAAAATAAAGTCGCCCGCGCGTCGCCACGCAGCATATTTCGCCAGCGGTTTTCCCGCTCCTTCATCAAGCGCCATTTGTTGTTTCTCCATAACGCACACCGTTTTTTAGCCGATAGCGCTGGCGTTGACGTAACGGCCAGCTCGCCACATCGGCATCAGGAAATATCACCACGTCGTTGCCCTGTAGCGCGCGGCGCTGGCAAATCAGCGCCGAAGCTTCATCAAACGCCGCGCCCAGTTGCAGGCTGAGCAAGCCGCTAAACAGCGTATCGAGCGGGTCATAACTACCGAACGGGCAGAACGCATCTTGTACGTTGTCGGCACCGAGCAGCAGCGGAATGCCTAACGCCTGTGCCTCTTTCACCAACGTCAAACCGCGCTGACGTGGCGTGCGGCCTGGCACCGCGTCCTGTAACAGCAGGTTGGTGAGCGGCAGCGCAATCAGCCTGACCTTGTGTTGTGCCAGCACCGCAAGAATCTGCTCTGCGTCATCCTGCTGTGAAAGCGCACAGCTGTGGCTACAGGTGATCTGCCCGCTAAACGGATGCTGCTGCAAATAGTGCGCCAGCCAGCGTAATCCCTGCGCTTGCGGGTTAAGTTCTTCATCAATATGCAGATCGACATCCAGCTGCCACCGCTCTGCAGCATCCAGCAGATGCTGAAACGCCTGCGCATCCCAGTTGCTGCTGTGAATAAAGCCGCCCAACAGCGCGCCTGGACCGCTGGTCGCCACCTGTGCGGCAATGTGCTGCGCATCGCTGGCATCGGTGAAGAAGGGCAACGGAGCCAATGCTACGCGTTCGATGCTGCACAGCGGATGGTGCAGATCGCCCATCACTTGCCACGCTAATGGTGCATCAACCGAGAACCAGTCAATGTGCGTGCGCAGCAAACCGACGCCGGCTTCTGCCGCCCAGAGCAGCGCCTGCGTGGCGCGCTGCTGCAAATCTTCGACGTTCCAGTGCACGCGATCCTGATGCATCGCCGCAATCGCCGCCAGCAGCCCTGGCTGTTGCGCCGGGCTCCGTTCGATGGTGAAGGTTTTATCCAGATGCGCATGCGGCTCGACAAAGGCCGGTAACACCAGCGCACCGTGGAGCGCCAGATAACCCGCAGGTTGTGATGCGTTGGTCGGTTCAAATTGCAGGCCTGAGGCGTGGAAATGCAAGGTCGCCAGCTGCGGTTGGTTGTTTACTAACGGCCAGTTTTCCGGCAATAACCAGCGCGGCAAACGTGCGCCTGTTGCACCTAAAAAGCGGCTCATAAATCTAGCACCAGCAGAGGAGAATGGGCGCGTGAACAGCACAGCACGATGCAATCATTGGCGGCACGTTCGTGCTGGCTCAGCACATCATCGCGGTGATCGGGTTCGCCCGCTAATACGCCGGTGATGCAGGCGCCGCACATGCCTTGTTCGCAGGAGAGTTCGATCGCAATGCCCGCGTCCTCGAGCACCTCGGCGATGCTTTGATCGGCGCTAACGGCGAAGCGCGCACCGGAAGAGGCAATTTCGATTTCAAAAGCGCTATCAGCAACAAGCCGCGGTGCGTCGCTGGGCCTGAAGCGCTCGCTGTGCAGCTGGTCGAGTTTCCAGCCCTGTTGCTGCGCCAGCTGCTGTAGATGATCCATAAAACCTGCGGGACCGCAGTAGATCAATGCGCTGTTATGCGGCTGTTTGAGATCGTCCGGGATGCGCTGACGCAGGCTGTCGCTTTCGCTGCTGTAGTGAATGACCGCGTGCGGACCCAACGTTGCCAGACGTTCACAAAAGGCCAGTTCATCGGCGCGTTTCAGATAGAGATGCAACGTGAAATCCGCCTGGCGCGCGGCTAATGCTTCGGCCATAACCAGCAGCGGCGTTAAACCTATACCGGCCGCAAACAGCAGCGTGCGCGGCGCCTGCGGCAGCGGAAAATGGTTGCGCGGAGAAGAGATCTGCAAGCCATCGCCCGCTGCCAGCTGCTGATGCAGCCAGCGCGATCCGCCGGTTGAGCGCGCATCCAATCGCACGCAGATTTGGTAATGATTGGCTGCCGTGGAGCAGAGCGAATACTGGCGTTTACCGCAGCCGGGAATCTCCACATCAATATGTGCGCCGGGCGCGAAAGGCGGCAGCGGCTGGCCGTCTTCACTCGCCAATGTGAGTAATACATTGCCTGCACCGTTGGACTGCTTTGCGATGACGGTGACAGCCAGGGAATCTGTCTGCTTCATAGTTTGTCTGCCTGAACAGGGATGTCATCAGCCGCAAAGCCGCGCAAACCCTTGTTTTTATCATGGCAGCGATTATTATTTTGCCATGTGTAAGCGTCCATCTGTTTAATTCGCATGATGCGTTGCAAAAAAGAGAGCACCCGCTATGTTCGCCTTCTCCCGATTTCTGCTCTATTTCACGGAAGTAGCCCGCCAGGGTTCACTGCGCAAGGCTTCTGAGGTATTGCACGTCTCCGCTTCGTCAATTGATCGACAGATACTCCGCGTGGAAGAACAGCTGGATATGCCGCTGTTTGAACGTCATCCATCAGGATTACGTATGACCGCAGCGGGCGAAATTTTGCTGAATGCCGCGAAAAACTGGCAGCGTGAGTTTGGTCGCGTCTGCACTCAGCTGGACGATCTGCGCGGACTACGCCATGGGCATGTGCATATCGCCACGATTGACGCCATCAACCGCGGCTTCTTTTCCTCGATCTTGCAACGGATCCGAGGAGAATATCCCGGCATCTCGTTTACGTTGACCACCATGAGCAATATCCATATCGCCAATGCGTTAACCTCTGGCGATGCGGATTTCGGCATCATGCTCAATCCACAAAGCTCGCGCGAGCTGCTGGTGAAATCCTTTGCGGATTTACGCCTGGGGATTGTGGTGAGTAGCCAGCATCCGCTGGCGAATCGGGAGTCGATCCGCTTTAGCCACTGCGAATCCTGGCCGTTTATCGTACCCGCAGCCCCGCTGATGCTGGCCGATCCGCTGGAGGCGCTGATAAACAGTTCAGGGATTAAAATTCAGGAAGTGGCGCGCACCAACAACATTCATATGCTGCGTTCGCTGGTACGCGATGACGTGGGAATTAGCCTGATGTGCTGGCTGGATATCGTGGATGAATATCGACGCGGTGAACTGAAGTTTATTCCGCTGATTGATAGCGTGCTGAAGCCATTTACGCTGTCGCTGTGCGTGGCGCCACAGCGGCAACTTTCGATTGCCGCTTCGATGATGCTGCGCGAACTGGAGTCATTTTTTGCGTTGATGCAGAGTGAGGAGTTGCTGGTTTAACCCGCATATCGCGCGGTTTGTGGCCAGGTACGCATCAATGCGTCATTGAATCCTATGCGGTTTGCATCCAGGTGCGCATCAATGCGCACCCTACATGGTGGGGAGCCATTTATGGCGACCGGCCCCAGCGGGTGCGCAAATAATTCACCGCATCCTGGGTTTGCGGTTGATTAAGGTAATTCTCGCGGAACAAAATCGTACCGTTAATTTGCTGCACCGACTCATTGAGATCGAGCTGTTTTTTCAGCTCAGGCACACCGCCATTTACCGTCCAGTCTGGCTCGCTTTTCGAGGCCTCGCCGATTTTATACAGCGCCACGCCAATATATAGGCGCGTGTGCGTCGGTTTCACCACGTCCGCCCACCAGTGTGCCAATACGTCATAGCGGGCAGCCTGGCGCGCAAACGGCCAGTAAAGCTGCGGTGCAATGTAATCAAGCAGGCCCATTTGTACCCAGCGGCGCGTGTCGGCATAGGCTTCGTCATACGCTGCAGCACCACGCGTGTCGGAACCGGCGGCATCATGTGACACATTGCGCCACACGCCCGCCGGGCTGACGCCAAATTCAACATTCGGCTTGAGCTGCTTAATGGTGCGCGATACCTGCTCAATCAGCAGTAACGTATTATTGCGGCGCCAGTCGGCCTTTGAGGCAAACCCCTGACCATATTGACGGAAGGTGGCGTTATCGTTGAGGGTGGAACCCGGCGTTTCGGTATAGAAATAGTCATCGAACTGCACGCCATCGATAGCGTAGTGCGATACCACTTCCGCAACGATGCTGGTGATCCAGTCGCGGGCTTCAGGAATGCCGGGATCGAGCACAAAGCGGTCGCTGGCGGTGCGGATCCAATCACGATGCAGCACAAATACGCTGGCGGGCTGCAGCGCTAAGGTATTATTCAGTGCGTTAACAGTAGAGGGTTTGACGTTGGTCGAGACGCGATAGGGATTGAACCACGCGTGCACCTTCATGCCTCGTTTATGCGCCTCATCCAGCATGAATTTCAGCGGATCGTAGCCGGGATCTTCGCCAATTTTGCCGGTCAGCATATCTGACCACGGTAGAATGCGCGATCGCCACAGCGCGGTACCATCCGGTTTCACCTGAAAGAAAACGGTATTGATGCCGAGGCTTTTCAGCTTATCCAGTTTGCTGGTTAGCGCTTGCTGCTGCTGGCTGATGCGGATGGCTGGACTGGCATTAACTGAATTCATCGGCGGCCAGTCGAGGCGTGAAACCGTCGTCAGCCACACGCCGCGCACCGGCTCGTTATGCTGCAATGGTTGGCTCGGCATCGGGGGTTTGGGCACCGACGGCAAAGGGGTGACCAGTGATTTCGGCGGCGGCGATGAGCAGCTGGCGAGGAGCAGGGCAACGGTAATGGCCGCTAGCGCGGTGGATTTCCTGACGCGAAGAAAACGATGTGAACAGGCTATGATAAACTCCCTTTCTTACAACTTTCTGTTCGAAGAGCCTCATTCTCTTATCATGCGAACTAAAGTCAATATAATCGCACCATCACAAATACTGGTCGCCATGAATGGCGACCCTACATTCGAACGCTGCATTTACATAGCATCGTCATTGATTGCGACCGCCAAGCATACTTATTGAGGAACCCAAAACCTATGCAATACGAAGACCTTTATCGCCGTATCGGCCAGATCATCTTTAGCTGTGGCCCCGAAGGTGCGCGGGAATTGATCGTCCAGGCCGAATTATTTGCGGACGATGATGGCGGGCAATTCCAGTTCGATTACCTCGATGAAAACGGTGAGCCGGATTGGTTTGAACCGGATGCGCGCGCGATTGGCGATCTCTCCGAGGCGCTGAAGGAATTTCAGCAGTACTTCGTCGATAACAAGATGACCAATGGTTTGCCGGTATGGAGAAAGTGCGTGGTAAACCTTAACGTGCCGGAAGAGGCGATCAGTATCGACGTGCAGTACGATTAAGTTCCGCGGCATCCTTGCCCGGAATCAACCCGTTAGGAACGTAATGCGACCATTTTTTCGCTTTTACGCGCCACACGTTTGCGTTGCACTATGCGGCTGGCGGCGACCACTGCCAGCGTTAACAGGCCAGTGGCGATTATCTCTGGGCGATGCTGTTGATTAAACAGCATGGCAACCAACACGCCGACGATGAACACCATGGTCGCCCACGTCAAACCTGGGAACAGCCACATGCGATAGCTGAGCGTTTCGCCGCGCGCTTCGCGCTTTTTACGCAGTACCAGATGTGAAGCGGCGATCACCAGATACACCAGCAGCGCAATGGCCCCCGAGCTGGCCAGCAAAAATTCAAACACCGCGCTTGGTGCCAGATAATTGGCGATGACGGCGAGGAAGGCGGCTGCCGTAGAGAACAGCACGGCAACCCATGGCGTACCGCTGCGGGTGGTGTGTGACACCATGGCCGGTGCATCCTGACGGCGTGACAGCGAGTAGATCATGCGCGATGCGGTATACAGCGCCGAGTTAAGACAGCTACACACCGCGATCAATACCACCACATCCACGATCTGTTTGGCGTACGGCACGTTCATCATCTGCATTGCCGTCTGGTAAGAACCGGCTTTCATGAGTGACGGCGTATTCCACGGCACCAGCGCGACAACAATAAAAATCGACAGTAAATAGAACAACGCGATACGCCAGATCACTGAATTGGTGGCTTGGGTGATCTGCTTCTTCGGTTCGCGTGACTCCGCAGCGGCAATAGTGACGATTTCTGTCCCCATAAACGAGAACATGGTAGTGAGAATGGCTGCCAGTACCGCGCTAATACCTTTGGGCATAAAGCCTTGCGTATCGTACAGATGTGAGATGCCTTGCGTGCTGCTACCGGGCATCAAACCAAATACCGCCAGGCTTCCTGCGCACAAGAACGCGACAATCGCCACCACTTTCAGCAGAGCAAACCAGAATTCGAATTCACCATAGTTTTTCACGCTAAACAGGTTGCTGATGGTCAGGAACGAGGTGATCGCCAGTGTGTATTCCCATACCGCAACCTGTGGAAACCACGAATGCAGAATGGTGCCCGCCGCGTTGGCTTCCAGCGGAATCACCAGCACCCAAAACCACCAGTAAAGCCAGCCGATAGTGAACCCGGCCCAGCGACCGAGTGACTTGTCGGCATAGGTTGAGAAGGAGCCCGAATCAGGGGACGCCACGGCCATTTCCGCCAGCATACGCATAATCAGCACCACCAGCGCGCCCGCCGCTATATAGGCCAGCAGCACCGCAGGACCGGCTTCGGCAATGGCATGACCTGAACCGACAAACAGTCCGGCACCGATGACGCCACCAATTGACAACATGCGGACGTGACGCGGTTTCAGGCCTTGAGCCAGTACATCGGCATTCTGTGAACTCATCTATATTTCTCCAAAGCGTCTCTCAGGCAGCACGCAGCACTGCCGGGTTACAACAGGTGAGAAGCCCAGCCCGCAGTGCGAGCTGGGAAGAGCGGCGAAAGCCTAAGAATCGTAATGTTGACTCAGCACGCTGCCGAGGATGTCCAGCGCCTGGCTGAACTGCGCATCAGGGATGGTGAGCGGATAGAGGAAACGAATGACATTGCCCTGTGGACCACATGTCAGCAGCAGCAGGCCTTGTGCCATCGCCTGTTGCTGAAGGGTCTGTGCCGTTTGTGCTGAGGCAAATTCCACTGCCACCATAGAGCCCAGGCCACGGATATCAACGATGGAAGAACAGCTGCTGCGCGCGCCGTGCAAGAAATCAATCAACTGGGCGCCGAGTTGTTCTGAACGTTCGCACAGTTTCTCGTCGGCAATCACGTCAAGTACCGCGTGGGCTGCAGCAATCGCCAGCGGATTACCGGCGTAGGTGCCGCCTAAGCCACCCGGTCCCGGCGCATCCATAATCTCGGCACGGCCGCTGACTGCCGAAAGCGGCATCCCGCCCGCGAGGCTTTTCGCCATGGTGATGAGATCCGGTTTTACGGCGTAGTGATCCATGGCAAACAGCTTGCCAGTGCGAGCAAAGCCGCTTTGCACTTCATCCGCAATCAGCAGGATGCCGTGTTCATCCGCCAATGTGCGCAAGCGGTTGAAGAACGCCGGCGGCGCGACGTGGAATCCGCCTTCACCCTGAATGGGCTCCAGCACGATGGCGGCAACATCCTGCGGCGCGATGTCCTGAGTAAAAATGTCCTGCAGGCTAGCTAACGCATCCTCCACGCTGATGCCGGTTACGCTGTTGGGATAGCGTGCGTGCCATACCGAAGCCGGCATTGGGCCAAAGTCGCGTTTGTATGGCGCCACTTTGCCGGTCATTGCCATGGTCATAAAGGTGCGACCATGGAAGGCGTTACCAAAGGTGATGATGCCGTGACGACGCGTGGCCGCTCGCGCCACTTTCACCGCGTTTTCGACCGCTTCTGCGCCAGTCGAGAAAAAGGCGGTTTTCGCTTTGCCAGCAATTGGCACCACGCGGTTTAGGCGTTCGGCCAACGCGACATAACTCTCATAGGGCGTGACCTGAAACGCGGTATGGGTAAATTTCTCTAACTGATCGGCAATCGCCTGCACGATGCGTGGATGGCGATGACCGGTATTCAATACCGCAATGCCGCCGGCGAAATCGATCCAGCTATTGCCCTCACTGTCGCGCAGCGTGGCGTTTTCTGCGTGCTCAACATACCACTGACAAAGATTGCCGGTGCCGCGTGGCAGGGCATCATCTTTGCGTTGCTGCAACCGGCTGTTTTTACCTTCCATAACATTTCCTTAGCGATATGCGTCTTTACAAATCATCAACAAACACGCTTATTTATCCCTGCGCTGAGGTATCATGCCAGAGCCACTTTTACAGAAAAGGAGGGAGCCAATTGCGGAGTTTGTACGCAGATCATGTATTGGAGCGCATGCAGTTTATGCAGGAGGGGACGCTGCAGCAGCGTTTGCTGAGCTGTATGCAACTGGCTATCGCCGAGGGCATTTTCCCGCGGGCTACGCGTTTGCCCGCCACGCGGGATTTAGCGCGCGAGCTGTCGGTGTCGCGTAATACCGTGCTTAACGTCTATGAAAATCTGATGGCGCAAGGTTATGTCACGGCGCGCACGGGCAGCGGCACCTGGATTGCGGAAAACTTGCCGGAAGGATCGCTGCATACGCCGCGCAACGCTGCCGTAATCGACTCAATGACGGCAAAACCGGCGGCGCTCTCAAAACGCGGGGCTTCGCTGCTGGGTCACGCCAATGCCTCACCTTATCAGTGGGGCGCGTTCGTGCCCGGAGCGCCGGATGTTACGCAGTTCCCGCATAAATTATTCAGCCAGATCCAGGCGCGGTTAAACCGCGAGCCGGATGTCGAACGGCTCATTTACAGCAGCCAGGGCGGCTGCATGCATCTGCGTGAGGCATTGGCGGAATACCTCAGCGTTGCGCGATCGGTGCATGCCAAGGCCGATCAAATCATCATTACCGAAGGTATTCATCAGGCGGTGGATTTGGTCTCACGCGTACTGTGCGATCCTGGCGATCAGGTTTGGATCGAAGAGCCGGGTTACTGGGGCACGCGCAATTTGCTGCGCATCAATGGGCTGAAAATACATGCCGTTGCCGTGGACGAGCAGGGACTAATCCCCGATTTACCGGCGCGCAGCCGTGCCCCAAAGATGATTTTTGTGACACCGTCACATCAATACCCGCTTGGCGTGCATCTGAGCCTTGAGCGCCGTAAGCAACTGCTGGACCTGGCGCGTAAGCATAAGACCTGGCTGGTGGAGGATGATTACGACAGTGAGTTCCGTTTTTCGGGCCAGCCATTTCCGTCGCTGCAGGGGTTCGAGCCAGATGCACCCGTGATTTATATGGGCACCTTTAGCAAAACGCTCTATCCCGCGCTGCGGCTCGGCTATCTGGTGGTGCCGAAAGCGTTAGCGCAGCCGCTGCGGGTAGCGGCGGCAGAGCTCTATCGTGGCGGTCATCTGCTGGTACAGCGCGCGCTGGCAGAATTTATTCAGAAAGGCCATTACATGGCGCACATCCGCCGTATGCGTAAGCTTTACAGCCAGCGCCGACGCTTTATGGTCAGCCTGATTGAACGCTATCTCGGCGCGGCCTTTTTACCGCTGGTGAATCACGAAGCAGGTTTACATCTGGTGATGAACTTACCGATGGGATGCGACGATGTCGCCGTCGCCGCGCTGGCACTGCGGCGCGGCGTAAAGGTACGTCCGCTGTCGCAATATTACATGCATCCGCAGGAGCGACGCGGCCTACTGCTGGGTTTTGCCTGTGTCGATGAGCGGCAGTGCCAGGATGCATTTGGTACGTTGAAAGGGTGCCTGGCGGAGATGGGAATTATTTGATGGAGTGGTCGTCATGAATGACGACCCTACAGCGCATATTACCTTCGTAGGGGCGTCATTCATGACGACCCGGTGTGCAAAGCGATGGTTAGGCGATGCTGTCCAAACGACTGACGATTTCAGGCGTGAGTTTCACGTCAGCACTCGCCAGGTTCTGCTTCAGGTGCGCTGGCGATGAGGTACCTGGAATCAGCAGAATGTTCGGTGAACGCTGCAGCAGCCAGGCCAGCGCCACCTGTAACGGCGTGGCGTTCAGCTCGTTCGCTACGTCGGTTAGCCGATCGGACTGCAGCGGAGAAAAACCACCCAGTGGGAAGAAAGGCACGTACGGAATGCCCTGCGCCGCCAGCTGATCGAGCAGCGCCTCGTCCTGACGATTGGCCAGATTGTAGAGGTTCTGCACGCAGGCAATCGGCGTCATTGCCTGTGCATCGGCCACCTGTTTGGCGGTGACATTGCTTAAGCCGATATGACGAATCAGGCCGCGCTCTTTCAGTTTGATCATCGCCTCAACCTGCGGCTCCAGTGAACCTTCTTTTGGACCATGCACGTCCAACATCGAACGCAGATTCACCACTTCAATCACATCGAGTCCAAGATGACGCAGGTTATCTTCAACCGCCTGTGTCAGCGCCTCCGGGGTGAACGCCGGCAGCCAACCGCCTTTCTCATCACGACGCGCGCCCACTTTGGTGACGATAACCAGATCGTCCGCGTAGGGATGCAACGCTTTTTTAATCAGCTGGTTGGTAATATGCGGGCCATAAAAATCACTGGTATCAATATGGTTAACCCTCGCGCTGATAGCCTCACGCAGTACCTGCAAAGCCCGCGCTTCGTCTTTGGGCGGGCCAAAGACGCCAGGTCCTGCCAACTGCATGGCGCCGTAACCAAGGCGCGCTACCTGGCGATCGCCAAGGGGATAAGTTAATGCTGGATGAGACATGGGAAGCTCCTTTGTAAGTGTGTAGAGTGATTGTAATCGCCCCAGCGCTGTGCAACTATCCGTGCAAATCGGGACACAGTGTACGAGGTAGCGAACAATGGCAGTAGATATCGCACTGCTGCACGCGGTAGTCGCGGTGGCAAAAGCCGGGGGCTTTCGCGAGGCGGCGCGCATGACGGGGAGTAATCCGTCACGCCTGAGTGATGCAGTACGGCGGGCAGAAGAGCAGCTTGGCGTGCGCTTGTTTAATCGCACCACGCGCACCGTGGCGTTAACTGAAGCTGGCAGGGCGCTGATGTCGCGCTTACTGCCTGCGATGAACGAAGTGGATGCGGCACTGGATGCGCTAAATACCTTCCGTGATACTCCGGGCGGCACGTTGCGTTTGAATGTCCCGGTCAGCGCCGCGCGCATTGTGCTACCCGCGATTGTGCCGGGCTTTCTCCAGCGCTACCCGGATATCCAGCTGGAAGTGGTGGCGGAGAGCAATGTTCAGGATGTGTTCCGCGACAGCTGTGATGCTGGCGTGCGTTATGACGATCATCTGGAACAGGATATGGTGGCGCTGCCGATTGGCCCTCGCACCCAGCGCTTTGCGTTAGCGGCGGCCCCCGCTTATCTGGCCCAGTTCGGCACGCCGCAGCATCCGCGGGATCTCATGCAGCATCGGTGTTTATACGGACGCTATGCGACCGGCGTGGTAGCCGAATGGGAATTTACGCGCGGTGAAGAAACCGTGCGCCTGCAGCCAAAAGGCCCGCTGATTTGCAGTATCGGCGCGGCCATGGATCTCACGGTTCAGGCCGCAATTGCCGGTTCCGGCGTGGTGTATCTGTTCGAGGATTGGCTGAAACCGGCGCTTGACAGCGGTAGTCTGCAACCGATTCTGCCCGAATGGTGGCAAAGCTTCACCGGCCTGTGGCTGTATTACAACGATCGCCGTTTAATCCCGGCGCCGCTGCAGGCCTTTCTGGATTATGTGCGTGAGCTTAATGCCGCGTGACTGGCTGATAAATTAACGCAACCTAATAAATAAAGCGGATTTTCATCCGCTTATTCACATTAAAACTCGCGCTTAGAGTTGTAGTGTGCCTCTTCAGCAGGCACACCTTTAGCCACCGTATCGCGCAAATCATTCTTCGTTACGTTAAACATTTCAGGCGCATCTTTCATCAATGCCTGTTTATGCGCCTGTAACTGCTGTTGTAACCCAACAAAGGTGCTGCCCATTTGTTCCATCATGGATTTGCATGCGCCATTACTCTGCATAGCAACCGCAGCGGAAGAATCCATACCGGATAAACTCATTGATGCGCATGACTGCGTAAAATTTTCCTGAAGAGAACGGTGTACGCTATCGGCGGTTGAATTGCCGCTTTGCGCTGCTGCAAGAATATCTTCTTTATTAATCATGAATAACTCCTTGTCATTGCTGGGATTAAGGACATTTAAAATTGCGCAACGCGCGGGACCATAATGGGAAGTTTTGTTGCGCTGAGCGGATAGTAAACGCGAAGCTTCCTGGCATACCGTTCAGCATCATCAACAGCTCTCGCGTATCACTACTCATGTTGCTGACCGTCGCGCGATCATAAAGTCGGAATAGGGCCCAAGGACCTTCGAACATCGCGGTCTGCAAGCTGCCGTCATTGGCTTTGAAAGTGAGGCGAATATAGGTGCCACCTTTTGGGCCTGGCCATTCCACCCGCTCCGGTTGACTTTGACCGTGGCTATAACGGATAACCTGTCCATCAATATCCAGTACGGCTTCAGAGATGTTGCTGCTGAGCGTCATTGGCGTGAGGAAAAAGGTTAACGCCATATTTCCGCTGCTGTTAAGCCAGCTTTCACGAATTTTCGCCGCACTTTCAAAAGATCGGACGGTACCTGCAGAAATTAAGCTCGGATCCTTAGCGCGCCAGGGTCGCTGGTTAACATCAACCAGCGATGCGAGGTTTTGGTCGAAAAAGCGCTGTAAGCTGCCATCTTTTGCAAACAGGCGAGAGAAATCGTTAATGCCAATTTCGTTTTTGGCCGTGGTGGAAAACGGATAACGATTGGCGATGATATTTTTACATTCACCGGTGGTCAGTGACGCCGTATTGCTTGAGAGTTTTTGCCGAATCTGCGCCAGGGTCTGGCTTTGGCCGCGTTCAATCAGATCCATCATGACGCTCCTGACCGGATCGGGATAACGCGCGGCATCAATGCGGGCGCGCTTTAAGCCATCATCCGGCGACTGGGCATTACTCTCGCTGCTATTAAGACGAACCGATGCCGCCGCCAGCAGATTATAAAGCTCGTTAAAAGTGCGCTGGAGGCTGTCATTGCCAACATTGCTTTTCGCTAACTCAAGTCCCAGCCGCCGCATTGGCTGAAAACGATCCTCAACGGCCTGTTCTGGCGTGAGTTTAAAGCGTGAACGATCGCCGGAGATCTCATCGACAATGTCCCGCTTTTGCTTCTGCAAGCTGTAACGCTGTCGGTCAAACCAACTGGTTGCACCGGCATCATCGCGTCCGGTAAGGCTGGTTTCACGGGTAATGAAGCGGATTAAATTGGCTAACGATGAAGAGGGGTCCGCTAACTGGCGCGCGAGTGATGCCGCATCATCAATGCTTTGCACCGGTCTGGCGCGGATATCTTTAATAAAGTCGGCCCAGTGATTGGCATATTCCAGCAGATAGAGTTTGCGCGTTTCATCCATCAGACGTTGGGTTGCGGTGACCATTTCAAGGTTCGAGGCGCTGTCCTTGTCCGCCATCACCCAGGATTCCTCCTCGAGTACCGCTTTGGACATGTTTTCTACTTCCGGCAACACCACATCGCGATAGCTGGATCGGGTGTAGAACCCGGGTACCGCAACATCGTTAACCGTGGCGTCGCTTTTACGTCTCAGTGTTAGCATGACGTCACTGCCTGCCGCATTCGCCAGCGTTACATCTGGCATCGCCAGCGCATGTGAACTCTCCCTCAAACGGTTAATCACCCGCATCTGCTGCGGGATTTCCGCCGCTCTCACACGCGCCAGCCGCACCAGATTTACATCAGGTTTCAGCGCCGGCGTTACCGCTAATGAGAACAACGCCTTCAGATGATAACCAAACAAGGTTTTATTATTGCTGGCGTATCCCGGTGGCGCGAACCGATCCCAGCGCGCCATAAACCAATTATTTAAGGCAACCGGATCGCGATGTGCCGGATCAACCAGCATCATATAAACTTTTAGCGTGCCGTAGACATCATCTTTATGGGTATTGGCGTCCTGCTGGAGCGCATCGACAATATAGGCTTGCACCGCCGGCCAGAAGATTTTGAGCAAATGACGATGCCAGGTAGCGGTCGCGGCATCGTTGAGCGCCAGATGTTCGACATAAGGATTCAGGGGCAGGGTATCGACGCTTTCCAGCTGGGCGTTCATATAGCCAAGCTGCTCATAGGCGGCGATCAGATTTTCACCCGGACGCTGCGTCGCCGGGACCTCGCGCACTAAGCGGCGGGTTTCATCGAAGGTGGCATTCACGTAGCCGATATAATCCTTCTCCCATTGGTAATAACGCAACAGCCCCCAACCTACACCACTCAGAAAAAGTAGTACCAATACAGAGCCGACCCATCGCCGAATCGCTACGGCAGCGGAACGCTGGCCCCCCGAGGTGAGAATATGGCGCTCGGTAATGGCATGGTCGAATCCCGATTGCCACAGTTCCGTGGTGGGATGTGTAGTGGATGATGATCCCCATGATGTTGCGACGTTGAGCGGATCCAGCGCTATCTGGCGAGCGCTGCCCAACCAGATGTGGCGTAGCTGAACTTCGTAGCCTACCGGCGAGGAGGGAAAGATCTGATTGATCAAGCTGAACAGCGGCCTGCTCAGCGTGCCAAGGCTCTCTATGAGTTGCAGAAGCTGGTGTCGCTCGGTTTCTGAATTCACGTCGTGGATCAGTTCCAGTACGTACTGGCTAATGCGCACCAGTAGTGCTGCAAATGCCTGCTCGGCATGTTTTTGGCCCGCCTCAATACTGAATCCAATACCCTGCCTGCGTAAATTGTCGCTCATCATGGCGAGCAAAGAGGCACCTCCGGGCAGTTGATCGAGGTGTGAAAGCATCAGATAAACCGGAAGATCGCAGCGCGCATCATTGGCGCAGCCGAGCAGGCGAGCACGCAGGGTGTCCGCCAGCGCTTTATGCTCGGATAAGGAAGCCTGGAGCAGCCAGTGCGCATCCAGACAGAGGAAGATGCCATCGATCGGCGGAAACCCGCGCTTGCGTCGCAGCAGGCGAAGTAATGAGGTGCGGGCTTTATCGGCTCTGACGCTGTCTTCACTCTGTGCCCAGCTGCCGGGGGTATCTATCCAGATGGCGTCCCGTGTCAACCACCAGTTGCACTCTTGCGTTGGCCCGGTGCCGTTTGTTGCATGTAATCCATACTGTTCTGCCAACAGGAACGTTTGTTGGCTTTCACTCAGCAGTGAAGTCTTACCGCTGTCCTGCGGCCCCATGACCAAAAACCACGGGCGATCGCGCAGCCAGGGCTGATAAAGCCGATAACACATGCGCCGCCAGTATGTCCGCTGTTCACTTAATCCGACGTAGCGCAGGGTTGATACTGCATCATAGAAGCGGTGATTGCTCACCGCAGAAACGGGCGCCCGGCGGGCAAACGGCGTGAAGAGTTTGCCAGACATCCAGCTGAAGCAGCGCGCGATCCACGGCCACACGGCCCAGAACAGCAGCAGGCCGACTAAGATGGCGCGAGGCCACTGGCTTGCAAGGGGAAACCAACGACCAATCGCAATCAGCGGACCAATCCACCAGATCACTGCGCTGACCACAAGAGCAAATATAAGTATAAAAAGATGACGAAACATGAACTGTCCTTAGTTACGGATTCCTGGCTGCCGCGCGAACGTCCTCAACGGCCTGCTGTGTCGCTTCATCCTGGCGCTGGCCAATCTTCCACAAAATATCAACGCGTCGGTTGCGCTTACGTCCTGCTTCCGTGGTGTTTTCCGCTAGCGGATCGGTATCACCTTTGCCCGTGGCATCAATGTTGCGTTGGTATTTACTGTTGGTTTGCATGACAGAACGGAGCTTGTTGGCCACCGTATCCGCGCGCTCTTTTGACAAGATCAAGTTGGACTGCGTCGGATTTTTGCGGAACGGTTCGCTATCGGTATGGCCAATCACTTCCAGATCGCCCGGCCATGGCGCGAGAGCCGCTCCCAGGCGCTCGATGTTGCGCTTATTCACGAAGTCGGGCAGCAAGGTTGCTTTTCCGGTTGCGAACGCACCATCTGAAGTAAAAATTAACAGCCAGCCCTGAGGATCTTTTCTCACTTCAAGCCAGCCCTCCTGCAGAATTTCTGGCAGCGGCTGCGGCAAGGTCGACATGATGTTAATCCGCCGCGGTTCTGGTGGCGTCCAGGCAAGGATTGCATTACGTAATGTGCGAGCATCGTCATGCAGTCGCCAGCTGGCGTAAGCGTAAATAGCGCTCAGCGCCAGTACACCGAACATCAGCAGGCGCAGGGGAGTAATCACGCGCTTTTTCGGCACCACGCGGTGGGACTGTGCATCCGCTAGCGTTTGGGTTGGATGGTTTAAGTAGAGCAGTACGTCCAGCTGGTGGCGCAGATCGGCCAACAGCAGCGGACCCCGCTCAATCATGGCGTATTTACCATAAAAGCCCAGCGACAAAATCAGGTCATAGAATTGCAGAACATCCTGATGCGTCTGCGGAGATTGCCAGTACTGATTGAGGTGATCGAAACATTTCTCGCCGCCCCATGCATCCTGGTAATACTCCACCAGCAGCGAGAGCGGCGCGCTGGTGTTATTGCGGTTTAGCGTTTCATCAATCCAGGTGAAGAGGAGGTAAGTAAGATGATTAATGATCTCACTGGTATAGCCTTGCTGGAGTAAAACCTGTTGAAAATATTGGGCTTCACGTACCCACTGCGCGCGTTGAATGTCATCGTGACGTTGTCCGCTTTTTTTATACTGCTCGACCATCAGAATGAGCGGAAAGGCAGCTTTAATCAGCGGATTTGCCCATTCGCTGTAAGTTTGCCCAGGACGCGATAAGGTGTTGCGCGCGGCTAGCAGCGTACTCTCCGTTTGAAACGGCGAGGTGATATCGGCGTTGGCGCTCCCCTGGGAGGGCTCTGCAGCAAGCGCGTGCGTTGGCGTATGGGCATGCGCATTGCCGCTGCTTTCGGTTTTTTTCAGACCCGCCATCGTGGCACCCACCAGCGAAGTGGTAGCCAGCAGGGAAGCCTGGTGCGACAGATTTAGCGCGTTGTTCTGCTGACGCGCGTCATCGTTTTCACGCTGCAGGTTAAGCGCCTCACGTATTTTGCGTTCGAAGTCGTTCATGCGATCCTCCCTTGTCGCAGCCCCCAGACGTCAAATCTCAACCCCGGGAAGTCGCCGACAATACTGACGGCCATCGCCGAGGCGTTGTACATCTCACGACAAAGCGAGTCATTGTTATCAACTTCGAAGTAAACGCTGTTGGGATACCAGGGGATGTGACGCGGGGCGGAAACCATAGGCAGCAAACGAGCGCCCGGTAGCTGCAGATCGATGAGATGACTGATTCTTTCCACTGCGCCCATTTTAGTCTGCGCCGGAAACGCCAGTCGCAGCTGGTCGGCTGGTAGATCGCAGCTGATGGCAAATACAATTTTCTCCAGCCTGAGCTGCGCGTCAGTAGGGCAAATCCAGATGCCATCTTCGCGTTGTTTGAACAGCAGCGCGACCGCAGGAGCTTCGATAACCAACGAGAGCGCGCGGCGGATGGCGGTAAACAGCGGGAAAAACCCCATGTGCGGCTCATCATGCTGATATTGCAAATCCTGCCGTTCCCATAATCGTTCCCCATCTGGAATGATGCTGAGCTGACCAAGCAGAGTAAGTAGCTGCTGATAAAGTTGCTCAGGATGGACCGGATATTGTTGGCTAAGATGCGCTAAATGCAGATGCGCGTGACTGAGCGTTTGCAGCAGCAGCAGCTCAAGCAGCTCGGAAAGTCCACCGACGGCCGAGTGAACATCATTTCGGAACACACTCTCCAGCCGTAAGCGAATCAAGCTCATCAATTCGTTAAGGGCATCTTTAAGCCAGCCACAGGCGCGATAGTCCAACAAAGGCGGTAGCATCGTGCTGTCGATAACCAGCGCACCGTTGGCACTACGTTCACGGATTGTCAGCAACGGCAGCGCAGTTTCAGCGCCGGTAACGCTATTTTTGAGCTGCAGGCGACAGTTAAGACGTGCAATTTGCAGCGTGACCATGTCCGGATTCCCGGGCGAGGAAATACCCGCATAGCGATTCTTGATTTGTGCATCTTCCAATGCCAGTCGGCTGCCCTGGCGTGCGTTTGCCACGCTGGCAAGTTCGGTATCCGGAAGATCGAGGGTGAGCGTGAGGCAAACTTGCTGGCCCTCCATCGCCTCCTCTAATGCTAAGGGCAGCGGCAGTGGGCCATCGCCAGGCAAGCTGAAGGGCGTTCCATCGGGAAAAATACCTTTCGCCTGAGTGAGGGCGATCTTGCCTTGATCCAATAAAGCATGATTGATTTCAATCTGGCTGAAGCCCCAATTCCAGCGCTGAACGGCTCTGAGACGACCATCAATATGGTGTTCAAAAAAACGCTCCTGCTGCTGAAAATGCTGTGGTTCCATCAGCATGCCTTCAATCCATGCGGTACGACTGGTAGGAAACATGAGGTTAATCCTTGTTGTATATTTTGAACGCAAGTGTCTGATCGTTAATTAAAACAATAATTTTTTCGGCATCAGCATTAGCCACGCGAATTTCAATCAGGCTCTGTGACGAGCCGTATTGTTGAAACTCAGCACCGATCACCAACCAACACGGTGTGGTCACCGTGTCAGGCAAATGCAGGCTGCGCTGCATGCCCGGCGCGATAATGTCGTTAAACAAAGGCGCGTTAGCGTCCGATTGCAGCTGGCAAGTTGCGCCACTAAATACGCCATCGGGTATGAAACCAGGCTGCGCGCGTTGCCAGACGCACACTCTGGTGGGTTGTGCGATGCCGCCTGGCGACAGGTTGCTGTTCAACGCAGCCGTAAGAGAAAGCGCGGGTGGTTGCGGCACGGCGTGATCCGGTGCGGAATCTGCGGCAAACAGGCTACAACCTGAGAGCAGCAGCGCTCCGATGACGAGACATCCTGGTAAATGCATCCTTGCTCCTGAGGCGTTAAACGTTGATGAAATACTTCATCTGGCTCGGCACGGTCTGTGTCGTCACCATGTTGTTATTGTTGGTCATGCTCATATCGCCCAATCGCGTCGCGGGCATGCCTTGAATAAAGTACTTCGACGATCCCTGTATCGGTAGCATTTGCGCCGAGTGGGTTCCGGAAACCACACCTACCTCGTTGCCTGCGTCGATGGTAGTCGTGCGGATCGTCGCCATGTTTTGCTCATTACTGCCGCAGCAAAAGTAGTTAGGCACATTGGGAATGCCCATCATGTTTGGCGCGGTATTTGGGCCGGGAGAAGGGATCATGGGATCGGCTCCGACAAAACTCATTCCACCCAGATTATTATTTGCTGCAGTCATATCTCACCCCACATGCACCTGTCCGCCATCGATTTTCAACACCGTTCTGCCATTTAACGATGTCAGCTCGCCGTCAATGCGATAGCTGGTTTTGGCGGTGTGGCTGATATGGCCGGCTTCGATCGACTCGATCTCGCTGACCAGACGTTCGGAGGATTTACAGCGAACCTGCACTTTTTCCGCAATCTGATTCAGCCGCTCGGCGATCCAGTTACCCGTACGGCTGATGAGCGACAGCGCCGGCGCTTCCAGCGTCATTGTCTGTTGAGCACGCAGCGTTAACGTTGAGGCATCGATATGCAGGGAATCGTGAGCGGTCTGGATCGCCAATGCGCGCCCCGGATCAGCGCACAACAACAGATCCAGTACCCAATACGCATTCCCATCAGCAATGACGCGAACCCGATCGCCTGCTGCTGGCTGTACCAGGCAGCTCACCGCAATATGCAGGCTAACGGTGGGCTCTTCAGCAACGTATAAGTGCCCATCAGGCGTGGCAGCCAGTGTGACTAGCCGGGTTTCGCCCTGCGGCAGAGCACAACTGACCGGGGTGAGTTGCAAGAGATTAGACATATTTGCTGGTTCCTTTGATGGCTAATGAGGTGTGCAGGTGATCGGGTCCCGGACGACATGTTTGATGCCAATCGGCGATGGCCTTCAGCGCAGGCTCGTTCTCCACGCTCGCAGCGGGCGTTGCACCAAACCGGCGAGCATCAGTGAACAGGGTATTGTCGGGTAAACCGCTGAGGTGAGCCGCGCGCAAATCGCTGTAGGAGAAATCGCTACTTTCACCCACGCAGTGATGAAATTCAGACTGCTGCAACCCGCAGTGAGACCAGCGGCTGGCGTCCAGGGAGCAGGCGCTAAGCTGTAGTTTTTCACCCTGAATCGCCTCGGCGTAAAAATCCGCCAGGCAACACTGGCTGAACTGGGATTCCACAAGTACCGTGTGACGAAAATGGGAGGCAGCGAAATTGCATGCATCAAATTGGTTACGGTGAAAACTTCCGCCTACTAATGTCAGCTCATTAAGTTGGCACTGCAGCCACTGGCACTGATACCACGTCTGGCCGGGGCCATGTCGATGGCCCAGCACAACATGATTGAACTGGCATTCGCTGGCTACTTGTCTTTGTATTTCAATATCTCGCCAGCAACCATTTTGAAATTCACACTGGCATATATTCCAGTCATGCGCGCTGCCATGCAGTAATTGCAACTGCGTGATGGGAATCTGGATGAGATTCCAGTGCTCGCTTAGGCAGGTGTTGAGGATAATTGACTGCCACTGTCCTCCCTGGAATGTCATTGCCTTACTGTGAAGATAATGAAACTCGCATTGCCGCCATACCGACTGCTGGCTGGTGCAGCGTTGGCAACGGCCTGCATGCCAATGGCAATCCACCAGTTCACATTGAGTAAAATGACAATCGTTGAGTTCACAGCCCGCAAAATTCACCGACTGAAACCGGCAGCGTTCAAATTTCAATCCTGACCAGTTCGCCTGCTGCAACGTGATTGAGCCGAAATGGCAATTGATAAACTCGCAGTCCTGTAGGTTTTGCAGCGCGGCACTTTCGGTAAATGCCGTGTCTCGGAAGACCTTTCGTGGCATGGGTATCGCGGCGGTGAGTGCGGCAGCTGGATGAATTTTGCTCATCATGCCACCTCTCTTTGACAAGTATCGCGGCGCGGCAACCAGCAAACATCCTGCAACAAGCACGCTGCAAATGCGGTCTGAGCATCACGTTCAACGCGCGCAAGATTAGCACCGCTCAGATTACAGTGATGAAAGGTTGTGCCATTGAGTGCTGCGCCGTACAGGCACGCTTGCTGCAGGCTGCTCATCTGCCACTGGCTCTCATTTAACTGCGCCTGTTGCAGCTGAACGCCGGTTAAATCGCAGCGCACAAACACGGTGCCATTCAACTGGCTGCGTTCGAAGGAGCTCTCCTCAATGGCGCAGGCCGTGAACTGGGTGAAACGTAAATTTGATTGAGCCAGACCCACCTTTTTCCATTGGCACCGATCGAGGATTGCCGATGAAAAATCACAGCGCTGACCAAAGGTGACACTGTTGAAGGTGGAGTGTGAAAAATGACTGCCGACGAAAGAGGACGCCAGCGCAGAGCTTTTTTCCATCACCAGGTGGGTGGCTTGCAACTGCTCAAGCGTAGATTTAACGAACATCGCCTGCTGAATGATCACGTCTTCAAAGCGGCTGTGCATCAGCGCTGATTGATGTAATGTCACGGCGCTAAGCGCGTCCTGAGAAAAATGCGCATCACACAGCCGGCAATCGTCAAAGGTCAACGCCTCCCACTTACCTTTATGTGAATGCCAATGGTCCAGCTGACAGGCTTTGAACCGCAGGTTGTGGCCCGAAACGTTCGTCAGCTGCAGGTTTTTCTGCTGGCAATCATAAAAGTGGCACTGCGAGAAGCGACTGTCGTGAATAGTCAGGTTTTGCCAGCGACAGGACTCAAACGTGCAGTTTTCAAACTGCATATGCTGCCACGTCCCTGCGGAAAACCGGCAGTTGACGAACTGACAGTTACTGAAAGTTCGCCCCGCAAGATTGCCAATCACTGGCTGGCTTAGGCGCTTACCCGTCACGATATCTGCAGCGTCAAGATCGACTAGCGGTTCCGGCGGAAACAGCGTTGCGAGTTTCTTCACGTCGAAAATCGCCGGCTCAGGCGCCGTGGTTTTTTCGCTGTCGATAAGCGCCCGCAGCTGAACATAGTGCTGCTGGGTTACAGCAGGATCACAAGGAAAGGCATGGCCGTGCTTTTCATCATCGGGAATGAAGGCGTCTAAGGCACCCTTTTCTGGCATGAGATCAGGGTCATACATAAATTCGAAAGGTGATGCGCTGGCGGCACAACGACGTTCCATCACCTGTAAAAAATGGGCATCGGGACGTAAAGCCGCACGATCCTCAAGGCCGACCAGCAGCGCAGTAATGCTGTTATCCAGCATATGGGTCACCGCAACCGAACCGGTGAATACCAAAAGGATGACGTTTTGATCGGGCAGTAACCATATCGTTTTCAACGGCATATCTACTGCAGCCGGTTGCGACTTGTCACGCTGTATCCACGCGCGCGCCTCGACATTTGGCAGGGTAAAGCTCAGGTGGCTATCTTCGTCACTGAAGCCATGAAGTACACCAGTAGCCTGCGCTGGCCAGGCTGGCGTGGCGAGTTGCTGCGCAGCGGACGCGAGCTGGTAGTAGCGCGTGTCAAAGGAGGCTGGCATGCCGGGGAAAATATTTTCGCGGTAATCCTCATCCTGCATGGCGGTGTGAATCGCCTTGATCCAGCGATTTCTCAGCGGGAAATCAGCGGGTATCGGACCCGGTGCGACCATTAAATCTTCATCATGATCTGCCATGAACAACGTGGGCTGACGGCTTCCCCAGGGATTCGCAGACGTATTTGCGGCCACGGAGTGATTTAATGGCATTTTATTGAAGGCAACGAACTCACCGTTATCGTCCCTTGCCGCTTTCAGGTGCCAGCGTCGGGTTATCTGATTAAGCGTTACTGCAGCCTCAGCCGTTTGCACTGGGTGAGGGCGATGAACGTGCCCCGCCAGCAGAAATTCGGCAAAAGGTTTGGGTGTTGCATCATCCAGATAAGGGAACTGATGTGGCGCCTGCTGCCAGGCCTGCCAGATTTGGGATTCAGTCGTGAACTGTGGCTTGCGCTGTAGCCAACATCCGGCCACCACACTGAAACCCAAATAACTCTGGCGACCAAGTTGATAGCCACTTTTAATCACCGCGAGTTGTTGAGGTTTGATAATGCGCATCTGGCTTCCTTAGTTTTTGCTCTGCATGCCGGCGGTTTTAAGGTCAACACCCACTTGCGAATAGGCTGCGCTGGTATTGCTGATTGATAATCCGGTTGTGCTATTACTGGATCCAACCATTGAGGTGGAGACCCCCGTTGTCGAAGTCGACACGCCGGTGGTTGAGGTGGCAACCCCGGTGAAGCTGGTATCGACGCCCGTAAAACCGGTACTGACGCCAGTGAAACTGGTACCGATCCCGGTAAAGCTGGTACTGACGCCGGTCATACCCGTGCTGACGCCGGTCATGCTGGTGCTCACCCCCGTCATACTGGTGCTTATTCCTGTCATGCCGGTGCTGATACCCACCATGCTGGTGGAGATACCGGTTCGTGAGGTCGAGATCCCGGTAGTTGAATGACTGATGCCGGTGACGGAACTGCTCTTCGCGGTAAAGGTCGTGCTGGTTCCTTTGGTCGCGGTTTCGTCTTCTGTGGAGGTGACGCTGGTTTTAGTACTGGTGAAACTGGTATCTGTTTCCATTACCTGGGTTTTAGTGGTGCTGAAGTAGTTATCGCGGTTAACGATGTGATCCTGGTAATCTTCAATTTTGGTGCGATTGATGCGTTCATAGGCATCATTTCCCACATCACGGATGTCATTTCGTCCCGAAGATGTCTGCATATCCCGCTCGGCGTGCAGCATCAGGCGTTCATTGCCGCGTTTATCGTCAAAGGTGATCTGGCTGGCATGCTGAGGCTGACCCTGTTTAAGCGAGCGCGACACCAGCCCGGTGTAGTTAATCTGTTCTGGCAAGCGATACGGCGGCGGGTTGTCGCCGTTATAAACGATGCCGCTAACCAGCGGGCGATCGAGATCGCCATCGATATAACTCACCAGCACTTCCTGCCCAACACGCGGCATGGCAATCACACCCCAGCCTTTGCCCGCCCAGGCCTGCACCACACGGATCCAGCATGAGCTATCTTCTTCGCTGGTTTTATAGCGATCCCAATGAAAGTGAACGCGAATACGCCCATAACTGTCGGTATGCACTTCGCTCTCTGGCGCGCCGACTACGGTGGCACTTTGGATACCGGGAAGCTGCGGTTTGGGCGTAATGCGGGCCGGACGCCAGGTCACATCATCGTTAATAGCGGTAAAACGACAGGTAACGTTACGTCCCTGCGCGCTGCTATCTGGACCATCCTGGATATAGCGGTAGGCGCAGCTGATGAGTTTGAATCTGCGGTTGCGGTTTTGATCGGGATGCAAGCTGAGACTAAAAGCATGACCGACTTTCAAGCCGGTAGCATTGCTTTCGCCACTGAGCATTTGCCCTTGAGCGCTGAACTGCTGCAAACGCAGGCGCGCGATAGTTTCTCCGCGCGTTCGGTCGCTGTAGCCGCTGGCATAGTCGTACCACTCAAGCGGCATATCAGGCAGGCTTTCGCTACTGTTTGTCGCGTGGGTTTGCAGGTTATTACGCGGGTTAAGATAATCATAATCGCGCAATACCACGTCGCTTGAGTGCACCTGGCGCGCCCGCTGAATACGTTGTATCCCTTCGCGGATGGCACGTTGCTCTTCACCATCAGGGCTATAAAGCAGTTGATCGTAGGTGAGCGACAGCGGCTGGAAGGTCTGATTATCAGTAATCACCAGGGTGTGCTGCTCATCTTCCTGCGCGAAAAACCAGATGATGCCTTCATCTTCCATTAACCGGCTGATGAAATTGAAATCGCTTTCGGCGAATTGAACGCAGTATTCGCGACCTGGGTAGCTTTCACTGAGATCGAGGCGGTAACGAGCTACGCCGTAGCGCGCAAATACCTCCTCAATGATGGTCGGCACATTTTTGTTCTGAAAGATTTTACAGTTGCGGTTCTGCTGTAAAAACCACAGCCAACAGCTCAGCGTCAGACGATAGACCGATTTCGTTCCCAGTTGCCCGGCATCTTCCCCACCAACGATATAGAGATGGAAGGGGCGAGGAAGATCCTGTTTTTGCTCAATTAATACCGTGAGCTGTTTACCTAACAGCTCGCTATAGTCCAGATCGGGCTCTGCAGAGGCGATCTCCAGTTGGAAAAGCGGAGTGCGTGATAGCTCTTCCTGCGTCTGAAAACTTAAGGGAAAAGCGCGATGTGCAGGCAATTCCTCACTGACTAATTGAATTAAAGGCATGTTTAGTTCCCTATGAGTGAATGTCATTCAACGCTGAGAAAAGCGCACCATCCTCAATCTGACGCAGCGCCTTCTTTCTGCCGCTAACGCGATCGATTCCATCTGTCAGGTTGGGGATTGCCAGACGCGTTGCGAGACCACGCCGTGACGCGGCTTAAGCCAACTGTTACTTCCCAATCTTGTGGGAAATGCCTGGGCCAGCTCAGGAGAGGAAAGTAGCAATAAATCAATAGTTAACTGCATCTGATGGCGAACAAAGGTCTGACAGACCGACGCCAGCAGTTGCAATTTCTTCTCTCCGCGCTGCCAGGATTGATAATCCGGAAATCCGAGCGGGCCGATCTCGATGTGCAGGCTATGTTGTGCGTCAAAAATGCGGCTGCCCAGCCGCGTGGCACCAAGATGTCCCATCTTGTGCTGCGCACGCTTTTCCTGCGGTTTTATCCACTCTCCCTTCGTGGTATCCAGGCGGCAGGGAATGGAAAAAAAATGACTCAGCATCTGCTGTAAATCGCGTAAAGAAGCGCGTCCCGCCAGCCAGGCAGCAGGCCAGACCTGCCGCAGTTGCGTTTGCAGCAGCGGATAACCGCGCACGGGAGGAATCCCGGCTATCTGACCAAGGCGAGCCAGGAAACGGTTGTCATCACCCGGGCGATCGTGACTCACCATCGGTTGCAATTGGCTCCAGCTGCGATACCAGAAAATGGCCTGGCGTTGGCTGAGCAGTGAGAGAAAGTCACCAAACGCATTGCTGGAATGATTCAGCTTTTCGGCGCGGGTATGTTCAGTCACGCTGAGAGGCATCGGGCCGTAGGGCGCCAGCAGGCCAAAATGGCGTAACGTAATGGTGATACGCTCACCGGCTGGCAGTACATGCGCCACTTCGCGCGAGGCAAATGCCAGGTCTGCCTTTTGCAAAATTCTGAGCTGCCGATCGCTATTGTCGTTTAGCGTACCGAGCCGGGAAGCAGCGGTATTGCGGCGCTCAATCTCACGTAGCAGCGCAAAGTAATCCATGCTGCTCAAATACGTTAAATCAGCCACCCGATGCCCCCTGTTCCATAAAGCGTTCGCCATCCAACGTGAGAGTGAAGCTGAGCCGCTGATTGAGCTCGCAATAATCTGTCAGGGCATGAAAAACCATATAGGCAAACATAAAGGCGCCCTGGTCGGCATGATCCTGAGGTGCGATGTCGAGGGAAAGTCGGGTGCCGCGCGTCCAGCTCAGCGGACCCGCTCCCTGCCAGCGTTCGAAATGATGGGTAATGGTCGCCCGGCGAATGCTGGAAAGCTGTTTTGTCTGCGCGGCATTTTGCTCATTCACAAACAGGCTCAGCCATTCACGAAGCAATTCGGCGCAGTTTTCAACTTCACTCTCGGCATAATGCAAAGGGTTTACATTGAGCATCTGTAGCGCATGCCAACTTTTAATTTTTGCCGGCGGAGCCTGCGGCGCGCTGGGATGCCGGGTGAGAATGATGCCTTTAATCGGCATTGACCGCTCAAGTTCAACGTGGGGACGTTGAAGATGTTCAGGCCGCAAATGTCGCTCGCAGACCAAAGCTTCAACAGCGAAAGCCTTTATCTCCTGGGGCTCAAGCTGAGCAGGGCCGGTGGAAAAGGACAAAAAGAGTTGCTCAAGCGGCAGGCGATGGTGACTGGCTTGCGTGGTACGTGGATCGCTACGACGCCGTAATGACCAACGTGCCGGTGCGTCAGTGACGGTTTCGTAATGCGCATCGCCGGTCAGTGCAGAAAAGGGGCGTTTTTCGCCATCCTGCAAAATAGCTTTCACCTCCGTCAGGCTGTGAATACAAAAATGACGGGCGTTTAATCGATCGACGATCAGCGGGTATTCCGTGTGCTGCTGATTAATCAGCACCGGGCTGCATACTCGGGGAAAAAGGTTTATGGCCGGTGTGGCAAACAGATGAAAGTGACGGGCATGAATACTCTCTGCCAGTGCAAAGCTGGATTTGTTAAACAGGAAAAAGAGATCAAACGTATGGCTGTGCGTCCCGCGTGCTAAAAAGTCATGCAGACCGGTTACCAAAAGCGTAGAGAAACGTCCCGGCGCGGCAAAATATTCACGTAACAGACGACAGCCCGGTAATTCGCCAATCGCCTGCGGTAATAGCGACTCCTCCGGCGTTAATCCGGCAAGAGAGATAGCGTCAGCATCGAGAATATTGTATATCGGCCCCTCCGGCTGGTGGGCGTGCAGTACTATACGCAGCGTGTTGGTCAGTAATAACGTTAGAAGTTGGTTGAGCAGAACAATTTCACAGCTCATCGTTAGACGAAGCGGCGAAAAACTCAGCTCGCACAGCGGGATAATCCCGCGCGTGCTTATGGTGAGGTGCAAATAGCTCTGCGAATCCTGAAATTGCTGGCGTACGTTTTCCGGCAGTTCAAGCGGTGGATGCACCTTGAGTTCAGCTCGCTCGATTTCAACCGGTTGAACATGTACGTCATTGCCGGTAACGAAAACAGCAGGGCGCTCTTTGAGTGAAGGATCATTCAGCATGACTCTGCTGCCCTTCGGTAAACAGGTTCTGGCGCTCCACTGCGGGTGTGTGAGATCGGGTTGTAGCGCCACCGTCATCATCGATGGCACCGGCGTTTGCCAGTTCGGTGCTAAATGAGTCAGCATATTTAACGCGAATTCTGCCTGCTCGTTATTGAGGCGCTCATGAACCCGACTCGCAAGAAAAGCAGTGCCTTCCAGTAATCGTTCTACGAAGGGATCCTGTACGCCATTACGATGTATACCCAATTGGCTGGCAACTTGCGGATGTTGTTTTGCAAAAGCATCACCCGCTTCACGGAGATAGCGTAATTCTTCGTTATAGAGCGTGAGGAAATCGGGTGTCATGGCAATATCTCTATTAAATTATGCTGACTGCGCCACAGGAATAATCCAGCGCGATGCGTAAACTAATGGGCGCCTGAAGTTCGGGAATAACGCTCCAGCCGTTAATATCAAATAACAGTGCTAAAACTAATGCCTGCCTTTTTTCTACCACCGGCGTCACTTTAATAGAGCGCGGGTCGATGCGCGGTTCAAACAGCACAATAATTGAATGAATGTGATGCGCAATGGTTAATGCATCAGCATTGACCGGTAACTGTCGGCTTAATGAGGGTAAGCCAAAGTTTAAAACTGAGTTTTTACACCATGGATAGTTATCTAAATGTAATTGTCCACTGCGTGCCGCATCATTTAGCAATAACTCTACATCGCGAACTAATGCGCCTCGCCAGAAAGAACGGCTCGTTTTACTACTTAACTTATCAAATAAAAAGGGTTGTGAAACTTTCATATGATGCTCGTTAAGGAAATAGCTACCCATAGCTACTGAGTAGCCATTGTATTATTAAGCGATATGATTACACTCTGGCGTTTCTTTTCAGATCGTAGCCTGTTTTAATTGCTGCACCCATTGAGCCATCATTATTTTGCTCTCTATATTCGACTTCAATACGGGCAAAGTTCAATTTAATGACATCCGTAGGCAGCACCGTTTCAGAGGCTTCGATCCCCATATTATTCAGCGGCATATTACCCACCGTTTGGAAACGAGACACTAAGCAATTGCTGAAGGTAATGGTCAGGAAGTCTTTTTGACCTTGTCCTGATTTGCGGCACACCAGCGTAGCCTGGGTAATATGCTCACCCATTGCGCACATTAAAAATAATTTCGGCGAGGCTTTATTGGTGCGCATACGAAATTCGAAATCTTTCATTTCGACTTTGCCCGATCCGCCACCGCTACCTGCTGAGAAATGCCCCGCATTTTCCTCTGCCCACTGCCACGCATCTAACTGAATCCATCCCGGATAATTCTGGTCAGGGGATTCTCCATCTACTCCATCGATTTTTAAGAAATAGTCAACTAATGCCGCCATATTTCATACTCCTTGAGTGAGGATGCGACTACTGTCGCAGGGTGTTTTAAACGCCATATTTACAAAGGTCAATTACAGTGCAAAATCGTGGCGCTGTTTATTCTCCACCTTTTTTTGCGGATGGAAGTTTAGAAACTAAGCGAAGCGAAACTGTCATTCCCTCTAGCTGATAGTGAGGGCGTAAATAAAAATGGGCGCGGTAATAACCGGGATCATCAGCCACCTCTTCAACATTCACTTCGGCGGCAGCTAACGGACGTCGTGCTTTGGTAGCCTCCGTTGATACCGAAGGATCGCCGTCGACATAGTTCATTAGCCAGTCATTTAACCAAACCTGCATATCATTACGAGAGCGGAATGAACCAATTTTGTCGCGTACAATGCATTTTAAATAATGCGCAAAACGACAGGTGGCAAAAATATAAGGCAAGCGTGCGGATAGACGGGCATTAGCCGTAGCATCAGGATCTTCATAGAGCTTGGGTGTGTGCAGCGTGCACGACCCAATAAAGGCGGCGAAGTCAGAATGCTTGCGATAAACCAGCGGTAAAAAACCTGCATCTGACAACTCTTGCTCTCGTCTGTCAGATATAGCGACCTCGGTTGGACAGGTTATTTCATAACCGCCTTCCTCAGAAGGAAATGCATAGGCTGGCAATTCTTCAACCGAACCACCGGACTCAATGCCGCGAATACGTGAGCACCAGCCATATTCATGGAATGCGCGGTTAATATTAACACCCATGGCATAAGCTGAGTTCGCCCAGACAAAATCATTATCATTGAGCGGATTGACCTCTTCTTCAAAGGCAAACTCATCGACTGGCGCAGTTTTGGCGCCATAGGGGAGACGAGCCATAAAGCGCGGCATCGTCATTACCAGATAGCGAGCATCATTACTTTCCCGCAGTCTGCGCCAGGACGCATATTCGGGCGTACTAAAGATCTTGCCGATATCACGTGGATTGCCAAGCTCAGACCAGCTCTTCATCTGCAGTAGAGCAGGTGAGGCGGAGGCAATAAACGGGCAGTGGGCAGCAGCGGATATCCGGGATATTTCAGTCAACAGCATGACGCTCGTTGGACTGTGATCGAACTGGTAATCGCCAATCAGACAGCCAAAAGGTTCACCGCCAAACTGGCCATATTCAGTTTCATATATTTGTTTGAATATGGGGCTTTGATCCCACGCACTTCCACGGAAACGCCGCAGGCTATTCATTAATTCGCTTTGTGTAATGTTCAGGACGCGGATTTTTAACGTTTCATTGACGTTAGTATTATCAACCAGATAACTCAGGCCGCGCCAGGAAGCTTCCAGGTCCTGAAATTTCTTGTTGTGAATAACAGCATTGAGTTGAGAAGATAATTTCTCATCTATTTCCGTAATCAACGATTGGATAGTAAATAATACATCCTGATTCACTTTCACCTGGCTACTATTGATTTGACTTGCCAGTGTGCCAATCGCCTGGCGAACCGCGCTCGACGCTTCCTGCGTCATGGGACGAAACCCTTTTTTGAGCAACCGACCTAATTCGTCATTTTCGCCCAGCATGGGTTGATTAGCATATTCCGTCGTGTGGGCATTCGTGTGTTGTTGCGTCAGTGGCATGCTCAAACCTCCTTATTCTCTGATGCGCTATCTTCATTGAAAGACTGCACGGCTTGTTTTGCGTCATTGACCAGTCGCTGCAGAAAATCAGGTTGTTCAAGTAGATTTTTGACCACTTCTTCAGCGCTACTTTTTCCATCCATATAGGTGATGAGCTGCGTCAAATGTTCACGTGCTTCCAGCAGTGCGGCCATTTGTGGAATGCGTCGTGCGATTTGCGCTGGGGAAAAGTCATCCATTGACTCAAATTCCAGATCCACATCAAGGAGTTCGTCACCGTCAGTCAGCGTATTTTTGACGTAGTATTGCAGGTGAGGGCGGATAGCCCGCATCCGGTCATTAAAGTTATCCTGATCGAATGTTAGAAATTTACGTTCTTCCACGGGAAGCAACGCTTTTTTTCGATCGCCAGAAAGATCGGACATCACGCCTGTCACAAAAGGTAATTCAATTTTCTTATGTGAACCATATAGCTCAACGTCATATTCAATCTGTACGCGCGGAGCATTATTCTTCCCAATAAACTTTTGCGAGCTTGAATCTTTGGCCATGAGATTCTCCTGAGTAAGAGGTTAAGACTTTCCTGCAAATTGCTGTAACGTACTAAGCGCATCGGGTAGCATTTCTTCGACAATCGCCATGAAATCCATGCCAATCATTTTCTTTGAACGTCGAATAAAAACGGGCGCGGGATGACTGGGTTCATACTGTTCAAAATAGGTCAGGATATGATCGAGCATAATAATTACCTCGCGCCTATTTTGCGGGATATCTGGTCTCTGTTGTTCTGATGCTGGTAAGTAAGGCTCTACATGTGTATTAAGCTCTTCATCACTGTTAGAGGCTGGATTAGCCGACAATCCAGACAAGTTTTTCTGTGCAGAGAGTAAATAGCTGCTCAGATTTGTGGCATTAAACTGATAGCCATCAGACGAAAAATTGACGTTTTCACTGATGTAATTCAGCATTCGCTGACAATCAATCAACTGACTATGCAGTGCTGGAATATGTTGTTCCCTGTACCACCGGTCGGCCGTCTCAACAGCAGAAATAATTTCCGGGTAGGGTAAGGAAGATCGATCCTCATTTGACTCTCGAACCTGGCAACGTTCGAGGCTCAAGGTCATTCCAGGTGTAAGCTGAGCATTTTTAAATAACGTAAAACATTGATTTCCCGCGAGCCAAATTAGCCCGGTTGCGGCATCTCTTCTAACCTCACTATCGGCAGGCAATTGTTCTAACGCTTGTTCTAAAATCTGTAGCGTTATCCACAACGCAGAAATTCCCTGCAGCATTAATTTTGCACGAAGTTGCCAGAGCAGAACCCGCCAGTTAAATCCCTTTTCAAGTAATTTCTCGCACTGATCATTGATAAGAGACCATGAAATAATATCTGACGAAATCTCCTCTAATGGATCGTTATTGGAATCCAGCCGTGATATAGCGAAATCTATTTCACTGTAGAGCGGGTCAAACTCAAGATCAGAATAGAGAAAAAAGTTAGAGCTCATACGGTTGTTACCTATTAAGCGAAAACATTAAATGAACCTCTATTCGAACAATTTAAATCTAAGGCAAATAAAATAGCTAAATGATTGTGAATATTAATAAGTTTCAAACGATAGATATTACCTATTGAAATCAGGAATCATGATCGAATAAACCTATTAGTCGATTTTACCAATCAAGAAATTTCTTACGGATAAGGTTATTATCTGGGATTTTATTTCATGGAGAGGAAATATAGCGGGCCATCATTTCTTTTAACGTTAATTAAATTAGCAGTAAAAAATACCTTTACCAGACATTTCCGGGAAGTTTAATTTCCATTGTTACTTCTTATTATTCAACGAGTTATTTAGAGTTCGTTTTTTATTTTACTCGTGTTAATGAAATGTTGTTTTTTTGAATGATAAAAGTGAGTGAATAATCTATTATTTGAAGTCGATTTTATTACTTTAATCTATTATTTTTTTCTGCCTGCAAGCATTAGATAACTCTCTGTATATTTGCTTTAATTTGAGCGGGTAAATGATCAAAATAACTTATCATTTCTTTAGCGAATTGATGCTTTATTGTACGCTGAGTCAACTGCTTACTCTGATAATAAAGAAGGTTTACTATTTTGAAGCGGTATTATTAGTCTGTCAGTAATCTAGCGGTATGGGAAAAGCGAGAGGTTTTCAGGCAGGAATTTTTAATTAAATGCCGATGTGCTGTAGCCAATCTGCTTACATTGCGTCGCGGCGCAATTTATCACGCAATAAAGTGTGCCGCTATGATGCCTGCGTTTTGTAATGTCAGTTTCATCTCTCAACTGACAAGCATCAGTGAGCGATGCAGCCAATAAAAAAGCCGATAACCGTTGCCAGTTATCGGCTTTATCACATCGCGCAGGATTAGGCGTTCAGCAACTGATTCGCGGTTTTCTCAACCAAGGCCAGCAGGACTTTGACATCTTCCAGCGTTACGGTTGGGTTCAGCAGCGTCAACTTCAGGCAGGTTACGCCTTGATTCTCGGTCACGCCGACGTTAGCGCGGCCTGAATCCAGCAGCGCATCGCCGATTCGTTGGTTGAACAGCGCAATCTGTGCTACGTCGGACAGCTGCTCTGGACGGTAGCGGAACAGTACGCTGGCCAGCTGTGGCTGCATTACCAGCTCCAGACGCGGTTCAGAGGCGACAAACTTCGCCACTTCCTGCGCCAGAGTCACGCCGTGATCGATGATCGCCGCATACTGTTTCTGACCCAGCGCTTCGAGGCCCATCCACAGTTTCAGCGCATCAAAGCGACGCGTTGTTTGCAGAGACTTGGAGACCAGGTTTGGCACGCCTGCCTCTTCATCAAACTCAGAGTTCAGGTAAGCCGCCTGATAGCGCATCAGCTCGTAATGACGCTCATCTTTCAGCAGGAATGCACCACAGCTAATGGTCTGGAAATACTGTTTGTGGAAGTCCAGCGTAACGGAATCCACAAGTTCCAGGCCATCAAGGTAGTCGCGATACTTCTCGGACAGCAGCAGCGCGCCGCCCCAGGCTGCATCAACGTGTACCCAGATATTGTGCTCTGCCGCGATGCCGGCAATTTCACGCAATGGATCGATAGCGCCCGCATCGGTAGTACCGGCGGTTGCGACGATCGCCAGGATCTGCTCACCGTTGGCCTCGGCCTGTGCCAGTTTGGCTTTCAGGTCTGACACATCCATACGAGCGAATTGGTCAGACTTCACCTGCACCACAGATTGATAGCCGTGACCGAGCAGCGCCATGTTTTTCTGCACTGAGAAGTGCGCATTTTCAGAGCACAGCACTTTGATCTTCCGCAGATCTCCGGTGATACCGTGCTGCTGCACTGAGTGACCCTGGCGCTGATAGAACGCATCACGCGCCAGCATCAGACCCATCAGGTTACTTTGGGTGCCGCCGCTGGTGAAAACACCCGCGTCGCCAGCCGAATAACCCACTTGCGCACGCAACCATTCGATCAGTTTGATCTCAATGATGGTGGCAGAAGGGCTCTGGTCCCACGAATCCATACTCTGGTTGGTGGCATTAATCAGCACTTCTGCTGCCTGGCTCACCACCAGACTAGGGCAGTGCAGGTGTGCCACACATTGTGGGTGATGTACTGAAAGACTGTCTTTCAGGAAATATTCAATCGCACGTTCAATCGCGGCCTGGTTACCCAGGCCGTTTGGATTGAAGTCGAGCGTGATACGCTCGCGCAGTTCGGCAACAGTTTTGCCTTGATACATCTCAGGCTGTTGCAGCCACTGCACAACCGCGGCGCTGCTTTGCGCAATCGCCTGCTGGTACGCCTCAATGCTCTGTGCAGAGGCGGCCAGAATCGGGTTTACTTCAGACATTTACGCTTCCAATCAAACAGGATTGACGCCAGCACCAATCAGCGCTTGCTCAAATTTATCCAGGAAAATCGCCAACTCATCGTTGGTGATCAGCAGTGAAGGCAGCAGACGCAACACTGCGCCATGACGGCCACCGCGCTCCAGAATCAGACCTGCTTCGAAGCACTTCTTCTGCAGCAGAGCAGAGAGCTCGCCGTCAGCTGGGAAGCTGCCCATATGATCGGCTGCTTCGTTCGGTTTAACGATCTCGATACCAATCATCATGCCGAGACCACGCACGTGACCAATAACCGGGAAGCGTTTCTGCATCGCGATCAGCTGCGCTTTCAGCCACTCACCCTGCGCCGCAACTTTATCGGCGATATTCTGCTCTTGCAGAATTTTCAGCGTGGTCAAACCGGTTGCCATCGCCAGCTGGTTGCCGCGGAAAGTGCCGGTGTGATGGCCAGGTGACCAAACGTCAAACTGCTTTTTGATGCCTAATACTGCCAGTGGCAGACCACCACCAACCGCTTTAGACATGACGATGATGTCTGGCTCAATGCCCGCATGTTCGAAGGCGAAGAATTTACCGGTACGGGCAAATCCAGCCTGAACTTCATCAAGGATCAGCAGGATGCCGTGTTCCTGGGTGACTTTGCGGATGCGCTGCAGCCACTCAGCCGGCGCCGGGTTAACTCCGCCTTCACCCTGAACGGCTTCGAGGATCACCGCGGCAGGCTTGCGTACGCCGCTTTCCACGTCATTGATCAGGTTATCAAAGTAGTAGGTCAGCGCTTTTACGCCAGCTTCACCACCGATGCCCAGCGGGCAGCGATATTGATGCGGATAAGGCATGAACTGGACTTCTGGCATCATGCCGTCAACCGCTTCTTTCGGTGACAGATTACCGGTGACGGACAAGGCACCGTGCGTCATACCGTGGTAGCCGCCAGAGAAGCTGATGACACCGCTACGGCCAGTGGCTTTTTTCGCCAGTTTCAGCGCGGCTTCAACGGCGTCGGCGCCAGAAGGACCGGTGAACTGCAGGCAGTATTCTTTACCCTGGCCTGGCAGCAGCGACAGCAAGGATTCTGAGAACTGATCTTTCAGAGGCGTAGTCAGATCTAGAGTATGTAACGGCAAGCCGCTGGTAATGACATTTTGTATGCTCTGCAGAACATCAGGATGGTTGTGACCCAGTGCCAGCGTCCCTGCGCCAGCCAGACAGTCAAGATATTGTTTATTCTCAACATCTGTGATCCACACGCCATGGGCTTTAGCGATCGCTAAAGGCAATTTGCGCGGGTAACTCCTGACGTTTGATTCAAACTCGGCCTGACGGGCCAGGAATGCGTCGTTGTTTCCGTTGAATGAGTTGGCACCAAAACTATCAATACGGACTTTATCCGTCATCATATCTCTCCTTCAACCGGGGCTCGCATTGGCTTGCCGATTGACTAATTGAATAAAAAAGTAACAACCGTGAAAAAAACGCGGCCAATATAGAGCCTTTTGACCTACATCACAATGATTAATTTTGTTTAGAATTGTTTACTCTTTCCATATATGAATCAGGGCGTTGGCCAATAATTGGCCGCCTGTTTTGCTACCACAAAATGAACTGGTTAAAAAATAATCGAATGAATAAAGAGACTTATCGCTGAAAGAGCAATCCACGGGCCAAAAGCAATGACGTGATTAACCTCTCGCTGCCAGGCCATTCTGGAAATCAAAACACATAAAATAGCGCCACTAGAAGCGAACAAAAGCACAGAGGGTAAAAGAGGCCAGCCCAGCCACGCGCCCATCGCGGCGAGCAATTTGGCATCTCCCATGCCCAGGGCTTCAAACCCTCTTAGCCTTTGATGAATTTTAGCCAATAGCCATAAAGAGAGGTATCCCGCCACAGCACCTATAACGGCTTCGTTTAACGGTCCCGCTAGCCAGCCCATTGTTTTAAATAGCAGTCCAGCCCATAGCAACGGCAGAGTAATAACATCTGGCAACAGAAAATGCTCGATGTCGATCCACGCCAGCACCAGTAACGACCAGATAAACAAGAGTGCTGGCACTAAATGTTTATCGAAGGGTAAATAGCAGGTAAGCGACAGCGCAGAGAGTGAGGTGAGTATTTCCACCAGTGGATAACGCATGCTCACCACGCACCCACAGTAACGGCATTGACCTCGCAACCACAGCCAGCTCAGTACCGGGATATTATCGCGCCAGCGCAGAGGCGTTTTGCACTGTGGGCAGTGTGAGGCGGGATAAAACAGGGTGGCCGCTACTTCATCCTGCTGCAATTGTAACGGCAGGCGAGAGATCACCACGTTGAGAAAACTGCCGATGGCCAAAGCCATTAAACCGCCTATCAACCAATACGCCACTTCCATTGTCATTCCTCTTATGCCGTCCAGGCTTGTTGATGGCGAGAGACATTACGCCGAAGCGTGCATAGCGGCGAGCGGAAAGACGAGATTACAGGGAGTTACAGCAAAATTGCCGATCGGGATCCAGAATTCGGTAAAAAACAGGGCAAGGTCAACGTGTCACGATTGCTGTTTAAACAGTTGAATCGCCTCCTGTACGTTACTGGTGGCAAGTGACATAACACAGTCATTATTGAGGTACACATCATATTGACCGGCATTGTAGCGAAAAACGTACAGATCGCCGCGATAGCGCAGTCCTTTGGTTTTAACGCCAATATGATGGCGGCGCAACGCAGCCTGAGAAAGTCTGTCTGTCGCTGTTCTCATTGCACTCTCCTTCAAAAGATTAGTCGGCATATCCTGACATAGTGTGAGGTCACAACCTTAACATAACCTTAAGAAGAGTATAGTTTATAAGTTAACTTATTGTTTAAAAGCGTTTTATTAGTATCGACTCATGTACATGCCGTGCGTTCTGCTCCCCGTCACACAGATGCAACCTGGCTATTGCTTAAATAAGGCCACATTCCCTCCTTCTTCTACCAATCTTCAACATCTCAGAAAAAAGCCACTAAGTTAACGACCCATTTAATGTTCCGTTAAGTATTCATCCGTATTTTGTTACACAGGGCGATAAAGCAACAAAATTTATGTTTTTCCGACTGAATCGATTATTAACAATTCGTGCTACGCAATTTGCGTGGTTTAACCTACGTTTAAACAGCAGGTTACTTAATGTTAGTGATGGAAACACTTAGCCGCATATTGCAGCTGGCCCTAATACAGGTAGTTCAAGGCGTTAAACGTTAAGGTGAGTTTATGAATTTCCTCCCATTTTCGCGTCCATCATTGGGCGACGAAGAGTTAGCAGCCGTTAAAGCAGTGTTTGAATCCGGCTGGATCACTACCGGGCCACAAAACGCAGCTCTTGAAGCGGCTTTTTGCCAGCTAACGGGTAATAAGCATGCAATTGCGGTTAGCTCTGCTACTGCAGGAATGCATGTCACGTTGCTGGCACTGAATATTCAGCCGGGCGACGAAGTGATTACGCCATCCCTTACCTGGGTCTCTACCATCAATATCATTACCTTGCTGGGCGCCACGCCGGTCATGATTGATATTGATCGCGATACCCTGATGGTTACGCCTGAACAAATCGAAGCAGCAATTACGCCTCGAACGCGCGCCATCATTCCCGTGCATTACGCCGGTGCGCCAGCCGATCTTGCTGCCATACGCGCCATTGGCGAGCGTCATGGCATTCCGGTAATAGAGGATGCCGCCCATGCGGCAGGGTGTTATTACCAGGGACAGCATGTTGGCAACCAGGGCACGGCGATTTTCTCATTCCATGCCATCAAAAATATGACCTGTGCCGAAGGCGGCCTGATTGTCACGGATGATGATGAGCTGGCCGATCGTATGCGCAGCCTGAAATTCCACGGTTTAGGCGTTGATGCTTACGATCGCCATACGCACGGGCGCAAGCCGCAGGCGGAAGTGATCATGCCGGGCTTTAAATACAATCTGCCTGATATCAGTGCCGCCATTGCGCTGGTCCAGTTGAAGAAACTTCCTGCCATCAATGAACGCCGCGCCGCCATTGCGCAACGCTATCTCGTCGGGTTAGCCGATACGCCTTTTATGCCGTTAGTTCAACCGCACTGGGCGCATCAGCATGCCTGGCATCTTTTCATTATCCGTGTTGATGAAGCCACCTGTGGCCTAAGCCGCGATGCATTAATGGAAGCCTTGAAAGCACAGGATATTGGCACTGGCCTGCATTTCCGCGCTGCGCATACCCATAAATATTATCGCGAGCGCTATCCGCATCTTTCCCTGCCCAATACGGAATGGAATAGCGATCGCATCTGCTCAATACCGTTGTTCCCTGATATGCGCGATGAGGACGTTGATCGCGTGATAAGTGCTTTGCGACAGATCGCTGGAGTTTGACATGCTGGAAGAAAAAACCATTCGTAAAGTCTCCGTGGTAATCCCGGTGTACAACGAAGAGGAGAGCCTGCCCGAACTGGTGCGTCGAACCGATGCTGCCTGTGCAAGTGTTGGGCTCGATTATGAGATTTTGCTGGTGGATGACGGCAGCAGCGATCGCTCAGGCGAGATGATCTCTGACGCTGCCACTGTGCCGGGCAGCCATGTGGTGGGCGTATTACTCAATCGTAACTATGGCCAGCACTCGGCGATCATGGCGGGATTTAGCCACGTGAGCGGCGATTTGATTATTACGCTGGATGCCGATTTGCAAAATCCGCCAGAAGCAATCCCCAATCTGGTCAACGCGGCGCTGCAAGGCTATGACGTGGTAGGAACTGTGCGACAGAACCGTCAGGATAGCTGGTTCCGTCGCCGCGCCTCGCGCACCATCAATCAATTGATTCAGCGCGTAACCGGTAAAGCGATGGGCGATTATGGCTGTATGCTGCGCGCTTATCGCCGTCATATCGTCGATGCAATGCTGAACTGCCATGAGCGCAGCACGTTTATTCCCATTCTGGCGAACACCTTTGCCCGCCGCACCATTGAATTACCCGTCGCTCACGCCGAGCGCGAGTTTGGTGACTCAAAGTACAGCTTTATGCGGCTGATTAACCTGATGTACGACCTCGTCACCTGTTTAACCACCACGCCACTGCGTCTGCTGAGTATCGTAGGGAGTTTGATCGCGCTTCTCGGTTTTGCCTTCTCTCTGGTGCTGATTGTGCTGCGTTTGTTCCTTGGCGCAGCCTGGGCGGGTGACGGCGTATTCCTGCTGTTCGCGGTGCTGTTTATTTTTGTTGGCGCACAGTTTATCGGTATGGGCTTACTCGGCGAATACATCGGGCGTATTTATAACGATGTTCGTGCCCGTCCGCGCTACTTCATACAACGTGTTATTAATTCACAGAAAGATGCCTCTTCTGTACAGGAAATTGAGCAATGAAAACAATTGTCTTCGCCTACGCCGAAATGGGCTGTGCTGGTATTTCTGCCTTACTGAACGCTGGTTTTGAGATCGACGCTATTTTCACCCATGCGGACACCTCGCCTGAAAGCCACGCTTTCCCTTCGGTGGCACGATTGGCCGCTGAACATGGCATTGCCGTGTATGCACCGGAAGATGCCGATCATCCACTGTGGGTTGACCGCATCAAATCGATGGAGCCCGACTTCATCTTTTCGTTTTACTATCGCAAGTTATTAAGCGACAACATCCTCAATTGCGCACGCGTGGGGGCTTTTAACCTGCACGGTTCGCTGCTGCCGAAATATCGCGGTCGTGCGCCTCTTAACTGGGTGCTGGTCAACGGTGAAACAGAAACGGGCGTCACGCTACACCGCATGGTGAAACGCGCCGATGCGGGTGACATTGTGGCGCAGCAGCGCGTGGCCATTGACGAGCAGGACAACGCTTTAACGCTACATCGAAAACTGGTGGCCTGTGCTACCCAGCTGCTGGAGCAGGCGCTGCCTGGGTTGCTGCGAGGTGACATTGTCACAACACCGCAGGATCATAGCCAGGCGACGATGGTAGGACGCCGTACACCGGAAGATGGCCGCATCAAGTGGGAGCAATCTGCGAAATCGATCAACAACCTGGTGCGGGCGGTAACCGATCCGTGGCCGGGCGCGTTTGCCTTTGCCGGTACGGTTAAATTCGTGGTGTGGAAAGGGCGCGTTCATTGCGCTGAGCATCAGGCAAAGCCGGGCATCGTCTTATCCGTTGAGCCGTTTATGATCGCCTGTGGAGAAGGCGCGCTGGAAGTGATTACCGGGCAAGTCGATAACGGTGTCTATATGAACGGCAGCCAGCTGGCGCAGAGCCTTGGCATGGTGAAAGGGGCATTGCTTTATTCTCAGCCGGTGGCGGCGGTGAAGCGCCGTACACGCGTGCTGATCCTCGGCGTGAATGGGTTTATCGGGAACCATTTGACCGAGCGCCTGTTGCAGGACGACAACTTCGAAGTCTATGGCCTGGATATTGGTTCTGATGCCATCAGCCGCTTCCTCGATCAGCCTCGCTTCCATTTTGTGGAAGGTGACATCAGTATTCACTCCGAATGGATTGAGTATCACATCAAGAAATGTGATGTGGTGCTGCCGCTCGTGGCGATCGCCACGCCGATTGAGTACACCCGCAATCCGCTGCGCGTGTTCGAACTGGATTTCGAAGAGAACCTGAAAATTATCCGCGACTGCGTTAAATACAAAAAACGCATTATTTTCCCCTCGACGTCTGAAGTGTACGGCATGTGTACCGACCAGCATTTCGATGAGGATCATTCCAATCTGGTTGTTGGCCCCATCAACAAGCAGCGCTGGATCTACTCGGTCTCCAAACAGCTGCTTGACCGCGTAATCTGGGCATACGGTGAGAAAGAGGGCCTGCGCTTTACGCTGTTCCGCCCGTTTAACTGGATGGGGCCGCGCCTCGATAACCTCAACGCCGCGCGTATCGGCAGTTCACGCGCCATCACGCAGTTGATCCTTAATCTGGTGGAAGGTTCTCCGATCAAGCTGATTGACGGCGGCGCGCAGAAGCGCTGCTTCACCGATATTCGCGACGGTATTGAAGCGCTGTTCCGCATTATCGAGAACAAGCAGAACAACTGTGATGGTCAAATCGTCAATATCGGCAACCCGGAAAACGAAGCCAGCATTAAAGAACTGGCTGAGCGCCTGCTGGCCAGTTTTGAGCGCCATCCGCTGCGTAGCAATTTCCCACCGTTTGCGGGCTTCCGCGAAGTGGAAAGCAGCAGCTATTACGGCAAAGGTTATCAGGACGTTGAACATCGTAAGCCATCGATTAAAAACGCCCGTCGCTTGCTGGATTGGACGCCAACAGTTGAGATGGAAACCACCATCGATAACACGCTGGACTTCTTCCTGCGCACCGTTGAGCTGCAGGATAAGCCATGAAGAAAATAGGTTTGCGCGTCGATGTCGATAACTGGCGTGGCACCAAACTGGGTGTCCCGGCGTTGCTGGAGCAATTCAGTTTGCATCAAATGCAGGCGAGTTTCTTCTTTAGCGTAGGGCCCGACAACATGGGGCGCCACTTGTGGCGCCTGATTAAGCCGCGCTTCTTGTGGAAAATGCTGCGTTCCCGCGCAGCATCACTATACGGTTGGGATATTTTACTGGCCGGCACCGCCTGGCCAGGACGTGAAATTGGTCGTGGCCTTGAGGAGATCATCAGTGCCACCGCCGATCACCATGAAGTCGGTTTACATGCCTGGGACCACTTTGCATGGCAAACCTGGGCGGGGGTCTGGCCGCAGGAAAAGCTGGTTGAGCAGATAGCAAAAGGTAAAAGTGCGCTGGAAGCGATTATTGGTGACAACGTCACCTGTTCTGCCGTGGCAGGCTGGCGCGCAGATGGCCGTGTGGTGGCTGCCAAACAGGAATTTGGCTTTCGCTATAACAGCGATTGTCGCGGCTCCGGGCCATTCCTGCCGCTTTTAAGTAATGGCAGCGTAGGCACCGTACAAATTCCAGTCACCTTGCCAACCTGGGATGAAGTGGTGGGACAAGCGGTCAGCGCTGCCGACTTTAATGACTACATTCTGGAAAAAATGCTCGCTGCAACCGGTTCGCCGGTTTACACCATTCATGCCGAAGTGGAAGGAATCGTTGGGTTAAAGGCGTTCGCCGATCTGTTGAAGCGCGCTGAACAACACAACATTCAATTCTGCCCGTTGAGTGCCTTATTGCCAGACGATCTCAGCACGCTGCCGCAGGGCAACGTGGTGCGCGGACATCTTGCCGGGCGCGAAGGCTGGTTAGGCTGCCAACGTTAATTCTTACAGGACTCACGGATGCGAACAGGCACCAAAACCGCGCTGCTCATAGCACTCTTTGCGCTTTATTATCTGATCCCCATTGAATTCCGCGCCTTATGGCAGCCGGACGAAGCCCGTTACGCTGAAATCAGCCGCGAAATGCTGTTCAGCGGTAATTGGGTAGTACCGCACTTCTTTGATTTGCGCTATTTCGAGAAGCCAATTGCCGGGTATTGGGTGAATAACATCGGCCAGTTACTGTTTGGCCATACCAACTTTGGCGTGCGCGCTGGCGCGATTATCAGTACCACATTCAGTGCGTTACTTATCTACTGGCTGGCTAAAAAAATGTTCGCCAGTCAAAAAGTTGCGTTAAGCAGCAGCGTCATCTTCCTCACCTCGCTGTTGGTCTATGGCATTGGTACTTACGCCGTGCTCGATCCCATCTTAATGCTGTGGCTGGTTGCGGCGATGTGCAGCTTTTGGCTGGCGGCGCAGGCAACATCTACGCAACAGCGCGCGTGTGGGTATGTGCTGCTCGGGGCCGCGTGCGCCATGGGTTTTATGACCAAAGGTTTCCTTGCTCTGGCGGTCCCGGTATTGGCGATTTTGCCCTGGGCCATCTGGCAGCGGCGTTTCACCGAGTTGCTGCGCTGGGGGCCATTGACCATGGTGGTTGCTGCACTACTCAGTTTGCCATGGGCGCTGGCCATTAATCGGCAGGAAGGGGACTTCTGGCACTACTTCTTCTGGGTTGAACATATTCAGCGTTTTGCTGAGGCAGATGCCCAGCACAAAGCACCTTTCTGGTATTACATACCGGTGCTGCTAGGCGGATGTTTACCGTGGCTGGCACTACTGCCGGGATCGCTGGCGGGTGCATGGCGTCAACGCGGTCAAAATGCTGGTGCGGTTTATTTATTGAGTTGGGTACTGCTACCGCTGCTGTTTTTCAGTATCGCCAAGGGCAAACTACCAACCTATATATTGCCTTGCTTCGCCCCGCTGGCGCTGCTGATGGCGCATTATGCCCACAGCGGTTCTGCCTCTGTCGTTAAGGCGTTTAAAGTGAATGGCTGGATCAACTTACTGTTCGGCGCCGTGACGACGCTGGTTGTTCTCATTGTTCTGGCTCCGTGGGGCGTAGCGCACCGTCCGCTGTACGCCAGCGATGAACTGCAGCGCGTATTGTGTGCAGCACTGGCTTTTGCTGGCTGGGGCATATTGGGTTGGATGAGTCGCAAACCGGAAAATGGCCGCTGGCAGTTAGCCGCCCTTTGCCCATTGGTGCTGGCGCTGCTGGTCGGTTTTGCCATCCCCCAAAAGGTACGCGATTCCAAGCAGCCGCAGAGTTTTATTAGCGCAGTGCACGACCAGCTGGCGGATAGTCGTTATCTGTTAGCCAACAATCCCGGCGTGGCGTCAACGGTTGCCTGGGCGTTGCAGCGTAGCGATATCAACTTCTACGATGCCAAAGGGGAGTTGCAATACGGCCTGAGCTATCCGGATGCACAATCTCACTTTATTGATGCGGACGGATTTGCTGACTGGCTGCGCGTGCATCGTCGCCAGGGGAAAGTTTCGCTGGTGCTGATGTTGAATTCAGGTGACAACACGCCGGATAAAAACTTGCCAGAACCCGATGATGTCTATCGTCAGGGCCGTTTAGTCTATTACGGCTATGATGCAACACCATGAATCTTGTGCTGATCTTACTGGTAAGTGTGCTGAGCTGCGCCGCCCAACTGTGCCAAAAGCAGGCGGCGTATCTTGGCAGCCGTCAGGGTAAAAAGCGGCTGATATTATGGATTGCGCTGAGCGTGCTGCTGCTCGGCGTGGCGATGTTGCTGTGGCTGATGGTATTGCGCATGGTGCCTGTCGGCATTGCTTATCCGATGATGAGTCTTAACTTTGTGCTGGTCGCATTAGCCGCGCGGCTGATCTGGCGCGAAACCTTCACCTCGCAACAGTGGATCGGCACGCTGGTGATAATGGCGGGCGTGGCGCTGATGGGCAGTCATCTATGAAAGGACTAATGCTGGCCTTGTGCAGCGTACTGCTGGTGTCGCTGGCGCAGTTGGTGCTGCGCACGGCGATGCTGGATTTTCCGCCGCTGCGCGAGTTGATCAATCTACAGCACCTCAAGCCACTGCTGCTGTTAGCCATCGGACTTGGCGCATATGCGCTCTCAATGGTGTGCTGGATGCTGGCGCTGCGCCATTTGCCGCTCAATCGGCTCTATCCACTGCTGAGTTTGAGCTATGTGCTGGTTTGGCTGGCAGCGATTTCATTGCCGATTATGGGGGAGTCGTTCCGCTGGAGCAGCTTTGCTGGCGTGGTGTTAATTGTCATTGGCTTGCTCATGGTTTCGCTGCCGAGACGGAAATGATTCTCTGATATCACATGGCCAAGCGACAGAGCGGCATTCTGCCGCTCTGCTCAACAAATTAATGTTGCTGCCATTGATGATATTCGCCGTTGCGACGGCGCGGTGCAGTTTCAGGCAGCCTTATGAGACCGATAACGGAAATCACCCCTAATACCGCAACATACAGCGCCAGGCCGTACCAGTGACCGCCGGTCATTTGCAGGATTTTTACGGCGACCAAACCGAGCACGCCGCTGCCAATCAGCGAGCCCACCTGCCAAATCACCGCAATACCGCTGCAGCGAATGTGAGTGGGAAACAGCTCCGGAAACCACGATGCCTGCGGCGCGTAACACATGCTGTGACCCAGTGTCAGGGCGACAATCATCGCGATTTGCGTCAGCCAATAGCTGTTTTGCTGTAGGGCAAGGAAGAACGGCACGATGGCAATGACAATCAGCAGCGTACCCATCATATATACCGGCTTGCGGCCAATTTTGTCTGACAACGCGCCCATGAGTGGAATGGCAAACACCTCGAGAATCACCGCCACGATCATGCTATTCATCAGAATGCCAGAATCGAGATTGTTAGCTTTGCCCCACGCCAGAATAATCACCGTGAACAGGGCAAAGGCACAGGCTTCAATCAGTTTGGCGGCGACACCGTTAATGACCAGGCGTGGATTCCCGCGCATCACCTCTTTTAACGGGCGTGATTCTGCTGCTTTGGTTTCGCGAATAGCGGCGAACACCGGCGACTCATCAATGCGCAGGCGGATAAACAGCCCAACAATCACCAGCAATGCGCTGAGTAAAAACGGAACGCGCCAGCCCCAATCCATCATTTGAACCGGGGAGAGCGTGGCATTAAGAACGGCAAACAGCGCCAGCGGCAGCAGGAAACCCACCGGCGCGCCAATTTGTACCCAGCTGGCGAAGAAACCACGACGTGCGGGTTGTGCATATTCTGCGGTCATCAATACCGCACCCGCTTGCTCGCCGCCCACGCCAAAGCCTTGCAACAAGCGAATCAAAATCAACAGCACGGGAGCCCAGATGCCGATTTTTTCGTAAGTCGGCAGCAATCCGATGCAAAACGTGCCAAGGCCAACAATCAGGATGGTGGCCACCAGGGCTTTTTTACGTCCAACTTTATCGCCAATGTGTCCGAAAACGATGCCGCCGATTGGACGAGCGAGAAAGCCCACCGCATAGGTGGCAAAAGCGGCGAGGGTGCTGATGAGCGGATCGTGGCTGGGAAAGAACAGATGGCCAAAGAACAAGACGGCAGCGGTGCCATAAGCAAAGAAGTCGTAATACTCTGCCGCGGTGCCAATGGCGGATGCGCTTGCCACTCGTTTGATGAGTGAAGCATGATCTTTCTCGATCGCTGGCGTTTGGGTAAGGGTGGAAGAGGCCATAGCAAAAGTCCCTGAGGGTTGGTGTTCTACTACCATACAAGGATGTTTAAAAGGTTGTTGCGAAAATGATCACATATTGAAGGGGGTAAACAGTACGGCGCAGGTTAATCAATCAGGCTTTTACTGCGCGACAACCCGCTGCCGTGACGGCGCAACCTGTGGTAATGCATCTTTGCATTGTCACCCCAGCCATCTACCGTCGCACTTTCTGTTGCTTGTAACTCTCTTCTTAGCGTTATCCCGTGTATCATCGCCGCCTTTAAGCGGTTTTGTAGGGAATAAATGATGACGGAGATGACATTGTCCCGCCGCCAGCCTTCCGTGTGGTGGGGCGCGATGATTATTTGCGGCACCGTAGTGGGTGCAGGGATGTTTACGCTGCCGGTGGTGATGGCGGGCGCGTGGTTTGGTTGGGCGATGATCATGCTACTGGTCAGTTGGGGCGGCATGCTGCTTTCAGGCTTACTTTTTATGCGCGTCAGCCTCAGCTATCCGCCAGGCGCGGGCTATGACACCTTAACGAAAGATCTGCTGGGGCGTGGTTGGGCGATATTGAACGGGCTCAGTATCTTATTTGTGCTCGGCATTCTTACCTACGCCTATATCTCGGCCAGCGGCCCGGTGTATCAGCACTCTCTTAATCAGGCGGGTGTGCCAATTTCCACCGCAGAAGCAAAAGTGCTGTTAACAATCGGCGTGGCGGCAGTGGTGTGGCTCGGCACAACCGGCGTGAGTCGGCTGATGACCTTTTGCGTGCTGGCCAAGATTCTGCTTTTGATCCTGTTATTTGGGGGACTGCTCACGCAGGTCAATGTACCGTCGCTGCTTCAGGCGCCAGGCGCAGGGGAGCGTTACTGGCCCTACGCACTCGGGGTGTTGCCTTTTTGTCTGGCCTCGTTTGGCTATCATGGCAATATCACCGGGCTGGTGAGCTATTATGCGGGGAACAAAAAGCACATCACACAAGCGTTGGTTCTGGGCACGCTATTGTCACTGGCGTTGTATGTATTTTGGCTTACCAGCACCATGGGCAACTTGCCGCGCAGCGCGTTCCCTGAAATTGTGCAACAGGGCGGCGATATTGCGGCGCTGATGGCCGCGCTGCGTGCGCAACTGCACGTCAATGCGTTGTCATTAATGATGTCGATATTTTCGCATTTAGCGGTGATTGCCTCATTTCTTGGCGTCACGGCCGGCTTGTTTGATTTCATTGCCGATCGTCTGGGCTTAGGACATTCACCGACTGCGCGTTTTAAAACCGCTTGTCTGACGTTTCTGCCGCCGTTAATGGCCTCGATTTGCTGGCCGAGTGGATTTGTGGCAGCGATTGGCTTTGCCGGTTTATTTGCCACCCTGTGGGCGGTGATCGTTCCGGCGATGCTGGCCTGGCGATCGCAGCAGCGCTGTTCGATCGCGGTCGTTTTACTCTTTGCATTTGGTCTACTGAATATTCTGGCATGGGTGCTGAGCTGGTTTAAGCTGCTGCCAGAGTTTGTAGCGGAGTAACGGTCGCTGTTAGGGATATCCAGGTGCGTTTGGATGCGCACCTGGATATGATTTTCAGCCCTTATTCGCGACCAGCGTCCCTTTCAACCCATGGGGTTCGGAGCGCAAATACTGAGGGGGAGCCTTCGCTTGTGCGCCTAGTGCTGCAGCGGCATGCCACGGCCAGCGTGGGTCATAGAGTACCGCGCGGGCGAGTGCGATCAGGTCGGCATCGTCTTTCTGTAATGCATTTTCAGCCTGCTGCGGGTCGGTAATCAAGCCCACGCCAATCACCGGAATCTTCACCTGCTTACGGATATCATGCGCGAACGGCAGCTGATAGCCGGGCCCCACTGTAATATGCTGCTGCGGTGAAAGTCCCCCACTGGAGATATGCACATAATCGCTACCTGCAGTTTCCAGTTGCTGGCTGAAGGTGATGGATTGCTCAACATCCCAGCCGCCCTCAACCCAATCTGTAGCTGAAAGGCGAACCCCAACTGTAACTGAATCGGGCAATGCGCTGCGTACCGCGTGGAAAACTTCAAGCGGGAAACGCAGACGATTTTCCAGTGAACCGCCGTATTCATCCTGACGCTGGTTGCTCAATGGCGACAGGAACTGATGCAGCAAATAGCCGTGGGCGGCATGAAGCTCAATCAATTGGATGCCAAGACGCGCGGCGCGCTGCGCGCTGTCGACGAAAGCGGTTTTTAGTCGCTCCAAATCCTGCTTTTCCAGTGCCACCGGTGCACGGTCTTCTGGGTTAAAAGCGTGTGCAGAGGGGGCTACCGTTTGCCAGCCACCGTCATTCAGTGCCAGCTGGTGACCACCCAGCCACGGTGCTGCGCATGAGGCTTTGCGCCCGGCGTGACCGAGCTGAATGCCGATAGGGATATCAGAATAGTGGCGAATATCCTCCAGCACGCTAGCCAGCGCGGCTTCGGTTGCATCATCCCACAACCCCAGATCGCCCGGCGAAATCCGCCCTGCGGCTTCAACCGCCGTTGCTTCGATAATCAGCAAACCCGCCCCCGAAAGTGCGAGCTGGCCTAGATGGATGCGATGCCAGGCGCTGGCTTTGCCATCCTGGGCGGAGTATTGACACATCGGGGCGATCACGATGCGGTTGTCGAGCGTTAACTTACCCAGTTGCGTTGCGCTAAAAAGTAAACTCATTGAAACCTCATTAACAGTGGCCAGATGCCTTAAAGCTTAGGGCTAAAAGCGCATTTTGCAGAGTGGTATGAGTTTGAATGTTGTAGCAAAAAGTAAGTTAAGCGGAATGTGCCGCTGTTAACCGAACAGCATCGTTCGCGCGGTGATAAGCCTAAAACTCGCCACTGTGCCCCATCAAAACGCGGCTGAACGCCAACCGCGTGTTTTATCATTGCCGGTGCGCACCGCCAGTGACTGCGCCGCTCGTTGTGAACGCGCCATCACTTCCCGCTGGTTAAGCTGGGTAAATTCTCCCGCCCGCAACAGATAAGCACCATCCACAAATACATCACTGACTTCGTGGCCCAAAGCGGAGTAGACCAAAGATGAGACAGGATGGTGGATCGGCGTCATCGCAGGATGCGAGGTATCCACAATCACGACATCCGCTCGTTTACCCACTTCCAGCGAGCCGACCAGATGCTCAAGACCAATGGCGCGCGCGCCGTCGATGGTCGCCATCTCCAGCACTTTTTCAGCGGTCATTATTGTGGGATCGCGATGCACGCCTTTTGGCAGCAGCGCTGCCACTTTCATGGCCTGAAACAGATTGTGGTTATTGCTGCTGGCGGGGCCGTCGGAGCCTAACCCTACGGTTAATCCGGCGGCAAGCATTTCGGGAATCGGCGCCACACCCGAGGCAAGGTAGAGATTGCTGCAGGGATTGTGTGAGACGCGTGTGTCGTGATGCTTCAGCGCACGGATATCACGGGAGCTGCACTGCACGCAGTGTACCGCCAGCACATCCGGGCCGAGGAAACCGATATCGCTAAGGAACTCCGTATCGGTCGCCTGAAAGCGCAGCTTAGCCTGCTCGATTTCAAAATCGGTTTCTGCAACGTGGGTCGTGATCAGTACGCCGGTTTCATTCGCCAGCGCCCGTGTGCCACGCAGTACTTTTTCATCCAGCGCCCAAATCATGCTTGGCGCGAGACCAACTTTTACCCGTCCATCCGCCTTGTGATAGCGCTGAATCACATTACGTGCATCGGCTAGCGCCTGCTCCGGCGTTTCAATCAGTTCAGCGGGAATGCCGTGCTCAATGCCGCTGGTGAGGAAACCGCGGCAGACATGGCCGCGAATGCCGCTGACTTCAAAAGCGTCAATCACTTTAGCCGTCAAGTCTGGACGCGGATGGGCGTACATAAAATCAACCAGCGAGGTGACGCCAGAACGCAGCGATTCCACGCAGCCATGCAGCGCAGCGGCGTAGACGTCTTCCTCCGTCAGCGCCACGGCGCTTGGACCGGTCATGCAGGTGAACCACTTCTTCAGCACCATGTCGTCACCGAGACCTTTTAGCAGCGTCTGAAACAGATGCGTATGCGTATTCACCATTCCCGGCATGATAATACGCTCGCGGCAGTTGATGATTTCCGCTTCCGGATAGCGCTGCTGCAAGGCATCACGCGTGCCGATGGCGGCGATAAGGTTGTCTTCAATCAGTAAACTGGCCTGTTCCAGAATCTCGCGCTGCGGATTCATGGAGATGATCCAGCCGTCAGCCAGCAAGTAACTCATATGTTGCTCTCCAGCTGCTGTTGTAACTCTGCGGCATTCACCACAAAACCAAAGCACTGCTGTACGTTATACAGCGTGGCATCGCGACAATAGTCGGGCGAGGTCGTCGCGCTACAATCTTCCAGCAGCAGGCAGTCATAACCGCGGAAGTTGGCCTCTTGCAAAGTGCAGAGCACGCATTGATCGACATTGACGCCGGCAAACAACAGCGTGGTGACGTTGAGATTGCGCAGGATGCTATCAAGCTCGCTGTCATGAAACCCGGACATTCGGTATTTGTTGACGCGAATATCCGTATCGTTCGGCATGAGTTCATCCACTACCTCGGCCGCCCAGCTACCCGCCTGCAATACCGGCGCGCCGGAAACCGGTAACGGATCGCCTAAACCCACACCGGTGCCATACGGATTATAAACGTGCAGCAAAGCCGGACTGAGATTGAGTTTGTCAGCGCGATTGCCCCAGTTGAGCCAAATAACGGGCACCTCGGCGGCACGCAATGCTGGCAATAACGCTTGTAGCGGCGCAATCGGTGCGCGCGCGGGCGTGACATCCACACCAATGTGTCCGAGCCAGCCGTCGGGATGGCAAAAATCGTTCTGCATATCCACTACGATGATTGCAGTACTCTGTAAATCAAAGATCACCGATCGGTCGCGCGTGCCGAGCTTTACTGCGCGCACGGGTTGCTCCGGGCGTCGCATATCAATGACCTGCGCGGAGACACGCCACTGATTTTGGCGACTGCTGCCTAAAACGTTTTCTCCCATATCAGGCTCCTGTTAAGATGCGCAAATCTTCCTCATCCAGCGTGACAGGGTCACCGCTGCGAATCAGTTCGGAGAATCCCTCATTGGGCGTCATGACCGTCAGCGTATAGAGCTTGCACCTGCCGGTGTTGCGGATCGCATGATCATTACCCGGGTGCAACAGCAGGGAATCGCCTTTCTTAATCACTAACTCCTCATCGTTGCAGCGAGCGACGCCTTCACCATGCAGCACATAGAAAAACTCATGCGCGGTGGCGTGTTCATTGGGCGGCGTAGCACCGCCCACGTTGAAGATTTCCACCACAAAGATGTTCTCAATGCCATCCAGCGGTTTGTCGAACAAAATGGCGAAATAGTTACTGCTATCGGGACTAATACGGAACGCCTTCACATCCGCAAGAGAGTTGAAACGAAACGATTTCATCAGTTATTCCTTTCGATAAGGCTGCGTTAGCGCGCCGGGTTGAAATGTGCGTCCTACTACGCCGGACATTGCCAGGATGGTGAGAAGATAAGGCAGGGCCAGCAGCACCTGCGGAGGAAGCGTGTTTTCAAACAGCTGTAGCGACAGCTGTAATGCATCGGCTGCGCCAAAAATAAAGGCAGCCACCACCGCCTTGAGCGGACTCCAGCGGCCAAAGATAACGATGGCCAGTGCGATAAAACCTTGCCCGCTGACGATGTTGTCGCGGAATAAGCCAATCTGGGCGGTCACCAGATAGCTGCCGGCTAAACCCGCTCCTAAGCAGGAGAACATTACTCCCCATGTGCGGATCTTTACTACGTTAAGCCCGGCTGCATGGGCAGCGCGCGGATTTTCACCCACCGCGCGCAAAGAGAGGCCGAAGCGGGTATGGAACAGGCCAAAATGCGCCAGTGCCGCCAGTAGTAAAGTTAAATAGAGCGGCAGTGGCTGTTGGAACAGAATCGGACCGATGAAGGGTAATGACGAGAGCAGCGGCACATGCCAGGGTTCCAGCATGGGAATGGTTGGCGATGATTCGTTGCCCATCACCAGCGCATAAATCCAGGTGGCAAGGCCAGCGGCAAGAATATTGAAAACGATGCCGACCACAATTTGGCTGGCGTGGGCACGCAGATAGAGCGCCGCCAGCACGCAGCCGACCAGTAATCCTCCTACGCCACCGGCGATGAAGCCGAGTGCCGTTGAGCCGCTTGCTACCGCTACCATGTAGCTGGAGAGCGCACCCAGCAGAATGGTGCCTTCGATGCCAATATTTAACACGCCAGAACGTTCGCCATAGATTTCGCCCAGTGCGGCTAACAACACGGGACCTGCAAGCCGCACCGCTGCAGCCAGCCAGCTGACAAAGAACGCGGTGTCGAGATTAGCCCACAAACTCATGATTGCTTCTCCACCATTGGGCTGCGGGTTTTACGCAGGATGGGCAGGTTGATACGGTAATAGCGCAGCAAATCACCCGCCAGAATGAGTAACACCACTAAACTTTGCAGAATCAGCACTACTGACGTCGGCAAACCGGTTTGACGCTGCATCGCGCTGCCGCCGACTTCTAAACCGCCATAGAGAATTGCGGTAGGGATCACCAGCAGAGGATTGAGGCGTGCCAGCAAGGCGACGACCACGCCAATAAACCCGACGCCGCCAGAGATGCCTTCCATCAGCCGATGCTGCACGCCAAGTACCGCGCACAATCCTGCCAGCGCCGCCAATCCACCGCCGAGCAGCACTGCGCCCATTTGCCGACGATTGACATCAACGCCGCTGTAGCGTGCGGCGCGCGCATTAAGCCCGGCGATTTTGATTTCGAAGCCGGCGGGTGTGGCGCGCATTAGCCAGAAGACAAAGACGGTCGCAACCAGCGCAATGGCGATGCCCCAGTGTGCGCGCATGCCAGTCATGACAAACGGCAACCAGCTATCCACCGGTAAGCGTGGCGTTTGTGGCAGGTCGCCGGGCGCGCGCATTGGACCAGAAACCAAATATTGCACTATGAACAGCGCCACGTAGTTGGCCATCAGGGAAATCAGTACATCATTGCCGCCAAACCTGACGCGTAACGCGCCAACCCAGCCGGCCCAAATCGCCCCGGCGAGGAAAGCGGCGATCAGCACCAGTGGCCAATAAAGCAGCGCTGGAACGGCCCACGGAAAACCCTGAGGCGTCCCGGAGAGCGCAATCCAGCTGGCCGCCGCGGCACCCAGCAGAAAGCAACCTTCAAAGCCGATGTAGCCCAATCCAGCACGCCACACCACGATGGTTGCCAACGCAATCAACATTAACGGTGTGGATTGCACGATGCTAAGGCCTACGCTACTCAATGAGCCAAACGCGGCGTCAAACAGGAAGCCATACGCTGACAATGGATTACCGCCGAAAGGGATAAACAGCAGCCCAGCAATCACAAACGCCGTTACGATCCCGCAGCAGCTGGTTAACATCAGTGCGCTGGTGGATTCAGCGGGAGCCAGACGCCGCTCAAGCAGCTTCTTCATGGTTGCCTGCCCCTTTTTTGAGATGTGCGCCCGCCATCAGCTCGCCGAGGCGTTCTGGAGAAGCATCGACGGCGTTCATTTCCCCGGCGATCTGGCCGCTGTACATCACTGCGATGCGATCGGAAAGATTCATAATCTCTTCCAGCTCGGCGGAGATCATCAGAATGGCGCAGCCGCGATCGCGCGCGTTCATTAATCCTTGCCATACGCTCTCAATCGCACCCACATCCAGCCCGCGCGTCGGTTGCTCCACAATCAGCAGGCAGGGATTGCTGGCTACTTCACGGCCCAGAATCAGCTTTTGCAAATTACCGCCGGAGAGTTTTCCGGCTTCAAAATCGGCATCTGGCGTACGCACTGCAAAGCGCGCGATGATATCCCGTGCGTGCTGGCGAATACGTTGGCGATCCAACAGCCATCCTCGCGCGCGGGTAAAACTGCGCTGGCGACCAAGCAGGGCATTATCGGTGATCGAAAGATCGGTAACTGATCCAACGCCGCGCCGATCCGCCGGAATAAAACCGATACCTTTACTGCGGCGTGTAGCAGGGGAATCATCGCTGATATCTTCACCGTTGAGCAGAATACGGCCGGCTTCCAGCTCGCGTAGATTGAGCAGCGTTTCTGCCAGCTCGGATTGCCCATTGCCTTCCACGCCGGCAATGCCGAGGATTTCTCCCGCGACCACGCTCAGCGAAACGCGCCAGATTTTCTGCTGTCCGCTGGCGTCGCGCACCGCGATGTTATCAACTTGCAGCACGGTTTTACCCGGCTGGCACGGCGTTTTTTCCATACGCAGCACCACATCGCGGCCCACCATACGGCGTGCCAGGTCGCGTTCAGAGGTGTCTTTAATATCGACTGAATCCACCATTTTTCCGCCGCGCATCACCGAAACGTGATGGGCAATGGCCATGATTTCGTACAGTTTGTGCGTGACGATCACCACCGAACGGCCTTCAGCACACAGCGATTTCAGCGTGGCAAACAAACCTGCTTTCTCTTGCGGCGTGAGCACCGCAGTCGGTTCATCCAGAATCAGCACCTGCGCATCGCGATAAAGCAGCTTGAGGATCTCCACGCGCTGCTGCACGCCAATGGGCAGATGTTGTACTTTTGCCCAGGGATCAATCGCCAGACCGTGTTTATCTGATAGCGCCTGCAAACGCGCTGCCGCAGCATGCAAATTGAGTACGCCGCTGACGCTCTCTTTCAGCCCCAGTATCACGTTCTCTACCACGCTCATAGGCTGTACCAGCATAAATTCCTGGTGCACCATGCCGATGCCGCAGGCGATAGCATCGCTGGGATCGCGAAAGCGCTGCGCTTTGCCATCCACCACAATGCTGCCTTCATCGGCCTGATACAAACCGTACAGGATCTGCATCAGCGTGCTTTTGCCTGCGCCGTTCTCGCCCAGCAGCGCGTGAATTTCTCCGGCTTTAATGCTGAGTGACACATCGTCATTTGCCACCACGCGTGCGAAGCGTTTGGTGATGTTGTTAAGCGCGACGCGTATGTTTGCCGTTACTGTCATGAGTCGATTCCGCTTATCAAACCACTGGCTTCAGTGTGCCGTTGTCCAGCTGTTGCCAGATCTGCTGGAATTTATCCCAGGCGCTGGTGCTCACCAGTTTGGCGTTATAACGCTCGCTGCCGTTAACTATTGACCAGGCTTTGCCCACCGTAGGCTGCCACTCCTGGCCACCTTTAAAGGTTTTATTGGCCACCGATTCACCCACTTGCTCCACCATCCAATCGAGATTCTGGCGGAAACTGCAGGCAACGTAATCCGGCGCGACACTACGCTGATCCACATAACAACCAAGGACTTTGACTTTCGCCGCCGCCGCGCCTTGTATGGCTCCAAGCCCCGTGACGTCTGCCGCATGCCAGATCACATCCGCACCGTTGCCGATCATGGTGGTTGCGGCCTCGCGACCTTTCGCGGCGTTATCATAATCGCCGGTTACCACGCCCAAGCCTTTCATACCCGGGCGGGTTTTCTCTGCCGCCTGGATGAAGGCTCGCATCATCGCCTGCTGTGTGGGGTTATCGCCGCCGCCGACAAATCCTACTGCTTTACCGTTATCAGAGATCAGCGCGGCTAGCGCACCTGCAGCATAAGCACCTTGCACATAGGCGAGATCGATGTACTCCACGTTACCCGGCGCTTTTTCATCGGGCTTAAAGGTGGAAGCGAAGAAATAGGTATCCGGATATTCGGGGGCGATTTCAGCGAAGGCTGAGCCGTATTCAAAACTGTGCCCAATGATCAAGGTGTAACCATCATCGGCGTAGCCGCGAATGGTTTGATCCATCTGCGCCTGGGTGATGCTTTCGCTATGGGCGACGGTAAAACCGGCTTTTTGCAGGCTTTGCAAGCCAACATACGCCAGCGAACTCCAGCCGCCATCGGCAACCGAACCGGGCAGCAGCAGGGCGATTTTTATATTGTTATTCGCTGCCATGGCTTTGCGCGACAACATGGGTGCCAGCGCGGGTAACAACAGCGCGCCAGCCACTAACTTCGCAAATTTTCTGCGGGATACGTCTGCCATCATGTGTTCTCCTGGTGTGGTTTTGATGTATTAATCACCGGAAGAGCATTATCTTAAAAGCATCATTTTTAGCACTTACCGATGCCTAAAAGGCAACGCAGGATGGAATATGCTTCAGCACCGTTTGTTTGTTTATATCGACCAGATCGCGCGCAGCGGTTCAATCCGCAAAGCTGCCGAGCGTCTGCATATCTCCGCATCGGCCATAAACCGCCAATTGATTGCGCTGGAAGAGGAGTTGGGTACGCCTTTGTTTCAACGTTTACCCCGTAAAATGATCCTCACGGCCGCCGGTGAAGCGCTGATTCACCATGTACGGCAGAGTTTCAAAGAGATTGAAATTGCGCAGATGAAAATCGAAGAGCTGAAAGGACTGCGGCGTGGCGAAGTCACCGTGGCAATGATGAGTGGATTGGCGGCAAACCTGATTCCGCGCGTGGCGGCCGAGTTCCGACGCGCCAATCCGCGGGTAAAATTGCTGCTACAACAGCTCACCACCGGTGAAAATATCACTAACGCGGTGGCAAGCGGTGAGGCGGATTTGGGTATTGGCTTTGATTTTGAACTGCAGCCGGTCCACCGCAATATTGCTAGCGTACCGGTGCGGTTAGGTGCGGTAGTAGGATCGGGACATCCGCTGGCGGAGAAATCCAGTTTACGCCTGAGTGATTGCCTGCCTTATCCGGTGGTGATTGCCGATAAATCGATGGTCATTCGCCCTTATCTGAATGAAGTGTTTGCACGCGCCTCGATCACTTTACAAGCGGTCATCGAAACTAACTCGATCGAAGTGATGCGCCAGTCGGCGATGATGGATCAAACGCTGACGTTTCTCACGCCAATCGATATTGAATCTGACCAGCGCAGCGGCCGCTTGATCTATATTCCGGTACGAGAACTGGCGCAGCATACGCAAACGCTGATGCTGATCGGTCACGATCGCGGCACCAGCGCGATTGGCAGCGTATTTGCTGAAACCATCAAAGGCATGATGTCAGGACTTGTGTAGCCTATAAGGTGCGCATTAATGCGCACCTGATCGCCATGAATGGCAACCCTACAGGTTCAGCGGCTGGTATGCGGTTCGCTCAGTAAGAAAACCAAGATCGAAACTCTGCACCTCGCGCGCCAGTTTCAGCAGCGCATGCGCGGCGCGATCGGTGGCGATCTTTCCGCGTTCGGCATCGGCGGCCGCTGCGTTGCCGGTGGTGCCGGAAAGGTGCAGGTCCTGTGCCATCCAGCCAAAACCAATACCGCCTTCTGGCGTCAAAATACCGCCGCGGGCTTCGAGCGCCACCGACGTGGACACAAAATTATCTGCGTGCTGCATCTGCACCAATTGTGGATGGAGATGCAGCATCATGCTGGTCTCGGACTCTCCGCCGTGAATGCCGTGATTGAGTTCATGTGCGCTATACAAGTCGGAAGCATCAAAGGTGTGAAACCAGCTGGCACCGACGGCAAACATGCCCAGTTCAATGCGTAACTGACGGCAGACGATCTCCATCAGCTGTGGCTGGCCGCCGTGTGAATTCCAGAAAATCAGTTTACGAATGCCAGCACGCCACGCGCTTTTTGCCACTTCAAACCACACCTTACCTAACACCTCGTAGGGCAATGAAAGCGTGCCGGGGTAAGCGAGATGTTCGTCGGATTTACCTATCGGCAGTGCGGGCATGACCAGCAGCGGCAAGTTATCAGGCAGTAATTCGACCGCGCGCTGAACAATGCCGGCATTTATTGCTGCATCGACGCGTACCGGCAAATGAGGCCCATGTTGTTCCACCGCACCGATTGGCAGTATGGCAACGATGTTTGCCATATCAAGTTCACTAAATTCTCGCGTAGAGAGATCCCACCACCAGGGTGAAGAGGGCATTTGCATAGTTACCTCCATTTTTTTCCCAACTTAGCGGGTTTACGCTGCAATGGAAGCAACAAAATTCGTACCGAGCGTTGCTTTTTAGGCATTCGAATTCAATGTAAGGTGGCCATTTATGGCGTATTGCTCGTCAGCTAAGCGTGAATCGGTCACCATAAATGGGGACCCAACGCGGATATAACCGGGTTTTCGTAGGGTGCGCATTCATGCGCACCTGCATAAAGAAGGATTGCCTAATTGAACGGCATTAGGCCATTTATGACCACCTATTTGTCCAGAATGCACGTACTGGGCTTAACCCTACTGCTCGATGCTGCTGAGCAACGCGTTTTGAATGATCTTCTGAGCTTTAAGCGGATTTTGCTCACGCTGCGCTTCCTGCAGCGCGGTGATATCCAGTTTATCTAATGCCCGGTAAATATGTTTCAGGAAGCGAATGGAGAGGTTGGCTGCTTCAACATGATCTTCACGGAAGGGAAATTGATCGAGCTGCCATACGCCATCCCAGTTGTTAATCTTCAGTACGTAGAAAAATTCAAAAATCTCCGTCATATGTACGGTGCCAACCACCAAATCATCATCCCAGCCGCGCAGGTTGTCATTGACGTCCATCCCAAATAAACGCCCGCGATCGATGATCAATTGAGCCGAATCCGCTGGAGATTCACCGGCAAACAGCGCGTGACCAAAATCCAGCAGCACGCCGACGTTAGGCAAACCAATGTCTTCAATGCCCAGCAGGGTGCGTGCGGCAGAATCCCAGGTCATCTTCACGCGCGGCTCGCGTGGTTTGTATTCAATAGCGAATTTTACGTCGGGATTGGCACTGGCCAATTCCCGCATGCCATCAACCGCCATCTTCCACAGATTCTTATGATCTACCTGGAACGGATAATCCCAACCGTCCTGACCTGGCCAAATTTTGACATAGTTGGCTCCGAGCTCTCGCACCACGGTGGCGGCTTCATGCATTAAATCGAAAGCCTGTTTACGGATAGCATCATCAGGGTTAGTGAAAGCACCGCGGGAGAAGCGACGTAAATAAATTTCCGGCGTGATGCCGATGGCTTGTAGGCCAGCATCTTCAAGGGCTTGTTTGACTTGAGCCACCGTAACGCCTTCAGTGAAAGGATAGGGGACATCAACGTAGGACAGGTCTTCGACGCTGGCGGCGAGTTTTATTTGGTCGAGAGTGCTGAGCGCCGGTCCATAACCATCAACCGCGTAACGATCGATATAGTTAGCGAAGTGCCACAATCCGGCACCAAATTTCGGATACGTGTAACTACTCATAGAACCTTCTCCTTAAATTATTGCGTGTTGGGTTATGCATGCAAATCGATTTGAATATATATTCAGTAATGGTTATATATTCCATTCTGCGCCTGGGCGTGCCTCGTTAACCAGCAGCTCATGCCGAAAATGCAACCTCAGTCACACAAAATCCAGAAAAGTGAAGATTGGGGGGATTCGCTACCACGTTGAGTGTTAATTGAACCGCACCAATTTGCGGTTCAATTAACAGGAGGGAATGATTAAATCTTTTCTAATTGGTAACCCATGCGATTTAGGCGATTAAATAACTCTTTATTGTTGGCACAGTTGAGTTTACGAATGATGCTCTGACGATGGTGACTGATCGTTTTACAACTCAGCCTAAGCGAATAGGCAATATCTGTCAGATTACTGGTTTGTCCCAGCAGTCGCAAAAGCCCAAATTCACGCGGTGAGAGCGTCTGCTTGGAACGTCGCGTACTCTGTGTCGTCGCGTGGCCCACTACCGCATCGCAAATGTCATCGAGCGAGCTGGTTTTAGCAAGGAATATCACTCCTGGCAGCACGCTCATAACGTAACTGACCACCGCTTTCTCATTGAGATCGGTAAGAACAATAATGCGCGTTGCAGGAGAAGACACTTTTACCTTACGTAACAGCTCAGTAAAAAACTGCACATCGCGGCCGTAAGCGGTTAATTCGCTGATCAGTACATCGCAGCCGGCAATATTTTTGAGGGCTGAATTGAGGCTGTCGATGTCAATTTTTTTAATTTGAACAGGTTTCTCAGAAAAATAGTGATTTAAACCTTCCGCAATCCATTGGTTATTGTCTACTAGTGTTAATGACAACATTTCTACCTCCCCATCCCAATTATGTTGTTATTAAATCGCGGCAGGGCACTGATAAGTATCAGACCGAGGAGTGGCGACTTGTACGAAATTTCCTAAATAACATTGACACGGAAAGCGGGAGATTCTTATGGTCTGGTTACAATGATGAAATCTTTGGGAGAAACGATGAAATTAGTTACAACACACTTAGTATTGGAACCTTTCGAACACGCACATTTTGACGGCCTGCGCTCGATGGAAAGCGATCCAGAGATAATGCGCTATATCAGCAATGGCATCGTGAAATCCCCTGAAGAGACGCGAGCCAATATTGAACGCGTTATGTTGCGCTGGCAGCAATACGGCTTTTCCTGGTGGGCGATGCGGGAAAAGGAGTCGCATGAAGTGGTGGGGGCGGCATGTCTACAACATTTAGCCAATCAGGATGGCGCACCTCTGGAAATCGGCTGGCGTTTGCACGCGAATCATCACGGTAAAGGTTACGCCACGGAAGCAGGCCGGGCGATTATTCAGTTTGCTGCTGAAAAGATAGGTGCAAAATATCTGGTCGCGGTTGCCGATCCCAAAAACACCGCCTCGCAGAAAGTGATGCAACGGCTAGGCATGAAATACAAAGCTATTGAGGAACATTACGATGTGCCATGTGTAGTGTATGAGCTACAAATAGCAGAGTGATGCTGAACTTAACAAATTTGACCACTTACCCATTCGCCAACGTATGACTCCGCCGGCAGCAGCTCATCAGCGTAGCGTTGAATGTGGTGCGTGAGCAGGGTAGTGATGCGTTGACGTTGGGGCGCGAAATTCTGGACTACTCAAAATCAGCGTGTCGCTTAAACATGCTTTGGCTGGTCTCACCTAGCTGGTCCATAAGCTCAAGCACGATCGCATCATAGACGATGAAGCAGAGTTGCTCAAAAGCCGAACCCATTGGCTGAGAGAAGTGTATTAGTTGACGATCGTTTTCCGTTTTCATCTTCCCCGGTAATACCAGCACGCTGCTTGCCAATTGGCCAATCGTCGAATCGGGTTTCATGGTGATAAGCGCAACCTCAACTCCATTTTCAACGGCTTGATGCGCCAGACTTTTCAGACTCGAGGTTTCACCACTGCCTGAACCAATAATTAATAAATCACCTGGTTTAGAATGTGGGGATGAAATTTCGCCTACCACGCTAACCGAGAAGCCTAAATGCACTAAGCGATTAGCGAACGCCCGTATAGCAATGCCACTTCGCCCGGCCCCCTGTAGGAAAATGTGCTTTGCATTACGGATCTGAGAGATGAGTTTCATCGCCTGCGCGTTGTCGAGTTGCAACGCATTTTGTTCCAAATCTTTCAGAATAGCGATGGTGTGTGCCTGAAAACTCATGAGTCATGATCCCCTTTTGCTATCGTGCGTGCGCCATCCATAACGAGGACCGCAGCCTTACTAGCGACTGTTTTTTTACTCGTTGGCATAGCGAATTCCATCTTTAAACAGATACATCGTCAATTCATGTGAATTGACATCTCTGCAAATTCACTCAAAAGAGTAACCTTTTTCTACTCACTTGGCATATCAAGACAGGTGTTATCTTTTGGATTTGTGACATTTTTCCGTATGGTCCAGATGGGGCTGACGGCCAAAGATTTGGCACCGGCAATTGGTCGGCAGAATCGCGTATATGAAGTGCTTAACCGCAAACGCGAGCTTACGCTTCCAATGATTCGCAATCTGCACAAACAGTTCAATATTCCGCTTGAAAGCCTTGTTGGCTGAAAGTACGGGAAATAATAAAAAACCGGCTATCACAGTCGGCTTTTTTTATGGCTGCAATCTGATGAGCGCTGCGCACAATGAAGATTGAAAAAAACATCATGGTGGCGCGGTGCTTACGGCAAGCATCAGAACGTACTGCAAACGGCAAATCCGGTCACGGGTTTTGCTACGCGAAAGTTTGCGGGCCAATGTGCTGCAAACGCACCAGAATTCACGTAGCGACGCCATCACCAACGCGGCAAAACCGGCAGGGAAGGTGCGAAGTAAAATTTATTTATAGCTGTGGCTGTTTGTAGTTGAAATCAAAACGGACAGAAGCGAATCCAACTGCATCAGACAGGATAATTGCGTATTACCACGCTTGGATCCTTTTACGCCCGAGTCATTTAACATAATCATGATTATGCGCACTTAATACTTCGGCGTCGCTACGTGAAAGTTATCTTAGTTTCGCACCATGTTCACCACAGAAATATCGCAGCAGCGTTACCGCGTTCTCACCGGTGTGCCTGCTCGAAAATGTCTTCTTTTTCAAGCACCTTTTTCGGGCTGCCATATCTAACCGCATTAAGCATAGCAATGCCTATTTCCTCGGTTGTCAGGATGGCGCGGGGAAAAATCAACTTCAGGACAGGAAGAATCGGCGTCATCAGTAGATAAAAAATACGATAGCTCGCCGTTTTGGAACGAACGCCCTTCATGGGCCGGATTATGGCTGGGCGATACATCAGCGCTGAATGGAATCCGATCGCAAGCAGTGCGTTCTCGGTTTTACCTTTAACCCGCGCCCACATAATTTTGCCATTTTCACTGCTGTCTGTACCGGCACCAGAAACATAGACAAACGTCATGTGAGGGTTTGATTGTGCCAGTTTAGCGGCGATGTTCACGGTTAAATCAAAGGTCAGCTTGCTGTATTGTTCCTCGGTCATACCTGCGGCACTGACGCCAAGACAAAAAAAACAGGCATCATAATCACGGCTATTCATCTCTACAGACAGATCTGCGGTGATGAGCTGTCGCAGTTTGGGGTGATTTTGAGAGATTGCTGCACGCACCACAACGGTTACGGATTCCACGTCTTCTGCCCGCAAGCATTCAAGCAATACGCCCTGGCCAACCATGCCCGATGCCCCGTAAATTAATAGGTTCACTTATTTGCTCCTGATTAGCCGGGCTGACCCGGCTCATTAACTAACACTCTTCACCGACGCTGTTTTCAGCAAATTAAGCAATGGTTTTGTATTCCAGATACGCCCCGATGCCATACATGCCATTTTCCCGGCCAAGACCAGACTGCCTGGTACCGCCAAACGGAGCAAAAGGCGTATGTACAAATGTATTAATTGATACCATCCCCGTATCCAGTTGATCGGCAATGTGCTTCGCACGCTGGCGGTTTTCACTGCTGACATATCCCGCAAGGCCATAAGGTGAATCATTAGCAATCGCTATAGCTTCGTCGTCGGTTTTGTAGGGAATAACGCAGAGAACCGGTCCGAAAATCTCTTCCCTTGCGATCGTCATCTGATTCGTGACATCGACAAAAATAGTGGGTTTCACAAAGTTTCCCGCCTCTAACCCATCAGGATGTCCTGCTCCGCCGGCAATCACTTTCGCACCCTCATCGATCCCTTTCTGAATATAGTCCTGAACGCGCTGGTATTGCTTTTGTGAGATCATCGGCCCAATGGCAGTATCGTTCTCATGCGGCATACCCACTTTAATCTGATCAATAGCCTGCTTCAGGGCCATGGTGATCTCATTCTGACGGCTTGCAGGAACCAAAATGCGCGTTCCGGCAATGCACGCTTGTCCGCTGTTGAGAAAACCTGTCGCCAGAATAAAAGGTACCGCCTTATTTAAATCGGCATCGTCCAGTACGATATGGGCCGATTTGCCGCCAAGTTCCAGCGTCACGCGTTTCATGGTCTGCGCGCTGAGGGCTGCAATACTTTTCCCCACTGCGGTTGAACCGGTAAACGAAATCTTGGCGATGTCTGGATTTTGCGACAGCTCAACGCCTACAACATCCCCTCGCCCGTTGACCATATTAATCAATCCGGCGGGCAAACCTGCGGCATGAACACACTCCATAATCACCTGGGTTTGAATGGCACTCATTTCACTGGGCTTGGTGACCACCGTGCATCCGGCAGCTAATGCCGTCGCCGTTTTGTTGCAGAAATAAATAATGTTCGCGTTCCAGGGTGTGATATGTGCGGCAACGCCGATGGGATTACGTGAAACTTCCGCTTCACCGACCTTTTCGGTGAAAGCCATGTTTAGCAGGCTCTCTTTTGCGCTGAGAATCGCGTCAGCAGAAGCTTTTACCAGGAACTGCGCCATCTGAATTGGGCCGCCATACTCGGTCACAAAAGCTTCCACATGATCATCCTGCCTTGCCATGATCGCATCATGAAATCGCTGCAGGTAGGCGGCGCGTTCTTCCTTCGTCGATTGCGAATAGCTTTGAAACGCCTGTTTTGCCGCCGCAATGGCTAGCCGCGTATCTTCTTCATTTCCCAGTACTACGCTGCCAATCACTTCATTCGTCGATGGACTTAAGAGTTCAAATTTCTCCTGGCCAATGGAATCGGTGAATGTACCGTTAATGTAATGTTGAGTGATGTGTTTCATCGTATTTCTCCTATGTGCAGTTAATGATTAACTAGTCAGTCATTTATTGATTAAGCGAAAGGCTAAATGCCTGTCGCTCTTGCGAACATATTGAACCCTGCTTCGGTTAATGCTTTTTTATCGTTTGGCGATTGCAACACAAAATCGATGGTTGATTCCGCCAGAGAAGCCATGACCGACGTGATAAATTCCACATTGTCACAAATGCCGGTGGTACCCAGTTCTGCCAGCATGATGTTAATCGCCTCAAACATAACGGCAGACTGCGCCCTCACTTCAGCAGTTACCACCCGCGACACCGACAGTTGCTGCAGTGTTGCGCGCTGTTCAGGATGGGCACATGCCCATTCGATATAAGCCATCCAGACATGATATGCCCTCTCTCTGATAGCAGACTGGAGAGGAAAACCGCGCATCAGCGCCTCAGCAACATCCGTTTTGATCGCCAGATAAAGTTGATTGAGCAACGTCACTTTGTCCGGAAAATAGGTGAAAAGTGAGCCAGACGAAATCCCTGCTTCACGGGCAATCAGAGCCGTTGTGGCACCCAACCCTTCCTCAGGGATAATTCGTAATGCCGCCATTAAAATGGCTCTACGTTTTTCTTCGTCAAGTGGCCTTGCCATACAAACACCTTAAATGAGTGATTAGTCAATCATAATGAACTTTTGAAACAATGCAAGTGAATGCTTTTCCTTACACTTTTTAATAGTGCATTTATTTACGATGGCTATGCTCAATTCGGGCTTAATGTGCCTATTAACATAATGAGGAAAAATCCAGTGCGTAAACTCTCACTAATTGTACTTACCGCAGGTATCTTGATGTCCGTAACGTCTCAGGTTGAGGCGAAAGGATGTTTGAAAGGTGCCGCTGTGGGCGGCGTGGCTGGTCATATGGCGCATCATGGCGTTGCAGGTGCTGCAGCTGGCTGTGCAGTGGGTCATCACATGGCCAATAAAAAGCAGAAAGAGGCTGACAGCAAAAAGCAGCAATCTCAGTAAGTTAGTTGGGCCGCCAGCTTCAGCGCGTCGGGCTGCAGCTGGCGGATTTAAGCCGTCACACTTTCCCCAGCCAATATAACGTTGCTACAGGCAGCATAAATATCAGCAAAAACAGAGGCAATTCTTCACCAAAGCTATATCCGGCCTTAGTCATTCCAGCGATAAGATTGGTTAACGAGACAGCGAACCACATCAAAGTAAATAGTGCTGGAAACAGCATTGCAACTGCCGGATAGATTGCGGAAAACAAGCGAACCAGCAAATAACACGCCCCCGCCAGCAGATAGCCACAGAGTAAAAATAGCAGCGTTCGCATCGTAGCCTCCAGCCCGCTTTTACCACCGCTAACGTATGCTCGGCCTTAACAGCGCATCTAACCCAATACGCTGCAAAAACTGTTTGCGAATACGATCGGCCACCGCATTCACCACTTCCGCACCGTCATCAGAGGGATCAACATGTACGCGGAACGGACGTTTACCCGCAGGCGCGTTGACGATACCGACCATTGCCGCCGCAACATCGGCAACATCCGCATCCGCCGGTTCACATTCTGCAAGGCCCTTTAATGCTTGTTCACTTAGTCCTGCGGTGGGACCGGTGAGGTTATATTCACGCTCGCGATCGCTATCAGCCGGTTTACCTGAATGGAGAAAGTGATTAGTCCCTTTGGTGAAGGCGCCAGGCACAATAATCGACGACTCAATTCCCCACAGCGCTAATTCTGCCGCATAGCTAACAGCCACGGCATCCATCGCCGCTTTCGCCGCAAAATAGGGGGCGAGATAAGGTGGCGTTCCGCCACGGGTACTGCTGCTGCCAACCCACAGCAGCAGGCCATTTCTTTGCGTACGCATGTGCGGAAGTGCAGCCCGGTTTACCCGCTGGGTACCAAGGACATTGATGTCATAAAGCTGTGAGAATTGTTCCGGCAAGAAGGCTTCCGCTGGCCCGTATGCCATATGTCCAGCATTGTGGACCACGACATCTAATCGTCCCTGCTCGGCAATAATTCTGGCGATCGCTGCATCGGCTGAATCCTGTGACTGCACATCCAATTCAATCGCCTGCATATTTACACCCTGTGTCTTCGCGTACTGCAGTGTGCTCTCAACTTGCGCTGCGTTACGCCCTTTGGTGTCGCGCATACTGGCGTAGACAATGTGCCCGGCATGGGCGAATGCACGACAGGATAAGGCGCCAAAACCGCTCGACGCGCCGGTAACCAGAATGACTTGTTGCATAATATGCTCCTGCTTGCAGATCCGCCGATTAGGCGAAACCGCCGTTAACACGAATCACTTGCGAATTAATCCAGCTCCCGTCAGCGCTCGCCAGCATGGCAACCGCACTGGCGATCTCTCCAGGCGTACCGATACGTTCCAGCGGCGCCAGTTTAGCGATAGCGGCGATTTGCTCTTCGCTCTTACCGTTAAAGAACAGATCGGTGCCGGTCGGCCCAGGCGCGACGGCATTGACGGTGATGTTGCGACCACGCAATTCGTTGGCCAGTACATGAACCAGGCCTTCCACCCCCGCTTTGGACGCGATATAAGGACCGTAAGCCGGGAACGATTTTGCGATCACGCTTGTCGACAAGGCGATGATGTGACCACCCTCGCTCACGGATTCGGCGGCGTTCGCCAACACCAGAAAAGCGCCGCGCAAATTGGTGTTGATGGTTTTATCGAAGTCGGCAAGACCGGCTGGCGTGATCTTCACCATCGGCATAATTCCCGCGCTGTGTACCACAACGTCCAGACTACCGGTAAAGGTTTTGGCTTCACTGAACAGGCGGCTAACATCCGCTTCGTTTGCTACATCGCCTTGAATCGCGATGGCTTTGCCGCCTTTAGCGATGATGCCCTGCACGGTTTCCTGTGCAGCGCTGGCGTTGCCGGCATAGTTCACGATCACAGAAAATCCATCCTGTGCCAGACGCTCAACAATCGCCCGACCAATACCGCGAGAGGCGCCCGTTACCAGAGCTGTTTTCGTTACAGAACTCATGTGTTTCTCCCAATGTGAAGGTAATGACTCACGCATCCGCGTGCTGTGAAATCCATACTAATGCTTTATAAATAGAGATAAAGCTGGCTAAATTGATATGATAATTCCGTTTTCGTTAATAATTAGCGCGTGAGAAAAGATAATGGATAAGTTTGAAACGCTGCTGCTGTTTACGCGTATTGTCGAGTTAGAAAGTTTCAGTCAGGCGGCAGATCAGCTAGGCGTGCCGCGCGCCACGGCCAGCAATGCGATCAAACAGTTAGAAAAAAATCTTGAGTGCCGGCTGCTCGAAAGAACCACCCGTCATGTGCGGACTTCATTGGACGGTAAAGCTTTCTATGAGCGGTGCGTGCATATCCTTTCCGAACTTGATGACGCTGAGTCATCGTTGCGACATACGGTTGCGCGGCCGCGTGGCATTTTGCGGCTCGACCTCCATGGCGCGCATGCAACGCGCATTGTGCTACCGAATATCGATCAATTTCACCGTAGCTATCCGGATATTGAATTGGTGATCAGTAGCGGCGATAGGCTGGTTGATTTAGTGCGGGAAGGCGTTGACTGCGCAGTCAGAGCGGGAAAACTGCATGATTCCTCCCTGATGGCGCGTCATTTGGCCACGATGCCTCAAGTGATTTGCGCCAGTCCCGATTACCTCGGACGCTTTGGTATGCCGCAGCATCCCGAAGAATTAATGGCGCATCAGTGCGTTAATTTTTTCTCGACCACGGGCGGCGTGAATTATTCCATTGAGCTAATTATCAATGGTAAAAAACAGGCGTTCTCGCCCAAAGGTTGGGTGACGGTAAACGATGCGGAAAACTATGTTATCTGCGCATTACGAGGGGCGGGATTGGTGCAGTTACCGCGTTATCACGTTGCGGAGGCGCTGGCGGACGGAAGATTGGTCGAGGTGCTCAACGCATGGCAAAGCCCTGGCATGGAGGTTTCCGCACTTTATCCGCAGCATCGCCAGCTGTCGCCCAGAGTGCGCGTCTTTATCGATTGGTTACTGAGCTTGTACAGTGCGACCTTCGCGGCGGAAAAAATAAGGAAGTAAAAGTCGATAACGCGACGAAGGCCTTATCAACTGATTAATCCCGTCAGCTTGCAAAAGTAAAACGATCGGTTTACTTTTTAAGGATGAATAAACAACAAGACATTATTGATGCCGCTGAGCGGCTGTTTTATCTCAATGGCTTTCATGCCACCAGTACCGATCGCATCTGCAGCGAGGCCAATGTGTCTACACGCACGATGTATCGCTATTTTCCTTCTCGCGAAGCCTTGACGGCTGCGGTACTGACAGCGCGTCAGGAACGTTTTTTCGCCGCGCTATATGCCGCAGAACATCCCCACGCAATAAGCCAGATATTCGATGCCATGAGCGCATGGATGCTTGAATACGGTAACAACGGCTGCTTATTCCTCAAAGCATGGGGAGAGTATGCCGGGGAGGATATCGCACTGGCTGAACAGGCGATGGCATATCGTCATAGCATGCGCGCTTACATTGCGCGCTGCGTTCACAAGCTTCACGGCGAGGAGAAGGTGGCGCTAGCTGATGCCATATGGCTACTGTTTGAAGGTGCGCTTACCTCCGCGTTGATCCTCGGCGCGGTGAATGCATGTGAGGCGGCTAAAGCTGCCGCACTCCAGCTGCTGAATCTCAGTGAGCAGCCATGAAAGGGACTGCGCTGGTCCTGACCGGCTTTTCGCTTATCGCCATCACTTATGGCATGGCGCGCTTCGCCTGGGGCCTGATGATGCCAGACGTGATGCACACTATTCCTTTGACACCGCGTATATCTGGCGTACTTTCAGCCAGTAGTTTTGCGGCCTACTGCGTCGCGGTGATGCTTGCGCCGATGCTAACTTCACGCGCCGGGCCGCGGTTTTCCGCGATGGTTGCAGCCCTGTGTGCGGCAACGGGATTGCTGCTGCTGGCCAGCGCCGCATCGCCATGGCTTCTCGGTGCAGGGCTGTTTATTGCCGGCCTAAGCGCTGGCCTTGCTTCTCCGGCGCTGGCAGACGCGGTGAGCCAGCGCATAGAATCCCGACAACAGCCGCAGATGAATACCGCGATCAATGCCGGGACCAGCATGGGGATCATGCTGTCCGTGCCCATTTTGTTTTGGCTACCGGGAGGCTGGCGAGCAGCCTGCGCCCTGTTTGCTTTGCTGGCGCTCATTTGCATCCTGCCAGTATGGCGTCAGCTGCCCGGAAAAAGTGACGCTGCGCGCCACTCATCGTGGCTCAGCACACTGCGCCAGCGCTCGCTTCAGCGGCTAATCGTCATTGCGTTGATTAGCGGCATCGCCAGCGCGGCCTGGTGGAGTTTTGGCCCCGATTTATTGCATCACATTGATGTGAATGCCAGCGTCGTGAGTCTGTTATGGCTGGTTGGCGGTGCGGCAGGCATTTTCGGCGCATTAACGGGGCCGATGGCAAAATGGATTGGCATGAATGCTGTTTATCGACTGTCGCTATGCGGTATGTCGTTACTTTTGCTGCTGCTGGCACTCAGCCATCACTATGCGTGGTGGCTATTTCCTGCCGTGGCATTGGGAGGAGCTGCTTATGTGACGCTTTCCGGCGTGCTGCTGGTATGGGGTGCCGAAGCAACAGCGCATTCGCCTGCCAGCGGCGTTGGCATACTGTTTTTTATGTTAGCGGCTGGACAAGTGATCGGTTCGCTCCTTTTTGGCCAGGTCTACGCCAGTGCAGGCGCAGCGAGTGCGTTATTACTCTTCGCCGCGCTACCCCTGGCGATGCTTTTTCTTACACCAGCGAAAACCGATTAACGTCACTCATCACGGAAGGGATCTTTTTTGTGGTCTTCACTGTCATCGCGCGTTCTGGGAATCTCACCGTGCTCATTAGGCGCATCTTTAGCCGGGTGCTTTTCATCTTTAACATCACGTCTTTTTTCCGGGTGGTCTGTCATCTCGATCTCCTTAGTATGAGTAGAGTTTAAGTGTAGATGATCAATCGCCCGGCTCTTGTGGCTTGCCACAAGAAACGGGGCGAAAATTCGCCCCTGGCACTTATTCCAGCGCCGTTAAAATTTGCATGGCGGCCTTTACCCGCTCGGTATTCGGATAATTTTTATTGGCCAGCATAACAATGCCCACCTGCTTTTGCGGGATAAAGGCAACATAAGCACCGAAACCGCCGGTGGCGCCTGTCTTATGTACCCACGATGCCGCTACACGCGGGTGTATCGACGCATCCACCACCGGTTGTGGCCCCAGCGCAACGGTATTATCAGCCCCCTTCTCGGCCATGGCAGCCTGATCAGGCCAATCAAGCATTTCCCAGCCAAGTCCCTGATATAAATTATCGGTGCGATAAAACCGTGTCTGCGCGAGATCAAGGGCTTGTTGTAATGTCTTATCATCCACCTGTTTTGGTGCCATATTGGCCTGCAACCAGCGCGACATATCTTTAATGGATGACTTCACCCCATAGGCTTCTGCATCCAGCATCCCCCGCGATACGCGTACGGGTTTGCCCTGCCGATAGCCCCAGGCGTAAGAATTTTTCTGCGCATCCGGCACCGTAATAAAGGTATGACTGAGCTTAAGTGGCGTAAACACGCGCTGCTGCATCGCCTGCTCGAAAGAGAGGCCGCTCGGCTTCACGGCTAAATAACCAAACAGGCCGATGCTGCTGTTGGCATATTGCCGTGTCTTGCCGGGTGACCATTGAGGTTGCCATTGGTGATAAAAGTCTACCAGTTCAGGCTCATTGGTCACGCTGTCCGGGACCTGTAAGGGCAGACCACCCGCGGTGTAAGTCGCCAGTTGCAGCAACGTAATGTGGCGCCACTGAGGCTGATTAAGTGCCGACCAATATTGGCGCGCAGGATCGTTAAGTGAGATCTCGCCTTTGCTGACGCCTACGCCGGCCAACACCCCGGTGAAAGTTTTACTCACCGAGCCTAATTCAAACAGCGTGTCCTGGGTTATCGGGCGATGGCGTTGTTCATCTGCCATACCCCAGGTGAAAAAGTGAGGATGGCCTTTCACAATCACCGCTACGGCCATGCCGGGGATGCCTTGCTGCTGCATCAATGGCTTTATGGTTTCACTCACGGTTTTTTCTACATCTGGCGTGGCGGCCACGCCTGTGGAGCATACCGATGCCAGGAGCGTTGCTATCCACGCTTGAGAAATCAATTTCATTGTATTTAATCTTCCGGGTTGGTGTTCCGCGAGCAGTTTGCCCAATTTGACAAGCCGCAACAAACGGTTAATTTTAGCGTCAGACAATAGAAAATCTTACAGGTTAATGCATGACGCGCCCCTACATACCGCTCAATGCTCTAAGGGCATTCGAAGCGGCAGCTCGCCATTTAAGTTTTACTAATGCAGCGATTGAACTGAATGTCACCCACGCGGCGGTGAGTCAACAGGTGAAATCGCTGGAGCAGCAGCTCGGTTGCCAATTATTTGTGCGGATTTCGCGTGGATTGATGTTGACCACTGAAGGTGAAAGTCTGCTGCCGGTGCTGAATGATTCGTTTGATCGTATTGCCGATACGCTGGATCGCTTTTCTGCGGGAACAATGCGTGAAAAATTAAAAGTGGGGGTGGTGGGTAGCTTTGCCACCGGCTTACTCATCCCGCGTTTGAGCGATTTCAACCGCCAGCATCCACATATTGAGCTGCAACTCTCCACCCACAATAACCGTGTCGATCCCGCTGCCGAGGGGCACGATTATACGATTCGTTTTGGCAGCGGAGCCTGGCACGGAACCGAGGCACAGTTTATTTGCGATGCGCCTCTCTCACCGCTTTGCAGTCCTACCATTGCCCAACAGCTGCAGCAACCCGCTGACGTGCATAAATTTACCCTGCTACGCTCGTTTCGCCGCGATGAGTGGAGCCATTGGTTGCAAAGCATAAACGAACATCCCCCCTCGCCCTCACATCCGGTGATGATCTTCGATTCTTCACTGACGATGGTTGAAGCCGCACTGCTGGAAGTCGGCATTGCGTTAGCCCCGAGCAAGATTTTCCATCACCTGCTACAGACGGATAAGCTCGTCCGTCCATTTACCGCTGAGATAGATCTGGGTGGCTACTGGCTTACACGCTTGCAATCACGCGCAGAGAGCGCCGCGATGACGGCGTTTTCTGCGTGGCTGGGTAAAGAGTTTGGCATGGCGAGCTAAACAATGACTTAGCTTTCGATCCTGTTAGCTTTTGCCAGCATTCGGGCAAGAATTGAAGAATAAAGGGGTTTACCGCCAAAGAACTGCGCGGCTAGCGTGGCCCCCAGGCAGGTGATGATCATGGGCAGAATCAGCTGATAATTGTTGGTCATTTCCAACACCAGCACAATGCCCGTCAGGGGAGCGCGCACCGACGCGGCGAAAAGCGCGCCCATACCCGCAACGGCAAAAGTAGCCGGCTCCAGCTGTAATCCCGGGAACCACTGCATGCACAATTGGCCGTAGCAGGTACCTAAAAGTGTGCCCAGAGTGAGCATTGGTGCAAAAATACCCCCGGGCGCACCGGAAGAGAAACAGCAAATGGTTATCAGCGTGCGCAGCGCGAAGAGGAAGAAGAGTGCCTGTGCGCTGACATTACCACTGGTAAAGTCCGGGACCAGCGAGATCCCGCCCTGCACGGCCTGTGGTAGCACCATTCCTATCACGCCACAGGTGCCGGCCAGTAAACTCCCCCCTATCACCCATGGCGTTACGCGTCCTTTATGCCAGCGCTGAAACTGATCCTGTGCAGCAAAAATCAGGCGATTAAACGCAACGCCGCATCCCCCAAATAACATACCCAGAATCAGATAGAGCCAAAGTGTATTAGTAGGCGCATCCCGTAACTGACCAATATTAATGATTGGCTCATTTCCGTTGCATAGGCGGAAAACAATGCTGGAAACGATAACGCCCACAAACACCGCTTTGATAGAAATGAGGCTATAGCGAAACTGGGGCCGCATCTCTTCAAGAATAAACAGGATACCCGCCAATGGTGCGTTGAAAGCCGCTGATAAACCGGCTGCAGCCCCTGTTGCCAGCAGCGTATGGCGAGACTCAGCGGCACGCACGCGGAAAAGATCAACGCACATCCCACCAATATTTCCCCCCAGCTGAACGGTGGGCCCTTCCCGTCCTAGCACCATGCCGGAACCCAGCGCCCCCATTCCGCCAATGAATTTCACTGGCAACACACGCCACCAGCGCACCGGACGTAACTCCTCCAGCGCACCTTCAATTTCCGGGATGCCCGAGCCGCCCGCTTCCGGCGCATATCGGCGCACCAGAAAGTAACCTATGCCGCCCAGGACAGCGGCCAGAAAAAAAGCGCTCATACCGGTCAACCACGGGCTGCCATCTACGTTATCGATCATGTTGAGGCGGGTGTGAATAACAAAATTTACGGCGCGGTCAAACGCCACGCCGATCAGTCCCGTTAGCACGCCCACCAGCGCCGCCAGCGCTAATAGCAAGGCTGGCGTTTTATCACGACGTAATAGTTTCTGTATCAATATGAAACGTCCGGCACGTAAAAACGTGCGGGGCTCTGCAGATCGTTCATTAGCCAACATGCGTACCCTTTGTTTCCGCACCACGATGCAAACTTTAGTATGAGAAGATGGAGATAAGCATACTGAGAATGACGATCAAGTTAATGCAATAATTCGCAAGTGAATTTTTCAAAACGACCGGGCAATAACAGCGATTACTGGAGCGTGGCCGTCGCTACGGTGCCGTCTGAATTGAACGTCATTAGCACATGCCAGGCTGAATGATCGGTAATCTTAAAAAAGTCGCCATCATTCTCACGTGTGAATCCATATTCCACCAGTGCCGCAAAAGCGCTCGTTTTAGGCTGTGCCAGAACGCGTGCCTGCAGAAAGGAGGCGATATCACCGCGCTGGCGTTCCATCACGCTGTTGCGTGACTCGGCGGCTGGTCGATTAGCGTCATTCTGTGCTTTGGTTTTGTGGATATCGCACCACGTCGCTTCAGTTTGCATATCGCATCCCGAGCGTGTCAGAGCAGCCCGATGAGCGGCGTTGATGGCATGTGCAGGGCTGATAGCTACCATTATCAGGGCCAGCAAAGCACAACGAAAAGAACCTCGATTCATTCCTTTTTCCTCGATCACACTTAAGCCAGAGCGGCGCTTACATTTCTTTACGAAGCGCAGAGTAGAGTGCGGATAGCCATCATGCTTTGATCTGCATCAGGTTCCAGATAGCAGTGGCAACAGCGTAATGCATCACTTACTATGCAAACACTATGGAAATCAATCTACTGGGTTTTATTCCTGCGCTGCTTCCCGTGGCATGCTCACCTGGGGCAAGCTTCACGCTGGCCATGAACAGCGCGCTGGCGGGCGGACGTCGTGGACTGATCCGTACGCTGGCGGGCACTGCTCTAGGCATTTATACGCATGCCCTGCTCATTGGCTTGGGCCTCACCGCTATCCTGGTTTCATCTCCCGGTGTGTTTGGCATGTTGAAAGTAGCGGGAACCGTTTATCTGCTTTGGTTAGGGACGCAGCTGATACTGAGCGGATGGAAAGCGCAACGCGTTGATTTTACGCGTGAAAATTCGACCGTAACGTTAAAAGAAGCCTGGCTGGCTAACGTGCTAAACCCCAAAGCGGTGATCTTTTATCTGACGGTGGTATCGCAGTTTGCTGGAAGTAGCGGTGAAGTGAGTCATTATCTGGTGCTGGCGTCGGTCCATATTGCGGTGATGAGTTTATGGCTGATTGCGGTGAGTAATGTGCTGATTTTTTCAGCCCGCAAGGCGGACCCTGTGGTGCTGAAAAAATACGTTAATATTGGCGGGGGGTTACTGCTTATTGTTTTCTCGCTTGGCAACCTGTTCCACTAACGGTTAATCTTGCTCTTCAGCTATCAGGGTAAGTTTTTCGTCAGTCGCCTTCTCTTCTTCCAGCGTTTCGCCCAACAACTTCGCCGCATCCTGATAATCAAGTTTAAGCGCTAAGGCACGTAGCGTACCGTAGGTGGCAATCTCGTAGTGCTCAACTTTTTGAGCCGCACCAATCAATCCGGCATCTCTTACCGGTCCTGCTTCCACTTCATCAATGATTTCCTGCGCCTCTTCAGCCAATCCTTCCAGCGCATGGCATTTCATTCGTTTAATCCGAACCCCTTCAGTGAGTTCAACCAGCTGGTCAATGCGATCAATTTGTCCGCGCGTTTCTTCAAGGTGAAGTTCAAATGCAGCAACTAAATTTTCATCCGTAGCCGCACGAATCATTTTGGGTAGTGCTTTGGTAATCTGCTTTTCAGCACTATAAATATCAGATAAATCATGTACGAAGAGATCATGTAGCGTTTTAATAGTCATAATATTACCTTGTTGTAGGGTATTGATAAAAAAAGGCGGGGAAGCTGCGGCCATTTATTATGGCTGCAACCTAATCCTGACTTAATCATGGCGGACATCGCGTATTACACAAGCGCAGCGTTAAATAAATCATTCATTTTATTTCACGCAATGCCAGGCTTAAGAGAGGCCAACGTGGAGCAAGTATCATGAAAAAAACATCCCCCTCTGAAATGCGCTGTCAGATCATTCATCAGCGCACATTATCCGAATTAGGGTTAATTTCTCTGTATGAAGTCAGCTTTAACAACGGAAAGTATGCCGTTATACGCTTAGACAATGATCAGACATTTCAAGCAGGTGACATTTTTAAATGCATCAATAATCTTTGGTATTGTGATGAGAAATTAATACATCCGATGTCTTTTCAGTATGTAGACCAGGCTGAAGCTCAGCGTTCATTTTTGGAATATGAAAGGTAAATTATTTTACAGCTTTAGACAGGCAAATGATAAACGGTAGGTGGCTCTTCTTGTACAGGTGAGCAGAATCAGTTCAGTGATTAACAAAAAAAGACGCGGCAGCAGGCTCACTTCTCCATAACAAATAATGACTTACAGTGTGGGCACAGCATTGCCTGGCTGTGGGATTGTTTATGTGAAGATTGTGGGCAAAACTTTTTGCACACCGGACACTGCGCACTAACCTCCCGGCGGCCCAAACTTTCCAGAAATCGATTTAACCAGCTCATGATTTATTTCCTTTTTCCGATAACTCATTCTAACACACCTTATTTTTTTCACCGCAACTAACATTTGACAAGCCGATAAAACCGGTCCAAGTCTATCATTACGTTGTTTATAATTTTTAAATAAGCTATTGCCGTATAAACCAACCGCAAACGCCATTTAGCGCTATACTCATTAAAGGTAAATTAATTTCCCTCGCCCTCCCTATACCATCAATTTTCCTATTGATAGTGCTGGCTTTTTTAATCCATCGGATTTTTGTGATGCCATTATGAAAAATAAAATTCCCACCGGGTCGATCTTAAACAGTAGCGTGCTGCCAGAAATGACAGGCAGCAACGTTGAGTTTTTACATGAAAGTGGTATTTACCAGGCGAACCGGCCAGATGTTTTTTCTGAGCAACAAATGGACATTTACGGCGAGCGTTTAGCAAAAACGCACCATCTTTCCAGCGCGAAAAGAAGCTATAAATTATTACAACGATTAAAAGAAAATGAGCAGGCGCTGATTAAAAGCGCGGAAATATTGAGTGCCGGTGATGAACGCAACCTGACACCTGCCGGTGAGTGGCTGCTGGATAATTTTTATATTATCGAAGAACAAATTCGTATGGTGCGGCATCTGCTGCCCGCAAAATTTGGTCAGGGTTTGCCCGTATTAACCGAACCGGCTCACTATTTGCGTATCCAGGCGATTGCTGACGAGATGATCAGTCATAGCGATGGTCGGCTCGAATCCAGCGTATTATCGACCTTTATACATGCCTATCAAAGAGTTACGCCACTGTTAATGGGCGAGCTTTGGGCGCTTCCTGCCATGCTGCGCTTTGCATTAATCGATAATCTCGCCCGCATTGCCGTGGGAGTAGCCGACATCCATCAGGAAAGAGGCCAGGCGGAGGAATGGATTAATGAAATCATTCACCACTCTGCAAAAGATGCCAGCAAGGTCATTCAGGTTATCGCCCGAATGGCAGATAAGAACGATCAACTGTCCGGTGCCTTTGTCGCTGAACTGGCACGCAAGCTCAACGGACAAAATCATTCGCTGGCGCTCACCTGGGTGGAACAGCATCTGCTGAATACCGGACGTAACACGGCGGATGTCATTGAACAATTTAACCGTCATCTGTCGCTCAGCCAGCTCTCGGTGAGCAATAGCATCTCAGGATTACGCCAGCTGGGAGAAATTAACTGGCAGGATTTGGTAGAGTCGTTGAGTTTGGTTGAACAAGTGCTGGCGCAGGATCCCAGCGGCATCTACCCACAGATGCATTTTGACAGTCGCGATCAATATCGCCATGTGATTGAAGAGCTCGCCCGGCAAAGTCAATTTGATGAGTTAAGCGTCGCTAATCAGGTGCTGGCGCTAAGTCGTCAGGCTGGATTACCTATTCGGCAGCAGCACATTGGTTATTTTTTGCTAGACAAGGGGCGGACAACACTGGAGCAGCAGCTGCAGCCGCGCAGCTCGTTGCTGAGCCAGGCGCGGCATCATCTTAGCCAGACGCCGCTCCTCTCCTGGTTAGGTAGCCTCACCTTGCTCACCACCGCGTTTACTGCCGAGACGCTGCTGATTACCCGCCATGCGAACATGTCTTCGCTAGTCTGGTTACTGCTGCTGCCCGCCGTGATAGTGATCAGCAGCCAGCTCGCCATGCAGTTACTCAGCGAAGTCACCACCCGCACCCGTCATCCTGTTCCCCTGCCGCGGCTCAATTTTGAAGCCGCCGTTCCTGATAAAGATCGGACGTTAGTGGTCATTCCCTGCCTGATTAGCAGTCAAAAAGGGATCGATACGCTACTTCGGTCACTGGAAACCAGCTATCTCGGGAATGCGTTAGCCAATATCACGTTTGCGCTGCTGGCTGATTTTACCGACAGCAAGGCTGAACATCAGGCGAATGACGATGAAATTATCGGCTATGCGGTACTGAAAATTGAAGCGCTCAATCGACGCTATAGCAGCAAGACGCAAAATGATGTGCTGTTTACTCTGCTGCATCGCAACCGCGTGCACAATCCCTCTCAGGGCGTTTGGATGGGGTACGAGCGCAAGCGCGGCAAGCTCCATGCGCTGAACCGTTGGTTACAGGGTGAAGAGGAGATGTTCAACGTCACCGTGGGTGCCACGCATGCGCAAATGCGCCAGGTCAAATACGTTATTACCCTCGACAGTGACACCATCCTGCCGCGGGAAACCGCACATAAGTTAATCGGCATTATGGCGCATCCGCTCAATGCGCCCGTGTTTGACGATCGCCTTAACCGCGTTGTTGAAGGCTACGCCATTCTCCAGCCGCGTCTGGCTGAAGAGATCCCGCCGTTTGGGCAAGGCATTTACGCACGGCTCTCCAGCAGCGTGCCGGGCAACGACGCCTATTCCTCTATGTCATCTGATATCTATCAGGATTTGTTTGGCGAAGGCTCGTTCGTCGGCAAAGGAATTTACGATGTCGCTGCGTTCACGCGCGCTACGCGTAACACCTGCCCGGAAAACTTGGTGCTTAGCCACGATCTGCTTGAAGGCTGTTATGCCCGGTCCGGCGTGGTCAGCAACGTGGTGCTCTATGAGCACTATCCCGATAACTATCTGAGTGATGTTGCTCGCCGTTTTCGCTGGGTTCGCGGTGACTGGCAGCTGCTGAACTGGCTCCGGCTACGCGTACGCCTAGCAGATGGTAGTCATCAGGCCAATCCGTTGAGCGCGCTGTCGCGCTGGAAGCTGTTCGACAATTTGCGGCGCAGCGTAGTGGCACCGGCCTTGTTAATGCTGATATTCCTGACGTTTACCTACGTCGCGAATCCAATTTTTTGGTTGGGCTGTATTGTTCTCTACCTTCTGCTGCCAGGGCTACTCGCGCTGGGGATTGAGGGCATGAGAAAAAGTAAGAAGCGCGCCTGGCAACATCATCTGTATATCTTATCGGCAGATGCGCTGACCCGCCTGAGTCGAGCCGCACTGCTGCTGGCTGCCTTGCCGCATGAAAGTTACTGGTCACTGAAGGCGATCGTTGTCACCCTGTGGCGCTTGAACGTTACCGGGCAGTTTCTGCATGAGTGGAAGAGTGTTGCAGCCGGTCATGCTGGGCAAGCCCCCGGGTTAGGTCATTTCTATCGCGCCATGTGGATCAATCCCATGGCGGGCGTTGCACTGTCACTTTTAACAGGTTTGATCAATCCGATGTTGCTGCCAATGGCGATGCCTATCGCGTTGCTGTGGGCGGCTGCGCCCGGCTTATTGTGGCACCTGAGTAAACCGGCAGCTCCCCGTCAGAAACGACTCTCCTTCGAACAGCAACAATTTTTACGTCAGACCGCGCGACATACCTGGGCCTGGTTTGATGATTTCGTCACGGCTGAACACCATCATCTGCCGCCTGACAACTTTCAGGAAGTGTTGCAACCCACGGTTGCGCATCGTACCTCTCCCACTAACATTGGCCTGTCGCTGCTGGCCAATTTAACCGCGTGGGATTTTGGTTACGTGACGCAAAAACAGGTGATTAACCGCACGCTCGCCACGCTGGATAGCCTCGACCGCATGGAGCATTTTCGCGGACACCTCTACAACTGGTATGACACTTACACGCTGCAGCCTTTGCATCCGCGCTACATTTCCACCGTCGACAGCGGCAATCTCGCCGCGCATCTGATCACGCTGCAGTCAGGCCTCGCGCAATGGAAACATCAGCCGCTGCTGGCGCTGCCTGTGATTATGGCCGGTCTGCAAGACACCTTTCTGCTGGCTGAAAAGCAAATGGGGGCCGAGCGAAATCATCGTTGGGAAGCGTTAACGGCAGAATTTGCTGGATTACAGCAGGCGCAGCCCGCAGCGATAGCAGAACGCACCTCAGCGCTGATTGGCCTGAGCGAGAGGGTACTGGCGGAGATAGTCTTTCCTCAGCAGCAGGTTAAATGGTTTGAACTGTTCATCCGGCAGCTTATCGAGTTTCAGGAAGAGTGGACGCTGTTTTTCAGCTGGCTGACACCGCAGCATACGCTTCCGAAAGAGCTGCCTTCGTTGCTGTGGCTGGTGGAATTACATGTTCACTATCCCGATCTTCCCCTAAACCAATCCGAACCGGTGATCTGGGCCGCTCGCGAACGTATGGCAACCCTGCTGGAGCTGGAAGGACGGCTGGAAAACCATGCCAAAATGGATTTTCGTTTCCTCTACCTTCCCGCCACCTCATTGCTTAGCGTCGGCTATAACCTCGATAGCGGATTAATGGATAAAGGCGCTTACGATCTCTTCCCATCCGAGGTGCGACTGACGCACTACTTCGCCATCTCCGCAAACCAACTGCCGGTAAAAAGCTGGTTTGTTCTGGGGCGATTATTTACGCAGCTCGCCAATAAACCCGCCGTGATGTCGTGGAGCGGCTCGATGTTTGAGTATCTGATGCCACATCTGGTGATGCCGGTGTATCCCGATACCTTGCTGGAAAAAATGGCCTTAGCGGCGGTAAGGCAGCAGATAGCGTCAGGCGAAGCAGCGCACATTCCCTGGGGGGTATCAGAGTCGGCCTATGCGGCCTTTGATGACAGCCAAAACTATCAATATAAAGCGTTTGGCACCCCCGAGCTCGGCCTGAAGCGCGGCCTCGGCGATGACCACGTGGTCGCTCCCTACGCCACGCTATTAGCGCTGATGGTTCTGCCGCATCCTGCGACTGAGAACCTGATGAAGCTGAAAAAAATGGGGGCCTGCGGCAAGTATGGCTTCTATGAGGCCCTCGATTTCACCGCCCATCGGCTGGCGCGCGGTCAGCAATTTGTTGCCGTTAAAACCTATATGGCCCATCACCAGGCAATGGGTTTTCTGGCGATCTCGCACCTGCTGTTTGATGCGCCGATGGTGACGCGTTTTATGTCTACCGCCCGCTTCCAGTCATCCTACTTACTGTTGCAGGAGCGCGTGCCAGACGATATCGAGCTGTATACGCCACGCCGGCAGTTTGCTGAGGTGGTGGATAAAGCGCCCCGCTCGGATCTGGCCAGATTACGCGAATTCAGCGGATCAGCGGGGCATCTGCCGCAGCTGCAGCTGCTATCTAATGCCAATTACCATGTTTTAGTCACGCAATCCGGCGCGGGCTACAGTTTATGGAAAGGATTGTCGCTGACACGCTGGCGTGCGGATGGCACGTGTAACCAGCATGGTATTTTCTGTTATATCCGCGATCGTCAGACAGGCGAGGTCATCAGCCCTACGTTTCAGCCGACCTGCAACGGAGAGCCGCAATATATTGCGCGCTTCAGTGATGCTGCGGCAGAATTTGAAGCCCGCAATGAGACGCTGAGCACCCATACGCATATTGTGGTCTCACCGGAAGACGATGTGGAAATTAGGCGGGTCATCCTTACCAACCACTCGCGGCAACCGCGTGATATTGATATCACCAGTTATGCGGAAGTGGTGCTGGCACCGGCCGCCAGCGATATGGCGCATCCCGCGTTCAGTAACCTGTTTGTGCAGACCGAAATCGTGGCCGAGCTGGAAGCCATTTTGACCCATCGTCGTCCGCGCGAAGAGAAGACCGAACCGGTCTGGATGTTCCACGCCCTGCTGATTCACGGCGCGAGTGAGCGCGCCACCAGTTTTGAAACGGATCGCGCGCAGTTTATCGGACGCGGCAACAGCGCTGCCAATCCTCAGGCATTAGCACCCGACGGCGTCCTCTCGGGCAGCGCTGGCGCGGTGCTGGATCCTTTGCTCTCGATTCGGCAAAAAATACAGCTCAAGCCGGGGAAATCCATCACGCTGGATCTGATCTACGGCGTGACATCGCAGCGCGCCGCCTGTTTGGCATTGCTGGAGAAGTATCGCAATAACGTCTATGCCAATCGGGTTTTTGAAATGGCCTCGTCCCATAGTCAGGTGGCGCTACGCCAGCTCAATATCACTGCCGAAGATGCCAGTTTGTACAATCAACTCGCCAGTGCGGTGATCTTTGCCAGCCCGGAAATGCGCGGCGACAGCAAATACCTGCAGCAGAATCGTTTGGGACAGGCATCGTTGTGGCGTCATTCGCTGTCGGGCGATCTTCCCATCGTGCTGGTGCGCATCGAAAACGGTACGCAACTCAGCCTGGTGAGTAATTTGATCAAGGCGCATCAATACTGGCGGCAAAAAGGCGTGGTAACTGATTTGGTGATCATCAACGGCGAACACGGTGGTTACCAGCAACTCCTGCAAAATCAATTGCTAACAATGATGGCATCCGCTGAAACGCAACAGCTTATTGACAAGCCCGGCGGCGTCTTCATCCGCCAAAGCGAGCATCTGGCGAGCGAGGACATCACGCTCTTAATCAGCGTGGCCGCCGTGGTGCTGGAGGGGCGAAACGGCAGTTTAGCCGACCAGCTTACGGTGCTGCTTAAACCGCAGCCTACCCCAGCATCCGCTCACTTCTTGCCACACAAACATTCCGCACCGGCCGCCGTTCTGCCGCCGTCATCGGCAGCGTTGCAGATGTTCAATGGCACCGGTGGCTACACCGCAGAGGGTAACGAATACCACATTCATTTACCGGAAAACCACCAGACGCCGGCCCCCTGGTGTAACGTACTGGCCAATAAACAGTTTGGCAGCGTCGTCTCGGAAAGTGGGCAAGCGTACACATGGTATGAAAATGCCCATGAATATCGGTTAACCCCGTGGCAAAACGACCCGGTAAGCGATACCTCCGGAGAAGCCTTTTATCTGCGCGATGAAGAGAACGGTGATGTGTGGTCGCCGCTGCCGCTGCCGATGCGCGGTAAAGGCGCCTATGTGACGCAGCATGGCATGGGTTACAGCCGTTTTGTGCATCAGGAACGGGGGATAAGCAGTAGCGTAACCACCTTTGTGGCAAGAGAAGAGGCCGCGAAGATTACGCTCGTCACGCTGAGTAATCTCTCAGGCAGAACGCGGTATATGTCGATCACCGGTTATGTCGAATGGGTGCTGGGCGAGTTGATGAGTCAATCTGCCCCGCATGTCCAGACCTCATCGGCCATGGTGGAAGCCGGCAGCGCCATTCTGGCGATCAATCGCTATAACAGCGCAGGGTCGGCCCGAACCACCTTTTTTGCCGCATCAGGCAACCAGATTACCTTCAGCGGCAATCGACTTGAATGCCTTGGCCGCAACGGATCGATGCGCAAACCGGCGATGATGCAAGCGCGTGGATTATCGGGCAATACCGGAGCAGGTTATGATCCTTGTGCCACCTTGCAAACGCTGACAACCCTGATCGATGGCGATACGCGTACCTTCGTCTTTGTGTTGGGCGCAGCGGAAGATACCGATGCGGCGCTGACGCTTATGCAGCGCTTCCTGCCTCTTGAAGCAGCGGAGGCTGAACTTGAGCAGGTAAAAAACCAGTGGCAAGACGTGTTGAACAAAATCGAGGTGCAAACGCCCGATCGTGCTGTGAATTTACTGGCAAATCGCTGGTTGCTCTATCAAACCCTAGCCAGTCGCTTGCTAGCACGCAGCGGTTACTACCAGTCGGGTGGAGCATTCGGTTTTCGCGATCAGCTGCAGGATACGCTTGCCCTCACCCATGCCGCGCCGCAGTTGCTGCGTGAGCAGCTACAGCTCTGCGCATCTCGTCAGTTTCTTGAGGGGGATGTCCAACACTGGTGGCATCCGCCGACAGGACGTGGCGTCAGAACGCGCTGCTCAGATGATTATCTATGGCTACCTTATGCGCTGTGCCATTACGTAACGGCGACAGACGATCTTACCTTGTTAGAGCAGCAGGTGCCGTATCTGGAAGCAGCGCTGCTGCTGCCGGAACAGGAATCGGTATATAGCCTTCCCGGCGTGAGTCAGATACACGAAAACCTATGGGAGCACGCCTTACGCGCAATCAAACATGCCCTGACTTTCGGCGAGCATGGCCTGCCGCTCATCGGATCCGGTGACTGGAATGATGGCATGAGCGCGGTGGGCATTGCCGGGCGGGGAGAGAGCGTCTGGCTGGGCTTTTTCCTCTATAGCGTGCTTACCCGTTTTGCAGCCCTCTCGCACCGACTAGGGAAAACCGATGCTGCTACGCTGTGCCTGTCTCAGGCCGATAGCCTGAAAACAGCGCTTAATAACGTTGCTTGGGATGGCGAGTGGTTCCTGCGCGGTTATTTTGACAGCGGCGAAACGCTGGGGTCGCATCTCAATAGCGAATGTCGCATTGATGCCATCGCCCAAAGTTGGTCGGTGCTTTCCGGCGCTGGCGATCCGGACAAATGTGAATCAGCGATGCAGGCGCTGCACCAGCAGTTAGTCGATAACGATAACGGGCTGATTAAGCTGTTAACGCCGCCGTTTAACGGTGAAGGGCCGAATCCCGGCTATATCCGCGGTTATTTGCCGGGCACGCGTGAAAATGGCGGGCAATATACGCATGCGGCACTTTGGGCGATTATGGCCTTTGCCGAAATGGGCCACGTTGACCGCGCCTGGTCACTGCTGGCGCTGGTTAATCCTATCAATCACAGTCTCACGCCGGCTGACGTTGAAACCTACAAAGTTGAGCCCTATGTGATGGCGGCGGATGTCTACAGCGCAGAGAACCACGAAGGGCGCGGCGGCTGGACCTGGTATACCGGCTCGGCTGGCTGGGCCTATCAGCTAATAATTGAGAGCCTGCTGGGCATCATCCGACACGGCAAGCAGTTGCAATTACGTCCGCGACTGCCAACCGCGTGGCCAGGCGCGAAGGTCACCTATCGCGAAGGCGAGGCAACGTATGAGATTGATATTGTGCGTGCCGAGGGTGCCCATCAAATGTGGCTGGATGGCGAGCTCTGCGCGGGAGATGAAATCACCTTGTGCGACGACGCGCGACATCACCAGGTGATAATCCATCTGACCCCGTCGCTTCGGTGCCAGGGCGTATCGTCTATAGATAGTTAATTTCGGCATTTGCCACATTATTCTCTTTTCCATAGGGTGAAGGCTTAACCAGGAGAGAGAATAGATGACGGCATCAACATTATCCGTTGCCATTGTGACGGGCGGCAACAGCGGCATTGGATTGGAAACGGTAAAATTACTGGCGACCGATCACCAGGTTTACGCGATTGGGCGCAACCCGCAAACGCTTCAGGCACTGGAAAAGGTGGCAAATGTAATACCGGTAGCATTGGATATCACGGATTACGCCGCCGTAGCCGCGTTTACGGCTTCTCTCGCGCGTGTCGATGTGCTGGTACATTCTGCGGCGATCTCGCTGCTCAGCACCACTTACTCGGCCACGCCAGAACTGTGGCAGCAGCATTTGAGTATCAACGTCATTGCACCCGCTGAACTGACGCGCTTAGCGTTGCCTGCTCTGCGCGCATCTCAGGGTAAGGTGGTGTTTATTAACTCCGGCTCGGGCACGCTGGCACTGGCAGGCCATGTTGTTTATTCCGCCTCGAAATTTGCGCTCACGGCACTGGCGCATGCGCTGCGGACGGAAGAGAGCGAGCATGGCGTGCGCGTGGCGACGATCGCGCCAGGCCCCACCGATACGCCGATGAATCAAGCCTCGCGCCAACGTGCCGGTAACCATGCCCCCATCAATCCACGGGAATATCTTGAGGCCTCTTCTGTTGCGCGTGCCGTCAGATTTATTGTTGATAGTCCGGAAGACACGCAGATCGCCGACATCGTAATACGCCCGCGCCGGGATAAGGCCAGGCGTTAACAGCCATTGAGTGAACATTGCCTGAATGTGTGGCTTAACGCATTCCCAGCGCCGGGGGTGTGAAGGTAAAGTGGCATCTTTGATAACTAAGGATTAGTTAGCTGATGAACACAAAACTGAGAGCGGCACTGGTGTGGGGCGTGGTTTGTTTTTTATTACTGTACCGGACGTTGCTTGCCGAGATCGTCTTATCGTGGCAAGTACTGCAACAATACGATGTTCCGATCTGGCAGCTGGTCGTGACCTATAGCGCCAATATCGTCCCGGCATGCATTCCTCTCGCCTGTTTTGTCTGGCTAACGCGTAAAGCACATTTCACCTGGGGTTTTGCGCTGACGTTGCCCTTTATTGCCTGGCTGATTGGCAGCTGTTTCGTGGTGACAATATTGTGGATGATCACCGCCAACATCACCAGCGCCCCACCTTATTCTGCTGGACCAGCGCAGATGATCACACAACAGATCGTTAAGTTGTACTGGACGTCTCGCACTTTGACCGCCGCGCTGATCATCCTGGTTTGTAGCTATGCTTTCTGGCGTGAATGCAGACTGCTGAAAACCGCTGGCTGAATATTTTTTCAAATAATCAGCAATATTCCTGCCGCTCATTCGTCTACCTCATCACAAGCCGTTATCTAATAATGTAATGAGGAAAGAGCAATGAGAGATTTTGATATGCACAGACGCGATCACGGCCACCATTTTGGTGGTCACCGCATGGCAAAACCGCTGATCATCGGTGCCGTTATTGTTGCCGTACTCGGATTGCTGGTGATGTCGCTTTGGAATGCGTTACTGCCGGGCATCGTCGGCGTGAAAAGCATCGGTTTCTGGCAGGCGTTGGGGTTGTTAGCGCTTTGCCGCATTCTGTTTGGGGGGTTGGGTTTCCGCCCAGGGATGTTTGGTATGGCACGCCGCCGTATGCATGAACGCTGGATGCAAATGACACCGGAACAGCGCGAAGAGTTTATGCAGCATCGCCGTAATCGTTTTGGTCATCGCGGCCACCGCGATCGCTGCGACTGGCACGGTGGTCGTCGTGACGAAAGAAACGATTCTCGCCCGCAGCCCGATAGCAACGCGTCCAAACCCAGCGATTCCGAGTAATCGTGATGCCGCAGGATTCACGGCTAATGTCAGCGATCAACGCCTGTCGCACAAAGCTGAAGGCGTTTATTCGCGGTCGAACGGCGGTGCGTGAAGATGCTGATGATATCTTGCAGGAAGTCACCTATAAGCTGATGCAGGTAGAGCAGCCGGTGGAGAACGTTGCCGCCTGGCTGTTTCGCGCGGCGCGCAATGAAATGACCGACCGCGCGCGTAAAAAGACCGAACAGCCTCTTTCGAACGTCTTCGGCGGTGACGAAGAGGGTGAATTTCCTGAGGATGAGCTGGCGGAAACCTTATTTGGGGTGCCGCAAACGCCAGAAGATGAATATTTAAAAGCGTTACTGTGGGAAGAGCTGGAGGAAGCGCTCGCTGAGCTTCCAGCGTTACAGCGCGAGGTATTTGAGAAAACCGAACTCCTCGGATATAGCTACCATGAGCTGGCAGCAGAAAGCGGCAGCAGCGTGCAGGCTTTATTGTCGCGCAAGCATAAAGCGGTACTGTTTTTGCGCACCCGCTTACGCAGCCTGTACGATGAATTAACCCTCGATTGATAAAAAGCATCCCAGCGTCATGCACTGGGATGCTGCTTTTTACCACCAGCAGGCTTCTTCCTGCGGCTGCAAAAATTGCACGCCCTGCCCGATTTGCGGCATACAGAGTTTGATTTGATGTTCTTTTGCCAGCGCAACTATTTGATTAAGCGGATCGTTCCAGTGATGAAATGCCAGATCGAAGGTGGCATTGTGAATCGGAAACAGCCATTTCGCGTTCAGATCTTTAAAGGCTTTTATGGTGTCTTGCGGCAGCATGTGAATATCGGCCCAGCGACGGTCATAAGCCCCATTTTCCAGAAATGCCATATCGAATGGGCCAAACTTATGGCCGATCTGTTTGAATCCATCGAAATAGCCGGAATCACCACCAAAGAACAGGCGGAATTCATCGCTAATGATGCTCCACGAGCACCATAAGCGTTTATTACCGTCAAATAAACCTCGCCCGGAAAAGTGCTGCGAAGGCGTTGCGACAAATTGAATGCCGGCAATATCTGTGGATTCCCACCAATCGAGCTGCGTAATTTTCTCCGGCGCAACGCCCCAGGATGCAATCAAGTCGCCAACACCGAGCGGAGTCAGGAAATATCGCACCCGATCTTTGAGCTGCATGATGCTGTGATAATCGAGATGATCATAATGATCGTGCGAGAGAATAATCCCTTCGATGGGCGGCAACGCGTCGAGTGAAATAGGTGCGGGCTGAAAGCGTTTGGGACCTAATCGGCGAAACGGTGACGCACGCTGGGTAAATACCGGATCGGTCAGCCAAAATTTGCCCTGTATTTTAAACAATAATGAAGAGTGTCCAAGCCGATATACACGCTTATCCGGTGCGAGAAGCAGCTGCTGCGCGCTTAGAGGGATAAGCGGTAATGCATGCTCGGGAACCGTATTTTTAGGTTTGTTAAACGTAAAGTCCCAGATAAGTTTGGCGTATTCGGCCAATCCCAGCTGCTGGCGTGGAATGCCATTATTAAATCTCTTGCCATCAAATTGTGCGGATTGTGGATAGCTTTTTATCGTGCAGCGGGCAATGCTCGAACTATTCATCATTGATCTTTTACCTCACCAGGCGGGTGGTTCAGAATAGCGATTTTCAATAGTACGCACATCACATATCGGGCGGTCTGCATGCCGGGGATGACATCAACCCTGCGGCAGAGTAAAGTGCCGCTTTTGCTTGATTTTACGAGGGAAAATGGAACGTTTATTTGTTTATGGCACGTTACAGCCAGGCCACTCCAATGCCCATATTCTGGAAAATATCGGCGGCGAATGGCTGGCGGGATCGGTTGCAGGCATCTACTACGCGCGTGGCTGGGGCGCTGCAGCGGATTTTCCCGGCATTGTTTTGCAGCACGACGGGCCACGCGTGCAGGGTTATGTGTTTATGTCCGATCGGCTGGCGTCACATTGGCCGATGCTTGATGAATTTGAAGATGGCTACGATCGCGTTGAAGTCGACGTGATCACCCTTGATGGACAGCCGCTCTCGGCTTGGATTTACCAGCTTCAGCCGCAGTAACAAGCGTGTTTCATTTATGGTCAGGAGTTGAGCATGATTAAAGTCTGCACCGCATGCGGCACGTCTTACGACGAGCAACGTGAAGAGATCAAACGCTGCGCAATATGTGACGATGATCGGCAATACGTGCCGGCAACCGGGCAAAAATGGATGCCGCTGGAACGCCTGCTCCTCAATCACAGCAATAAATGGCAGCAGCACACCGCTACTCTCTTTAGCTTGCAGACGGTGCCAGGCTTTGCCATCAATCAACGCGCCTTTCTGCTGCGAACATCTCAGGGGAATATTCTTTGGGATTGCATCGCTAATTTAGATAACGCTACGAAAGCCATTATCAGCGCGCTTGGCGGTATTCACGCCATCGCTATTTCACACCCGCATTATTACAGCACCATGCAGGATTGGGCTGCCGCCTTTAACGCGCCGATTTACCTCCATGCCAGCGATCGTGAATGGATTATGCGCTCCAGTCCCCATATTCAGCTTTGGCACGGTGACGAACAGGAAATTTTACCTGCAGTGAAGCTGATTCGTCTTGGCGGCCATTTTGCCGGGGGTTGTGTGTTGCATCATTCGCACAATGACGGCTTACTTTTAAGCGGCGATATATTGCAAGTCACGCCTGGCGCTAATGCCGTGTCATTTATGTGGAGCTACCCAAATATGCTGCCACTCTCTGCCTCGACGGTGAGCGACATTATGCTTCGGCTTTCACCGTTAAAATTTGAGCAACTTTACGGCGCATTTGAGCATCGTGAAATTTTGACCGAAGCGCAGAAAAAAGTTCTGCATTCGGGCGAGAAATACATCGCCTGTTTGCAAAAGTAGCGGCCCCTGAACGAATTCCAGGCGAACGGCTCACCAATGGATGTACAGACGTCTAGATATCCATTATAGTCCGTTTCCTACGTTAAGAGGGGACCTGCGCAATGAAGAAAATAATACTCACAACTCTGCTGGCTGCTTCCGTTGCACTGTTGAGTGGCTGTAATAAAAACGATGAAAACCACATCAAAGTGGCCATAAATACCGGGCCAGACCAGGCGTTATGGGACACAGTGAAGCAAGTTGCGCACGACAAATATCAGCTGGATGTTGATGTTGTCGCCTTCAATGACTATGTACAGCCAAACGAAGCGCTGTTTAACAAAGATGTTGACGCCAATGCGTTTCAGAGCCTGCCCTATCTGGAGATGCAATCAAAAGAGCGCGGTTACCACTTCGCCGTAGTAACCAACACCTTTGTATTCCCAATTGCGGGTTATTCACGCAAGATAAAATCGCTTAATGAGTTACCCATCGGTGCCACTGTAACCATCTCTAATGAAGCGACCACGCTGGGCCGCAGTCTGCTGCTGTTACAGGCGCAAGGCCTAATTAAAGTAAAACCAGAAGCGGGTCTGCTGCCCACCACGCTGGATATCACTGACAATCCTAAAAAGCTGAAAATTGTGGAAGTTGATACGCCGCAGCTAGCGCGCACCCTGGATGACCCACAGGTTTATATTTCCATCATCAACAACAACTTTGCTGCCCTGGTGAATCTCTCTGCTTCGCGTGATGGGATGTTTATGGAAGGCAAAGCCTCACCGTACGTCAATGCCATCGTGGCGCGTGAAGACAATAAAGACAGCGCCAATGTGCAGAAGTTGAAACAGGCCTTCCAGTCGCAGGAAGTGCTGGATAAAGCGAACGAAATCTATAAAGGCGATATTATTAAAGGCTGGTAATACCCGGCAAAATAAAGCCGCGCAACGCATTTTTTTGCGCGGCTATCTCAACATCAAGCCCCTCTTTCTCTTCACCTTTGCTTTCCTCTCTCACTGTTAAAACGATTAATCAACTACGCTCAGATCATAAACCAGGCAGTAATATAAAAATGCCGTAAAAATATCGGCGATTGGCGTAAAAATGGTGTTCATAAATTCGCCTTACTCTGTTCGCCCGCGTAGCAAACGGGTATGTTCGCCATCATGAGTCTCAAACCTGATACCTACAGGAAATCTATGAGTCAGAACGAAAAACAGTCCCTACCGGCAGGGATGCTAGCCGCAGCAGGCATTGTGTTTGGCGATATCGGTACCAGCCCACTTTATACCCTCAAAGAGTGCCTCTCCATTCTGCCCGACGGCAGCATATCAACCACGGCGGTGATGGGCTTTCTTTCGCTGATTTTCTGGGCGCTGACGCTCATCGTCACCCTGAAATATGTTTGTTTTGTCATGCGAGCCGATCACGATGGCGAAGGCGGTGTTCTGACGTTGATGTCGCTGGCGCGCCAGCACGTTGGAGAAAAAGCGGGTCAAATCATTGTGCTGGCGGGCTTAATTGGCGGCGCGTTCTTTTATGGCGATGGCGTTATTACGCCGGCAATTTCGGTGCTATCGGCGATTGAAGGGATTGAAGTGGTTTCCCCAGAGTTGGATAAATATGTGGTACCGCTGGCGGTAGTGATTCTTACCCTACTGTTTATCATTCAACGGCACGGAACGGAGAAGGTCAGTAAAGTATTCGGGCCGGTGATGTTTGTCTGGTTTGTTTCAATCGCCCTGCTAGGTATTCGCGGTATCGCACTCAACCCTGACGTGCTCTACGCGCTCAATCCTTCCTACGCACTGACGTTTTTGCTGAGCCATAAAGCGCTCTCGTTTGCCGCGCTCGGCATGGTGGTTCTGGCGGTAACCGGTGCAGAAGCGCTGTATGCAGATATGGGACACTTGGGTAAAACACCGATTCGCATGGCCTGGTTGGTCATCGCCATGCCTGCGCTGGTACTTAACTATTTTGGTCAGGGTGCATTAGTGATTGCCAATCCGCAGGCTATTAATAACCCGTTCTTTAACCTCGCACCTGCCTGGGGGCAAATTCCGCTGATTGTGCTTTCGACAATGGCAACGGTGATTGCCGCACAATCCGTGATTTCCGGCGTATATACCCTGACGCATCAGGCGATACGTCAGGGCTTCCTGCCGCCGATGCGCATTATCTTTACGTCACATACCGAATCCGGACAGATCTATATTCCCGTGGTGAACTGGCTGCTGTTCGTTGCCGTAACGGTGATTGTTTTGGCCTTCCGCCAGTCTTCGGCGCTCTCTTCCGCTTACGGCATCGTCGTCACCGGAACAATGGTGATTACCGCCTGCCTGGCAGGCGTCGTCGCGCTGCGTAACTGGAAATGGCCGTTACCGGTCGCTCTCATTTTCCTACTGTGTATGCTCAGCATTGATGTACCGCTATTTAGCGCCAATCTGATGAAATTGTTCTCTGGCGGTTGGGTGCCCGTGTTGCTGGCGCTCAGTATGATGGGACTCATGCTGATTTGGAGCAGCGAGCGTAATCGTTTAATTCGCCGATTGAATAACGATCCAGAAAGCTTGCAAGCATTGGTCAGATCGCTGGAAACCAATCCGCCCAGTCGCGTGGCCGGCACGGCGATTTTTCTGGCGCGGAAACAGCACGAAATTCCGCAGGCGCTGCTGCATAACCTCAAACATAACCGCGTATTACATAAACGCGTGGTTCTGCTACACATCCACACCGCTGATATACCGCGCGTTTATAATCAAAAGCGCCTGAGCATCTCCCAGCTGTCCCCTTCATTCTGGCAAGTCACCGCCACTTATGGTTGGCGCGAAACGCCGTCAATGGCTGAAATTCTGCATCTGTGTGGGCTGGAAGGATTTGGCTGTACCGTGAATGAAGCCTCCTTCTTTACCTCACATGACACCCTGGTGATGAAAAAAAGAAAAGGCCTGATGCGGGTGAAAGGCGGTATCTTCCATTTCTGCCAGCGCAATGCGCTGCGCGCGCATGAGCAGTTTAATATCCCGCCGAATCGGGTGATTGAGTTGGGCGGACAGCGCGAGTTTTAATTTTTCTAACGCAACCCTTAGCCGGGTTGCCATGAATGCGGCTGTCAGAAGCGCTTTACCGTTTTTTGTCAGGCCGCCATTCATGACAACATTTTTAACACCGGCAAATGTAACCACATGCAAATATATTCGCGGAAGTTTGAATGAGTTGTGGCTGAAGATTTCTTAACATCTAATTAGCAATTAAAGCTAAAACGCTTAACCTCAAAACGTGTTTATTAGCTTTACCGGCAATGATCACCCGCCGTGAGCATTTTTGGGATGTAAAAGCGCATTATCAACAATTGAACAACTCGCAGCTTCAGCCATGGGCTCAGCTATTCTTTCCGAGGAGTATGGCCATGAAACAATTAATTAATGATGTTATCTCAATCTTTACACCGCAATCTGTAAAACCTGTTTTAATTCGTGCTGATTTAACCCATCGCGAAATTTCATCAATCCATCCGGTTGGATTTACTTCCGTGAGCTGGGCCACCTCAATGGAAGAACTGAATGACGCATTTGTGCAAAAAGCACTTGCCGCTGGCGCTGTGGGCTACCACATCACCGACGTTGAGTCTCACGAGCCGGCGCACGATGGCCAACACGTGATGGCTGCAACAGCGACGCTTTATCACATCAATAGTAAAGTGGCCTATGGCTGATGTTTACTGTCGTCCTGCATGAATTCATAGCCTGCCTTGCGTCATCGGCAGGCTTTTTTCTGCGAAATACTCCGACAGAAAATCAATAAACACCTTAATACGCGGAGATTCTGAAGAGCGTTGTGTATAAACCGCCCATATATTGGCTTCCTGATACCACTGCGGTAAAACGTGCACGAGTTTGTTCTCTGTTAAATAAGGTGAAACGTCCCAGGCTGAGCGCAGTGCAATCCCGTGTGATTTTAATGCCCAGTTAAGAATCACTTTGCCACTGTTGGATGAATAGTGACTATTAAGACGACAAACAATTTTGTTTTCACCATCAGTCAATGTCCAATGCCCAAATGTGTTGTTGTTTTCATTAATAATAAGGCAGCTGTGATCCATCAAATCGTCCAGCGTGGTTAATGCAGGTGACTGCGCTAAATACTCTGCCGATGCACATAAAATACGCCGATTAGCTGCTAATTTTTTGGCGATGTAAGAGTGATTAATATCATCACTGACGCGAATATCAACATCGATGCCAGATTGCAGCAGATCAATATCGCGATCGGTGAGAATTAATTTGATATTCAGCGAGGGATGACGCGCCATAAATTCTGCCACGGCGTCGGAAAGATAGTCCTGCCCAAAACCAAAGGAGCAAGCCACGGTGAGGTCGCCGGTCAGCTCTCCGCGCCACTGCTGGAAATTATTCAGGAAAGAATCCATTTCATGCACCACCTGCAGCGCGCCCTCCAGCGCTTTTTCACCTTCGGGCGTCAGGCGCATCACACGGTTGGTGCGAAAAAACAGCCGGGTTTCCAGCTGCTTTTCAAGGATGGCAATACGTTTGCTGATGTAAGATGGCGACTGACCCAGCTCCGTCGCGGCGCGGCCAAAACCTTCATAGCGCGCCACGCTGATAAACACGTACAGATCTTCTACTGAAGGCCAGCCCTGCAAGGGTTTCTGATAACTTTTTCCGGCAAGCAATATCTTCATAACACCACAGCGTTAAAGAAATTTAGCCGGTTATAACACAGAATCCAGGAAGCACTGAAGCTGGCTTAAAAACAGTTCGGGTACTTCCTCATGCGGCGAGTGGCCACAAGGTAATGCCTGCCCTTGCACATGACGCGCTTTATCCTGCCAGGTATCCACTACATTATATAACTGGCCTACCGTGCCCTTTTCACCCCACAACAGCAATAGCGGAGATTCAATACGTTTATCACTGTCTTGCGCGTCGTCGTCTAAATCGATGGTGGCCGCAGCGCGATAATCTTCGCATACTGCATGTATCATCGCTTTATTTTGATAACAGCGCAGATAATCATTAAATATTTCATCCGAGGTTGCGCCTGGCGTTTTTAATTGGCCATCAATGTGTTTACGCAGAAATAAGGCCGGGTCGTGACCGATCATGGTTTCGGGTAACGGGTACGGCTGAATCAGGAAAAACCACCAGAAATAACGCGTGGCGAATGTTTTATCGGTTAATGCATACATGGTTGCGGTAGGTGCAATATCGACAAATACGCAGCAGGAGAGTTTTTCCGGGTGATCGAGCGCCAATCGGTGCCCGACGCGGGCGCCGCGATCGTGGCCCACGAAGGCCACGCGATCCCATCCCAATGCTTCAATCAGCAGGCTAATGTCATCGGCCATCACGCGTTTTGAGTAGGGGCGATGGGTTTCATCACTCGGCGGTTTATCACTGTCGCCATAGCCACGTAAATCCGGCAGGATAACGCGATATTTTTGCGCCAGCTGCGGCGCAATCTTGCGCCACGCCAGATGATTCTGCGGATGACCATGCAAAAGCAGCAGCGGCGGGCCTTCGCCGCCCATGGCTACGCGTAACGTAATGCCGTTAGCCAGACGCACGTCGCTAAGCGTAAAGCCTTTAATAAACGGCGAATCTCCCCGCGGCGTTATCTCACTCATGCTGTTCATCCTTTGCCGTATTAGCGCGTTTCAGCCACGGACGTTGGGCAAAATGCTGCGTTTCAAACTGGCTAATATCAGAGGCGTATTGCAGCGTCCAATCTACCGCGCTTCCGCCGCCCAGCAGCATTTCACGTTTCAATGCGCTCACGGAGAACGCAATACGTTGATTATCGAAAAGGATCGCCTGCTGTTCCAGCGAAACGGTAATGCGATTGTTGGTAGGATCGTTCGCCACTGCACTCAATCGCTGGTAATCCTCATCACTCAACGTCAGCGTCAGAACACCGTTGCGCTGGCAGTTATCATCAAAGATACCGGCAAAACTGGTACCAATAATGGCGCGAATGCCGAGCTGATTGAGCCCCCACACCGCATGTTCGCGGCTGGAACCACAGCCGAAATTCGCCCCCACCAGCAAGAAAGTGGCGTGTTCCCACCCGCGCTGATTGAGAATGAAATCCGGGTTTGGGCTGCCATCGGCCAAAAAGCGCAGGTCGAAGAACACGCCGCGATCTAAACCCTGGCGATCAATGCCTTTGAGAAACTGCTTCGGCATGATCACATCCGTATCAATATTGGCAGCCGGTAACGGGGCGAGCGTGCCGGTAATGTTATTAAACGCTTCCATTTTAAACCTCTGCTGTCATAAAGCGGCGGACGTCAACCAGATGACCGGCAATCGCGGCGGCGGCAACCATCGCCGGACTCATCAAATGCGTGCGGGCACCTGCGCCCTGACGGCCTGGGAAATTACGGTTGGTACCTGAAGCGCAACGATCGCCAGGCGCAAGCACATCTTCATTCATTGCCAGACACATTGAGCAACCCGATTGACGCCACTCAAAGCCGGCGTTGATGAATATCGCCGCTAATCCTTCCGCTTCTGCCTGCTGACGCACCTGAGTTGAACCAGGAACGATAATGCCTCGCACGTGTGGCGCAATTTTATGGCCGTCGATAATGGCGGCTGCGGCTCGTAAATCCTCAATTCGACCATTGGTACAGGAACCAATAAACGCGTGCGTGATGGCGATATCGGCTAACGGCGTGCCGGGTTCCAGCCCCATGTATTTCAGTGCGGTATTTAACGCCTGCTGTTTAACCGGATCTTTTTCCTGCGCGGGATCGGGGACGCGCCCCGTGATAGCGCCAGCTTGATCCGGGCTAATCCCCCAGGTCACTTTGGGTTCGAGGTCACTACAATCGATGGTAATGCGGCGATCAAAGGGTGCGTCAGCATCGCTCTTTAATGCACGCCACTCCGCAACGGCCCGATCCCACATTGGTCCCACCGGCATTTGCGGTTTGCCCGCAATATAGGCAAAGACCTTTTCATCCGGCGCGATGATAGCGCCGCGAGCACCGGCTTCCACCGCCATGTTACACAGTGTCATGCGCCCTTCCATGCTCAGCGCCGCAATGGCAACACCGGTAAATTCAATGGCAAAACCGGTAGCCCCTGAAGCGCCAATCTGCTCAATCAGCGCCATGATGATGTCCTTCGCCGAGCAGCCAAATGGCAACTCGCCGTTCACCGTCACCAGCATGGTTTTCAACCGGCGATAAATCAGCGTTTGCGTGGCAAGCAGATGCTCGATTTCCGAGGTGCCGATGCCGAAGCCAAGTGCACCAAACGCGCCGTATGTGGTGGTATGGCTATCACCTGCAGCGATCACCATTCCGGGCATGACCAGGCCCTGCTCGTGGGCAACAACATGTTCAATACCCTGACGTGGATCCATCACATCGAACAGTTCAATGCCAAAATGCGCGGCATTCTGGCGGAAATAATCAACCTGTAATTGTCCACCGGCATCGGTCATGGCGTCATCGCGTTCGGGACGCGTTGGGTTGACGTGATCGACATTCAGTAAAATAGTGCCGGGATTACGCACCGCACGCTGATGATCGCGCAAACCGCTAAACGCCTGCGGGCTGGTGTACTCATTCAGAATAGAGCGGTCGATGTACAGCAGCACATGCCCTTCGTCGTCTAACGTCCGAACCACATGCTGATCGATCAGTTTTTCATACAGCGTTTTGTTAGCCATGCCGTTGCCCACGTGAAAGTGTTTAAACAAATCATTAGAGACCTTAGGGTAATACAGTTTTGCTACGCGCAATGAACACGCTTCGTGCAGTGATGGTTTATGAAATGTGCAGCGGTAGGCGAGGTTTTTATTTGACCTAAGTCGCGTCAACCGATATAAAGAATAACCGCGTGACCTGAGCGGTTTATCCTCGCTTTACTCCCTGTTTTGCTTATGTTTTATCCGCCTTTCTTTTTTTAAAGTTAATTAATTAACACCAATACTTTATTAACTAAAAATAAGTTAATCATTTCGTAACAATCTCTTAATGTGCAAACCGAATTTTTAACGTTCACCTGCATTGCATAATAAGTAGGACTGGAATGACTCACACCAAAAAGATCGTGTCTGCCCTATCGCTGGCAGCGCTGTTTGTCTCTTCTGCGCTACACGCTGAAGATGCACCAGAAAAAACAGACGTGCTGCTGATTGGCGGCGGTATCATGAGCGCCTCGCTTGGCACCTGGCTGCAAGAGCTTCAGCCGGGCTGGAAACAGCTGATGGTTGAGAAGCTGGATGGCGTGGCACTGGAATCGTCCAACGGCTGGAACAACGCCGGTACGGGGCACTCTGCTAACATGGAGCTGAACTACACGCCAGAGCGTGCAGACGGTTCAATCGACGTTAGCAAAGCGCTGGAAATCAACGAAGCGTTCATGATTTCTCGTCAATTCTGGACTTCACAAGTACAGCGCGGCGTGTTGCACGATCCACACTCGTTTATCAATTCGACTCCGCATATGAGCTTCGTTTGGGGCGACAAAAATGTCGAATACCTCACCAAGCGCTATGAGGCGCTGCAGAAAACGACGCTGTTCCAGGGCATGAAATTCTCAACCGATCATCAGCAGATCCAGCAATGGGCACCGCTGGTGATGGAAGGCCGCGATCCGAACCAGAAAGTTGCTGCAACCTGGACGCCAGTGGGCACCGATGTCAACTACGGTGAAATCACCCGTCAGCTGATCGGCAGCCTGAAAAAAGATCAGAACTTCAAGCTGGAAACGTCTACTGAAGTCACTGATTTCAAGCGTAACAGTGACAACTCCTGGCACGTTACCGTTAAAGATGTGAAGAGCGGTGATAAGCGCTCTGTCGATGCGAAATACGTGTTTATCGGCGCAGGCGGCGCTGCCATTAAGCTGCTGCAGAAAACCGGTATTCCAGAAGCCGATAACTACGGCGGCTTCCCGGTCGGCGGTTCCTTCCTGATGACCGAAAACCCAGCGATCGCCAACCGTCACCTGGAAAAAGTGTACGGCCAGGCCTCTGTAGGCGCTCCGCCGATGTCCGTGCCACACATCGATTCTCGCTACCTCGACGGTAAGAAAGTGGTGCTGTTTGGCCCGTTCGCCACCTTCTCGACCAAGTACCTGAAAAACGGTTCGCTGTTCGATCTGCTGAGCGCCACCACCACCAGCAACATCATGCCGATGACGCATGTGGGTATTGATAACTTTGATCTGGTGAAATACCTGATTGGTCAGGTGATGCTGAATGATGATGACCGCTTTGCAGCGCTGAAGGAGTACTATCCAAACGCACGTAAAGAGGACTGGAAACTGATTCAGGCCGGTCAGCGCGTACAGATCATTAAGAAAGACGCAGACAAAGGCGGCGTGCTGAAGCTGGGTACCGAAATTGTGACCGATCAGCAGAAAACCCTGGCAGCGCTGTTAGGTGCCTCACCAGGTGCATCGACTGCCGCACCTATCACCCTCGACGTGATGAAGAAGCTGTTCCCAGAGCAGTTTGCATCGCCAGAGTGGCAGCAGAAGATCCGTGACGTCGTGCCAAGTTTCGGCCAGAAGCTGAACGGCAACACCGCGTTGACGCAGCAGGTTTGGGACAATACCGCAGCCACGCTGCAGTTGACTAAACCGCCGGTGATTAACATGGGCGACCAGACCGTGGCGCCAACGCAGGCCAAGCCGCGTGTGGAATCAGGCAAGCAGGATATGGCGCTGTAATTCACGCCAGAAATGAACAAAGCCGGACCATGTCCGGCTTTTTTTATCGGCAAATATCCTGACGCAATATCGTCGCATCAATTGCGGCCACCTCCGTTTTGCCACAAAACGCCATTGAGAGGTCGAATTCATTACGGATGATATTCAGCGCGCAGGTTACGCCCTGCTCACCTAATGCCCCCAATCCATACAGCATGCTGCGGCCGATATAGGTGCCTTTGGCGCCCAGCGCGATAGCCTTGAGAACATCCTGTCCGGAACGGATGCCGCCATCAAAGTGCACTTCGGCCTGATTTTTCACCGCATCAACAATCAGTGGCAACATGGATATCGATGAAGAGACGCCGTCCAGCTGACGACCACCATGATTAGAAACGATCACGGCATCCGCACCCGCTGCCACCGCTAATCGCGCATCCTCGGCATCCATGATGCCTTTGACAATAAGTTTGCCGCCCCAGCGCTGTTTAATCCACTCAACATCCCGCCACGAGAGGCAAGGATCAAACTGCTGCTGCGTCCACGCCATCATTGCATCAATACTCTCTACCCCGCTGGCATGACCAATAATATTGCCAAAATTACGATGCGGTGATGCCAGCATGTTGCGGCACCAGCGCGGTTTGCTGGCAATGTTGATCATATTTTTCAGCGTCATTTTGGGCGGCGTGGATAAGCCATTCTTGATGTCTTTGTGCCGCTGACCAAACACCTGTAAATCCATGGTAACCACCAACGCACTGCAGTTGGCGGCTTTAGCGCGCTCAATCAAACGGGCGACAAACTGACGATCGCGCATCACATACAGCTGAAACCAAAAGGGATGGTGCTGTGTCGCCTGTGCCACCGCTTCGATAGAACAGATGCTCATGGTGGATAGCGTGAAAGGAATACCAAAATTTTTAGCTGCCCGCGCGGCAAGGATTTCACCATTGGCATGCACCATGCCGGTTAAGCCGGTGGGTGCAATCGCCATCGGCAACGTAACGGGTTGCCCCAACATCGTGCTGGTGGTGCTGCGCTGAGAGATATCGACGGCCACGCGCTGACGAAATTCAATGCGTTGCAGGTCGGCCTCATTAGCGCGATAGCTGTATTCCGTCCATGAACCTGCATCCACATAATCATAAAACATTTTCGGCATACGCTTACGCGCCAGAAGGCGTAACTCTTCAATACAGGTTATGTTCATCAATCGGCATCCGAAAATATTCACTACAGCGCGGCTGGGTGCGCATTTATACGCACCTCATGCGCATAAATTACGATTTTACGTAATCGGTATAGGCATTTTGCAACACGATATGGTCAGCTATATATTTCGCATCATGCCAGACACCATAAATAAATGAGGACGCCCGATTAACCAAATTCGGTAGGCCCAGAAAATAGATGCCACGTTCTGCTGAAATACCGCGCTTATGGAATGGCACACCCTTTTCATCAAATGCATCGACCTGCAGCCAGCTAAAATCAAATTTAAATCCGGTGGCCCAAATAATAGTGCTAATCCCTGCGCCATGAATATCCAACTTAGCCAGCGGATTAATCAGGCATTCAGGATCCGGCAATAACTCCCACGCCTGCGGTTCCGGCGGCAGGTCCAAACCGTTGCGTACAATATAAGCATCTGCATCACGCAGCACATCGAAATAGGCTTTATCCCCTTCGGCAATATTCTCCGCCAAACCTTCGGCAAAGCTGAGTACGCCATCATCCCAACGCGTCGTGATGCCCACAAGCGTGATGCCCATGTGGGCCAGACGACGAAAATCTACCGTTTTGCCGCCTTCATAGCCGCTCACCGCAAAGGCAACGTGCTGTTTTTTCGGCTTGATCTTCACCTCATCCCACAGGCCAAGTGCGCCGAGCCACCAGCAGTAATCACGGTCGCGATAGGCGCGCGGCGGACGATAGTGTTCGCCGACTGAGAGATACACGTCACGCCCTGATTTTCTTAACTCTTCCGCGATTTGTGTCCCGGAAGCGCCAGCACCCACCACCAGTACGCCGCCTTCCGGCAGCTGCTGAGGATTTTTATAGCCCGAAGAGTGGATCTGATGCAGCGCGACGCTCTCTGGCACAATCTGCGGGAACGAGGGCTTTTGAAAAGGCCCGGTGGCGGCTACCACGTTATCCGCCTCAAATTCTCCCGCCGAGGTGACGACTTTAAATCCGCTGCGTCCGGCCAGGCGCTCAACCAGATAAACCTCAACGCCAGTTCGCACGGGCGCATCGAGCATTTTTGCGTAATCCTCGAAATATTGCGCCATACGCTCTTTGGGCGGAAAAGCTTCCTGGGAAATATTGTCGAATTTTAATGACGGAAAACGATCGTGCCACGCTGGACCATTCGCAACTAATGAATCCCAACGTTCAGAACGCCAGCGTTCGGCAATACGACTACGCTCTAAAACCACATGGGGAACCCCCATTAATGACAGATGCTCACTCATCGCAATACCTGCCTGGCCTGCCCCGACAATCACGGTATTCATTTTTTCTACTGACATGTGAATTTCCTAAAGATGAACGACTCCGCCCTTTTCATGGAAAAGAGTCGCATTGAAGTTAATCGGTGCGTTAGAAAGCGCTGACGCTCAGTAAATTAATTAATGTCCCGCTTCAACATTCAGAATTTTTCCTAAGCCTAAAAACTTATTGGCAATAATTAACATCGTTGCCGTTACGGCAATATAAATAACCGAGAGTGCCGCCAGCGTGGGGTCAGCAAATTCACGTACATAGTTGTACATCGCCACCGGCAGGGTTTGCGTCGCTTGCGTGGTAATAAACAGCGAGGCAGTGAATTCATTGAACGACAGGATAGCCGCAAATAACCAGCCGCCAAACAGGCCGGGTAATATCAACGGCACGGTGATGGTCCACACCACGCGTAAAGGCGATGCACCAAGGCTGGCGGCGGCCAGTTCAATACGTTGCTCCAGATTCTTTAATGACACATACACGCTGCGCAACACGAACGGCAGCACCAGCACGATATGGCAGAAAATCACCAGTGGATAACCGCGCCCGATACCGAGCTGCGAAACCAGCATCAGCAAACCCAGCCCAATGGTGAAATGGGGAATGAAAAGCGGTGAGAGCAACACCCCTTCCAGCACCTGCTTGCAGGGAAAGCTGTAGCGCTCAATTGCAATAGCCAGTGTTGCGCCGATGATCACCGCCAGGGAGGATGCCCAGGCGGTAACAATGAGGCCTGAATAGAAGCCGTGACGAAAATCATCGTAACTTACTGCACGCTCAAACCAGCGCAGTGACCAGCCTTTCGGTGGGAAGAACAGCACCGATGTGCTGCTGAATGAGGAGATGAAAACCACAATCGTTGGCAGCATGACAAACAGAACAATGGCAATGACCAGCAGGCGACCGGTCAGGGTAATCAGTTTATCGTTTAGCGAACGCGTCATCTTAATGTTCTCCCATTGCGTGCAGGAAGCGGCTCATGCGTTTTAGCACCATCAGCAGCAGAATCGTCAGCAGTAAACCGGCAATGCTGAGCGCGGCGGCAAACGGAAAATTCATCGATGAAAATCCCAGCTGATACACCATGGTGGCCACGGTGCTAACGCGTCCTCCACCGATCAGTTGCGGGGTGGCGAAAGCACTGAAGGTCCAGGCGAAGGCCGTGGTTAAACTGGAAACTATGCCTGGCAGCGACAACGGAATCGTCACCGTAAGCAGTGTGCGTATGGGCCCGGCCCCGAGGCTGGTGGCGGCTTTTTCATAATCAGGATTGATGTGTGACAGCGCGGTGGCCAGCATCATCACCATGATCGGCATCGTCACATGCACCAGCGCCACCACCACTCCCGTTTGCGTGAACATAAACTGGATAGGCTTATGAATGATGCCGATTGCCAGCAGTAAGCTGTTAAGAAATCCGCTATTGCCCAACACGATAATCCACGAATAGGTACGCACCACTTCGCCGAGAAACAGCGGCGTGATGGCAATAATCAAAAGGGTGGATTTGATCCATGTGGTGCGCGTTCGCACCAGCGCGTAGGCCAGCGGATAGCTCATCAGTAAACCAAAAACGGCGGTTTTCGCGCTAAGCAGCACCGTGTTGATAAAGGCATCGGCATAGATTTTCTTAAACAAGCCATTAAAGTTCGCCAGGGTAAATCCGCCCACGTCCAGTGAACCGGGAATATAGGCCCGCACGCTAAACTGCATCACGGCGAACATGGCAACCACTAACCCGAGCGCCGTAAAGGTGGCTGGGATAATGAACCAGGGTAAAAATGTCGGTTTTCTCGTCATAGACGTTGCTGCCTGCATAAAATGTTGCGACTACCGTTGAGAAGTGGGCAGCGCGGGCTGCCCATCCCCCTCAATGAGACATGATGTTTTCCGAGAACCACTGACGCCATTCGGCGGTTTTCTCCGCGCGCAGCTGCGGATCGGTGTTGATGGTGGCATTCCACTGTTCGGGCGTGGTCAGCATGCCCGGCAACTTCGCCAGCTCAGGATCGATATGCGCATTGGTCACCGTTGGGCTGCCGCGATAGATCTTCGCCACCTGCTGCTGGATTTCCGGCTTAAGCGCAATGTTCATAAATTTGTAGGCCAGGTCGGCATGCTTAGTGCCTTTGTTGATTCCCACGGTATCCACCCCGAGAATCGCGCCCTCTTTGGGAATGGCCAGCTTAATGTTGACGCCCTCGGCAATCATGCTGTAGGCATTCATCGACAACATCACCTGCACCGGGGTTTCGCCGGTAGAGATCAGCTGTTGGCTGTTGGCATCATCGGTATAGAAGGATTTGATGTTCGGAATCAGCGCCTTTAGCTTGGCTTGCCCCTGTTGCCAGTGTGCTGCATCCGTACCGGAGAGCTTGGCAGATACCGCAATAATATGGCTGGGATCCCAATCGGGCAGCGCCAGCGATCCTTTCAGCTCAGGGCGCCACAAATCGTTCCAGCTGGAGAAGGTTTCGCCTTTTGGCACTAAATCGGGACGGTAGCCGATGGTGTAAACATAACCCCAAACACCAAGGTGATAAGGGCTGACTTTGGCTTGCTGCACCAGATTGACCGCATTAGGGATTTTGCTCATATCGAGCTTCTCAAACAGACCGCTGTTGGCATATAAATAGCCGACGTGCGCGGTGGTAAACGTCACATCCGTTTCGGGCGAGCCGCCGGCCAACTTAGCTTTGTTGAGGCGGTCAATGGTTCCGCCCGTGACAAATTGCACTTCAACACCGGTTTCTTTGGTGAACTCTTTCGCGATGGTTTGATCAATCAGATCTTTAAAGCTGCCGCCCCAGGTGCTGACAATCAGCTTATCTGCGGCCATTGCATTGCCCGCGCTTAATACGCCAGTGGTCAACAACGTTAAGGCACAAATCTTACGCAACATATTCTCGTCCCCAATGAATGAAATGGCTGTGGTAGCAACTGTGAACCACCGTCTGCTCCGTTACGTCGCATTGCACTACAACAGTGCGAAGGCAGCTCTCTGGTGTTAAAGCGATATTGCCGTCAGTCTGAGATTCGGTAAAACAGCATTTACCTCGCTGTTGCGTCAGAATTTCTGACGCTAAAAAAAGCGCTGCTCTGGAAAGGATTTTCTTAACCGCAGGTGAGGCAGAAGCGAATGGGCGAAGAGATGCAGGCAGGTGATTATCCTGTTACGGGAGCCGGCATGATAAATGCATAGTCTCCAACCCAATTAGAATGACTGGCGCGACATGAGCGCGTCAGCAATCCCAGGAGAATCTGCATGCTCAGTCGCATCACCCAGCGTCAGCTGGAATATTTTGTCGCTTCCGGTGAAGCGGGCAGCATTATCGGCGCATCGGAACGTATCCACGTTTCATCACCGTCGATCTCAGCGGCTATCACCCATATTGAGTCTGAGCTTGGCGTGCAGCTTTTTGTCCGTCATCACGCGCAGGGCGTCTCACTCACCGCCATCGGCCATCAGGTTTTAAAAGAGGCGAAGCTGATCCTGGAGCAGATGTCGAACCTCTACACGATTGCTTCAGAATCCATGAATAATGTGCGCGGACCGTTGCGGGTCGGCTGTCTCGATACCTTAGCGCCGATGTTGACGCCTGAACTGGTGTTCGGTTTTGGTCGCGCTTTTCCTGGCGTGCGTATCACGCTGGTAGAGGGCAATCACGAGCAGCTATTGAAACAGCTGCGTGCGGCCGATATCGATATTGCCCTGACTTACGATCTGGTTCCTGCCGGCGACATCACCTTTCAATCACTCGCGCAGTTGCCGCCTTATGTGATGGTGGGTGAACATCATCCGTTCGCCACGCAATCGGCCGTCTCCATGCAGGATCTGGCCGATGTGCCGATGGTATTGCTGGATATGCCGTGGAGCCGGGAATATTTTCTGAGTCTGTTTAGTGAGGCCGGCGTCACGCCCAACATTGTTATGCGCTCGAGCAATATGGAAGTGGTCCGCGCGATGGTGGCAAACGGCGTAGGTTTTGGCATCGCTAACGTGCGGCCCAAAGCCCACCTCTCGCAGGATGGTAAACGCTTAATTCGCGTGCGTTTGGCGGGTGTGAATAAGCCCATGCAACTCGGCTATGCCACGGTGGCACATGTGCAGCAATCGATGGTGGTCAGTGCCTTTGCCGAGCGTTGCCGCATGTTTATTTCCGACCAGTACATTCCCGGCATGGCGGCACCGAGCTATTTCGATCCGCAAGTGGTCAAGGTGGCGTAATGCTCGTCAGATAAGCGTGAACCGGACACCATAAAGGGTAAGGGGATGTCGTAGGGTGCGCATTCATGCGCACCTGGATGCATAGCGACGCAACTAAGCGCTTGCTTCAGTAACCTTGTTGCGGAAACACCTGATTTAACACCGGCTCCCCGCGAGTGATGCGGTGAATATTATCCGCCACCTGCGGTGCGGCGCTGGCGGGGATCGCCACAGATGCCAGATGAGGCGTGATCAGCACATTATCCATGCCCCACAATGCATCATCTGGAGGTAAAGGTTCACGATCGAAGACATCCAGCGTTGCTTCGGCAATATCCCCGCGCCTCAGCGCCAGAGTTAATGCCTGCTGATCAACGATGGCACCGCGCGACACATTGATAAACGCAGCGCCTTGCGGCAAGCACGCTAATCTTTCAGCGTTCAGCAATCCGTGGGTTTGCGGCGTCAACGGCAGCATTACCACCAGGATGTCACTGCTGGCGAGGAAATCGTCCAGCGCATCCATTCCGCTGCTGCAGGCAATGCCAGCCAGCGTTTTCTGCGAACGCGACCAGCCACGGACATCAAACCCCTGCCGCGCCAATTCACTCGCGGCATAGGCTCCCAGCTCACCCAAACCAAGCACCCCTACGCGCACGCTTTCTGGCGATCGCGGATGCAGATAATGCCAGCGTCGATCGCGCTGCGCCCGCTCAAACGCCGGTATATCACGCGCGTAGCGCAGCACGGCAAACAGCACGTAGCTGGCCATCATGCGCGCCATATGCGGATCCGACAGGCGGATTATCGGAATGTCCGGCAAATCATCGCGGCCAACCAGCGAATCAACGCCAGCCCCCAGATTGACCAACAGTTTTAAATGGCGATAAGGGGCAAAAAAACCGTGCGGGGGTTTCCACACCAGCGCATAGTGCACCTCATCAGCCTGCTGTACCTCTTCAGCGCGACAAATAGTGACGCCGGGAAGATGCGGCGCCAATAACGCTGACCACTCGGTAAAACTGTCGAATTCACTGTAAAACACCAACGTACTCATGCTGCGTCCGCCTTTATCAACGTGACCACCGCATCAATCGCCAGCTCGTACCCCAGCACGCCGAGTCCGGCAATCACACCGGTGGCCGCTTTGGAAACCATCGAGTGATGGCGAAAGGGTTCACGCTTCCAGATATTACTCATATGCGCCTCGATAATGGGCCCATCGAACATTAGCAAGGCATCCAGAATAGGCACTGAACTGTAGCTCAGCCCCGCCGCGTTGATAATTATCCCCGCCGCATGCTGACGTGCCTCCTGAATCCAGTCGACAATAACGCCTTCATGATTACTTTGGCGAAATTGCAGGTTCACGTTGTGTGCTGCCGCACGGCGCTGGCATCGCTCACCAATACTGACAAAACTTTCCGTGCCGTAAGTCCCGCCTTTATCCATGCCGTACAAATTTGCGTTCGGTCCGTTAAGGAAGAAAATCTGCTGTGCCATGTAAGCTCCTGACTATCAATGCGGGCGCGTGGCGGCCATGGCCGGATGAGCATCGAAAATTGCAAACCACGCGGCAGTAAGGGGATGCTGCTTACTCCAGTTCATCCCGGCAAAACGGAAGTCGAGGTAACCGAGCGCGCAACCTATAGCAATTAAACCGATATCATCGGGAAGGGTGTTAAAGCCGACAACCTGACGTTCAATTTCCCCCAGTGCGGCGCTGACTTTTTTTAACTGCGCATCAGCCCAGCCAGGCCACTGCTTCTCTGCCGGGCGCGCGCTGAACTCATAGCGCGCCAGCAGTGCTGCATCGATCAATCCGTCACCCAACGCCTGACGAGCCAGACTTACCCAGCGGGATTCACCGTGCGCCGGCAGTAAATTTCCCTGCGCGCGTGCGTTGAGGTACTCGCAAATCACGCGGCTGTCATACAGACATAAATCCGTCTCGGTTCGCAGCGCAGGCACCTTGGCTAAAGGATTGATGCTGGCAATGCGCTCATCGCGTTCGATGGGATGGGCCGCTGACGCCAAAAGCGTAATCTCATCGAGCAGCCCCAGGCAATGTGCCGTAACCATGACTTTGCGAACATAAGCCGAGGTGCTGGCGTAGTAGAGCTGCATCATCTCGACACTCCGGGTTGATCAATGGCGAGCAGCACTTTGCCGATATTGGCATTGGCTTCCAGGATGCGATGTGCCTCAGCCGCCTGCGCTAACGGTAAGGTTCGATGTAGCGTGGGAATGATTTTTCCTGCTGCCAGCAGCGGCAAAATGTGTTTTCGCAGACACTCGGCCAGACGCGCTTTTTCAGCGGCCGGCTTAGGACGTAACGTGGATGAGGTCAGGCTCAAGCCTTTGCGCATCACCAGTTGCAAATCGAGTTCAATTTTAGCGCCGCGCATAAATGACAAGCTGACATGGCGTCCGCCCTGCGCCATAACGCTGAGATTGCGGGCCACATAGTCCCCCCCCACGTTGTCCAGCACCACATCAACCCCGTGGCCTTGGGTTTCATCCTGGATCAGCGCGACAAAATCCTGGCTGTGGCGATCAATGGCGCGCCACACGCCGAGTCGCTGAAGTGCGGCAATCTTAGCGGCTCCGCCAGCCGTGGCAATAACCCGCGCGCCACACGCCTGCGCGCTTTGAATCGCAAAGCTGCCCACGCCGCTGGCCGCCCCGTGAATCAGCACGGTTTCACCCGGCGTTAGGCGGCCTAGCTCAAACAGGTTATGCCAGACGGTAAAGGCCGCTTCCGGCACGCCGGCGGCCAGCGCCAGCGGCAGCGCTGCCGGCACCGGCAGACAGAGTTCGGCGCGTGCGACACAATATTCGGCATAGCCACCCCCGTTAAGCAGCGCCATCACCGGCGTGCCGAGGTTCAGGCTATCAACGCCCTCACCCAATTCCGCGACAACGCCCGATACTTCCAGACCAAGCACCTCGCTGGTACCGGGTGGAACGGGCATCCCGCTGCGCTGCATAATGTCAGGACGGTTCACCCCCGCATGGCTTACGCGGATAAGCACTTCACCTGACCCTGGCTGCGGTACCGCGCGGTCAACCATGGTTAACACCTCGGGGCCGCCCGGCTGGTGAGCAATCACCGCTTTCATCATTTCTGGCAGCATTAGCGTTATCCCTGCTTCTCAGAGGTAAAGGCGCAAACGCCCTCATCATCAAACATCACGCCCACCACGCTGCCCACCGGCCAGCGCGTCAATGATTCCAGCCCCGATTGACGGGCAAACAGTGTCGCACTGCCTAACGCGGGCACATCAAGATGCACATCAACATGGTCGCCCTGGAAGACATGGGTGATCACCGTCGCGCTGAGGAAGGAGTGCGGCCCAAGCGCAGCCAGTTGAATGTTCTCAGGGCGGACATACACGTCAAGCCGCTCGCCCACCGTAGCCTGGACGCGTTCCGCGGGCAGACGCAGCGCATTGCCGCCCAGTTCAACCACCGCAGCACTATCACGGCCAGCGTATCGACCCGGCAGAATGTTCACATCGCCCACAAAACCAGCGACGAAAGGATCGCGCGGGCGGCGATAGATCTCATCTGGCGTGCCGATTTGCCGCACGTGCCCCGCTGACATCACGACAACGCGATCGCTCATGCTCAATGCTTCGCCCTGATCGTGCGTCACGAACACCGTGGTAACGCCCAGTTTGCGCTGGATAGCTTTTAGCTCGACCTGCATCGATAAGCGTAAATTTTTATCCAGTGCGGAGAAGGGTTCGTCCAGCAAAAGCACTTTCGGGCGAATGACCAGCGCCCGTGCCAGCGCCACGCGCTGCTGCTGTCCACCAGATAACTCGCGCGGTTTGCGGTGGCCGTAGCCCGCCAGTTTGACCAGCGCCAACGCCTGTTCAACACGCTCAGCAATTTCATCTTTCGCCACACCGCGCATACGCAAGCCGTATCCGACGTTTTTCTCTACCGTCATATGCGGGAATAGCGCGTAATTCTGGAATACGATGCCGATTTCACGCTGATAAGGCGGAATCTCCGTCACCAAATCGCCATCAATGAAAATTTCGCCGCCGTCGGCTTCGGCAAAACCCGCCATCAGATTAAGCAGCGTAGTTTTCCCGCAGCCAGATGGCCCCAATAGCGTAATGAACTCGCCTTCTTCAATCGTGAGAGAAATCTTGTGTAACGCGATGGCGTCACCAAAACGCTTTAGCACGCCATCTAATTGCACGGCAACGTTAACGGCTTGCGCTGCTGGCGCAAGCCGTTCAGGATGCGGGAATGAAGTCACTTCTGCACTTACCATGGAATCTCCAAAAAACGGGGCTGTATTGCTTGTCACCAGCATACGGCTTGTGCGCGTATAACACGGTTAGTGCTTACTGAAGCTGGCATTTGGAAAACATAAAGCAACGCAATCCGTGACGTTGTCACGATAATGAGCGGCACATCCATCCGGCAAGCCGAGCCAGCATGGCATCACACGCGTCAAGCTGGGCAACGCTGATAAATTCATCCGGCTTATGGCCCTGCGCCATGCTGCCGGGTCCGCAAATTACGCTGGGAATGCCAGCCTGATGAAACAGCCCGCCTTCCGTACCAAAGGCTACCGTTGAAAAATCGGTTGATTGAGTCAGGTAGGCAATCAGCTGCGCCGCCGCGCTCTCCTTATCGGTGAATAGACCTGGATAGCCGCTTATAGGATAAAAACGGATGCCGCTTTCAGGTGCGATAGCCCGCATAGGCGGTAAAAGTGCGGTTTGAGCGAAATTCTCCAGCTCATCGGCGATAGCCTGCGCGCTATCGTGCGGTAAGGTGCGGACTTCGAAGTCGAAGGTACATTCGGCTGGCACAATGTTTAACGCGGTGCCACCGTTGATCGTGCCCGTTTGTACCGTCGTGAACGGGGGATCAAAACGTGCATCCTGCCGTTGCGGTTGCGACAGGCGCTCGCCTATCGCAGTGAGGCGATGAATTAATTTGGCCGCGTATTCGATGGCATTCACGCCCTGCGGCGCATAGGCCGAATGACAGGCGGCGCCTTTCACTTCACAGCGCACGCCCAGTTTACCTTTGTGTCCCAGCACCGGCTGCAGTTCAGTTGGCTCGCCTATCAGGCAAATCGCCGGTTTTTCCGCACGTTGCGCCAGCGCGTCAAGCAAAGTACGCACGCCAACGCAGCCCACTTCCTCATCGTAAGTGATCGCCAGATGAAGAGGCTGCGTAAGCGGCTGCGCCAGAAAATGCGGAACTGCGGCCAGCATACAGGCGATATAGCCCTTCATGTCTGCCGTGCCGCGCCCGTATAGCTTGCCGTCACGCTCGGTTAGGGTAAACGGCGGCACGCTCCATTTTTGCCCCTCTACCGGCACCACATCACTATGGCCGGAGAGCATGACGCCACCATCGCCCGCTGGCCCCAGCCGCGCATAAAGATTGGCTTTACTGCATTCAGCGTTGTGGATCAGCTCGCAGCTGACCCCCAGATCGGTTAAGTAGCGCCAGGCGAAATCAATCAGCGCCAGGTTGGATTCGCGGCTGGTGGTATCAAACGCCACCAGCGTTTCAAGCAGTTGTCGACTGGTTAACATCACCGCTCCTTGAACGTTACTCGTCACCCGGCACGCCGTAGCTGGGTGCCTGAGTGGGATCGATGGCGCGCGTCACGTAATCATTCATTTGCGGCTGGTAAGCCAGCCATAGCTGGTTCAGCTCGTCGATAGGCTCGGCTGCGGTCCAGTCAACGCGGAGATCGACAATCGGCCACACTTGATCCGCCACGATCGATAAGGCGGCTGAGTGTATCGGGCCCGCTTCACCTCCCGCCGCCATGCCGGCTTGCATCGCCGCCAGCAAACGCGCGGCAAGTTGCCCCTGCTGCTGCTCAAAAGCAGCGACCATCGCCGGGATGACCTCGGGATTGGCCAGCAAATTACCGGCGGCGACGCACTGGTTACCGCTTTGCGCGTTATGTATCCCCAACGTTTGCTCTCCGCTGAACCAGGCACTTTGCCCATCGGCCGCTAACACCGTTATCTGGCGATACTGAAACCAGCAATCGCTCGCTAAACCACTACGCAACGCGGCTTCAGCGCTGTCACCCTGCTGCAGGCGATCCAAAATGCGTGGTCCAAGCGCCGGTAACGTGATGTTTTGCGTTGAGACGGCACCGACGTCAGAGCGTAACCACGGGCAACGCGCGCCCACAGCGATACTGGATGAGGCGATCGCGATGCCGATTTGGCCAGTTGCCGCGCAGCGTCCAACAATGGATAACGTCATTAATTCATGCTCCTTCTGCTGGCTGCCAGTCGTCGGGGATCACGGCGATCACATCTATTTCCATTAGCCATTGCGGTTGGCCGAGGCCGGAAATCACCAGGCCAGTTGATATGGGAAACACCCCTTTCAACCATTTGCCCACCACTTGATACACCGGCTCGCGATAGCGCGGATCGATAATGTAAGTGGTGGTTTTCACGATATGCGACAAGTCGCTGCCCGCTTCTTCCAGCAGCTGTTTGACATTTTTCATCGCTTGTTCGGCTTGCGCGGCAGGATCGCCTAACCCCACCAGATTGCCCGCAAAGTCAGTGCCTATCTGCCCGCGGACATAAACGGTATTACCGGCGCGAACGGCCTGGCAAAGATCGTTATCCAGAGCCTGGTTGGGATACGTCTCTTTGGTGTTGAATTTACGAATGCGCGTATGTGTGCTCATGTCAGCCTGCTAACAGTGAAAGATTTACGTCAGATATACCCTGCGGCCTGAAACAGTGAAAACAGCATTAACCGAGGTGTTGCTTTAGAAATTCCGAAGGAGGGATGAAAGGACTAAATGGCGGTGGTAAACATCTGATGCGCAGACGAAAGCGACCGGTGCGCCTAAAAGCGCACCCTGAGAAAGACCAAACCAATCAGGCTGAAGTATTAAGCTCCCGCCCCCGATTGCGGTGCCGCAGGCACGCGCTTGCCTTTGAGCATATTTCTCAACGCTGGCTCTGCATATTTGGTGATCAGAAATGCGATATAATACAGCACGGTAGCCACAACAATCGGCATGAATAGCATGACCCCCTCACTCTTAATATAAACATTCAGTTTAATTAGCGTAGCGATCATTAAGTTTTCATGGATAAGATAGAAGGCGTAGCTGGCAAAACCAATCGCCGTGAAAAAACGCACGGAGAGTATGCGCTCCATCTGTTTAAAATAGAAACTGGCAATAAAAAACAGCATGACGACAAGCAAAGGAATAATTGTCATTACACCGGCATTCTTCACGTAATAGCTGAAATTAATCAGCATCGCGAACGCCACAATGGCGTAATGCAACAGCTTATCGCGCCCGTGCATTCTTTCGTAAACCAGGCAGCCCACCATAAACCATGAGTAATGGATAAAACCGAACTTGGCAATAACATCTATAAAAAGAGGATAGCCCAACGACTTCAATACCGAAGAGGCAGACAGCAGCAGCATGGGTACCAGCAATCCTGGTAAGCAATATTTACGCCCAAAGGTAAAATAGATGGCACCGATAATAAGATAAAAAACGGCTTCAACATAAAGCGACCAGAACGAACCCGCCATCGATTTAAACTCAATGCCGGTTAACTGCGACAGCGTTTCTGGATTGGTAAATATCAGGCCGGGCAGCAGGTTTTTGACCTGCGGCGTCATCGCTGACCATTCGGGAAAGAGTCCGCCGACAAAGTACAACAACATACTGGCAATAAACATGGCAGGAAAAAGACGCAGCCAGCGTTTTTTCAGGAAACTGATGTAGCTAACCGATTTATCCAGCGTCATAAAAATGACGAAGCCAGAGATCATAAAGAATAATTCCACACCAAGCCAACCATAAGCAAAAACGGGAATATGCTCTGTTGCCGTGGCATAGGGTAATAATTCCGCCCATCGTGCGTAGGCATGATAACCAATAACCATGAGAATCGCTAAACCGCGCATTCCATCAAGATGCGTTATACGTGCGTGCATAATTCCCTCAGGAAAGATGACTGGTGAGTTAACTCAAATTAACACCACGTAACTTTTATTAGCAATAAGACTAATTCTGATTAAGCAGGAATGGAATGAGAACATAACCTAACAAATAATTGCGGTGTTGTTTGCTGTTTACTGGCCTCAATAAATTAACGAACATTGTGGAGGGAACCCTTTTCCCAATGCATTTTATCAATTTTGTTTTTTAATGCGTAAAAATAATAAAGCCATTTATTAGCAGAGTAATAACTGGCCATCGGTGAAATAACAGGATGGAAACTGATACATTGCCAAATTTTACTTAATCCATCACAAATTGTTATGAGGCCCGGGCCCCATTGATTCCCGCACAATCAGCTCGCCGCTAAACATTTTATCATTGCGCATTTCACCGCCGTCCAGCATCGCAATCAAACGTTCGATGGTCTCCTGAATCATCTCGGTGACCGGCATTTTTACGCTCGACAGTGCAGGAATAGTAAAAGGCGCCAGCGGAATATCATCGAATCCAATCACGGCGACCTGTGCGGGCACGGCCATCTGATGTTGTGCCAGCGCTTTAAGCGCACCCACGGCCATATCGTCGTTACTGGCAACCAGCGCGGTGAAATTGCGCCCCTGCGCAACAAGCGTGTTTACCGCCGCCATGCCGTTTTGCGCTTGCCATTTGCCCGCCACGATCAACCCTTCATCAACCGCAATGCCCTGTTTCTGCAATGCCGCTTTGTAGCCCGCCAGACGCTCGCGTCCGGTAGGAGAATCCAGCGACCCGGTGATAAACGCGATATCGCGATGGCCCAGAGCAATTAATTGCTCCACCGCTTCGGCGCTGCTGCGCTGCTGATCGGAATAGATGCAATAGCTGTCGTGCTGACGCAGGCGGCGGTTGATCACCAATATCGGCTGGTTATGCTGCGCAATAATGTTGTCCATCTCATCCGTGGTGAGAAAACGCGGATAGATGATTACCCCATCACAACGCAGATCGAGCAGGAATTGAATGGCTGCACGCTCCTCTTCAGCACTGTGTTTGCCATCCACCAGTAGCAGTTGACGCCCCTGCTGTTCCATCAGGCGTGCGGAGTGCTGCATCAATTCGGTGAAATAGCTACCGGTATACAAGGTGTTGGTGATCACCAATCCAATCGTTTGGCTCGATTTGGTCGCAAGGTTACGCGCCAGTAAATTAGGGCGAAAACCCGTTGCGGCTATCGCCTCAAACACTTTTTCCCGTTTTTCCTGACTGACATAACCATTGCCCGATAACACGCGCGACACCGTCGCTTTGGAGACGCCTGCTACTTTTGCCACCTCAAGTATGGTCGCCATGATTCACTCTTTTTTCCATGCTCATTGCCGCAGTGTACCTAATCTGCGAATTGTGCGGCAATTTTTCTGCTGCCGCGACGAATTTATGGTTCTGCTCGATCCGATCAACTTCACATTTCCGATCATTAAATTTTAAATTTCTTGCCTGTGAAAACCCACATCTTCATGATTTTGTGAAACCGGTTTCTCATGATGATAAATCATACAGAAGGCGGCTGTACTTCTACCTAAAAAAACAGAGACCAAAAATCCATGGCTAAAAATTATGCGGAAGTCTCACGCGCCATCGTGGCTTCGCTCGGCGGGTTAGACAATATCGAAGCGGTAACGCACTGCATGACGCGTCTGCGCTTTGTGGTGAAAGATAGCGCGCAGATTGATAACGCCACGCTGAAGGCCATTCCCGGCGTGATGGGCGTCGTCCATACCGATGCCCAATGTCAGGTGATCATTGGAAACAACGTTAACCTCGCCTATCAGGAAGTGTTGAAGCTCGGTACGCCCAACCGCGATGGTACCGCGCCGTTAAAACGCAAAATCACCCTGCGCAGCATCGGTGCCGGGATTCTCGACGCGCTGGTGGGCACCATGTCGCCACTGATTCCGGCGATCATTGGCGGTTCGATGGTCAAACTGCTGGCGATGGTGTTAGAGATGAGCGGCGTAGTGGCAAAAGGTTCGTCTACGCTGGCAATCCTTAACGTCATTGGTGATGGTGCCTTCTTCTTCCTGCCGATTATGGTGGCGGCCTCGGCGGCACTCAAATTCAAAACCAATATGTCATTAGCGATTGCGATTGCCGGCGTGCTGGTTCATCCCAACTTTGTTGATTTAATGGCCAAAGCCGCGCAGGGTCAGGCGGTTGAGTTCGCCTATATTCCCGTTACGGCGGTGAAATATACTTACACGGTGATCCCGGCGTTGGTAATGACCTGGATCTTGTCACATATCGAGTACTGGATTGATCGCATCACACCGGCAGTGACAAAGAATTTCCTCAAGCCAATGCTGATTGTGCTGGTAGCGGCACCGATCGCCATTGTGCTGATTGGTCCACTCGGCATCTGGATTGGTAGCGGTATCTCGGCGCTGGTTTATACCATTCACGGCTATCTTGGCTGGCTTTCAGTGGCCATTATGGGCGCGCTGTGGCCGCTGCTGGTGATGACCGGCATGCATCGTGTATTCACCCCCACCATTATCCAAACCATTGCCGAAACGGGTAAAGAAGGCATGGTAATGCCTTCAGAAATCGGTGCCAATTTGTCGCTTGGCGGCTCTTCGCTGGCGGTAGCGTTTAAAACCAAAAATCCGGAACTGCGCCAGACGGCGTTTGCCGCAGCCGCGTCGGCGATTATAGCGGGCATCTCCGAGCCGGCGCTGTACGGCGTGGCGGTTCGCCTCAAACGTCCCCTGATCGCCAGCCTGATAAGCGGCTTTATTTGCGGCGCGGTAGCCGGCATTGGCGGGCTTGCCAGCCATTCGATGGCCTCACCAGGTTTGTTTACCAGCGTACAATTTTTTGACCCTGGCAATCCGATGAGCATGGTGTGGGTTGGTGGCGTGATGGTGCTTTCCGTGGTGCTCTCCTTCGTGCTTACGTTGATTCTGGGCTTTGAAGATATTCCGGTAACCGAGAATGCACCGGCAAAAGCTGTGGCAGAGAACGCTAAGCCAGCCAACGTTAATTTATCCAAGGTGTAAATGAGGTTTTTATGTCTGCAGTGACATTTCCAGAGGGATTTTTATGGGGCGGCGCATTAGCCGCTAATCAGTCTGAGGGGAGCTATCTGGCCGGCGGCAAAGGCTTAACCACGGTGGATATGATTCCCCATGGTGCACACCGCATGCCGGTAAAGCTGGGCCTGGAGAAGCGCTTTGCGCTGCGCAGCGATGAATACTATCCCAGTCATGACGCCATCGATTTTTACCGTCGCTACCAGGACGATATTGCGCTGATGGCCGAAATGGGTTTTACCGTATTCCGTACCTCGATAGCCTGGAGCCGTATTTACCCAAAAGGCGATGAACTGACGCCGAATGAAGAAGGGATCGCTTTTTACCGTAGCCTGTTTGAAGAGTGTCAGAAATACGGCATCACGCCGCTGGTAACGCTAAGCCACTTTGATGTGCCAATGCATCTGGTGACGGAATACGGTTCATGGCGCAACCGCAAAATGATCGCTTTTTTCAGCCGCTACGCGCGTACCTGCTTTGAAGCGTTTGACGGTCTGGTGAAATATTGGCTGACTTTTAACGAGATCAACATTCTCCTGCACAGTCCTTTTTCGGGCGCGGGTTTGGTGTTTGAGCCTGATGAAAATCCGGAACAGGTGAAGTATCAGGCGGCGCATCATGAGCTGGTAGCCAGTGCGCTGGTCACGAAAATTGCGCATGAGGTCAATCCCGCTAACAAGGTGGGATGCATGCTGGCGGGCGGCAATTTTTATCCGTGGTCGTGCAAGCCGGAAGATGTTTGGGCAGCACTGGAAAAAGATCGCGAAAACCTGTTCTTCATCGATGTGCAGGCGCGCGGGGCCTACCCTTCTTATGCCCCTCGCGTGTTTCGGGAAAAAGGCGTGGAAATTGCGATGGAGCCCGAAGACGCCGCCACGCTGCGTCACACGGTTGATTTTGTCTCTTTCAGCTATTATGCCTCGCGCTGTGCGTCGGCTGAGATGAATGAGCAAAACAGCAGCGCCGCCAATGTGGTGAAATCACTTACCAATCCCCACTTGCCGCGTAGCGAGTGGGGCTGGGGGATCGATCCGCTTGGTCTGCGCATCACCATGAACATGATGTATGACCGCTACCAAAAGCCGCTTTTCCTGGTAGAAAACGGATTAGGCGCGCACGATGAAATGAATGCTGACGGCGAAATTAACGATGATTACCGCATTAGTTACCTTAAGCAGCATATTCAGGCGATGGGCGACGCCATCGCTGATGGTGTTCCGCTGATTGGCTATACCACTTGGGGCTGCATTGATTTAGTGGCGGCATCGACCGGTGAAATGAGTAAACGTTATGGCTTCGTCTATGTTGATCGTGACGATCAAGGTAACGGCAGCCTTGAGCGTATCCGCAAAAAATCGTTCTGGTGGTACAAACAGGTGATTGCCAGCAACGGGCGTAATCTGGAATCGATCTAATGCGTGCGCATTAGCGTGCACCTGACTCTGTGTGAATAAAACGACGTCGCGCAATAATCTCCACCTGACGCGGCGTCGCCACCGGCCACGCTTGCTGCGGGAACAGATACAACCGAACGCTGAACAGATGGAACAAGGGTGTTAGCACCCTTTCATCGCTTTTTGCCAACTGCTCCAGTATCAACAGCAGCAAATCCAGTTCCTCTTGCAAGTCAGCGTGCGGCGGCGTCTGCAAGGATTTCAGCCTGCGTTTAAGAAACAGCGCCAGTTCATGAAACATCTGTCCGCTATCCAGCTGATAATGTTGCAGAAGCGCTTTGTGCCGCGCGTAGTAGTCAAAACTGTTTACGCCCAACCACACTTCTTTGAGCAACATTCCGGCTGAACGCATATCGGGATGCGGATCCAGACGCAAACGCGGCAGTACCACATTCACTTTATCCAACATCAGACTGATAAAGCGTTGGCGTCCCAGCAGCGACGAGCCATTACGTTCGGTCTCTTTAATAAAGCGTAATAGCTCGCGCAGGCCTTGCCGCACTGCGCGGCGTGCGGTCCAGGAAGGTCGTTTGTTGCGCATGATGGCTGTCACGATAACCGCAAACATCACGCCGGCCATCGAGGCAATCGCATTATTGATCAGCAATACCAAATCCGGTTTTAGATGGTGACCCAAACCAATGAAACCGGGAATTTGAATCGCGACGCTGAGGCCAATCATGTTGGTCGAAGGCCGCGCAATCATCAGCGCAAGCATCATCAGGCCGGGTGCCAGGCAAATGATTAACGCTTCAAATGAGGTGGCTTGCGGTAACAGCAGCGCCACGTAAATCACGCTGATAACAATGGCTACGATGACGCCACGAACAAACAGCTTCATCGAGGTTAGCGGCGTATCCACACTGGCCAGCAATGAGCACAGGATGGCCGCCATTACCGGCGCCGACGCGCCATCGCGCCAACCCGAGGCCATCCATAACAGGCAGGAACCGAAGGTTGCGCAAAAGGCGGTTAACGCTGAGAGCCGGATCAGACCCTTATCAAAAAAGCGATGCGTGCGTTTGCCCCGTGCCAGCGTGGTGTCGCCTGACAAATCGCTGACCAAACCACTTACGCTTTGATACGCACCGGCAATACGCACAAAATCCGTTAGTCGTTCAAGTAATCCGGTCAACAGCAGCCAGGTTTCCGTGGGCATCTCCCCGTTTTGCCATGTGGCATTGAGTTCCTGCTGACAGCCACTCAGCGTCTGCTGAATGCCACTGGTTTCACCCACCGCTTCGCCATCATGTAGCCATTGCAAAAACAGCTGAAAAGTTAGCGCCACATTTTCCGGGAAAGTAATTTGCAGCGCAGATAACCGCTGTAAACGCAGCTCAATCGCCGTGAGCGTCGGGATTAAATAGGAAAGATGTTGGTATTGTACGCTGACCAGACGAATTAACCGGCGCGCGGCATCGCCTTCATAGACGCAGTGGGTAATCAGAACTTCCACCTGCTGCGGGTTGGTTGCCATGCGGATGAGAATATCGTCGCGCTCAGGCGATGTGTCGCTGGGAATACCGGAGAGCAGATCGCTGCATAATTTGCGCGCGTTGAGATACCACAGGCTAACGCTTTGCTCCAGCAGGCTGCGCATCGAGACCGGAAATAACAGCGCATGCACCAGGCTGCTGCAGACGATACCCAACGTGATCTCTTCTATACGCGAGATAACCGTGCTGGTGATAGAGAGCGGCGTGGTGACTTCCGGGAACCCCATGATTGCTGCACTGTAACCGGCCAGCATGAAAATATAACTTTTTGGTGTGCGGTCATGCAGCGACAAATACAAGCAAACGCTCACCCACAGCGAGACGCAGAAACAGAACAGCAATGGATGTTGCACGGTTGGCGGAAAAATAAAGAAGATAAATACGCCACCCAGCAAGGTGCCGAGTAATCGAAACACCGATTTGGAAATGGTTGAGGCGGAATAGAGCTGCGACGCAAGCAGGACCGTGGTCACTGCCCAGGCCGGCTTATCCAGATTCAATTCCAGTGCGAGATACAATGCCAGGAAGGCGGCCAGAGAGGTTTTTACAGCAAAAAAAACGGCGTTTTTTGAAAACCACTGCATCACACAAAGACCAGGAAGTACGAGTGCTGCGTATCCTGCCAGAATGTAAAAAAGCCTCACCTCGATAAATACGACAAAATGTTTCGCAATAAAAAAAGATGTTCTTAAACCGCATGCTTTGCGCGGATAACGTGTAAGGACTGCTAATGCAATCTGATTGCTGGAGCGCATTATTGCTGCCGTTTTGCACAATTCTCGCGCCTGAGACGATTTTTACGAGGATCTGTTATCAGACAAATAAATGTGTGCTGGATCACACTTTGTTGAAACATGCTCATTCCGATGGGATTTCCATAAAATTATTTCGCGCAGAGAAAAGAGGTTTCCTGTGCCAGATCATCTCTTCATCAACCAAAGCGCCTCCCGCCTGGACGAGTAGCCACTCCGCTCGCTGCCATTGATTGTGGCGACCCAATCAGCGCGAGCGGCCAACCCCAGTACTCTTTTAAAACCGGCGATGGTACTATTTACCCGCTTAATCAGGCGCAGAACGATGCCAAGAATGACCAGGAACGCAGGATGTTATGTAAACAACACGCTTATTGGGAAGCCAACTGGCAATTATCCCTGATTCACGCCTGTAAAATTTTTATCCATGCCATCTTTCTGCTGCTGTTTATTTCACACTCTGCTTTTGCCGAAATTAAAGACGATAAAGCTAACCGGATCGTCAGCGGCATTATTAGCTTTACGCACTGGCCGGGTTTAACGCGCGCACCGCAACTTTGCGTATTTTCATCCGCGCAGCATCTCTCGCTGCCGCAAAATACCGCCTCCAATGCAGCGCTGTTTAAGGTGGTCTATTTGACCAGCCAGAGCGAGCTGGCAACGCAAGATTGCGATGCGGTCTATTTCGGCGAACAGACGCCACAACAACAGCTGGAAATTGCTAAGCAATTCAGCGGGAAACCGGTGCTTACCCTGGCTGAAAACAATACAGATTGTACGATTGGTGCCGCATTTTGTCTGATCTTCAATGCTGACCACACGCTATTTTCAGTCAATCTTGATTCACTGGCGCGGAGTGGCGTCAGGGTAAGCCCAGATGTGCTGTTGCTGTCCCGCAATGGAAGCAAATAAGATGAAACTCGATAAAATAAGAAATGACAAATCATCGATACGCAATAAGTTGCGCAAAATTAGCACCATCAATTCTGCCGTTATTTTATTGCTGTGCTGGCTGCTGCTCTCTTCAACGTCGTTACTGTTTATAAAAAACTACGAAAAGCGCAATCTGGAACTGATTGCTGCGACGCTGAGCACCACCCTCACCGCCGCTACGGTATTTGAAGACAGTTACGATGCGCATAATAAAATTGCGCGCCTGGGTGAAGAAGGAATGTTTGACTCGGCAAAACTGGTCACTGATGATCACACTGTATTGGTGGAGTGGCACGATCATCAGCAAGAGAACGGCTGGTATCCGCGTTTATTGCGTGAATGGATTTACGTCAAACCGCTTAGCGTCAACATTAACCACGCGGAATCCACCGTCGGCACGCTGACGCTTGAGGGCACCGTTACCGGTGCGGCCGAATTTATCCGCTACTCGCTGATGATTTTAACCAGCGGCATGCTGTGCGTATTGATTATCTCTTTCCTGTTGAGTGAATTTTTGCATCGCGGCATGCTCGCCTCATTGCGCAATATCACCAGCTCAATTCATTACGTGATTCGCTCCGGTGACTTTTCATTACGTATTCCGGAAAGCCCAACCCGGGAGTTTCAGCTTTTCTCCGACGACCTCAATTCGCTGCTGACAGAGATGCAAACGTTGCAGGCTTCGCTGCTACGTGACAATCAGTCGCTGGCGGCTAAAGCCCTGGAAGATCCGTTAACCGGCCTGGCTAACCGCGCCGCTTTTGTGGCCCGCCTGTCGCAATTGCTCGATCGGCAGTTCGCGAAAGAGCGTTTTGCCCTGCTGTTCCTCGATGGCGATCGCTTTAAGAGTATTAATGACAATTGGGGACATGCAGCCGGTGATGAGGTTCTGAAAACCGTCGGATCACGCCTTTCCGCTTTGGCTTATAAAAATGATTTAGTGGCACGACTTGGGGGCGATGAGTTCGCCATGTTAATCACCAGCCGGGTAAGTGAAGCACAGCTTCAATTGCTATTGCAGGATATTCATGAAGCCATTAGCCAAAAAATTGTGGTTGCGGAAGGCACTCAGATAACCACCTCGGTAACCATCGGCTATGCCTGGTCACAGCACGGCGATACGGTGGAATCGATTCTGGAACGCGCAGATATGAATATGTATAAAAATAAGGGAATAAGTAAGGTGCAGGTATGAAAAGAAAACTTTTCCTGATGATGGTGGTATGGGCGCTGGTTGGCTGCCAGTCAACGGGGCGCTTCAGCGATGCGCAAATAGCGGCGATGCGTCACGCTGGCTTCAGTGAAAATAACGAAGGCTGGGGGTTAGGCTTATCGGACAAAATTTTGTTCGGTGTGAACGAGTCGGAACTCACGCCAGCCAGTAAAAGTACCATCACCACGATGGCGAGAAATTTGGCGGCTAGCGGCATTAAGCACGTGCGCGTTGATGGTCATACAGATAACTACGGCAAAGCGGATTATAACCAACAGCTCTCACTGAAACGCGCCAACGCCGTAGCGGCTCAGTGGGCGGTGGGCGCGGCAATCCCACGCGACAATATTGTCACGCGCGGCCTCGGCATGAGCGCGCCGGTCACCAGTAATAACAGCGCTCAGGGCCGGGCACAAAATCGCCGCGTAGCGATTGTGATTACCTCACCGTAATGCGCTGGCGCTCGACTGCATAATGGTATAAACGGTCGCGTGCTAAATTCTTCATTTTGACTTCGCACATAATATCAAAGGCATTAAACGACAGCGCCCAATCATTTAACGTTTGATTGAAGTAGTAATCGGAGTGGGCGCGAAGTTTCGACTTTGATACGGCCAAATCCTGCTGATCGGGAAAACCACGATCGGGAATGATGCCTTCCTGAGCAATTGAATAATGCAGTACCGGCCGCACATCACGCCATGACGACTCAATCAGCTCAATACGCGCATCGTCAGCCTGAATATATTGATTCTCTTTCACCCAATGATGGTGGATATCCAGCACCACAGGACAAAGATGGCGCGCCTGTAATACATCATCCAGCGAGCAGGATATCTCGTCGTTTTCCACCGTGAGCATATTACGGGCTGCCGGACTCAGGCGCCTAAACGCGGCGCGAAATCCCTCAATCCCCTTTTTCCCGTTCATATGGATATTGATTTTGAAATCCTGAAACTGGCGGCCATAACCCATCAGCACGGCGCAGGTGGCGTGATATTCCACATCTTCAATCGCGCGATCCACTACGCCCTCATTATCTGATGCCAGCACGGTATATTGGCCGGGGTGAAATGACAGGCGAATATTATGGGCCCGCGCCAACTCACCGCAGCGCTGCAATAACGGCTCGAGATCCTTCAGCAATTCACCATAAAGCTGGGTAGCTTGCGGGACCGTGTAAAGCGGTAACAGATCGCTGCCAATTCGCATCATGCGAAGCGCGTCTGGTTGCGCTGCCAGCTGGTTCAGCGTGAGATGGAGGTTTTGCAGATTATTCTGCGCAAGTTGGTTCAGCAGCGTGATGCGAGCATCATCGTCAAGGCTGAGAAAGCGCGTGCGCGTGGTGCTTTTGAAGGGAAACGGCTGGGTAGCCTGTTGATCCAGATACTTACAAGCAAAGCCTAATTTCATTTCATCCCCCATTTAATCAGCTTGAAAGCTTAGCTGTTATTCGGGAATCTGCGCGAGTGGGTCGCCATGAATGGCGACCCTACAGGCGTTACAGCGATGATGACTCAGTAGCAAATGGCGAACGAAAGTCGTTCAGTGCTTAGCTCATCGGCAGGTAACCACCGGTTACACGCTCGGGAAGGTCATGCTGCTGCCCGGCGCTTCACGATGAAGATGGATAAAGTTCAGGTGACGCTCATACTGATCGAGAATATCGAAAATCACCTGCTCTTTGTTGTAATCCATCAAATCGTTGCCCTGGCTGCCTTCCAGCAGGAAGGTTTCCAGGCGGTAATAGGTTGATTTACCGCTGCGCGCACGATAGGTAAAGCCCGGTACCGAGTACTGTTGTGGCCAAATCTGATAGACGAAATCCTGCTCTTCGCCCAGCAGCACGCGCAGGTCCAGATGGCCCAGCGGCTGCCCTTCCTCCGGTTCCGCCCGCTCCAGCGACACGCGTCCACCGCGCAGTTCCAATTCTTTCGCCACGTCCTGCATCGCTGGATACAACACCTCTTCCATCATTTTCTGTGTATAGCGCGTGCCCGGGTAGTTCATCAGGCGCGATAAGCGCTTCTTCCAGCTCAGACGATCGTTGCTGGCCGGAATATACGGCGCAGTGTCGCGGCTGGCGCTGGCGCGGCGATGATCTTCCACCTTCAGCGATTTATACAAGCCGGCCATCACAAAGAAGATCACGAAACTGAACGGTAAGCCCATGATCACCGTGGCGTTCTGCAAGGCAGAAATGCCGTTGGTCATCAGCATGCCCATGGTCAGCACACCAATCGCTATCGACCAGAAAATACGCAGCCAGTTTGGTGCATCGCTGTTGATGTCTTTCAGCTTCGAGGTGAAGTTACCCAGCACCAGCGAGCCTGAATCAGCAGACGTAACATAGAACAGCATACCGGTGATGGTGGCAACGGAAGCACTGAACTTAAAGGCGGGATACTGCGCCAGCAGACTGTAGAAACCGCGTTCGGCATGCGCCATCACTTCCTGCGCAAAACCTGCATCACCGTGAATGATTTCGTACAGCGCCGCGTTACCGAACACTGACAGCCACAGCAGCGTAAAGGTGAAGGGGATGATCAGCGTACCTAATACGAACTCACGAATGGTACGGCCGCGTGAAATACGCGCAAGGAACAGGCCAACAAACGGTGACCATGCAACCCACCATGCCCAGAAGAACAGCGTCCAGCTATTCATCCACTCTCTTGGCTGGTCAAAGGCAAAGGTGTTGAGCGTCATGCCCATAAAGCGATTGACGTAATCCCCCACGTTCAGCACCAGCGCATTAAGCAGGAAGTCCGTTTTGCCCATAAACAACACGAACAGGATCAATCCCAGCGCCAGCGCGACGTTGAGTTCCGAAAGAATACGGATCCCTTTATCTACGCCGGAGGTGACTGAAATGGTCGCGATAATCACCGACAGCACAATCAACGCCGCCTGCGCGGTGAAGCCTTCCGGCACATCAAACAGTACATTAAGACCGTAGTTAAGCTGCACCACACCAATACCCAAGGTGGTGGCGATACCAAAGATGGTGCCGATTACCGCGGCGATATCTACCGTGTGACCAATCGGACCATTAATGCGCTTACCGAATATCGGATAGAGCGCGGAACGAATGGTGAGCGGCAGATTGTAGCGATAGCTAAAGTAGCCGAGTGCGATCCCCATTAACGCGTACATAGACCAGCCGGTCACGCCATAGTGAAACAGCGTCCACACCATTGCCTGACGCGCCGCTTCCATGGTCTGCCCTGCACCTTCCGGCGGCTGCATATATTGGGTAACCGGTTCGGCTACCGAGAAGAACATCAGGTCTATACCAATGCCGGCCGCGAACAGCATTGCCGACCAGCTCAGTAAGCTGAATTCGGGTTTGGATTGCTCAGGCCCGAGCTTGATTGCGCCGTAGCGGGAACACGCCATGTAAATGACGAACACGATGTACAGCGTGGCAGCGAGCATGTAGTACCAGCCAAACGTGGAGGTGACCCAATTGACGGCGGTCTGAATCCAGCTGGCCGCTAATTCGCTGTAAAAAATCGTGACAAGTGAAAACGTCAGAATCAGTCCGGCGGAGGTGTAAAACACCACAGGATTGATTCTGTCTTTTTCACTGGCAGGTGGATTAATCATCGATTACCTCTGGTTAATTTCCTGTAATTCATGCCAATAAAGCCCGATTTGGTCGCAATGAATGGCGATCCTACGCGGGAAAATGCGGTTTCCGTAGGGTTTGCATTAATGCGCACCTGCTAAGTTCCTTTCAACTAACCGCTCCGTTTCTGTAACAAATCAAGCACAGCATCCTAACAAATTTCTTTTTTATATTGAACGTGCAATCAAAAAAAGTTTTAATAGTGTCCTTACATTGCGGTGGAGCTGGAGCGTTATGCCAAAGGTGGGAATGCAGCCGATACGTCGTCGGCAACTGATTGATGCGACCCTGAGTACCATTAATGAAGTCGGGATCAACGACGCCACCATCGTGCAAATAGCACGACGTGCCGGCGTATCGACAGGCATCATCAGCCACTACTTCAAAGACAAGAACGGTCTGTTAGAAGCCACCATGCGCGACGTTACCCGTCAGTTGCGCGATGCCGTGGCGGCACGATTGAAGCCGCTGGCCGACGCCAGTACCGAAGCGCGCCTGCTGGCGATTGTGGAAGGCAATTTTGATGATTCGCAGGTGCACAGCGCCGCGATGAAAGCCTGGCTGGATTTTTGGGCCAGCAGCATGCATCAGCCACAGCTAGGGCGACTGGAACGCGTTAGCAGCCGTCGACTGTTTTCCACACTCGCGGCTGAATTTCGCCGCGTGATTCCGCGCGAAAAGGCTCGCCTGGCGGCACATGGTCTCGCCTCGTTGATCGATGGCCTATGGCTGCGCGCCGCGCTAAGCGGTAAACCGTTCGATTTGGATATCGCCAGAACGCTCACCACCCAATTCATTCGTCAGCAGCTGGCTGACCAGAATCACTGAGGAAGGAGAAATCATGTCCCGATTCACCGAGCAACACCTTTATATTGATGGCGCACGAGTTCCCGCTGCGGCAGGCAACACCTTTCAGACCATCAACCCGGCCAACGGCGAAGTACTCGCTGAAGTGCACGAGGCCGAGCGCGCGGATGTTGATCGCGCTGTCGCCGCGGCAAAAAAAGGCCAAAAAGTCTGGGCGGCGATGACCGCGATGGAACGCTCGCGCATTTTGCGTCGTGCGGTGGATATTCTGCGTGAACGCAATGATGAACTGGCCGCACTGGAAACCCTCGACACCGGCAAGCCGCTCAGCGAAACCCAGTATGTTGATATCGTCACCGGCGCCGACGTTCTGGAATACTACGCCGGGTTGATTCCCGCGCTTGAAGGCCAGCAAATCCCGCTGCGCGATACTTCTTTCGTCTATACCCGCCGTGAACCGCTGGGCGTGGTTGCCGGTATTGGCGCGTGGAACTACCCGATTCAGATTGCCTTGTGGAAATCGGCGCCAGCGCTGGCTGCCGGTAACGCGATGATCTTCAAACCAAGTGAAGTCACGCCGCTGACCGCGCTGAAACTGGCAGAAATCTACACCGAAGCCGGCGTGCCAGACGGTGTGTTTAACGTGGTGAACGGTCGCGGCTCCGTCACCGGGCAGCTGCTGACCGATCATCCGGGCATCGATAAAGTCTCCTTCACCGGCGGCGTGGCGAGCGGTAAGAAAGTGATGGCTAACGCGGCTGGTTCGACGCTAAAAGACGTCACCATGGAACTGGGCGGTAAATCACCGCTGATCATCTTCGATGATGCGGATCTCGATCTCGCTGCCGATATCGCCATGATGGCGAACTTCTACAGCTCCGGCCAGGTTTGCACCAACGGCACGCGCGTGTTCATCCCTGCCAAATTGCAGTCTGCGTTTGAAATAAAAATTACCGAGCGCGTGGCGCGCATTAAAGCGGGAGACCTGAACGATCCGGACACTAATTTTGGTCCACTGGTGAGCTTCCCCCATCGCGACAACGTCATGCGCTATATCGAATCAGGTATTAGCGAAGGCGCGCGTCTGCTGTGCGGCGGTAAACGCCTGAGCGGCGCAGCATTCGACCATGGTGCATGGGTGGAACCGACCGTGTTCACCGATTGCCGCGATGAGATGACCATCGTGCGCGAAGAGATTTTTGGCCCGGTGATGTCAATTCTGACTTACGAAAGCGAAGACGAAGTAGTACGTCGCGCCAACGCGACCGATTTTGGTTTGGCGGCCGGTGTGGTGACGCAAGATCTTAACCGCGCGCACCGCGTAATTCACCAGATTGAAGCGGGCATTTGCTGGATCAACACCTGGGGAGAATCCGCCGCTGAAATGCCGGTGGGTGGCTATAAGCACTCCGGCGTGGGCCGCGAAAACGGCCTGATGACGCTGCAGAATTACACCCAGGTGAAATCTGTTCAGCTCGAAATGACCCGTTTTCAGTCCGTATTTTAATTTTGGCTTTTAACCTGAGGAACGACTAATGGAATTTGATTACATCATTATCGGAGCCGGATCCGCAGGGAACGTTTTGGCAACAAGACTGACCGAAGATAGCAGCGTCAATGTGCTGCTTTTAGAGGCGGGTGGCCCAGACTACCGCTTCGACTTTCGCACGCAGATGCCTGCGGCGCTGGCTTTCCCTTTGCAGGGAAAACGCTACAACTGGGCATATGAAACGGAACCTGAGCCATACATGAACAACCGCCGAATGGAGTGCGGGCGCGGCAAGGGTTTAGGCGGTTCATCGCTGATCAACGGCATGTGTTACATCCGTGGTAACGCCATGGACCTGGACAACTGGGCGAAGGAACCTGGCCTCGAGAGCTGGAGCTATCTCAACTGTCTGCCCTACTATCGCAAATCCGAAACGCGCGATATCGGTGCCAACGATTATCATGGCGGCGAAGGCCCGGTGAGCATTACCACCTGTAAACCCGGTAACAATCCTCTGTTTGCAGCGATGATTGAAGCGGGCGTTCAGGCAGGTTATCCGCGCACTGACGATCTCAACGGCTATCAGCAGGAAGGCTTTGGTCCAATGGACCGCTTTGTCACGCCGAAAGGCCGCCGTTCCAGCACCGCGCGCGGCTATCTCGATACCGCGAAAACGCGTCCGAACCTGAAGATCATCACGCATGCCACCACCGATCGCATTCTGTTTGACGGTAAACGCGCCATTGGCGTGCAGTATCTGCTGGGTTCCAGCAACACCTCGCATAAAGTCGAGGCGCGTCGTGAAGTGCTACTTTGCGCCGGTGCCATTGCTTCGCCGCAGATTCTGCAGCGTTCTGGCGTCGGTTCGGCAGCGTTGCTAAAACAGTTTGATATTCCGTTGGTGCATGATTTGCCAGGCGTGGGCGAGAACCTGCAGGATCACCTCGAAATGTACCTGCAATATGAGTGCAAAGAGCCGGTTTCGCTTTATCCGGCACTGAAGTGGTGGAACCAGCCGAAAATTGGCGCGGAGTGGCTGTTTAACGGCACCGGCGTTGGCGCCAGTAATCACTTCGAAGGCGGCGGCTTTATCCGCAGCCGCGAAGAGTTTACCTGGCCGAATATTCAGTATCACTTCCTGCCAGTAGCGATTAACTACAACGGCTCGAATGCAGTGGAAGCGCACGGATTCCAGTGCCACGTTGGCTCCATGCGCTCACCAAGTCGCGGCCATGTACGCCTGAAATCACGCGATCCACGTCGCGATCCGGCGATTCTGTTCAACTACATGTCACATGAGCAGGATTGGCATGAGTTCCGCGATGCCATTCGCATCACACGTCAAATCATTAATCAACCGGCACTGGATAAGTATCGTGGCAAAGAGATCAGCCCAGGGCTGGATTGCCAGACCGATGAACAGCTGGATGAGTTTGTGCGTAACCACGGCGAAACCGCTTATCACCCGTGCGGCACCTGTAAGATGGGTAACGACGAGATGTCGGTGGTTGATGGCGAAGGTCGCGTGCACGGCATTGAAGCACTGCGCGTTGTCGATGCCTCGATTATGCCGTTAATCATCACCGGCAATCTCAACGCTACCACCATCATGATTGGTGAAAAAATCGCGGATAACATTCGTGGTCGCCAGCCGCTGCCGCGCAGCGAAGCGGATTACTTTGTCGCCGGCGATAAACCGGTACGCGCTGAACCGATGCGCGGATAACTACGCCATTCGCAGGGTAACGTTCTGTTACCCTGCCCTTTTACTCCATATATCGATAATAAGCTGCCATGGCTGGTGGCGCAGGATCGCCAGGTCGCCAAACCTATCACTTCGCAATACCACTATTACGGTTCGGATAGATATGAAGTTGACGCTAATACAGCGCTGCCGCTGTTGGCCGGACATCCCGCTGTTTTCTGGCAAGATGCGCCGGATGTCCGCATCGATATTGAGTTAGGACAAATCCAGCTCTCGATCACCGAAAAGAACGACCAGCTTGTCTTAGGCTCAGCCCGAGTTTCGATAGCCGCGATCAGGTCGTCATGGTCAATGAAACGCCGACCCGATTAGTCGCCTATGCGGTGAACGAAGCACACAGAAAAATTGCCGCGGTACTCGGTGAAAAGCTGCGAATTCCCGCAACCATAACCGTAAACGTCAGCTGGCAGCGGACTTACTGGCAGGCAGTGATAGTGTGGGGAAAATGAATACCGAAACATTGTTGTCGGTGTTGCGTGGAGATTAAACACGCCATAACACAAACATTAATCTGGCTGCATTTATTTCAGTGCAGTCATTAATATTCGTTATTACTGAGACCAATCTTGTAGATCGAGGCCTGCAACACGAATGAATTCTCGCGTATTATTGGTGACTAAAATAGTATTTGTCGCAATCGCATGCCCAGCAATTGCCGCATCATTAGGTCCTATCGGCGTACCGGTAGCAGCAAGCGCCATTTTCACTTGAGTGGTGGCATCAACTGCCGCACGGTCCCATGGCAAAACAGCATCAAGTCGAGTCACAAACGCTTCAACTAACGAGAGGTGTTTCGAAGAGGTTTTTTTGCCAATCGCGCCAAAGCGCATTTCGGCATAAGTGATAGCCGATACCACAATACGATCGCGTCGCATAACACATTGCGTTAACTTCTCAATCACCGCTTCCGGCTGCTCACGCATAATAAATGAGCATATATTGGTATCTAGCATATAGGTTTTCATCAAAGTTCAAACCGCCCTTCCTGAATCACGTCCTCCCTCTCACTCAAGAAGTCAGGCTCTGCCTTTTCTTCCAACAAGTAAGAATCCCAACTCGGTTTGACCGGACGCAGGATTAGCATGTCCCCTTCACGAATAATTTCGAGTTCGTTGACACCTTCAAAGTCCATGTCGCGCGGCAAACGGATAGCGCGATTGTTGCCATTTTTGAATACAGATACAGTACGCATGAGTTTCCTCCACAATGCACATATGTGAAGCATACGCATATGCTTGACCTATGCCTATATTCTGTTGATTGATTTTCACACTCCCGCATCAACATAAAGTCCCTGAATAAAGACCACAGCAATATCGCTAAAGCCCGGATCAAAAAACCACATCAAAGTATGTTGTAACTATAAACGTTAAATTCCCTCGTCGCATTTGGTAATACAAAGCCGCGCCCTCCTGCTGATTTTTCTGCTTCAATAAATCACCCATTTCATGAGGATCTACCATGAATCGCCGCCATTTTTTATCCTGCCTTTCGCTTTCGGCGCTGGCCATACGCAGCGGGATGACGTTTGCTGCAGCCACGCATGTCACAACGACAATTTTACCACTTTGGCCTGATTTGCCGCCCGGCGGCGGCGGCCCTGCTGGCAAGGTGGTGATCTCAGACAAAGGCGCGCAGCGCAATATTGCACAGCCCACGCTTACGGTATTAACCCCTGCTAAGCCCAATGGCAGCGCGGTATTAGTTGCCGCCGGCGGTGGCTACACGCGCATAGAAATGGGTAAAGAGGCCTGGCCCGCCGCCCGATGGCTGACCGCGCGCGGTTATACCGCCTATGTGCTGAGCTATCGTTTGCCTCATGAAGGCTGGAAAGATGGCGCGACAGTTTCATTGCAGGATGCACAGCGCGCGTTGCGCATAGTACGGCAGCGTGAAAAGCATGTCAGCGTGCTGGGATTCTCGGCCGGTGGGCACCTGCTCGGCATGGCAGCGACACGACCGGACTTCCGTTCTTATAAGGTCACGGATGCGCTGGATAATCAGCCCGCGACCGCCGACCGCGCGGCGCTCATCTATCCGATCATCACGCTGGAGCGGCCCTATACACACACTTCAACGCACAAGATTCTGGTCGGCAACAATGCGACCGCAAGCGAAGATGCACGTTGGTCCGTGCAGCAATTTGTGAATCCGCACTCGCCGCCCTTCTTTCTGGTGCAGGCTAAGGATGATCCGATCTCTGATCCACACAACACGCTGATCATGGCCGATGCTTGTCAGCAGCAGCATGTTCCGGTTGAGATGCATCGTTACAGCAGTGGCGGACATGGCTTTGGCATGGGCAGGCCCGGCACACCCACCGTGGCGTGGCCGGAGCACTATGAAAATTGGTTGCAACGTTAACGCATCGTAGCCAGCTGCTCGCTGGCAAATCCCGCCAGCAAAGTCTGCGAAGTGGCCACCGCACCAAAAATCCCGCCCTGCATATGGATCATACTGAGCGCCGCTTCATGATGTTTTAACTCAGTAGCGGCGCAGCAATCGGCCAGCACCAGGCACTCAAAACCGCGATCGTTAGCTTCGCGCAGTGTGGTATGCACGCAAACATCGGTGGTGATACCGCTGATAATCAGATTACGAATACCGCGACTGCGTAAGATCAACTCCAAATCGGTGGCGTAAAATGAGCCTTTGCCCGGTTTATCGATGATGATTTCACCCGGCAGCGGCGCCAGTTCCGGAATGATTTCCCAGCCCGGTTCACCACGCACCAGAATGCGGCCGCACGGACCAGGCGCGCCAATTTCTGCCTGCATCCGCTTAGAACGCCAACGCTTATTCGCGGGCAAATCGCTGAGATCAGGGCGATGACCTTCGCGGGTATGAATGATCGGGAATCCCCATTCACGCATCGTTGCCAGCACGCGTTGCAGTGGCGCAATGGGCGCACGCGTTAAGGCGATATCGTAACCCATGCTATCCACATAACCGCCCTTGCCGCAGAAATCAGTCTGCATATCAATGACGATCAGCGCGGTATCGCGCGGGCTGCAGCGGCCGTCATACGGCCATGAGTAAGGGGTTGAATCAATAGCGAAATCAGGCATTTTTTTCCTCCATCACATTGATTGCGTTCTCACGCTTAAATTTAACAATCAGCGTATAGCTAGCGGCGGCAGTAACCAGACCAATCACCGCTTCACCAAATTGTGGAAATGCAACATGTGCAATCACCGCACACAAGCTGCCTATTGCCCAGGCCGCGAAGGCGCTGCCTCGTAAACGACGTGATTTACGCTGCTCGCTGACTTTTGCCATGAAGATCAGGTCGACAATCATCACCGCGCCAAATGGCGGCACCACAATACCTAACAAGCTGAGCCACTCGAGGAAATAAGACCACACCCCAGCAAGCGCAAGCGCCCCGCCGATGACGCCAAGGATCACCGTCCACAAGCGCATTTTGCTGCTGAAAAGGTGGCTAAAGCCGACCGCACCGTTATAAAGGCAATGCGTGCACACGGAACCAAGGTTGATGAATACGAAAAGGAAGGCAATGACCGAGAGCAACATGCCATGCCCCATCATCATCGGCAGGAAGTTACCGCCGTTGCTCGCCGGGTCCACCGCCGCACCAACGGCTACAATCACCACACCAAACAGATAAGAGATAACATTCGCTAGCGGAAAAGCAGAGAACGCAGCAATCACCGCCGATTTCCCATCTTTCGACCAGCGAGTGAAATCAGCGGTCATGGTGCCTGAATCGGCAAAACCGGCCACCACCATAGTAACTGCCGTACCCATGCTCATTGCGCCGACCGCACTGGCACTCCCCTTAAACTGGGTAACGGTGCTGAAATCGTGATCCTGACCAATCAGCCATAGTGCCACCACTCCCAGAATCACAAACAGCGGAGCGGCAATCAGACCCAGCACCGACAACGCCCGCACGCCCAGGAAAGTAATGGCGGTGTACAACACCATCGCAAACGCCGTTACTGCCAGCGCGTTCCAGCCAAAAGTTTGATTGATCACCGTACCGGTTAGGCCGGTCTGGAAGGCATACCAGCCAATAACCACGGTAGAAAGAAAACCTGACACCAGAATGTAGCCTTTGGTGCCGAAGGTGCGCTTCGCCTGCAGCGCAAAGTTCATACCGGTGTTACCCGCAAACCAGCTTAGCGCGCCGACGTAAGCAAACAGCACCAGATTACCCAGCAAAATCGCTATCAATGCCGGCCAAAAACCGAGATGCCAGGTGATGATGCCGCCGAATAGCGCATTGGTGAGGATCATCGGAAAACCGAACCACACCGCAGAGACCGAGCCGGTTGAATGGCGATGGCTAAGCGGCACCGGCTCGTGTTCGAACTCCTGCTCAAGAGCAGGTGAATTTTTGTTAGTCATGGGTAACTCCGAATGAACAGGCGATGTGATTCCAGGGTTGAATGCGCTCGAATGCGGCACTTGCCGCCAGCACCAGGCCATCGTCCAGATGACGACCCACAATTTGCATGCCAATCGGCAATCCGCTGGCGGTGAAGCCCGCCGGCACAGACGCCGCCGGTTGGCCGGTAAAGTTGAAGGGGAAACAGAACGACAGCCAGTGATCGCTACGCACCATGCGGCCATCAATCACCTCCGGCCCCTGCATGTTGAGCGGGAATGGTGGTACCGCCAGCGTCGGCGAAAGCAGCAGATCGTAGCGCTGCATAAAGCGCCACATCTGATTGCACAGTTTTTTACGCGTGGTGTTGGCATCGGTGAAGTTTTCCGCGCGCCAGTCGCGCTGAAGCATGGCGGCAAGGTGCGGCGACATCCGCGATCCGAGCGCTGTTTGCATCTGACGCATGCCCGCCAAATCGCTTTCAAATGCCACCAGCGCAGCAAAGGTGGCACTTTCGTCGGCGATACCCGGATCGACCTCTTCCAGTTCAGCGCCCAGTTCACGGGCAAAACGTCGCGCCGCCTGAGTGACAACGTCACGCACTTCGGGATCGACGGCGATATAGCCAAAATCAGCGCTAAAGGCGATGCGCAGGCCGTCAAGCGGTTTATTCAGCGCCGTTAGCCAGTCGACGTCATTACAGGGAATGGAATGGCGATCGCGCATATCCGGTCCCGCCATCACCGACATCATGAGCGCGCTGTCACGCACGGTACGCGTCATTGGCCCAATATGCTCCAGCGATTCCCAGCTGGAGACGCCGGGATAACGCTCGTCACGACAGCCTGGCCACAGCGGTACGCGCCCCATCGACGCTTTCAGCCCGTACACGCCACAGTGCGCAGCGGGAATGCGCACCGAACCGCCGCCGTCGCTGCCTAACGCCATGGGACATAAGCGCGCTGCCAGTGCCGCTCCGGAACCGGCACTTGAACCGCCCGGCGTTTTACTGAGATCCCACGGATTGCGTGGTGAAGGAAACAGCGGATTGTGCCCAACCCCGCTGTAGCCGAATTCTGGCGCCGTGGTTTTACCCAGCAGCACCGCATCAGCGGCCAGCAGGCGTTCCACGGTGATGTCATCCTCTTGCGGAACAAAGTCGGCATAGGCCGCAGATCCGGAAGTGGTTTTTACCCCAGCGGTACAGATCAGATCTTTCACCGCCAGCGGCACGCCAGCCAGCGCACCCAACGTTTCGCCGCGCCTGCGCCTGGCGTCAATCGCCGTCGCCTGCTGCAGCGCCAACTCTGGCGTTGCGGTGCAAAACGCCTTAATGAGTGGCTCGCGCTGTTCCATGCGATCAATAGCTGCTTGCGTCAGCTCACGCGCCGAAAGCTCGCCGCGATGAACTAATGCCGCGAGCGTGGTGGCATCCTCATCCAACAGTGCATCAAACATGTGAATACTCCCGATGTAGAACTTATCGGGGATAGTGCAGATTACGTGCCAATACTTTCCAGAAAGCGCGAGGCGTGAAGCAAAGCCAGATGGGATACGGACTTGGATACAAGATCGAATACTTATGCATCTTTACGCAGCAAAGCGAAAGGATAAAAGCACGATAATGGCGCAGAGATGCGCCATTATGGCGTTCGCCGTGTTATGACTGATCTGCTACCTGTATTAACTCAGATAGCACCTGTTCGATCAGCTCAACAATGTGTCGGACTCTCAGGGGGATAAAGCGCGCGTCGGGAAATACCGCATACAGAAATCTGTCAGGTAACCGATATTCCGGCACAATTCGTCTCAGCGAACCGGCTTTTAACGCTTTGGCTACCAGCGGTAACTGCATGCCACCAACACCAATGTTCGCTTGAAGCGCCTGCAATAATCCCTCACTGCTATTGGCACGGAACACGGTATCCACCGCCAGCGTCACCGCTTTGGAATCGGAAATCAGACGCAGCGGCGCGTCTTTAGGAATTGCGCTAAAGCGAACGTGGGGATGAGAGGCAAGCTGCGCCAGGGTAGTAATCGGGGTTTCCCGCACCCGCTCTGGCGCAGCGAAAAGCGGCGTTTCAATGCGTGCTAGCACTCGCGCGGCAAACCTGTCGGGTGGTGTTTCACTTAAACGCAGGGCAACGTCAACACCTTCACTCACCAGTTCTGCAATGCGATCGTCTAGCGCAATCGTGAGGTGTAGTTGTGGATGCCGCTGCTGTAAGGCCAGCAAGTGCGGCAAAAACAACTGGCCTAATCCGCTGGGCAACTGGATATGCACGTTGCCCTGTAGTGCCGACTGCTGCGAACGCAGCTGGCTTTCCGCCTCCTGCATTGCAGCAAGCAGTGGCCGCATCTGCTGTAAATAGCACTCGCCCTGCTCGGTTAATGCCATGGCACGCGTAGTGCGATGCAGCAACACCACACCGAGTTCTTCTTCTAACGCGGCGATTTGCTGGCTAACGGCCGATTGTTTCATTCCGGTCTGTCGCGCCGCGGCAGAAAAGGAACCCGCCTCAGCAACCCGCACAAAAGTATTGATAGCATTGAGCTTATTATTCATTTAGTGATTTTTTTAATAAGTTTCATCGGATTTGTGGGATATCAGCTTTTAAAATAATAGATAACACTGTGGTTGTCTTGTATTCAGGAGAAGCAAAATGGCACAAACACAGGGTAAAAAGGTCGCGCTGGTGGCCGGAGCAACCGGTATTGTCGGCAGCCAATTGATAAAAACGCTACGCGAACAGCAGTGGCAAGTCATTGGTCTTACACGTCAGCCAGCAGCACACAGTGATGATATTCCGCTGATCAACGCAAATTTGCTGGATGCGCAACAGAGCGCACACGCATTGGCACCGCTTAACCAGGTTACGCATATTTTCTATAGCGCCTGGCTGAATGCAGCAAGCTGGCGGGAAATGGTTGAGCCTAATGTCACTATGCTGCGTAATCTGGTCAGTAATATGGAGAACATCGCGCCGCTACGCAGCGTCAGTTTGATGCAGGGTTATAAAGTTTACGGTGCACATTTGGGCCCCTTCAAAACCCCCGCGCGTGAAAGCGATGCTGGCGTGGCGGGCGCAGAATTTAATGCGGAACAGCTTCGCTGGCTGAGCGATTTTCAACGTGGCAAATCCTGGCACTGGCATGCTCTGCGCCCGGGCGTGGTAGGCAGCCCGGTACCGGGTAATGCCATGAATCTGGCATTGAGCATCGCGATCTACGCTTCGCTGTGTAAATCTCAACGTTTGCCGTTGCGCTTTCCCGGATCGTTACAAACCTGGCATAGCATGGTGGATCATACTGATGCCGAACTGCTCGCTCAGGCCACGCTGTGGGCTGCCGACGCGCCCGCTGCACATAATCAGGCCTTCAATGTGAATAACGGTGATTTATGGCGCTGGAGCGAACTCTGGCCTGCTATTGCTCGCTGGTTTGAACTGGAAACCGCGCCCGCAGTGAAGTTATCGTTTCATCAACTGTTTCATGATTACCGCGATCTCTGGCGCGGCATCGCTGAACAACATCAGCTCAGCGAACCAGATATCTTACGATTAAATGATGGCCACTTTGCCGATTTTGTCTTTAGCTGGGATTACGACATGTTTGGCGATGGCAGTAAGCTGCGCCGCGCGGGCTTCACTGCTTTTCAGGCGACAGATGAGATGTTCTTTAGCCTATTTGCTCAGCTACGTACGGCACGCATCATTCCGTAAACTTTCATATCCCGGCCCCGCCAATCGCTATATAATTCCTTGCATAACGAAGCAAGGAGCTTTTATGAAGATGATCTACGGCCGGCTGATTCTCGCCGGCTTACTTACTTTTACCTCTCTTCACAGCTATGCCAGCCGCGTGGTAACCGATCAGATAGGTCGCCAGGTGACTATCCCGGATGAGGTCGATCGCGTTGTGGTATTGCAACATCAAACCTTAAATCTACTCGTGCAGCTGAATGCGACGGATAAAATTGTTGGTATTCTGGCGAACTGGAAACAGCAGTTAGGCGATAGCTATGCCCAACTGGTACCGGAGTTAACCCATAAAGCGATGTTGGGTGACTTGACTCACGTTGATCTCGAACAGCTGGTGGCGCTGCATCCGCAGGTGGTGTTTGTCACTAACTATGCGCCGAAGGAGATGATCGACCAGATCTCCGCCCTCGGGATTCCAGTGTTGGCGATTTCGCTTCGCCACGACGACGCGGGCCAGCAAGGCAAAATCAATCCCACTATGCAAAATGAAGATCAGGCTTACGAGCGCGGCATTAAAGAAGGTATTACGCTGATTGGCGATGTGGTAAACAGGCCTGAGCAGGCGCAGGCGTTGATTGATGCCGCTTTCGCCGGGCGTAAGATGGTGAGCGATCGTCTAAAAAATATTCCTGAACAGCAGCGCGTACGTGCCTATATGGCGAACCCTGACCTCACCACTTACGGCTCGGGTAAATATACCGGCCTGATGATGGCGCATGCGGGGGCATTCAATGTCGCTGCTGCCACTGTGCAAGGTTTCAAACAGGTCAGCATGGAGCAGGTTGTGGCGTGGGATCCGCAGGTAATTTTCGTGCAGGACCGCTATCCACAGGTGGTGCAGGCGATCGAGCATGACCCACGCTGGCAAACCATTGACGCAGTGAAAAATCATCAAGTGTGGCTTATGCCGGAATACGCCAAGGCATGGGGCTATCCGATGCCAGAAGCGATGGGTTTAGGCGAGTTGTGGATGGCGAAAAAACTCTATCCGCAAAAATTCCACGATATCGACATGCAGCAGCAGGCTGACCGCTGGTATCAGCGCTTCTACCGGACACATTATCATGACAACGCTGCAAATTCTGGCAGCCGGTAGCCTGCGTGCGGTTTGGCCGGATCTAGAGAAACATTTCACCTCCCTTACCGGCCTCACGGTGACCACTGATTTTGCCCCGGCGGGACTGCTGCGTCAGCGCATTGAAGCGGGTGAACACTGTGACTTTTTTGCCTCCGCCAATATGTTGCACCCACAACGGTTATTGGCTCAGGGACGGGCTTGCGCCGTGGGCATATTTGCAGCGAATGCGCTTTGCCTGACGGTCAATCGTGACGTTGTCACGCAGGGTGATGACTGGTTAGCACTGCTGCGTCGGAATGATTTACGATTGGCGACCTCAACGCCGCATTGCGATCCGTCTGGCGATTACACCTGGCAGCTTTTTGATAATATCGAACGGCTTCATCATGGATTAGGTGAAAGAATAAGGCGGAAAGCGCGCCCTCTGGTTGGTGGAGCGGAGAGTTTAGCCTTGCCAGCCGGTGAACTGGCCGCCCAATGGCTGATTGAACATCATTATGCTGACACTTTTATTGGCTACGTCAGTTATGCACCACGCCTGCGCCGCTGCACAGGGCTACAGGTGTTTGATATTCCTGAGCCTTATAACGTACAAGCTGAATATGGCTGGGCATGTTGCTCACCCGCAGCGCAGCCTTTTGCTCAGTTTATTATGTCCGGGATGGCGCAACGCATCTTGCAGCAGCACGGCTTTCAACTAGCGCGTTAAGGATCGGTGGCCGAGTTTTTATTGCTCAGCACGCTGTGTAATTCGTTGCGCAACCCGTTTGCTGCCCTTCTGCAGGCGCTATAACGATTTCCCGGCTGCAACACGCGGCGCAGCAGGATGCTGTAATCCATCACTAAGCCTGGCGTCCAGGTCATACCTTCGGCACGGCTGCGTACCAGGCTTAATAGCCAAAAATCGGGATTAAATAGTACCCAAAGGCCTTTCAATCCTCGTTCCCCGAGCAAACCTTCGGTAGCCACATCCAGCGCCTGGATTACACTGGTTGAGCAGTTGCGTGAAGTGAGGTTATAACGTGTGTCAGCCGCGTTGCTGAGCCAGAAATTGCGCAGCGCTGCCTGATTGTAGTGCGCGAGCGTTAAACGTTTGTCAGGGCGGCACCATGCTTTGATCTCTTTCTCCAGCGACGGCAGCAGAAAACCTTCCACATCAAACTCCTCCTTCGCACGCAACGTTTTGATAAATCCAGTAAAAGTACGTGAAACATCATCAGCAGGATAGAGGCTAATATATATCTCATCGCCCATTTCCAGCGAGGTATGCCCGGTGGAGACCTCACCACGATGGTCAATTGCAGCAACCCATCGGTCAAACCAGGGTCGACGTCCTGCTACTTCACCCGACCCCATTGGCGTCCAGATATAGATGTTCAACGGAACACTCACCGGTTGGTGGTTCAAAGGGGGATGCACGTATCCCAAGCCGTGAGGCGCACGCAACCCTTTACGCGTGAAGATCGGCAATGCGGTCACGCTGGTGTTGGCGGGTAAGGCATGAATTTGCGTCGCCATAAACAGCAAATTGATTCCCCATCCCGTCAGCAAAAGCGCAAAACACACGGGCACAATAACGTGTGGCGAGAGCGGCCAATCCATAGCAATCAATACGCTAAACAGCATCTCGGCACAGCCCAGCGTCAACTTGCGCGTCCAGCGACGACAGCGCATCAGGCAACACGAGATGATGCGAAAACCACCATCCAGTAAAAAGGCGGCGGCAAAGGCTAGCGAAATACAGACACCGCTCTCTTGCGGCACCAAGAACACCGCTACGCCGAGCAGCATCAGCACTGCGGATTTCACCAGTGACGGCCAGGCAATGCCAGCGGGCGCATAAATAGCGCGTAACGCTTCGGCTATGCCTTCCACGGTCAGGAACAGACCTAATGCGTGCAGCGGAAAAGAGACGCGTCCATGCTGCATTAAATCAATGACGATGCCACCACTCGCGACAATACAGAGCACGCCCAGGCCAGCGAGATAAGCCCAGCCGGACCGCAATGCTGATCCACCCATCAGAAGAAACAGTAATCGCAACAAAGAAACACTCCAGCGCTTAATTCATAGCTCAGTACGCTCTGTAGACGCGGGTGTTTAACAGGAGTTCTGTTGCCACCCTTCTATCCTGACTTCGTTTACTGATGGTTGTAACTGTGAAGGCACTGTACGCGGTGAAGCTTAAAATTGGCTTAACGATCGTGAAAGTTGCGGACTATCATCGCTGTCCTATCTAAAGCGTTTAAATGGCAATGGCTACCAGCACCGCGCACAAAAGCAGTACATAAACGCGCGCATGCCATATATCCGCCACCGCCGGGATGCATCGCCGTGCAAACAGAATCCCCATGAAACCAGCGATCACCAGTAGCAGCAAAATTTTCAGATTGATAAAACCCAGATAGCCGCTGGCGGGAATATGCTGCCAGCCGCTGATGGCGTAAGTGAGGGTGCCACAAATGGCGACCGGTAATGAGAGCGGATTGGCTGCGTTAACGCAGTCGCGCATCGCGTTGCCGTGTCGGCGCAATAGCGGCACGGTCATTACGCTGCCACCGACGCCCAACATTGCCGCTATAATGCCAATGATGCTCCCTCCCGCAATGGTGGTGAGATGTGATAACGCGCGCGGTTCCGTACGTCGAAAAAAACCTTTACGCAGCAGGCAGTCGCCGATGGTCACCACCATGTAAACCATAAAGAGTCGACGTATTCCGCTATCGCTTATCTGCCCGGCTAGCCATGAACCGATTACCGCCCCCAAAGCAATAAACCATAACAGCGGTAATAGCGTGGTTTTATTCAGTTTGCCTGCCTGCCAGTTTTGGTAGCTGGCCCAGCCGGCATTAAAAATCATTACTGCCGTGGAGGTCGCCACCGCGATGTGCATCGCATTGGCAGCCAGCGGGGGCTGCTGCATCAACAGCTGATAGACAAAAGGCACCACCACAAAACCACCGCCGAAACCAAACAACACCGTGGTGATGCCGGTGGTAAATCCCGCCAGCGCAATAATCAACAAATCGCTCATCTTGTTTCCCTGCATCGCAAAAGAGCTTCGCAGCTTACGCAGTAAACTGCCCGCTTCCCATTTGTGCAGCGCTCAATTACTCTTGCAAACCGGTCAATCCTGGGCGGGTGTGTGAAATGCGCAACAGTCATATCGATCAATACGATCATTTGGATCGCGAGGTGGTTGCGCTCGGTAACCACTATGCGCAAGGATTTGTGCTGCCAGAACATCGCCATCGTCGTGCACAGCTGTTATATGGCGCGACGGGATTGATGCACGTTACCACCCAATCAGGAGAATGGGTGGTGCCGCCTCAGCATGCCGTGTGGATTCCCCCTCATACCGCGCACAGCGTAAGGTTTGAGGGAGTTGCAACGCGTAGCATTTACATTGAACCGCACTGTGCAGCATCGCTACGTCATATCGATCGCTGCAGCGTGATCAGCGTGTCACCCTTGCTGCGCCAGCTGTTGATTGAAGCCGTTGATTTACCAGCGTTATATGCAAGCGAACGCGATCGAGCCTTAATAAAGTTACTGCTACTGGAGCTGGCGTCGATGCCGGCACGCGAATTTGATATCCCTTTGCCCCAGCATCCGGCATTGCTGGCACAGTGTCAGATTTTCCTGCAGGCGCCGACCATTCATGATGCAGCCGATCGCTGGGCCAAAGCGCTGTTTATGAGTTCGAGTACCTTTCGCCGCCAATTTCTGCAGCAAACCGGATTGTCATTTTCCGCCTGGCGACAGCGCGCCTGTGTGGTCACGGCACTTGCGTTGCTGGTGGCGGGGAAATCAGTTAACGAGGTTGCGCTGTCCCTCGGCTATGACAGCAGCTCATCATTTTCCACCATGTTTCGCCGCGTAACGGGCCAGGTGCCATCATTTTATTGCGGCCGACGCTGAGCAAAATTCCATCACACCCTGGCGATTTCAGGCTGAAAATGCCACTTTAAATAGCGACCAATAATTTATAAGTTAATGATTGGTAGACTATTTACCGTCGTTTCATAGTGTGTCGAATGCTTATCCAACATTTATCGCCAATTTCACCGCATCAAGAAAGGCACGCAGCGCTGCGGGTTGCCTATCGCGCGACATATACAGTCCGTAGATCGCCAACGTCTTTGGCTGATAATGGGGCATCACGGTTTGAAGTTGTCCGCTGTCGATCCCCTGCCGCGCTTCCATTTCCGGCACCATCGCCAAACCGCAGCCAGCGATTGCTGCGTCACACAGTACCGAAGAGATCCCAGCGCTGAAATTACCGTTTACCTCTGTAGAAATGATTTCGCCCTGTGTATCGTAGAACTGCCAACGCTGTCCGGCAAAACGGCTGTAATGCAGGCAATTATGCTGGGCCAAATCATCCGGCGTTTGCGGTGTACCGCGGGCTTGCAGATAATCCGGAGCTGCACACACCACCGAAATACATTCGCCTAAGCGCCGGGCAATCGCGCCCGGTTCGGGATCGTCAGTAATACGCACCGCAACATCAATGCGTTCGCCAATCAGGCTCACCGGCTGGTTGTTAATTTCCAGCTCAATGCGCACCGCCGGATAACGCGCCAGAAATCCTGGAATCATCGGACCCAGAATATGCGTGGCGGTAGAGTGCGCACAGGCGACTCGCAGCGTGCCTTGCGGCTGGCCATCTGCCTCCTGGCCAGTGATATCTTCAGCTAACCTGGCCAGCGCCCGGGTTTTTTCGAGGATCTTTTCACCGCTGGGCGTAATACTCAGCTTACGCGATGAACGGTGCAGCAAGCGTGCACCAGCCCATTTCTCCATCTCCTCAAGATAGCGACTCACCATCGGCCGCGAGATATCCAGCGCGCGTGCAGCTGCGCTTAGGCTGCCCAGTTCGCAAATTCGGTTAAATACCGTAGCTGCCGTCACTCTATCCATATTGGCTCCATTTGATCGTTTTACGAAACTGATCATATCCATTTTCGGGAATTCTGGCAGCCGCTGATTTCTCTACAATAGCGTCCTGAATACGGCACATTGCCAGATAAAGGATAACGTGATGAAAATGAAAATACTGTCGCTGGCCCTGGCGTTAAGCGCCCTGCCTGCTGTTGCCGCGCCGTTGCAGTTAGAAGTTTATAACCCGCAAGAAAAGGGTATTTTCCCGGTCTCTTCCACACTGGTTTCTGGCCCGCATGAAGCCATGCTGTTTGATGCCCAATTCAGCGTTAAAGACGGTGAAAAACTGGTGCAGATGATTAAAGCCAGCGGCAAAAAGCTTACGCAAATTGTCATCACTTCCGGCGATCCTGACTTTTACTTTGGACTTGAACCGATCGTAAAAGCGTTCCCGCAGGTGAAGATTGTGGCGTCAGCCGATGTGGTAACGCATATTGAAGCCACCAAAGCAGCCAAGCTGGCGTATTGGGGGCCACTAATGAAAGACGGTGCACCCAAGCAGTTGTATGTGCCACAGGTGACCGACGCCACCCGCTTTAACGTCGATGGCGAAACGCTGGAACTGCGTCACCCCCATGATTACGCCGCTTATGTATGGATCCCGGCCAATAAAGCGATTTTGGGCGGCACCGGCGTGGCGGCAGGCATTCATGTGTGGACTGCCGATACGCAAACACCAGCCATTCGTCAGCAATGGCGCAGTGTCCTGAGCGAAATGCAAAAACTGCAGCCGAAGGTGGTCATTCCTGGGCATTACCTCGGTACTCGCCCTGCTGGAGATGCGGCGATCACCTTTACGTCCCACTATTTACAAACGTTTGAGCACGCGTTGCAGCAGCATAAGCAAGCAGCGCCTGTGATCGCGGCCATGAAAGCGTCCTATCCTCATTTACCCGATGAGAGTTCGCTGGAGCTCAGTGCCAAAGTGAATACCGGCGAAATGAAGTGGTAAGCAATACAAACAGAACATGATTTGATAGGATTTTGGCCCGATATAGCTCATTAAGGTAGCGGGCCATGCCGCAAAACAGAGCCACACTAATTGGTTTGATTGCCATTTTACTCTGGAGCACCATCGTAGGACTGATTAAAACCGTCAGTGAAGGTTTTGGACCGGTTGGCGGTGCCGCGCTCATCTACAGCGCGAGCGCAGTTGTGCTGCTGTTTAGCGTCGGATTGCCTTCCTTACGCCGCTTTCCACGCCGTTATTTACTCTTCGGCAGCGTGCTCTTTGTTTGTTATGAACTCTGCTTGTCACTCTCGTTAGGCTTTACTCTCAGCGGTCGGCAGGCGATTGAGGTCGGCATGGTCAATTATTTATGGCCGAGTATGACAATCGTATTAGCGGTCATCGTCAATCGCCAAAAAACCAGCCCGCTGATTATTCCCGGTGTGTTGCTGGCCGTGGCGGGGATTTGCCGCGTGCTCGGCGGTGACCAGGGTTTTTCATTCAGCGAAATAACCCGCAACGTAATGGATAATCCTTTGAGCTACGGCCTTGCCTTTAGCGGCGCGGTTATTTGGGCAGTTTATTGTGTTGTAACCAGGAAAATTGCTGATGGCAGCAATGGTATAACGCTGTTTTTTATTTTAACCGCATTGACGCTTTGGCTGAAATTCCTGCTTTCCCCCCAACCTCCGTTTCACTTATCCGTGGCGGCATGGAGCAGTTTGGCTTTGGCCGCTGTCGTGATGGGCTTTGGCTACGCCGCGTGGAACGTGGGGATTTTGCACGGTAACGTCACCGTGCTGGCTGCCGCATCCTATTTCATCCCAATAATCTCTTCGCTCCTTGCCGCCTTTATTCTTCGCTCACATTTGACGACGTCCTTTTGGCAAGGCACAGCCATGGTGAGCTTCGGTTCTCTACTGTGTTGGTGGTCAACACGTGCAGTGAAACCATAATGCTTATCCATTCAACAAAATTAACTCGTTGATCATTTCCTGTACTACAAGCGACACGTTGCTAATATAGTGACGCAACACACAGCAATGCGTTGCAACGAGAATTTCCAAATTGGTAACGTTTACCCGGCCCGCTTAGCGGGCTTTTTTTTGGCTTAAACCGAGTCAGAGATGCTGGAATGCCGATCGGTTAAGCAAAAAAATGCCTGTTTATGCAGGTGCGCATGAATGCGCATCCTACGAAAACCCGGCTATACCTACGCTGGTTCACCATTCATGGTGACCGATTCACGCTTAACTAACGAGCCTTAAGTCAGAGATGCTGTGGCTTTTCTGTGCGGAATCCTAATCCAATCAGTCGCCCAAAAAGATGGCGCAGGAAGGGAAAGCGGCTGATAAGTTGCGGCACTTTACTCGGCGTAGTGCGTTTACGCTTGCCCCCGCTCATCTTGATTTGTAGAAACTGAGTGGCGACGGTGGGAAATTGACGACGCTGCTGCACTTTTTGCAGATCGCGCAACGTGACATTGCCCTTTAGCAAGGGGCTGGTCAGCATGTTGGCGGTCGCGACAGCATCCTGAATCGCCAGATTCACCCCAACACCGCCAATCGGTGACATCGCATGCGCGGCATCGCCGATGCACAACACGCCCGGTTTCATCCAGCGATCGAGACGGTCAATACGAATAGATAATAGCTTGAGCTTTTCCCACTCATCTACTTCTGCCATGCGTGCAGCGCTGAAAGGGGCAACCTGCGCAATAGCGTTGATCAACACCTCTAATCCTGCCGCTTTCAGCGCTTCAAATTGCCCCTTTTGAATGGTGTAACCGCACTGCCAATAATCCCCCCGATCGATGACGATGAAGTTTTGCTTCGGCCCTTTGTGCCCCATACCCCACTCAGGATCATCAGGCTGTTTATCCAGGCGGAACCACAACACATCACGCGGCGCACCGAAGCTTTTGCCGGTTAACCCCGCTTGCGCTTTTACTTGTGAATTGCGGCCGTCTGCACCGATCACCAGAGAAGTCCGAACGACCCACTTTTCGTTACCCTGTAACGCCTGCACGCCACTTATTTCCCCTTTCTCATACAGAAAGTCATCAAAAGCGGTGGATTGCAGTAGCGTAAAGCCGGGGAACTGAGCGGCTTTATCCGCCAGGAAATTAAGGAAGTCCCATTGTGGCATGAAGGCGATAAAGCGGCACTGGACCGGTAAACGAGAGAAATCAGCCATCGTGACCTCTTCTCCCGCCACTTCCGCCTGGAGTTTCTCGGCACGTTGATGCGGCAATGCCAACAGCTCATCCAACAGCCCAAGCTGGTGCATAATTTCTAACGTGGACGGATGAATCGTGTCACCACGAAAATCGCGCAGGAAATCAGGATGTTTTTCAATAACAACCACCTTTAATCCCGCACGCGCCAGCAAATAGCTAAGCATTAGACCGGCTGGCCCTCCGCCGACGATGCAACAATCAGCGGTTAATTCCTTTCCCAATGGTGTTTGCACATTTGCCTCACGTAAAAATGATAATGGTTATCATTTATAGCATACGCGGCTTTAATGCGATGATACAAACACCGATGCCTGATGCGCAGGCGGCACTGCAAAGTTACGCTGCATGCGTTTAATCTCTTCTGCAGGGGGTAAACCAAACAAACGTTTAAACTCGCGATTAAACTGTGAAGCGCTTTCATAACCGACAGCATGACTCGCTGCCGCTGCGGTCATCTCTCTGCGAACCATCAGCATGCGAGCCTGATGCAGACGGACAGATTTAACATATTGCATAGGTGGCTGATTGGTAATGTTTTTAAAATGCGTGTGAAAGGTGGGCACGCTCATTCCCGCTACCGCCGCCAGCTGACCCAGCGTTAACGGCTGCGCATAGTAGGCATGAATGTGGCTTAGCGCTTTCCCCACCTTGCCAAATCGCCCCTGCAATGTCAGAGCCGATCGCAGCGCACTGCCCTGAGCGCCGGTCAGTACGCGATAATAGAGCTCGCGCACCAGCGAGGGGCCGAGTATCTTTGCATCCAGCGGGTGGTTTAGCGCAGTAAGAAAACGTAGCACCGTTTCCCGCAGCGTTTCATCCATTGGACTCGACATCATGCTCTGCGCCGCTTTAACCTCAAACCCCACCTCCTGCTGCTCCAGCTGCAACATCAGTTCGGTCACGACGTTGAAGTCCAGATGCATATAAATGGCCAGCAGCGGATGTTCTGCCGACGCGGCGGTTTCCATTGTAAAAGGCACGGGAACCGAGACCGCCAAATAGTGCTGCTCGTCGTACAAATAGACGCGATCACCAAAGAAGCCACGTTTCGAACCCTGACAAACAATCACGATACCCGGATCGTAGAGAACAGGCGTGCGTGCTAGCGGGCGATCGGAACGCAGGATGCGCACATCGGCCAGTGCGGTGAGGTTATAGCCCTCCTGTGGCGCTAAAGCTTTCAGCAATTCCACCGTCTGATTTTGTAACGTTTCATTCATCATCGAAAAATTGAACTCATAACTTTAGGCAATATAACAACAATATCCGGCCTTAAACTTAGCATGCAATGAGAATAATATGCACCTTCCATTCATTCAGGAAGACAACAAATGTCCAACATAAAAACGTTATTAATTACCGGTGTGAGCAGCGGATTTGGTCGCGCACTGGCTCAGGTCGCGTTAGAAAGGGGCTATCGCGTGGTTGGTACGGTTCGCAATGCCACGGCGAAAGCGGCATTTGAAGCATCAGAGAGCAAAAATGCTTTCGCCTATCTGCTGGATGTTACTCATTTCGCAGCGATAGATGACGTGATTGCAGATATTGAGGCGCAAATTGGTCCGATAGACGTGCTAGTGAATAATGCGGGATACGGCCATGAGGGCGTTATGGAAGAGTCATCGCTGGATGAGATGCGCCAACAATTTGACGTTAACGTATTTGGTGCAGTGGCGATGATAAAAGCGGTGCTGCCTTTTATGCGTCAGCGTCGCCGTGGTCATATCATTAATATCACCTCAATGGGCGGCTTTATCACTATGCCGGGCATCAGCTATTACTGCGGTAGTAAATTCGCGCTGGAAGGAATATCGGAAACCTTAAGTAAAGAACTGGCAACGTTCAATATCCATGTCACCGCCGTGGCGCCCGGTTCATTCCGTACCGATTGGGCCGGTCGTTCTATGGTACGTAGCGCGCGCAGCATTCCGGATTATGATGCGTTGTTTGATCCTATTCGCCAGGCGCGTGAAGAGAAAAGCGGCAAGCAGTTGGGCGATCCTATTAAAGCCGCACGCGCCATGCTGGACGTGATTGAAAGCCGCGACCCGCCAGCGCATTTGCTGCTAGGCAGTGACGCACTCAGATTGGTGCGGGAAAAACTGCACTTATATAGCGAGGAGATCGATCGCTGGGAAGCGATCACGCGTTCGACAGACGGTTGAGGAGCTTAAGGCCGCATAATTTGAGACAGGGCAACGCTCAAATCATGTTTTCTCTTAAGTTATTGTTAACAATAAATTAGCACTTTTGGCTAAAATGGCGCCTCGGGGATTCGTCATATTCCTGTACAGATTAATTTTATTTGTATAAGTTTAATGGGCTTTTAGCCACGTTAACCTCGAGGGATGAACCATGCGCCAGGATCGTAATTACTCAGCGGCTTCAGACGCCATCGCACGTTACTTTAATGAAGCGTCTTTACCTTCACAGCAGGAAACGCTCGGCCAACTCGTGGTTGAAATTTTGCGTTCCGGACGTACGCTCAGTCGCAAATCGCTTTGCACCAAATTGCTCTGCCGCATGGAGCAGGCGCGCGGAACGGAAGAGGAAATTCACTATCAGCAATTGATTGGACTGATGTTCTCAGTAGAACGCGAAGCGTGAAAATCTCCTTTATCGGCTTGAAAATTATCCACGTGGTTTTATGTCTTTCGCGTTTGCATGACCCTGAATCCACGATGCTTTACGGCAGTAATTAGAGAGTATTTATGTACAGAAGTGATGAAGAACGACTCACTGATATCATCATGGGCGATGCAATTTTACAGCTGCTGAAAAAATCTGGGCCGATTTCATCACGCGCCCTGCTTGATAAATTGCGTAAAATGGCTGCGCTCGAATATGATTCAGCGCGCCAACAAGCGTTTAGCCGAGCAATGACTGAAGTCATGAACCATATCGAAACACCTCAAGCCGCTGGCGTGGCCCTTAAAAGCACGGATAATGTTACGCATATTTTTCGTAACCGTGACGCCAGTGACGATACCAAGCATTAGTCGGCGCGTTCACGCGCACTTAACCGCATTCACATTAGCGCAATACCAAAGCGTTTTAATAGCGTTGCCCAGAGCAGAAATAACAGAATGGTGAGTGCGCAGCTCGCCAGTAATGTCGGCCAAAATCCCCAGCGTTGATAGAGAAAGGGAAAGGCCACAAACATTGGCAATGTAGGTACCACATACCAAAAGGTATACCACGCGTGACTGGCTATTTTGGCCTGGCTCTGCCCTTCCAGCTTCATCCAAATCAGCACCAATACCGTCACCAACGGCAGCGCGGCAATTAATCCGCCGAGGCGATCGCTACGTTTTGCCACTTCAGATATCAGCACCACCATGCCCGCCGTGATGGCATATTTGGCGATAAGCCACAGCATCAAATCTTACCTCCAGCACTCAAATCTTAATTATCAGTGGCGAATCGCACACCCACACTGCAACATCTCGCCCGGCACAGGTTTGCCCTGATGCGAGTGACGTACCTGAAGTTCGCCTTGCTGCCACGAGCCACTGGTATCAACGCGGTTTTCAAGTAAGCGATTGAGCGCTTCGGCCACCAGCAAATCACGCCGTTGCGCCCAGCTGGTGAGATGCCAGGTGGAGGCCCGCGCTTCATCAACATCATCAAAACCAACCACTGCGACATGTGCCCCCTGGCCAAAATCGCGCACTGCCTGTAAGGCACCAAAGGCCAGCACATCGCTCTCACAATAGAGGGCATTAATGCGCTCGGCGGCGCGCGTTTTCTTTAGATACGCCATCATAGCCTCATAAGCCCGTTCGCGCGCATTACCGCCTGCGTAAAGCTGAAGGTTCAGCGCTTTCTGCTCGAGCTGCAAACTCGCGACAAATCCCGCCATCTGGCGAACGGGCGCCGTGTTTTGCTGGCTATGCATAAAACCAAACCGTTGATGACCTTGCGCTAGCAGCAGTAATCCCATCTCTGCGCCTGCGTTATAACCATCGGCAACCACCACATTGGCATTTGCACTGACGCTTGGGCTGAGGTGCACCGTCGCGACCTGCGGCAGAATATCCGTCGCCACGCTGAGTTCATCGTCAAACAGCGATGTCAGAAATACCAATCCGCTAATGTTGAGCTGCACCAGATTACGCAAGGTAGTTTGATAGGTTTCGCGTGAAGTCACATTCAGCAGGAGAGTGATGAAGCCGCGCTCATTGAGCTGACGCGTCACCTCATTCAGTAGTTTTATACTATTCGGATTGATGAGTTCATCGCTAATAATACCGACGAGGTTGGAATTAATGGTCATGGCCTGACTCTCCTGCAGCTTAACGCGCGGTAATTTATTATAGGTACGTAGATAAGCATTCCACGTTACCCGAATAATCCGCTATCGCCAATCAACGCAATGGGTTGCGCACGCATTGCGCGATAAATCGCGCCGCTGCAAGGTGCGGTGATTTTATGCGGCGCTTCACCGATCGGCATTATGTTATCAATGGCGCCCCTGCGCTGATTAAGCTGGGTTTAGGTAGGGTGCGCATTTATGCGCACCTGACAGCTACTCCTCCAATAATATCGCGAATCCGCCGTAAATCATGCGTTTGCCATCGAAAGGCATATTATCACCCAGCTCTTTCATGCGCGGATCGGACATCATTTTGGCATTCGCTGCGTCGCGAACCTCTTTCGACGTATACTCAATCCAGCTAAATACCACCGTTTCTCCCTCTTCGGCTTTTACCGCGCGATAAAAATCCGTTTGCGTACCCACGGGAACATCATCAGCCCAACACTCAACGATACGCGTGGCGCCAAACTCTTTAAACAGCGGCGCGGCCTTGGCCGCCATGGCTCGATAATCTTCCTTATTCGCCTCCTGTACCGCTACAACAAAACCATCAACGTACGACATAGCGATTTACTCCGTCGTCATTTGCACGGTCAATAATAACCGCACAGTAATTGTATGAATGATGTGCAATACAAGCCGGAATACAGATGAAAATTTGCGCGCTTACTCGCAGATTCTGCGCGTCACGGGGGAATTACGTTACACTGACGCCTTTGATCGTTACGACACCGAGAAATTTATGCGTATTACTATTGAACCGGCCGATCAGCCATTTATTCACCGCTTGCTAGGCGACGTTGTTGAGAGTATTGAGACCGCATCGCCACAGGCCGCGCAAATGCAGCAGGCACTGAACAGTGCGCACCAGCAAAAAAACCACGAAGCCAACCTCGACTGGAAGCGCAATGCGCTGTTTCTGCTGTTATTCGTCTTTCTCTATGCCGCATTGGGCGCATCGTTAACGCTGGACCTTACCCCGCAGGTATCCAGCCATAAAAGCCTCGCCTATGCGCTCGAGGCAGTGCCAGTGCTGATCGCTTTTTCCGGCTTATTTGTATCGCTGCTGTATCTTTTTCTTACCCGTAGTGGTGCGCGGCGACTGAGTAATTGGGAACAGGGTATTGAAGTATTAGAAAAATACAGCGGTGCGAATCTCACGCGGCAAATTAATGAAATGGGCGCGCGAACCACTAACTATTCTCAGTCGGCGATTAATGTAGCGCTAGCGCTGTTTATCTGCGTGACATGGGTGGTGATGTATAACTATTTCACCTTCACCACCAGCGGCGTAATCGGCAGCGTGATTTCACTGTTTATCACCACCATGGTTTACGTGATTCTGGATATTCAGCTGCTGAAATCAAATTCGTCCATCGCGATTGATGAGCCGCTAATTCCAGAGGAAAACGAACAAGAAAGACCATAATGCTCTGCAGGCAGCCGAAAAAGAAGACACGGTGACTCAATTTTTGCACATGTCGTAACGGCGCGATTTATCGCGTTATAAATTGCACCGCTACGATACGTGCATTAAGGGATATCGCTATTCAAACGCTAACTGAGATCGCTGCCGTTGCTGGCAATAACCCGACGATACCAATCAAAGCTTTTCTTCTTCGAACGGGAAAAATCACCGCTGCCATCGTCATTTTTATTCACGTAAATAAAACCATAGCGTTTGCTGTATTGCCCGGTGGTGAAAGAGACGCAGTCAATACATCCCCAAGGGGTATATCCCATTAGGTCGACGCCGTCTTCCGTTACGGCTTTCTTCATTTGTTCAATATGAGCGCGCAAATAGTCAATCCGGTAGTCGTCATTGACTTCACCCTTTTCATTCAATTTATCAATGGCACCAAAGCCGTTCTCAACAATGAAAAGTGGTTTTTCGTAACGTTCATAAAGAATATTCAGGACATAGCGCAGGCCAACCGGATCTATCTGCCAGCCCCAGTCAGAGGCTTTAACGTGAGGGTTTGGCACGCTGCCCTCAAACCCAGAAAGTGCCGTGCCGCTGCCAGCATTTTCTTTGCTGACGGCATTACTCATGTAATAGCTTAACCCGATATAATCGGCACATCCTTCACGCAGCACCTGCTCATCGCCGGGCTCCATTGCAATATGGTATCCCTTACGTTGCCACTCCTTGAGAATATAAGCCGGATAATGGCCGCGCATATGCACGTCACTGAAGAGAAATCGCTCCCGCATAGCTTCCTGGGCATACATCACGTCATCAGGATGACAGGAAAACGGGTATAACGGCACCATCGCGATCATGCAGCCAATTTTTAGTTGAGGATTAATGTCGTGCCCCAGCTTCACGACCTGCGCACTGGCAACAAACTGATGATGCAGGACCTGATACATGCACTCTTCGGGATTAGGCTCATCGGTGAATATAACCCCGGAGCAACAGTAACCGAAAAGAGGGGTTTTCCAGTTGCGCTGATTGTTAATTTCGTTAAACGTCATCCAGTATTTAACTTTGTGCTGGAAGCGTTGAATAACCACCGTGCTGAAGCGGACAAAAAACGCCATTACCTTTCTATTTTTCCAGCCGCCATATTCGGTTGCCAGCAAATTTGGCATTTCAAAATGGGACAGCGTGATAACCGGTTCGATGCCGTATTTCAACAGCTCATCGAATAGCGCATCGTAAAAACGTAGTCCCTCTTCGTTCGGCTCGGCTTCATCGCCGCGAGGAAAGATACGTGACCACGCAATCGAGGTGCGAAAGCAGCGAAAGCCCATTTCAGCCAGCAGCGCTACGTCCTCACGGTAACGATGATAAAAGTCCGCCGCCTCATGGTTCGCATACAGGTAGCCTTCCTGAACCCCATCAGTGATGACTCGGTCAATGCCGTGCGCCCCACTCGTCAGTACATCGACAATGCTGGGCCCTTTACCACCTTTATCCCAACCACCTTCCACCTGATGTGCGGCAACAGCGCCACCCCACATAAAATTTTTCGGAAATTCGTTATTCATTTCATTCTCTCAATATATTCAAAGGGTGCCAGGTTGAGGCATTGCGGTCACTTCGGGCTGGCTCTGTTCTTTGAAACCCGCTACCCAGGCGAAAATAATCCCCAGCACGAATGCAACGATGATGGACAGCAGGAATCCGAGGAACTGCGTCATGTGCCCTTCTTTGAAGAACACCGGCAGAACGGCGATGCCGGGAATGCAGTAGCTCCAGGAAACCGCATTGAAAGCGCCAGCGATCACACCCCCCGCCGCTCCGGCCAGGCAGCCACAAATCATCGGGCGCTTAAGGCGCAGTGCCACACCGTAAATGGCGGGTTCGGTAATGCCGAACAGCGCGGTAACACCCGCCGACAATGCCATACGCTTAAGCTCAGCATCTTTGGCCTTCAGGTAAACGCCCAGCACAGCGCCTGCCATACCAAATACCGCCGAGGCCTGCAGCCCGGTAAAGGTGTCGTAGCCCAATGTCGCATAGTTTCCGACGGTAACTGGCGTGATCCCCCAGTGCACACCCAGGGTAACAAGCGGCATCCACAGGGCACCTACCACAAACCCGGCGATCGCGGGACTCAGATGATAAAGGGTGTTATAGACCCCACCGATGGCGCCACCGATCATGTTGCCGACAGGTCCGAATGCCAGAAGCGTGAGTGGCACCATGATGGCGATGCAGAACATCGGGGTGAAAAGATTTCTTATCACCATCGGAAGCAGGCGTTCGAAGAAGCGCTGAACATAAGACATGCCCCACACCATCAAAATAATGGGAATAACGGATGAGGTGTAACTCAAATACTGCACCGGTAGCCCCATGAACGTCAGCGGAGCGGCATCAAGCGGAATGCCGGCAATCTCAACCAGCACTTTTGAGATTGCGGGATTTTCAACCGCGCTTTTCATTAAGGCATGCACAGCCGGATCGGCTGAGTTGGCGGTGAGGATTTTATTGGCCGTCAACATATTCAGGTAGTCCGGCGACACCAGAGCACAAGCCGAGATAACCGCTGTGAACGGATTTACATTGAATTTTTTTGCGGCGGTAAAAGCCACCATGACGGGAAGGAAAGTAAAGCCCGTCCAGGATACATAGTTAAGTATGCGATAGGTTCCTCCTGCTGGGTCCATCACACCTAATGCGGTCAGCAGAGAAATGATGCCCTGCAGAACACCGCAGGCTGCCAGCGGATAAAGGAAAGGCGCAAATATGCTGGAGATGATATCCATAATGCGGCTGACAATGCCGACGTTAGGTGCCGTTACTGCTGCGCTTTCGTCAATGTTCAGCAGATTCTGAACTTCACGATAAGCGTCACCCACGTGGTTTCCGATTATCACCTGCATCTGGCCGCTCGCCTTAACGGCGGTAATTACACCTTTTACACGTTTCAGCGATTCAACATCGACCTCAGAATGATCTTTAAGCACAAACCGCAGTCGTGTGGCACAATGCGTGACGCTTATCACATTATTGTCGCCACCAATCAGTCTTACGATCTCTTTCGCAGAATCTGCATAATTTATTGCCATCTTGTTTTTCCATTACCAGAGGGAATTCAGCCCATCAGGAGCGAACTTACTCTGGCGATGTTAGAAAATACGCCTGGCAATGTCACGTGGTCACAATATGACAAACCGGGTCGATAATTACAAAAATGTCACACCACGTGACAACTCACTGACATTATTCACCACCAGTTTTCTACCGATAGATTCAAGAATAAAAATAACCGGAACCTGCGTTGTAATATCATATTCATTGTCAATCAAAATGCGCGAAACATGATAAGGAATAATAAAATCAGAAAGCTTCGCCAGGGTTGAATTCGGGTTACTGGTAATGGAAACAACTTTGCATTTATGGATAACAAACTGTCTGGCGAGTTTCAAAATTTCAGGCGTCTCGCCAGAAACAGAGAGTATGACGGCAACTGAACTCTGGACCATGTCGGTACTGACCGGATAATAGGGATCGTCAATGTGATTACTGAACTTACCAATATTAGAGAAAAAGCGCGCACCATACCTTCCGAGCGTGCCAGAGCTGCCTGCCCCAACAAAGAAAACCCGCTCTGCATTGCGAATGTATTCTGCAGCATGCTCAATAAGCGCATCGAACTCATCATTCCTGATGCTTTTAAAGAAAGTCAGTATCTCCTCTGCGCCATGGGGTATGAGTAAGGTACTGTTTCTATGCAGGTGCAATTTCATACTGGCTTTAAGTTCAGAGTAACCTTTGAAATCCATTTTTTTACAGAATCGAAGAACCGTCGCCGTAGAGACACCAGAATTATCGGCCAGCTCCCTTATTGTCATATAAATAACCGCGTTAATATTCTTTATAATATAGTTATGCACGCTGCTTTCGAGTGCGTTAAGTTTAGATAATCTTCTGGCGTCGAACATATATTTAAACATCCTGATGCGACAATTTTTCCACCTATCTTGTCACAAAGCGTGACATCTATGCGGACTTTAACGCTAAAAGCGTCATGCGGAACAAAAAGAAATTTCATTAAATGTGATAGCTAGCACATTTTAATGATGAAGCCTCCTGACTCTATCCAGCTTGATTATCATCAGGAAACTCATGTGGGAGTCATTTGGCGCTGGAAAAGCGGTTATAGTCCCGTTATCATCGATTCAACTTTTCACTTATTGATAACTAAGGAGGATTACTATGCCCGCGTGTGAATTGTTTATTTACTCACACTTCTATAGTAATTGGCCGCGTTCAGGCATTTCCGCACTCGTGCTGCGATAATCCGTCCTGAGCGAAGTTTTCTCAATCTAATTCCTCCGGCTTGCTGGGTTGTCGTCAGCTTTTTATGACGTCAGGCTTTTTTACGCCTGCAACTTATGAGTAAGCACATGAGCACTTTACTATCTGCACAGGCTATCGGCTTCGATAACGCCTTCGGCACCCTGTTCCACGATATTCATTTCAGCCTGAAAAAAGGCGATCGCATTGGTTTGCTGGGCGATAACGGCACTGGCAAAAGTACCCTGTTGAAGATCCTCAGTGGTGAGCTGGAAGCCAGCCACGGCTGCATAACACAGGCCAATCACTGTTTACTGGCGCGCATTGAACAACATCTGCCAGATGCGCTGCACTCTTCTACGCTGCTTGAGGCCGTAATGGCGCGATTAGCGCACCAGAGCGATCGCTGGCGTGCGGAAGCACTGCTTGGCAATTTGGGTTTTACCGCGCAACAACAAACGCAAAGTATCGAAACCTTGAGTGGCGGTCAGCATATGCGCTTACTCCTGGCACGCGCATTGATTCTGCAGCCGGATTTGCTGCTGCTGGATGAGCCCAGTAACCATCTTGATCTTCCCACTTTGCTGTGGCTGGAAAATTTCCTGCATAGCTGGAGCGGCAGCTTTGTGCTGGTCTCTCACGACAGCACCTTGCTTGATCGGGTGACCAATTGCAGCTGGATTCTGCGCGATCGCGGCCTGCAATTCTTCCGTCTGCCCTGCAGCGCGGCTCGACAGGCGCTGCTTGAGCAAGACGCAGCCGATGCGCAACGCTTTCAGGCTGAGCAAAAGGAGATTGAACGCGTAGAGAAAAGCGCTAAACGCCTGGCGATGTGGGGGCGCACCTATGATAACGAAGGCTTGGCGCGCAAGGCACAGCAAATGGAGAAACGTGCCGGCTGGTTAAAAGAGGCGCAAACCACGCTGAGTGAAGGTTCGCTGTGGCGTCTTCAGCTGCACGGCGAGGCGCTGGACGCAAATCGCGTGCTGGCGCTGCCAGAGATGATGATTCATCCTGCTGAAGGAGCGCCCGCGCTCTTCTCTCTATCAGAAATGCAGGTAAAAAGTGGCGATCGCGTGGCGATTGTTGGCCGCAATGGTTCGGGAAAGTCTTCACTGCTGCGGCACCTGTGGCGTGAATATCAGCACACCGACAGCGCGCTGTTTCATCCGCGTGTGCGCCTTGGCTATTACGATCAGAGCCTGCATCAGCTGCAAGATAATGCGACCCTCTCCGACGCGCTTTGCCAGTTTGCGCCACTCAACGACGAGCAACGTAAAATGGCGCTGATCGCTGCCGGTTTCCCCTATTTACGCCATCAGCAGTTCATTGCTTCACTGAGCGGCGGAGAGCGTTCGCGCTTACTGTTTGTGGGATTAACGCTGGCACGCTATTCGCTGCTTCTGCTCGACGAACCAACCAACCACCTGGATATGGTAGGAAAAGAGGAGCTGGCGGAGGCGCTAAATCAATTCCACGGCGCGGTGCTGCTGGTATCACACGATCGTCAGTTAATCGCCAACAGCTGCAATCGCTTCTGGTTGATAGAGGATCGGCGGCTGCGTGAATGGCATGATTTTGATGTAGTCACCGAGCGCATGCGTACTGAGCAATCAATAGCGAAATCTGACGCGATTGCCCGTCCCGCGACGGCTCAAGCGCTGGATGAAGATGCCCTGCTGTGGGCACTTTTGCACGTCGAAAGCAAGCTGGATGAGGATCTGGCGCGCAAGCCTAAACATCAAAAGCCGGCGTTGCAGGCGCAGTGGCGTGAGGAGATTGCGTTGCTGAAAACCCAGCTCGATCTGTAAGGTATGCACGCGTGAACCGGGTGGCCATGAGGAGCCTAATGCTGGTTAGTTAAGACATGAAAATCCTCATTACCGAGCGCACACCTTGTAGCGGCGCAATTCATTGCGCCGCTACGAAAGGTGCGGTGATTTGATACGGTGCTTAACTGATCGGCATTACGCCATTAACGTTCGGCTTAACGCCTGCGCCGTCTTTTTTAACTGCTCCGCCGGATTGCGTCCAATCAATACATACTGATAACCCGCACGATGCCACCACACGACATTCATGCCCTGCCTTTTTTCCTGCACCAGCTCGGTGGACTGCTGATGATCTTCGCGGGAAATGCACAGCGCCATCGGACCGTAATTGCTGTGATTCCAGGCGATCTGCGTGATTAACACATCGTCATAACGCAGCATGCGCACGCTTTTCAGATTCGCTTCCGGCAGAGTTAACTGCGCGGGAGTGAGGTGCAGATCAAGATCGCGCGCGGTTCGCGCGAGCGAACGTTGTAAAATCTGCGGTGAACTGTCGACGTCTGCCAGCGTTTCGGTGCTGTAAAGCGACATATACTGCGCTTCCAGCTCACGAATGTTGGCGCTTTCCCCCTTTTCTGCCTGCGCTGTGGGACGCGTCAGAAATCCCAGACCTCCACCAATCAGCAAAAAGCTGACGGAAGCGGCAATCATCGCGCGACGGCTCACCTGGGCGGGCATTTTCTGCGGCGTGGCTGGCGTATGAGCCAGCAGATATTCTAACCGTTGCGCCATGCGCGCCTGCGGTGCAGCTTCCAGCAAAGAGGCAAACGCCTCGGCAAAAGGTTGATTGCTTTGCATCAACTCCGCCGTGCGCGCCGAGAGCGTCTCGCTGCGCTTAAGTTCGGTTTCAAACGCCTGCGCGTCTTCCACATGCATCTCACCATCCAGCCAGGCAACGATGGCCTCATCCGCGTAGGGCGAATTAAAACGAGCTGCCTTCACAAACGTTTCTCCCTTATATCTGGCCGCGCGGTGATGGCGCCGGCCAAGGTGCTACGCGCCGCGGCGAGGCGGCTCATGATGGTACCAATGGGCACCGCCAGCGTAGCGGCGGCCTCCTGGTAGGTGAAGCCTTCAACGTAAACCAGAAAGACCGCGTTACGCTGTGCTTCCGGCAGCTGACCAACGCGCTGCATCACTTTGGCGTACTGCAAGCGCTCATCGCTGAGCGTCTGCAGATCGGGTGCCACCAACTCATCGCTATCGACGAAACCTTGTCCCACGCGAACCCGCTGCGCCCGAAGTTCGTTAATCCACACTGAGTGCAGCACGGTAAATAACCAGCGGTCGATGCGCGTGCCCGGCGTGTAGTGGTGAGCGCGCTCGAGCGCCCGCACGCAGGTAGACTGCACCAGTTCTTCGGCCACGTCGCGATTACGTGATAACACCATCGCGTAACGCCACATGCGTGCCAGATGCGCGGCTAAATGCTGACGAACTTCAGTGCTGGTGATTTTTTTCTCCTCCAATAGCCGACATCGTCAGGCTTCAGGATGTCCCTGAATGGCCGCGTGTAAATCGCGGTACTCTTCGCAATCAACGCCACATAACGATTTAATAATGGTGAGCTGCTCTTGCGCCAGATCCGGACGACCTTTGATCATCCAGGCTTCCCCGAGGTATTCGCGCACTTTGGCATATTTGGGATCCAGCGCGATCGATTTCTGATAATAACGCATACCTTCATCGGTGCGTCCCAGCTTGCGCGTGGCATAACCACGATAATTCCATGCTTCTTTCGTGTTCTGATTATGTAACGTATCCAACAGATTTAATGCAGCCTGGTATTCGCCTTTTTTCGCCAGATGATAGGCGTATTGGGTCTTATCACTGTCGCTCAGCATGCTGGTTTTTTCTGGCACGCAGGATTTGGATTTACTGTCATAAACCTGACCTTTCGGGCAATCCGGCGTTTTTTTGTCGCTATCATCGTCGCCCATCGCCAGTGCCGCCGGTACATGCAGCGCCAACAGCAAAGCCGGCATCGCTAACCAACGCAACTTCATTATCGTCTTCATCATTTTTCCTCACGGAGTGACATGTAGCGCTAAGTTGTACTGAGTTAAAAAGTGACTCAGATAGGCTGTAAACAACTCAACTCACATTTCTATTCGGAAAAATTTACTTTTATTCAACTGCCACGTACTGCTGGCAAAAAACCGGCGAATTTTCTCCAGTTTGTCCCATTTAATGATTATGATTCTCACTTCATAAAAGGGACGCTTATGCTCAATATCTCAAAGAAGTGGTTGTCGATCGCGATCGCGCTGCTCATTATCCTGCTGCTCATCTGGCACTACGCCGGTTCAGGCACTAAACCGAATACCGTTGTGACCGCCGTGGTGCGCCAGGGCGACATCGAAAATGTGATTGCCGCAACCGGCAAAATGGATGCGGTGGAACGCGTCAATGTGGGGGCTCAGGTCTCCGGTCAGGTAAAAAAACTCTATATCAAGACCGGCGACAACGTGCGTAAAGGACAGCTGATTGCCGAGATTGACGATCAACCCCAGCGTAGCGATTTGCGCAATGCGCAGGCAGCGCTTAGCGTAGCGCAGGCCGATTTAGCGACGCGTGAAGCCACGCTGGTGCGACAGTCGGCGCAGTTCAAACGTTTGCAGCAGATGATTAAAACCAATGCGGTATCGCGCCAGGATTTTGACGAAGCCGCAGAAGCGTGGAGCATTGCGCAGGCGGAGCTGACGGCACAGAAAGCGCGCGTGATTCAGGCACAAATTGAGGTAGATAAGAAACAGCTCGATCTCGGTTACACCCGCATCATGGCGCCGATGGACGGCACCGTGGTCGCCATTGTCACTAAACAAGGCCAGACGGTGAATGCCGTGCAAACCGCGCCGACTATCGCCAAGCTGGCGCAGCTGGGCACCATGACCATCAAAGTGCAGATTTCTGAAGCAGACATCAATAACGTTCAGCCAGGCCAAAAGGCGTGGTTCACAACTTTCTCCAACCCAGATAAGCGCTATAACGCCACTTTGCGCAGCCTCGAACTGGCTCCCGAATCGGTGATGAAAGATGATGCGCTGATGGGCAACAGTGAAAGCACGCCGAGCAGCACGACGAACGCCGCAGTCTATTACAACGCCCTGCTCGATGTGCCGAACCCGGACAATGCGCTACGCATCTCCATGACGGCGCAGGTCAATCTGCTGCGCGACGCCGCTAAAAATACTCTGCTGGTGCCGGTGCAGGCGACAAAGAAAGATGCCAACGGTAAAACTTACGTCGAAATCCCTGATGCAGAAAATAAGCCGGTTAAACGTCTTATCACCACTGGCATTTCTGACAGCGTTGATATTCAGGTGCTGAGCGGATTAACAACCGGTGAAAAAGTGATTCTTGCTACCCAGACGGCGGGCGCAGACAAGGTGGTGATGTGAATATCATCGAACTGAAAAACATTCAGCGCAGCTATGTTAACGGTTCCCAATCTCTGCACGTGCTGAAAAACATTAACCTGAGCATCGCCAGCGGCGAGTTGGTAGCGATCATTGGACCTTCCGGCTCGGGAAAATCCACGCTGCTGAATATTCTTGGCTGTCTTGATGCGCCGGACAGCGGCGATTATTTGATTGGCGGCCAGCATACCGCCACGTTATCACCGGACGCGCTGGCGAAAGTGCGGCGTGAACATATTGGCTTTATCTTCCAGCGCTATCATTTAATGCCGGACCTTAGCGCTTTAAGCAACGTTGAAATTCCCTCCATTTACGCCAATCTGCAAGGCAAAGCGCGGCTGCAACGGGCAGCGGCGCTGCTGGCGCGTTTGGGTCTGGAAGGACGCGAACATCACAAACCGGGTGAACTTTCCGGCGGCCAGCAGCAGCGCGTGAGCATTGCGCGCGCGCTGATTAACGGTGCTGAAATCATTCTCGCCGATGAACCGACCGGCGCGCTGGACTCACATTCCGGTGAAGAGGTGCTGCGTATCCTGCACGATCTCAATCGTGAAGGTCACACCGTGATCATCGTGACGCATGATATGAAAGTGGCACAGCACGCCGATCGTATTATTGAGATCCAGGATGGTGAGATTTTTGCCGATAGCGGTCGCAAACAGGACACGACGCGCGCGCGTTATATCCCTGCGGCCCGTAAAAGTCAGAGCAAATTGCGCGGATGGGTTGATCGCTTGCGTGAATCGCTGCGCATGGCGTTGAATGCCATGAACGCACATCGGCTCCGTACCGCATTGACCATGACCGGCATTATTTTTGGCATCGCGGCGGTGGTTACGGTGGTAGCACTCGGCCAGGGCGCACGGCAAAAAACGCTGGAGAGTATCTCCGGTCTCGGCACCAACGTGGTGTCGGTGTACGCCGGTGGCGATTTTGTCGAAGATGAAGCGCACCCGGTTTTGACCCTGGTGATGGCAGATGCGGAAGTGATTGCGCGTCAACAGTTTGTCGCTGCTGTCAGTCCGGAGATGATCGCCAGCCAACCCATCCGCTATCTCTCTAACGCCTCGAAGACCTCGGTGTATGGCGTGGGTAAAGAATATTTCCAGATTCAGGGTATCAAACTGCTGGAGGGCAGCAACTTCAGTGATGAACGCCATGCACGCCAGGAGATCATCATTGATACCAACACGCGCAACAAGCTGTTTGGTGAACACGGCGACAGCCCAATTGGCAAAATGATCGTATTGGGTTCAGTGCCGGTGCGCGTCATTGGCGTGGCGGATAATAATGATGGCATGTCGCCTAACCGGCTCAGCGTATGGTTGCCGTGGAGCACCGTGATGTATCGCATCAGCGGGCAGACTGCGCTTACCAGCATCAGCATTAAGTTAAAAGATGACGTGGTCAGCGGCCCGGCGGTGGAGTCGTTGACGCAACTGCTGACTACGCGACACGGCACCAAAGATTTCCTGATGTTTAACCGCGATAAATACCGTAAGGCCATTGAAGATGCGGCGGCAACGTTAACCTTGTTGATTCTGTTAGTGGCATCAATCGCACTGATGATTGGCAGCATTGGCGTGATGAACATCATGCTGGTGTCGGTCACGGAACGTACCCACGAAATCGGCGTGCGCATGGCGGTTGGCGCGCGGCGTGGTGACATTATGCAGCAATTTATGATTGAAGCGGTGCTGGTATGCCTGGTCGGCGGATCGCTCGGCGTCGCGTTAGCGCTGGTGATTGGCCCCATTATTAGCCTGCTGGCGGGCGGCATGATCACCGCAATATTCTCGTGGCAATCGGCAGGCGCAGCCTTTGCCTGCTCCACTATTATCGGCATGATTTTTGGCTACTTGCCGGCCCGCAAAGCGGCGCGCATGGATCCGGTCGCGGCGTTAGCCAGCGAGTGATTTGAAACGGTGCGCATCAATGCTCCATTTCGTATGATGCGTTCATTGAAACGGTGCGCATCAATGCGCACCCTACAACGTCGTAGGGTCGCCATTTATGGCGACCGTTAAGCACACAGCTCAGATCAACATCGGCAAGGTCGCAGTGGCCGTTTGCTGACTTGCCGCCAGATAACGCGCATCGTGCGTCATCAGTTCATTAATCAGCACTTCCACCAGCAGCATCGCACCCACTTTACCGCCCAACGCTCCCGCATTGAACGGCCCCTCGGGGCGCGCGGCCACCAGCAACATATCCGCTAAACTGCCCATCGGACTGCGCAGCGTATTACTCAACATCAGCACCTGAGCACCCTGCTTTTTTGCCACCTTCACCACGTGCATCACATCTTTAGTCGATCCGGAAGCAGAGATAGCGATCACCAAATCGCCCGTGGATAAAGTCGAGGCGTTCATCGCCGCGCGATGCATATCACCAAATAGCTGTGCCGATTTACCTAAGCGCAACAAACGATAGTGCAAATATTCACCGGTGATCGCACTGGCGGCTACGCCGTAAATCTGGATCGATTTGGCCTGATGCAGCGCATCTACCGCCTGCTGAAGCACTTCGCGATGAATGAATTTTCCGGTATCGCGTAATGCCTGCACGGTTTCTTCTACCAACATGTCAATGCTATCACCGCTGGCGATCGCCGCGGGCTGGCTGTGCTGTACATCCAGCGCCAGCGCCATTTTGAATTCGGTATAACCTTTGCAACCCAAATGACGGCAGAGACGCGTCACGCTGGCTTCGCTGGTTTCGGTCTCGCGCGCCAGTTCGGTGATGGTGAGATACAACACTCTCTGCGGTTCGGTGAGTATGAAATCGCCCAACTTTTGCAGCTTTGGGCTGTAGCCCGGCAATCCCTGTCGCAGGTGCAGCAAGATGTTTTCATTGTCCGTCATGGCAGCCTTCCCTTTTCGCGTCGTTGATGGCGCACAGTGTGCAGCAGATTAGGGCATAAGTGAAAGCTATCACAATAATGATGGAAATTTTCATCTGATGAATTAAATTGTGGTAATAATTTTTACCACAACAGCTCATCAAGGATAAAAATTTATGTCATCACACTTTAGCGGTGCTTCCTCAGGCAGCTGGTTTGAAAAAGCCCAGCGCTTTGGTAAGTCGTTTATGTTGCCAATTGCCGTTCTCCCGGCGGCGGGATTGCTGCTGGGTATTGGCGGCGCCCTCTCCAATCCCAACACGATTCAAGCCTATCCATTTCTCGATGTTGCCTGGCTACAGGGCGTGTTCACAATCATGGCGAGTGCCGGTTCGGTGGTGTTTGCCAACCTGGCGGTGCTGTTTGCGGTGGGTGTCGCGGTAGGATTGGCCAAAGGTGATAAAGGGACTGCGGGTCTTGCCTCGCTACTGGCTTATCTGGTGATGAATGCAACCATCAACGCGCTCCTCACGCTAACCGGCGTGATGGCAGAAAGCCATCTCAGCGCGGTGGGCCAAGGCATGGCACTCGGCATTCAGACGCTGGAAACGGGCGTGTTTGGTGGCGTAATTATTGGCTTGGTGACGGCAATACTGCACAACCGTTACAACAAAATTGCGCTGCCGCAGTTTCTTGGCTTCTTTGGCGGCTCGCGTTTCGTACCGATCATCAGTTCGTTGGCCGCCATTTTAGTCGGTGCGGCGATGACTATCGTCTGGCCGCACTTTCAAAAGTTAATTTTTGGTCTGGGAGGGCTAGTGGATGCAACCGGCTATTTCGGCACCTTTATTTACGGCTTCGTGCTGCGCATGCTCGGCCCGTTTGGCCTGCATCACATCTTCTATCTGCCATTCTGGACCACAGCGCTTGGAGGGAGCGAAGTGATCAATGGGCATTTGGTGGAAGGGACGCAGCGTATCTTCTTCGCCCAGCTCGCCGATCCCACTACGCAGCAATTCTATGTCGGTACATCACGCTTTATGTCCGGCCGCTTCATCACCATGATGTTTGGCCTGATTGGAGCATGTCTGGCGATGTATCACACCGCCAGACCGGAAAATCGTAAGCGCGTGGCCGGCTTGTTGTTATCAGCGGCGTTAACCTCCTTCCTCACGGGCATTACCGAACCGATTGAGTTCTCATTTCTCTTCGTTGCGCCGGTGCTCTACGTGATTCACGCCCTGTTCGATGGCCTGGCGTTTATGATCGCCCACCTCCTGCATATCACCATCGGCCAGACATTCTCCGGCGGACTGATTGATTTCATTCTTTTCGGCGTATTACAGGGCGAAGCGAAAACCCATTGGTGGTACGTACCGCTGGTTGGCGTGCCGTGGTTCCTGCTCTATTACTTTACCTTCCGCCTGCTGATTAGCCGTTTCAATTTCAAAACTCCCGGCCGCGAAGACAGCAACATCGAAAGCGCTCCCTTGGTGGTTGGCGAGCGTCCACAGCAGGTGATCGCCGCATTAGGCGGCAAAGCGAATATTGTCGAGCTGGATTGCTGCGCCACACGCTTGCGTATCACCCTGCTGGATGGCAGCAAACTCAATGAAGACGCACTGAAAGCCACCGGCGCCCGCGCGGTGATCCAACGTGGCAAAGGCGTGCAGGTAATTTATGGTCCGCACGTCACCATTATCAAAAATGAAGTAGAGGAGTTACTCGCGCTATGAAAGCACCCATGCTGGCACAGATTAAAGGAAAACTGGTGGTCTCGTGCCAGGCGCTGGAAAATGAGCCGTTGCACAGTCCATTTATTATGTCGCGCATGGCGTTGGCGGCCAAAGAAGGCGGCGCGGCAGCGATTCGCGCTAATAGCCTGATTGACGTGCAGCAGATTATGCAAACCGTAAATCTGCCGATTATTGCCATTATCAAGCGCGACTATCCCGGCAGCGATGTCTATATCACCGCCACCTTGCAAGAAGTGGATGAGCTGATGGTGGCGAACCCCGCGATGATTGCTCTGGATGCTACGTTCCATCACCGCGCTGGCGACCTGCAGTTGCCCGCGCTGGTGGCAGCAATTCGCCAGCGCTATCCACAGCTGCTGCTGATGGCCGACATTGCTACGGTTGAAGAGGCCCGTCAGGCATCTCAGTTAGGCTTTGACTGCGTGGGCACCACGCTGCACGGTTACACCGCGGAAACGCAAGGCTGTTATTTGGCGGCCAATGAGTACCGCTTTCTGCGCGACGTGCTTGCAGCGGTCAACGTGCCGGTGATTGCCGAAGGGAATGTTGAAACGCCAGCTATGGCGGCACGCTGCCTCGCCCTTGGGGCGCATGCGGTGGTGGTCGGCGGTGCGATTACGCGTCCGCAACAGATCACTCGTCGCTTTGTGGATGCGATGCGTTAACGGTGCGGTGCCCTTAAAGGGCACCGCTAATAAGGTTATCCACAATCCCCGTGCGTAGAGTCGGCGTTATCCTGTGGATAAAACTCTTCTTACTGCATACAGCGCCTGATACACGCGCGCGGTTACTTTTTGCACGATTCAAAAGCACGGCTGTGGCAGCCGACTAAATCGAGCCCGCTTTCTCAATCACCAGTACGCGCGCTTCGCCTTGCGGATGCGCGACATGTTCAGTGCCGATGCTGGCATAAAAGATATCGCCGGTATTGAGCAACACGCTTTGCACCTCTCCCGCTTCGCGATAATGCATCTCTACCGTGCCATCCAGCACCGCAAACACTTCTTCTCCGTCATTGATGTGCCATTTGTAAGGTTGATTGGTCCAGTGCAAACGCACGCTGGTGCCTGAGAAATTTGCGATGTCTAGCGCATCCCAAGCATTAGCGGGTGTGTAATTTTTACTGACATACGTTTTCATGACATATCCGATTAACTGAGGGCTGCAACGATATTACACACCACGACTCGCAAGCGTGGGACAGGTGCAGACCATTTACGGACATCCAGATACAGCAAAGCCGCCCGGAGGCGGCCTTAACACAACGTCTATTCAGAGACTTATTTGTACAGCTCAGCAGTCATGTGAACGCGGTTATTGGTGTTAGCTTCAGTAATTTTATACTGTGCGCCCTGCTGCTGTGCCTGAGCGGCAATTTTCGCTTCTGCGCCATCAAGCGTTGATGACTCAACTGAAATGCTTTGTGCAAAGCTGGCAGCAGACATCAGTGAAAGAGCGGCAACGGCGGCGATAGACAGTGTTTTGATGGTTTTCATGGTCATAATCCTTAGTGGTTTATTAAGAAGGCTGTGTGCCTTCGATGAAAATAATAATAACCCAAGTTATCGTTTCAATATTAACCATTAGTGCGATCACGATAACTTACGTAACTATATGCTTCGGCGAGTTTTATATACAAAAAAGGCCGCCCGTAGGCGACCTGTTCTGGCACATCCGTATGCAACCATCCTTTATTTATACAGTTCAGCCGTCATGTGTACGACATTACCGTTGCTGGCTTCCAGGATGCGATATTGCTCGCCATTCTGTTTGGCCTGCGCAGCAATTTTGGCCTCAGCACCATCCAGAGTCAGCGAAGTGGCGGAAACGGTTTGTGCGAAGCTCGCAGCAGACATCAATGAAAGAGCGGCGGCAGCAGCGATAGTCAGTGTTTTGATAGTTTTCATGGTCATAATCCTTTAGGTGTTTGTTGTGAAGGCTGTGTGCCTTCGATGGAAACAATGATAACCAATGAAACTATTATCAGATTAACTATTAGTGCGATCACAGTTAATTACCTAACTATCACTCACCCAATTCCAGCCCGACAATCACTTTATGGACTTCGGCAGCCTCGGCGGCAGCTAGCGGTCGCAACGGCCGCGGCAGACAATCCATCTCTGCCAGTCCCAAATTGCTTGCTGCGGCGGCGATGACGCGAAGACTTCCGCCGTGCCTGGTAAACAGCGCCCAAAGCGGTGCCAGACGTTGTGCCTGTGCGGCAACGCTAGCAAAATCTCCCGCCATTGCCGCATCAGTGATGGCTTTAGCGGTGCGCGGGAACAGTCCGCCACACACCGAATACCACAGGTCGCAACCGGCGATCAGCCCTGCACCCGCGAACGCATCGCCGCTCACGCCAATCGAGACGCGTGCTGGTAAGTCTGCACGCAATGCCTGTACCCTCTGCGTGGCGGCTGCAATATCCGCAGGTACGCCGGGGATTTTGATGGAGGCAATATGTGGCAGCGTGGCGATGCGGGCATGTAACGCATCAGAGAAAACAGTGTGGGTCGTACCGGGATTATCGTAAACGCAGATTGGCAGGGACACATGCCGCGAGACATCCTGATAAAAGCCAAACACCTCTTCATCATTCAATTTTTGATACGAAACGGCCGGTAGTAATAAGGCACTCGCGCCAGCCTGCTGCGCATCATCGGCCAGCCGCAGCACCTCATCAGTACTTATTGCGCCAATACTTACCATCACCGGAATGTTATCCGCATGCTGAACGGCCAGGGTAGCAATGCGCTTGCGCTGTTCACGCGTAAAATAGGCGTAGCTGCCGGTGGAACCTAATATGCCAAGCGAATCTACTTGCGCATCAGTTAGCCTTTTGAGGATGTTAAGAAAAGCTTTTTCGTCGATACCAGAAGCATTCAGCGGAGTCAGAGGAAACGCACTTAAACCTTTAAACATAACCAGCGCCTTATTAAGAGATAACAGTGAACAGAATCTTTTCCTGCTTGGTTATAAGCCATTAGAAACAAAAATGCCCTCTTACGAGGGCATAATTAACGCTGCAACCACAATCTTATTTCAGTGAGATACGCGCAATCTGATCCTGGCCTTTAGTGGAGGAGTCTTTATTGAACTCCGCTTTCAGCGTGACATACAAAGTATTGTTGTCCGGACCAATCAGCAGGCTATTTGGATGGTTATCAAACGACCAGCTGTTTTTCACCGCATAGGTGGTGGCATCCAGCTGCAGCACTTTCTTCGATTCGCGCTGGCTAATGTAGATCTCATTACGCTTAGCATTAAACTTGATGCCCAGCGCATCACCTTCGATGCGTTTAATCACTTTGCCAGTACGCTCATCGAATACCAGCGTGGTCTTGCCTTTCGAATCATCGGTAACAAACAGTCGACCGGTGGCCGGGTCTTCCGCCATGTTCAGGAACAGGTACTCTTTGCCATCGCCCGCAGTCCAGCGTTTTTCAATCTTATGCGTACGTGGATTGATCACCAAAATCTCACCTGCACCGTTGGTGGCATAAATACGCTCCGTCAGCGGTGAATAGATGATACCGGTCACCCATTTGCCCGCATTCTGGATGGTTGCTTTCAGCTTAAAGCTTTTCTCGTCAACCACGGAGATATAACCGGGATCCGCCACGCGGCCGACATATAACTCGTTACCGTGCCACAGCACTTCACGCGCGCCCGCCGGATAACCTTCTTTATCTTTCTTACCTGGGAAGACTAAACGCTGCAAAACCTTCCCCGTTTGCGCGTCCACTTTGGAGAGGGCGCCATCCAGCGAGTTGGTGGTGTAGAACACGCTGCCTTCTTCATCAATCGCGGTACCGAAGTTTTTCAGATCGGTATGCGTTACCCCTTTGGTCGCCAAAGTGGTGGGATCGAGGCGGTAAATCACGCCGCCGTTGACGTCTTTGAAGCTCTGAGCACTGGCAACATAGAGCGCTTTCGCAGCAGGCGAGTACGCCATTTCATACAGTCCGTCACCCAGCGTGCGTTGGGTCAACGCAGTATCAGCAGGCTTGGCGGCAGCAGCTGGCGCTTCAGCTTTTTTAGCGGGTGCCTGACAAGCGGTCAGGCTGAATGCGGCAACAACCGCAGCAGCAACGGCCGCTTTGCGCGGGCTAAATAACGATTTCATGCTCAACTCCATCAATGGATGAACGGCCCCGTAGCACCTGTGCGCGTACGGAAAACACAAGAAGAATGAGAATCATACGCATTAGCATGAACTTAGCAACTCTTCCGACGCTTTTATCCCCTCCACACGCATTTCATTCCGGGAATAACGCTTTTCCAAACCCGCAAACGTCTTCAGAATTCACCCTACGTGCCAAATAAATGTGAAAACGTTGGCAATTAACGGGTTATTTTCATACATAACCAATTGATATTTATCAAGTACACATATTATTACAATTGCAAATGAAACCTTCCGAGAATATCTAAAGCAAATGATTATCATTGCCCTTCTCATTTGTGGCTTAACAGCGTTATACGTGTTTCTCTCCCTGCCCTTAACGGCGGTATCGGAGTAACACCAATGATAAGAACTGGAGCGCAACAGCTTCAAACAACGCTGTTTTTATAGGAAGTTTTATGTCTGGCATCAGGAATACCTTTAGCGTCTCAATACTGGCTATGGCGATACATGCCCTGCTCAACCCAGCCGTGGCACAAGCAGCGGCCTCCAGCAGCAATAGCCAACAGGATTTGGTAGTGGATGCGACAACCAGCGCGGATGAAGACAATGAAAAGCAGGATTACGCCGTAAAAACCACGCGTGCTGGCACAAAATTGTTGCTGACCCCGCGCGATGTTCCGCAATCGCTGAGCGTGGTAACCCAGCAGCGTATGCAAGATCAGAATCTGCAATCGGTGAACGATGTACTGACCAATGCCACCGGCATCTCCACCAATTTGATCGATAGCGAGCGTTCGGAATACTATTCGCGCGGTTTTAAAATCAGCAATTTCTCTTACGACGGCATTCCAACTTCGGTTAACGACAGCTGGAATTACGGTGATGCCGCATCTGATACCGCCATTTACGATCGCATCGAGATTGTACGCGGTGCCACCGGCTTAATGACCGGTGCGGGCAGCCCCGCAGCATCAATCAATATGGTACGCAAGCACGCCGATAGCAAAACCTTCACCGGTTCGATCAGCGCCAGCTACGGCAGTTGGAACAAACAGCGCTACGTCGCCGATCTCTCTGCGCCACTGAATCAGGATGGCAGCTTGCGCGGTCGTGTCGTAACCGGTTACAGCGATGAAGATGGCTGGCTCGACCGCTACCACAAAACAAAAAAATTCCTCTATGGCGTGCTTGATGCGGATATCACCGAGCACACCACCCTGTCGCTGGGCTACGACTATGAAGACGCCAACACCGGAAATCCGACATGGGGTGGCTTACCCATGTTCTATAGCAATAACGCCACCACGCATTACGATCGTAGCCTTAACTCCGCGGCTAACTGGGCGCGTTATAACACCAACTCCCGCAAAGTGTTCGCCGATATCGACCATAACTTCGATAACGGCTGGAATATCCACGTTAACGGCACACACGCGGAGAACACGTTCAACGATAAGTTGTTATATGTGATGGGCAATGCCGATCAGGATACGGGTGAAGGCACCACCGGCTACGGCAGCATGGATCGTGGCAAACGCCAGATGGACTCTTTCGACGGTTATGCCAGCGGTCCGATTGAACTGTTAGGTCGTCAGCATCAGTTAATGGCGGGCGTCAGCTATAGCCGCCAGCACAACGCGACATATAGCCAGGATGGCGTCACGGATCTGGAAAACTACGATATCGCCACCAGCGATATGGGGATCTTCAATAACAGCTGGAACGGCAACATTGCCGAACCGCAGTGGCAAGGCTGGTATCAGAACGCTAATGACACTATCCGCCAGAAATCGGCCTACACCGCCGCGCGTTTCTCGCTGGCCGATCCGCTTTCGCTGATTATTGGTGCGCGTTATACGCAGTGGAGCACCAATGGCAGCAGCGGCGACATGACCAAAAACAACACTACGCCGTATGCGGGTTTGGTGTATGACATTAATGATACCTGGTCCGCTTACGGCAGCTACACCTCCATCTTCCTGCCGCAAACCTATCGCGACACCAGCGGCAAATATCTGTCACCGGTTACCGGTAAAAGCTATGAAACCGGGCTGAAATCTGCCTGGTATGATGGTCGATTAACGGCGACGGTTGCAGTGTTCCGCATTGAACAGGATAACGTCGGGCAGGCAATTGATGGTGTTTATCTTAGCGGCAGCGAGCAGGCATACGCGCCGGCCAAAGGGGCGGTCAGTAAAGGTGCGGAGTTTGAGCTGAATGGAGCGCTAACGGATAATCTGCAGCTGACTTTCGGTGCCACACGCTATGTCGCTCGGGATAAAGAGGGCCGCTTCAACAGCTACCAGCCGCAAACGTCTTTCAAGCTGTTTACGCGTTATCAACTGCCAATGCTGCCCGATCTAACGGTTGGCGGTGGGCTGAACTGGCAAAATCGCGTGTTTGAAGACGCGACCAATGCCACTGGTGATACCGTGCGCGTTTATCAAGGTAGCTATCCGCTGGCATCCGTGTTTGCGCGTTATCAGGTTACTAAGCAGGTGGCAGTGCAGGCTAACGTAGATAACCTCTTTGACCGCGAATATTACAGCTACATGAACAGCTACGTATATGGCGCACCGCGTAGCTTCTCAATGAGCCTGTCATATCAATTCTAATCTATCCGGATCACCCAACAGGGTAAGGTGCGCATTTATGCGCACCTCCAATCAAACCTTGTTTTTATAATTGAAACTGATCTGTGAATTTTGTTCTTTCGGCAAACGTCGTGCCTCCAAATAAACCGATTTCCAATACGGATTATTTAGCGATGAGCGCATCACGCCCTGGCTTACAGAGGCGTGCAGGAACTGATGATCGGTGTCATAAAAGCCAACGTGCAACTCACGTTTAATGCGGAAGAAGACTAAGTCACCCGGCTGCAAATGCGCCTGATCCACCGGCTTGCCCATGGCAATTAACTCTTTGGTGGTGACACGATCCATGGGAATATTGAAGCGATCTTTCAGCGTGCGCCAGACAAATCCTGAACAATCCACGCCGGTTAATTGCGTGCCGCCCCACTGATATTTTGTCCCTTCCCATGAATGCATTTGATCGTGCAGCGCTGCAATTACCGGAATCAAATCGGGCTGCTTGCCACCCTCGGCCGAAGTATCAACGCTCTCCTCAGCAGGCGCGTGTGAAGACTTAGATGAACAACCTGCCAGGGTAAAGAGAAACAGACAGGCGATAACTTTGCAGGCCGCAGAATTGATCATGTTATGGTGTTTTCGCTGAGGAGACAGGGGTTAGAGATTTATACCGTAAAGAAGTTGCAGAAATAAATAGCCGCGCGGCGAAATCTTTTAATTACCGCTTGGTTTTACCTAAGTTTACGCTTCGGTAACATCTTGTATTTGAGTTAAAAATCTATTTTCTTTAGCGCTAATTTTTTGTGCAGGAGAATATTTACCCCTCCTGCACAGAATGTCATCAATTTCGCCTTACAGCTGTAAGTTTAATACTTGCCGGAGAAGTTGGCGCTTATACGCTGCGCCAGATAATCCCGGGCGGAAATAGGCGGATACTTTTTCTCCGGTCCTTCGATAATCACATCCTCATTAGCCTGACAGAAAAACGCCAGGCTATAGCGTGCCGGGACAGATTCGCCAGGTAATGGATTACTGACGCGATGGAAATTGGACGGCAATTTATCATCGCTCCAGCGCATCAGCATATCGCCGACATTACAGGTAATAACGCCTTCCAGCGGTTCGATGGGCGTCCACACCTGCTCTTCCATCTCTTTACCTGGACACACCTGTAAACCGCCCTGCCCATCGCGCTGGAACAGCAAAGTCAGGCAATCAAAATCGGTATGCGCACCGGCACGCCACGGCCCATCAGGCTCGCCGCTAATGGCAAAGTAGTGCAGCATGCGCAACGTACTTTGATAGGTTTCACGTGAAGGTTCGTGCGCCTGAGCAAAGAAATCGTCCGGGAAGCCCAGCTTAAGCGCGAAACAGGAAAGCAAACGCATCCCCACTTCCCAGCACTGGCGTTCAAATTTCAGCACATCGCGTTGAAAATCCGGTAAGGCATCATCAGGCCACAGTTCTGCCATACGCGGCCGCGTTATCTGATACGACTCTTTTTGATCGGGTTTACCGGTGGAAGGACGGATTTGCGCCCGATATTCCCAGCCCGCGTTACGGCTTAACGGATAACGTGCTTTCTCACGTTGCGGCAGTGCAAAAAAGCGCTCAGCGTTAGCAAAGGCAGCGTTGATATCGTCTAGCGGAATGCCGTGGCCCGAAACCTGGAAAAAACCGATCTCCGTGGCGGCTTGCCACAGCTGCTCGGCTATTTCGGGTTTACGCTGTTCAAAATCAGAGAGATCGATGATGCGCACATCGCGTGCTGCCTCAACGCCGCGCGCGCCCATGCGCGATTCTTTAGCCAGTTCATGCATGTCAAAAGTAGTCTTTTCCATTGGTGCACCTCGTTATTGAGCGATAACGGATGACACGCCCGCAGCGTGGCAGTCATCCCCGCGCCTATTTGCTCTACTACAACAGGCGATCGAGCAATGACCCACCGGGCAAAACCACGGCTGACAGCTTCTACTCATGTTCACTCAAGCAAAGCCTGTGCCAGCTCGGGAAGCCACGCAGAATCAATAGGTTAAATAAAGTGGCATGCCCATCGTGCACAAAGGCGGTGCAACAACCGCCATGATGCATCCTGAATGAGCAGCGCCTGAGAGAAATGTGACAGAGGAGTTAATAAAATATATGTATATTCATATCGTTACATAAATGGCATGCGCTTTGCTAATTCCCCACTGAGTATAAGCGGTCAGCGTGACACCAGATTCACGCAGGACATTGCTCTACAGCGTTAGCTGTACCTCGTCAGGGGACGATGCTTTTATTACCGGCATCGTGAGCACGCCATGCGCCGCTGCGCCCCTGATGATGACGACAAACTCAACGTTTATTGGGGGTTATTATGACAATGTCACGTTTCTCTTTACTCGCTGTGCTGCTCGGCACTTCTGCGCTGACGCACGCCGCAGACAAACTGGTGTTGCAAACCACCTGGGTCGCACAAGCCGAGCAAGGCGGCTATTACCAGGCGGTCGCTACTGGCATCTACAAAAAATATGGGCTGGATGTCGAAGTACGTTCAGGTGGGCCACAGCTCAATAACATGACGCTGCTGTTAGCGAATCGCGCCGATGTGATCGTCAGCTACGACCTGCAAGTGTTGCAGGGCATCGAACGCAATTTTCCGTTAAAAGCCATTGCTGCGCCCTTTCAGTTTGATCCTCAAGGCATTGTTACCCACGGCGATGTGAAATCATTGGATCAGCTTAAGGGCAAAACCGTGCTGGTATCAGCCAGCGGGCAAGCCAGTTGGTGGCCGTGGTTGAAAAGCAAATATCAGCTGCAGGATGGTCAGGCGCGTCCTTACACCTTCAACATGCAACCTTTCCTTGCCGATAAAAATACTGCGCAACAGGCTTACGCCACTTCCGAAGTGCAACAGATCAAAGAAGTGCAGCCCGACAGTAAATTCTATCTGTTTGCCGATTATGGCTATCCAGCCTACGGCGGCATTCTGGTTACGCGCGATGATTTACTGCAAAAAGAGCCGGATGTGATGAAACGCTTTGTTGCGGCTTCGATGGAAGGCTGGAAATCCTATCTCGCTAATCCGACAGCAGGCAATACGCTGATCAAAAAAGAGAACCCACAAATGACCGACGCCATTCTGGCTTTCGGCGTATCACAAATGAAGGCTTTGCACCTGATAGACGGCGGCGATGCAGCGAAACAGGGCCTAGGCGTGATGACCGAGCAACGCTGGCAGGCCACGCGTGATTTTATGGTCAACGCGGGATTGCTGAAAGCCGCCACCGATTGGCAACGTGCTTTCACCACCCAGTTCACTCCATCCGCTACGCAGTGAGGCCGCGATGAACCCACTGTTAATTAAACACTGCGCCGCGATTATGACCGGCGATAAACACCTGCCACGCAGCCAGGCACGCGATATACGTATTCGTGACGGCCTGATCGTCGAAATGGGCGATCTCATCGCGACAGCAGATGAAACGGTCATTGATGCCCGTGATTGCGTGGTCTATCCCGGCTGGGTCAATACCCATCACCATCTGTTTCAATCATTACTGAAAGGTGAACCTAAGGGTTTGAATCTGAGCCTTGGCGGCTGGCTGGCCGCCACGCCCTATCGCTTTCGCGGGGCATTCGATGAACAGACGTTTCGTATTGCTGTACGCGTTGGCCTGGTTGAATTAGTGCGTTCTGGCTGTACCACCCTTGCTGACCATCACTACCTATATTGGCCGGATATGCCGTTTGATGGCGCAGAAATCCTGTTCGATGAGGCCGCCAAACTGGGCGTGCGCTTTGTTTTGTGTCGCGGCGGCGCCACACAAAGTCGTGGCCTGGAAAGCGACTTACCTGGCGCGCTGCGTCCGGAAAACTTCCACAGCATGATGGCGGATGTCGATCGCCTGGTTGCGCGCTATCATCAACCGCACGATCGGGCGATGCGTCGCATCGTGATGGCACCTACCACCACTTTGCACTCCACCACGCCTCAGGAGTTACGCGAAAGCGCGCGCCTCGCCCGTCAGCTCGGTATTCGCCTGCATAGTCATCTCTCCGAGACCGTTGACTATCTCGATGCGGCGCGCAGCAAATTCGGTATGACGCCGCTGCAATTTTGCGCTGAACACGACTGGATTGGTGACGATGTCTGGTTCGCACATCTGGTAAAACTGCTGCCGGAAGAGATCGCGATGCTGGGTGCGGCAGGCAGCGGCATCGCGCATTGCCCGCAAAGTAATGCGCGCCTCGGTAGCGGCATTGCCGATGTAGTCGCAATGGAACAAGCCGGCATGAAAATCTCAATTGGCGTAGATGGTGCGGCATCGAACGAAGCGGCAGATATGCAAAGTGAAACCCACGCTGCCTGGCAGTTACAGCGCGTACGTAAAGGCATGCAGGCCCAGCCGCGCTATGCTGGTGGTACGTATGAAGGTGGAGGTGATGCCGCCAGCATTGAGGATGTGGTGCGCTGGGGCACGTCGGGCGGCGCGCAGGTGCTGGGATTGCACACCGGGCGCATTGCGCCGGGCATGGCTGCCGACATCGCCATTTATCGCCTCGACGATCCGCGCTATTTTGGCCTGCATGATATGGCCATCGGTCCGATAGCCAGCGGCGGGCGCGCCAGCGTGAAAGCGCTTATTTGCGATGGACATGTTGTGATGCAGGAAGATGTGATTCCGGGACTGGATGTGGCTGAATTGCGCCGCGACGCTGCGCAAGCGGTGAAAACCTTGCAGCAGCGCGCGGGAGTATAAGCCGTGTTACGCCGCTGCGTCTTTCTTGCGCAGCGGTGATTCTGGCAACATCAGAGAAAGGATAAAGGCCAGCAACATCACCACCGCCGCCATTTGAAACGCGGCGTGCACCGCGTCGCCAAAGACCTGTAAATACGCCTGCTGCACATCAGGGGGGAGATGATGCACCGCCTCTGGATCGAGCGCGCGCGGCAGCGTTTTGCCTTGTTCCACCAGCGAGGTCAGGCCCGATTTCAGCACCTGGCTGAATACCGCCCCAAACAGCGCCACGCCGATTGAGCCGCCAACGGAACGGAATAGCGTTACTGATGAGGTTGCCACGCCAATCCTGTCCGGCGTTACCGTGTTCTGCACCGCCAGCACCAGCACCTGCATTACCATCCCCATTCCCATGCCTAACACACAGGCGAACAGGTAAATGTGCCACAGCGGTGCATCAATGGTTAGCGTGGTCAGCAGCGCCATGCCGATGGTTGCCAGCAATGTACCGGCAATTGGGAACAGGCGATATTTGCCGGTTCGGCTGATAATGCGCCCGCTGGCGATGGACGTGACCAGCAACCCGCCCATCAACGGCAGTAATTGTAAACCCGCTTCGGTCGGCGTCGATCCCTTCACCACTTGCAGATAGAGCGGTAGAAAGGTAACGCTTCCAAACAGCGCCATGCCGACGATAAAGGCCATTAAACTGGCGAGGGAGAAGCTACGATTACGAAACAGCGCCAGCGGAATAATCGGCTCCCAGGCGCGACGCTCTTCATAAACAAACCCGATCACCCCAATCACACCAAATGCCAGAATGCACCAGAGCTGAGGATCGGACCACGCGCGCAGCGTGCCGCCTTCACTGGTAAATAGCGTGATGCCCACCAGCGCCATGCTGAGGAACACCGCACCGGGAAAATCGATTTCGTGTGGCTTACGCTTGTTGTCGGTTTTGAACACCGCGTTGATGATTAACAGCGCCAGTAAACCCAACGGTAGATTGATATAAAAAATCCAGCGCCACGAGGCATGCTGCACAATAAAGCCGCCGAGCAGCGGGCCAATTACCGTTGCCAGGCCGAACACGCCGCCAAATAAGCCCTGATATTTACCGCGTTCCTGTGGTGGGATGACATCAGCCACCGCAGCCATGCTCACGACCATCAGGCCGCCGCCACCTAAACCTTGCAGCGCACGGGTAAAAATGAGCTGTTCCATATTCTGCGCTAACCCGCACAATGCGGAGCCTATCAGGAACAGTACCACCGAGATTTGCAACACCGTTTTGCGACCAAACAGATCGCCAAACTTGCCATACAACGGCACGACAATGGTGGATGCCAGCATATAAGCCGTGACGATCCACGACAGGCGATCGAGCCCGCCCAGCTCGCCCACAATAGTGGGCAGCGCGGTGGAGACGATAGTTTGATCCAGCGCCGATAACAGCATGACAAGAAGTAAAGCGCCCATCAGCAAGCGGATTGAAGGAGGATTCTCCTCCCCGCTGCCCGACGACGGTGTAAGAGTGTTAAGTTTCATCACAGACACCAATTGAAATTAATTAAATACACAATTAATATTGAGCACAGTCTGACATGAAGCAAGCGAGCGAGTAAAGATGACCGCAAAAAAAATCCCAGCAGCAGCGAAAACCACGGCAGCCAAACCGCGTCGTCCCGGCCGTCCACGCGGCGGCGCGATTAACGTGCAGCAGCGTGAATTGCTGCTTGATATCACTCTGGCGCTATACGCAGAAAACGGCATTGGCGAGACGTCACTGAATGCGATTGCGCGCAAAGCGGGCGTAAGTCCGGCAATGCTCAATTACTATTTTCAGTCCCGTGAATCACTACTGGATATTGTGGTTGAGGAGCGTTTTTTACCGTTACGTCAACGCCTGGTTGCGCACTTTATCGACGACCCGCGTGACCCTGTCACGACTTTTAGCGCGTTTATTCGCGAAGTCGCGGATATCGTCACGACATACAATTGGTTCGCCCCTTTGTGGATGCAGGAAGTGATGCAGGGTGAAGGCGGTTTAGGTCAGCACATTAAGAAGCGTTTTGGCCACGGTGAGCGTGATGAGGTAAAAAAAATGATTGAAGGCTGGCAGCAGCAGGGATTACTCAATGCAGATTTAGAGCCGCAGCTGCTGATGACATCAATCCTTAGCCTGGTATTGGTGCCCTTCACCCGCTTTGCCAACGATCCTGCATACAATCGCGACATCATCGTGCAGCATACCTTGAGTCTGTTTTGTCAGGGGATTAAACCCACATCACTCGCCGCTTCGTAGAGATTCATAGCGCTTCGTGACATTCCAATGGGCTATCCAAAACGTAAATCAGCGCGTCTTCTTTGCTTATCCCCTGGCGGGAATAAACGCTTTCTTATCCTCTGTAAGGGATAATGGCTCAACGTTATGCACCCTTAAGATGAGAATAAGAGATGATTTACAGTCCGCGCCAACTTGCCAATCACGTCAGGCTGATTCGTCAAAAGAACCAATGGACACAAAGTGAACTGGCGCAAAAAGTCGGGTTAAAGCAATCCACTATTTCTCATTTTGAAAACTATCCCGATCTGACCACGCTGGCAACCTTATTCAAAATTCTACAATCGCTGGATCTCCAAATGGATGTGCTGGAAAAAAATGAACTTTCTGCCTCTATATCGGAGAATGACTGGTGAAACAGGAGCTGATCGCCTGGATGAACGGTGAACGTGTAGCGAAGCATTTACCCGGGGATTTCCCGCAACATATCGCTGAACAACTGTTTGAGAACAGCATGCGTATGTTGGCACGTCTAAAAAAATAGTTTTTTTTCACCTCCACCGAAACTTTCCTTCCCGCCCCAGCGAACTGAACTACTGAGTCACCCAAATCGGAACTCCCCTACATCGCAGGAGCAGCTAATGAAACGCATGAAATCCCTCGTTTGTACCCTGACTATAACAGCAGCACTGGGTCTGTCCGCGTTCAACGCCGGTGCCGCATTGCCGGTAGGCGCTAAAGCCCCCAACTTTGAACTGCAGGGCGCGTTAGCCGGTAAGCCATTGACCTTCTCACTGGATAAAGCGCTGCAGAAAGGCCCAGTGGTACTCTATTTCTTCCCGGCCGCGTTCAGTAAGGGCTGCACCATCGAAGCGCACGATTTTGCCGAAGCCACAGATAGCTTTACCAAAATGGGCGCCACAGTCATTGGGGTCACCGCGGGCAATACCGATCAGGTTAGCGATTTCTCCAAACTGGAGTGCCGCGATAAATTTACCGTTGCCGCCGATCCGGGCGCAAAAGTGGCCGCACAATACCAAACCACCATGCAGATGAAAGGCAAAACCCTCTCCGATCGTACCTCTTACGTGATTGCGCCAGATGGCAATATTCTGCTGAGTTACACTGATAGAAACCCTGACACGCATATCGAGAAAGCGCTGGCCGCCGTTAAGCAGTACGACGCTTCTCATCCGCAAACTCACTAAGCAAAGAGGCCAGCGATGTTAACCGCCATGCTGGCCGCCTTCATCGGCGGCATTATTCTCAATCTTATGCCCTGCGTGTTTCCGGTGATCTCGCTGAAAGCACTCGGCCTGTTACGCCATACCGATAACGCCGCCAGCGCGCGCCGCGAAGGTTTGGGCTTTTTACTCGGCGTTGTCGTCACCATGATGGCGCTGGCGGGGATCTTGCTGGCGGCGCGAGCCGGTGGTGCCGCCGTTGGCTGGGGCTTCCAACTGCAATCGCCGTTGGTGATCGCCCTGCTTTCGCTGGTGATCCTTGCCGCCGCACTCAATTTACTTGGCGTGTTTGAAGTGGGTTTATCGGTACAGCGTGTAGGTTCGGTCGATGTCGGACGCGGCGCCTTTACGCGCTCAGCCTTGACCGGCGCGCTAGCGATTATCGTTGCGACACCCTGCGCCGCGCCGTTTATGGCCAGCGCCATCGGTTATGCGTTGGTACAGCCGCCTGCCGTTGCCTTAGTGATCTTTTTCGCGTTGGCGCTGGGCTTTGCCGCACCGTTTACGCTGGTTTCCCTGTTCCCGGCTTTGGCTAAATTCCTGCCGCGTCCCGGCGCATGGATGGATATTCTTAAGCGCGGCCTGGCGTTCCCTATGTTTGGTGCTTACGCCTGGCTGGTATGGGTTTTAGCGCAGCAAGCGGGCAGCGCAGCCCTCGCCACCTTACTGGCTGCCTCTGTGGTCGTTGCCTTCGCTGGCTGGTTATATGGGATGGCGCAGCATCGCCACTTCACCGGTAAAAGTCATAAAGTCATGTATAGCGTGACGGCGGTGTTAATTATCGCGGTGATCGCGCCACTACCCAGCCTGATCAAACCGGGCACAGGGCTGGCGGGCGATCGGCTCACGGCTGAAGTGAGCAAAGCCAAATGGTCGCCGCAAGCGGTTGAAGCGCAGCGCGGTCACGGTAAAGCGATCTTTGTCGATTTCACCGCCTCCTGGTGCATCACCTGCCAAGTGAACGAGAAAACCTCGCTCTCAACGCAGGCCGTGCAAGACGCGTTAGCAAAAACCGGTACGCTGTACATGGTGGCCGATTCCACTAAATTTAACCCGGACGTGGATGACACGATGAGTGAATTCGGCCAGGGTGGCTTACCGATGTATCTGGTGTACCCCGCCGATGGCGGACCGCCGAAAGTGCTGCCGCAGGTGCTGACACCCAGCATTGTGGTGAATGCGCTCAATCAGGCGGCAAGCAAGAAGGCGTAAGAACAACAAGGCGGATTATGCAAACAAGCGATAGCGCGCGCGAAAGTTGGCCCGCGCTAATGGAACGGGCGCAGGCGGGCGATCAGCTCGCCTATACCCGATTGCTCAAAGCGCTGGTGCCGGTGATTCGTTCGCAAGTGCGCAAGCACTTCAGCGATGAGGCATTAGTCGAAGATGTGATTCAGGATGTGCTGCTGGCAGTGCATCGGGTGCGTCACACCTATGATCCTGCCTACCCTTTTTTGCCCTGGCTGATGGCGATTATCTCGGCGCGCGCTATTGATGCATTGCGACGTCGCGGCCGCCATCAGCAGTGGGAAGTGAACGACGACGCATTACCGGAAGCCGCCAGCGTACCGGACGCGCACCGGCAAGATACGCAGGAAGAGCTGGCCGGTTACCTGCAACAGCTACCTTCGCGTCAGCGCGAAATTGTTGAACATGTTCACCTGCGTGAGATGAGCCTGACGGAAGCGGCCGCGCATAACAACCTGAGTGTGGCGGCGGTGAAATCGCTGCTACATCGCGCATTAACCAATTTGCGCCGCTTTGGAGCCAATCATGACCGATCATGACCTGTTAATTGAAAAACTCGGGCGCGAGATGCAACCCGTTAAACCGCTGCGTTCAACCGGCTGGCGCGTCTTTGTCTGGCTGCTACTGGCTCTCCCCTGCGGGATTGCCGCCAGCTTTTTAGTACAGCGCAGTTTCACCGACTGGACGCAGCCCGGCGCGCTACAGGCCATGTTGCAACTTGCGCTGGCGTTTGTACTCGGTACCCTGGCGATCCGCAGCGCCTTTACGATGAGCATCGCCGGACGTCGCAGCATCAGCTGGAAAGCGCTGCTGCCAATCGGTTTATTGTGGCTGGGCATGAGCATCAGCCAGATTCCCGGTGAAGTGCCGCTGGTGCATGATAACGACAGTACGCGCTGTTTTACCTTTTTGCTGGTGGTCAGCACGCCAATGATGCTGCTAATGATCGCCAGCCTGCGCCGTACTCGCGCACTGCATCCGGTACGCAGCTTAGCGATGGCGGGATTGGGCGTCTCCTGCATGGCGGTCACGCTGCTGGCGTTTTGCCATCCGGTCCATCTGCATCCAATGGATTTTGTCATGCATCTGGCTGCAATAGTGACCATTGTGGCAATGACGGTGTTGGTGGGAAAACGTTGGGTGACGTTGAAGTAAGAGAGTTAACTTTTTTAAGTTAATTTTTGGAGGGGATGCAAGTTACGCAAAAGTTTAAAAATTGGCTCAATCACATTGTAAAGGGCACATTTGTAAACTATAGAATAATAGCAATGCTAACATTATTCCCATCATTTACCTCATCCAAGGATTCGTATGAAAAAATTAATATTGGCATTATTAGCAACCTCACTATCTTTTAGCGCATTTGCTGCAGAACTGATGACAAAAGTAGAATTTGAAAAGGTGAAAGATCAATACGTTGAGGTGGGAAATATTTCCACTTCGGGTGAAACGGATGCGGCAAGCGCCAAAGAAGAACTGTCTAAACTGGCAGATGAAAAAGGCGGCGATATTTATATCGTTACCTCAGCAAATACCAATAATAAAATATATGGCACTGCGATCGTTTATAAGAAGAAGTAATGGTTAAAACCGGCAGGCGCATTGCAAAACAGTTAATTTGGAGGGCGGTTCTCACGAGCCGCCCTTTTTATTTCGCGCAGCTTTATTGTGGGATAACCTTCTCTGCTTTCAGCCGATCAAAAAGTTCAGTAAAGGAATCCAGCGTTGAACGATACCCGGTAAAGCCCGCTTTGCGGCTCTTGCTCATGTCGGTGAAGGCTTCCATCGGACGGCCCAAGTCGGCATCGGTGTGCCACCAGGATGCGAGCTTAGTGATGTCCGCTTCGCGCAGCTGATAACGTGCTGCCACATCACGCCAGGCATCTGCCGCATCCTGCATGCGCCCTTCCAGTGGCATCATCTGTGCCGGATACGCCGCCGCTTCCAGGCCGAAATAGGCCGCCAGACGTGGCCACAACCAGTTCCAGCGGAACACATCTCCGTTCACCGCATTGAAGTCCTGATTGGCCGCTTCTGCCGCCGTCGCCGCCCACAGCAGTTGCTCAGCCAGCAAACCGGCATCGGTGACATCAGAAACACCGTTCCACTGTTCTGGCGAACCGGGGAAAATAAACGGCAAGCCTTGTTCACGGCACAGCGTAGCGTAGACCGCCAGCGTCTGGCCCATGTTCATGGCGTTGCCCAGCGCGAACCCAACGATGGAGTGCGGGCGATGCACGCTCCAGCGATAGCCATATTTCTCCGCTCCGGCAAACACTTCATCTTCCTGCGCGTAATAGAAGTTATCGACCGGCTGACGGCCCTGCTCTTCGCGGAACGGTGTGACCGGCACCGCGCCTTTACCGTACGCTTCAAATGGACCGAGGTAGTGCTTGAGGCCGGTCACCAGCGCCACATGCGCGCCGTTCAGACGATCGCCTAACGCTTCAATTACGTTGCGCACCATCGCGCCATTGACGCGAATGTTCTCTTTCTCATTTTCCTGACGCGACCAAACGCTAAAGAACAGTGCATCCGGCTTCTCTTGCCCCAGCGCAGCACGCACCGCTGCTGCGTCAGTAAGATCGGCAGTCAGGCTGCGGCAGCCATCTGGCACCGCGCCACGTCCGCGCGATAAGCCGCTCACCTGCCAGCCTTCACGCTGTAATTTTTCTGCCAGCGCACGTCCAATCACACCGCTAATACCTACAATCAATGCCTGCTTTTGCATTTCAATTCTCCTCAGTTTCAGTGATGATGAGTTTAATAGAGAATTAAATTCCTATCTTTGGCATTAATTCACGGCATTCACAACCTGAGTTCACTAATCGATGCACGATCAACGCCTGAAAGATATTGTTCCTTTTGTTGCCAGCGTAGAGAGCGGCAGCTTTGCCGCTGCCGCGGAGCGTCTGCATTTGACCGGTTCCGCCGTGAGTAAGAGCGTAACGCGGCTGGAAACCCGGCTTGGCTCGCGCCTGCTGGAGCGCACCACGCGCAGCCTGAAACTCACCGACGCCGGTAACGCCTATTACCAAACCTGTTTGCGCATTATGGAGGAGCTGGCAGAAGCCGAAGCGGTGCTGGCGGCGCAGCGCACCATCCCTTCCGGCCGCTTGCGCCTCGCGGTGCCGAATACTTATGGCCGCCTTGGCGTGATGCCGCTGCTGATTCCGTTTTGCCAGCAGCATCCGGATGTAGAGCTCAATCTGACGTTCTCCGATCGTTTTATCGATCTGTTCGATGAGGGGATTGATGTTGCGGTACGCATTGGCGGATCGCCCGATCTACCCGCCTCGCTCGGCTGTCGCCAGATGGGTCGCGAACGCATGGTATTTTGCGCGTCACCGGATTACCTGACGCGCGTAGGTCGCCCAAACAATGAAAGCGAGCTGCTTCAGCATCAGGCCATCATGTATGAACGCGTCGATGGCAGCACCAAACCATGGCTGTTTACCACTGAAGATGGCTATCCGCACTGGCGCAATGTGCCGCACCGCATGGCGCTGGGGGATGTGGATGCGCAGGTGCAGGCAGTGTGTGGCGGGCTAGGCATTGCACAGATGCCATCGTGGTTGATCCGTGAGCCGCTGGCGCGCGGCGATCTGCAGATTATTCTGCCCGAACAGCAGCCGGACGGTTTAGCCTTAACGCTGATCTGGCCGCGCCGCAAACAGCTGCTTCCCAAAGTCGATGCGCTGCTGGCCGCGCTGGAAGGATTATCGATCCGTTAAATTGCTGGTGCGCATTAATGCGCACCCTACGGTGTGTTTTCGTAGGGTCGTCATTAATGGCGACCACGCAATCAACGGTAATAGAGCCGGTTCAGATTTGTAGGGTCGCCATTGATGGCGACCGCTCATATCAGCGGTGATTCAACCGCCGCGACAACCTGTCGCCAAAAAACTGCAGCACCGTGACCAGCGCCACCAGCACCACAATCACCGTCAGCATCACCTGCATATCAAAACGCTGATAGCCATAACGATAAGCCAGATCGCCCAAACCACCGGCACCTATCGCGCCGGCCATGGCTGAAGCGTTGATCATCGTCACCAGCGTAATAGTAAATCCGCTGACGATGCCGGGTCGCGCTTCGGGCAACAGCACATGCCAGATAATGTGCCAGCGATGAAAGCCCATCGCCTGCGCCGCTTCGGTCAGCCCTTTATCCACTTCACGCAGGCTCACTTCGGCAATACGCGCAAAAAATGGCGTTGCTGCCAGCGTCAGCGGCACCACCGCCGCCCACACGCCGTAGGTGGTGCCGACGATCCAGCGGGTAAATGGAATCAGCGCTACCATCAGAATCAAAAACGGAATCGAGCGGAACAGATTCACCACCCAGCCAAGCACACGATTCAACAGCGGGCTGGGAAACAGATCGCCGCGTCCAGTCACCACCAAAATCACCGCCATCGGCAAGCCTAAGGCCAGCGCCAGCAGCGAGGACACGCCAACCATCAGCAGCGTATCCAGCAGCCCCACCCATAAACGATCAATAGCCAGTGACATAGCCCGGAATCTCCAGTTGGTCAGCAACAGGGGTTAATAGCGCACGCACCGCGTCAGATTCATGACGCGCATCCAGCAGCAGCAACATCTGCCCGGTCGGTTTGCCATCCACCCACTCCACCGCGCTGAACAGCAAGGTCAGTTCCCCGCCCACGCGCGTGCTCAGCGCCGCCAAATCCGGTAGCGCGCCTTGCCCGGTGTAGCGCAGGCGCACCAGCAGACGTGAATCGGCACGCTGACGCGTTGGCGTCAGCAGCGGTTGAATCGCTTCTGGCAGCGCACTGAACTGCGGGTTGAGCAATTGCCGCGTGGTTTCCTGCTGCGGATCGCTATATACCTGCCATACCGGACCGCGCTCAATGATTTCACCCTGATCGATCACCGCCACCTGATGACAGAGATCGTGCACCACATCCATTTCATGCGTAATCAACACGATAGTGATGTGCCGCTGCTGATTGATTTTCTTCAGCAGCGCCAGAATCGAGCGGGTGGTTTCCGGATCGAGCGCTGAAGTCGCCTCATCACACAGCAGCAGTTCGGGATCGTGCACCAGCGCGCGCGCAATGCCGACGCGCTGCTTCTGGCCGCCGGACAACTGTGCAGGCCAGGCGTGCTGACGCTGCTCCAGTCCCACCAGCGCCAGCAGTTCATCCACCTTGCGCCGCCGCTCAGCCGCAGGTACGCCCGCCACTTTCATCGGCAGCTCAATGTTTTCGCGCACCGTTTTGGCGGAAAGCAAATTGAAATGCTGGAAGATCATACCGGTACGACGTCGCCAATCCACCAGCTGACGATCGCTCAGGCTGCCAAGATCGATGCCGTCAATCACCACCTGACCGCTTGTCGGGTTTTCCAGCCGGTTAAGGCAGCGAATCAGCGTCGATTTACCGGCACCGCTACGACCAATAATGCCGAAAATCTCGCCGCGCTTAACCTGCAGATCCACCGCTTTCAGCGCCTCCTGGGTTTGTCCGGGATAACGTTTACTCAAGCCACGAATCTGCACGTGCACTTTCCCTGCCGTCTCGGCCGTCGGTGACAGCAACGCATCGCGCTCGCCGGGTAGCGTCAGGCTAACCATGCTTACTGGCTCCAGCCCGGCTGATACAGTTTGCCGTAGAAGTCATCCAGTTTGGCGCGTACTACCGGCGAATGCTGGTAGATATCGACAAACTTCGCCAGACGCGGATCGTTCTGATGACCGTCGCGGATGACAAACTGAATCACATATTCCGGATGCTCAAGGCCATCGAACAGCAAGGCATTGTTAGGATCAATGGTCTTCGACAGGCGTAGATAGTGCGGATAGCCCTGCGCTAAATCGACTTCATCCAGCGAGCGCGATAGCTGCACCGCTTCCACTTCGATGATCTTGAGATGCTTTGGATTGCTGACGATATCATCCACGGTCGATTTGAGACCCGCGCCCGGTTTCAGCGTAATCAGTTTGGCTTTTTGCAGCAGCAGCAGGCCGCGCGCGCCGTTGATCGGATCGTTGGCAATCGCCACCGTGCCACCGTCGGGGATCTGGTCAATCGCGGTGTGTTTCTTCGAATAAAGCCCGATATTATTGATGATCGCCGGTGCATAAGGTACCAGATGGAATCCGCCCTGCTGATTGGCATTCTCGAGGAACGGCTTATGCTGGAACAGGTTCACATCGATATCGCCGTTTTCCACGCTGACGTTGGGTGCCGTCCAGTCGGTGAACTCCACCAGCTCAACGTTCAAACCCTGTTTTTTCGCTTCGGCCACCGCGGTTTCCAGCGGCGGCGCAAAGGCTGCGGTGGTGCCGACTTTCAGCGGTCCGCTGTAGTTCTCGGCGGCGACGGCGCTAAACGCCAGTAGTGCGACGCTGGCAGCCAGCGCGAATTGACGTGCAATTTTCATATCAGATCCCTGAGGTTAAATTAACGAAGGTTAACGCCGTCGCGCCAGCGCGCCGCCGGATGGCGATCGGGCAAACGGTCCTGCTGTTGAAAGATTTTTTGCCGTAATGAGCCGGGCTGATAGGCGGTTTTAAAGCGGTCGCGCTGCTGCAATTCCGGTACCACCAGATCGATAAAATCGCGGTAGCTCTGCGGATTAAGGATGCGCGTCAAGTTAAAGCCGTCGATATCGCCTTCATCGATCCACTTGATCAACGCATCGGCGACCTGGCTCGGGTTGCCGACGATCAGCGGATAGCGGCTGCCCATGGCGTGCTGCTCCAGCAAGCGACGACGCGTCCAGCCGCTGAAGGCTTTGCTCACCGATTCGATCGCGCGCGTGTCGCCAGTCTGAATCGGCTCATCCAGTTCAAAGGCCGCCAGGTCCAGACCAATCGAGCTGGAGAAGTGGGCGATGCCGGCTTCCGGGCTGGCATATTCGAGATAGCTGCGCTGCTTCTCCTGCGCTTCACGTTCGGTCGGTGCCACAATCACGCTGACGCCCATAAAGATGCGCAGATCGTCAGGATGGCGTCCGGCTGCCACCGCCGCCTGGCGTAGGCGCGTGGACTGCTCGCGCATCGCCGCCGGCGACGCTGCATTAACAAAGCTGCACTCGGCATGACGCCCGGCAAACTGCACGCCGCGCGCCGAGGAACCGGCCTGGAACAGCAGCGGTGTGCGCTGTGGTGATGGGCTGCTCAGGTGATAGCCCTGCACCTGATAGAACTCGCCCTGATGATGGATTTGCTTGATTTTGCTGGCATCGGCGTACAGACGATTGACCTTATCCTGCACCACCGCATCGTCCTGCCAGCTGCCTTCCCACAATTTGTAGGTGACATCCAGAAACTCATCGGCCTGATCGTAGCGACGGTCGTGCGCCAGCAGCTGTTGCTGCCCCATGGCGCGTGCGGCGCTATCGAGATAACCGGTGACAATGTTCCAGCCGATGCGCCCTTTGGTCAGGTGATCAAGCGTGGAAAGGCGGCGCGCAAACGGATACGGCGCTTCATAACTCAGGTTGGCGGTGACGCCAAAGCCCAGATGTTGCGTAACGCTCGCCATGCCAGAAATCAGCATCAGCGGATCGTTAACCGGCAGCTGAATCGACTCCTGGGCCGTCAGGCCAATGCCCTGCTGGTAGACGTCATACACGCCGAGAATATCGGCGATAAACAATCCATCAAACAGCCCGCGTTCCAGCAGGCGCGCCAAATCGAGCCAGTACTCCAGCGAATTGAAATCCACCGAACGATCCTGCGGATGCGTCCACATACCGTGATGAATATGGCCCACGCAATTCATATTGAAAGCGTTAAGCAGAATCTGTTTTTGACTCATATCGTCCCCCGACGCGGTGGCAGCACGCCATTCAGCAGATAGTTGCCAATCGCCGGATATTTCCAGCGCACCGGATCGTGAAGGGTGTGGGTGCGCGCATTGCGCCAGTGGCGGTCGAAGTTGTGTTCGCGCAGGCTGGAGCGCGATCCACCCAGTTCAAACAGCAGGTTACTGGCCTCCAGCGACACTTCGGTAGTCCAGGCGCGCGCCTTCGCCACGTCAACCGAAGCCAGCGCTACGTTTTCCGCGCTGGGATCGCGCTGCGCCACGTCAACGGCGTCACCGGCAATTGCCAGCAGCGCATCACCTGCGCTCAGACGCGCGGCAAGACGACCGGTACGATCGAGCGTCAACGGATCGTCGCTGGCGCGATCTACGCCGCTGTCCGGCCAGGGACGTGCGCGCTGGCGCAGGAAATCGAGCATGTCGTTAAAGGCTGCACGCGCGATGCCCTGATCGATGGCGGCATGCATAATCTGCGCAAAGGGCCCAACGGTGCTCGGGCGTTCAAACGCCGTTTGGAAGGGCACCACATCTTCCGGCGCAATCGCCACATTGCTGAACTGCACGCTGCCGCTGCCGGTGGTGCGCTGACCAAAGCCGCTCCAGTCATCGATCACATTCACGCCAGGCTGATGACGCGGTACAAACACCAGCTGTTCTTTGCCATCATCCGCAATCGCCAGCGTCGGAATACGATCGGCATACAGCGCGCCGGTGCAGTAAAACTTGTTGCCGCTGAGACGTAATCCCTCAGCCTGTTGCGAAACGGCGGTGGAACGCTGATGTGCAGCCGGCGAGCTGAACTCCGCCAGCGCATTGCCGTGATGCACGCCATCCAGCACCTCGGCGTACAGCCGCTTTTTCTGCGCGTCGCTGCCGTTAATGCGCAGCACTTCCAGCGCGTAGAAATGGTTCTGCGGCACCTGCCCGATAGAACCGTCAGCTGCGCTCAAAATAACGAATATTTCTGCTAACTCCGCGGTAGAAATCTCAATGCCACCGAAAGCGCGCGGCACGGTGACAGCACCAAGTCCTGAATGAAATAACTGCTGCAATTCCGCATGCGGCAATTCGCGTTCGCGGTCGCGCTGAGCGGAACCGGTGCGAAAACGTTCAGCTAGTTCCTGCGCCACCTGCAACGCCTGATGGGCATTGTTGATGCGCGTCGCGCGCTGTTTTGGCAATACCTGCGTCATGACCGCTCCTTAAATCCACGCATGACGCGCAGGCAGCGCATCATTGAGGTAATAGTTGCCGATAGCGTGGGTTTTCCAGCGCACCGGATCGTGCAAAGTATGGGTGCGCGCATTACGCCAGTGGCGATCGAGTCCATGACGCAGCAGCGTGGCGCGGCTGCCCCCCCATTCCAGTAGCTTCTCACTGGCCCGCAGCGCCACTTCGGTGGTCAGGACTTTGGCTTCCGCCACCGCAATTGACGCGCGCGCGCAGTTTTCAGCGCTAAGTGATTGTTGGTCGATACCGTCCAGCACGCGGGCGGCACGCGCCAGCAAGGCACTGGCGGCGCTCAACTCGGTGCTAAGACGGCCAACGTCGGCGAGGATGTAAGGATCGTCGGCATTGCGGCTGACATTGGCATCTACCCACGGTCGCGAGCTGCTGCGCACAAACTCCAACGCTTCATCCAGCGCCCCTTGGGCAATACCGGCATCAATCGCCGCCTGAATCAGCTGCGAAACCGCCCCGCGCAGCGTCGGCTTTTCCGCTGGCGGCAACGGCATTAATAGCGTGGGATCTACGGTTACCTGCTGCAGTTTCACCGTACCGCTGGCGGTGGTGCGCTGGCCAATACCTGACCAGTCATCAACTATTTCTACGCCCTGCGCCGGTAACGGAATAAAGGCCATTGTCGGCTGCTGCTCGTGCATCGCGGTCGTCACCAGAATGTCGGCGAACAGTGCGCCGGTAGAGTAGAACTTCTCACCGGTGAGTTGCACTCCGTGTGACGTTGTCACCAGCTGCGCCTGTACATCGCGCGTGTGTTTGGTGTTTTTCTCCGGACCGCCGTTGCCGAGACGCTTGCCACTGACCACTGCGCTGAGCAATTGCTGCTGTTGCGCCAACGTGCCTTCGCCAAGGATGAACTGAATCAGGCCAAAATGGTTCTGGGGGATTTGCCCGAGCGACGGATCGCTGGCCGAGATAAGACGGAACACCTCCGCCAGGGTTTGAAACGACAATCCGGCACCGCCAAATTCTCGCGGCACACTGATGCTCCCCAACCCCAGTAAAGTAAATTGATTGAGCAGCGCAATCGGGTATAAGCGCTGTTGATCGCGCTCGACTGCCCCACTTTTCGCCTGCTCGGCTAAATGGCGTGCGGCGGCAATCGCCTGTGCATCGCTGCTTAATATCGCGGCGCGGTTAATAATCTCGTCACTGGTTTGCGTCATAGCTGATTTCACTTTTACTGCACAGCGAATAGTAAGCCTGCACGGAATATGCCAGCAGGCCAGGAAATGAATAACAGATTGAAAGCGATGATAATCAGCGGGGTGAAAGCAAGTAAATAGCGCGGTTATGCTATATCTGGCAATGGGTTGCCATTATTAAGCTATGGATTTATTTAACGACAACAACAGGCTACCAGCGGCGATAGGGGGAAAAGAAGAGAATAAAAAAGCGGCGAGTAATTCTTAAGATCAAATAACGCAATTGAATGTTAATTAATGCATATGGTTATTTTGTAGGGTCGCCATTAATGGCGACCTTACGACTACAATACGACAGATTAGGCATTTATATTTGTGCATCAAACTGTGCAGCGGCAAACGAGCGTGTCGATTCACTTTTCGCGCTGTGCGGAATCTGTACGCTATCTATCAACTTCGCCAGCTGATAGCGCTTCACCGTTTCATTTTGCGTCAGCTGCTGGGAATAGTTCGCGGTCAGCTCCCCTTTCTTATTCTGCGTCACCGCCGTCTGGCTACGCTCTTCATCATCGATCAAATGGTACTTATAATTTTGCGATGACTTCAGCGCGTTGAGCTTAGCTGGCGCATCCGAATCCAGCGCGGTATGGAAGCTGGCTTTCAGTTTAAACAGCGTTTGCTGGGTGAGATCCTGGGTATCACCCTGCGTCTGCGAGGTGGTTTTCTGTGCCACGTTCAGCGAAAACGTATCTTCTTCTTCTGGCTTATACGGATTACCAGCAACCGGCGTTTGCTGATAGGTGGCGGAGAAATCCGCCAGTCCACTAATCGCACCGTTCTTCGCAGCGTTAGCATCAATCGACTTCACGCGTTGCGTATTGATGCTTTCATTCGCTTTACCTTCGGTGGTATTGAGGGCGCGGAAACTGTCTTTGAACAGCGATAGCATGTCGCTATTGCCGTGACCGCGCGAAGCTGCCTGATCGAACTTCGCGGCCCACTTATCCAGGGCGGCCTGCTGCTGTGCAGCGCTGCCTGCCTGGGTCAGTTTCAACATATCGGTGTCCAGCTTAATGCTGACATCTCCATTGTGGAAACCGAGCCAGCGCTCTTGATCATCCGCATGTAAATTAAGCGACTGCGTGACGCTATTTCCGCTGCGCAGATCGGTTTTGAGATCGACACTTTTCAGCTGGGAACTATCAAACTTCATTAAATCGCTGATATCGAGCTTAGTGGTGCTGCTATCTAAGCCATCCAGTGCCGTTTGCAAACCTGCCGACAGTTTGCCGATGGCCGCGGCTTCGTCAGTATTTAACTTGCCGCCGCTGGTTTTCAGCTCCACCACCATGCCGCCCTGCTGGCGCGTCATTTGTAGGCTAACCTGCACACCCGATTGCGTCGTCACGGTAAGCGCCAGCGCGCTTTGGCTGCTGCTCTGCGCAGCGTTGACCGCATCAGTTGCCGGCACGCTCAGCGTCACGTCTCCACGGTTGTTCACCAGGTTGCTGAGCAAAGTGCTGCCAAGACCATTCATGCCGACGCCTTTCGACTGCGCGGCACCATTCAACTGCGCTTGCAGGCTGCTGGTGACACCCACCGAGCTCTGCACCTGCGCGGGCACAATTTTATAGATCGCGGCGATAGCGTCACTCGCCTCGCTGAAGGTAACTTTGGTTGATGCTTCCGCCGTCAGGGCGTTTTGCGCGCTTTTGTTGTTTACCGCCGGCGTTATCACCGCATTTGACGTAATTAAATTTCTCAGTACGCTGCTGCCAATCCCGTTTAGCATGAAAATAATCCTCGTTAGGTACTATTGAGGAAAGTTATCGGCTAAATGTGCAGCAGCTTTAGATCTTTTCCCCTCACCCTAGCCCTCTCCCGCAAGCGGGCGAGGGAACCGATCGGCATCGTGTGTGAATATGACACTCAACGTTGAGCATCACTCGGGCAGCTCCCTCTCCCGCGCGCGGGAGAGGGTTTGGGTGAGGGCCGGGCTAAAGGCAATACCTTAATTAAAGAATTTAATATCCGTCGGCGTCGGCATCTTCGCCACTTCACCTGCCGCTTTCAGCGCGCCGCTCTCTGCATCAAAATGGAACATGGTGATGTTGTTGGTGAACACATTCGCCACGTAAAGATATTTACCGCTGGCATCAAAAGCGAATGCGCGCGGTTCAATGCCGTCAGCTTTATAACGTACCGGCGAACCCAACATGCCATCTTGTTCAATTCTGAACACCACTAAACGGTTATCCGATCCACGGTTGGCCGCAATCACAAACTTACCGTTAGGGCTAAGGATAATACCGCCGCCGCTGCGGTACTCGGCGCTGCTATTTTCCGTATTCAGTTTGACCCGGGCTTGCTGCTCCAGTCGATCGTCCTTCACGGCAAACACTACCACTTCACCGGCCATTTCGGTGGTGACATAAGCATGTTTGCCGTCGGGGGAAAACACCATATGACGTGGACCCGATCCCGCTGGGAAGCTGACATCACGTGTGCTATCTGCCTGCAATGGCTCTTTTTGGCCGGCGTGATAGGCGTAGGCATGCAGTTTGTCGCCGCCGAGATCGGCCGCATACAGGTATTTGCCATCGTGGGTGAAGGTGGTCGAATGTGCATGACCGCTATCCTGGCGATCTTTCACCGCGCCGCTTCCATGGGTAAACGGAAAATTCTGTACCTGTTCACCCAGCGAACCATCGTGATGAATCGGGAACACTGCAACGCTGGCCCCGCCCTTCGCCACGGAATAGTTAGCGACAAACAGGAATTTACCCTCCGGACTGATGGTGGCATGGGTAGGCTGCTGCCCGTGACTGTCCACCGCATTGATCACACGTACCTTGCCATCGTGATCAATCGCCAGCGCCGTAACAGCACCCGCGTTCTCTTCATTGGTGGTGTAAGCAAAACGCCCATCATGTGATTTCACAATCCATGAGGGACTTTTCATTTTAATGAAGTCGAGTTGCGTTAAGGTACCGTCGCTATTGACCTTCAAACGGTATAACCCTTCGCTGGGATGTCCCGGGTTTTGCACTAAGGGTGCATCCGGGATGCTGGTCCATGTGCCCACTAAGGCCGTTTGGTTGTGATGTTCCGCTGCAGTTGCCATTGCACTTCCCGCTATGATGAAAAGAACAGCAGATAATGCCACGGTTAGGTTGGTTGCTAAACCCTGCCTTTTGAAATTATTAGAATTAATCAAGTTAACACTCCGCATCAATAAAAGATTGGCTGACTGTTAAGGGAATATAGCGTGCGATAAGCCTGCAAGGCGGCCACTAAAGGTGACCACCTTCACATAATTGATTTAAATAAAAATCGATACCGCGCAATTATTTTTCGTTGGCTTTTATCATCGCCACGAGAAGCAATCCGCATGAAAATGTTGAATGCTAACGGCTTGCTGTTTCAGCGTATCATTAATGCTTTTTTTCAAACCATCAGGTCCGCAAAACCAAATATCCACCCCGTTGTCATTCAGGCTGCTTTTCATTTCAGTAACGTGTTGTTGCATATTTTCCGTACTATTTACGGTGACGTATTTAAGCCTCACGCCGGCCTGGTGACACAGTTCAGTTAAATAATCTGGATAGGTCAATCCCCGGTCCGGACGAGTAAAGTACCAGAATTCAACACCCGAAAGTGGCTGCCCTTTTCTCACGGCATCTTTCAATTTCGCCATAAAGGGTGTCACACCAATACCTCCGGCAATCCATAACTGCTTATTTCCTGCATGTTCAAAGGTAAAATCACCGTAGGGACCTTCAATTTTTACACGTTGGCCCGGCAGGAGATGCTGAGCCAGCTCGCGGGTATAATCACCGAGCTTTTTTATAGAAAAAGTCAGCGATTTTTCATCGGGATTAACATCAGACAGGGTAAACGGATGGCGCTCTGTCGAGTGTGCAAACTGCACAAACGCAAACTGTCCGGGCAACATCGGGATAGTGGCGCGATGACGTACTGTCACCTCGACGATATCTTGCGGTGCCGCTTCAACATGAAGAATATCGGCCACGGACGTGTTGCGACTGCCGGTTCGCTGGAATAATGCAATCAACGCGCAACCCACCGCCACCGCCGTGACGAACGCCAACAGATAGGCAGCGGGAGTTTGCCACCAGTCGGTTTTAAATAACGACGTCATCACATGATAGGCACAGGCGATATAGACAACCGGAAAAGCTTTATGCAGGTAATAAAAGATGTGATAGGGAATTTTTTTACTGATAGAGACCAGCGACAGCGCAATTAAGAGATATAAACCATACTCTGCTAATACCAGTCCGAAATCTAATAACTGCTCTTGCCAGCCGGCCATAACAATGTCACCCAATTCTCCAGGGTGGGCAACCATGCCTGCATCAACTAACCAGTGCGGCACTTTCTCTGCCAGCCAGTGAATTAACGCCAGCACCACGGCTGAAATAGCACACCATTTGTGCAATTTATACGCTTTATCCAGCCCGCCGCACCAGCGGGAAATAACACCGTTGCGAATACTTAAAATAATCGTAAAAGACATACCAAACCATGCCAACACGCCGGCGAGAAATACCATGTTCTGACGCAGGCTCCACCATAATGAGTGGGCCCCCAACTTGGTATATTCTGCTGAGACCAGGTAGGTTAAGATGGCGGCGAGGAAAATAATGATGTAGAGATGTTTTACTTTTTTCATTTATATAACACCTCATTGTTCACAAATAATTTAATCTGGCGTAACATTTCCATTTTAATGTCTCCCTGTTTATCCCTTGTAAAGTTGCGGGATAAATTATCACGCTAAACATCAAGATTTATGAGCAAGCTAAAAGGAGATTAAACATTGTGATGAGAACGTGGAGTTTCTTACCGTAGAATTAGCATAATAAGAATTAAATGTGTGGCTGTTTAAAAAAGAACCCGATGCGCATAAATGCGCAGCCGACAAAATCCATACCGATCTGCCATCAGGCCCCCTTTTTAGCGTGACCCCATAGCGCAATAAATTCCTCCGCGACAAAGTACAGTGTGATTTAATAACACTCCATTTACATGCCGGGGATGCTGACGTTGCTATGCTGCAGTTTTCAAATGGTTTTCTACTGAGTTTATCGTTGTGCCTCGATATCGGCCTCGCCAATATCGCCATGATTACGCTGGCGATGCAGCGCGGCTACTTTCATGGGTTCTGGCTGGGGATTGGCACCTGTATCGGTGACTTGATCTACGCGCTATTGGCGCTGGCGGGCATGGCTGTGGTATTGCAGTTTACCGCGGTGCGCTGGGTGCTGTGGATTGGTGGCGGTGTGCTGCTGCTGTGGTTTGCTGGAAAAATGCTCTATGCAGCGCTGCGCAAACAGACGGCACTGCCAGAAGCAGAACAGCAGCCGTATCGATCGCTACTGCGCGAGTTTAGTCGGGGCGTAATGCTCGCGATGTCATCACCCACGGCGATTCTATGGTTTGCCAGCGTTGGCGGCGCGTTGATTTCCCGCATGGGACACGGCAGCGCAATCGCTACGTCCTCTTTCCTCAGCGGCTTCTTTATAGCCGGGGTGGTGTGGACCTGCGTACTGTGCCTGGTCGGCAGCATGGGCGGAAAATTACTGGGGGCGCGCTTACTTAAGTACTCCTACCTCGCTTCAGCGCTGATTTTTGTTTATTTTGCGATCTATGTGATTTGGTCGGGTTATCGGGAATTTATTCTGGTTTGATGGAAGGTCGTCATAAATGACGACCCTACAAAAGCGTGCAGAACCGCCGTAGGGTCGCCATTCATGGCGACCAGTACCAACATCACAGCCCGGCAATCCGCTTCAAATCGGCTTCCGCACCCGGCGCCACAGCCATTACCTGCGCGCCTTTCAGCAAACGTTCGCCTTCGGTATTGAACGGGTGATACCAGCCACCCGCCTCTTTCACCAGGCAATAACCGGCCAGACAATCCCACGCGTGCATATAAGGTTCGTAATAGCCAACTACACGCCCCGCAGCCACCCACGCCAGCATCAATGCGCCCGAACCGATGCGGATAAAGTTACCACCCGCAGCCAGCAGCGAGGCGAGGATTTTCCCCACTTCATCCGGACTCACGTGGCTGTTAGCACCAAAACCGGTGACATGGTTTTGCAGCGTGCGCGTCGCATCCACCTGCAAGCGCTTGCCGTTCAGCGTCGCGCCATGGCCGATGGCCGCCACGTAGCACTCCTGGTAATAAGGCGCGAAAATCACGCCGATCACCGGCACGCCATCGTGTAGCACCGCGACGGATACGCACCAGTTCGGCATGCCATTGAGGAACGGGCTGGTGCCGTCAATGGGATCCACTACCCAGGTATAGCCCGATGAGCCTTCCTGCAGACCATACTCTTCGCCGAGGAAACCATCCTCCGCAAACTGCGCACGGATTTGCTGATCGATCATCTGTTCCACTTCACGGTCAGCGCGGGATACCACATCCTGCAAATCGTATTTGGTTTCCACCACCAGGGTGTCGCGCTGATGGAAATATTCCAGCGCTTTAGCCCCCCCTGCGCGGGCCACTTTCTCCGCCAGAATCAGGCGCGATAACAGCGGGTCATTGTCTAATTCACTCATCATCCATCCTTAAATTAACCGGCAATCAGGGCCAAACCCTGAGGTTTAAAATCAATTGCGACATGCGATGCCAACGGCAGCTGCTGCTCCATCTCCGCATCAACAATGAACAGCGATCCCAATTCGGTGGCGACTTCATATTCAATATGGTCGCCCAGCCAGGTGCTATGCGTTACTTCGCCACGCAGTGCGCCTTCGCCTTCGCCGCGCAGCGTGATGAACTGCGGACGGACCGACAGCTGCGCCGCGCCGGTTTTCAGGCCATTGCCACGCACGCGATAGCGCTGGCTGCCTAAGCGCACCAGCGCCTCACTGCCTTCGAGCTGCTCCACTTCACACGGGAGAATATTGGCTTCACCCATAAAGTCGGCGATGAACACCGAGTTTGGCGCGTGATACAGGCTTTCCGGCGCGCCCTGCTGGGCAATATCGCCCTCTTTCATGACAATAATCTTATCGGAGACCGCCAGCGCCTCTTCCTGATCGTGTGTGACATATACGGCGGTGAAGCCGAGCCGCTGCTGCAAGTCGCGGATATCGGTGCGCACCCGTCGGCGCAGACGTTCATCGAGGTTGGAGAGGGGTTCATCCAGCAGCAGCACCTGCGGCTCCAGCACCAGCGCACGTGCCACTGCAATGCGCTGCTGTTGACCTCCAGAGAGCTCCGACGGCAGGCGCTGACCTTGATGTTCCAGCCCCACTAGCTTCAGCCCTTCACGCGCGCGGTCCTGCGCTTCTCGTTTATTCATCCCGGATGACTGCAAGCCGTACATGATGTTATCCAGCGCGCTCATGTGCGGGAACAGCGCGTAAGATTGAAATACCATCGCCACGTCGCGCTCGTTGGCGGGCAGATTGGTGACATCTTTGCCACCAATCAAAATGCGTCCGGCGGTGGGATGCTCCAGCCCGGCCAATAAACGCAGCGTTGTGGTTTTACCGCAGCCGGACGGGCCGAGCAGCGTGACCAGCGTGCCGGGTTCGACGGTTAACGAGAGATCGGGAATGGCATCAAAACCGGCAAAGCGTTTTGAGACATGTTCAAACACCACAGAACCGGCGGTTACGCGAGTCATACGGCACTCTCCTGAGTTAATGAGGTTGAAGCAGGCGGTGCAAGCATATCGACCGGACGGGCCACACGACGCAGACGTCGTTCGCCCACCAGCCACTGGAACAGGCCGATGATCAGCAGCATGACCACGATCAATACCGTTGAATAAGCAATCGCCACGCCGTATTCGCCGTTTTCTACCAGCCCAACGATGTAAGACGTTGCCATGTTGTATTGCGCACTGACGAGGAAAATCACCGCACTGATCGAAGTAATGGCGCGCACAAAGGCGTAGACCAGCGCGGCGCTGATTGCCGGTTTCAGCAGCGGCAGCACCACTTTGCGCAGCGTGCGGAAGCTATTGGCACCCAGCGTTAATGAGGCTTCATCAAGACTTTTGTCCAGCTGACTCATTGCCGCGATGCCGCCGCGTACGCCAACCGGCATATTGCGGAACACAAAGCAGGCGACGAGGATCAGCGCGGTGCCGGTGATCTCCAGCGGTGGCAGGTTATACGCCATTACGTAGCTCACGCCGATGACCGTGCCGGGAATCGCGAAGCTGAGCATCAGCAGGAATTCAAAGGTTTGACGCCCAGCAAATTTCTGCCGCACAATCAGCCAGGCGGTAAGCAGGCCAACGATCGCCGTCAGCGGTGCGGCAATCAGCGCAATTTCCAGCGTGGTCCAGAACGAGTTCCATGCTACGCCGCTCCACAGCAGATGTCCGTCGCTGAAGCTGACGCCGAAGGCGCGAACGTAATGCGCGATGGTCAGCGCATCGTTCAATCCCCACGACTGCACAAAGCCGCCCACCACAATCATGCCGTAGATCACCAGCGTGAACAGGCCCCACGGAATCACCATGCCGTACACACCAAAACGCAGCACGCGCGGCAGCTGCAAATGTTTGCCGCCGTCGCCTTTGCCGGTCACAGTGGCAAAGTTTTTCCCGCCCAGCCACCAGCGTTGCAGCACAAAAGCGGTCAGCGTGAAGCACAGCAGAATCATCGCCAATACCGCCGCGCGGCTCGGATCGTTTTGCGCGCCCACCACCGAGAAGAAGATCTCAGTTGAGAGCACGCCGTGGCTGCCGCCCAGCACCATCGGATTACCGAAATCCGCCATGCTTTCAATAAAGCTAATCAGGAAAGCATTGGCTAAACCCGGCGCCATCAGCGGTAAAGAGATGCGGCTAAAGGTGCGCCAGCGATTGGCACGCAGCGTTTGCGAGGCCTCTTCCAGCGAAGGACTGACCCCTTCGACTACGCCAATCAGTACCAGAAAAGCAATCGGCGTAAACGACAGCACCTGCGCAATCCAGATACCGGTTAAGCCATACAGCCAGCGGCCCGGCTCAATGCCAAACAGCGCCGCCAGGTGTTCCGTCACTACGCCGGAGCGGCCAAACAGCAGAATCAGCGCCAGCCCGATGACAAACGGCGGTGTGATAATCGGCAGGATGGTGAGCATACGCAGTGCTTTCTTAAAGGGTAACGGTGTACGCGTTGCGGCGAGAGCAAAGGCCAGGCCGAGCAGCGTGGAACCTGCTGCGGTCATTAGCGCCAGCCACAGCGTACGCCACGCGGTGCCGCAGGTGCCGCCCGACAAACAGGAGAGGCTCCAGATTGACGGGTCCTGAATATTGCTGATCAACCCATCCGGCTTGAAACTGCCGTCTACGTCCTGAACTGATACCACAAACATGCTTAGCACCGGATAAAGCACAAAGATGCTGACCAGCGCGGTGAGCAGCACCAGCGACGCCACCACAAACGCATCGCCTTTCATCACCCCGCGCTCAGCAAGTGCAAAAGAGAACAGCAGCAGAAACGTGGTCAGCAGCAGCAGCGCCCCCGCGCCCATCGCCGGTTGACCGGATTCGAGCGCGCCGAAGCGATTTTCCAGCCACACCCAACTCCAGCCGCTGTAGCCAATGGCGTGGCCTTCAATCACCAGGAACAGCACGCCAAGCGCGCTAAAAAGCAGCAGCAAACGGCTACGCATCCTTGAGGGCAGCACGCCGCAGGCTGCGCACAGAACAAACAGCGCGATAGCGATGGCAAGCCACGGATGTTCGCCGAGTTGCCACAGTGCAGGCGCGTTGCTGCTATCGCTCCACAAGCTGGTTAACCAGCCGCTGCTGAAGAAACCGGCTTCCAGGCTGAACCAGGGCAGCAGCAATAAAGCCACTGCGCCGATGAGCAGCGCGCCTGTCAGACGGCGATTATTTGCATTCATCAAATACCTCGACTTCGGGTCTCGTGCGGTGCTTAACCAGGTCGCCATAAATGGCGACCCTACAAGGTTTGGTGCTTAACCAGGTCGCCGAAATGGCGACCGTACGGGGATTTGACGCGGTTTTGTAGGGTCGTCATTCATGACGACCTGGCCACAGAATGCGCCGATCTCACTGCGCGCTGGCGCCAATCTCTTTATCCCAACGCCCTAACAGCGCTTTGCGCTTAGCGGAATCACCGTAGGTTTTGAAGTCGTAATCAATCAGTTTGATGTTCTCGAAACGCGGCGCGTATTCAGAAATCTCGGCGTTACGGTTCGATGGCAGCTGGAACGATTTGGCCTCCTTCATGTGCGATTGCGCTTCAGCGCTTAGCGCCCAGTCGTACCAGACTTTGGCATTGGCCAGGTTACGCGCGCCTTTCACAATCGACATCGAGCCAATCTCATAGCCGGTGCCTTCGCACGGCGCGACGGTCTTGATCGGGAAGCCATCCACCTGCATCGCCACCGCATCATGCATAAACACGATGCCGACGGTGGTTTCGCCACGCGCGGCAGATTTCACCGGTGCGGAACCGGATTTGGTGTACTGCGAAATGTTGGCATTGAGCTTCTTCAGGTAATCGAAGGCTTTATCTTCGCCCATGATCTGCACCAGCGTGGCCAGGGTGTTGTAGGCGGTGCCGGAAGAATTTGGGTTAGCGATCTGAATTTCACCCTTAAAGCTGGGATCCAGCAGATCGGCCCAGCATTTTGGTTCTTTAAGCTTTTTCGATTCCAGCAGCCTGGTGTTGTAGCCCCAACCGAGCGCACCGGCGTAGATACCCACCGTACGATAGCCGGAGTTCTCCGCCTGCTTCTGCGCCCAATCCTGCTGCTGGTCGAGCAGCGGTGATTTGTACACCTGCGTCAGCCCCTCTTCCGCGGCTTGCATATGCGGATCGCCGGTGCCTGCCCACCAAATATCGGTACGCGGGTTGCGCGCTTCGCTGCGCAGACGCGCATAGGCTTCGCCTGCCGAGAGTCGTACCATGCTGACTTTTATATCCGGATGCGCCTTGCTGAAAATAGTGGTCATAAGCTCACACACCACCACGTCGGCAGAGCAAACCATATTCAAATTGCCCGCTGCCGAGGCGGCAAACGGCAGTGCACTGCAACAGAGGGATAGCGCGATGGCCATTGAGGTGACTCGCATAGTGTTCTCCTGGTTTGTAGGGTTGGTGCTTCATTGGCACCTTTTCTTGCACGTGTGTGCAAAGTAGTAATGAACAAGAATTGTCCTGTCAAACACCACATTGCGCAATTGTTAGGCGGTGTCACAAAAATGCAACAAATGAGATCTCAGGCAGTTTGCACAGCTTTGCAATCTAAGGCAGACTGAATTGAGTCGATTGAGATGGGGTGTTAAGCATGCAGCATGAGAAAGCGGTGGTCAGCGCGCAGGACGTGGCCGATCGCGCAGGCGTATCGCGTTCAGCGGTATCGCGCGCGTTTACGCCAGGCGCCAGCGTGTCACCGGCAACGCGCGAACGGGTGATGAAGGCGGCAGCGGAGCTAGGCTATCACGTCAATCATCTGGCGCGCGGCCTGGTGCGCAACCGCAGCAGCATTGTCTGCCTGATTGTTTCCGAAATTGCCACGCCCTATCGCGCCAGTCTGGTGCGCTGGCTGACACAGTTTTTACAGGAGGCGGGAAAAGTGGCGATGCTGATTAACACCGATCGCTCTGATAACAGCGTTTCCGCGGCGCTGCAGCAGGCCATTAACTTTCGTGCCGATGCCTCCATCATTCTCTCCGGCATGCCGGATCGCACCATCACGCGCCAGTGCTACAAACACGGCCAGCGCATCATCTTAATTAACCGCGACGAAGCGCTGCCGGGCTCGCTCAGCATCAACCTTGATGCAGAAAGCGCCGCTGAAACGGCATTAATGGCGTTTCAGCGCGCCGGTTGTCGCCATTTGGCGTTTGCCAACTCGCTTGCCGGTACGCCAAGCCTGCTTAAACGCGAAGCCACTTTTATCGCCCTGGCCGAACGCGCCGGGTTAAGCGTAACGGTAGAGCGCTTTGGCACCACCTCTTACGAAAGCGGCCAGATTCTGGCGCACCGCTTACTGACGCGTCACCAGAGGCCGGACGGCGTGTTTTGCGTCACCGATTTGGTGGCCTGCGGGTTTATGGATGAAGCGCGCCACCGCTTTGCCCTGCGCGTACCGGAAGACCTCTGTTTGATCGGGTTTGACAATATCGCTCAGGCCGGTTGGTCATCCTACCATCTCACAACATTTGCGCAGCCGGTTGAGCAGTTTGCCCATGATGCAGTGAAGTGGTTAATGAAGACGGAGGAAGATGACACCGGTTTCACTCCACAAGGTGAACAGCAACACGATAGTTTGCTCTATCAGGCCGATGTGGTGTGGCGTGGTTCGGTGCGCGGCGGCTGACAAACGTCTTTTACCACGCCGCGCAGCCAACGATGCGCGGCATCATTTTCCAGTCGCGGATGCCACAGCTGTGACACGGTCATTTCCGGCGTGGCGAATGGAAGTTCAAACATCGCTAAGGTGCTGCTGTTTTTGATCAGCGGATGATGCAGAAACAGCGAACGCGGCACCAACGCGACAAGATCCGATTCCTGCGCCAGCGCCACCGCCGTTGAAAATGCGGGCACCACCGTCGCCACCTTGCGCGTCAAACCCGCCTGCTGCAGCGCATCGTGAATCGGGCCACCCAACTCCGCGCGACGTGACGCGATGATATGGCCAAACGCGGCGAACCGTTCGATATCCAGCTGTTGCGTCAGCGGATGACCGGCACGCACCACGCCCACAAAAACATCGCGAAACAGCGCCTGCAGGCGAATCTCCGGCCCCATATTGCCCAATACGCCAATCTCCAGATCGATGTTGCCTTCGCGCAAGTCGCGCGCACTTTTCTCTGGCTTGGGCACAAAACTGAGCCACGCGTGCGGCGCTTGTTGAGCCACGGCTGCTATCAGCTCGCTGCCAAAGGCTTCGACGAATCCCTCATTGGTGCGCAAGGTAAAACAGCGATCCAGCTGACGTAGATCCAGCGACTGCGCCGTCGGGCTTAACACCGCACGCGCTTCGCTCACCGTGTGATGGGTGCGCTCGCGGATCGCTTCAGCATAAGGTGTCAGCACCATATTGCGTCCGGCGCGCACTAACAGCGCATCGCCAGTGGTGGCGCGTAAGCGTCCCAGCGTGCGGCTCATCGCCGATTCGCTTAAGCCCAAGCGACGCGCAGCGCCAATCACGCTGCCTTCAATCAGCAGCGCATCCAAAGCAATTAACAGGTTGAGATCGGCATCATTCATGCGGGTTATCCTCGCCGATTCGACGCATCGAGACAAGGCGTTTGGTGCAGGTTAATACTGTCAATGCTGCGCATTCCGCCTGCCCTCACCCGGCGCTACACTCTATCCATCGCAAACACCGAGGAGAACAATATGAACATTTTACTGATTGGCGCATCGCGTGGACTGGGTTTGGCGCTGGCGGAAACCATGCTGCAGCGCGGTTATCAGGTGGTCGCCACCGGGCGTGAAAACTCGACAGGCAATTTACAGCAACTGGCCGGTCGCTTCCCCGCACAGCTCAGGGTAGAAAGCGTGGATATCAATGAACCCGAACAGGTCAAAGCGCTGCATACGCGGCTGGCGGATCGCCAGTTCGATATGCTGTTCGTTAACGCGGGCGTGAAAAATGACGACCGCGAAACCATCGCCGATGTCTCAACCGAAGAGTTTACCCGCGTGATGGTGACCAATGCGCTGAGTCCGCTGCGGGTGATTGAAACCTTTAAAGATCGCGTCACGGCCAGCGGCACCATCGCCGTGATGTCATCCGGCCAGGGCAGTTTGACCAACAACACCAACGGCAATTACGAGGTGTATCGCGGCAGCAAAGCTGCGCTGAATATGTTTATGCGCAGCTTTGCCGCACGCAGTGGCGGCGAACGCACATTATTGCTGATGGCGCCCGGCTGGGTGCGCACCGATATGGGCGGCCCGGAAGCGCGCCTGACCATTGAGGAGAGCATCCCGAATTTGCTGAATACCATGGAAAGTTACGCCGGACGGCGCGGGATTCATTATCTGGATTATTTAGGACGCGTGGTGCCGTGGTAAGCGAGCAGGTCGGCATAACGGTCGCCATAAATGGCGACCCTACGGAATTCCCGCCGTCCTGTCGTAGGGTCGCCATTCATGACGACCTTATTAACCCGCGCAGCAAATCCCGCAGCCAGCGGTTGGCGGCATCTTCGCTGCGCGCGTTGTGCCACAGCAGCGACACCTCGTAATCCGGCATGCTGACCGGCACGGGCGCAGCGCTCAGCGCATATAACGCGCACCAGGATGGCACCAAACCCTGCGGCACCGTAGCGAACAGCGGCAGACGTTTAAGCAGCATTGGCAGCGCGGAGAAGTGCGGCGTCACATAACGCACGCGCCGCGCCATTCCATGCTGTTGCAATTGCCGATCCAGCGCGCTTTCACTTACGCCGCGATACGACACCAACGCATGCTCGTAACTGACAAACTGCTGCAGCGTCAGCGGCGCATCGAGTTGAATCTGATCGCGGTGCCAAACCGTGCTGAAACCCGCGCGTAGGATCTTCTCACGCGTAAGATCGCGGCTGGTTTCGTTGCCGACCGTGATCACCACATCGGCCTGCTGCTGTTCCATCAGCGGAATCGCCTTCCACGGATCGGTGGCGATGACTTTCACATCAACATTCGGCGCCACGCGCGCCAGTTCTGCCAGCAAATCCGGCATCAGCCAATGTTCCAGCCAGTCGCTCATGCCAATGCGAAAACTGTAGCTATCTTCTGCCGCGTTAAAGGGCTGCTGCGTGAAGATCACGCGATGCAGATCCTGCATCAGCGGCGCGAACTGCTGCACCAACTGCTCGGCGCGTGGCGTTGGCGTCATGCCGTTTGAGGCGCGGACAAACAGCGGGTCGTCAAACATCTCGCGCAGACGCTTTAACGCCGCGCTCACTGCCGGTTGTCCGAGATAGAGCCGATTTGCCGCCTGCGTGACGCTGCGCACCTCGTACATCACCATCAACACCACCAGCAAATTCAGGTCGATGCGTGCAAAATCATTTTCGTTGATGCCTTTCATGATTTTAATCGATTTAAATAATGATCGTGCCGCCAGTATAGTGAGGCTTCTTCGCTGCAACCAAGCAATAAGGAGCACCTCATGACGATTCGCGTCGGCGATTGCCGGATTACCAAAGTGAGCGAACAAACCGCTGCCTTCCCAATCGGCGTGCTGTTTACGCCGCATCGCGCGGAAATGAGTGATGAATTAGCCAATCAACCTGCTGAAATGTCGATTCACAGCTGGGTGGTGCGCACCGGCGAACACACCATCATCATCGATACCGCCACCGGCAACGGCCGCAACCGCGATAACAAACCGCTGTTCCATCAGCTGAATATGCCGTATGCCGAAAACCTGGCGCGCGCAGGCGTTGATCCGGCGGAGGTGACACTGGTGCTGATGACACATATTCATACCGATCACGTTGGCTGGAACACCCATCAACAAGACGGTGAATGGCAGCCGATGTTCCCGAATGCGCGCTATATTTGCTCGGCGCGGGAACTGGCGCATTGCCAGCAGAATCCAGCGGCGCAGGAACTCTATCGCGATAGCATTCTGCCGCTGATCGAGAGCGGACAGCTGGAGACTATCAACGTGCAGGATTCCCCGCTGTTTGCTGGCGTGCTGCGCTATCTCTCAACTCCAGGTCACAGTGGCGATCATGCCTCGATCGTGCTGCAAAGTGCCGGTGAATCCGCCATCTTTGCCGGTGACGTGATGCACAATGCCATCCAGTTTCAGTATCCGCACTGGAACTCGCTGTTTTGCGAGGATAAAGCGCTGGCCGTCACTTCAAGGCAACGCGTGGTGGACTGGTGCGCACATCATCAGGCAATCTGGTTCAGCACCCACTTTAATGGCAGCTCGTGCGGACGCGTCTCACGCGACGGGCAATGGATTCCGCTGGAGGTTTAACCTGATGCAATACGCCGTTTATCTCACCGCTTCGATCAACGATTTACAGCAGGCGCTGACCCAGCGCACGGTGAGCGCTCGCCAGTTAACGACGTTCGCGCTGCAGCGCATTGGCGAGGTGGATCAGCCGCGTTACAACGCCATTACCTGGCTGTTTGCCGATCAGGCTTTAGCGGCGGCGGACGCCAGCGATGTGCGTCGTCAGCGTGGAGAAGTAGCGGGACCTCTGGAAGGGATTCCAGTGCTGATCAAGGACAATATTGAAGTGCAAGGCTGGCCGACCAGCGCCGGTTCGGTGCTGCTGCGTGAGGTTATCGCCAGCGATGATGCGCCGCTGGTTACCCGACTGAGAAAAGCAGGCGCGATTTTGATCGGCAAAACCGCCATGCATGAGCTGGCGGCAGGCATTACCGGCGCGTCATCGTTGAGCGGTTTTACCCACAATGCGTGGGTTGAAGGCCGCTCGCCGGGCGGATCGAGCAGCGGTTCCGCCGTAGCGGTCTCGGCCGGTTATGTGCCGCTGGCGATCGGCAGCGATACCGCCGGTTCTGTGCGCATTCCGGCGGCGTTTAATCATCTGTTCGGACTGCGCATGACGCGCGGCGCGATCGGCACCGACGGTATCGTGCCGCTGTCGCCAACCCAGGACATTCCCGGCCCGCTGGCGCGATCGGCGGCGGATCTGCGTTTAGCGTCTGAGATTTTGAGCGGGCAACAGTTCGCGGAGAGCGATGAGCCGCTGCGCATCGGCATCTGGCAGGAAGGGTTTGCTGCCGATGAAGACGAGATTAATCAGGCGGTGCGCGCGGCGCTGGTGGATTTCGCGCCGCGTGAGGTGAGTTATCCGCAGCTGGAGACATTGGCGGCTGACGCCAATATCATCGGCTACGAATTTGCCGGTGCGCTTGCGGCGTATCTGGCGGACAAACCGCAGGCGCAGAGCCGCACGCTGGCGGAAGTGGTGGCGTCAAAGCGTTACCATCCGCAGCTGGAAACGGTGTTTACCACGCGGGCGCAGCATCCGGGCGTGGAGAGTGAAGGTTATCAGCAGGTACAGCAGCGTCAGCGCGAATTGTATCTGCTGCTGGCTGAATTTTTCGCCGCGCAGCAGATCAATCTGCTGGCTTATCCAGTGGTGCGCCGTGCGCCGGTTAAGCACGGCGAGATGCAGGAAGGCAGCAACGCACTGATTTCAGCGGTGACCGGCGCGCCGGCGATCAGCATTCCGGCAGGATTCAGCGCCGAAGGTTTGCCGATTGGGCTGGAGCTGCTGGCGCTGCGTGGGCGGGAAGATTTGTTGCTGAGCGTGGCGGATAAATTCAGGTGCGCCTAAATGCGTACCCTTCTTACCCGTGCAACGCCAGTCCCTTAATCGCCTTATCCACCGCCTTCTTCGGGCCGCGTAGTGCAATACCCACCAAGTTCAAATTATCGGCGTCTTCCGCCTTAAACACGTCGCGGTTCGCGGCGTCGTGTCCGGTGGAAAACATCGCTTCAACGTAAGGAATGAGGGTTAACTCACGCTCCAGTCCCTGACGATGCGCGCGCTGTAACCCGGCTAAATCTCCGGCAAACACCAGCATTGGCTGTCCCGCCATATTGCCGTACTGGCGCTCCTTTGCATCAACGTAGGGGGCACCCATCATTTCAGGCGCGGCGGAGGCAATGCCGGTGGCAAGAAACGCCACCACATTCAGGCGCTGCCAGGTGGCTAAATCATCACGTACGATCAGGGCGATTTTGGTATCAAACATCTGCAACTACTCTCCAATGACAACAAAACCTCATCATCTAAGAGCAGGCAGGGAAGCGTATAGAACGTTTGTGCACTGACGTTGATAAGACGCCGGCGTCATGCGATAGGCGCGTTGGAACCAGCGACCCAGATGGCTTTGATCGGCGAATCCTACCTGCGTTGCCACCTGCACGGGCTCAATACCCTGGGCCAGCAGCGCGCGTGCGCTGCGCAATCGCAATCGCACCAGATAGGCATGTGGAGATTGACCAAACGCCTGTTTGAATTGGCGCGTCAGACGAAATCGATCGATGCCGGAAAGTCGGGCGAGTTCATCCAGCCCAATGTCCTGCGCCATAAAATCGTGCAGATAGTCGCGCAGCAGTTGCATCTGACGCATCGCTTCGCTGTGCTGCACGCTGGGTTTGGTATCCAGGTGACGCGCAAGCAAAGTGAGAAGATGATCGAGGCTTTGATCGCGCGCCAGCCGCCCTTCTCCCTGATGCACCGCAAACCACGCCTGCTGAATGGCGCTCGCGAGCAGCGCGTCGTCGGTGAGCGTGTGGCGGAAGGCGCCTTCAATATTCGAAACATCACCCAACCCGCGACGCTGCATCATCTCTGCCACCCAAGGTTGCGGCAGATAGAGCATCACATAGGTAAAGCCTGCGGCATCCGGCGCATGGCCATCGTGCACCGCGCCAGGCTCAATCAAAATCGCCCGGCCCGGCGTGCTGGTGTGCAGAGAACGATGGCAGTTGAAACGTTGTAACCCCTGCTGGGTCACACCCACCAGCAGTTCATCGTGGTCGTGCGGATCGTAAGCGTGCCCGCGAAAATGCGCGTTGACGCTTTCAATTCCGGTCTCGTCATCACGACGAAAATCAACCCAATCGTTATTAGCTGGCATAGGCGATCTCTGACAGATATATCAGGCATAGCCTAGCAGTCGGAACCACAGATAATCCAGTGGCAACAGCATCAGGACGCTGAACAGGAAGAGGGTCGCGCATAGCTGGAGGCCGGCCTTCGCCGGGACATTGCCTAATCCCATTGCCACCACTACCGGTGACGCCTGGTACGGCAACAGCGGCGTAGCGTAGGCAAACACCTGTAGCATGATGACGGTGAGCAGCGGAAAGCCAGACGCCTGCGCCAGCTCTTGCGCCATTGGCGTGACCATCGCCGGTACGCCATTAGCGGTGAGGACAAAATTCATTAGCGATACCAGCGCATTCAGCACGGCAAAATTACTGAACGACGGGTGATCCTGCAGCGGCAACACGCTAAGTAGCGCATTGGCGATGAAGCGCCCTAATCCGGAATCCACTACCAGTGTGGCGACGCCCAGAATACCGGCGATATAAATGCAGGTGCGGAAATTCACGCCGTTGGTGAAATCATCGCCCGAGAGAAAGCCGACGCGCGGCAGCAGGCAAATGCAGGCGGCCGCCAATCCCACCCATGCGGCGGGCAGGCCATGCAGGCTATCGGTCATCCACAACAGCAAGGTCACCATCAACAGGCCGATCAGCCGCCATTCGCTGCGGCTTAGGCCCGGCAGCACATCGCGCTGGCGAACCGGCGTCGGTGTGGCGCGAAACAGCCACAGCAGGCAACCGATTAACAACATGCCTTTGCCAATGCCGACCACCGGCATATGCAGCACCCACCACGGCAACCATTGCAAATGCAGCTGATAAGCGCTTTCAGCCGCGCCGCTCAGCACCAGATTAGGTACGTTTGCAGGCAAAATGCTGGCGGAGAGCTGGAAGGTGCCAAATCCGACCGCCAGCGCCAAACCGATGCTGCCGCGGCTGCCCGCTTTGATCCCCGCTCGTTCGCCCATCGCCAGCACCACCGGCATCAGCAGCGCAATGCGGCCCATATTCGAAGGCATGACAAACGCCAGCAGATAGGTGAGCAACACGGTTCCCGCCACCATGCGCGGCCAGCTTTGGCTCATGGGCACCACCAGATAGTTGGCCCAGCGCTGGGCGAGGCCGACTTTACGGATCGCCGCACCGAGCACAAATCCACTCAGCACCAGCCAAAATGCCGATGAGGCAAACCCGCTGAACACGCTGCTGGCGGGCGCCAGTTTTAGCAGCATCGCTGCAGTAAAAAACAGCAGCGCGGTGATAAATTCAGGTAAACGCGCACTGGCCCACAGCACAATGGTGATACCCACCACCAGTGCGGTAAGCCAAAAATTTAGATCTGTGGCCACTACTGAACTCCCTTTCCTGGTGCTGGTCGCCATTAATGGCGACCCTACGTGCCCGCTGCGGTTTTCGTAGGGTGCGCATTCATGCGCGCCTGCAGACGGATGCAAAGCGCAACAGCTTACTGCAAACCAACCTGCAGAAAGATGAATTCGTTAACAGTTTTTTAACTTGAAAGTGCCGTGAGCCAGTTAATCAGTGCTTTACTGCCGGGCTGGCTAAGCGATCGCTGTGGCCAGGCGAGGAAGTAGGGTTTGCTCAGCGGCAGGCTAAGCGCATCGACAATCACCAGATCGCCGCGCGCCAGTTCATTAGCAATTAACCGACGCTGCCCCAACAGCAACCCCGCGCCAGCCACAGCAGCATCGATTGCCAACGATGTAAGATTGAAGCTAAAAGCGGGCTGCGGCGCCGGATCATCCATCCCTTTAGCCTGAAACCAGCTGGGCCAGTCGGGCAGAAAACGCCCTTCGTTACCCCAGTCGAGATGGATCAACGGTGCCTGCAGCAAAACGTCTTGCCCCACATAGCGTTGCAGCAGCGCTGGACTGGCTACCGGCAGCACCTCATCACGGAAGAGCAGCTGCTTATCCAGCTGGGGATAGCGATCGTCGCCGAAGCAGATGACAAAATCCGCCGGCGTGGCGTTGAAATCCACCTGCGTGTGGGTGCCGTGCAGCGATAAATCGATATCCGGGCACTGTTCACGCCACTGAGCAATATTGGGCAATAACCACTTTGATGCCAGCGCAGGCAGTGAATAGAGCGTCAGTTTTGGCACGGCGGCAGCATGGCGCAGGTTTTGCTGGCCAAGGTGCAGAATGTCAAATGCTTCAGTGACATAGCGCAGGTATTCTTTACCAATGTCCGTCAGCATCACGCCGCTCTGCGTACGTACGAATAACGCGCTGCCCAACTGCTCTTCCAGCTGGCGAATTTGCTGGCTGACGGCGGCGGGTGTTAACGCCAGCTGAGCAGCCGCTTTCGCCAGACTGCCCAGCTCCGCCGCCACTTTAAACGATTGAATAACGCTAATTTTTGGCAAACGCGGTGATTGCGCAGGCATTAAGGTTTCCTTAGCAAGGTGTTAAGAATTTATCGTTACGCACTACCCTATCAGCGAGTTACAGTCATGACACACCGGTAAAAATGAGAACTGTTGCTATGTCTGCTTTGATTCGTTTCGACCTTCATCCGCTGGCTGATGCCGACTGGCGTCGCACCTGCCGTGAACAACTCAATCAGCACGGCGCGCTGGTACTGCGTAAGTTTTTACAGCCCGCTGCGCTACGCGCCATCATTGCGGAAGGTGATGCGCAGCGCCATCTGGCTTATCACACCGCCAGTAAGCACAACGTCTATTTGATGAAAAAGGATGACGCTTACAGCGCTGACCATCCACGTAATCGCGATGTGCTGAGTACCAAAGGGTGTATTACCGATGACGTGATTGCTGCCGATTCGCCGCTGCGTCAGCTCTACAATGATGCGCTGTTCAAAAGTTTCCTCTGCGATGTGTTAGGCGAAGAAGCGCTTTATCCCTACGCCGATCCGCTGTCGTCGATCAATTTGCACTACGCGCCAGACGGTCAGGAGCTGGGTTGGCACTTTGATAACTCTTCTTTCGCCATCACCCTGCTGGTGCAGAAACCTCGTGCCGGTGCGGTATTCCAGTATGTGAAAGATTTACGTAACGCCGATGCCGGCGAGATGAATTTTGACGGCGTCGCCGCCGTGCTCGATCAGCGCCAGCCGGTTGAGGCGCTGGCAATTGATGCCGGCGATCTCGTGCTATTCCGTGGCCGCAACTCGCTGCATCGCGTTACGCCAACCGAAGGCGATATCACCCGCATGCTGGCCGTGCTGGCGTACAACACCGAGCCGGGTATTGCCCTGTCGGAAACCGCCAGAATGACGTTTTATGGCCGGTTATAACGTCGCGAGCAACGCACGCCAGCCGCGCACAAAGATCTGCTGAGTACGAAACGCCACCAGCGCCCGCCAGTCGGCATCGGCGGGCCAGAATCCCTCTACTAACGCCTGCTTGATCACTCGCCCATGTTCGCTCGCCGGATCGCCTTGCAAATGTAGCCAGTGATCGTCCCGCACGCGGCGATGCATCTCTTCGCCGGTATAGGTGCCACACTCCACTACCAGCGGCAAAATCTGCACGTCAGGTAACGCAGTCAGCAGGAATTGCGACAGATAACCGGTGGCGGTAGCGGTCACGCCGGTCTCGCTATCGCGGCCTGCGCCGGTAAACAGCAGCGTTAGCCATTCGCCGTAAATTTCTTTGCCCCAGTCGTGCGCGGCGAAACGCTGCTCGGCAATCGACAGCAGCATCGGATGCCCCCACGCGCCCGCGCCGGTGTGCAAATCAAAGCTGAGAATGGTTTTTGCCTGCGATAAGTGGTTGGCGATAATGCTTTCCATGGTGCGGTATGACCAACTGGGCTGCTGGCCGCCGTAAAAGAAGCCGTCCGCCGCGTCATATTGCCCCGCTTCCACCACGCGTTTCACTGCCAGCCATCCGGCGCCGCTTAGCGTGTCGGCTAACATCCGATCGGCGTTAGCGCGATCGCCATGGTAAATCGCGTGCCAGCGAGCGTAAGCGGGATTCGCCGGAGCAGGCTGGTTGAAATCGATAAAGTTGCGATTAAGGTCAATATTGTCTTCATTGACACGTCGCAGGTGCGCAGCGCCCCATGGATTGAGCTGATGCAGCATCACAATGGCGGTATCGGCGGGCAGCGCGGTAAGGTTAAACAGATCCAGCCAGGCAATCTGGCAATCAGAGCCGTAGTAACCTTCCACACCATGCGTGCCGGCGATCACCAACATCAGCCGTGAAGCGTTAGCTTCGCCGATGACGGCAACATCGGTGTAAAGTTCTTCGCCCTGCGGGCCGGGTAATGGATGCGCGTAGGAGGTCAACGCGCCGTTTTGGCGTTTAACGGCGGCGAGAAAACGCGCGCGTTGGGTAGTGTAGTGAGGTAAGTCAGGCATGATTGATCTTGCTCTAATTAATGGCGGTCGGGATTGATCTGACCAGCATGGTGCGGTTTGCGGCGAGGTCGCCGTGCATGGCGCTCCTACGGAGAATGTTGGGTGCGCATTAATGCGCACCCTTCCAATGGCCGCGCCTTCTCATTACGGGTAGACCTTGAATGTAAAATACTTCTGCGCCAGGTGATCGTAGGTGCCGTTGCTGTGCAACTCAGCCAGTGCGCTATTGATCAACTTAAGATTGGCATCATCACCTTTGCGCAGTCCAATTCCAACGCCGTTGCCCAGAATCTCTTTATCCACCAGCGTGGCGCTGATGACATAACCTTTGCCTTCCGGCGTGCTGAGGAAACCTTGCTCAGCGGAAACCGCATTCGCCAGGCTGGCATCAAGACGTCCTGCCACCAGATCCGGATAAATCTCCATCTGATTGGGATACGACACCACATCCACGCCCTGCGTAGCCCACTTTCCTTTGGCGTAGGTTTCCTGAATGGTGCCCTGCGCGACACCAATCTTTTTACCGCGTAACGCTTTGATGTCGCCAGTCAGCGGACTTTGCGCCGGTGTCAGCAGCGCACTGGGCGTGACGTACAGCATGTCGCTAAATGCCACCTGCTCGCGGCGTTTCTCGGTCATCGACATCGCCGAAAGAATGGCATCAAATTTCCTCGCCTGCAGCGCCGGAATGCTGCCGTCAAAACCAATCTGTACCCATTCGCATTTAACCTTGGCCTGAGCACAAATTGCGTTGCCCAGATCGATATCAAAACCCTGTAACGATCCGTCGCTGGCTTTAGACTCAAACGGTGGGAAGGTAGGATCAACACCAAAGCGCAGGGTTTGCTCGGCGAACGCCGCATGACTGAAAGCGCTCAGGGAAAGCAGTAACGCAAAGGACAAATTCTTTTTCATTGTTATCTCCAGCAGGCAGGTAAATTCACAACGGCATGCAGAGTTAATAACATGATGGAAACATTGCCACCACTAAAAAGATGGGTTTATTGCAGAGGAAATTCTTATTAAAACAGAAGGAGTTAAGCGAATTTATCTCCGGCCGTAAGAGAATCTTAATGCCGGAGAAAAAGTCACACGATGGCAGGACGTGAAACGTGCTCGGCGGCGGCTTGATTGGCTTTTGCCGCCGCATCCGACAAACTGAGTCCCGCCAGCAGCGCCTGACTCAACACGCCGACGAAACAATCGCCGGCACCATGCGTACTCACCAGCTCAACCGGGATCGCCGCCAGGCTAAATGCCGCCCCGCCCGCTTCGCATAGTGCCAGACCATGTTCACCTGCCGTTACGATCACCTGTGGAAAGCGCTGTGCCAGCGCTTGTGCCGCCTCACAGGCCGAGGTGAGATCGTTTACCGCAATCTGGCACATGTCACGCGCTTCTACCGCGTTAACGATCAGCAGTTGCACACAATCGGCCAACGCGGGTTCAATATCACGCGCCGGTGCGGCGTTAATGCATACCGCAATACCGCGCTGCTTCGCCTGCGTTGCCAGCTGCAGATTTACGCTGGCGGGCACTTCATTTTGCAACACCAGCATGCCCGCATCGCGCCACAGCGCATCACGCGTTGCGCTGGCATCAATATGCAGATTGGCATTCGACACCACCACCGCGCCGTAATCCCCTTCTGCATCGCTGATGGCCACGCTCATACCGGAAGGCATAGCCGCTAAAATTGCCACAGCCTGGGTATCAACACCCGCCGCCTGCAGCGCATGCAGTAAAAACTCGCCCTGTGCATCATCACCAACGGCGCCGACAAAACTTACCGCAGCACCCGCACGCGCCGCCGCTATCGCTTGATTGCCGCCTTTACCACCAAATTTATAACTGCAACCGCTACCGATAACCGTTTCGCCTTTTTCCGGGCGATGGTGGGCCGCCAGCATAATGTCGTAATGCAAACTGCCGGCAACAATAATTTTGTTCATGGTTTAAAAGTCCCGCAGATCCTGAACCGCTCGCTGGGTTTTCATCAGATTCGTTTCTGCCAGCTTGAGATCTTTTTTGGCAATTGCGACAAATAACGCATCAAGAATATTTAATTGCGCGATACGTGACGCAGCATTTTCACCAAGCAGATGCGATCCCTGGGATGTTGATGTAAGAACCACATGCGCATTTCGCGCAATAGGCGACTCAGCATAGTTCGTAATCGCAATAATTTTTGCGCCGTTACGTGCTGCCAATTTAATAGGATCATTTACCGCGCGCGTGGCACCGGAATGGCTGATGGCGATAACTACATCATCATCAGACAATACGGCTGCCGACATCAGCATTATATGGGCATCATCATAGGCCGTCGATTTAATACCAATCTTAAGCAACTTATGCGATAAATCGCGTGCTACGGTAGCCGAACCGCCAACCGCATAAAGATCAATATGACGCGCTTTAAATAAAATGTCTGCCGCACGGTTAAATTGCGAAATGTCCAGAATCGACAATGTTTCTTCTATTGCCTGAATCGATGTTCTAAACACTTTCGCCAGCAATTGTTCCGATGAATCATCCGGCTCAATTTCCGCATGTAAACCGGCCACTTCCGACTGATTATAATAAATCAGCCCGGTACGAAAATTACGGAAGCCGGTGAAGTTAAGCTTCTTGGTAATTTTCACAATCATCGCCTGGGAAACACCATTTTCCTCAGCAATCTCCTGCAGCGATGTTTGTTCATTTATGTCGGTTCTGGCGATAATCGCTTCTGCTACGCGTCTTTCTAGCGGCGTGAGTTGCGGTAAGCGCATGCGAATTTGAGCGCCAATGGCTCGCGGATCTTGCTTCATTACCTGCCTCGTGTCGCCCGGTCAATCAACATCGCTATGATAATGATTAGCCCGGTAGCAAGCAATTGATAAAAGGCCTGAATATTTAGTAGCGTCAAGCCATTACGCAATGCGCCAAGAATAATTGCACCAATAAGGGTGCCGACAATACTCCCTTTACCCCCCATCAGCGATGCGCCACCAATCGCCGCCGCCGCAATGGCATCGAGCTCCCACAAATTACCGATGGTGGGTTCAGCTGCACCTAAGCGGCCAATCAAAATTAATGATGCCAGTGACGCCAGCGTACCGGAAATAATATACACCGTCACTTTCGTCCTTTTTACCGGCACCCCCGCCACGCGCGCCGCTTCTTCATTACCCCCTACCGCAAGAATGTATTCGCCCAGCGGGGTTTTATTCATTACCACCCATAACAGCAGCGCAATCACCGCCACAATCACAATCGGTGTCGGCACACCTATTACCGTACTATTAATGATGCTGCGGAATTCCATCGGAATACCAAACACCGGATTACCGCCGGTATAAATCAGTGCAATGGCGCGGAATAACGATAAGCCGCCGAGCGTAACAATAAACGGCTGCAATCCTGCATAGGCGATTAAGGTGCCGCTAAATACACCACACAGCGCGCCAATCCCCAGTGTTGCCATAATCGCTACCGGCACCGGCACGCCCGCCACCATCATAGTAGCGCCCAATACCGCCGACAGCGCCGCCGTTGGACCAACGGAAAGGTCAATACCGCCCGAAATAATCACCAGCGTCATACCTAACGCAATTAAGGCGTTAATCGATGACTGCTGCAAAATATTCAGTAAGTTGGGCACGGTAAAAAAAACCGGCGATAAAAACGAAAATGTCACGACGATAATGACCAGACCGATTAACGTGCCCGCGTCGCGCAGATTAAATTTGAGCAGCGCCGACGGCGCAGTCGTAGACTGAGTAGAACTTTGCGTCATCATAGGTTAGCCTTGATAGGGTAAGCGTTAAACAGCTTCTTTAATTTCTTTAATCGCAAAGCTCGCGATATTTTCTTCGGTAATTTCTGCACCCTGCAGTTCACGGGTAATTTTGCCTTCGCGCATCACTAAAACGCGATCGGATACCCGCAGTATTTCCGTCATTTCCGAAGAGACCACCACAATAGCTTTACCTTGCTGCGCCAGTTTCTCAATCAGATTATAAATTTCTGATTTGGCGCCGATATCAATTCCCCGGGTCGGTTCATCAAATAAAAATACGTCAGCATCCGCCGCGACCCAGCGACCAATAATTACCTTCTGCTGGTTACCACCGCTCAGCGTGCCGATCGGCTTTTCGATATTCAGCGGACGCAGTTTCAGGTCAGACATCACTTCCTGCGCCACCTGGTTCAGTTTGGCTTTACGGATCAATCCGCCCAGCGTGAAGTTGCGCATCGACGGCAATGCCATATTCATCTTCACCGCGCGCGCCTTAATAATGCCCTCTTTCTTACGATCCTCCGGCACCAAACCGATACCGGCACGAATCGCCGCGCTGACGTTATGATTGCGCACCGCTTTGCCATTCACGCGCACTTCACCCGCGCTGCGTTTGTCGATCCCCGCGATAAGTTTTAATAACTCGGTTCGACCGGCGCCCACCAGCCCGGCGATGCCCAGCACTTCCCCTGCGCAAACGTTGAAGCTGGCAGGCTTGATCTCATTACCGCGCGCGACATTTTCTACCTGCAGCACCTGACGCTCGCTGGCCCAGGAGTGATGCTCCAGCTTTTCGATTTTACGCCCGACCATTTTGGCCACGATGCTCTCTTCGGTTTCATCGCAAATGTTAACCACACCAACCTGGCGTCCATCGCGCATGATGGTGGCGCGATCGCACACCTGGAAAATCTCGTTCATCTTGTGCGACACGTAAATCAGCGACACACCGGTGGATTTTAAATCTGCGATCAGTTCGGCCAGACGCTCAAACTCGCGCGGCGTCAGGCTAGAGGTCGGTTCATCCATGGCGATGATTTTGGCCTCATCCAGCAGTGCCCGGGCTATTTCTACGATCTGCTGTTGTGACACCTTAAGATTTTTAATCGGCTCAGCCGGGTTAATACTCGGATCAAGCTGCTTGAGAATGTGCACCGCACGCGCCAGCTGCGCACGCTTATCCACGAAAAATCCCTTTAGCGTGGTGAGCGGGCGACCAAGAAACATATTCTGGGCTACGGAGAGCTCAGGAACATGCTGTAACTCCTGATGAATCATGGCGATGCCGGCATGCCGTGCGCTTAGCGGATTCTTCATCTGCACCTGTTGGCCGTTGACATAAATTTCACCACTGTCAGCAGAGCGCACGCCGGAAAGGATGTTGAGGAGCGTCGATTTCCCCGCCCCGTTCTCACCAATCAGCGCGTGTACTTCACCTGGCCGCACCATAAAATCTACCTCTTGCAGCGCCGCAGCGCTGCCGTAGGTTTTTGTGATACCGCGCATCATTAAGCGATACTGTTCCATACGCTCTCCGCCTGTTTTATTGCTGAGCCAGCAGCTGACGCAGTTTGTCGTTGTCTTTGGTCGAAAACGCCTCGGCGTTATCTTTGGTGATCAGCGCCTGCGGCGTAGTCACCACGCGCGACAGTTTTTGGCCAGCGATCAGGCGCAGGATCACTTCTGTCGCCACTTCGCCGGTCAGCACCGGGAAGCTATCCACCGTACCGGTCAATTCACCGCGTTTGATGGAGGCATACGCATCTGAAATGCCATCAGTACCGAACACTGCTGTTTGTTTGGATTTATTCTGCGCGCTCACCGCTTCAACGACGCCTAAGGCCATGGTGTCGTTGTTGGCATAGAAACCGATCAAATCGGGATGCTGCTGCAGAATGGTTGAGGCCGCGTTGAACGCCTGCTCGCGGCTCCAGTTGGCGGGCACGCTGGCCACAATGTTGAATTTGCCATTAGCCTGCAACGTCTCCTTGAAACCGGCGGTGCGCTGGCCCGCAGCATAGACGCCCGGCTGGCCTTCAATCACCGCCACCTTGCCGCCTTGCGGATGGTGCTGGATAAACCATTTTGCCACGCGTGCCCCGTTATCTTTCTGCACGTTGCCCACGTAATACTGCGCACTGGGCACCACCGCATCGTTAACGTTCACCACCGGAATGCCTTTACTGCTGGCACTCTCCAGCGCCGGTTCGAGGTTGATATCGGTTTGCGGCGAGACCAGCAGGCCATTAAATCCCTGCGCGATCAGCGTTTCAGCAATCGACAGCTGACCGAGCTGATCGTCCTCATTGGCCGCTGCCTGATACGCCACGGTGAAGCCATATTTCTTCGCGACGTTTTGATAGCCTTCGCCGAGGGAACGCCAGTATTCGTTGGTCAACGTTTTCGATACGCCGCCAATTTTCAGTTTGGCATCGACTTTCGGCATCGGGCCGTACTTGCTTTCCAGTTGCGTCCAGTCGGTGCGATCGGGTTCAGAATCGGATTTCAGCGGCGGCAATGTGGCGGCGTAAACGCTGGAGCACAATAACGCGGTGGTAAGGACAGAGAGTAAGCGCTTTTTCATGGTGTTAGCCTTTTTATAGTTTTCGCGTGACGTTGAAGTTGTTTCATTAACGAGCCAGCATGATGTCATTGACAATTTGCTGCGATGACACGGCATCCTGGCGACCGATCGCCTCCTCCAGCGCCGGATTATTATTGAGTTTTTCGCACAGTTTCAGCAGACGGGTAACGGTCGCAATATTGATCTCAGCTTCGCGAATCGGATCCAGACCGCTGGCGTCGGGGAAGGTATCGAAGTAGTACGCGCCTTGATAACCATCACGCTGCATCTGCCAGAGGAACTCTAGCGTGGCGCGCGGATTGACTGAACCGGCCATCAAACCGTCATCGCGCTTGCCCCAGCCATCGTTGAGATCCAATCCAAGCAAACGCGAACGGCGCGCCACCATGGCCGCAGCAAAGGCCGGAATTTCGTTGGCAAACAGCACATGGGCGAAATCCAGCGTAATGCCGAGGTTGGCGCAACCGGCCTCTTCCACCGCCAGCAGGCAGGTGGTGGCATTCGGGAAGATGCTGTAGGCGCGCGGTTCGTTGGGTTTGTATTCGATGCTAACGTCGATATCTGGCGCATACTCCGCCACTTCACGCACCGCGTTCACTGCGTCTTCCCACATTTTTTTATAGTCAGCCTGGAAGCAGTAATCGAAGCCGTCCTGCCCCATCCACAGTGTCATTAAACGTGAACCGAATTCGCGACCGGCGTCGATACCGCGCTTAGTCAGCTCGATAGCTTCGCGACGAATCTTTGCATCCGGGTTGGTAAAGGCACCAATTTTGAACTGCGGCGCATCCCAACGCATCTGCATGCCGTTAACGGCTAAACCGGCATCGTCAATCGCCTGGCGCATGGTGTGGATATCCGTGGCGATGTGCTGCGGATAGTTGAGGTCCAGATGCGTGAGCCCCTGCACTTTTCCTGCACGCGCAATCATCTGTAAAACAGAAGGTTTTCCCTGAAGATCTGGCCAGTAAAGATGCGCCCCAGAGGCGAATGAGTTCAAACGTGTAGCAAACTTTAATTCGGACATGAGGAAGGACCCTTCGTGACAAGTTGTAATGTACTTTCCTTCTTCACGATTATTTGTGAAGTTATGGAATAAATTACATAGCCACCGCTATTTGGCAAGCAGTGACGCTCAGAAACTATTCAAAGTGAGAGGGTCTTCACGAAATTCTTGATCAGTTGCGCGGGATCGACAGACGCGTTTCGGTCGATGTCATTCTTTTGTCATAACTCGCTCACGCTGATGTCAGTGCCCTTTTCATATCCTGTAGGTCAACCTTCGCAATCAGGATTAACAAGATGAAAATGAACAAACTGACTCTCGCAGCGGGCATGCTGCTGGCTATCGCAGGCGGCGCAGCACAAGCGCAGGCGCAACCGATTAACAATATTGTGCTGGTGCATGGCGCCTTCGTTGGCGGTGCAGGCTGGCGTCCGGTGTACGATCGGTTGACGCACGATGGCTATAAAGTGACGCTGGTGCAGGAGCCGCTGACCGGCTTCCCGGAAGATGTTACAGCGACGCGTCGCATTATCGATCAGCAAAATGGGCCAGTGATTTTAGTAGGACACAGTTACGGCGGCGCGATCATCAGTGAAGCCGGTAACGACAATAAAGTGGCGGGCCTGGTCTACATCGCCGCCCACGCGCTGGATAACGGCGAAACGGAAGCCAGCAACGGCAAAAAATTCCCCAATAGCGCGCATCCGTTCGCGAAATCGAGTGACGGTTATCTGACTATCGCGCTAGAAAATTACCACAGCGATTTCGCTGCCGATTTGCCTGCCGCCCAGGCTGATTTTGAAGCCCATGCGCAAATGCCAACCAATTCGGCCGTTTTCACCGCCAACATTCCTGACCCGGCATGGAAGACCAAGCCTAGCTGGTACATGGTGGCGAAAGCTGACAAAATCATCAGTCCCGATCTGGAGCGCATGTACGCCAAACGCGCGCACAGCCACACGGTGGAAATTGCCGGTGCCAGCCATTCGGTTTACCAGTCGCATCCTGATGATGTTGCAAAATTAATTGAACAAGCGGCGCAGCACGCGCAACCCTAAATCCCCTTTCCCGCGGAGAAGCGCATGAAAATTTTGGTGATTGAAGACGAAGCCAAAGCGCGCGATTACATGCGCAAAGGATTGACGGAAGCGGGATTCATCGTGGATGTGGCGGAAAACGGTCAGGATGGCGTGTTCTATGCGCAGGAGCATCATTACGACTTGATATTACTCGACGTTATGATGCCCGGCATGGACGGTTGGCAAGTGATGGCGGCGCTGGATAAACAAATCCACACGCCGGTCATCTTCCTCACCGCGAAAAGCACGCTGGAAGATCGGATAAAAGGGCTAGAACTAGGCGCAGATGATTATCTGGTAAAACCCTTCTCGTTCGCAGAACTACTGGCACGCGTCCGCACGCAACTGCGGCGCGGCAGTCAGCAAAAGCTGCCGGATACGCTGCGGCTTGCCGATTTGCAGCTTGATATTTTAAAGCGCCGCGTTGAACGCGGCGGTCAGCGTATCGATCTCACCAACAAAGAGTTCAATTTACTGCATCTGTTCATGCTGCATCCGGGCGAAGTGCTGACGCGCACCGTCATTGCTTCCCGCGTGTGGGACATGAATTTTGATAGTGATACCAATGTGGTGGATGTGGCGGTGAAACGTCTGCGGCAAAAAATTGACGGCCCGTTTGAGCCGCCGCTGATTCACACCGTGCACGGCGTCGGTTATCGCTGCGAAGCCGAATCATGAAGAAACCTTCCCTCGCCGCGCGACTGTCGCTGTTGTTGAGCGCGACGGTGATTGTCATTTTTTCCCTCAGCGGTATCGCGCTCTATCACTCCCTGGCGCTGCAAATTGGCGTGCGCGACGATGCGGCGCTGCTCAATCGTATCGATCAAATCCGCACCCTGCTGCGCGATGAAGATGCCGTGACGCTGATCCAGCAGAAACCCCGCTTATTCGCCAACATGCTTGGTAATACCGAGTCGCTGCTGGTGCTGCGCTTTCCCGGCCAGCCGCCGCTGATTGTGGTCAACCCTGGTCAACGTCCGCTTCCTGCCATTACGCCGGTCGCTGCAGATCAACCGTTGTCGCTTGCGTCGGTACATCATCTGGCTGCCGAAGACGGTACACCGTTTATCTCGGCGGCGGCGCTAACGCCCACGCGCGATGGCAGCGGACAGATCGAGATCGTTACTGGCCGCCTGATGAGCGATCGCACGCAAACGCTCAACAGCTATCGCAATCAAATCGTCCTCACCACTGCGCTGGCGGCGTTGCTGGTGGCGGCGATCAGCGTTTGGCTGGTGCGGCGCGGTCTCATTCCGCTCCGACGTTTGGCGGCGCAGGCGGATGCGATTGATGTGCGCCATTTGTCGCAGCGCATGCCCGATCAAGCCCCAGCAGAACTGCAGCCGCTGGTCGCGGCGTTTAATCAGATGCTGAGCCGCCTTGAAAGCGGTTATCAGCAGTTGAGCCAGGTGTCGGCGGATATGGCGCACGATCTGCGCACGCCCATTAATACGCTGATGGGACAGACCGAAGTGGCACTTAGCCAGACGCGCAGCATCGACGATTATCAGGCGCTGCTCGGCTCTAATTACGAAGAGCTGGAGCGACTGGCGAAGATGATCGACAACATGCTGTTTTTGGCGAAAGCGGAAGATGCCAGCCAGGCAATGGATGTGCAAAACATCGATCTGGCGGTGCTGGGTGAGAAATTGCAGGAGTACTTTGACGGCATGGCAGAAGAACAGGCGATGCAACTGGAGATGGCGCTGCACGGCGAGCTGCATGCCGACGCGCACCTGCTGCAGCGCGCGCTAGCCAATCTGATTGCGAATGCGCTGCGCTATGGCGATCGTCATACCACCATCCGTATTTTCAATCACGGCACGACATTGGTAGTGGAAAATCGAGGCCCCGCGCTCAGTGGCGAACAGCAGGCGCGCATCTTTGATCGCTTCTGGCGCGCCGATCCATCACGTCATCAGGGCTGCAGCGGATTGGGATTATCGATCGTGCGCAGCATTATGCGCCTGCATCAGGGAAGCTGCGAGGTGCACAGCGAGCATGGCGTGAACCGCTTTACGCTGCGATTTCCTTAGCGTAAGTGCAGCCGTTGAAACGGTGCGCATCAATGCGCACCCTACGACAGTCAAATAAAGGTGAAAATCTCTTCACGCGGCAAACGTGATTTTGGCAGCGCAGCGTTGAAATCCGCATCGCTGCGGTAGCCTAGTGACACCAGCACCACGCTGGTGAAACCTTTCTCGCGCAGTCCCAGCGCCTGATCCAGTGCGCGCGGGTCAAAACCTTCCATTGGAGTGGCATCAATCCCTAACATTGCGGCGCCCAGCAGCAGGCCACCCAGCGCCAGATAAACCTGTTTTTCCATCCACTGCGGCACATCACGCTGCTCGTAACGATGCATATCAACATAGCTACGACGGCTCTTATCCTGCCCGGCTTTACCCTCCGGCTTAGCAAAACGTCCGTCCGCTTCTTCCTGTGCCAGCACATGTTGCAGATGTGCTTCATCCAAATCGGTACGCATGCACAGCGCAATAACGTGGGAAGCGTTCAGTACTTTCGGACTGTTATAGACGAACGCGCCGTCGGTAGATTTTGCCATCTGCTCACGGCCCGCCGCAGTGGACGCCACCACAAAGTGCCACGGCTGTGAATTGACCGATGATGGGCTGTTGCGCAGCACGTTTAGCAGGGTTTCGATTTCGTCCTGCGGCAGGCTTTTACCGCCCTCAAAGGCTTTTACGGTGTGACGACGGGCAACGGCATCATTGAGTGTCATGTCAGATTCCTTGTTTTCGGATCAATAAAATTCTGGTGTCGACATTGCGCGATAAATCGCGCCGCTACAGCAGCGTGCAGTTATCTGTAGCGGCGCAATTTATTGCGCATGGTTAAAACTTAAAACCCGCTCAGCACAATCTTGCCGCGCGCGCGTCCGCTCTCGATCAGCGCGTGGGCCTGGCGTAAATTAGCGGCATTAATCGTGCCGTGATGTTCTCCCGCCGTGGTTTGCAGGGTTTTATCATCGATTAACTGGCTCACGCGCTGCAGAATCTCATGCTGACGCTGCATATCAGCGGTGTGGAACAGCGAGCGGGTAAACATCAATTCCCAGTGCAGCGAAATAGCTTTGCGCTTCAGTGGAACCGCATCCAGCGTCTCCGGGTCGTCAATTAACGCCAATTTACCCTGCGGCGCAATGACATCGATCAGTTGCGCGTAATAGCTGTCGGTGTGGGTTAAAGAAACGACATAGCGCACCTCTTTATGCCCAATCGCTTCCAGCTGCTCACCAAGCGGACGATGGTGATCAATCACATGATGCGCCCCCAGCTTACGCACCCAATCCGCCGTTTCCGGACGCGATGCCGTGCCAATTACCGTCAGTTTGGTCAGCTTGCTGGCAAGCTGCGTCAGGATCGATCCGACGCCGCCGCCCGCGCCAATAATCAGTAAGGCCGCGTCATCTTCAGCTTGCACTTCCAGTCGATCAAACAGCAATTCCCAAGCCGTGAGGGATGTCAGCGGCAGCGCGGCGGCATCGGCATCATTCAATGAGCGTGGTTTATGCCCGGCGATGCGCTCGTCCACCAGCCCATATTCGGCGTAGCTGCCAGCGCGGGTAATATCACCGGCGTAGAACACGTTGTCACCGGGCTGGAACAGCGTGACATCCGCGCCAATCGCTTCCACTACGCCAACCGCATCCCAGCCCAGAATGCGCGGCTTATCGGTGGGCGCACCTGCACGCACTTTGGTATCCACGGGGTTCACCGCGATGGCGTGAATTTTTACAAGCAGATCGCGTGCGCCTGGCGATGGCTTTTCTACGTCGAGTTCATACAGCGCATTTTCATCAGAAATCGGTAAACCGTTTTGGCTATAAACAATGGCTTTCATCAGGCAGATCCTTATTTAACAGCAGTTTTCATGCGATAGATTCAGCATAACGGGCCGTTACGCAATGAAAAATGCCCCTTGCAGGTGAACACTTTCACTTTTAGAGTGAAAATCCGTTTTTACTCCTTTCACTGAGAAGCAGATGATCCGTCTGGAAGATGTCACGCTGTTTGTCCGCTCTGCCGCCCTCGGTAGCTTTTCCCGCGCGGCGCGCGAGGTGAACTTATTGCCCGGTCAGGTGAGCGCGGCGATTCAGCGGCTGGAACGCGATTTAGATCGCCGCTTATTCGCCCGCTCCACGCGCAGCCTGCGTTTAACCGCGGAAGGGGAAAAGTATTTGCCCTATGCGCAGGAGATGCTGGCCCTGATGCAGGCCGGAGCCGACAGTTTGCAGAGCGATGAAGATGCGCTGAGCGGCGAGCTTAAAATCGCGCTGCCTTCGGACATTGGCCGCAACATCTTGCTGCCGTTGATTACCGGCTTCTGCCGCGCGCATCCGGCACTGGCGGTGCGGCTCGCTTTTTCCGATCAGATCAGCGACGTGTTTCGCGATCCGGTGGATATCGCCATTCGCTACGGCAAGCTGGAAGACAGCAGTTACGTTGCGCTGCCGCTGGCGGAGGATAATCGCCGCGTGATGGTGGCATCGCCCGATTACCTCGATCGCCATGGTCGCCCGCAAAGGCTGGAAGAGATTGCCCAGCATCATCACTGCCTGCTGTTTATTATGGGCGGACACGTTTACGACAAATGGGCTTTCCCGCAGGAAGGCATGCGGCGGCAAATTACGGTTAAAAGCCGCATGCTGTGTGATGATGCGGAGGTTGCCCGCCGCTGGGCCATCGCGGGCATGGGCATCGCCTATAAATCCTGGATTGATGTGTATGAGGATGTGCTTGCAGGAAGGTTGGAGATGGTGCTGCCGGAGATGCCGGGTGAAAGTACCCCGCTGCACCTTATCTGCCCGCACCGTAAACAGTTTTCTCCGGCGATCCGTGCCTTACATAGCCTACTGCGCGAGCATCTGCGCGCGATAACAGCGCGGCTGTAACTGCTGTGACATCTGCACCTGTTACAGCTGTAACACTGATACTGTTCACGCTCACGCGCTTAATTTTTACTTATTGATTTTATTAGTCTTGTTAACCCCTAGCGGCTGGCACGCTTTTCGCACTCTCCTTTTGAGCTTCTGCACCGGCCACCTGCGTGGCAATGGACAGAACCACAGCCAGACTCAAGGAGAAAATAATGAAAGCGGCACGTTGGTATAAAGCACGCGACATTCGCGTAGATGAGATTGAAGAACCCCAGGTTTCAGCCGGTAAGGTTAAAATTAAAGTGGCGTGGACCGGTATTTGCGGCAGCGATTTGCATGAATATCTTGCCGGTCCGATTTTTGTACCTGTCGACCATCCGCACAAAATCAGCCATGACATCGCCCCAATCGTGATGGGCCACGAGTTTTCTGGCGAAGTGGTGGAAGTGGGTGCCGGCGTGACGAAAGTGAAAGCGGGCGATCGTGTGGTGGTCGAGCCGATTCTTTCCTGCGGCGAATGCGCTGCCTGTCGCGAAGGTAAATACAACCTGTGTGGCGATCTCGGCTTCCATGGTTTATCCGGCGGCGGCGGCGGCTTCTCAAGCTTTACCGTGGTAGCGGAGCACATGGTGCATCGCATGCCAGATGCTCTCTCATACGAGCAAGGGGCGCTGGTTGAACCGGCGGCGGTGGCCCTTCACGCCGTGCGCATGAGCAAACTGAAAGCCGGCGATAAAGCCGCTGTATTTGGTGCCGGTCCGATTGGCTTGCTGGTGATTGAAGCGCTGCGCGCGGCAGGCGCCGCCGAAATCTATGTGGTGGAGCTTTCGCAACAGCGCGGTGAGAAAGCGCGCGAGCTGGGCGCTAACGTGGTCATCGATCCGAGTAAAGACGATGCGGTAGCGAAAATCCGTGAGCTGAGCAAGGGCGGCGTCGATGTCGCGTTTGAGGTCACCGGCGTACCGGTAGTGCTGAAGCAGTGCATCGACAGTACCCGCTATGAAGGCGAAACCATCATCGTGTCTATTTGGGAAGGTGAAGCATCATTCCATCCGAATAAAGTGGTGTTAGCAGAGCGCAACGTGAAAGGCATCATCGCCTATCGCCATATTTTTCCGGCGGTGATGGAGCTGATGGTTCAGGGCTATTTCCAGGCGGAAAAACTGGTCACTAAACGCATTGAGTTGGCCGATCTGGTCGAGCAGGGATTTGAAGCGCTGGTGAAAGAGAAGCAGCAGGTGAAAATTCTGGTTCGTCCCCCGCAGTAATCGCCAGCCATGGGTCGCCATAAATGGCGGCCCATGGGACAGGCAGCGAAAGATTAAGGCGTTATGCGTCTTTGCGGTTAATACCGAATTTTCCCATTCGACGATACAGCGTCATGCGGCTAATCCCCAGCTGACGCGCCGCCTCGCTTTGATTCCAACCCACGGCGTTGAGTTGCCGCCGCAGCGCTTCTGCTTCGCCACTCAGCGATAAGGGCGCGACGGATTGCGGCAGCTGTAACGCATCAGGCAGATCTGCACGCTGAATCATTCCCTGTTGACACATCGCCTGAGCATATTGCAGCGCATGATGTAGCTCGCGCAAATTGCCCGGCCAGGAATAACAACACAGCGTCTGGCGCGCAGCATCACTGATTAACGCCTTGCCGTTTAGCATCTGGTCGATCAACCTATTAATATCCTGGCGTGCGCGCAGCGGCGGTAGCGTGATAGTCGCGCCCTGTAAGCGATACAGCAGATCCTCACGGAATGCTCCCTGCGCCACCCGCTCGGTGAGCGCATGGTGAGAAGCGGAGATCACGCGGAGATCGACTTTCTGCGCCTGACGTGCGCCAATCGGCAGCACTTCCTGCTCCGCCAGCACGCGCAGCAAACGCGTTTGCATCTCCAGCGGCATATCGCCAATTTCATCAAGGAATAACGTACCGCCGTGCGCGGCCTGAATCAGCCCGCTGCGCGCGCGATTGCCGGCTCCCGAAAAACTGCCGGGCAGATAGCCAAACAGCTCACTCTCAATTAATGTCGCCGGAATTGCCGCACAGTTGATTGCGATAAAGGGCCCTTTCCGCCGCGAACTGGCCTGATGGAAAGCGCGCGCAAAATACTCTTTGCCGCAGCCGGTTTCACCTTGTACCAACACATTGAGCGGTGTATTAAGCAAACGCGTCGCGCGCTGTAATTGCCGATCAAGCTGCGTATCGCCGCCGCTGAGCGCCGCCAGGGCTGGCGCCGTTTTCACCTCGGCCGATCGGATGCGCGGCGCGGCAGGTGGCTGCGTACGGGCAAAGAAACGCTGCTCGCCTCTGATGTCTTCTAACTGATGGACTTCGGAAGCATTTAACCAACTCGGCAGCTGATCGATAGAAGTGCGGAATAGCGCTGAAAGGGGGGATCCGAGAAGATCATCGCGCCCAGAAAACAGCTGGCGCGCCGGCTGATTCATGCCTACCAGCTGTCCGGAAACATCAAACGCCAGAAGGTATTCAGGATGTACATCGGCCCATGCATACGTGCGACTGAGTTTGAGAATCCAGTCCTGACGATGGCGATGTAAAAGCCATGCGTTTTCAATCCGTCGGGCCTGCCCCAGCGCCAACTGCATCACCAAATGCTGACTGCTGCGTGGCTGTGGCGATGTTAACGCGGAGATATCCAGTACCGCCTGCATCACCCCTTGCGAATCAAACAGCGGCACCGCGCTGCAGGTGAGCGGAATATGGGTGGCATCGAAGTGGTCAGTTTGATGCACGGTGATCGCGCTGCCAGTGGCAAGCGCCGTGCCCACCGCACAGGTACCTGATAACGCTTCAGACCATTGTGAACCGAGGAATAATCCCGCACGCCGCAAACTGACCTCCGCGTTGGCATCGCCGAGGTAATCCACCGCGACGCCCTGTGCATCGGCCAGCAGTAGAATATAGCCAGCGGGCGCAATCTGCTGATAAAGCGTCTGCAAACCGTGCTGAGCGACAAAGCGCAGCTCATCCAACTGCTGACGATGCTCAAGCAGTTGATGTGCCGGCAGAATACGCGCGTCCTGCAGGCGAGCGGGATCCAGTCCATGCTCACTGACACAGCGTAACCATGAAGCCTGCACCGCCTCCTCTTGCGGATTAACCACGCGGGCAGCATTACGGTTCTCGATTCGGGCAACTACATTGGCAATGTGTTCACGCTGGCTTAGGTTCACAGCGACTCTCCTGCATCAGCGCGCTATACACGCCAGTTTAAAGCGGAACCACAGCATAGCGGATTAACATCTAAATAACAGATGTAGCGTGGATGAGATGTGCAACGACAGCAGGAGACTTTAGTCTGGGGGATTAACATGGGTATTAGCCGCAGCGAATAGCGAAATGGCTGCTATGAATGGCGAGGTGAGCTGTGCGTCCATTATGACGGTCGCCATGAATGGCGTTGTGTACTGTGCGTCATTATGACGGTCGCCATAAATGGCGACCCTACATCGTAGGGTGCGCATTTATGCGCACCGTTTCAACGACCGCATTAGCCGTCATGACGCATTGATGCGCACCGGACATGATTCAAGAGTTATTCGGCGGTGTAGCGTCGGTTTCGCTAAACGTTGGCTTCTGGCGGGTTACCGAATAGACAACATTTTTCGGACTATTAGGATCGGTGGTGACATCCACTGAAGCAATCGTCACTTTGCCAAAGCCAAACAGCGTCTGCACGTATCCGCCAATTTGGTGTTTACCTGGCGCGACACGAATCTCTTTCTTTTCGCCCTTCTGCAACAGTCCCGCATTTTGACCATCAACCGTTAAATAAATGGTTGAACCATCATCGGTACGCGTAACCAGATGCGAAACATTAATCACCGTCGGGCCGCTTTCAAATGGGGTTGGCGTGTCATTATTTTCGATTGGCGCGCCGGTCGCAGGCTGAGCCGCGGAGGTATCCGCCGTCGCAGTGCTGTCAGGGGATGTACCGGTAACGGCAGCCAGTCGGGCACAGCCGGTGAGCATTAAGGTTGCCATCAAAGTGGCCAGTGTGAAACGCGATAACATCGTGACAAAAACACCTTTGCTGAATGAGAAGCGATTATTTTAGCGTGCCTTGAATAGTGATGACAGTCTCATAATTACAGTATTTTCCTAAAACCGGTGAGGAGTTGTAACAGGTGCATACCAGCCGCACGGAATGTGAAAAGAAACGGCGGCCGGTAAGACCGCCGACGGAATTACCAGCTGTAATTAACCGATGCAACAATGGAACGACCGCTGCCATAGAAGCAGGCGCTGGTGTTGCTGCACGAGGCGACATAGTGTTTGTCCGCCACGTTATTCACATTAAGTTGCAGCGTGGTACCGCGCAGCGAATTCGCCGCTTCGCCTAATTCATACTTCGCCATCACGTCGTACAACGTGTAATGCGGAACCTTATTGGTGCCGGTTTCATCCGCTGGCGCGGTGCCGGTGTAGCGCACGCCGCTGCCAAGGGTAAAGCCATTCAGCACGCCATCGAGGAAGGTATAACTGCCCCACGCCGAGGCCGCATGACGCGGAATGCTGGACGGCGAGTGACCAACACGCTCGGTGATGCTGCTCTCTTTGGTCACCGCATCAGTGTAGGTATAAGCCGCCAGCAGTTTGATCTCTGGCGTGATCTGCGCATGCGCTTCGGTTTCAATACCTTTTGAACGCACTTTACCAATCTGCTCGTTATAGCCGGTGACGTTGTTATAAGCGGTGATGTTTTTCTGCGTGATATCAAACGCGGACACGGTAAACACCGCGTCCCAGCCCAACGGCTGATACTTCACGCCCACTTCTGTCTGTTCACCGGTGGTCGGTTTGAACGGATCGGTGCCCGGCGCGCCGCTGTTCAGGTTGGGTTCAAACGAGGTGCTGTAGCTGATGTACGGCGAAATCCCGTTATCGAACGCATACAGCAAACCGGCGCGCCCGGTGAACTTGTTATCATTCTGCTGGGTTTCGCTGTTATCGGTGCGATCCTGCGTACGCACTTCGCTCCAGTCATTACGGCCAGACAACAACAGGTTCCACTGATTCCACTCCAGCTGATCCTGCAGATAAACACCAACCTGATCGAGCTTCTTGCGGGTGCTGGTAGTCAGCGTCAAATCGCTCTCGTTGATGCTGATACGCGTTGGGTTAGCCCAATCGAGAATGTATTGATCGCCCCTGTCGAGCCACAATTTGTTATCTACGTCGCTCCACTTGTAATCCAGCCCGCCAAGCACAGTGTGCGCAACATTCCCGGTATCAAAGGTGGCTTTCAGCTGGTTATCCAGACCCAACTCTTTTGACTTGATCTTGTCATGCTGCGGACGACGGTTGATCGAGTGATCGTTATCCGCATCAACGGTATACACCAGATATTTGTACGACTCATCCATGTTGCTGTAGCGCAGATTCTGCGTGAAGCTGACGTTGTCGTTCAGATTGTGCTCGAAAATATAACCAATCGACGTCTGCTCGCGTTTGGCTTCGTTGAAGCTCGGATCGCTGACGTTAAAGTCATAAGGGATCCGTCCGGCACTGGTGTTGAACAACGTTCCGTTGGCCGGCAGGAAGTTACGGTAGCCCGCTTTCGGCTCGTTCTGATACAGCGTCAACAGCGTAAAGCTGGTATCGGCGTTGGGCAGCCAGGTAATGGCCGGCGCAATCGCCATACGCTGCTGTTTATTATCTTTAACGAACTCGTGTTTGGTGCTGGCGATACCGTTCAGGCGATAAAACAGCGTGTTGTCATCATTTAGCTTACCGCCGAAATCAAACGCCGCTTCACCCAAATGTTGATTGCCAGTGCTGAGCTGCACTTTATGAATACTTTGCGCCGTCGGGCGTTTGCTGGTCATCGCCACGATACCACCCGGATTCACCTGGCCGTACAGCACCGAGGCGGGACCATGAATCATCTCAACGCGCTCCAGCAGCCAGGGATCGATCTGCCCCGCGGCGCCAGCCTGACCGGACAAACCGTAGCTCAGGCCGTCAAGGAACTTCGGCGCATAGCGGAAACCGCGCGCAATAATCTCATCATTACGGTTGGAGTTACCGCGATAGTTGGTTAACACGCCGCTGGTGTAGCTTAGCGCATCCGCCACCGATGCCGCCGCCTGATCGTCCATCTGCTCACGCGTAATCACTGAAATGGATTGCGGGGTTTTGCGCAGCGGCGTGGCGATTTTTGTGCCTGCCGCGCTCTCTTTCGCCACATAGCCTTGTAGCGGTGCGGTGACGCTTTCGTGCGTTTCGGCGTTAACGGTAATCGTCTCTTCGGCGGACACCGGTGCCACTAACAAAATTGAGGCCAGTGAAAGATAGACAGGATTGAACCTGAACGGGTGTGCCACAGCAGGTATTGCTGATTTTCTTACTTTAATAGACATAGTCGCCATCTCTATTTCAAACTGCCTTGTAAATGAAATAATCCATTCAGAGGTCCTCGCCTAATAGCAGAGGCTGTAACGGATTGAAATATTACTGTCATCGATTATTTACGGCCCTAATTTCCCCGCGTGACCTCTCTCACAAAATAATCCACTGAAAATCCGAAGGTTTCTTAGGCGCGAAAAATCATATTGCAAATGTAAATCGTTATCAATAGCATTTGCATTAGCTTTGATTAAGTAAAGACTATGAACAAAATGTGGAAATGGATTGCAGGATGTTTCTAACGCATGCAGAAAAAACAGCAAAAAACTGGTTGCCTGCGGGAACCGTTGCGCAATGGTTGCGGCAAGCTGATGTGGGCGGCGAAGGCTGGTGGCAGCGGCTTTATGCCACCGGAACACCGCTGGTGGAGCGTGATGAGCAGGGTCAGACCTCCATGCATTTTTTTTGGCGCGATCCCCAAGGTCATTCCGCACTTTCTTCTACGCAACGGGTTTATATCGATATTAATGGCGTCACCGATCACCACAGCGAAGCGCCAGAAAGTTTGGCGCGCGTGGGGGACAGCAACGTCTGGCATTGGTCTACGCCGATTGAATCCGATTGGCGCGGCAGTTACAGCCTGATTCCGGTCACTGCGCAACAGCTGCCGCCGCTATTTTGTGGCGATGATGACACCTGTCGCGCGCTGCAACGTAAATGGTGGATTTCGCTGATGCCGCTGGCGATTCCCGACAAGCTCAATCCTACCCCGCCGTTTCTCAGCAGCCGTCGCTTTGCTTTGAGCAACGCGCATATGCCGGATGCGCCGGATCAATCGGCGTGGCGAGCACTGGATGCCGGACTCGCCGAAACCTGGCCCGATACGCTGCAAACGCTGCGGTGGCGCAGCACGCTGCTCCAGGTTACGCGCAAGGTTTGGATCTACAGCACGGGTAAAACCGACCGGCCTGAACAGCGTCCGCTGGCAATTCTGCTCGACGGACAAAACTGGGTGTACGGCCAGCCGATCTTTAGCGCGCTGGATCAGGTCACCGCCGCTGGCGAACTGCCGCCGGCCTGCTGGCTGTTTATCGATGTCATCGACAGTCAGCATCGCGAAGCGGAATTACCGTGCAATGAAACTTTCTGGCAGGCGGTGCAGCAAGAGCTACTGCCGCTGGCTCAGCAACACGCGGCATTCAGCAGCGATGCCGATCGCACGTTGGTGGCCGGGCAAAGCTACGGTGGACTCGCCGCCCTATATGCCGGGTTGCACTGGCCGCAGCGATTTGGCCGCATTCTTACGCAATCCGGCTCATTCTGGTGGCCCAACCTGCAATATCTCCGCGACTACGCCAATCGTGAACATCACGCGCCGGGCCTGCTGCTGCAGCGTCTGCAACAAGGCACATTGCCAACGGGCACGCTGAAGATCTTCCAGGAAGTGGGCGATCGCGAGGCGGACATGGTGTACGTCAACCAGCAGATCGCTCCGGTGCTGGAAGCCGCTGGTCACGAATTACATTTTCGCCGCTACGCCGGAGGGCACGATGCGCTGTGCTGGCGCGGCGGTCTGATCGACGGCTGCCGCTGGCTGCTGGCCGATTTTCTATCCCCAACCTCACCCTCTGAAGGTAATCACCATGTCTGAACAACAAAACCCGTTTGATAACGATGCGCTGGAATTTCTGGTGCTGCTTAACACGCGCCAGCAATACAGTTTGTGGCCAGCATTCGCTCCCGTTCCCGCCGGTTGGCATAACGTGGCAGGGCCGCTAACGCGCGCTGCGGCAATTGAATTTATCGAAGCCAACTGGCACGACATGCGACCAGCGACGCAACAGACGTCGTCTACCGCAGCTTAATTTGCTCTTTTAATCATTTAGTTAATTTATTCCCCCAATCACTCGGGCTGCAGCAAGGCGGCAAGTGTGCAAATCCTCAGGAGCTTACGGACGTAAGTGACTGGGGTGAGCGCACGCAGCCAACGCCGTTGCAGCCCGAAGGATGACGGGAATCAGACAGGAACTGTCTCTTGGCAACGATCAAACAACCCTATCCTTTAGTCGCGGCGCAGCCCGGCATCTGGATCGCTGACAGCATTGCGCAGCCGCGCAATCAATTTACCGTGGCGCACTACAGCGTGTTGCACGGCAACATCAACCGCGTCGCACTCGATAGCGCTATTCGTCAGGCGATGGCCGAAGCTGATACCGTGCAGGCGCGCTTTGGTCTCGACGATGAGGGCAATCCGGCGCAGTGGTTCGATGCACAAGCCCCCATCGCACCGGAATGGCACGATTTTAGCCAACGTGCCGACGCAACCCGCCAGGCGCACAAGCTGATGCAGGCAGATCTCGCTGCTGAGCTGCCTGCCGACGGCGACGCTCCGCTCTATCGTCACGTGTTAATGCGCGTCGATGACGGCAGCTGGCTGTGGTATCAGCGCTATCATCATCTGCTGGTAGATGGCTTCAGTTTTGCGGCGTTGACGCAGCGCATCGCGGCAATCTATGCCGCCGTGTGTGCCGGCGAAACGCCTGCGCCCACGCCGTTTACCCCCTTCACCACGGTGATTGAGGAGTATCAACAGTGGCAGGATTCCGCCGCCTGCGCACGCGCCGCCAGCCACTGGCAAAGCTACACCGCTGAGCTTCCTGAAACCCTTACGCTCTCAAATGAAAACATAACGCATCCCGACGCTCGCCCCATCAGTTGTCAGGTCACCCTGCCGCAGTTGACGAGATTGCATCAGCAGCTGGATGACAGCAGCGAAGGAGATATCGTCAGTGCCCTGTTAATTGCCTATCTCGCCCGCATCAGCAACCGCTCGCGTTTGTCGATTGGCTTTCCGTTCATGCGCCGCATGGGTTCGGCGGCGATCTCAACGCTCGGACCGGTGGTGAATGTATTGCCGCTGATCTTTAGCGTGAGCGATGAGATGACGTTACCGGCGCTGTTGCAGCAGGTGCAGAGCGAAATCCGCAAAGCGCGCCGTCATCAGCGTTATGAAGCGGAACAGCTGCGCCGCGATCTGGGTCTGGTTGGCAGCAGCCAAGCGCTGTATGGCCCGGTGATTAACGTCAAGGTTTATCGCGACGATGTGCAATTCGATGGTCATGGTGCCGCCACCCACACGCTGGCAATGGGCCCGGTGGACGATCTGGAATTTGAGATTGGTTTCCGCGACGGTGCATTACAGTTGACGTTAGTCGCTAACCCGCAGCGTTATAATGCAAAATCGTTACAACGTCACGCCGAACGCATTGGCTATCTGCTAAACCAGTTTGTTGATAATCCTGCTATTAACGTGGGTGCGCTGTCGCTGATTGCCCCGCAAGAGCAGGCCGATCTGCAGCGCTGGTCAACCGGCCCTGGCATCATACCGCCTGCCGATACCGCCACCATTGTTGATGTCCTGCTGCAATCTGCTGCGCAACATGGCAATGAGATCGCGGTAGTTTGCGGCGAGCGCAGCCTGAGTTATCGCCAGCTTGCCGGTCGCGCGATGCAGCTTGCACATCTGCTGATCGCGCGCGGTTTGCACGCCGACGACGTAGTGGCAATCGGAATTCCACGTTCTGTAGATTCACTGGTGGCGATATTTGGCGTACTGGCAAGCGGCGCGGCCTATATGCCGCTCGACCTCGACTACCCGCGTGAACGCTTAACCCTGATGTGCGATGACGCGCAGCCCAAACTGCTACTCACCCACACCCGCACGCTGGAGCAAATGCCAAAACTGCCGCATCTGCTGATTAACGAGATTGAGTTGAACACGTATCCCACCGCGCGACCCGCAACTAACCTGTGCGGTGTCGATCTGGCTTACATGATCTACACCTCGGGATCGACCGGACGCCCCAAAGGCGTAATGAGCACGCATCAGGGTTTGCTCAATCTGTTCCTCTCGCATCGCGAACACCTGTTTGGCCCCGCGATTGCGCGCTTTACCGCCCACAGTCCGCGCCGCATGCGCGCGGGTCACACCGCCTCATTCTCCTTTGACTCCTCCTGGGAACCGCTGTTCTGCATGCTGATGGGCTGCGAGCTAAATATCTTCAACGAAGATCTGCGCCGCGACGCCTGGGGATTGATACAACAGATGAACGCGGTGCCGGTGGATTTACTGGATATCACACCGTCGTTCTTCTCACAAATGATCGACAGCGGCCTGCTGGAAGCCGATAACCATCGCCCATCGTTTGTGATGATTGGCGGCGAAGCGGCAACGCCGACACTGTGGAAACGGATGCAGCAACAGCAGCAGATGGAGATCCACAACTATTACGGCCCGTCGGAATACACCATTGATACGCTCGGCGCCAACGTGATGGCCTCGCCGCAGCCGGTGATTGGCCGTCCAGTGGGGAACAGCGAAGTCTATTTGCTGGATAACCAGTTGCGTCCGGTACCGATTGGCTGCCCAGGCGAGTTGTACATTGCCGGAAGCGGCATCGCGCGCGGCTATTTGCGTCGCCCCGATCTCACCAGCGCACGCTTTGTTGCCAATCCGTTCCGCGCAGGCGATGTGATGTACCGCAGCGGCGACCTGATGCGCTGGAATCAGGATGGTCAGCTGGCGTTTATTGGCCGTACCGATCACCAGATTAAAGTGCGCGGCTTCCGCGTCGAGTTGGGTGAGGTGGAGAACGCGCTGGTGGCGCTGCCGGAAGTCAGCACCGCCATCGTCATCGCCGAAGTGATAGGCGCGACGCATCGCTTAATTGGCTACTGCTCGGTGCAGGATGATGCGCTGCGCGCAGAGGGCACTCTCAGCGCGCAATTGCTGGCACAGCTTGCAACACGGCTTCCGGATTACATGGTGCCGGCGGTACTGATGGTGATGGAGACGTTGCCGCTTAATGTCAACGGCAAGATTGATCGCCAGGCGCTGCCAAAGCCGCAACAGGCGGCGCAGAACCAAAGCCGCGCTGCCAGCACGCCGCAGGAACAGCTGATTTGTTCGGCGATAGCCAACCTGCTCGGGCTGGAAAGCGTGGGTGCAGAGGATGATTTCTTTGCACTCGGCGGTGACAGTATCTCGGCGATGGGACTTAGCACCGCCGCGCGCCGCGCCGGTTATCTGCTGCGTCCGCGTGAAATTTTCGCTGAACGTACCGCTGCCCGCATGGCGCGTGATTTAACGCCGTTGGCACAACAGTCCACCGCTAACCGGGTGGCGCAACAGGGCGCGATTGGCGGATTGCCGATCCTGCACTGGTTCCAGGCGCAGGCAGGCATTAATGCGCGCTTTGCCCACGGCGTGCTGCTGTCGGTGCCGCCGCAGTTACAGCAGGCGCAGGTAGAACAGTTGATCGATCAACTGGCGCGGGCGCATCCCGTGTTGAACGGCTTTACGCGCGATGAGCAGCTGATCGTCGGCGAAACATTGCCTGCATGCCCTGCCCGCGTACGCGTACGCGTATGGGCAATAGCAGATCGCGATAGTGCGGCGGAGCAGGCGTTTACCGAAGATGCTTACGCGCTTGATCCCGCTGCCGGTGCGTTACTCAAGGCCACGCTGTTGCAACAAAACGGCGCCAGCTGCGCGCTGGTGTTGACGCTGCATCATTTAATTGTTGATGGCGTTTCCTGGCGCGTGTTGCTGGATGAGCTGCAACAGGCCGGTGATGCGCTGCTCAATAACACGCCGCTGATGATCCCTGCAGAGGAAACCTCGCTGCATGACTGGTCGGCGGCCTTGCTGGCGAACCTCTCCGTCCGCGCCAGCGAACTGCCGTTCTGGCAACAGATGCTGGCTGAACCGCTGCCGGCGATTGGACAGCGATCCCTTCAGCACAGCGATCGCCAGCAGCATCGGCGCACGCTGCTGGATGCGGCCACTACGCACGCGCTGCTCAACACGCTGCCGCAATCTTATCGCGCCACCAGCGAAGAGTTGCTGTTAACGCTGCTGACCCTCGCGCTGCGCCAGCATAACGGCAGTGCGATGCAACGCGTTACGCTGGAATCGCATGGCCGCGCCGAGCTGCATACCCAGCAGGATTTGGCGCGCACCGTTGGCTGGTTAACGGCGGAATTCCCGCTGTTGCTGGCATTACCGGAAAACCCACAGGCGCCGCTCAACGCTAGCGTACGCGCGGTAAAAGCGGTACTGCGCGCGGTGCCGGATCGCGGCATTGGCTATGGTCAGTTACGTTGGCTGGATGCGCATCGCGGCGTTACGCTGGCAAAACTGGCGGCCGAGCATGCGCCGCAGGTACTATTTAACTACCTGGGGCGCTTCCAACAGCGCAGCGGCTATTGGTCGCCACAGCGCACCGCCAAGGCGTTCCGCGACACCTTTGCGGTGATGCAGGATGGCGCGCTGCCGCTGCAGCATGCGTTAGAACTTAACGTGTTTGTCGAAGAGCAGCCGGACGCGGCGCAGCTGGCGCTCAATTGGAGCTGGGCCGCTGGTGTGTTGAATGCTGAGGCGATTGAACAACTGCATCTGGCAATGGTCAGCACCGCGCAGGCGTTGATGGCACTGGCACAAGATCAGCCGCAGCAGGCCGCCAATACGCTGGTTGCCGCCGACGTGGCCATTGATGGCGTAGACGATACCACGCTGCAACAGCTGCATGCGCGTCACGGTGCCTTCAGCCACGTGCTGCCGCTGTTGCCATTACAAAAAGGCCTGCTGTTCCACGCCCAAACCACCGCACAACAAGGCAGCTATAACTCGCTGACGCGTCTTACGCTGAGCGGCGAGATCGGCGCCGCAGCCGTTCAGCAGGCGCTGAACGCGGTGCTACGCCGCCATCCACAGCTGGCGGCACGCTTTGATGCCGAACTCAGCCTGCAACCGCTGCAGCTGCTGCCGGAAGGCGAGCGGGATTGGCCGCTGGCGGTGCATCAGTTGGCTGAGGAAGACGAAGATCAGGCGCTGCTGGCGCTGGAGCATCAGGCGCTGGCGCAGGATCTGTTTAGTCAGCCGATCATGCTGCAAGCCACGCTGATCGCCCATCGCGATGGCCTGCGCTGGACGCTGCTGCTTAACGCGCATCATCTCGTGGTCGATGGCTGGTCAACGCCGGTGATCCTCCACGATCTGCTTTGTGCGCTGCGGCAGCAAACCCTGCCCGCGCTCAGCAGCAGTTATGTTGACCTGGTGCGTCAACTCGGCCAGCGCGACTGCGACGACGCGCGCCAACAGTGGCAATCGTGCCTGCGCGACGTGCGGCCGACGCTGCTCTATCCAAACGCGGCCGACAGCGCGGTCAGCGAAAAACGCATCACGCTGGATGCCACGCTGGAGCGCGAGCTTTATGCGCTGTGTCGGGCGCGTGGATTAACCCTGAACACCGTCATGCAGGGTGTGTGGGGCTTGATGCTGTCCGTTGCCAGCGGCCAGCAGGATGTGGTGTTTGGTGCACCAGTGTCCGGTCGATTTGGCCAGATTGACGGTATCGATCAGCACGTCGGCCTGTTCAGCAACACCTTGCCGGTGCGCGTTCGCTTCGATCATCAGCGGCCACTGCTGGCGCAGCTGGCCGATCATCAGGCGCAGCAGATCCAGCTAATTGAGCAGGATTGCCTCGGATTGGCCGAAATTCAGCAGCTGGTTGGCGCGGGTACGCTATTTGATACTTTGCTGGTGGTCGAGAACTATCCGGACAACCAAAGCGTGCTGGATGCCAATGCCGACGTGCGCTGCGAGGCGATTCACAACCGCGGCTATACGCATTACCCGCTGACGCTGCTGGTGCTACCGGGTGAACAGCTGACGCTGCTGATGGAGTATCGCGACTGCGTCAGCGCGCCGGAACGTCTCGCCGAGCGGTTGCTCCTGCTGCTGCAACAGCTGGTTTCCACGCCCGATCTGCCGCTGACGCAGTGGCGACTGCAAACGCTGGCTGAGCAATCGCTGCTGGCGTGGGTCAATAACACCGGCGTGCAGCTGGAAGATGAAACTCTGCAGCAGGCAATTGCCCAGCAGGCAGCGCGTACGCCCGATGCGCTAGCGCTGGTTGATGAAGCGCATCGTTTGAGCTACAGCGACATGCAGCGGCAGGTTACGCTGCTGGCGGATCGCCTGATCGAAGCCGGCGTGATGCCGGGCGACATCGTCGCCGTGGCGCTACCGCGTTCGGTACGGCTTAGCATCGCGCTCAGCGCCATTTTACAAGCCGGGGCGGCGTATCTGCCGCTGGATATCGGTTATCCCGATGAGCGTTTGGCCTACATGGTAGAAGATGCGCGGCCGTGGGTGGTGATCACCGAGTCAGCGCTGGAAATTCGTTTCGCCCGTTTTGGTACGCTGATGCTATTTGATGGCTTAGCCAACCCACAGGCTCAGGCTCGGCACACGCTGCCGCAGGCGGATGCCAATCGGCCGGCTTACGTCCTTTATACCTCGGGTTCCACCGGCAAACCGAAAGGCGTGGTGGTGAACCAACGCGCTATCATCAATCGTCTGCGCTGGATGCAGGCCAGCTATCCGTTGCGCGCCGACGATGTGGTGCTGCAGAAAACCCCGTGCAGCTTTGATGTCTCGGTGTGGGAGTTCTTCTGGCCGCTGATGACTGGCGCGCAGCTGATGATGGCTCCAGCGGAGGCACACCGCGATCCGCAGGCGCTATGGCAGCTAATTGACGATTATCGCGTCACCACAATGCATTTTGTCCCCTCGATGCTGGCCGCATTTGTCGGCCATCTGGCGACGCAAACCGATCGTGCTTGCCCAAGCCTGCGCCGCGTATTTTGTAGCGGTGAAGCGTTGGCGTGCGATTTGGCGCGCAGCTATCAGGATCTGATAGCCGCACCGCTGCACAATCTGTATGGCCCGACCGAAGCCGCCGTCGATGTCACCTGGCAACCGGCCAGCGGCAGCGCGCTAGCGGGCCTCAACGGTCCGGGCGTACCGATTGGACGCCCGGTGTGGAACACGCAGCTGCATATCCTCGATAACCTGCTGCGCCCGGTGCCGGTTGGCGTGCCCGGCGATCTCTATCTCAGCGGCGTGCAGCTGGCCGATGGCTATTTGCACCGCGCCGATCTCACCGCGCAGCGCTTTGTCGCCGCGCCGTTTGCCGAAGGGGAACGCATGTATCGCACCGGCGATATTGCCAGCTGGCGCGCCGACGGTGCGGTTGAGTATCTGGGACGCAGTGACGATCAGCTGAAAATGCGCGGACAGCGTATTGAGCCGGGCGAGATCGAACAAGCACTGGCGGCGCTGCCGGGCGTGGCGCAAGCGGTGGTCGCGGCGCGCAACCTTACCCAGCAGTCAACGCCGGGCGTCGATAATCGTCAGCTGCTGGGCTGGCTGGTAGCGGAAGCGGGCATCACGCTGGACCTCGAGCGCGTGAAGCAGCAGCTGAGCGAACGATTGCCTGCGCATATGCAGCCGGTCAGCTATCTGCTGCTCGACCAATTACCGCTGAGCGCTAACGGCAAGCTCGACCGCAAAGCGCTGCCGATGCCGCAGCGCAGCGCGCGCAGCGGTCGCTTACCGGATAGCGCCAGTGAGCATTTGCTGGCAGAGCTGTTCCAGCAGCTGCTGGGTTGCGACAGCGTGTTCGCCGACGACGATTTCTTCGCGCTCGGCGGCCATTCGCTGCTGGCGATGCGTCTGGCGGCAGAACTGCGTCGTCGTGAGGTGCCGCCGCTCAGCGTCGGGCAGATCATCGCGGCACGCAGCGTGGAGAAGCTGGCGGCGCTGCTCGACGACGGCGCCAGCAGCGAAACCGGTGGCAACGGTGAACTGCTGCCGCTGCGCGCAGGCAACGGCCCTACGCTGTTCTGCATCCATCCCGCCTCCGGTTTCGCCTGGCAGTACAGCGCCCTGCTGCACTATCTGGACGGCGACTTCCCGATTGTCGGCCTGCAATCGCCGCGTCCTGATGGGGTGATTGCGGCGTGTCACAGCGTGGCGGCGATGTGCGATCGGCATCTGGCAACGATTCGCCAGCAGCAGCCGAGCGGGCCCTACTTCCTGCTCGGTTATTCGCTTGGCGGCACGCTGGCGCAAGGCATCGCGGCACGCCTGCAGGCGTTAGGTGAAGAGGTGGCCTTCCTCGGCCTGCTGGATACCTATCCGGCGGAAGGTCAGGACTGGCGCATACCGGATGCCGCTGCAGCGGAACAGGAGGTGGCGCGGGAGCAGGCCGAATTTATGGCGGCAACCGAGGACGAACGCGATCCGCTGCTGCGGGCGGAGAAGGCGGCGATGTTTAGCACCATCGTGGCTAATTACAAAGATGCCGTCGCGCGCCTGGCCGAAGCGCGCACGCCGCGTTATGCCGGCAGCGCCACGCTGTTTATGGCGAAAAGAACCGTGCCGCCGGATATGGATGTCCGCGCCAGCTGGGCGCCGTTTATGGATGAGCTCACCCTCATCCCGCTGGATTGTGAACACGCCGATATTCTCTCGGCGGATTCGCTGAAGGTATTGGGACCGTTGATAAATCAGCTGTTAGCGGGTTGAGCTTTGGTGCGGCTAGCGAAACGGTGCGCATAAATGCGCACCCTACGAAAGGTCTGCACGTTTTTGTAGGGTCGCATTCATAGCGGCCTGGAAATAAGTGTAGGGTCGCCATTCATGGCGACCTTTACCCCTTATGTTGGAGATATATGGCTAAGCCCTCGATATTTTTAGATTTTAGTTTGCTGAAAAATAACCCGTCATTCCGCGCAATATTCTGCGCTCGCATGCTGTCGGTGTTTGCGCTCGGCATGCTGGCGGTGGGTGTGCCGGTGCAGATTCAGGCCATGACCGGCTCCACGCTGCAGGTGGGCGTGGCGGTGATGCTCGATGGCGTCGGCATGTTTATCGGCCTGCTGCTTGGCGGTGTGCTCGCAGATCGCTACGATCGCCGCAAGCTGATCCTGTTTGCACGCGGCACCTGCGGCATCGGCTTTGTGCTGCTCAGCCTGAATGCCTTCAGCTCAGCGCCTTCGCTGCTGGCGCTCTACTTCCTCGCCTTCTGGGATGGCTTCTTTGGAGCGCTGGGCATGACCGCGCTGATGGCAGTGATCCCGCTGATCGTCGGACGCGAACATCTGGCGGAAGCCGGTGCGCTCAGCATGCTAACGGTGCGCCTCGGCGCGATTCTCTCGCCAGCGATTGGCGGGATGATTATCGTCGCGGCAGGCGTCGGCTGGGCCTTTGCGGTCGCCGCCATCGGTACGCTGGCTACGCTGATTCCGCTAGGGCGTTTGCCCGCCATGAAGCCTGAACAGCAGGAACCGGAGCATCCGCTGCGCGCGCTGGCGAGCGGCATTCAATTTGTTTGCCAGCATAAAGTGGTGGGCGCGGTGGTGCTGGTTGGGTTACTGCTCAGCATGGTGGGCGCGGTGCGTATCCTGTTCCCGGCGCTGGCGCTAACCTTGCACGCCGATGCCTCGGCATTAGGTTTGATGTATTCTGCGGTGCCGCTGGGCGCGATGATCGGCGCATTTACCAGCGGCTGGGTGCGACAACTGGCACGCCCGGGGCGGGTGCTGATCGGCTGTGCGCTGCTGGCGTTTGCCTGCATCGCCTCGCTCGGTTTCTACAGCCATTTGCTGCCCGCACTGCTGGCGCTGGTGTGTTACGGCTACAGCAACGCTATCGCCTCGCTGTTGCAGTTTATGCTGACGCAGCATCACACGCCGGATGCGCTGCTGGGTCGCGTTAACAGCCTCGGCACAGCACAGGATGTGACAGGCGATTCGCTTGGCGCATTAGGTTTGGGGGCACTGGCACGGGTGTTGGCGCCGTTGAGCAGCGTGTTGTGGTTTGGTGGTCTGGCGGCGGGGCTGTTGGTCTTGCTGGCGCTGGCGGCGCGCGGCCTGCGCACCGCACGCCTCGGCGATCAGCCTGATGCGCCGCGACCAGCCACCGCTGACGCTTGATGCGTGAATTGCCGCTCGATGCTGCTCAGCATATTGCTGGCGCTGTAGTAATCGAGGCGGAAAGTGTCGTTCCCCACGGCAAAAATAGCGTGCTGCTGCACCGCGGGCAGATGGGCGAGGAATGGATTCTTCGCCACCTGCGGCACGGTTTTCTCATCGGCTGCAAACAGCAAAATAGTGTTGCCGGTGATGCCATCGGCCATATTTTCACCGTTTAGCTGAATGATGTCATTGCGCTTGCCCATGCTGGTGCTGCCCTGAAAACTCGCGGGCGGCGCGGCCAAGGTAAAGCCCAACGCCTTTAACAGCGCACCCTGCGCCGAGGCCGGTGTCCATAGGTTCATGCCGCGTCCATCTTCGTAATAGACCACGGCAGACGTCGGCTGCGGCGGCAGCGTGATCGTATTGCGCACCGCTGCGACGCGCTGGTCAAACGCAGCTATCAGCTTTTTCGCATCCGCTTCATGACCGGTGATGTCGCCCAGCTGTAAAGCTAATGCCTGCCAGCTCTTATCGCCGTAGTCGATCACTAATACCGGCGCAATGGTTTGCAGCTGATCGTACAAGCGCAGCGCTGAATCCCCGCCGGTGGCGGCCATCACGATCAAATCCGGCGCTTCGGCCGCAATCGCTTCGGCGTTCGGCTGCGACACGTACAGCGGTTTTACCTGACGCGCTTTGGCCACCGCACTCCACTGAGTAAAGAAGCCATGCGCATCCGCGACGCTGCTATTGCGGCTGGTGGCGCCAGAGCCGATCAGCGGCGCATTAATTGCCAGCAAAGTGCCGCTCAGCGTGACGCTGGTCGAAACAATACGCTGTGGCGGCTGTTGCAGCGTAAGTGGGCCTTGCGGGGTTTGGAGGGTGCGCGGCCAGCTGGCGGTTGCGTGGGCGTGGGTGCAGATGAAAAATAGGGTGAGCAGCAGATAAAGAGCGGGAAAACGCATCAGGTTGTCCATCACTTGATAATTGAGAATAAATATCATTATCAAAAATACAGCGGTGTGCAAGCGTAATTCTTTGTGTATTTCCGGTCGCCATGAATGACGACCCTACCTATTCGTAGGGTGCGCATTACTGCGCACCTGGCAGAAGTTACTGCAGTGAATAACGCGCCATCGGCGCCATATCCTTAATCACACCATTCGCTTTCATATACTCACCAAATGCCTGATAGCGCGCCCGATCAAACTCTGCGCTGTGCGCAGCAAAGTACGGTAGCGTCGCCTGCCACGCTTCATGGTTCAGTTTGGTGTTCAGCTCTGGATATTGCTTGATAAATGCCTGCCACGCCTCTTGCGGATGCGCGCGCAGCCATGCCACACCCGCATCAAGCCCGCGCAAAAACGCCGGAATACGTTTGTCCTGCGCGGCCGTTTTTTGATTTGCCAGAATAATCAGTTCGTCATACGCCGGCACACCGTAATCCTCAGGTTTGAACACCGTCGGATTGGCGCCTTTGTCCTGCAGATCCAGCAGCTCATAGTTGCGGAAGATGGTCATCGCACCCTCAATCTTGTGCGTCAATAGCGCTGATTCACCGTCCATATTCAGGTTAATCAGCTTCACGGTGGCAACATCAACACCCTGCGATTTCAGCATATTGCGAATTGCCACGTCTTCCGTTCCCGGTACCGCATAGCCCAGCGTTTTCCCTGCAAAATCTTTTAAAGAGTGAATATCGCTCGCAAGCGTGGTCAGCGTATTCAGTGGCTGATTGATTAAAGTGCCAACGCGGATGACTGGCACATCCTTCTCCACCAGCGTATAGAGCTGCGGCTGATAGCTGATAGCAAGATCGGCTTTACCTGCGGCCAAGAGCAGCGGTACAGAGGCGGAATCGGCAGGCGCGATCATCTCTACGTCCAGCCCCTCTTTTTTGAAAGCCCCGCTGTGCTGAGCCGCAAAAATCGCGGCATGATTCGGGTTAATAAACCAGTCGAGCAGCAAACGAACTTTCTCTGCGGCGTGGACATGAGCAGAAACCAGCAACAGCAAGGTGGTAAAAATAGTGCGTAAGGTGTTCAAAGTGCATCCTTATGAAGTTTGCCAGAGGGTTTTCTTGCGAATCAGCGCCACGCTGCCGGAGAGCAACAGCGCCAGAATCAGTAACAGCAGCAGTGCAGCAAAGCTGGTGGCGGTTTCCAGCCGGGCGTTGGACTGCATCATCAAGTAGCCCAACCCTTCACTGGCTCCAACCCATTCGCCAATCACGACACCTATCGGTGCCAGCACCGCCGCCATCTGTAAGCCGGAAAAAAACTGCGGTAAGGCGGCGGGCCAGCGCACGCGCCAGAAGATGCGAAAGCGCGATGGCGTGGTGGTTTGCGCCAGCTCCAGCCAGCCGCTCGGCGTGCGGCACAGCCCATCGAACAGCGACAGGCACAGCGGAAAAAACAGAATCAACGCCGCCACCACCACTTTCGACGCAATGCCAAAACCGAGCCACAGCACCAGCAGCGGCGCGAGGGCAAATACCGGGATCGCCTGGCTGGCGGTGACCAGCGGAAACAGCACGCGTCGCAGCAGCGGGCTGGCAGCCATCAGCACCGCCAGCGTCACGCCGGCACCCACGCCGAGCAGCAGCGCCAGCACAATTTCCGCCAGCGTATACAACGTGTGATGCCAGAGCAGTTGGCGCTGCAGCCATAGCGCTTCAAGCACCGCCTGCGGCGCGGGCAGTAAAAAGGTCGGCACGCCGCTGTGACGCGCCAGCAGCCAGCCGCACAGCAGCACCACAAACAAATAGATCGCGCTAAACAGTGTTTTCATGGGTATTCAATCGGGAGAAAAGTTGCGCCTGCGCCTGCAACACGCCGGGATCATCGAACGATCGCGGGGTCACACCGCCAGGCACCGGCCAGTTTTCGATCGCCAGCGGTTGGCCATCAAGCAGCAAAATATCATCGGCCATGCGGCAGGCTTCCAGGGGATCGTGGGTCACCAGCAACACGGTTTTGCCTTGCAGCAAGCGTGCGGTCAGCGTCTGCAGGCTGAGTTTGGTCATCACATCCAGCGTGGCGAACGGCTCATCCATCAGCACCACCTCACGCTGCGCATACAGCGTGCGCGCCAGCGCCACCCGTTGCCGCATGCCGCCTGAGAGCTGATGCGGCGGCGCGTGCGCCACCTCGCTGAGCTTCACCTGCGCCAGCAGCGCCAGCGCGCGCGGACGATCTGCTTTTTCACCGCCCAGTCGCGCCGATAGCATCACGTTTTCCAGCACCGTCAGCCACGGATAGAGCAGATCCTGCTGCCCCATCCAGGCGACATTGCCGCGTAAACCCTGCACCGCGCCCTGTTGCGGCTGAAGTAACCCCGCGATTAAGCGCAGCAGCGTGCTTTTGCCGATGCCGCTGCGTCCCAGCATCACCGTGGTTTTGCCGCCGCGCAGTCGCAGATTCAGCTGCTGGCACAGCGGTTTATCGCCCCAGCTAAAGCTCACGTCGTTGAACACAATGTCGTGGCTCATGGGCGATTTGCCGCCAGAATCGCCAGCTGGTTAAAGCCACGCTGCGCCAACACTGCGGCGGCCTGCGCGGCACGAATGCCACTGGCGCATACCAGCACAATGCGCTGCTGCGTCGGTGGCTGCCATGTGGCGATCGCCTGCGGCAGAATGCGCTCAACGCCCTCTGCGACGCTGACTGGCGCTTCTTCATGGCTACGCAGTTCGACAATGCAGTCATCCGCCGCCAGCAGTTGCCGATCGATAAACGGCACCGCCTGTTGCGGTTCTTCGGCGTGATCAAAGCGGAACGGGCGGAAGTGCCAGTTAACAAAATCGCAGTTCACCAGACAGCCAAGCGGCGATGGCTGCAGTTCGAGCAGCACGCTGAGCGCCATCTGCGCCTGCATTGCGCCCAATGCGGCGACCGCCGGCCCCATCACGCCGGCGGTGTTGCAGTCCGCAGCGGAGTACGGCAGGCGCGGAAATACCGCGCGATAGCTCGGCGATCCGCCACAGAAACCGCCCACGTAACCTTGTCTGCGTAACACCGAGGCGCTGATCAGCGGGATGCCAGCTAGCATGCATGCATCGGAGAGCTGATAGGTGACGGCAAAATTATCGGCGGCGTCGATCACCAGATCGCACTGCGCCAGCGCCTGCTGCATATTGCTGGCGCTCAGCGACTGCTGCAGCGCGTCGATCTGCACCTCGGGATTACGCTGCTGCAAAGCCTGCTGAGCGCTGAGCACCTTGGGCTGGCCGATATCCTGCAGCGTAAACAGCGTTTGCCGATGCAGGTTATGCAGCGCCACTTCATCGTCGTCATAGAGCCGAATATGGCCGACGCCCGCGCCCACCAGCTGCGGCAGCAGCGTCGCGCTTAACCCACCGGCACCCACCACCACTACGCGCGCGTTGCGCAGTTTGCGCTGCCCGTCTTCACCCACTTCCGGCAGCATCATCTGGCGTTGATAGCGTTCCATATCGCCGCCCATCAGTTGAGATTTGCCAGGCCAAAGATGGGCGTGGAAGCACTCGCCATATCACGCTTTTCCATTAATCCGGCGCGACGGGCCGCCTGTCCGGCTTCTATTGCCAGACGAAATGCGTTTGCCATCTCGATCGGATCGCCCGCTTTGGCGACGGCGGTATTCAGCAGGATGCCATCGAAGCCCATTTCCATCGCCTGCGCCGCCTGTGACGGCGCGCCAATGCCGGCATCAATGATCAGCGGCACATCGCTAAACCAGGCACGCATCGCGCGCAGGCCGTCGATATTACGCAGTCCCTGGCCGGAACCGATCGGCGCGCCCCACGGCATCAGCAGCTCGCAGCCTGCCGCCAGCAGTTTTTCGCCAACGATCAGATCTTCAGTGGTGTAGGGAAACACCTTGAACCCGTCTTCGCTGAGAATGCGCGCCGCTTCCACCAGCGCGAACGGATCGGGCTGCAGCGTGTCGGCGTGGCCAATCACTTCCAGTTTAATCCACGCGGTATTAAACAATTCTCGCGCCATATGCGCGGTGGTGACCGCCTCTTTAACCGTGTGACAGCCGGCGGTATTCGGTAACACGCGGATGTTGAGTCCGGTCAGCAGTTCACGAAATGCCGCGCCCGCAGCACCTTCACGTCGCAGGCTAACGGTGATGATTTCAGTGCCAGACGCGGCAATCGCCTGCTGCAAAATGGCGGGCGAAGGATATCCGGCGGTGCCGAGCAGGAAGCGCGATTGTGGGTCAACATCGTAAAACATCGTTTAGCCTCCCTGCATCGGTGACAACACTTCGAGCTGGCAACCTTCATCCAGCAGCTGCGTGTCGTAGTGGCTTTTGGGCACAAAGGTGCCATTAAAGGCAGTGGCGACGCAGGCCATATCAATTTGCTGCTCGATAAGCAGTTCGCTCAGGCTTTTTGCTTCGGTGCTGATAGCGCGCCCGTTAAGCTGAATAATCATAAGATTGCTCTCCAGATAGGCGCTGCATCAGCTGTTCAGCCAGCATCGGTGCCAGCAGAAAACCGTGGCGATACATGCCGTTGAGATAGAAGGTGTGATTTTGATAGTGAATTTCCGGCAGATTGGCCGGATACGCCGGACGCAGCCCGCTGCCGCTCTCAATTACCCGTGCCTCCGCCAGCGCCGGATGAATGGCGTAAGCGGCACTGAGTAACTCCATCATGGCGCGGGCGCTGATTGGGCTAGCGTCATCGCTCTCAATCATGGTAGCGCCGAGCATAAAATGCCCGCCGCGACGCGGCACCAGATAGCAGGGAAAACGCGGATGTAGCAGGCGAATCGGACGGGAGAACTGCACCTCATCGCTGTGCAGAATCAGCATCTCGCCGCGCACGGCGCGCAGGCGCGGCAATTCGGGCGCGGCATGAATGCCACGGCAATCGATAATCTGGCCGCTCGGCGCATGCGAGTTGAAGGCTACGCCGCGCGCAATCAGCTTCTCACGCATTTCCTGCAGCGCCAGGCGCGGGTCGAGGTGCGCTTCCCGAGCGAAAAACAGACCGCGCGCAAAGCGCCCTTCCAGCGCCGGTTCAATCGCACCAGGTTCAACCCATTGATGCTGCTCGGTCATGCGGGCAAAGCGGTTAAGTTCCTGGCTGTCGCGCGGCGGCGCCACCACCAGCGTTCCCTGATGTGCAACGCTGCTGACGCGCTGTTGCCACCACGCGGCGGCGTGCTGTCCAAGGGTTATCACCTCACGCGGCGCGCTTTCGGCTTCACACCAGGGCGCCAGCATGCCGCCGGCATACCACGATGCCGGGCGCCGCGATGCATCGTCGATCACCTCAACGTCTTCGCCGCGCTCCGCCAATAATGTTGCCACGCACAAGCCGGCCACGCCGCAGCCTAGCACGCTCCAGCGGCTCACAGCGCAGGTTCCATGATGTTCAAAAAGGGAAAATTCACATCGGCCTCTCAGTGTTTACTGAGACCCGCAGATACAGGTGAAGGGAAATGGCGCCACGATCGAGCTTGCCTTAGCGCCAGACAGCCAAGCTAACAGACTGTCAGTCTTCCTACGCCAGTATCAACTGGGTCAGGTTCAAAGGGTCGCTAAGCCGCGCAGTGCGCTATTAGCCTCTCAGTCTCTGTGGCGAGACTCCCCCGACGCGTCTATTTGTATTGCAGGCGATGGTCGCCGTCAAGCGCGGAATAACTGTATAAATGGTGTGGTTAAATTGTTTTCTCCATACTTAAACCCGTCATACTTCGAGCTGCAGGTGCGTTGGCTGCGCGTGTCCACCCCAGTCACATACTTCAGTATGCTCCTGGGGATGAACCCACTTGCCGCCTTCCTGCAACTCGAAGTATGACGGGTTTTGCGTCGGTAGATTACAAACGTAACATATGGTATACAAACACATTATTTTATGAGCAAGAACAAATTACAGGTGATGTCGAAATAACCATGAACACTATTAAAATTGCATTTATTAAAGCCGGATGGCACAAAGAAATTGTCCACAATGCCCTGGTAGGTTTCGAAAAAGAATTAGCCGATCAATCTATTGCCGCGGAATTAAAAGTGCTGGAAGTGCCTGGCGCATTTGAAATGCCGCTGTTGGCTAAGCGTCTGGCTGAAACCGGCAAATACGATGCGATTGTCTGCGCGGCGCTGGTGGTGGATGGCGGCATCTATCGCCATGATTTCGTTGCAGCAGCGGTGGTTGATGGCCTGATGAATGTGCAGCTCACCACTAACGTACCGGTGTTTTCCGTTTCATTGACGCCGCATAATTTCCAACCGGTAGATGTCATCGAAAACTTCTACACCGAGCATTTCATCAAGAAAGGCAAAGAAGCCGCACGTGCTGTGCTGGCTATTCACAATCTGTCGATTGATTGAAACATTAAAAAGGGAACACCTTATCAGGCATTCCCTTTTTATTTATTCTGACTTTCTATTGTTCATATTCAGAATAGTGCCAACCTTGCCAGCTTCACTATTTGGCACTCATCAAACGATCGTCCTTCATATGTCTGCGCGGTTCTGAAGGGTTAATATCACACTCTTTTGGCAACAACAGCGTAAAGATCCCCGCAATCACCAGCGAACCCGCCAGCCAGCAGATTGCCACGTTTTGGCTATAGAGCAGCGTCATGATGCCAACTAAGTACGGCCCACAGAATCCCCCCAGATTGCCAAGCCCATTAATCACGCCGCGTGCGCTACCCGCCACTTCCGGCGCAGCGATACGTCCGGGAATAGACCAGAACGGACTGGTCGCTGCTTTCAGGAAGAAGCCGCATACCACCAGCGCGATATAGGCGGCAACCACGTTCTCATGCAGCACCACCGAAGCCAGCAAGGCAGCAGCGAAGCAGAACAGCGAGACCATTACCCACAAACGTCGCTTACCGGTGCGATCGCTCAGCCAGGAAATCGCATAGATACCGAGCACTGTCGCCACAAACGGAATGGCGGCCAGCAGGCCGACGCCCGCCATGTTGGTGCCGGTGAGATTTTTCAGGATACTCGGCAGCCACAGCGTGTAACCGTAATCGCCAGTTTGGTAGAAGAAGTTAAGCGCCACGAGCTTCATCAAACCTGAATTACGGAACACCGCTTTTAACGGGGCTTTACTAAGCGGTGCTTTTTGGCGATGTTGCGCCTTTTCACGCGCCAGTTCGCGCAGCAAATACGCCTTTTCACGTGCGGGTAACCAGCGCGCCTCTTCTGGACGATCGGCGATTACCAGCCACCACACCAGCAGTACAGCGGCAGAAAGCAGACCTTCAATAATGAACAACCAGCGCCAGTCCAGCACGTTAATGATGTAGCCGGAGATCGGTGCGGTAAACATGCCGCCCAACGGCGCAAACATCATTACAAAAGCATTAGCGCGTCCCAGCTCCTTTTCTGGAAACCAATTGCTGACCATGGTTAACACTACCGGTAACATGCCACCTTCCGAGATACCCAGCACGAAACGCAGCGCCAGCAGCTGATAATGGTTGGTAACAAAGCCGGTGGCGATAGACACCACCATCCATGCTGCCAGCGACCACGCAATAAAGCGTTTACCGCTGCCATTTACGGCGATACGTCCACCTGGCACTTGCAGGAACAGGTAGCCGATAAAGAAGATGCCACTTACCACACCCGCCATTTGGCTGGTGATTGCCAGGTCTTGATCCATGCCGCCAGGCAGCGCAAAGCTGATGTTGACGCGATCCATGAATGAGACGATGCAGGTAATGAGAATGGGGGCGATAACGCGATACCAACGCGTTCCGGGGATTTTTTCTTGCATGCTGCCCTCTCCATGTTAAGCCAGGTTGCTTAGGTTCAAGGCTTTCTATTAAAGAGAGTATGGGAATAATTATTGCGATCTTAATCACTGCAATTAATGTTAAGAAATTGTGTTACTTACGCTGTGATCGTGCGAGCAAATTGGCGTAACTATAAAAGCATCGTATTGGTATATATAGAAATAATACGTACTCGCCCTTATAGAACCATTAATTTTTTCTCTATTTTTTTAGCCGCGCAACGCAGAAACCCAAGACAGGTCTGGTGGTTAATTGTCCAGGGTGGGAGCAGTAATTCGCATCGTTCGGGCTGGCATATATCCCACATTCGGAGGGAGACTAATAGGATATTTGTAACGTTTTTGTAGCAGAAGCTTTCATAATTTGACCATGTGCGCATGAATGCGCACCCTACAAAACAGTAGGGTCGCCATTCATGGCGACCCTGTGATGTTAATGATTATCGTGGGCAAAGGTGATGGATTTCCGCCGCGCGTCACGTACCACAACACCATGAATCAACAGACCCAGCACCGCCAGAATCGCGCCCACCCAACCGGTTGACTGCCAGCCTAAACCTGCTGAAATTGTGACGCCACCTAGCCACGCACCTAACGCATTGGCCAGATTAAATGCCGAGTGGTTCATCGCTGCCGCCATGGTTTGTGCATCTCCCGCCACATCCATCAACCGAATTTGCAGCACAGCCGCCAGCGCGACCATGGTGCCAACCAGCATCACGTTGATTGCACCCGCCAGGGCATAATGTGCAGCAAACACAAAGGCGCTAAGCACCAGAAACGACCACACCAGCAAAATACGAATCGTCTTTTCAATACCGCGATCGGCCAGACGACCACCCGCAATATTGCCGATAATCATGCCTAAACCAAATAGCGCCAACACGGCAGGAATCCAGCTCACCGGCATCTGTGCCAGTTCGGTCATAGTGGGTTTGACGTAGCTAAACACCGAGAACAATCCGCCGCTGCCTACTGCACCAATCGCCAGTGTGAGCAGCACCTGCTTGCGCGTTAGCGCTGACAACTCACGCAGCGGGCTGGCATTTTTATCACCCGCTACGTTGGGTACCCACAGCCACACCAAAAGCAACGTGACCAGCGCCAGACCACCCACAATGGCAAAGGCATCGCGCCAGCCAAACCATTGACCGATGGCAGTGACCGCCGGAACGCCCAGCAAATTAGCAATGGTCAAACCAAATAGCACCATCGATACCGCCTGCGCACGCTTTCTGCGCTCGACCAAACCGGCCGCTACCAGCGCGGCCACGCCAAAGAAAGTGCCATGCGGAAAACCGGCAAGAAAACGCGCCAACAGCATCGAGTAGTAGCCAGGTGCCACCGCGCTCAGCAAATTTCCGGCGGCAAACAGGCCCATTAACGTCATCAGAAAATTACGACGTGAGGCTCGCGCACCCAAAACGGCCAGCAGCGGCGCACCAATTACCACGCCGAGAGCGTAAATACTGATCAGATGCCCGGCGGAAGGGATCGACACGTTGAGGCCTTTTGCTGCATCGGGCAGCAGGCCCATAATCACGAATTCACCGGTACCAATGGCAAAGCCACCGGTTCCCAGCGCGAACAGCGCTTTCAGCACGCTTTTGCGCGGCAGCGATGCCTCGCTCAGCAACTGAGTAAGTTGAGGTTGTACTGATGACATGAGTTTTCCGAACCACAGGTGAAGAACTCAGCCAGGATCGTGGGTGCATTGAACAGCAACCATCGTCGTAACTGAGTTAAGTAAGCGGCATATGATAGCGCAATTATGTGTTAATGGCTGGGGTAACGCTGCCGCATTGGTCGCCATGATTGGCGACGCTACGACGTAGGGTGCGCATTTATGCGCACCGGGTAACATTATCCATGACGTTGTCGGGCCAACAGCGCGGCGCCCATCATGCCGCCATGATGCGCGAACGCTCCAGGCACCACTAAACGCTGGCGCGTACTGCGCAACACATAACCCTGCACCGCCTGATCTAACGCCTCGATTAACGGCACCACAGAAGCCAGCCCGCCGCCCACCACCACGCGTGATGCGCCGGTAATGTTAATGGTGTACGCCAGCGGCTGGCCAACCAGCTGTAACCACGCCTGCAGGGTTTGCTGCGCCTGCCTGTCCTGCTGCTGCCAGCGCTTGATAATATCAATGCTGCTCGCTGTGCTGCTATGCAATGTCTGATGCAGATTTTCCAGGCCGCGCGCGCCTCCGTAACTGTCGAGGCAGCCTTTTTGTCCGCACGGGCAGCTCAGGCGCGGCAGGCGCAGCGTTTCACCATCAATCTCCACTTCAGTGAGTGTGATCGGCCCATGCCCCCATTCCCCGGTCAAACCATTTTGGCCAGTAATGATACGACCATCTGCAACTAATCCACCGCCTACACCTGAACCGAGGATGGCACCAAACACTACCTTGTGTGCTTGCCCGGCTCCCGTTAGCGCCTCCGCCAGCGTGAAGCAATCGGCGTCGTTGTGCACAATCACCCGTCGCTGCAAGATCGCTGATAATTCGTTGGCCAATCTGCGCTGATGAAAAGCAGGAATATTGCTGGCAAACATCTCCCCGGTGTCCGGCGCCACAATGCCGGCGGTGGAAATCGCCACCGGACTATCAGCAGTAAAATGCGCCTGATGTTGGGCAATCATGTGGCTGACCAGCGTGGTGAACGCCGTCCAACTTGTCGCCGGGATATTCTGCTGATCGAGAATCGTTAATGCATTTTGCGCATCCATCACGCCTAACTTGATAAATGAACCGCCCAAATCGAGGCAAATAACTGCAGGTTTACTCATAAACGTTTATCCATCACATCACGCAAGCCGTCGCCAAGGACATTGAAGCCCAGCACGGTAATCAAAATCGCCAATCCAGGGAAGAGTGACACATAGATATTCAGGCCAAGGAAGTTGCGCCCGTCGCTCATCATCGTGCCCCACTCCGGCATGGGCGGCTGCACGCCTAAGCCAAGAAAAGAGAGGCTGGCGGCAGAGAGCACTACCGCGCCGGCTGTTAGGGTTGATTGCACGATCAGCGGCCCAATCGAATTGCGCAGAATATAGTGAGTGATGATGCGCGGATAGCGCACGCCGAGCATATGTGCCGCTTCGATATATTCCATATTTTTCAATCCCAGCGTTAAATTGCGGCTCAGGCGCGCATAGACCGGTATGGAGAAAAGCGAGATAGCGATCAACATATTAGTAAGGCCTTCCCCCAGCACGCTAACAATCAGAATCGCCAGAACAATTCCCGGGAAAGCAAAGATAATGTCCATCACCCACATGATCAGGGCATCAATTTTACGCCCGGCTAAGCCGGAAATGATGCCCAGTGGAATGCCGATCGCCATTGATATCGCCACGCTCAGGCAGACCTCAAACAGCGTTATGCGCGCACCAAAAATCACCCGCGAGAAAATATCCCGGCCATAATCGTCGGTGCCAAACCAATGTGCGGCCGAAGGTGCCTGCAGCGTATTGAGTAAATCCTGTTCAACCGGATCCCAATGGGTGATCAGCGGTGCCAGCACGGCGGCGAATACCACCAGCAATACCAGTGCGCCGCCAATGGCGATGGAAGGATTAGCGACCAGGGTTCTTAGCAGGTTTCGGCTGCGCGAACGCGGCGGCAGCACGGAGCTTTCAATGCTGTTCATCAGTCGAACCTTATTTTGGGGTTAAGCAGACCAATCAGAATTTCCCCCACCAGATTCATCAGCACCACGCCGGTAACGGCGACCAGCGTCACGCCCTGAATCACGGGATAATCACGGTAGCGCACCGAATCCACCAGTAGGCGGCCAATCCCCGGCCAGTTAAACACCGATTCCGTCACCACCGCACCGCCAATCAGACTGCCGAAATTCAGTGCGACAATGGTGACGATCGGGATCAGCGCATTACGCAGCGCATGCTTCCAATGGATGCTGCCAGACGATAAACCTTTGGCTTTGGCAGTCCGAATATAGTCCTGACTCAGCACATCCAGCATGCTGGATCGCGTCATGCGGGCAATCATCGCCATCGGCAAGATCGCTAGCGTAACGGTTGGCATGATGTAATTTTTCCATGAATCTGCACCCAGCAGTGGTAGCCAACCTAACTCAACGGCGAAGTAGTTCATCGCCAGCAGCGCCAGCCAGAAGTTGGCGATGGACGCGCCGGCAATGGTCAGCACCATGACGATTTGGTCGGGAATGCGCTGGCGATATATTGCGCCTGTCATCCCCGCCGGCACGCCAATCGCAATGGCCAGCAGATAAGCCAGCGCCGCCAGTGATAAGGTATACGGCAGCCGCTCACTGATTTCCGTCATCACCGGTCGCTGCGACTGCAGCGACAGTCCGAGGTTGCCATGTATGGCTTCGGCAGCAAATTTCGCATATTGCAGCGGCAAAGGCTTATCCAGTCCCAGCCGCACGCGCATATTATCCACGGCTTCCTGTGGTGCTTCCGGTCCTGCCATCAAGCGTGCCGGATCGCCCGGCAGCGCGCGGATGGCAATGAATACAATGATCGACACCCCGAAAATAATTAACGGCAGCGACAGCACCTTTTTTGCGACGTACGCTTTCATATCACATCAGCCATGAGTTTATTGCTTCATTGCATCACGGACGACAATCTGCCCACCCGGCTGCATGACGACCCCGCTGATGTTTTTGCGCGCGGCGTAAAGATCGTCCTGATAGAACAGCAGCACCTGCGGCGCTAATCCGCTGATCTGTTTCTGTGCCTGGAAGTAGAGATCCTTGCGTTGAGTATCGTCGAGCGTGGACGCGGCAGTATCGATCAGTTCATCGGTGTGCTTATCGCTGAAGAAGCCAAGATTGGCGCCACCTGGTGCAAAGCTGCTGGTGTGATACAGCGGACGCAATTGCAGGTCTGAGCCGTATAAACCGGAAGACCATGACGCCAGTACCGCATCGGTGCTCTGTGCGGCCTTCTCTTTGCCATCGGCAAAGGCCGCTTTGGTCCACACACCGCTTTCCATCTGGCGCACGGTGAGCTTCACGCCAATTTTGCTCCACATACCCTGCAGCACTTGCGCAGTACGCGCGTCCGGTGCCTGCACCGCAATCGACATCGGGAAGCCATCGGCGTAGCCCGCTGCCTTCAGCAGATCTTTGGCCTTTTGAACATCATAAGGATAATCGTGCAGATTCTTGTCGTAGTTAGGATCGACGGGTGCCAGCGCGGAATTGGCCGGTTGCGCATAGCCAAACATGATGGCTTTTACCAGCGCCTGTTGATCGGTGGCAAAGTTTAGCGCCTGCCGCACGCGAACATCGCTGAGCGCTTTGCTCTGCGTATTCAGATCGACCCAGAACACGGCCGCTCCCGGCGACCGTTTCAGATTAACGTTGGCATTGTTTTTTAACATACCAGCGAACTGCGGCGGCACCGGATTAATAATATCTACCTGTCCCGATTGCAGCGCCATATTCATTACCGAAGGTTCGCTGCTCCACGTCCATTTTATTTCATCCGGGCCGGAGGATTTTCCCCAATAGTCACTGTTCTTTTGTTCAAGTACATATTCGCCAGATTTGTATTGCACCAGCTTATAGGGCCCAGTGCCGTCGGCTTTATTGTTAATGCTGCCCTCTTTATCCGCTTTTGGGCTCACCATTAAACCTGGTCCGGAGGCTAAAACGGTTAAAAAGGCCGGGTTGATTTTTTTAAGCTGGAACGTAACGGTAAGATCGTCTTTTTTATTCACATCCTGAATAAAGGTGCGAATTTTTCCGCTACCTGCCAGCCCACGTTGCGTATTTAAATGGCGCTGAAAGTTTTCGACTACCGCATCGGCATTAAACGGCGTGCCGTCATGGAATTTCACGTTGGGCCGTAGGGTGAAAGTCCAATTAAGACCGCTGTCGTCGGACGTCCAGGATAAGGCTAATGCCGGAATAATTTTTCCATCGTCTCCAATGCGCGTCAGGCCTTCATACATCGGGTCAAGCACGGTACCGGTAAAGGTCGCGGTCTGGTTGCCCGGATCCATACTACGCGGCGGTTCGTTCTGCATGATCACCAGCTGGCTGGCGAAAACGGAGGCGCTGGCCATTGACGCTAATAAACAACCGGCCAGCGTCAGTACCTTGAAATGCTTATGTTTGCTTTCCATGAAGGCCCTCAATGAATCATTGAAACGAAGGGTGAATGAACATGTCGTTGTAGGGTGCGCATTTATGCGCGCCTGAATGCATTGGTTGCCATGAATGGCGTCCCTACGAAATCTTTACCACGGCGTTGCGCTATATAAGCCACGATCTCTAAACAAAAGCCAAGATGTCAGTTCATATAATTTACTTATAATTAGATCTGCATTCAGAAATTTAACTAAATCTCGTTGTATTTGTTTTCTGGCCTTATTATTGTCAGCGCATAAATGCTAACGCTGTGAGATCTCGAATGCTCAATGCCCATCAGCAACAAATTCTGCGTTTGCTTATTGCCTCACAGGGAATGAGCCGTACCCTGATTGCTGAACAGATGAAGTTGAGCAAAGCCGCTATTACAACGCAGGTTAAAGAGATGCTAAATGCCGGATTACTGGAGGAAAGTATTCCAGAATCAAACGGCCAGGGACGTCCATCGGTATTATTAAAAATGCGCGCCGACAGCGCCTATTTTCTCGGTGCTTCGCTGCTCGGCGAACGCGTAGTTTTAGTGTTAATCGATATGCATGGTCATACGCTGGCAGCCACCGAAATGGCGCTCCATCTCGCGCCCGCCCAGTTAGTGGCGGCGATAGCAGCGGCCATCCCAGCGCTGATTGCGAAGAAATCTATTTCACTGGATCAGGTCATCGGCCTTGGCGTCACGCTTTCCGGCTTTATTGATGAACATCAGGCAGTTTGTGTGCAATCGGCTCTGCTCGGTTGGAAAAATGTCCCGCTGGCTGAAATGCTGAAGCAGCAAACCGGCCTGGACGTCTCACTGGAGAACGATGCCAAAGCGCTGGCGGTGAGCGAGAAGATGTTTGGCGTGGCAAAAAAGGCGCGCAATTTCACCCTGATTTCCCATGGCGACGGCATCGGCTCAGCGCACTTCTTTCAGGGGCAATTGCACCGTGGTGCACACGGTGGCGCCGGAGAGATTGCCCATTGCACCATTGAACCCGGCGGTCGCCCCTGCCGCTGCGGCAAGCGAGGTTGCCTCGATACCCTCGCCTCGCTAACGGCAATCCGCGAAAGCACGCGCGATAAAGCGCTGGAGAGCGAATCGATTGGCGAGCTGGAGGCACTGGCGGTGAAAGGCAACAGCGCTGCGATTGCCATTCTGCACCAGGCCGGACATGCGCTGGGTTTATCGATCGCGAATATCATTCAGATGAACGATCCCGAATTGATTGTCATTGCGCATCAGCCCGATGCCTTTGATGGCCTGCTCAAAACCGTGGTCATGCAGGCCATCGATAGCAATGTTTTGCCCGCAATGATGGGCAAAACACCCATTGCCAATATTGCCATCAACGAACAGAGCTGGGCCAGAGCCGCAGCCAGCGTGGCGGCATATCGTTTTATCATTCACTTACCCGACTAGCGGAGGCTGCTATGCGCATTGCTTTTGGTGGAATTCATACTGAGTGCAGTACTTACAATCCGGTGCTGAATTACGCCGATGACTTCCGCATCGTGCGTGGTGATGAACTGACGACCAATCCTTACTTTGCCTTTCTGCAGGATTATCCCGCTGAGTTCCTGCCCACATTCCACGCGCGGGCCATTGCCGGCGGCCCCGTCGCACGTATGACCTACGAGGATTTTAAGCAGGATTTTCTGACGCGCCTTGCAGCTTACCTGCCGGTCGACGGTGTCTACCTGGCCATGCACGGCGCGGTCTACGTTGAAGGTATGGAAGACGCCGAAGGCGACTGGATCAGCGCCACCCGCGAGTTGGTGGGGCCTGATTGCCCTATTACGGTAAGTTACGATCTACACGGCAACGTCACGCAGCGCATCATTGATGCAATTGATATGTTCTCAACCTACCGCACCGCGCCGCACATTGATGTGGAAGAGACCATGCGCCGCTCGGTGACGATGCTGGTTAAAAGCCTGCAAACCGGCATAAAACCGGGCGTGGTATGGGCGCCGATCCCTGTCGTTTTGCCTGGTGAACGTACCAGCACTGAAGATGAACCGGCTAAAAGTTTGTATGCCCGCTTGCCTGCCATCAATGAGATAGAGGGCATCTGGGATGCTTCGCTGATGGTCGGCTACGTGTGGGCCGATGAACCGCGCGCGACGGCTGCGGCGATCATGACGGGCACCGATGCCGATGTGCTGGCTGAGCAGGCTGCAAATCTGGCACTGGCCTACTGGCAGGCGCGCGATGCATTTCGCTTTGGCTGCGTCACCGGCAGCATTACAGAATGTGTCTCCATGGCTATCGCCAGCGAAACCGCGCCGGTGATTTTGGCCGATTCTGGGGATAACCCCACCGGCGGCGGCGTAGGGGATCGTGCGGATGTGTTAGCCGAACTGATTCGTCAAAATGCGCAGGATGTCATCGTGGCCGGTATTACGGATAAACCGGCTACCGAAGCCGCATTTGCCGCTGGCGAGGGCGCTACGCTGCATCTCACTGTGGGCGCCTCACTCGATCCGGCGGGAGGTAAAGTGCAGGCCGAATTTGTGGTGAAGCATCTCAGCGACGACGCCCGCTCCCTGGCAAAACAAGCATTGCTGCAAACCGGCGGTATTACGCTGGTCGTGGCCGATCGGCGTCGTCCATATCACAATCTGGCGGATTTTGCTCTGCTTGGCCTCGATCCGGCAGCAGCCAAAATCGTCGTGGTGAAATCAGGTTATCTGTCGCCGGAACTCGCGCCGCTGGCCAATCCTAATCTGATGGCGCTGTCGGAAGGCGTGGTCGATCAATATGTGGAACGTTTAGCTCGCAAGCGCAAATTGCAGCCTGCTTACCCCTTTGATACCGACTTTTCTTTCCTGCCGGTAAGCCGCCTGTCAGCGCGCTTTTTGGCGGCAAAATGAGCGAGCCAATAACCGTGGTTGAACCGGTTCTGCGGATTGAAAGTCTGACGGTGGCTTTTCGTCGCGACGATGGGTGGCGCGAGGTTGTCAAAAACCTGTCGTTAACCGTCCATGCAGGTGAGACGCTCGCGATTGTTGGAGAATCAGGCTCGGGCAAAAGCGTCACCTCAATGGCGATTATGCGTTTGCTCAACCTGCGGCACGCGCGAGTCAGCGGCAAAGTGATGTTAAACGGCATCGATCTGCTGAAATTAAGCGAATCCGCCATGCGTGATATTCGTGGCAATGCGGTGGCAATGATTTTTCAGGAGCCGATGACCAGCCTCAATCCCTCCTTTACCATTGGCGATCAAATTGCAGAGGCGCTGATCAATCATCGCAAAATCAGTAAACGTGCCGCACGTGAGGAGACAATACGGCTATTGGAAAAAGTACGTATACCCAATGCCAGTAAACGCTTCAATGATTATCCCCACCATTTTTCCGGTGGAATGCGTCAACGTGTGATGATCGCCATGGCTCTGGCACTGCGGCCCAAACTGTTGATTGCCGACGAACCCACCACGGCGCTAGATGTGACGATTCAGGGGCAAATTCTTGATCTGATTAAGACATTGCAGGAAGAGGAAGGCACCGCAGTTTTGTTCATCACCCATGATATGGGCGTGGTGGCGGAAGTCGCCGATCGCACGTTAGTCATGTATCAAGGTGACGTTGTAGAAACCGGCACGACCACAGCGATTTTCGCCGCGCCTGCCGCCGATTATACGCGCACGCTCATTGCCACCGTGCCGCAGCTTGGTGCGATGCGCGGCAGTCGTGGGCCGCGCAAGTTCGCCTTAAACTCCGAAAAGGAACCCGATGAATCGGTAACCAGGTCTGCGCCGGTTGAGCCGCTGCTGTCGGTGAAGCATCTCAGCACGCGCTTTACTATCCATGAAGGCGTGTTTAGCCGCAAAACCGGGGCGGTTCACGCGGTGGAAAATATCTCGTTTGATTTGATGCCGGGTGAAACCTTATCGCTGGTGGGTGAGTCTGGCTGCGGAAAATCAACCACCGGACGTTCGCTGACACGCCTGGTCACGCCCACGGCCGGTGAAATTGCCTTTGATGGGTACGATGTGCTGAATCTTTCTGCCAATGAGTTGCGTAATTTGCGTCGCGTCATGCAGATGATTTTTCAGGATCCGTTCGCCAGCCTCAATCCGCGTATGTCGGTGCAGGAAGCGCTAACCGAACCATTTTTACAGCATCGGCTCGGGTCTAAAATCGAAGCGCGCGAGAAAGCTGCATCGCTGATGGAGCGAGTCGGCTTATCTGCCAGCATGTTAACGCGCTATCCGCACGAATTTTCCGGCGGCCAGCGTCAGCGCATCTGCATCGCGCGCGCGTTGATGCTCGACCCCAAAATGATTATTGCGGATGAATCCGTGTCCGCGCTGGATGTCACCGTAAAAGCGCAAATCATCAATCTGCTGCTGGATCTGCAGCAAAGTCTGGGCTTGTCGTACCTGTTTATTTCCCATGATATGGCAGTAGTCGAACGTATTAGCCATCGGGTGGCGGTGATGTTATTAGGGGAAATCGTCGAAATAGGTCCGCGGGCAGCCATCTTCGAAAACCCTCAGCATGAGTACACGCGCAAGCTGCTGTCTTCAGTGCCGATCCCCGATCCGACGCGGCGTCATTTGAAGCGGCAGGTGGAGATCGGTGAGTTAAAAAGCCCAGTGCGGGCAGTGGGATTTGTTCCTGAAACGCGTCGCTATCGTGAAGTCAGTGCCGGGCACTGGGTGATGGAATGAAGGTGATTGATACCCCAGCATTAGCATGTATATAGCCGCCCAACTTCAGGTATAGTTCTGTCTCTGTTTTTTTAGGTACAGACGGTGATGAAACAGCAGCGGCAGTGCGCAATTCTGGATATTATCGCTGGCCAGCACGCATTGGCCACCAACGACTTAGCCGCGATGCTAGACGTTAGCATCGAAACGGTACGACGCGATATTCGTGAACTGCACCAGCAGGGCAAAATCATTCGTCAGCATGGCAAGATTAAAGCCTTAGCGGATGATAACAGTGATAACGGACTCTCCTTCGTTGATCGTTTCCGCCGTCACGCCCGAAATAAGAAAGACGTGGTTTCACAAGTGCTATCGCAAATTAAGCCCAACATGTGTATTGCACTGGATGCCAGCAGCACCTGTTGGTATTTATCTAAGCAGCTCCCCAATATTCCGCTTACCGTCATTACAAATAGTTTTAGAATTTGTTGCGAACTCGAAAAGAAAGACCATGTTACCATTATCTCAACGGGCGGAACGTTGATCAGGAAGTATTCGAGCTTTTTTATGAGCAGCGATGCCCTGCCCGCGATTAAATCGAAGAAAATCGATCTGTTTATTTTTTCCTGCGACAGCATTGATAAGATGGGAAACATCTGGGATACCAATAATGGCAACGCTAAGTTTAAAAAATTCGCTTTCAACCTGGCTAGCAATAAGATTTTGCTCATCGATAAGAGCAAAATAGGTTCGCGTGGTGAGTTGAATCTCTTCAACCTCAGCCAGGTCACATCCGTTTTTTACAGTTAACCCCGGTATAACGCTAACGCCCACCTAATCCCCTCCCCATTATTTTACTTTTTATATGCAGTACTTCTACCTTCATAAATGCCCGTTTGATTAAGAAATTTATCAAAAGGGCAAAGAGAAATGTGAGCGCGCCCAGAAAAATTCGCGCATTGTACGCCGAATATATGATTGCCATCACAAGCTGATTTCAATCCTGTGTTGGTGCTCAATGCTGACATTTATAAAAATGAGGAAATTTACCTAAGGAGAAGAAAATGAGCAGAGCACAGATAAGTCAGGACATTATTAATACCTGTCTAAAGATGAGTGCTATGGGCCTGAATCAGGGAACCTCTGGGAATATCAGCGTGCGTTTTGAAAATGGTATGCTGATTACCCCGACCAGCGTGCCATATGAAGATCTGCGCCCGGACGATATCGTTTATGTCGATATGAACGGCGCGGCAGAACCGGGTAAAAATCCCTCTTCCGAGTGGCGATTTCACCTGGATATCCTCAAGTCAAAACCGGAAGAAAATGTCGTGCTGCATAACCACGCCATTTCTGCCACGGCGGTTGCCGTGATGAATAAAGAAATCCCCGCCATTCACTACATGGTGGCCGCCGCCGGCGGCAATGTCATTCCCTGTGCGCCTTATGCCACCTATGGTACCCAGCAATTATCGGAATATGCGGTTAACGCCTTACAGGGTTATAAAGCCACGCTATTACAGCATCACGGTATGATCACCACGGCGAAGACGCTGGAAAAAGCGCTGTGGCTGGCACAGGAAGTCGAAGTATTGGCAAAACTGTATTTGACTATTTTACCCATTATGGATCCCGCGCCAATATTGTCCGATGCACAGATTGACGAGGTGTTGATCAAATTCCACGGCTATGGATTAAGCGATACGCATTAACTCTTTTTCAATCCAACTTAATATTAGGATGAATGATGAAATTAGCTGCCAAAATTGTCGCGGATAATTTATTCGTTACACAACATGTCGCTACTGATTGGCAAGACGCAGTTCAGGTCGGTTGCGCATTACTCGAAGAGCAAGGTTACATCACCGCAGATTATTATCAGGGCATTTTAAATAGCGTGGCAGAGCATGGCCCTTACTTTGTAATTCTACCCGGTATTGCTATGCCACACGCCAGACCTGAGGCAGGTGCGATCAAAACCGGCTGTAGCCTGGTTATTCTCAAAGAACCGGTTGTCTTTGGTCATGAGGATCACGACCCGGTCAGCATCCTTTTCACCATGGCAGCTAAAAATACCGAAGAACTCAATGAAGGCATCCTCGTGGAAATTATGACGCTGCTGGATGATGACCACCTTATTGAACAATTGAAGCATGCTAGAGATGGGGAACAGGTACGTGACCTACTTTCCTGATAATAACGTGGCTAAAGGAGAGAGCGATGAAATCAATTGAAATCGTGATCACGAACCCGACAGGACTGCATACCCGACCCGGCGCGAGTTTTGTCAAAGAAGCAAAACGTTTCCAGTCAGAAATCCTGGTAAAAAAAGGCGATAAAATTGCCAATGGAAAAAGCTTAATGAAACTCCTGCAGGTAGGGATTTCTTATCAGGATAAAATATCTATTAGCGCTGAGGGCCCTGATGAAGAGGCGGCACTTAGCGCACTGAGCACCTTTATTTCTTCATTAGAAGATTGAGTCGTCAACACCAGGGTCTTCGGTCGTCATAATTAGCGGCTTAACAATAAGCCAGGCATATCTTAGGGTGCGTAGTTATGCGCACCTGCACGATTAACCTTCACGCTTTATAATAATAGAGGTTGCAATATGGTTGCTCTTATAATGCGTTACATTGATAACTTTCTCTCTTATGGCGCAACCATCGTTGTGCCGATATTAATCTTGTTTGTGGCATTATTTTTTCGGGTAAAATTGCTGGATGCCATCAAAAGCGCCATTGCCATCTCAGTGGGTTTTATTGGTATCAATCTGATGATTGGTTTTATGGTGACCAATCTGGGTGCGGCGACCAAATTGATGACCGAACGTTTTGATATCCATTTAACCGTGTTGGATACCGGATGGTCGGTCGGCGCGGCGATTTCTTATGCCACACCGCTGGTACTTTGGGTATTTGTACTGCACTTTTTGATTAATGGCATCATGCTTTGGCGTAACTGGACCAACGTGCTGAACGTTGATTTGTGGAATTACTGGCACTTCATCTTCACCGGCGCGCTGGTGTATTACTCAACCGGTTCAATCTTCTTAAGCATATTGGCTATAGCCATCAGTATTATCGTCGTGCTGAAATTAGCGGACTGGGGTGCACCGATTGTCGAGAAGTATTTCCAGATGCCAGGCGTCACTTTCGCCCATCTGGAAACCATCAACTGGCTGCCTGTGGGTTACGGTTTGAATAAGCTGTGGAGCATCATTCCGGGCATTAATAACATTGGCGAACGGAGCAGCGATTCTGCTGACGTGGCTCTGCATCAAACGACAGCTAAATGTTTGGTATGCTGCCCTTCCGGGGTCGCCACATCTTCAATGATCATTAAAAAGGTACAAAAGCACTTTGATGACCTGAATATTCAGCTTGAGATTTCGCAATGCAAGCTGGCGGAAGTCGAACAGTACGCTCAATCAGTTAAGCCCGACTTTGTGATCCACTCAGCCGCTTTACCACCGGGAACGCATCTGGATTGTCCGTCGTTTTTGGGCGTGAAAATTCTCGCCGGCGCTGCAGGCAACGAAATTTACGACCAGATTATGGAAACCGTCTTTCACGCGCATCAGCCGGATGACACATCCCGGAGCACGAATGATAATAGGATTGGTGTGCTCTATAAAATCATTGGCGACCCCGGAATTCTTGGCTTACTGATCGGATTAGGCATTGGCTTATTAGCCGGCTATGACATCAAAGGCACCTTAATTCTGATGACTCAGCTGGCAGCCGTGATGATTCTTTTGCCGATGATGACGCGAAAACTCATGGAAGGCTTATCGGCTATTTCGATTGGTGCTCAGAGCTATATGTCGAAGAAGTTCCCGGGACGAAAAGTCTATATTGGACTCGACGGCGCAATTGCGCTGGGCCATCCCAAAATACTTTCCGTGGGTATTTTAATGGTGCCGTTAACGCTGTTTATTGCTGCAATACTGCCTGGCAATAAGATTCTGCCCTTCGCTGATTTACCCGTTATCCCGATCTTCCTCACTTGGGTAATTATTCCCTGTGCCGGCAATTTGTTCCGCTCGCTGCTCTCATCCATTGTGGTGGTCTGCTGCATTCTTTGGATTGGTACAGCCATGGCACCGTTAATTACTCAGGTAGCACATAATATCGGCTTTAATATTCCACCCGGCGCCAGCGAGATTTCGTCGCTGGATCAGGGATCGCATGTTCTTTCGTTCTTGCTCTGGAAGTTCTTTAGCCTGTTCCATTAATCGTCATGATGCCAGGTGTGCAAGAGTGCGCACCTGGCTGGTCAGTAAAATCAGGCGCGCTTCTGCCGATGACTGATTCCCATGCGGCACGCGAGGTCAAAGGCATTGGCCATCGCCGTGGTTTTTGCCACGCCTTTGCCGACAATTTCATAGGCTGTGCCGTGTGCTGGCGTGGTCACTGGAATCGGCAACCCGCCCTGTACGGTAACGCCAATATCAAAGCCCATCATCTTGGTGGCGATTTGTCCCTGGTCGTGATACATCGAAACAATTCCATCAAACTGACCGTCTCTGGCGCGCAGGAAAATCGTGTCTGCCGGGAATGGACCTTCGGCGGGATAGCCCTGAGATGCAGCCAGTTCAATGCCTGGCGTGATGATTCTGCCCTCTTCATCACCGTAATTGCCGTTATCACCATTATGGGGATTTAAGCCACAGACCCCGATTTTTGGCTGCGCGACACCAGCGTCTTTTAGCGCCTGCGTCAGCATGCCAATTGCTCTGGCAACTTTTTCTGCAGTTAGCTGGCTCGAAACCGCCGACAACGGGATATGTGAGGTGACGCGCGCGGTCCAGAGCTTATCCAGAACGTTGAATTCACCGCAAACGCCTTGGTAATTGAGCTCATTTGCCAGCCAACGCATTTCATCCTCTTGCTGCATTCCGCCCAGGCGCATGGCGCCTTTGTTCAGAGGACCAAAGCACAGTGCATCGGACTGCCCAGATGCAACCATCTCAACGCCTATTTTCAGCGATTCGAGGATAAATACGCCGTTATCTTCACTCACTTGCGCTGGCGCAATGTGGCGGTGTAAGCCTGGCCACTGCGGAATTGATAGCCAATCAGTGGCGGTGGGTAATGCAACGCCTTTACTGCGAGCCGCCGCTTCAAGCGCGGGCATATTCGCGATCAACGTTACATTCGCTTTGCGTGCCGTTTGCGGATCCGCTAGCAGTGTGACAATAACCTCGGGACCAATGCCCGCGGCATCGCCTACAGCGAGCACAATATGGGGTTTATCGGTTTCGGCGAAGGTTTGACGCAAAGTTTCATTTGTCATGGCAAATTGCTCCTCAATTTTATAACGGGCAGAGGCAAGCCTCTGCCGAAGAATGTGGCATAGGGAATGACGGAATAAGCGCTAAAAGTTAGCCCAGCAGCGATTGTGTCTCTGCGGGTTTATGTTGTGAGATGTCCTCAACCGAGATGTCCGGACGGATCCATTGGGTAAAAATAATGCCAAGGATCAGGAAGCCAATCGCACCCGCAAAAGGCAGCGTCCAGCTTCCGGTCATATCGATCATCAGACCGAAAATAATCGGGGAAATAATGGTCGCCATTGCGGCACCGAAGTTGAGCATGCCACTGGCAGTTCCTGCCGTTTTTGGCGCAACGTCCATCGGAACGGCCCATATCGGCCCAATGGTTAACTCCAGGAAGAAAAATGCAGCACTCAGGCACAGCGCGATGGTGATGACGTTATGACTGATCAGCACCGGGATAAAGAAAATGAGCCCGCCCAGTAAACTGATGGTGATCACGCCCTGACGGGCCAGCGCCAGACGACCGGTGCGCTTCAAGATGAAGTCGCTGATCACGCCGCCGGTTAAATCGCCCAGCACACCGGCAAAGAACACCCCGGATGAATAGAGCGCTGAGCTTTTGATATCGAGATTTAGCGACTGCATAAAGAAGATCGGCATCCAGCTGAAAAACAGCGTATTAGACCAAACCATGCAGAAGTAAACCGCGATCGTCGCGCGCATGCGACGCAGGATGGTCCACCATGAGTGTGGCAGCGAGTCACCTCCCTCCTGAACGTTTTCCCGGCGCGGCAGCAAGGCTAATTCCGCGTCTGAAACACCGGGGTGCTCTTCGGGTGTCTCTTTGAAGTAGACCAGCCACACCACCAGCCACAACGCTGACAGAATGCCCACAGCGATGAAAGCCGCGCGCCATGAATGCCATGCAATCAAAATGGCCACCAGCGGAGGCGCTACAGCGTTACCAAGGCGCGAGAACGAGTGAGTCAGCCCTTGAGCCATACCTCGTTTAGGTTTTGGTACCCAGTTGGTAATCGCTCTTGCCTGCGCCGGAAGCGCAGCACCCTCGCCAATACCCAGCAAAAGGCGTGCTAAGCACAATGAAACCAGCCCACCGATCAGGCCGGTGCATACGGTCGCTACGGCCCAGATGATACCGCAGACGATAATGGTGCGACGTGCGCCGAAGCGATCCGCCACCCAGCCACCGACCAGTTGAAAAATAGCGTAGGTGTAGCCAAATGCTGAAAAAGCGATACCGAGTTCAGTGTTCGTTAGCCCCAGTTCCGCTTTAAGCGGTCCTGCAGCGGCGGCCAGGTTAACGCGATCCAGATAAAGGATAAATGACATGGCACAGAAGATAATCAGCATATTTCTGCTGATGTGGGACTGAGTTTTCAAAATTGCCTCCTGCTTTTATGTAATTGGGGCAGTCGTTGTAGGGTATGTCGCCCTGTCAACTATGCTGCAATCAATTACGCGGAAGCTATTAACAATTTGGATATACAGCGTTAACAATATGTCAATGCGTGGCTTCGCTGACGTGACTCAGTAGCGTAAGAATACTCTCCGTCGCCATTGACAGAGCTTCATGCGCCTGATGGCACAACACAAACTGACGCTCAGCCAGTGGATCGTGCAGCGATAAATGCGCAAATTCAGAAGTGGAGATAATTTGACGAGCCACGCTTTCAGGCATGAGTCCAATGCCAATCCCGCAGGAAATCATCGCTGCCATGCTATCGAAGCTGCCAACGCGAATGCGCATCTTCAGCGGCTTATCCAGCCGGCGCGCCAATTGGGTAAGCATAATCGAGATGGAAGCGCCTTCGGTCAGCCCAATCAGATCATGCTGCAACAGTTCGTTCGCCGTTAACAACTGTTTGCTGGCAACCCACTCGGCCAGCGGATGGTCAATTGGCGTGACGACGCAAAGACGATCGTGGCGATACGGGATCAGCGGCAGCGAAGCATGGCTGACGGACTGCTCATAGATGCCAATATCCGCCACGCCCCGCTGCACTGCCTGAATCACGCTTTCACTATTCATCTCATGCAGATCAATATGAATATTGGGATAGAGCTGATGGCTTCTGCGCAGATCGTCGGTGAGAAATTGCAATACTGCCGAGGTGCAGGCAGCAATGCGCACCACACCGCGATTGCCTTGCAGAAAGGCTTGCATGTCATCCTGCATCCGTTCGGCGGCGTGCAAAATAGAGCGTGCATGCGCTAAAATCGCGCGTCCTGCATCGTTCAACGCCATGCCATGCGGCAAGCGGACAAACAGCGGCATACCGAGTTGCTCTTCCAGCTCGCGAATGCGTCGCGAGGCGGCGGCAGGCACCAGATGCAGCTGTGCGGCGGCGTGTGTGATACCGCCGAGCTCCGCCGTGGCAACAAACACTCTTAACGTCACCAAATCAAAGCGTATGCCTGGGGCTATCCGATAGGCGTTACGCTCTTCGGACGCATGCGAAGCCAGATTTTTGCCCATAGTCTTAGCCCTGATAGTCAATGTCTGAAAGGAAGGTTATGCCGGCGCCGACTTCGTGCGCGGTCGTTGTTCTGGCGGCATGCTCATGTTGCTGACGCCAGCTCGTGACTTTAACACTGACGCGAAAAGTGACGGCCGGCGCATGTTAATAAATGTGATTTGGATGCCATATAATCGGAAAAATGTTAATTTTTAACATAGCGAACGCTGATAAGCGGAAACATTCCCCTGTTAAAGTCAATGAATGTGACAGGTTCACATAATCGCGAGCCACTAAAAAAACTTTTTTATTAATTTCAATGGATTAAAAATATTATGAGCGACAGAAAATTCATTATCCCCGCTGCAATGCAAGCTCTCTCAGCGCGCACAGGCTATGTCCCTGGCGTACTGGTGGGTAACACACTTTATTGTGCCGGACAGGTTGGCCGCACCCCCGAGCTTGAGATTATCACCGATCCGGAACAGCAGTTTATTGCCTGCTGGCGCAATCTGGAATTAGTGTTGAACGAAGCGGGTTGTGATTTTGATGATGTGGTTGAAATGACCACTTATCATATTGATATGGCCAAGCATATGGCGGTTTTTCGCCATGTGAAGGACAAGATCTTTCCGCGCGGTCGGAGCGCGTGGACTTGTATTGGCGTAGCAAGTTTGGCGCATCCCGGGCTGCTGGTTGAAATAAAGTGTATTGCCATACGACGTCCGTAAAAAAATAACCGCTGCTTTAATATCAATCTATTCAAGGATGAATAGCGTCATAACTCCCCTTATCCGTTAGTTTCGGCTTTTCCTAAACTCTCCATCTCGGTCGACAATTTCTGCACCTACCGTCAATAACTTTCACTAAAGATTCATTCTCAGTTTGCGCGCTGAAACGTTTCACATCTCATTTCCACATTGAGGAGATTGAACTCAAGTCGGTAGATGAATACAACTTAGCTTGTATACAAGGTACTTGAATACCCTCGCTCTCATGTTCAGGAAAAATCATGCAAACCACAGACTCAGATCTCGAAAAAAGGGTTATACGCAAGCTTTCCTGGCGGTTGATACCGCTGCTGATTGCTTGTTACGTCATTGCCGTCGTTGACCGGGCGAATATAGGGGTTGCTGCATTAACCATGAATGCGGATATCGGCTTAAGCGCTGCAAGTTTTGGGCTGGCGGCAGGGTTGTTTTTTGTCCCTTACGCCCTGCTTGAACTGCCCTCGAACCTGATGCTAGAGAAAGTCGGAGCCCGCTGGTGGATAGCCCGAATAATGGTGACGTGGGGGATCATTTCCGGCGCGCATATATTCGTATGGAACGAAAATAGCCTGTATGTGATGCGTGCGCTACTTGGCGCAGCCGAAGCAGGTTTCTTTCCGGGTATCGTGTTTTATCTCACGCTGTGGTTCCCGGCAGCCTGGCGCGGACGCATTATCGCCTCTTTCATGACGGGTATTCCAATTGCGCTGATTATCGGGACACCGGTTTCCAGCCTGTTACTGGAATTACACGGGTGGATGGGACTAAGCGGTTGGCAGGTGATGTTCCTGATCGAAGCCATTCCGGCCATTTTGTTGGGAATGATCGTCCCTTTTGCACTACCTGATAAACCCAAAGATGCCAGATTCCTGGCACCCGACGAGCAACGTTGGCTAATGACAACGTTAGCGGCAGAACAAAAGAAACTGCCTTCACGCGGACACGGTGGATTGCTCAAGGCGCTTTTCAGCCCGCTGGTGCTGTTATTCAGCCTCACCTACTACGGTCTGGCGAACCTTAACGGCGCAGTAAGTACCTTTCTGCCGTTAATCATTAGCGAAACGGGGTTGAGCCACATACAAACCGGTTTTGTCACCATCATTCCCTATATTTTTGGCCTGATCGGCATGCTGGTTTTAGGGCGCGTTGCCGACCGTCCTGGTTCACGTCTGCTGGCCAATTACATTGCCCTGATCATCTCTTGTCTTGGATTGGTCTGCGTCGCCTGGTTTGATAACTCGCTGATCAGAATGCTATTCCTCTGCTGCTCAGCATTTGGCTTTTTCGGCGCAATGCCCGTCTTCTGGGGACTGCCCGGACAATTTCTTCCGGTTTCCGTTGTAGCGGGCAGCATTGCGTTGATCAACGCACTCGGCAGCCTCGCCAGCGTCGTTAATCCATGGGTTATCGGCATCATTCGCGATCGCAGCGGCAGTTATAACGGCGGATTTTATTGGCTGGCGGCGATGGCCCTGCTCTCCATTATTACCCTGAGCATCATTTTCCGCCGCCAGCAATCATCAGCAATTCCTAATAGCAATGAACAACATGAGGCTCAGTAAGATGAAAATTGTCGATGTCCGATTACTGCAGGTAGAAGGCGTTTTACCTGGCAAGGAGGACTTTTGGGAAGAACGTCTGGCGCGTCCAACGGATGTGTATTCCCAATATCGCGTCGTGGACAATCATGATGGTGGCGTACAGCTTAAAAACGGTTTTGCTATCTCCACCGTGTTTTTAGAGATTATCTCTGACGAAGGCGTTGAAGGATTGGCGGGGCCGATACCCCATGCCGTTGCGTCGATAGTGCATGGCCAATTGCGTCCGCTACTGCTTGGTCAGGATCCGCGTGACAGTGAACGCCTGTGGGACCAGATGCATCGGGCACTGATTCATGGTCGCCAGGGTGACGCCATGCTGGCAATTAGCGCGGTGGACTGCGCACTGTGGGATCTTCGCGGCAAGTGGATGCAGCAGCCGGTTTATCGTCTACTCGGCGGCTCAATTCGCGAGGAGATCCCGGCATATGCTTCAATGCTCGGTTTTGCCGTACAGGACATGGGGCGAGTACGCGAACGCGCTCTGCAATTCAAAGCGTTAGGTTATCGTGGGCAAAAGTGGTTTTTCCGCCACGGCCCAATGAGCGGTAGAGAAGGCCTAAAGAAAAATATTGAGCTGGTTAAGACACTGCGTGAGACGCTGGGCGACGATTACGATCTGATGTTTGACTGCTGGCAGTCAATGGATGTGACTTACGTCATCGAGTTGGCGAAGGCCATTGAGCCATATCGCCCACGTTGGCTGGAAGAGTGTGTTATGCCGGACAGAATCGGCAGTATGCGCCGTCTAAAAGATAAGCTGACGATTCCGCTGGCCGGTGCCGAGCATGAATATACCCGCTGGGGCTTCAAACGCTTTTTTGAGGCTGATGTTCTGGATGTGATTCAGCCAGACATTTACTGGTGCGGCGGCCTGTCTGAAACCTTAAAAATCGCGGCAGCTGCGACCATGTACGATCTACAAGTTATTCCACATGGTCACTCCACCATTGCGACTGCGCATTTCACCACAACGCAATCGCCTATCCACACGCCCTATCAAGAGTACTTGGTGAAGTGGAACGATATTCACCAGTATTTCCTTAGCGATCCGGTTGTACCTGAGGATGGCCTGATCCAGGTCCCTCAAATGCCGGGGATGGGAATGGCCCTGAATCCCGCGCATATACAGCATCAGCAATACTTGTTCACCTCCTGATCATCCTGTCTAACCGCCGCCCCCCTCATCCTTTCCTGGGGGGTGTATCTTGTATACTACATCTTGCATACGGGGTAAGATCATGTAACTATTTACGCAATAAAAGGTTAGTTGCATTAAGGAATTACGCTCACTTATGTCCTCTGAAAAGCTCATTATTGACTGGTCATCTAAAAAGATAATTCGCCCTCAATCGTTGGGTAATATTCTGGCCGATCATATTCGTGACTTAATCGTTAATTGCCAAATCGAACCAGGCTCATTAATTTCAGAAAATGACATCGCTGCTCAGCTTAATGTTAGCCGTACGCCGGTGCGGGCTGCCCTGCAAAAACTGGAAATGGAACGGCTAGTGCAAATAATTCCACAGCGTGGAACCTTTGTATTTGAATTTAACGAACAGGAAATGCGTGAAACCTGTGAAATGCGGCAAATTCTTGAAGTTGGCGCTTTACAGCTTGCACTACGCCACGATCGTCAGGCATTGATCACGCTTCTCAGGGTACATCTGCAACATGGCCGCGAAGCCTTACAAAATGCGCCTGAGACTTACCGTGAAATGGATGCGGCGTTCCATATGGCAATGATTGAATCCAGCCGTAATAAAGAGTTAATTAACTCTTACAAAACCAGCATTAACCGCATTCGCACTTTCCTGAACCATCTCACTAAAACCCCGGAAGAGTTTCAAAGTTCGCAGGATGATCATGAAGCTATTGTCGAGTTACTGGATCAACAGCAAGACGAACAAGCCATGGAAAAACTGGAATGGCACCTTGGCGGCCTACAACGTCGATATCAGGAAAAAAATCCGGGCAGAATTCCTGCCATACCCAGCGAATAAATAAGGTCGCCATGATTTGCTCCGGCAAACTCTGGCGAATCTGGCGTCTGGATTAATACGGGCAACTTTTTATCGACTTAGCCTATTATCAGTCTCCATGAATGGTGATCCTACGTTGATATAGCGGGTTTTTCGTAGAGTGCACATTCATACGCACTGGTATAAAGAGGCATTTTTCTGCTTAAGTGAACGGCATTAAGCGATAAAGGTCGACATTAAATTAGTTCTGCTTTGGGATTCGACTATGACAACCTTTCATCAGCTTTCCGCCGTTCGTCTGGATGGCGAACATGTCTCCATGGCCGACTACGCCGGTAAGTTGGTTCTGGTGGTGAACACCGCCAGCCATTGTGGCTTCACACCGCAATACACTGGCCTTGAAGCGCTGTACAAGAAGTACGCCGTCGAGGGTCTGGTGGTGCTTGGTTTCCCCTGCAACCAATTTGGTAAGCAGGAGCCCGGAGGCCCCGACGAAATCGTGCAAACGTGTCGCATCAACTACGGTGTGAGCTTCCCGATATTTGAGAAAGTGGAAGTTAACGGAACCGCCACGCATCCGGTATTTCGTTATCTGAAAAACCAACTGCCCGGTGTGCTGGGTGGGCGAATCATGTGGAACTTCACTAAATTCCTGATTGGACGCGACGGCAAGCCGCTTAAACGTTTTGCGCCATTTACTCCCCCCGAGAAAATGGAAGCGACGATCCTTGCTGCACTGGAAATCTAATTTCTACTTTTAGATTTAATCCACCATCAGTAATACAGCCTGGTTACCTGCTCACGTGACCCTGTTCACAGTTTGTGCAATTAAAATCCGCGGCCCTAATCTTCCCGCAAAGGGACGTCTGGCCAGCCTGCATATGTAACAATATTGTTTATTAATTGATGCCACTTGGTTAACAAAAGCATTGTAAATTCGATTATTACATCACTCCCATGCCTCAATAATCGCGTTATTAACATTAAATTAACACATTAAATCATATAATTTAACACATTTGGGTGCTGATCACATTTTGTTCACAATTGCGCGAAAAGCGGTATCCCCTTCAGTTAATCTCTGATCGCGGATTTAATAACTATCGTCTGTTCCCCCTAACTGAACATCATAAGAAAGGTACCATAATGAAATTTAACCTCGCATTGGTCAGTGCATGTGTGGTTTCAGCATGCATGTTATTTACAACACCGTCATTCGCCGCCAAGCCTTACGATATCGCCGTCGTCGCTAAAGTCACCGGTATTCCCTGGTTCACCCGCATGGAAGTCGGCGTCAAAGAAGCCGCGCAGAAATTGGATGTCAACGCTTATCAGGTCGGTGCCGCCACTCCGGACCCGGCCCAGCAGGTCAAGGTGATTGAAGATTTGATTGCCAAAAAAGTTAACGCAATCATCGTGGTGCCAAACGATGCCAAGGTACTGGAACCGGTGCTTAAAAAAGCCCGCGACCAAGGCATCGTCGTATTAACGCATGAATCACCGGATCAGCAAATTGGGCAATGGGATGTCGAAACCATTGATAGCCAGAAATATGCTCAAGCCAACATGGACGAGTTGGCAAAAGATATGGGCGGCAAAGGGGGTTACGCCATTTACGTTGGCTCGCTGACCGTGCCGCTGCATAATGCCTGGGCAGATGCCGCAATTAAATATCAGAAAGAAAAATACCCGGATATGCATGAAGTGACTTCACGCCTGCCGGTAGCAGAAAACATTGATAAGTCCTATTCCACCACACTGGATTTAATGAAAACCTATCCTGATTTGAAAGGAATAATCGGTTTCGGTTCGCTCGGCCCAATCGGTGCCGGTCAAGCTGTCCAGCAGAAGCGTGCGAAAAATAAAATCGCGGTAGTTGGCATCGCCATGCCCGGCCAGGCTGCGCCCTACCTGATGCGCGGTGATATTAAGAAAGCACTGCTATGGGATCCGAAAGATGCCGGTTTCGCCTTAGTCACCGTTGCCGATCAGTTGCTGCAGGGTAAAGAAGTCACCAAAGACCTGAGCATCGAGGGACTGGGTAAAGCCGATGTAGATATGGATAAGAAAGTGATCCGCTTTAATAAAATTCTTGAAGTGACACCAGAGAATGCGAAATCGCTTGGGTTCTAACCCGATCTTTTAATTCTTTTATTTTACGGAGCAATATTCGCTCCAGCGCCACACCAGGCAAATAGAAACAAATACGGCGTTGTGCGCTGTGCCGTATTTGAATTCTACTCTGACATCGAAAACGTATACCTTCAATCATTCGAGTTGGGGCAAGGTTGCAAATGAGTAAACCCGGCAGAGCTTACCTATGTTAGCGTTTCGGGTGAACGAGTACAGCCAACGCCTCCGCTGGAACCCGGTCGGGTATGTTTAAGGATCTGTGATGAATACTCTCAACACGTCCCCTGCCCCTGCTGAGGCCTTTATCAGCCTCGAGAAAATCAGTAAAAGGTTTCCCGGCGTATTAGCATTAGACAATCTCAGCCTGACACTCAATAAAGGCGAAGTGCATTGTCTTGCCGGTCAAAATGGCTGCGGCAAAAGTACGATTATTAAAGTGATTTCCGGCGTCTATCAGCCGGAAAAAGGCGCGGCCATTACTCTGGACGGAAAACTATTTCATACTCTCACGCCGCAGCTGTCGTCTTATTATGGCATTCAGGTTATTTATCAGGATCTGTCTTTATTCCCAAATTTGTCGGTGGCCGAAAATATTGCCATTCACCGTTATTTGCCGGGCGGTGATTTTTGGGTGCATCGCGCGGCCATGCGCAAAAAAGCCGTGGCGGCGATGCAACGCGTCGGCGTTGATCTGGATCCGGATCGTAAAGTCGAAAAGTTGTCGATCGCCGACCGCCAGTTAGTGGCAATATGCCGCGCTATCGCCGCTGACGCCAGTTTGGTGATTATGGATGAACCCACCGCGTCACTGACCCGCACAGAAGTAAACGGCCTGCTGCGCGTGGTGAATGAGCTGAAAGCCGCCGGGATCTGCGTGGTGTTTGTCAGCCATCGTCTGGATGAAGTGATGGAAGTGGCCGACCGCATCAGCGTGATGCGCGACGGCAAACTGGTCGGCACCTATCCGGCCAGCGAACTCGATAGCAATGAACTGGCCTTCCTGATGACCGGCCAGCGTTTTACCTACAGTCACCTGCCCCATCGTGCCTCTGCCGACGTAACGCCGCTGCTGGAAGTGAGCCATCTGAGCCGCAAAGGGCAATATCACAATATCTCGCTATCGCTGCGCCAGGGCGAAATCACCTCGATTGTCGGCCTGCTTGGCTCGGGGCGTACGGAACTCTGTCTGAGCCTGTTCGGCATGAGCCAGCCGGACAGCGGAGAGATCCGCATCAACGGCCAGGCGGTGAAATTCCACTCGAACCGCGACGCCATCCGCCACGGTATAGCCTATGTGTCAGAAGACCGTCTGACGCAGGGGCTCATCATGGAGCAATCCATCTATGACAACACGCTGGTATCAATTTTCGACAAGCTGCACACCGGCACAGGATTGATGGATCACCCTAAAGCTGCGTCGGTAGTGAAAGATCTCATCCGCGATCTGAATATTAAAGTCTCAGACAGCCGCTTACCCGTGAAGACCCTTTCTGGCGGAAATGCGCAACGTATTGCCATTGCCAAATGGGTGGCAACGCGGCCACATATCCTGATCCTCGATTCACCAACCGTGGGCGTGGATATCGCCAATAAAGAAGGGATTTACCGCATTGCGCGCGATTTAGCGGAGTCCGGCATGGCGGTGCTGATGATTTGCGATGAAATCCCGGAGGCTTATTACAACAGTCACCGCGTGCTGGTGATGCGCAAAGGCGAACTGGTGGCGGAATTCGCGCCGCATCAGAGCAGCGAAGCGCAGATTGCGGAGGTAATCAATGGATAACAAGGCGCTCTCGAAGCTGTTTTCTCAGCATGAATTCTGGTTGGGATTACTGGTGCTGCTGCTGGTGATAGGCCTGAGCGTCAGCACCAGCGAGTTTATGACGCTGGGTAACCTGACTGACGTCGCCACCAGCTACGCCATTTTGGGTATTCTGGCCTGCGGCCTGTTTGTGGTGCTGATCGCCGGCGGCATCGACATTTCATTTCCGGCCGTCACCTCCATTGGTCAGTACGTGATGGCAAGTTACATCATTCACCACGGCGGCAGCTTTCCGCTGGCATTTGCCCTGGCGATGGGAAGCGGTTTGCTGCTTGGGCTGGTCAACGGTTTTCTGGTGTACTGGCTGCGCGTTCCGGCCATCATTATCACGATTGCCACGCTCAACCTGTTCTATGGTTTGCTGGTGTATCTCACCAACGGCACCTGGTTGTACGGTTTTCCCGACTGGTTTATGAACGGCATCAACTGGTTCTCCTTTACCGCCGCCGATGGTTACGACTATGGCCTGACGCTGCCACTGCTCAGCCTGCTGGGCGTGATTATCGCAACCGGGGTGCTGATGAACCGCACACGCGTGGGTCGCCAGATTTATGCCATGGGCAGTAATCGTGACGCGGCTTCTCGTCTTGGTCTGAATATCCTGCGGCTGCACTTTTACGTCTACGGTTTTATGGGATTACTGGCGGGCATTGCTGCCGTGGTTCAGGCGCAAATTACGCAGTCGGTCGCGCCTAACTCCCTGCTCGGTTATGAGCTGACGGTGTTGGCAGCAGTGGTGTTAGGCGGCACCAGCATGACCGGCGGACGCGGCTCGCTGACAGGCACCATTCTGGGTGTGATGCTGCTGGCCTTCCTGCAAAACGGCATGACCCTGCTGAGCATTTCATCTTACTGGCATCAGGTTTTCAGCGGCGTGATCATTCTGGTCAGCATTAGCAGCACCGCGTGGAATGAAAAGCGCAAACTCGCAAAGGGGATGTGACATGACAACCTTAAACCGATTCTTACCTGGCGATCACATTATCCGTTTGCAGTTGCTGATCATCGTCGCCGTTGCCGTGCTGTTCTCATTTACGTTGGGCGGCAGTTTTTACAGCATTGGCAATTTCCAGTCGATTGCCTCGCAGTTACCGATTCTGGGTATGCTGGCGCTGGGGATGGGTATCACCATGTTGACCGGCGGTATCAATCTTTCGGTCATTGCCGGTGCCAACGCCTGTTCGCTGGTGATGGCGGCCATTCTGGTGGCGCACCCAAACCAGCCTGGCTATTTCGCGCTGGCGATGTTCGCCGGCCTGCTGGTGGCAGTGGTCATTGGTGTGCTCAATGGCGCGCTGATCGCCTATATCGGTGTGTCGCCGATTCTGGCGACGCTCGGGACCATGACGCTGATCGCTGGGCTGAATATTCTGCTCACTAACGGCGCCGTGATTTCCGGCTTCCCGTCGGCGATTCAGTACCTTAGCAACGGCAGCCTGCTGGGCATTCCTGTTGCCCTGCTGTTATTCCTGCTGGTGGCGCTGCTGTTGTGGGTCTTACTTGAACACACCACGCTCGGGCGCAGCTTGTATCTGATGGGTTCAAACGAACAGGCCACGCGATTCAGCGGTGTTAATACACATAAAGTCACCCTCGCAGTGTACGTGCTTTCCGCTCTGCTTGGCTGGGGCGCGGCACTGCTGATGATGTCCAAATTTAACTCGGCTAAAGCAGGCTACGGCGATGCCTATTTGCTGGTGACCATTCTGGCCTCGGTACTCGGCGGAATTAATCCCGACGGCGGTTTCGGACGGGTCATCGGGTTAGTGCTGGCGCTGATCGTTCTGCAAATGCTGGAGAGCGGCCTCAACCTCATGGGCGTCAGCAGTTACCTGACCATGGCCCTGTGGGGCTGCGTCCTGATCCTGTTTATCGCTCTGCAAAACAGAAAATCCTAAGCGAACGTTTTTTACGAAGGGAAAAAACATGGCGAGTTATTTTATTGGGGTAGACGTTGGAACCGGCAGCGCCCGCGCGGGCGTCTTCGACATGACCGGGCGCATGGTTGGCCAGGCCAGCCGTGATATTACGTTGTATCGCCCGAAAGCCGATTTTGTTGAGCAGTCTTCCGATGAGATCTGGCACTCCGTTTGTAACGCCGTTAAAGACGCGGTTAATCAGGCGGATATCAACCCGATTCAGGTGAAAGGCATAGGTTTTGACGCCACCTGTTCGTTGGTGGTGCTGGATAAAGAGGGTAAACCGCTGACCGTAAGCCCGTCCGGGCGCAGCGAGCAGAACATTATTGTGTGGATGGATCACCGCGCGATTACTCAGGCGGAACGCATCAATGCCACTGGTCATCGTGTGCTGGAGTTTGTTGGCGGGATTATTTCCCCCGAAATGCAGACGCCAAAACTGCTCTGGCTGAAACAGCACATGCCAACCACCTGGAAGAATGTTGGCCATCTTTTTGACCTGCCTGATTTTCTGACCTGGCGCGCCACGCAGGACCCTACGCGATCTTTATGTTCCACCGTCTGCAAATGGACGTATATCGGTCACGAAGATCGCTGGGACACCAGCTACTTCCGCCAGATAGGTCTGGAAGATTTATTAGAAAACAACGCGTCAAAAATCGGCAGCGAAGTGAAAACCATGGGTGAACCGCTGGGGCATGGTCTGACGCAGCGCGCCGCCGCCGAGATGGGGCTGATCGCGGGTACAGCGGTCAGCGTCTCAATTATTGATGCCCACGCCGGCAGCCTTGGCATTCTTGGTGCCAGCGGCGCATCTGGCGAATCGGCGGATTTCGACAATCGCATCGCGATGATTGGCGGTACGTCCACTGCGCATATGGCGATGTCGCGAAGCGCGCGCTATATCGGTGGTATTTGGGGGCCATACTATTCGGCGATTCTTCCGGATTACTGGCTGAATGAAGGTGGACAATCCACCACCGGCGCGTTAATTGACCATGTGATTCAGTCACACCCGTGTTATCAGGACCTGCTTAAACAGGGTAAAGACAGTGGCAAAACGATTTATGAAATACTGAACAGCATACTGCGCAAAATGGCTGGTGAACCAGAAAATATCGCGTTCCTGACCAAAGACATTCATATGCTGCCCTATTTCCACGGCAACCGTTCACCGCGTGCCAATCCGACGCTGACTGGCACGCTGACAGGTCTGAAATTGTCACGTACGCCGGAAGACATGGCGCTGCAGTATCTCGCCACCATTCAGGCGCTGGCGCTCGGCACCCGGCATATTATTGAGACCATGAACCAGAGTGGTTACCGCATCGATACCATGATGGCGAGCGGCGGCGGCACCAAAAACCCGCTCTTTGTGCAGGAACATTCCAATGCGACAGGCTGCGCGATGCTATTGCCGGAAGAAAGTGAGGCGATGTTACTTGGCAGCGCCATGATGGGTACCGTTGCCGCGGGCGCCTACGACTCTTTGCCGGAAGCGATGGCCGCCATGAGCCGCATTGGCAAAACCATCACGCCGCAGACCAACAAGATTAAAGAGTATTACGATCGTAAATACCGCGTATTCCATGAGATGTACCACGACAGCATGAAATACCGCCAGCTGATGCAGGGGAAAACCGAATAAATGCGGAAGAAGAATTTAACCTGGCGTGTCATGGCTGGCTTGCGTCGAGCAACCGCAGACGTTTCAATCATGAGGGTGAGCGAATCAACGGAACGTTGTGAGTGGTCGAAGAGTTAAGTAGAAAGGTGCAAGCCAGAGAAGCTGCCTATTCTCTTACTTATTGCAGATGGCCCACAATAAACATAGGCCATCTGCTTCAGCCTGGATCGTCAGGTTAAGATGAATGGTAATTAATCCAATAGCGGTTTGCGGTTTTCTTTCGCCGGCTCTGGCTTAAGTCTTTCTACGGGAATGCTGCACATGCTTTCAGCAATTATCCCGAAAAGAGAGTCTTTCGGGTAAGTTTCCCATTGGCCCACATCCGGTGACGCATGAATAAGATCGCCCTCCGCGAACGGTTTGGAAAAGAGTGTACGACCCATAACGGCACGCTGATTTTTGTCGCAGTTAATCACATCGATTGCCCGAGAACTTGAAACGTAGACGGGTGGATTTTTTATAATCTGCGTCTGCTTCGCGTAGTTATTGATGAAATAAAACCGGCGTAAGTGGCTATTACCCTGGTATGTTGAAATCACCCTGAAATCGACATATGACGTCACGCGCTCATCTGCAAGAACTTTTATAAAACCAGCCGGTGCTTTAGTGGGCGTTTGCGGCTGGGGTGTAGTGGTCCCGGCACAGCCCGACAGCATAAACAATACCAGCCATGTCAACTTTTTCATTTTGCTGTCCCACCGGATAAATCAGGTCGTAATGTCGTGAGCATGTCAGGCGTTACATTTCCCTGAACTGAACAGAGCAATAATGTTCCTTCTTTGCCTTTGCTGAGCATTAAGAGCTTTTCGGCACTCTCTTTTGCCGGAGCAATACCCGACACCGCCTGTGCATTTTTTTCCCAAACACTGTTTGCGTCTGCTTTAATCATCGCCTGAGAGATATAATCATCCCCTGCCTTACTCCACGTTAAATGATCAAGCCTGGACATGACCTCTTCCGGTGATTCTTTGAAAACCAAGCCCCAGTAATAGTATTTACCGTAACTGATTTCATCGAGATTGCTGGTTTGCAGAAAATATCCCGCTATTTTCAGGTTTAATTCCTGAAGAGATTGGGTAAACCAGATGGTGCCGTTACCGTCAACAGGCGCTTTGAACCAAGCCTGAAAGTGCTTATCAACCGTTAACGGTGCTACGCGGCTGAGTTTGGCTCGCTGATGATAAATCTCGCTGAAAAATGCTGTGTCGCAACGCGTCAGGCTTTGCGTCAATGTATTGGCGTGAAGAGGTAACGTTACCCCTGTCATTCCAAGCATGAATCCAATGGAGCAGATAACTTTACGCATGTAATATCCATATAGTAAAAAAACGCTATCTATATCGGCACACTGCGATAAGACTTTACGCTTTTTTCTTTTACTTCATTACCATGCATATTAAAAAATAGAACGAACCGCACGTCGTGCGGTTATTCATTCATTATCGCGCCAACCGAGTGAACTGCTGCTCTGTAACACGGCTTCCCCATTGGTCACCCTGCCACTCTTTGGTTAATTCAAAACCAAACGACTCATAAAGACGCCGTGCCGCTGTCAATTTATTGAACGTCCAGAGCTGAACGGCTGAAAATTCCTTTTCATCGCAAAACTTCATAGCGGCGGAAATGAGTTTTTTGCCCACGCCATTACCACGACAACCATCGTCCAGGATGAACCATCGCAAGTGCGCCTCATTGTTTCCAAGATCTTGCCCATCGATTGCTACCGATCCAACAATGCGATCGTTTTGTATGGCCAACCAGATCTCATTACATGGCCTTTCCAGACGTCCTGAAAATTCCGCCAGGCCTGCTGCAACCTTGCTTTCAAAAACATAGCCAAACTGATGTTCTCTTGCATAATAACTGCCATGCATTTCAGTGATACGGCCAATCATTCCGGCCCGATACCCCTTAACGATTTCGCAACTGGTCGAAGAATCTACCACACTGTTTTCACGACAGGCTTTAAGAGCAGCGGCATAAGCGCTGAGACCTTGTGAAACGGCCTGTTGCCATATGGGATCCAATTTCTTTAACGCGCCCATAACGCGTTCATTACTGAACTCATTGATTTTTCGCACGGTTTCTTCGCCTTTCGCGGTTAAACCAAGCTGCTTAATTCTGGCATCCTCAGTTGAAGGCTGTTCTTCCAGTTCACCAATATTGACCAGTTTGGACAACATGCGGCTAACACTGGACTTCTCAAGTCCCAGAATCTGAACCAGTTGAGCCGCAGTCATTAATCCCCGGGCTTCAATTTCCAGCAAAGTGTGAACAACGGAAGGAGAGTATTGAGTCGCTGCGAGAGTGTGGTTCATGAACCCCAACTCCCGCACCATTTGACGCGAAGCGACACGAATATTTTCAACCATCAGCGATTCAGAGCGCATAAACATTAACCCTCAACTATTAGTTGTATGATACAACCATATGCATTGAGTCTTTGTCAATATGATTAAATGAAACGCTATGGCTTACTCTTCTTTATTAATCGTCATCGCCTTTCTTATGCTGGCAATAAAATTGTCGCGTATTACATCCTCATGATTTGCATTCCAGGCGATACCAACCTGCCAGCTCAGCGATTCCCCCGTTAACGGAATAATAACCAGTTCTGGCGGCGCTATATGAACCACACTATAAGGCAAAAGCGCAACGCCCGTTCCCGCAATCACCAGCGCGACAATGGTTTGTATATCGTCAGTCTCCTGAATAGAGGAAGTAAAAAGGGCATTGTCGTGCAGATAGCGATCAATCTGCGCATTTAAACCCCGCCCGCGCGTGGTGTGAAGTCGCAACAGCGGCACTTTTTTTAACCAATCGGCAACGCTAAATGAAGTTGTTGCCGGCGCAACCAGAACTAATCGATCGGTAAATAATGGCAGGTAATCAAGCGCTACGGGTGGAGGAACCCTGACAAATCCTAACTGAAGCTCGTCATTCAGCAGCATCTCGTATTGCAGGAAGGATGATTGATCCGTTAATGAAACCTCAATACCCGGAAACTCACGGCGATATTCAGCAATACAGCGCGGAGCAAGGTAAAAGCTCGAAAGACCGAACCCCACTGCAATATTCCCTTCAATCCCTTTTGAAACCTGCCCAGCATGATGCATGAATAACTGGGTTTGCCGAACAACCTTTTCTGCCTGTGGCAGTAGGCGTCTTCCTGCAACCGTCAGTATTGCTCCGTGGCGGCCACGTGAGAATAAAGGCATGTTCATTATAGATTCCAGGAGATGAATCTGCTTGGTCAGCGCCGGCTGCGAAATATAGAGCGCGCGGGCCGCCTCCGCATAATTTCCTTTTTCAGCCAGCATCACAAAGGCGTTTAGCAACCGGGTGTTCATATTTACATTCCAGGATGTTATCGAAAAGGGAAATAAATTGATTATACAGTTATCGGTCGCTCCTGTGTAATTCAGTTCCGATTCCGAGGAGAAGCATCATGCCCACATTAACCACCTTAAAGGCTGCAACCGTACAGTTTCAGCATCAAGCCAATAACAAACACTATAATCTGCTGATAATGGAGAAATTTATTGAGAAGGCGGCGCTTCAAGAGGTGAAGATTCTCACATTTCCAGAAATGTGTATCACCGGCTACTGGCATGTGCCCAAACTCACCGCTGCTGAGGTGGCTGCTCTGGCTGAGCCGGTTGAAACCAGCCCTTCCCTGATGTTAATCCGTTCTCTGGCGATTAAGCATCAAATGCTTATTGGCGCGGGGCTTATTGAGCAAGCCGAGGATGGCCAACTCTATAATGCTTACGTTGCCTGTATGCCAGATGGATCATTGCACACGCACCGTAAACTTCACGCTTTCGAACATCCCGCAATCAGCAGCGGCGACGGGTTTACGGTATTTGAAACACCATGGGGGGTAAAAGTAGGCATCTTAATTTGCTGGGACAATAATCTGGTGGAAAACGTGCGTGCAACGGCATTGATGGGTGCGGATATCCTGCTCGCCCCCCATCAAACCGGCGGTACTGATTCCCGTAGCCCGCATGCGATGAAGCCAATTCCTCTCGATTTGTGGGCGGAACGGGAAACGCGTAAAGATGAAATCACTGTGGCATTCAGAGGCCAAAGCGGCCGGGAATGGTTAATGCGATGGCTGCCCGCACGCGCGCATGACAACGGATTGTTCCTTCTTTTCAGTAACGGTGTAGGCGCAGATGACGACGAAGTACGCACCGGCAATGCGATGATCCTGGATCCCTATGGAAGAGTGATTGAGGAAACCTGGGCCGCTGAAGATGCCATGGTCAGCGCTGAGCTGGATTTGACCCTGCTGGCAATGAGTACTGGACGCCGCTGGATCCACGGTCGTCGGCCAGATTTATACCAGATTTTGACGCAACCGCAGGGGTATGAACGCGATGCGATTAGCGCACGGTTTTCAGATGAAATACCTTAATAAACCACCAGGCCGCTGACACAAAGCTGCATACAGGATGTCTGTGAGCAACGTTGCATGGCTTTCCCAATGATGAGATGCAAAACAGCCTGTGGGCGAACAGGCTGTTATTAATGGAAGGTAGCCTCTATTCACCCTTTTCTTGATGTCTCGCGTTAAGAAGCGGACGTCAGAGTCCGGCTCATAGCCTGCCAGCGACGAAAGCATCCTTTATCCGTGAGGGATCAGTGATGCATTAGGTCATCAACAATTTCCTGTTTGGTCAGCTGATAAGGGAAAAATGTTGGCCAATTCTCCAGCTCTTTATAGAGCGCATCCTGTGATACGTTGCCGGTGAAAATATGAAAGTGCGAGGATTTTCTCGGACTAATAATATGATCGCTAAATTGTACAAATTTAGGGGCTGCGCTTTTGTTATCGGTACATTCGAAAAGATAGCGAACGCCTCTTTTTCCTGATACGTAATTGAGGACCTTGTACCCTTTATAAGCATATTTACAGGCGTTAACTTCTCCATTGGCGGTAAATTCCATCATCCCGTTTTCAATGCCAATATCTGTAATATTGCTGGCATAGCCCTTCAAATAGTAATGCTTAATATCCTCAAATGACTTTCGTTGATCGGCTTCCGCCTTCTTGCGGAAAACCGGATCCAAACTGCCATCTTTGGCATATGGATAGATAGACTGCCATACGCCATCCCAGTCAGAGAGCGGTCGGTCTTTGATATCGCCATCATTAAAAATACCCTTTGCCGCACTCACCTCTGTCGCGGTGAGTGGCGCACCGTGTGAATGATGGGCATGTGAAAAGGCGTGTGAACTGAATACTACTCCCAGAATGACGAATGACTTCTTAATTTTCATAACATTAACCTTATATGTCAAAGTAAATGTTATAACATAACAATTAACAAACTGTTACTGCTAATTTCATTTTGCTACCCGCAAAGCCAAACACGCCTGCTTTACTCCTGCCTGGCTGCATGCAAGGGCGATACCGCAGCATCGCCCTTGCCCTGCTCTTATCAACCCTCGCAAGCTAACGTGAACACGTCATTATGAATGTCTCCGCTGCCTCAGCGCATAAACCAACACCACGACAAAACACAGCAGCGGTAAACTGTAAGCCACGGCCGTGCTGACGTGGTCAGAAATCAGCCCCATGAAGTAAGGCATAATTGCACCACCCACAATCGCCATGATCATAAACGAGCTGGCCTGTTTAGTGGATTGCCCGAGATTTTTCACGCCCATAGCAAAGATGGTGGGGAACATGGTGGACATAAAGAAGAAGATGGCGATCAGCGCGATAACGGAGACATCGCCTGCGCCTAACATCACAATGGCGCTCAGGACGATGTTGATCAGCGCGTAGGCCGCCAGCATCGCCGCTGGTTTAACTCTGCCCATTAGCCAGGTGGAAAAGAAACGTCCCAGCATAAAGCAAATCATCGCAACCGAAAGCATATAAGCCGCGCTTTGATTGGTCACGCCATGCCAGTGCTCGGTGGCGTAGTTAATAAAGAAGGCACCAACCCCAACCTGAGCGGCGACATAGAAGAACTGCGCAATCACCCCACCGACAAAGTGTTTTTGCTGCCATAGCGTGGCGCCGGGCTGCTGCACATGCTCGCTGGCAGCCTCACGAATATCCGGTAAGGCGGTACGCTTAAATAACAGCGCGATAGCGATAACCACACACGCAATCACCACATAGGTCATTTTGACGCTGTCCTGCGCGGCTTCCTGGCTGGCGTGGGTGAAGAACAGCGAGCCGCCAATCATGGGCCCGACAAACTGCCCAAGACCATTAAAAGATTGCGCCAGATTGAGACGACGCTCGGCGCCGTTGGCATCGCCCAGTACCGTAGCGTACGGATTAGCCGCGGTTTCCAGGCAGCCAAGCCCGCAGGCAAGCACGAACAGCGCAAACAGAAATACCGAGAAATTATTGACCATCGCCGCCGGCACAAACAGCAGCGCGCCAAGGGCGTACAGCGATAATCCCGCCAGGATGCCAGCCTTATAGCCGTGACGACGCATAAAATAACCGGCCGGCAGCGCGATGATAAAATAGGCACCAAAATAGGCCGCCTGTAATAATCCCGATTGGGCTTTGGTAACGCTTAACGTTTCCTGAAAGTGCTTATTAAGAACATCCAGCAGGCCGTATGACACGCCCCACATAAAAAACAGGGTAGTAATCAGCATGAACGCCCAGCGCAGGCTAATAGTTCCCCCGACGCCAATGTTTTCTGGCGTCTCGACGCGTTGTGTAGACATGGTTATATCCTCGTAGGGTACAGTCGGTAAGTGTTGTTATTGGTCCTGCAAAGAGAATATTCGCGCCATCGCCACCCATTTTTCCCCTTCTGGCGTCCAGGGCGTTGGCTGTTGAAACTGCCACATCAGCGCTTCCCAGCGCTGAATATGCGGATTTTGCTCAGCGGCCTGAGCAACATCCTGCGCGTTAAACCGTTCGTTCACCTCCATCACCATAAAAAGTCGGGTACCAAGGCGGTAAATCTCCATATTGATGACGCCGTGCTGGCGCAGATGCTGCGCCACTTCTGGCCAAATGCGTTGATGCAGGCGCTGGTATTCGGCAATTTTGTCCGCCTCGTCCACCAGATCCAGCGCCAGAGCATAGCGTTCGGTTGCGCCGCTCATAACAGCGCCCGATCGAGATGCAGATAGCCGCCATCAACGCTCAGCCACTCGCCGGTAGTGTGTGAAGCGCGCGACGACAGCAAAAACACGACGGTGTTAGCGATCTCCTCTGGCGTGGTCATGCGCTGGCCGAGTGGAATTCGCTGGGTGATTTTCGCCAGTTCGCCCTGCGGATCGGCAAAGGTGCCGATCCAGCGTTCATACAGCGGCGTCATTACTTCGGCGGGCACCACGGCGTTGACCCGCACACCGCTGCTGCGCAGCGACACCGCCCACTCCCGCGTCAGTGCCAGAATCGCGCCTTTGGCCGCGCAGTAGCCGCTGGTGCCGCCCTGTCCGCTCAGTGCCGTTTTCGAAGCAATATTGACGATCGCACCGCCGCTGTTTTCCAGCGCGCGCTGGCAGAAATGCGTCATCTGGTAATAGTGGATGAGATTCTTTTCCAGCGAGGTGACAAAGGCGCTGCGCCCCGCTTCCAGCCCGACGCCATCGTTGACACCCGCGTTGTTCACCAGCCCATCGATGCGCCCAAACTGCTGCTGCACGGCCTCAACCGCACGCTGGCAGTTCTGCTCATCGCACAGATCGGCAAGCAGCACTTCGGTTTGCGGTTGCAGCGCGCGCAAGCCGGCCAGCCACATCTCATCGGGCTGTGCGTTGCTGACGATCACCGGAATGGCGCCCTCTTCCGCCAGCAGACGTGAGATGGCGGCACCGATGCCCGATCCGCCGCCGGTGACAATAATCACTTTATCCTGCAAAAACAGATTCATGCTTCTCTCCTGTCAGGCTATATACCTGCGCCGCCGTGTTGCCCCAAATGGCGGCCTGTTCGTCGGTTGCAAGCTCAGCGATTGCGTCTTCAATCAGCTGCGCCACCGCGTGGTACTCCGCTGCCAGCAGGCAGACGGGCCAGTCTGAGCCAAACATCAGGCGCTGCGGACCGAAACGCGCCAGCGCCTCATCGATAAAGGGCCGCAGCTGCGCGCTGTGCCATTGGCCTTGCGGCGCCTCAGTCACTAGCCCCGATAATTTGCAGACCACGTGCGGCATTGCGGCCAGTTCCGCCACCTGTTCGCCCCACGCCTGCGCGCCGCGCGCAATATCCGGTTTGCCGAGGTGATCGAGCACCAGCCAGTGACGGTCGTGCTGTGTGGCAAACCGGGTAGCGTCCGCCAGATGCCGCCAGGTCAGCAGCATTTCCCACACGTAATCACGCTGCTGCAGCAGACGGATGCCGCTCGCCACGCGCGCTTGCCGTAGCCATGCGGCGGGATCGCGCTCATCCTGCACCTGATGACGGAACCCTCGCAGCAGCGGATGCTGCAATGCTTCCAGCTGCGCCGTCAGGTCCGCGGCGCTGACGTCAATCCAGCCAACCACCTGCGTTGCCGCGTGCTGCTGCGCCCACTGCAACAGCTGCTGCGTCTCCGCCACGCACTGCCGCGCCTGAACGGCAATTGAGCCCTGCAGCTGCCGTTGCGCCAGCAGCGGCGCGAGGTCATCGGGTAAATAATCCTGTTGCAGGCGCGTCATGGATTCCGCGATCCACGGATAGTCCACCGCGTCATAGCGCCAGAAATGCTGATGAGCGTCGATTCGCACCTCAGCCTCCCTGCGCGCGATAGCGGTATTTCTCGCGCGAGGCGGGATACATCTCGATCGAGAAGCCGGGCGCACTAGGCGGCATATAGGCAGCGCCGCGCACTTCGCAAGGATGTAAGAAATGCTCGTGCAGATGATCGACATACTCGATGACCCGGCCTTGATGGCTGCCGGCTATGCAAACGAAGTCGATCATCGACAGGTGCTGGACGTATTCGCACAATCCAACGCCGCCGGCATGCGGACACACCGGCAACTGGTATTTCGCTGCCATTAGCATCACCGCCAGTACTTCATTAACGCCGCCGAGGCGACAGGCATCGATCTGCACCACATCAATTGCTTCACGCATAATCAGCTGCTTGAAGATGATGCGGTTCTGGCACATTTCACCTGTTGCCACCTTCACCGGCGCGACGCCCTGGCGGATTTTGCGATGCCCTTCGATATCATCCGGGCTGGTGGGTTCCTCGATAAACCACGGTCGCGCGAAGGCCAGCTGCTGCACCCATTCAATCGCGTCATTCACTTCCCACACCTGGTTGGCATCGATCATTAACTGGCGATCCGGTCCCAGCACTTCACGCGCGATGCGCACGCGGCGGATATCATCTGCGAGGTCACGTCCAACTTTCAGCTTGATGTGTGAGAACCCGGCATCGACCGCCTGCTGACACAGGCGGCGCAGTTTATCGTCGTCGTAACCGAGCCAGCCTGCCGAGGTGGTGTAACAGGGATAACCGTGCTGCTCCAGCTCACGAATGCGCTGCGCTTTGCCCGCCTGCTGCGCCGTCAACAGTGCCAGCGCTTCGTCCGGCGTGATGCAGTCGGTGAGGTAGCGGAAATCGATGCAGCGCACCAACTCCTGCGGTGACATATCAGCCACCAGCCGCCACAGCGGCTTTTCTTCCGATTTGGCCCACAGATCCCATACGGCGTTGACTACCGCGCCGGTCGCCAGATGAATCGCGCCTTTATCCGGGCCGATCCAGCGCAGCTGGCTATCACCGGTGATGTCGCGCCAGAACTGCCCCATATCGGCGGTGATTGACTCCAGCTGGCGACCAACAATCAGGTGCTCCAGCGCGCGTATCGCCGCACAGCAAATTTCATTACCGCGTCCAATGGTAAAAGTCAGACCATGTCCGCTGATCGCCGCGTTATCCGTCTCGATGATGACGTAAGCGGCAGAATAATCCGGGTCCGGATTCATCGCATCCGAACCGTCGAGCTGTTCGGAGGTAGGAAAGCGGATGTCTTCGACGCGCAATGCGGTAAGTCTGGTCATTGTTCGCTGCCCTCGGTGAGTTGACGCTGCTCGCCAAGCCCGGCGATGCCTAACCGGATGACCTGCCCCGGACGCAGATAAACCGGTGGTTTTTGTCCCATCCCCACGCCCGGCGGTGTGCCGGTTGAGATGATGTCGCCTGGCTGCAAACTCATAAACCGACTGAGATAGCTAACGATCTGCGCAACCGTGAAGATCATGGTGCGGGTGTTGCCGTTCTGATAGCGCCTGCCATCCACCTCCAGCCACAGATTAAGCTGCTGCGGATCGGCGATTTCATCGGCAGTCACCAGCCACGGGCCGATCGGACCAAAGGTGTCGCAGCCTTTGCCTTTGTCCCATGTGCCGCCGCGTTCAATCTGATATTCACGTTCAGAAACGTCGTTGACCACGCAGTAGCCTGCGACATGCGACAGCGCATCCGCTTCGGCGATATAGCTACCGCCTTTACCGATTACTACGCCCAGCTCGACTTCCCAGTCGGTTTTCACCGAACCGCGAGGAATACGCACCGCATCGTTTGGTCCCACCACGGCGCTGGTCCATTTGCTAAACACCACCGGTTCTTGCGGGATGTCAGCACCGGTTTCGGCGGCGTGATCGGCATAGTTCAGGCCAATACAGATAAATTTGCCAATACGCCCGACGCAGGCACCAATGCGCGGTTGGCCGCTGATTTTAGGCAGTTCACTGAGCGGCAGCTGACGCAGCCTTTCCAGTTCGGCAGGTAGCAGCGCATCGCCAGCGATGTCATCGACAAAGTGCGACAAATCGCGCAGTTCACCCTGTTGATCCAGCATTGCCGGACGCTCTTTTCCCGGCTCGCCCACTCGTAATAATTTCATGACTGCACTCCTGTTAGTTGCTCCAGCCGCCATCAATAATCTGTGCGGTGCCGGTGATATAAGCGCTGGCATCGGAGGCCAGATAGGCCGCCAGATAAGCGATCTCCTCTGTGGTGCCGATACGGCCAATCGGCTGACGCGCGACAAAGGCGTCATACACTTCCGCCTCCGTGCGGCCTTCCACCTGTGCCTGCGCGGCGATGCGCTGGCGCAGCGACGGCGAATCGACGGTGCCGGGGCAGATGGCGTTGCAGCGAATCCCTTCACCGATGTAATCCGCCGCTACCGAGCGTGTCAGGCCAATCACTGCCGCTTTGGTCGCGCTGTAGGCAAAGCGATTGACTACGCCTTTTACGCTGGATGCCACCGATGACATGTTAATGATCGAGCCCTGCTGCTGTTGCAGCATCCCCGGCAGAAAGGCTTGAATCATGTGAAACATCGCCGTGACGTTGAGGTCAAGCGCGAACTGCCACTCTTTTTCGCTGCACGCCAGCAGGTTGCCGCTGTGTACAACACCTGCACAATTGAACAGTACATCGAGCGTGCCGAGCTCCTGCGCCGCTGCGCGAATTGCCTGGCGATCGGTCACATCCAGCTGATAAGCGCGGATACCTTGCAGTTCCTGCAGCGCGGCAAGGTTGATATCGCTGGCAATAACCTCTGCGCCCTGCTGCGCAAAATAACGCGCGCTGGCCAGGCCGATGCCTTGCCCGGCGGCGGTTATTAACACGCGTTTTCCGGATAAATTCATTGCATTTCCTCTGGTCCAAAGATCTAATGGTCAGGCCATTAAAAGTGAGTTTTGCCCTTCCGGGTTAGCAAAATAACGCTGGCAACTTTTTCGCTGACGCATTACGTTTTATTGACAATTGCGTAACATTGACAAGTGTGCTGATGATTATTTGTGCATCCGATCACTTAATTTATGTAGACAGGTAGCAGTGCGATGCCGATAAAAAAGATGGAAAACCCCAGGCTTTACAGACAAATAGCTGACCAGCTGATCAAACTTATCGATAACAATGAATTTCCTCCCGGCAGCCGTCTGCCAGCGGAGCGCGAGCTGGCAGAGCAGCTACAAGTTAGTCGCGCATCGGTGCGTGAAGCGCTAATCGCTCTGGAAGTGATTGGCTTGGTAGATGTGAAAGTGGGCAATGGCGTGATTGTGAAAGCACGTTCCACTACTCAGGAACCGGTGATGATGCAAGCCGGGCGCGATCAGTGGAAGGAACCCGACGATGAACTGGGGATAAAGCTGGATTTCTCCACCGAACTGCCGCCTTTCTCGCTGCTGCAGGCGCGCCGCCTGATTGAGCCAGAGGCCGCTGCGCTTGCCGCCGTGCATGCCAGCGATCAGGAGCTGGCCCTCATCCGCGCAGCGTATCGGCAAAACTGTGAAGATAACCGTGCGCAGTCGCGCACCCATCCCGGCGACCGTTTATTCCACATTCGCATCGCCCAGGCGAGCGGCAATCCCGCCTACGGCTTTATCATTGGCCATCTGCTCGGTCATCGCTATGGCAGTATGTTCCGCATGTTGCAGGCGCACTACACGCCGAGCGATATGCCGCTCGTCTCAGAAACGGAGCATATGGAGATTCTCTCGGCGCTAGAAAAACGGGATGCTAAAGCAGCCAGAGCCGCGATGAAGAAGCATATTGACCGGGTAATTGCGACATTTGAGCGTGTGCAGGAGTAAAACTGTTTGCGGTAGAAAGCGTTGGGTCAGGGTTTTATGTAAATCACCTCGCGTTGCGCTTGCGGCCACTTTAAGAGTGGTCCTACTGGCCCGAGAATAAAAGAAGCCGTCATCATATATTTCAGTGAGTTGCGCTAATTTCCTTCCCAAAAAACCGTATTTGTGCGCGGTTTTTTTACCTACCGGGGAAGTCGGATGTTTAAATTCTTCCTAAACTAACGTGCGTTAAACATGTCATTCGCAGATAACCGGAAAGACAACGGTTACTGAATTTTTATGAATTACCTGACAGCTAAAGGTTGTTGGCTGAATATAAGGGAAAAGAATGCCACTAATATTTGGTGAGTTATCTGGTGCTCCAGTATGGGTGCCTGCTGTATTGCTCGTCACGCTCTCGCTCGCTCTGGGTTTTCTGGCGCGGTTTATACTTCTCAGGTTCATCCGTTACTGGCAGAGCCGTGACAGAAAGCTATTCAAATCACTCGAAAAACATCTGAGCGGATCGCTGTTTCTCTTCATTCCCTTGCTGTTAATCAATGTCGGGGTTAATTATATTAACATTCACCCAGACTCCCTTGCCTTTATTACGACCACAACCAATATTTTTATTATATTATCATTTTGCTCCATTTTAATCCGGTTGACTAATGTCGCGCAGGATATGCTCTTTATACGCTATGACATTAACCTTTCAAACAATCTCCGCGCGCGAAAAATTCGCACTCAAATAATCTATGTTAAAAAAGTCGCTATCGTATTATTGGTATCATTCTGTCTTACTCTGATCCTACTTAGTTTTCCGGGGGTGCGTAAATTCGGCACGACTATCCTTGCGGGCGCCGGTGTTGCCGGGATAATCATTGGCTTCGCTCTTCAGAAGTCGCTGGTCAATTTGTTTGCCGGAATTCAGATAGCGTTTACGCAACCGATAAAAATTGACGACGCGGTGGTGGTTGAAAATGAATGGGGTTGGATTGAGGAGATCAATCTGACTTATGTTGTGGTGCGTATCTGGGATCTGCGCCGCCTGGTATTGCCTATTACCTACTTTACAGAAAATGCCTTCCAGAACTGGACGCGTAATAATGCACAAATATTAGGATCTGTTTTTCTTTATGTGGATTATTCCATGCCGTTAGATCCCCTGCGCAAACATTTTGAAAAAGTACTCAGTGAAACAAAACTTTGGGATCAACAGACACAGGTGCTTCAGGTTACCGATACCAATGATAAAACCATGACGATAAGATTACTGATGACGGCACAAAACTCCCCCACGGCCTGGGATTTGCGCTGCCTCGTCCGGGAAAAAATGATTGAGTTTATACAACAAAATTATCCTGAGTGTCTGCCTCATGTTCGCGCAACATTGAGCGATTCCGGTGTTTAACCGCCTGAAAATCCGCTAGATATCGTTTTCGTGAGACTAACGATAAGTGGTATAAGCCGTTAACGCATTCTCAACCGGACAGTCTCTGGCATTACTGCTTAATGCCAGAGGCTGTCCGTTCATTTAATACCTTCGGCACAAACACCTTTATAAAGCAAGCACCGCTTATTTCCCTTCGAAGAAATCACTCGGAAGTTGACCTGGAGGCATATTAATAACAGCATCATTATCAGGCCCTTCATTTTTCATATAGGTGACTTTAGCAAATTCCGGAATAATCACATAAGGGTAAGCCGGACCTTCATCGCGAAAACGATGCATATCTTCAATAAATTCGTTTTGATAACAAATCGTTTTTTCAGGGTGCTGTCCTTCACCGGCAATCCATTGAGGGAAGAAAATAGTACCATGAATAAGTTTTCTTTCGAGATCAAATAATAGGCTTACACAGGTTCCTGTCGGTTCGTGCCAGTCTACTTTATAAATACCTGGGGCGAACTGTACGGCGTTCATTTTTTGCTGGGTTACCCATCGACCACCTACCAATCCCTGGTGGATACGATAATCACACGTTGTGTCGTTGCGCGCATACCACTCATATTTCCATCCATTATCGTAGGTGTAGACAAAATGCGTTCCAACAAAGGCGGATAAATCTTTTGAGATATCGTTTAACGATTCCACGGACATAACTACCTCATATTTCACTGTGTTGTGAGTAAGTTGATGAAACGTCCTCTTGACGAGTTGCCGCATCATTCTTGTATAGAGATATTTATAATATGGAACACTTCAGGTTTTTTCCAATGTTCTGCATTTGAAAATACCTGGATTACCTTTTTTTTCACGGTAGTCGATAGCAGAGATATTTGCAACACGGCTATTTAACCGGATAAATCATATGACAATAAAAAGTCAGCGCAAGGTAATAAAATTTAAATAAAAACGGAGCGTGAGAGAATTATTTCTCTCAGATTTTTACTGATAGTTAAACGACTTATCGCACGTTGATTCTTTTTTAGGAAGTATTTTAGTTATCAAGTTTGCCAAAGTGAAATCTAAAGCTAACCTATTTAAGGTGTTACATATTGACTTTTCTTTACCACTGATAAACCACTCAGCGGGCGGATAAATATGCCCGAATTTCAAGAACCGAACTGCAGGATATTCTTCTATGAATTTGATTCAAGAAGTTTTTCGTCTGTCACCGGAACTGGCGCTTTTCCTTTCTCTCGCGATAGGCACATGGATTGGCAAATTTAAACTGGGTGCATTTCAACTTGGCGGCGTTGCAGGCGCTTTGCTTATCGCCGTGCTGATAAGCCAGGTAGGAATTACCATTGACAGTGGAATCAAAAACGTTCTTTTTGCCGTGTTTATTTACGCTGTGGGCTTTGAAAGTGGACCAAAGTTCTTCTCCTCATTAGGTCGACGAACATTGCGTGAAATTGCTCTGGCGTTAGTTCTGGTCATATCATCCTTAGCCACCCTGGTCGTGATGGCCAAACTTTTCGCGCTGGACAAAGGCATTGCGGCAGGCATTGCGGCAGGGGCGCTGACACAATCAGCCATCATCGGTACGGCCAGTGCCGCCATCGCTAAACTGAATTTAGATCCCGCACAACTTCAGCAGATGCAAGGCAATGTGGCGGTGGGATACGCGGTCACCTACATCTTCGGCTCGCTGGGCGCCATCATCATCTGCGTTAACATTCTGCCGAAAATAATGGGCCGATCCATTCGCGAGGACGCGATAAAAGCCGAACAGGAAATGATGCACGGCGCAACCATTCTGGCGCCTGGTCAGGTCCCTGCACTCCCCGAGCTGGTGGGAAGGGTATTCCGGGTGGGACCGGCCGCAGGCAAGAGCGTGGCGGAGGTTGAAGCGTTGGCCCAATCAAATTTTCCTGTCACGCTCGAACGCATTAAACGTGACGATAAAGTCATTGCTGTCACGCCTGACATGGTGCTCAACGAGAACGATATCCTGTTATTGGTGGGTCGACGCAAAGGGATCGTTGCACTTGCTCCCTCGCTAGGCACAGAGCTGGATGCGGAGGATGGGCCGGAGATGACGATGAAAACCTCCGAAGTCTTACTAACCAACCCCGCGCTGATGGGAAAAAGGGTGGATGAACTGCGCAAACAGATTTCGGGCGACGTCCGGCACGGTATTTATGTCACCGCACTTAAACGGGGTGATGTGGTGTTGCCCTTCAAAGATGATGCTGTCATTGAGCGTAATGACGTAGTAACGCTGTACGGTAGCGAACAGGACATTCAGCGTGCGGTGACGCTAGCCGGTCCGGTGTTGCTGAAAAGTCCAAAAACAGATCTGATGTTTCACGGTTTTGGCCTGACCTTTGGCCTGTTGCTGGGATTGCTGGTGTTGCGTGTTGGTTCAGTACCTTTAACGCTGGGCAGCGGCGGCGGAGCGCTACTGTCCGGCCTGCTGTTTGGCTGGTATCAGGCACGAAAACCACTAATGGGAAATATGCCTTTGCCCGCATCGGGTTTGCTGCGTGATTTAGGGCTGGCGGGGTTTGTTGCGGTGGTGGGCTTACAGTCGGGCCTGCAAGCCGTCGAGACCGTGCGAAATAACGGCATCTCTATTTTCCTGATCGGCATTGTCGTGACTGTCCTCCCCCTAATGATCACGTTATTTATTGGTCGCTATTTGTTGCGCTATGACAATACGGCGATTTTTGCCGGGGCTTTGTCTGGCACGCGAAGTGCGAATCCCGCTTTTGGTGAAATTCTCGATAAGGCGGGCAATGCCATTCCTACCGCCCCCTTTGCCGTGACATACGGGTTGGCAAATGTGTTTCTCACCCTGCTTGGCCCGCTTATCGTCGCGCTGGTATGACAATGAAATGCTTCCTGATCTGGAGAGATTTACCATGTCTAACCCTTACGAAAAATATGCTTCACTCAGTCCCTTCGAACTCAAAGACGCCCTGATACAACTCGCCTCCGGTAAACCCGACCGCATGATGCTTAATGCAGGTAGAGGCAATCCTAACTTCATCGCGACCTTGCCCCGCCGTGCTTTCTGGCGTCTTGGATTATTTGCCACAGAAGAGGCGGAGCGATCCTTCTCTTATTTGCCGCATGGCATTGGAGGTATACCGCGCATTGAAGGTATTGAGGCACGTTTCGACGCATTTCTTTCTCGCGGCCATGAGCAACCAGGCGTTGCATTTTTGTCGAGGGCCGTAAGCTATGTCCGTGATCAGCTGGGGCTTTCCGCTTCCGATTTTTTACATGAGATGGTGGAAGGTATTCTGGGCTGCAATTATCCGGTTCCACCACGTATGTTGTCGCTTAGTGAAAAAATCACCCGCGAGTATATCGTCAAAGAAATGGTTGGCGGCCTGATTTCGGCTGAGGACGTTGAACTGTTTGCGGTGGAAGGAGGTACGGCCGCGATGACCTACCTTTTTAATACTCTTCGCACAAATGGTTTGGTTACCGCAGGTGATAAAGTCGCAATGGGCGCGCCCATTTTTACCCCTTATATTGAAATACCGCATTTGGAGGATTACCGGCTTGAAAGCGTGATGATTAATGCGTCGCCGGAAGATAACTGGCAATATCCCGATGAAGAGTTAGAGAAACTGCTCGACCCGGCTATTAAAATCTTCTTCTGCGTCAATCCAAGCAATCCTGCCTCAGTGAAAATGGATCAACGCACCCTGGATAAAATGGCGAGAATTGTTGAGCAGCGTCCCGATTTAATCATTCTCACGGATGATGTGTACGGTACCTTTGCGAATAACTTTAAATCATTGTTTGCTACCTGCCCGCAGAACACCATTTTAGTCTATTCATTCTCAAAATATTTCGGTGCAACGGGTTGGCGTTTGGGGGTGATCGCCACCCACCAGAACAATATTCTGGATGACAAACTGAGAAATATTAGCGATGCAGAACATCATCGTCTGCAGCAGCGCTATGGTTCCCTTACGCCAGACGTTCCCGCTTTACGATTTCTTGACCGGGTTGTGGCGGATAGCCGAAGCGTAGCCCTCAATCACACTGCCGGCTTATCAACTCCGCAACAAGTGCAGATGGTATTGTTCAGTCTATTCGCTCTGATGGATGGGGAGGACGGTTATAAAGCCGCTGTATCGGAAGTGATCCGCCGCCGTCAGGCCGTGCTCTACCGTGAGCTGGGAATAACGCATATTGATACCGAAGAGGCTGTAGATTACTACACGCTGTTGGATTTAGAGGCAATATCTCGTCAGGTTTACGGCGATGACTTTGCCGATTGGGTAAATAAAACCCTCAACCCAACCGACTTGCTTTTCCACATTGCAGAAGAGACCGGCATCGTCATGCTTCCAGGTACCGGATTTGGTAGCCTTAAACCTGCAGGACGTATATCTCTGGCTAATTTGAATGAATATGAGTACGCCGCAATCGGTAAGTCATTAAGAAAGATGATGGAGCAGTATTTTGAAAAGTATCATTCTGCACTGCAAGGGAAAGATAAAAACGCTTAGACCAAGTACAACATAAGATAAGTTGTAAGGCGATAACAATCAGGGCTGTGTTGCAGCCCTGATTAACGTAATCATCGGTTTCTGGCTTAGTGTCCTATCTTTGGAAAAAATAAATACTTACGCCAAATTCGCAAATTTCACTCACTTTGCAGACCATATTGGACAAAAGCAAAATAATAAGACATATAAGTGTAAAACATCTTTTTAAACCTATCGAGTATTTCAACCTCACCGCTTTTCGGATCATAATTTATCATATTATTCTTTTCTGCTTCGATGAAAATATTTCTCAGATGAGAACGTGAGACGCTGCACTCCCGTGAGATGCGCGTTAGCGCGCCCTCCTTGCAATCTTCTCTTTTAGGCTTATTGCCAATATTGAATAAATTCAGCATGATCATATGCCCTGAATCCTTGTCGATAAAAAGATGAGCGTCAGGAACTAAATTTATAATAAAAAAGCCTGCTTTATAGATTTCCGAATACCGTGAAAAATATTGTGCAATATTATCAAGTGAAATGTGATGAGAGCGCTTCTTTCCGCTCAGGATATCAAGAGCACTTGTCATTGTGTTAATTAGACTTATTGAATCATTTGCGCCTTTTTCAGTCAAAAAATAACGCATTTTTCTTTTATCCTTCTTGCTCACTTTCATTTTAATTCTGCCACTAACACTCATCAAAGTAAGGAGACTTGAAATGGTATTGGCGCTGACAAGACCAAACTTCAGACATTCGGCCTTTACATCGGAGAAGCAAGCTTCTTCGTTAATGTAAAACTGTGAAGCCGTTACCGTCGCAACCAGAAAGCGGTTATTCTTAAAGATAAATTTATAGAAATGGCTTTTGCGTTTGAACTCTTCCGTTATCATTTCGCTATGTTTGTGAATTGCTGCATTAAGCAAAGGGTTTGCTGCATTGTCTAAATATAACTTATTAAGTGCCTCAAAAACTCTAATTTTATTTTCCATGGTTACTCGCTGCAGAAGAACTTCTATGGCGTCATGCCTGAATAAAGTCCTGTTAGTAAATATAATATTATGCGAACAGCCGCCTCTTTTTTGACTATAGAGCGACATGTCAACTCTCGCAACCTAATATAAATAAAAAAGTCAATATACACTTAGCTAAACATGGTGTTAAAGATTGGGTAGAAATGTTGTCATTTAGATGCGCTGATTTTTATGTAGAATTATGGACATGCCGTGAATGCGAGCAAACTAATCTAAATGGGTAGTAACATCGCGCTATTATCATGGTCCATGGGAAGGAGCATCTGCTCACTTAGCAGACGTTGAATTCAACGTTGCTTTTTATTCTTGAGATCGAAATATATCAGGGACGCCAGAATAATCATGAATATCAAAACATTCCCAGAACAGGACCATTACTTTAATGTGGGGTTAAGACATTTTATTGCAACCTTTAAGCCAAGCCTGCCCGCGCCTGCCAGATATTGCCATTTTGTAAAGCTGGATGTGCACTCATTAGTGCATGTGGTGAATGGCACCGGCGAGTTTACACTTCCTCAGGGAAATGTGGTTTTAGTGAGTTCATCACGATGTATGCCACTGGCAAAATTTCTTGAAAATTCAAACAGTGGCAGGATACGTATTCTTGATATTACTGCGTTAAGTAAATACCCGTGGCCCAATTTAAAAACGCCGGTTAATGTTTATAAAAACAGCCCGAGCATTACGGCTGGAGAATATAAAGCGCTTCAGTTAAGTCTACAGTGTGATGCTTTACAATACCTGGAGGGTGCAAAGCGGAAAACTTATTACTCTCAACGAGACAATGCGCTGAGAAAACTGAATGTTAAAAAAGCATCGAGCCTTTTACTGTGGCAGGAAAGTTATGGCTGATTGACTCACTCTTTGCAGTGATTAAGGCAGCGAAATTAATTCATGCCAGAAGTCTTCTCATGAACTTTCACACTTTTCGCAGGGAGGATGACGCCAAATTTTTCAAAAAACTCTAGCCGATGAATCTGCCTAATGATATCAGCATCCACTGTATCGTTTATATAAATTAAAATCTGGTGACACGTTAATCAAGATACACTTCTACAACTTTGTAAAAAGGATGACACAATGCATGCGCAAAATAAACTATTAGTCCGGTTACTAAGCGGTTTACTCTTTTCATCATCGGCGATTGCCGCATCGGAGAATACAATTAACTTTCAGGGCGAAGTGTCTGATGAAACCTGTTCGATTGCGGTAAATGGAAATGCGGCCTCGCCTGTCGTTCTAATGCCAACCGTCAGTAAATCAGAACTGGCGAAAAGCGGCGATACAGCAGGCCAGACTTCATTCACCGTAGGTCTATCCGGCTGTACCGGCAGCTCAACGACGTCAACAAAAGTCTCTACGGTATTTGTGGGAAATAACGTCACGGCTAATGGCAACCTTGCCAATACCGGCAGCGCGACCAATGTGGAAGTTCAATTAGTCGACAGCAAAGACGCTGTAATCAATTTAACCGGTGGCTATACCGGTGATGGCGACCTTACGTTGGCAGCCGATGAAACGGAAGCTTCAGCAAATTATATTGCGCAATATTATGCAACCAGTGCCGCAACCGCCGGTACGGTTGAGTCATCAATGCAATATGCCGTCACCTATCAGTAGTTAAAGTATGAGAGCCCATTGAAATGGGCTCTCAGTTAATGCAATGAGAACGTTGGTATGTCTTTACACACGCTTTTTTCATCTTTATTTCTGATAGTGATATTGACGTCTGCGAATGCCAAGGCGAGTGTTACGTTATTAGGGAGCCGTATTATCTATCCATCTTCCGCTCACTCAATTGATATTCAATTTAAAAATGACGATAATATTCCGTATGTCATTCAGTCATGGTTTGATGAAGGTGATATTGACGCTCAGCCACAGCAAGTCAATAACGTCTCTTTTATTATTACACCGCCGGTGTTTCGCATTCAGCCCAAGGCTGGGCAAGTATCACGCATTATGTTCAACCAAACAACAGCTCTGCCACAGGATAGAGAAACGCTTTATTGGTTCAACATGCTGCAAATCCCCCCCAGCAATCTAACGTCTGATTCAGCGAAAAATTCAATGACGGTAATGCTGAGAAATAGAGTGAAGATTTTTTATCGTCCAACCGCCATTGGCGAACCAAAAAATATTCTAAAAGGATTAACTGTTCATGATGTCTATGATGCCGTTAAAGGGAATGGCATAACAATAGATAATGCTCAGCCTTGGTATGCCTCGATAGTCGCTGTTTCTGTACGCATATCCACCGAAAAATACTCTTGCACACCTGAAATGATAGCCCCCTTCGCCAGACAAACATGTTGGTTTCACAAAAATAATAAACGCTTACAAGGTGTGGGTGCGGTGAATATCGATGCGATTAACGATCAGGGGGCAAGAATAAGTGAAAGCTATACAATTGATGCGCAGTGAATTGCGGCTGTACTTATTCTTTTTCGGCGTATCGGGCTGCTTGTCTCATCCTGCACATGCTGATGAATACTATTTTGATCCCTCGCTGTTCAAAGGCTCATCCTTTGGTCAAAACATTGATCAATTCAATCGTAGTGACGTGCCAGCGGGGCAATATCTTGTTGATATCTATTTGAACAATAAATTAATTGTTTCCAGCGAAGAGATCACGTTTATCTCCTCAGAAGCAGATAAACGCGCTGAGCCCTGCTTGTCGAAGTCACTTATTGATACGCTACATATAAAATCTGCCCTGACATCGCCCTTATCCCGCACCTGCTATCCGCTTGCATCATGGACGTCCTTTGGAAACTGGGAGTTTGACGCCGCGGCGTTGCGTCTAAATATTACGCTGCCCATGACTGCACTTAATCGTAAACCCAGAGGCTACGTCCCAGTGTCTGAATGGGATCAAGGTATGACAGCTCTGTTTCTGCGTCATAACACCAACTACACCTGGACGGAAAACAGTGGTGCGGATTATCGCTACCAATATTTATGGAGTGGCATTACTGCGGGTAGTAATATCGCGAACTGGCAACTACGCCACCAAAGTAATTTACGCTATCTGAGCAGCAGCACCGGTGGCAGTAGCTATCGCTATAATAGCGTTAGAACCTGGGTGCAACGTCCGTTAGAAAAATTAAACAGCTTAATTGCTATCGGTGATAGCTACACCGACAGCAATCTGTTTGGCAGCCTGCCCTTTAACGGTATCAAGTTAACCACGGATGAACGTATGTGGCCGCAAGGCAGGCGAGGCTATGCACCCGAAATTCACGGTATTGCTTCATCGAACGCACGCGTAGTGGTGAAGCAGTTAAATAAAGTGGTTTATGAAACTGTGGTGCCGCCAGGCCCCTTTGTCATTGATGATTTGTTTAACACGCGCAGCCAGGGAGATTTTGAGGTAACGGTGATTGAGGCAAACGGTAAGATGGCGACATTCACCGTTCCTTATGCCTCCGTTCCAGATTCTGTCAGACCGGGTAACTGGCATTATTCCTTAGCCATGGGACGCGTGCGCCAATATTACTCGGTGAACAACGGCTTTTTGGAAGGCGTTTTACAACATGGCATGAGCAACAGCATAACAGCGACGGCAGGTTCCAGGCTGGCGCAAGGTTATCAGGCCTGGTTACTGGGTGGGGTGTGGGCGACACAATGGGGTGCTTTAGGCATGAACACCACCTTCTCCCAAGCCAAAGTGGAGGAAAATCACCCTACTTCGGGCTGGCGCGCCGAATTAAGCTATAGCAAAACCTTTCACACTGGTACGAATCTGGTGTTAGCTGCCTATCGCTACTCCACCAGTGGCTTTCGCGATCTACAGGATGTACTTGGCGTACGACGCCAGGCCAAAAATGGAATTCTTTACGACTCTGATACGCTTAATCAACGAAATCGACTGTCGGCAACCTTAAGCCAATCTTTGGATGCGTATGGCTTGCTCAGTCTCAGTGCCAGTAGTTCAGACTATTACAACAATCAGTCGCGTATCACTCAGCTACAACTCGGCTATACCACCAGCTGGAAAACCATCAGTTTTGGAGTGAATGTGGCGCGCCAACGCACGTACTGGAACAGCGGACGTCACATCATCAGTGTGAATGATAATGCAGACGCTTCACGCCAGCAGAAATATACCGAAAACACCGTTTCGTTAAATATCTCTCTACCGCTGGATTGGGGATCGGGCCTCTCTTCGGTGGCCTACAACTATAACCAGTCAAAAACCAGCCGCTCTTCCACCGTTTCACTTACCGGATCGGCTGGTGAGCAGCGCGACCTATCCTATTCGATGTATGGCGGTACCGATCGTTACCACAACGATTCAACGGGCGAGGCCAGCTCCTTCGGTGGTAATTTGCAGCAAAATACCCGAGTAGGGGCATTCCGCGCCAGTTATGGTCAAGGTAATGATTACCGCCAGCTCGGACTGGGTACTTCCGGTACGCTGCTTTTGCATCGCGGTGGACTGACGGCCGGTCCGTATACCAGCGACACCTTTGCTTTGATTCATGCCGACGGTGCGCAAGGTGCAGTTGTGCAGAACGGTCAGGGTGCGGTGATCGATAGCCATGGTTATGCCTTGCTGCCGTCGCTTACCCCATATCGTGAAAATACCGTCACCCTCGATAGCAAAAACATGCGTGCGGATGCCGAGTTAAGCGGGGGAAGTCAGCGCGTAGTACCTTATGCAGGTGCGGTGAGTCAGGTGAAATTTTCCACGCTGCGCGGCAACGCGGTATTGATCTCACTCAATGAGGGCATTACGCCACCTATGGGGGCTGACGTTCGCGACAGCGAAGGCACATTAATTGGCGTCGTTGGCCAGGGAAGCCAGCTCTACGCCCGCGTGCCGCATACCTCAGGCAGCCTGAAAGTTAGTTGGAATGGCAATACGAACCACTGCTTAGTGAATTATCAAATCCCCGGTCATGTGCATCAGGCGCTTATTCATCTCGACGGGACATGTAGGAAATCATAAACGTGAAAATTAAAACCTGGCTGCTGGCGCTTATTATTCTGCTGGCCCACTCTCCCACGGTCTGGGCGAACTGTATTCGGGTGACCAGCACCTCGTCGCTCTCTGCCGCCGCACTGGCAGCCGGTTATACAGCCGGTTCCTGGCCAGGTGCTTGTGATACCTGCTCCGGCAATCTTGGCTTACCGTCTGTAATCAGTATCAACAGCGGGAGTACGTTTCAACCCTCCGGGACGCTGCTTGCCAGCTCTGTGGGTAGCTTTCTCTCATCGGCTAGCAGTGTGAACTATAGCCCGAATCAGATCCTGTATCGCTGCGCTGTGACTGATGCCGGCAGCCTGTACGAAATGTATGCCACGAATGGTGATAGCCCGTATGCCGGTATGTATGCCAGCAGTGAAGTAGAGGGGGCCTATTATGACGTGGCAAAAAATGTGGCAGTACGTATGACCAATCTCGCTACCGGGGAGTTTTACAGTCGCTACTGGAAATCACGTCAGTTTACTTCCGACAACTGGTATTCCGACGGCACCTACATTTATATCCCAGCCAGCGCCTTCAGCAACGTGTTGTATGAAATGTTTAAAATCAGCTCGACCAGTTACTATGCCTCCGCGGCGAATCGCTATACCGATATCTGGACGCAGCCACGCGGTTATATCGCCTTTAAAGGACCCGGGCTCGATACTAATAGCCTGCGGGATGGGCAAGACAGCGCTAGCTATTGGTATGGCTTTTACGCTAACTGGCCTGCCGCCTGGAGTAGTTACAAAAACGTTACTTATGTCCGCGGCGCACTGTGTGAAGTGAAAAATTATCCCTCGGTAGTGTTGTTGCCGACGATTAGCGTAGGGGCGTTATCGGGTGGTGGCAGCAGCCAGGCCCCCTTTTCCGTCACGCTGCAATGTGAATCTGGCGCGAATTCCAGTACTAGCACGTCAACGACAAGTTCAGCCAATGTCGCCATGGGCTTCCTTGTTAATCAGGCAACATCCGTTCTTAAAGCCACTCAAATGGGATTAACCACCAGCGGCGGCGGACTGACATGGCTGCTGGATAATCAATACGGCAGCAGTGGCGTGGCATCCGGAGTGGGCATCAAAATTTATGACGCTAACGGTGCTCCCATTAACCTGTTACCCGATCTCACCAGTACCGGTACAGGTAATACGCGAGGATGGTATGCCTATACCGATCTGACCTCGCTCGCCGCTTCCGGCACCAGCAACATGTATAGCGGTGACTTTACCGCTTCGCTTGAAGCACTGAGTGGACAAACAATTACAGCAGGGACAGTCAATGCGCAGTTGCAAGTGGTGGTTAGCTTTCAGTAACGCGTGGGTTTTAGCCTGTGTGCTTTACGCCCATTCTACTTTTGCCGTCGTAAATATTGATAAAACGCGCATTATCTTTAGTGCTAACGAAAGCAGCCAGACCTTGAATCTCAAAAATAGCCCTGATAATCCGACCATTGTGCAGATCTGGAGTGATGATGGGGACATAATGCAGTCACCTACGCTCACCCGGACACCGGTATTTGCTATGCCGCCGGTGATGAAACTTCTCCCCGATGAACAGCGAGTTATTCGGCTGATGTTACTCTCACAGCATTCTCTGCCCATGGATAAAGAGAGCCTGTACTGGCTTAATCTTTATCAAATACCTGCATTAGCAAAAGAGACAAGTCATGCTGAGCGCAAGGTGGTGCTGCCGCTACGACTGCGCCTTAAAGTCTTCATTCGCCCGGCAGCCCTTACCGCGCCTACACAGCAAGATGTGCAACGCTTACGTTTTGAGAGCCGCAATCAGCTTTTAACTATCGTCAACCCGACGCCCTGGTTTATGAGCCTTCGTCTGCAAATTGAACCGAATAAGATGATCAATAATATTATGGTCGCCCCTAAAGGTAATTACACCTTACCTTTAAAACAGCCTTTACAGATAAATGAAAAAATATCCTTTGAGGTGTTCGATGATAATGGAAATCCTGTGCACTATTTTGCACATTTGCATTGATAAATTAACGCACCAGCAAGGCGTATTTTCAGGTCACGCCACAACGTGTTTGGGTATTTATGCTTAATATATAAGCGTTAACCGAGATACCTGGCGCATGAACACCATTTAAAATTAATTATGACGGTTTTTTAAGAATAAACGCCAGGCAAAAATCCCCATCCTGCCTACAGTTGGTAATGAGGTTTTCATCAACGTGAAATGGAGGAGGTAATTTGTCTATTCAACACGACGGGAAAGGCTACGTCATTATTGGCGAAGCGGCATTAAGCATTGCCTTGGGTCAAAGAGTGGTCAGCGTTCATTCGCTAATCGACGAACTTGATCATATGGCAAATGCTGGCGGCAGCGAAGCGCGGTTGTCTGAGATTACCAAAGCCAGTGCCTGGCTGAAGAGTTTCGAAGAACCGGAGCGAGCAGTCCATCAAGTGCCCTACCTGCAAACGCTTGCAGGCTTGAACGACGAGACAAACTGACGCCATAGGACGTAGTCCGGCTCCGGCCGGAAGACGATAACGAAGATGACCTCAGCGGTCACGTTTCTACGTGTACCGGCCGGAGAATATGTCAGGGACGACACTCTCCCCCACACATTGCCCTCTTTATGCCTGCAAAAGATAAATGTCAGAATTAATACATTTACCGAACTTATTTAGAAAATAATTACTTCCTTACTAGTGAATGTAGTTTGTCGATTTTTAATATTCTGTTCCACAATTTGTGGTCAAACCAACTGCTGCATAAGAATTATTGGACATCGGCACAGTAAAATAGAAACGGCTTGAAATCGATTTCATTGACAACAAGGGTTCTTTTTAAGAATTTTCTTTAAGGATGCTTATTTGCCAGCATAATCATTCTTTACTCACTCTTTCAGCGAGTTGGCTAAACGTCACCTACGTTTAATTCTACCTTTTTTCAGCTAAATTCCAGGGACAAGTGGATGTAGCAGGAATAAAAGTGAATCCTTGACTACACTTTTTTGATGATTAACGAGAAATGAACAGGAGGAAACACCGTGTTATTTCATGATGACCAGCAAGGGCACATTATTATTGGCGAAGCAGTGTTTAACCTCGCCGTTAGTCAACAGGAAATCAGCGTTGAATCCCTTATTGCAGAATTAGGTGTAATGGCAGAAAACGGTATCAGTGAAGATAAGCTTTCTCAAATTGCTGACGCCAGGCACTGGCTCAAAGGGTTCGTTAACACCGCCCCCCGACATCGCGCAGAACTCCGCTGGCTTGCTACAGCAAAGTCTCCTCAACTCATGAATCTGCCGTCGGAAGACAACAGTAAAACCTAATGTTATCTCGGTCGCGCCTGAGGGCGCGCAACCACATTTTTTTGAGGCTTCGCCGCTTACTTAAGCCAAAAATGCCTCTTTATTCAGGTGCGCATGAATGCGCACCCTACGAAATCCCCGCTCTCTATTTGCCTCTTCCTGGCCATGCCTTGAGTGCAGCGCCATAACGGAAAGCGTATAGCATTTCCCCCGCAACGCTGCATTGCGCGTGCTCTCACTTATAGCTTGATGACAATTAGCACTTTTCGCCAAAAATCCAAATCTGTACACAACCAGAATATCTGTACAATTTTAAAATTAGTGTATAACTTTACACCTAGACAGAGTCGGCTATATTTCAATTTTAAGATGGTCGCTACGCGTCGCGTTATCACTACACTTCCGGATGAAGGGGATAAAGTCAATGCATCAAAGCACGCAGCAAAATACAGTTGAAGCAAACATTTTTCACCACTTCCTTAGTGCGGGTGATGCTCTCTCTGCGGAAACCGCGGTTATTGACGCCACGGTTCGTGATTTGACTAATCAAGGAAGAGAGGTCACGACCAGTGCGTTAATTTTGCACCTCATTTCGGACATTGAAACCACTTCTGATGCCGCGCAGGTCGATATCTTACTCAACACGCTTAAAGTCGTTGTAGGATTGACCCCGGGTGAAGAGGAGCGTTGGGCTTACTTCAACTGGTAAACGTTGTTTGCACCCTATTGCCACGATCTTTCGGATAGCTGGCCACAACGCTGAAGTCTCAACGCCATGTTGAGCTCGTAGCGCCAGCTTATCCGCCCTGCTCTTTTGTTTTCGCGCCGCTCCTCCTCTCTTTGCAACTCACTTCACTGTTACGGGCTGCTTCACCCTTGGTTTGCCTAATGCCGATCAGTTAAGCGCCGTATCAAATCACCGCACCTTCCGTAGCGGCGCGATTTATCGCGCAATGAATTGCGCCGTTACATTGTGTGCTCTCGATAATGAGGGTCTTTCATATCTTAACTGACAACCATCAGGCAAAAATTTGCCACAAAAATAGTGCCATTAATTTGCAAAGTGCTGACTTGCGTCTAGTCTGGACTGACCAGTAGGGAAAAGTAAAAAGCATTCCATAATAATTAGAGGTGAAAATATGATTTTGAGTGAGTTTATGTCAAAGGTGAATCGCTGGCCTGACATGCATTTCACAGCAATAGAGTGCGAGCCGCGCGATATGACCCATGAAATTTACGCCATCGATTGTACTCATCAAACGATGAGTCGCCTGCTGCTGTGCCGCACACCTGATCCGCAGCACGCTGAAGAAATAGTAAAACGCTTTAATGACTGGCTGCTCAAGAGTAATCGAGGGAGAAATAAGCGCCGGAAGCAATTAGACACGCACCAGCGGCATGCAGAGAAGACATTACGGGAATTGAAGGCACTTCCTACTGAATTAGCCACCTATCATTCAGCAAACATCTAACTTTCTAAGGTACGTCGCCCTCGCCTCTTTACGCTTTCACGCAGAGGCGAGGCCGAAAAAATCTCATTTATCATCATCCGGTGTGCGGCCCACGACGATTTCGAGGCAATTGCGCAGCACATCAAGCTGCTCAATATCATTCGTGCTTTCAAGTTCTGCGATCAAACTTAAAATAATGGCTTTATTCGTTACTCGTCCTCTTTCTGTCAGTAACGACTTCACTATGGCGCCAATCACCTGTTTTTCTTCGTCAAACTGATCTCCAGTACTATGTAAGAAGGACTGGAGGTCTGATTCGGTCGTATTCTGCTGCATCGGGTGTTCCTTTTAACCTTGGTGATTAATATGAGCTTTCTCTCGCTGACCCTTTTACCAGCATCAATGCCGGGTTGAGCCATCATTACCGAATTTTCCAGTCGTAATTATTACGCCCTTTTCTCGCTCTCCCGCGCCGGGACTATCGCGCCGTACCATTTCAGCCTCAACATCCCGAATGGCGAGCTTTGTAGCGCGCATGCGCACTTCATCATGCTCCGCGTTAAGCATGAGCCTAAGCTTAGTTAGAAGCGCACGTTGCGATATGCGCCCTTTTTCACGCAGTAACCTAACAACAGCCTCACCGATGAGAATGTCACAAAGTTTTTCTTCATCGCTGTTTTTCATATCACTCTCTGGCCAGATAGGCCGATTAACAACGTTTAGTCCCGGCCAAATAGCAGCGCTATCAGCTGGTGGTAGTGATGCTCTTCATCAGACGTGGAGGCGAGTTCGAGACGTGACAAAAGTTTTGTACAAATCGCTTTGCGATTCAGATTACGTCCCGAACGGAGGATCTCAACCACAATGCTACCCAGCGTTTCCTGCTGAGAAGGAAGTGATGCGTTGTTGAAATAAGCAGCAATGTCATTTATCGAACTGGAAGTGCCTACGTTCTGTTGCATGAAAACCCTCGGTTGGTCACGGTTTAATCGTTATGCCAGGAGGTGAAGTTATACAACAACAGCGAGCTTGTACAGGTTTATTAAGCCAGAGGTAAGAAAAATATTTTTTATAAAAATGATTTGTGTATGGAGAGAATGGGCCGCCATGGCCCGCCTCTTCACTTTGTCCCCCTCGCATCCACGATTGCGTTATCGCTAACAATCGATAAAGTGAGTTACGAAGATAACCACAAGCTCGCATCCACCTCTTTAAACTGAGCACGAATAAAATGCTCTTTCAGATGATAAGGTACCGTACAATCAAAGATGGTTTTTGTCGTTGTTCCCTTCGCCGTTACGCGCGGGTCATAAAAAGGCTGTTGCGTAGGATCAAGCACATGCCCCGCAACACCGGGCACGAAAAGAGTATCGATGTCGCCGACATAACGCGTCTGCAAAGCCCACATCACATCATCGGTATCAAAGATATCGACATCTTCATCAACCAAAATCACGTTCTTAAGTTCACGATAGACTGAAAGCGCTATCAGCGCAGCCTGACGCGTCATACCGTCGTCACCGGCATTTTTCTTCTGCACCTGTAATATGGCAAGAAACTTACCGCCACCTGCGCTGTGGGCGTACACATTTTTTACCAGTCCTGGCAGAGCGTCCTCACATTCAATATGGATGCTGGCCTCCGTTGGAATACCCGCAAGGCTGACATGCTCCTCACCTGGTCCTACTAAGGTTTGCAGGATGGGATTTTTCCGCGTGGTGATAGCTTTCACTTTGATTACCGGCAGCGAAGGGTTTGCCTCCCCTGTATAACCGGGAAACTCCGGCATCGCCTTGCCGGTATGGCTGTTCTGATCTTCTGCAACGCGTACGCCGGGTAAAATTTCACCTTCAATAACAATTTCTGCGCGAGCAATCGCACGCTGCTTAACGGTCAAACACTCCACCAGTTCAACCGGTTGACCTCGTAGTCCTCCCGCTACGCATAACTCATTAAAACCAAACGGTGTGGTGGGTGCTTCAAACTCTGCGCCAATATGAATTGCCGGATCAAGCCCCATATTAATGGACACCGCCAACGGCTTGCCCGCGGCTTCCGCCTTTAAGCGAAACGCATCAATGTGGCGTCCTGGCGCAAAAAATATTGAAAGTTCATCTTTGCTTTGAACACAAAGACGATGAATAGTGACATCAACATTATCGCGATCATCAGGATCGCTTCCCAACACCAGACCAAGACAAAAATAGGGTCCTGCATCTTCAGTTGTATTGGTCGGTGCCGGCAGAATTTTTCGTAAATCAAATCCCTCGTCCTCAGCCCGATAGACCACTTCCTGGCAGGGCGCATTCTCAGGCTCAATTACCGTCGGCGGGGTCACGTTCCTTCGCGCTTCAGCCATCTGAATACCCAACTCACGTTCCGGCGCGCCCAGTAACGCACTCACGCGCTTACGGCTTGCCATTAAGCCGACCAAAACACGCGCGTCAGGAAAACCTTTGATATTGTTGAACGTCATAGCGGGGCCGATACGCGTGGGGCGCATCACCGTGCCGCCTGCACCGATATAGCGATATACACCCGCAAGTTCGGCAATCGGATCCACTTCGCGGTTCGATTCAACATACTGTTCTGGTAATGTTTTAAGCAGTTCAATTGCTGAACGCAGATCGTTAACGGGGGGAACATTCCAGCCTTGAGGATGAGGTTCACCGGCTTTAACGATGCGGTAAGTAGACGGTTTTTTTTGTGGCATGGTATGGCTCTCTCTCAGGGTTGTTCATGAAAGGTTTTCAGGTGAAATAGCACTTCTCCCCAATAGGTATTACAAAAAGGAAGATGCGGATCATTTTCTGACCAAACGCCGTGCTCCAGCTTAACGAGCGTGCGACCATCGTTTAAATCGCTGAGCGTAAAAACAAGTGTTTTACCGGGATCGCTGTCGCTCTCTTCTCGCGACGTCTGCACAATGCGCTCATCGCTTACAAGTTTTTCGGTTACCCAGCTGAAGTGAGTGTCCGGTTTTGGCCGCAGAGTAAGAACCTTTCCCGCCGCAATTTCTCCTTCGACCTTGCCGCCATGCCAGGCCGCCATTTTCTTCAGATCCGTGAGTGATGTATAAACCTCATGACGGCTGGCTGAGATTTTTATCGCGTGATACAACGTAACCATCTTATTCCTCACTATTTTCACGTATTCATTCAAAAGTGCCGAATAGAGAGTATAGGTTCAGTTTTAAGTAGCGTTCAGACGTAATGCGTTAACGTCTCGTTTATTCCTGATAGCGATTTTTATTAAGCCACGTTAAACACTGAAAATTTATTTAATTTTGTAAAATTCATATTACGCCGCCCGCTTACCATATTCTGATATGAACATGACTATTACATAGGCGAACAATTTCTTTATTCATCTAAATTGAAAGGGCTATTGCGGGGCTGAAAAAGGTGAACTAAATATAATATGGAAATTTGAATTAGGTCCGGAGAGAAATGATGCCTTTTGCAGCAACGGCGGCGAACAGTGAAGAGAATAAACCCTCTGATAAAGCAGCGACTGTGCGTGTAACGCCGCTCACGGTGGGTAATATCACCATTAAGCAAGGTAAACCTGCCGTTATCGTGTCTTTAAACGGTGATAATGACAAAACCCTATTGAGTCAGGCCAGCCAGGCGGCCGAAAATGACGCTGTACAAATTGCCGAACTGCGCGTTGATAAACATCAAAATGCGCTGGACGCGGATCGAATTGCACATCTTGGCCATGCTGTACGTGAGCGGCTTGAGGGAAAGCCGCTGCTGCTGACGTTCCGCACTAAGGCAGAAGGCGGGAGTGGCGAGGTGGATGACCAAACTTATCTGGCACTGTATAAAAAATGGTTAGCGGCTGGCTTTGCCGATCTTATTGATGTTGAAATGCGCATTGGCGAGAGCATCACCCAGGAAATTATTAACGAAGCCCACCGTCGAAAAGTGGCTGTGATCCTCTCGTTTCACGATTTCGCCTCAACGCCGTCTTCTGCCGACCTACTTGAAAGGTTGCAGTGGCAAGCGGCTCAGGGCGCAGATATTCTAAAGATAGCTGTTATGCCGCATTGGCCTGACGATGTCATTCGACTGCTGGACGTTACCTGGCAAATGAGAAAGCAGTCCGACAAACCGTTACTCACCATGGCCATGGGTGACCCAGGCAAACTGTCGCGTGCCGCTGGCGAGCTTTTCGGAAGCAATTTAACGTTTGCCAGTCAGGGAGCGGCTTCTGCACCGGGCCAAATCAATATTGAGACCTTGTCTGTCATGCTCGATACGCTACATGTGGATCATGAAAATCTGACTTGAGCAGAATTTTGGCGTGTAGTGCGTTTAAAATGGGGCAGCGATGCGTCGCCAGATGACCTCGCGAAGAGCGTTTCCCTCAGCGCGAGGCCTGATGGCGATATTATTTTTTCTTGTTCAGCATCGACTTTAAATCGGCAAAAGGATTATAGGTGGCTGCGGCAACATCTTTCTGCGCGTCTTCTCCCGCGACAACGCGCGTGCCGTACTGATCTGCTTCTGTGTACTTAGCGTGTTCGTGGTCATGACAATACAGACACAATAACTCCCAATTACTGCCGTCTTCGGGGTTATTGGTATGATCATGATCGATATGGTGAACGGTTAATTCGCGCAGGTTTGAATACACAAACTCACGCGCGCAGCGTCCACATACCCATGGATAAATTTTTAATGCCTTCTCACGGTAGCCGCTTTCCAGCCGCGCGTAATTTTTTGGAATCAGAGCCATTGTCGATATTACCTGTTCGAAGAGAGGATTGAATTGCGAGGTAAACAGGGTACTGCAAACCGCTGATCAAGTCCGCTCTTCGCGCCACAGCATTCGCTTATTTTGCAGCGACGCACTCTGGCGATACCTTCAGAACTCGGACTCTTCGCCTGGCAGTGATTCTGAAAGCGCCTGCCCTTCCACTCCCGCGTAGAAAATGACTAACTCGGTTGCGTCGTCGGTGGTATAGCCACGGTGCGCGCTGTTGATGGTTTCATTCAGCGCGTCCCCCGCTTTAACGCAATGGGTCTTACCGGTTTCTTTGTCTTCAATCGTCAGCTGGCCAGATAGAATGTAAGCGGTATTCGGCATCGGATGCGTGTGCCAGGGAAGTTCGCTATGCGGAGGTAATGACATACGCATTACCGATATTTCTGGCTTACCGGCCGGGTATTCCTTGTAGGTCTGCCCGTTCCACGCGGTTCCGCTTTGGGAGACCAGCTCATGTTTACTCTCTGCCATATTTCCTCCTGTCATAATCGTCTGGTTCGAGTGTAGATGACTGAAATAAATCTGCAGCGCAGGGTATTACGAACCCGCCACCTATAAGCCTAAACTGGCGTTCATCCGCATGCCTGCCTACACTTTCATCCCTTTATTCGTACTCACGGAATCAGAGAGGCATTCATGTCCAAGGTATTTATTATTGGCGGTGCAGGAAACATTGGTCGTCGCCTTTCATCCCTGTTAGCAACCCAAGGCCATATTGCACGCCCGCTGTTTCGTAAAGCGGAGCAGGAACAACCCTTACGCGATCGGGGAGCCGAGCCAGTTAACGGTGATTTAACCCGTTTGGATAGCGCCGCTCTTGCCGCACTAATGGCAGGAAGTGATGTGGTGGTCTTTACCGCCGGCGCGGGCGGTAAAGGCGGAGAGGAGTTGACCAATGCCATTGACGGCGAAGGCCTGAAAACCGCTGTGGCTGCCGCACAGCAGGCTGGGATAAAACGCTTTTTGCTGGTTTCCGCTTTCCCTGAAGCGGGAAGAGGAAAAAACCTTTCCGCCACCTTCGAAAACTACATGCGCGTGAAAAAAATGGCGGACGTGGCGCTGGCACAAAGCCAGCTGGATTGGGTGATAGTGCGCCCTGGCACGCTAACGGATGAACAAGGCAGCGGAAAGGTCAATGCGGGCCTGGCTATTCCCTATGGCGATATCCCGCGTGAAGACGTTGCAGCTACGCTGGCAGAAATCATCGATCGGCCTGACCTCAATCGCATCATTATTGAGCTGACGAGCGGAGAAGTCGCGATTCGGGAAGCGGTGGGGCATTTAGCTAAAGACTAACTCGCCATCATTGCCACCATAGAATTTTGCCGCGCTAAAGGCAGCACTCTCCTCTGCCTTTAGCGTTGATTCTGCTTACTCATCCAGCGACCGCAAATGATCGGTTTTATTCAACGTCATCAGCGCCGGAATACTCACCGCAGCCGTCACGATAATATACCAGGCGGGAATATCCAGATTGCCTGTCTGCTTAATGAGTGAAGTGATAATCAGCCCAGCACATCCCGAGAAAATAGCGTTAGAGAGAGAATAAGCCAGGCCAAGTCCGGTGTAGCGTACGCGCGTGGGAAACATCTCCGCCAGCATTGCCGGTCCCGGTCCTGCCAGCAACCCGACAATTCCTCCTGCCAGTAATACCACCAATGCCTTGATTAACAGCGTTGCGGCATCGGCCTGCAGTAATTTAAGCAACGGCAAAGCCAGCACCAGCAATAGACAAGCAGCAATAACCATCACGCGGCGACGCCCTATTCTGTCGCTGAGGATCCCCGCCGGGAGGATGGTTGCCGCAAAGCCGACGTTAGATATCACCGCAATCAGCAGCGCCTGATTAAATCCGGTATGTAGTGATGATTGCAAATAGGTGGGCATAATCACCAAATAGGTATATCCCGCCGCCGACCAAACCATCACGCGGCTAATCGCCAGCAGGATGATCTTGAAAGTCGTGCCGAAGCTGGCCCGGACCGGTTGGGGCTGATGCGTTTTTTTCGCTTGCTGCTGGCGCACAAAGCTGGGTGTCTCTTCCATGCTGTACCGTAACCACAACGCCAGCGCCCCCATCGGTAATGCCAGGAAAAAAGGAATGCGCCAGCCCCAGTCGTGCATCTGTTCAGCACTTAACACGGCGGAAAGCAACGCCACAATGCCGGCTCCCGCCAGTAACCCCAATGCAACAGTGAATGATTGCCAGGCACCGTAACGTCCCCGCTGTCCTTTAGGGGCAAATTCAGTCATCAGTGAAACCGCGCCGCCATATTCCCCCCCGGCGAATAGGCCTTGCAGAATACGCAGCCCGGTGATGATCAGCGGCGCCGCCACACCAATGCTGGCATAGGTGGGAATCAAGCCGATCGCCGTCGTCGCTAACGTCATCATAATCAACACGAAAATCAGCGTGGGCTTGCGTCCCATCCTATCGCCCATGCGGCCAAAAAACACCGCGCCGAGAGGCCTAAAGAAAAAAGCGACCGCAAACGAGGCATAAGTGAGGATTAAACCCGTCAGCTCGGCTTCGCCCTGCAGGCGAAAGAAATTCTGCGCGATGACCGTGGCAAGAAAGCCATATACGGCAAATTCGTACCACTCAATAAAGTTGCCAACAGAACCCGCAATTAATGCGCGTTTCTGTGAATGCGTGGTCTTGTGTGGATTCTGCATGCTGCGTTCTCTGGTCGGATAGTGATTCAACAGGATGCGTCATGCGTCTGCGTGGTCAAGGACAACCGTTTATTTCTCCTGCTTCTGTGAATACGCTCAATGTGGCGAGCGGGCAAAGAAATGGCATGCCGTGCTGTTGAATTAATTTTAACCCGCATCCGCCGCTGCTACGCTTGTGCTTTTTGCTTCTCTCACGGCAACAAGCATACCGATCACCGCTGCGCCCGCCAGTCCCCACATCACCCATTGGAAACCTGCGGTCTCGCCGCCGGTTTGAAAGATCTGTGTTGCTAAGGCTAACCCTAACGCGCCGCCAAGATTATGTAGCGTCCACGAAATGCCAATTCCCTGCGCGTGGTAGGCCTCGGGCAAAGCAGCGAGTGCTGCTGCGACAGAAGGGCCGAGGATGGCCCCCCAACCTGCCCCCATCAGTATGAAGGCGAGAAAGAGAGGTAAGAGCGCTGAGCTGACGAGGCTCTGTAGCAGTGCGGAAACCGCCAGCAGGGCAAAACCTGCCGCCATCACCGGCCAGGGCGAAAACCGGTCAGCAACACGGCCTGCCAGTGGCGATACCAGCGCCATGATTAACGTCACCGGCAGCAGCATCAGGCCAAGTTGTGCATCACTCAAATGAAAGATTGCCATCAGGCGGAACGGCATCAGCATAAACGCCGAGCAGTAGAATATCGCCAGCAACACGGAGAGCAAACAGGCGGACACAAAGCTGCGAATACGCAATAGATGAAAGTCGATCATCGGTTGAATCGCGCGTTTTTCTAGCAGCACAAAAGCCAGCAACAGCAGCAGCGACGCCAGCAGCGTCACGAATGAAGTCCACGTTAACATCCCCCATTGCAGGACATGGCTGCACCACACCAGCAGTGGAGCTAACCCGGCAGTCATCAGCAGCCAGCCAGGTATATCCAGACGCGTTTCATTACGTCTGCGCGATGCCGCAATACAGCCGCTGCAAAAAAGAAAACTCAGCAGGATAAGCGGCACATTCAGCAGGAAAACCGCACGCCAGCCGAGCCAGTTTACCAGCACCCCGCCGGCTACCGGCCCCAACGCTAATCCAAGCCCGTTCGCGGCAAACAGCACGCCAAGGGCGCTGCCGCGTTTTGCCACGGGCATTGCCTCAACCAGAATAGTGGCACTGACGGTATACAGTACCGCGCAGCCCGCGCCCTGTAACAAGCGACAAAAGTGCAAGAACAGCAGGTTAGGGGCTAATCCCGCCCCTAGCGAAGCCGTGCCAAATAGCAGCATCCCGGCATAAAGCACCCGACGAGCCCCCATACGTTCAGCCAGACGGGCTGACATCACCATGCAGCAACACAGTGCCATCACAAACAGCGTCATTGCCCACTGCACATCCTCAATATCAGTCTGAAAATGTCGCTGCAGTGCGGGTAAAGCGGTGTTGACGATGGTGAAATCAATACAACCCAGAAAGCTGGCCAGACAAATGCCTGTTTGCATGCGGATCAATCTAGCGGGTGTAACAGAGTGAGAAGCTGACATGCGAAGGTCCTGAGGCGAAAACCTTATCCTGACACGATTTAAATTCGCCATTTACGCTATGTTTTCGTCATACTGGCGAATCTTTATCGTCAATTCCAGGTCGAAAAAAAATGGTCAATACCGATAGGCTGAACGGCATCCGTGCTTTTGTGCAGGCGGCCCAGGCGGGTGGATTCAGTCAGGCTGCAGAGCAACTCGGTTTATCGCGTTCCACCGTGGGAAAAGCAGTGGCCCGTCTGGAAGCACGCTTGCAGGTGAAATTATTTCAGCGCACCACTCGGTCCCTGTCGCTGACCAGTGAAGGTGAACAATTTTATCAGGATTGCCTGCAGATTTTGGCGAGTCTGGATGCGGCAGAGAATCGACTTACGGCGCATGCCAGCGAACCGACCGGCCAATTGCGGGTAGCTGCGCCGCCCTTGCTGGGTGAGAAATGGGTGATGCCCGTCTTATTGCCGCTGACGCGCCGCTGGCAAGGACTGTCTCTCGATGTGCGGCTCTCAACCAAACGCATCGATCTGGCAGCCGAAGGGGTTGATCTCGCGATACGTATCGGGGCACCCGGCCATCACGCGGATCTGACTGCTCGCCTGATTGGCCAGCAACCGTTGCTGTTATGCGCCGCGCCTTCCCTGATAACGACTGTTAATCCTCTGGATAAACCAGACGGTCTTATTGATTTTCCGCATCTAACGTTACTTGAAAACGGTCGATCGCAGCCGTGGCTACTGAAAAACGCTGAGGAGATGGTTTACTGGCAGCCAGACGATCGATTGCGCTTCAGTAGCATGAGTGCCGTTTATGCTGCGACTCTTGAAGGCTACGGCATTGCACAATTACCGCGCTGGCTGGTAAATGAGGATATCCAGAGTAGAAAACTGATTGAGATCCTGCCGCAAACGCGCAGCAACAGCCTGCCCATTTACGCCGTGTGGTTGAAAACCGCCGCGATGCCGCTGCGGCTAAGGTGTGCGATTGATGCGCTGAAACAGGCCTTTGCGCAACAGCCTTTGTAAATCACTCTTTAAGCCTTAGGCGCCCTCTCGCATACAAACCAGGCAGTACGCCGCTCTTTTTTCGACATGATGCGTGCGGAAATATTGCCAGGCATGCGCGGGTGAATAAAAGGACCCCATAAACACGCGATTATTATAGGCTGGCGCCCAGCGGCAGTGTTCACGGTGGAGACTACAGCAACCGTCGGCATCCTCCTGACTAAACACGTAAAAGTCGGTTACGGGTAATTTCATTTGCTACTCCACTTAAGGCATAAAAAATAGGAAAAATACCACGCTTAAAATCGCCTTTTGCGGAAACTCGCTTGCAAACGTTTTTAACACCGATTCAAAAAGATCCATCTATTAAAGATAGCCCGCGTAGCGTCTATTGTCTCTAATTAACGATAAACATAAATAAGCCGAACGGAATAACAATAAACCCAAGCCGTTAAATATATTAACTCATTTTGCCGACGCGCTTAACAGTACCACTATTTACTACACCCGATCGCTGTAACCCCTAAATTACCCTTTTATTTATGCGCAGGCAGCCACTAGGATATTTCTTAAAAGTAGAATATAAGTTCTGGCACAATTAAACTTAAGTAAACTTAAATTTAATCGCGCGGGAGGTTTTTATCATGGCCAGTTACACTATTCGCATTGAGTTGAAAGAGCCCACTGCCAGTATGCAGATCGAATTACTCTATGCGATGCTTGAAAATGGGTTCTCACGCAGTTTGGTATGTGAAAAGGGATATGCCTACGTATTACCGGTCAATGAATTTGTCTACGTAGGCACTGAAAACATAAGAAGTTTAACTGACAGAATAGTAAATTTAGTCAATGACTTTAGCGAAGATCCTGCGGTGCTGATTACGCAGTCCGCCGCGCGCTGCTGGTCAGGCCTGCGGGGGGTGAACCTTGCATAAACGACAGGATAAACGTCCTCTCACTGCGGTGATGACGTTTAACTTATGAGTTAGCTTTACTTAACACGCTCAGCTTACGGCAGTAAATATGTTTGTCTCTCTTCATCAAAGCGAAGCGTAATATGCCAAAAATTGGCTGCTTGAATGTTATCTCATAAATGTTAATTCAGATATTTTAAAACCGGAAATGGTATCACTCCCGGTTTTTACCAATAGGCGTCTTAACCCGTTAAGTCAGCCAGGATAAATACCGCGGTCCTTACGTGCCAGTAAAATACGTTCGCAGGCAACAATATAAGCGGCGGTACGCAGTGAACAGCGTTTTTCTGCGGCTTTGTCCCAAACATGAACCATCGCTTCGGTCATGATGCGATCCATACGCTTATTAATCTCGTCTTCGCTCCAGAAGAAACTCGCCATATCCTGCACCCACTCGAAGTAACTCACCGTTACCCCACCGGCATTACAGATTACGTCCGGCACTACCTGTACGCCACGGTTAGCCAGCACATCATCGGCATCCGGGTAGGTTGGGCCGTTCGCCCCTTCAAGCACCAGTTTTGCACTGATAATTTCCGCACGTTCGCGGGTAATCTGCCCTTCAAGCGCGGCCGGGATCAGAATATCCATGGCCGTGGTCCAGAACTGCTCTTTCTCGATTTCACGTGCGCCTGGGAAACCGGCAATCTGTTTATGCTCGGCCTGCCATGCACTTAGCGCAGTTAAATCGATCCCGCCCTCATTAAACAAGGTGGCGGTGTGGTCCTGAATCACCACCACGCGCGCACCTGCTTCGGCAAACAGACGGGCCGCTTCGCTGCCCACGTTACCAAAGCCCTGCAGCGCCACGCGCGCGCCTTCAATGGTAATGTTGGAGCGCTGCGCCACTTCCCGACCGGTAATAAATACGCCACGGCCGGTCGCTTTCTCACGACCTAACGAGCCGCCAAGATGGATCGGTTTACCGGTCACCACACCCGTAATGGTGGTGCCATGGTTCATCGAGTACGTGTCCATCATCCAGGCCATGACTTTGCCGTTGGTACCGACATCCGGCGCGGGAATATCTTTCTGTGGACCAATAATCAGACCAATTTCACTGGTGTAACGACGCGTTAATCGTTCCAACTCACCTTCAGACAGCGCATGGGGATCAACGCGAATGCCGCCTTTCGCCCCGCCATAAGGCAGGTTGACCGCCGCACACTTGATGGTCATCCAGGCAGAGAGCGCCATCACTTCGTTCAGGTCAACCGCGGGATGGTAACGCACGCCGCCTTTGCCTGGCCCGCGCGATAAGTTGTGCTGCACGCGATAGCCTTCAAAATGGCGGATGGATCCGTCATCCATTTGCACCGGGATATCAACAATCAATGCTCTTTTGGGATGACGCAGCGTTTCTATCCAGCGAGATAATTCACCAAGATAAGGCGCAACGCGGTCAATTTGGCTTAGGTAGGTAGTCCAGGGAGATGTACTGCTTTCAGACGCGTAAGATAACTTTTCCATGAGAAGCCTGTTTAATCAGAGTTATTTATATTGAAAAGACGTGGAAAGGTAATGCATTGCACTAGGCAGGGTTTAATTTAGCATCTTTAAAAAAAGAGAATAATGGCGAAAAAGAAAACATTAACGTTCCCAATGCAAATTCGCGTTTTTGAATGAATAAATAAGCAATGAAATAGCTCTGCATGAAACGCATATCTATGCAATACATATGCAATTAAGTGCATAAATTGGGATTTTTTCCCTATTTTTCAGTTCTTTGATGGTCATCAAAAAGTGAATAAAGTGTTATTTTATCGCATTGACTTTGTTAACTCAGGCAACCACGATGAGTGAAACTCAGTGGGAAATCTCGATCATGAATTAGGCTTTTATCAGTTTTGTTGTTCTTTCAACTAGTTAAACGTGCCTTTTTACAGGGGCCAAACAGATACGTTTAATTATGTCTTTACGGAAAGAATAAAACCCTTATTTGCCATTGATGCTTGCGGGCAGGCATCGCCATGCGTCTCTTCGCCAGACTGAAGGAATCATTGTGTCTAACAAACCGACTCAAGAGCAGCTTCAGCCTGCTCCGTCTAACGACGCCCCGCAAAAACTGCAGCGCGGACTAAGCGAACGCCATATTCAGATGATCGCGCTAGGAGGCTCCATCGGCACAGGACTGTTTATGGGAGCAGGCCGCAATATTGCGGTGGCCGGAACCTCAATTTTAATTATCTACGTGTTGGTGGGCTTCTTTAGCTATATGGTGATGCGGGCGATGGGAGAGCTACTGCTGACGCGGCTGGATTATCGATCGTTTGCCGATTTTGTCAGTGACTATCTCGGGCCGAAAGCCAGCTTCTATTTGGGTTGGTCCTATTGGCTAAGCTGGGTTGTGACCTGCATTGCCGACGTGGTGGTGTGCGGTGCCTATATGCAGTATTGGTTTCCGGAAATGTCGGCGTGGATACCGGCATTATTCACCCTTAGCATACTGTGTTTGTTTAACATGCTGTCGGTGAAAGCCTTTGGTGAAGCGGAGTTCTGGTTCGCGTTGATCAAAGTGATTACCATCATTGCGCTGATTTTAACCGGGGGATGGATGGTGTTTACCGGCTGGACCTCGCCTGACGGCGTCACCGCATCGGTACATAATCTGACCGATCCCGCCGTGTTTATGCCGCATGGCATCACCGGCTTTCTCGCGGGGTTTCAAATCGCTATTTTCTCTTATACCGGGATTGAGCTGCTAGGCACCATGACCGCGGAAACGCGCGATCCCGAGAAAATTCTGCCACGCGCCATCAATGCCTTGCCGCTGCGTATTGTGGTTTTTTACCTGCTCTCGATGATGGTCATTATTGCGGTCACTTCCTGGCAGAGCGTTTCGCCAGACACCAGCCCCTTTGTCACGCTCTTCGCGAAGGCCGGATTGCCCGCCGCAGCGGCGATCATTAATTTCGTGGCGCTCACTTCGGCGATGTCTTCCGCAAATAGCGGCGTCTACTCCAGTACCCGCATGTTGTATGGCTTGTCGATTGAGAAGCACGCGCACTGGCAATTTCGCATTCTTTCGCGCACCACGCGCATCCCGCTGCGCAGTCTGCTGTTCTCCTGTTTTTGTATGCTGAGCGGAACGTTGCTGCTGTTCCTTGTACCGAATGTCTCTACGCTCTTCACTATCGTTTCGACGCTGGCCGCCATTCTGGTGATCTATTGCTGGGGAATGATTCTGGTGTCCTATCTGGTATACCGCAGACAGCGCCCGGACCTGCATCAAAAATCAACATTCAAAATGCCCGGTGGCATTGTTATGGCCTGGGCCACGCTGATTTTCTTCCTGTTTTCGGTCGTAATCATGGTATTTGACCCCGACACACTCGCCGCCCTGGCGGTTTCGCCAACGTGGTTTATTGCGCTTTGGTTGATCTGGAAAATAAAAGAAAAGCGTGCCGGTGCGGAGAAGCGTGAATGGAATGCTAAATCTGCCTCTTCCTGAGGCAGATGTCTTAACCATAGCCAGATTTTGATGACGTTTCCCATTTCAACGCCTGGCTCATTTCCATCTCCAAACGAATAGCACCGCAGTTACTCAGCAGATTTTCCACTTTATTTTCAAAGTCGAGAAGCTGGTTACCCTCGATTTCGAGCATCATATAGGCAATCTCATGACGGCACTCTTCACCAAAGGTCTTTAACTTTTTTTCTTTCAGCAGCCACTGAACGAGCAACTCTTTTTTCTCGTCTTCTTTTTTTCCCCGCGCGCTGAATTTCAGGTAGCGAACCTGAAGCAGCAACTGATGATAAAAATAAGCAATGCTATCGAGTTGTTTTAGGTTCATGGCGCATCCTCGTTTATCAGTGCATAAAATGAGGAATCAGCCTGCATTCGCAGGCTGAGGGAGGAGATTTAAAGCGGTGCTGCCGGCGCGGCGGCCTGATCGTAACCGCCCCACACTGACTGATCGAACTCAATCATTGAGCCGGTCATCAAGCCAGACTCTTCGCTGGCGAGGAATGCCACCGCGCGCGCCACTTCTTCGGGTTGGATCAGACGACCAAACGGCTGAGACGCCGCGGCTTTCTCCAGCCAGTTATCTTCCGCGCTGTGATATTGCTTCATGATGCGATCTTCACCTTCCGATGCCATCCAGCCAATATTCAAACCATTGACCCGAATACGGTTACGTAACAGTGCATAAGCGGTATTGCGTGTCAGCGTGGCCAGCGCGCCCTTGGAAGAGCAATATGCGGCGATAAAAGGTTGCCCCGCCAGCGATGACATCGAACAGATATTCACGATGCTGCCAGCAATATTGTCACGGCGCATCAGCTTGATGGCCTCCTGCATCAGGAAGAACGGGCCACGGACGTTGGTGGCGAAGATACGGTCAAAAAGTTCTGGGTCGGTGTCCAGAATCGTCCCGCGATCGCTCATGCCACCCGCATTGACTAAAACATCGACGCGGCCATACAGCTTATCGGCGGTAGCGATGACGTTACGACAATCCTCTACGTTAGATAAATCTGCGCGCACGAAATCCACTTTGGTCTCGCTTTCACCGTTTAAGCGCTCGGCAACTTTGGCCCCTTTCTCCTGATTGCGGCCACAAATCACCACCGCGCTGGCGCCCAGCTGCGTAAACTGGCGTGCAATCGCTGCGCCCACGCCCTGTGTTCCTCCGGTAACCACTGCCACTTTACCTGTTAACTGGCTCATCATAGTGCTCCTGAAATGACTGAATAACCGGCTGCGTCGAGCGCAGAACGAAGTGTTTTATAACCAATATGCGCGTATTCCAGCGGCGGTGCTTTCGCCGGATCTTGTTCCGCTTCCACCACAAACCAGCCCTGATAGCCGATTTGCGCCAGCTTGTTAACGATGGCGTTAAAATCGATCATGCCGTCGCCGGGTACGGTATAAATCCCCTTCAGCACCGCATCGAGGAAAGAGTCACGGTTTCTATCGATTGCATGCAGCACCGACTCGCGCACGTCTTTGGTGTGCACGTGGATGATGCGGCTGCCGTGCTTTTCCAGAATCCGCAGCGGATCAACGCCTGCAAAGACAAGATGACCGGCGTCAAACAGCAGCCCAACGTCCGGCGTGGTGACGGCCATCAAGCGGTCAATATCATGTTCATCCTCAATGGCGGTTCCCATGTGATGATGAAAAGCCAGCGGCACACCGTAATCCCGGCAAAAGGCAGCAAATTGAATCAGCTTTTCGCCGTATTCGCGCATCTGTTCATCAGTGAGGCGACGACGCTGCACCAGCGGCACACGTTGCTGATTTTGGATGGTGCCGGCCGTTTCGCCATACACCAGGCACGCGGCGCCGCAATCGCGGAAAAGCGCCATTTGCGGCAGCGATTTTTTGATCTCCGCTTCCACGCTGTTGTCCAGCAAGGTGCCGGAATACCAGCCTGACACCAAATCCAGCTGAAACTCTTGCAGTAACGGTTTTAGCGCCTCGGAGGTTTTCGGAAATTTTCCGCCGGTTTCAACGCCCTGAAATCCCGCCTGATGACTCTCAGACAAGCAGGTGGTCAGCGGCGTATCCCCACCCAACTGCGGCAGGTCATCATTCGACCAGGCAATGGGCGCGATGCCCAGTTTTGCTTTTAACATCATGAACTCCCTGATTAAATGCCGACGCGCTGCGCCAGGCGGCCTTTGACGTGCTCTTCACGCGCTTTGTTGACGCTGTCACGCGCGCTGACTTCCGGCACCCCGACATCCCACCAGGCATCGCCCGGCGTCCAATCAAAAGGATGCGTCGCAATCGAGATGACCGTAGTGCGATCGTTGCCTTTGGCCCAGCTGATGGCTTCTTCAAGTTCATCCAGCGAAGAAACCTTGCGCGCCAGCGCCCCCATCGATTGCGCATGCGCGACGAAATCGACGTGAAACGGCTCTTGCACCCGGCAATCTTTCAGCAGGTTATTGAACGACGCGCCGCCCTTGGCATTCTGCAAGCGGTTGATCACCGCATAGCCGCCGTTATCACACACCAGCAGAATGAATTTGTGCCCCGAAAGGACGCTGGAGTAGATATCGGAATTCATCATCATGTAGGTGCCGTCGCCGATCATCACGAACACGTCGCGATCCTGCTCAGCCATCGCAACGCCCCATCCGGCGGAGAGCTCATAGCCCATACAGGAGAAGCCAAATTCACAGTCAAATGTGCCGGGGTTCTTCACCCGCCAGCCTTTCACCAGTTCACCCGGCAAGCCGCCCGCCGCGCTGATGATGTAATCCTCAGCCGCGGCAGCCGCATTCACTACGCCGATGACCTGCGCATAGGTAGGATCGCCTTCCGCTACCGTGCGCTCCTGACGCGCAGCGATCAGCTCGTTCCATTTGGCAAATTCCCGGCGCCCTTTCTCCAGCCAGCTGTCGGTTGCTTTCCAGTCGCCGAGCGCCGTATCGAGTTCGGTAATGCCTTCGCGGGCATCACACTCAAGCGGGATGGCGAAATGCTTGTGTGCATCAAAGCGCGCGGCATTGAGGGCGATAAATTGCGCGTTACGATCAAACACCGTCCACGAACCGGTAACGAAATCCATCAAGCGCGTGCCCACCGCAATCACTACGTCCGCTTCGGCGGCCAGCGCATTGGCTGACGTTGAACCGAGAATGCCAATCGGCCCGCAATGAATTGGATCGTCGTGGGTAAACGCGCCCTTGCCGGCGATGGTTTCCACCACCGGGATGCCATGCGCCTGGGCAAACTGCGCCAGTTCTGCTTCAGCCTGCGAGTAACGCACGCCGCCACCGGAAATAATCAGCGGGCGTTTGGCCTGTTTCAGGCATGCAACGGCGCGAGCCAGCAGCTGACGATCGGGACGTGGACGCGGCATCAGATGCAAACGCGGAGTAAAGAACTCTTCTGGGTAATCCCACGCCATCTCCTGCACGTCCTGGCATACGCCAATAAAGGCTGGGCCACAGTCGCCGGGATCGAGCAGGGTTGCCACGGCCTGTGGCAGAGAGGAGAGGATTTGTTCAGGATAGGTAATCCGATCCCAGTAGCGCGACACCGCTTTAAAGGCATCATTCACCGTTTGGGTCGGATCGTTGAAATGCTCGACCTGCTGCATCACCGGATCGGGATGACGACGGGCAAAGCTGTCACCGCAGATCATCAGCAGCGGCAAGCGGCTCGTATGGGCCACGCCCGCTGCGGTCAGCAGATTGGTGGTGCCAGGACCAATCGAGGCGGTAACCACCATGATTTGACGTCGTACCATCGCCTTAGCAAAACCCACGGCCGCAAATGCCATCGATTGCTCATTCTGTCCGCGCCAGGTCGGCAATACATCCTGCGCCGCTTCCAGCGCCTCGCCCAGGCAAGTGACATTGCCGTGACCAAAAATGCCATACACGCCCGGGAACAGCGGTACGCGCTTGCCATCCACTTCGGTAAACTGATTGCTCAGATAGCGAACTATCGCCTGAGCTGTCGTGCAACGAATCGTAGCCATATCCTCACTCACTCTTCAGAGATGCTGCTCGGCAGCATCGCGGTTCATCTCACAATTTAAATTGCCATAACGAAATATTAGCAATATAAGTTGCAACTTCAGGCGACAAAACTCCCGCTTAAAAGCAGGCGGGAGCCCGTTAATTCACATTATGCGCGGTTGCGTTTGCGCGGTGATTCAGCGCGTTTTTCACGTTCAGTAATGGTTTCAATGCGCGGCTGCGCCACTTCAGGCTGTAAAACCGCCGCCAGCGCCATAGCAATGCTTTGCGCCAGACACACCGGCGCGGCCAGCGAGCGTGAAAAGCTGTACTCCTCTTCCGGAATGTTGAACAGCACGCTGGCGCCTTTGGCTAAAGGCGATAACGGACCATCGGTAATCGCGATCACCGGAATGGCGCGTGCGCTGGCGTGGTCGGCAATGGCAATCACCTCTTTGGCGTAATGACGGAAGGCGATGGCGATCAACACGTCATTTTCGCGCATATGATTAGCCATTTCCGGCGCCAGTCCGCCGGCGGAATCCAGCAGGATGACCCGGCGATTCAGCATGGTCAGCAGGTAGCGTAGCAGTAACGCAATGGGCTCGGAGCGCAGCTGACCGGCGATGTAAATGGTTTCCGCTTCCTTCAGATACGTCGCGGTGGCATCAAGATCAGCCTCCGTTACGTTGCTCAGCAGCTCCTGCAATGTAGCGATATCCCGGATCACCAGACTTTGCAGAAAGCCAAGGCTGCCATTTTGCTCATTCTTGCGCAGATCATTTTCCAGCGCGGTGATGCGCTCGTTGTAACCCGGCGCCGCAGTGGCAAGGCGGGTTTGAAACACGCTCTGCATCTGTTTAAAACCGCTATAGCCAAACACCTGCGCAAAACGCACCAGCACCGAGGGATGCAGACCGCATTTAGCGGCAACAGCGTTAATCGACTCCAGCGCCACTGTGTTTGGGTTTTGTGTCACATAGCGGGCTGCCTGCTGGTGTCGCACCGACAACTGCGCATAGCGTTTGGTAATTTCATCCACAATTTGCTCGTAATTCTCATGAGGCAGCGTGGCTTGCATCTTCTCGATCTTACTCATCCATCATTCCTTTTTGGCGTAAAGCCCGTCTCGCCAGCACGCTACCGCAATAAAAATTGCAAGTAAAACTCTAATGCAATTAGTTCTAACCTATTCGTTTCCAACTGGGAAAAACTCAGCGTGATATTTGTGATTTGCTTCGAAAAATTCACTTTTAGTCTTAATGAAACACCTCAACCATCTGAAAAAGAAGAATATTACTACATGATATTCAACAACATTTTACGCTAAACCCTCAATTTCACCTCACACCAGTCATATCATTGCAATTTTTATTGCTCCGATCCTAACATTGCAACTATCAATGCTGATGAGGGATTATCACTCCCTTCTTTTCCCTCTCAGCCGACCGTTTCAGGTCAATTGTCTTTAGCCTGAAACCGCTACCGGAGGAACGGATCAACATGTATCAAAACTTTGGACAGTTTATTAATGGCGAATGGCTTAAAGGCAGCGGTAAAGAACCGGTGATCGTTACCGATCCCGGTAATGGAAAAACGCTGGGTGAAATAGCCGCCGCCTCTGCCGCTGACACCCAATCTGCGCTGGCAAGTGCAGCAGCGGCACTGGTCGAGTGGCGAACAACCCTGGGCTGGGCGCGGGCAGATTTACTGCAGGCGGTGGCAAAAGAGATGACGCTATTAGCGGCAGAAGCCGCGCAGATGATCTCGCAAGAGAGCGGTAAACCATTAGCACAGGCCAAACGTGAGTGGGAATTATCGACCGATCAATTTATCTGGTACGCCGAGGAGGCGCGTCGCATCTATGGTCGCATTGTAGAAAGCCGGGTGCCGGGCGGGCGCTGCGAAGTGTCACACGAACCGGTCGGTGTGGTGGCGGCTTTTACCGCGTGGAACTTTCCGGTGGTGCTAGTGGCACGCAAGCTCGCACCTGCGCTCGCCGCCGGCTGCACGATGGTGTTGCGTCCCTCCAGTGAAGTCCCTGGCTCCGCCATGATGATCTTTGAGTGTCTGCGCAAAGCGGGACTGCCGGCTGGCGTGGCCAATTTGGTTGTTGGGCCAACTGCCGCAACCTATGAACCGTTGATTGCGTCGCCCGTGGTGAAGAAAGTCTCACTAACCGGCTCAACGCAACTCGGCCAGCAGATGATTCGCGATTCAGCGGCCACCATCAAGCGCCTGAGCATGGAGTTAGGCGGCAACGCGCCGGTTATCGTCTTTGAAGATGCCGACCTGGAAAAAGCGCTCGACCTTTCCGTAGCCACCAAATTTGCCAACTGCGGCCAGGTTTGTGTCACCTGCGATCGCTTTTATGTACACCAAAGCCGCTACCACGACTTTGTGCAAGGTTTTGCCGAGCGCGCGAAAAAACTCCAGGTGGGTTACGGGCTGGATGAGGGAACGCAAATGGGCCCGCTGATCAACCCTCGACGTCTTAAAGCTATCGAAGCGATTGTGGCGGATGCACGCGATAAAGGGGCGCGCATCGTGACCGGCGGCGAGCGTATCGAATTAAACGGCGGTTATTTTTACGCCCCTACCGTGATAGCGGATGTTCCCGATGATGCGCTGGCGATCGCCGAAGAGAACTTTGGCCCTATCGCCGCCATCACCTCGTTTAGCGACAGCGACGATCTGTGGCGGCGCGTTAATAACTCTGACTTTGCCCTCTCCGCATACGCCTTTACCCACGATCCGGCCCGCATCCGTGAAACCGTTGCGCGCCTCGAAGCCGGTATGGTCGGTATCAACAGTTATGCGCTGGCCGCTGCCGAAGTGCCGTTTGGCGGCGTGAAAGCCAGCGGCATGGGCCGTGAAGGCGGAAGTGAAGGTATTCACGACTATATGAACGTCAAACTCGCGCAAATCGTGCTGTAAGGAATGCATTGATGAAGCTGAATAATATCAAAGCACGCTGGAATGAAGGACAAACCGTACTTAATGGCTGGCTTAGCATCGCCAACGCCTTCACCGCTGAGATCATGGCTGAGCAGGGTTACGACGCGCTGACTATCGATTTGCAGCACGGTTTTGTCGGCTATGAGCAGGCAACGCATATGCTCCAGGCGATGCGCGCCAGCGGCGTTGCCCCCATGGTGCGCGTGCCCTGGCTAGAGCCGGGCATCATCATGAAGTCACTCGATGCCGGTGCGTGGGGCATTATTTGTCCCATGATCAGTACCGCCGAACAAGCGCAGGCGCTGGTCTCCTGCGTACGCTATCCGCCCCATGGCAGCCGCAGCTTTGGTCCAACGCGCGTGACGTTCTCTGCCGGTCAGGATTACGGCCAGCATGCCGACGATCACGTGGTGTGTTTCGCAATGATTGAAACCGCAGAAGCCTTTGAAAATATCGAAGCGATTGTCGCCACGCCCGGTCTCGATGGCGTCTATATCGGCCCGGCCGACCTGACGCTGGGCCTCACCGGGAGAAAATATCGCACTGGCTTTGATCGCACTGAAGCGGAAATTGTCGATGCAATTAAACATATTCTCGCCACCGCCCATCGCGCCGGGAAGAAAGCCGGTTTGCACAATGGTTCTGCCGCTTATGCGGCCAACGCGGCGCAATGGGGCTTCGATTTAGTCACCCTTTCCAATGATGTCCAGCTGTTGCGTGGTGCAGCAGCCAGCAGCGTGCAGCAGTTCCGCGAACTTAACGGTAACGGCGTAACAGCACCATCAACCCAGGCGGGGGGTTACTAACATGCCAAACATTCTGGTTGCCGGAAAAATTCATCAGGCTGGGATCGATATTCTCAATAGCGCGCCAGGTTTCACGGTGCAGTTGGTGCACGACGTTAGCGTGGAAAGTTATGCCCCTTTTATGGCTGAGGCGGATGCGCTGTTAATCCGCACGCAACCGCTCACGGCAAAAGAGATCGTTGCCGCAAAAAATCTGCGCGTGGTGTCACGTCACGGTGTGGGTTATGACTCGGTTGATGTTGCCGCCCTCACCGAACGCAACATTCCGCTGACCATTGTCGGCAATGTGAATTCGCTTTCCGTGGCGGAGCACACCATGTCCATGCTGCTGGCTTTGGCAAAACGCCTCTGCTATTTCGATAACAGTATTCGTGAAGGGGAATGGAATCGTCGCAACAGTTTTTCTGCGGTTGAGGTGGCTGGCAGAACCTTATTCATCCTCGGTTTTGGTCGTATCGGCCGCGAAGTGGCGCGGCTGGCGAAAAGCTTCCGCATGAAAGTCATCGCTTACGATCCTTTCCTGCCCGATAACGCTTTTGAAGAAAGCGGCGTAGCCCGCATAGCTGCCATCAATGACGGTTTGCAGCTGGCAGATGCGATCACCATTCATCTGCCGTTGAGCGGCGAAAAACCGTTGATTGGCGCAGAAGAACTGGCACTGATGAAACGTCACGCCATTTTGATCAATACCGCACGCGGCGGCATTGTCGATGAAGAGGCGCTGGCAACCGCCCTGCAAAACGATGCGCTGGGCGGCGCAGGTCTGGATGTGTTACAGCAGGAGCCACCCGCCCTGCACACTGCGCTGCTAGCCCAGCGCGATAAATTAATCCTCAGTCCCCATTCGGCGGGGCTCACCGAAGAAGCGGCGATGCGCATGTCGGTCTCCGCCGCCACTAATATCGTTGACTATTTCACTGGCCAGCTCGATACGGATCTGGTGGTCAATAAGCAGGTTCTGGCGCTTAACGACCTGATGAGCCAATTACCCTGATAACAATAAAACTCGACCCGGAGAACATCATGCTCAAAATCGCCATCCTCGGCGCTGGCCGTATTGGCCAGGTCCATGCCGCCAACGTGGCACGCCACAAAGACGCGCAGCTGGTTATGGTTGCCGATCCCTTTATCGAAAATGCTAATGCATTGACAGCCCTGTGGGGCGGTCGCGCGGTGCAAGATCCGCTTGAGGCGATTCACGATCCTGCTGTTGACGCCGTGGTGATTGGTACACCTACCGATACCCACGTCGAACTGATGCTCGCCGCAGCCAATGCAGGCAAAGCCGTGCTGTGCGAAAAGCCGGTGGATCTTGATATCCACAAAGCGCTGGCGGCCGAAAAAGCGCTGGGCGAGAAGGCCAGCAGAGTAATGCTGGGTTTCAACCGTCGCTTCGATCCCGGCTTTAACGAAATTCATCAGCGTATCGCTCAGGGAGATATTGGCGACCTGCATCAGGTGGTGATCACCAGCCGCGATCCGGGTCTGGCACCACTGAATTATCTCAAGCATTCCGGCGGTATCTTCCGCGATATGGTGATCCATGATTTTGACCTCGCGCGCTGGATTTTGGGCGAGGAACCGGTAGAGGTGTTTGCCACCGGCAGCCGCCTGTTTGAGCCTTCGCTGGAAGCGTTAGGGGATTACGACACCGTGATGGTGCAGCTGCGTACGGCTTCGGGTAAACAGTGCCAGATTAACTGCAGCCGTCAGGCGGTATATGGCTACGATCAGCGCCTGGAGGCATTTGGTTCTGGCGGCATGATGATCAATGACAACCACCGTGAGACCACGGTGCGCCATTTTGGCGCGCAGCACACCGAAGTGCGCGGTCCGCTGCTGGACTTCTTCATGCAGCGTTATACCGATGCGTATCGGCTGGAAATCGACGCCTTTATTCAGGCCATCAGCAAGGGTACCGCGCTGCCTGTCACTATTCATGATGGCTGCCAGGCGCTACGCCTTGCCGATGCTGCGCAGCTCTCCGCCGATACCCAGGCCGTGGTGAAACTGAATTAAGGACATTGTGATGCGAAAATTAGGTATTGGCCTTATTGGCACCGGCTTCATGGGCAAATCTCACGCTATGGCCTGGCGCGCGGCAGCCAACTTTTCAGGCGAGGTGCAGCCGGTGTTGGTGTGCGTCGCGGACATTGACGGTGAAGCTGCCCGCCGTACCCAACAGCAGTATGGCTTTCAACGTTCAACCAATAACTGGCAGGAGTTGATTGACGATCCTGAAATCGATGTCATTTCAATCACCTCACCCAATCGCTTTCACGCCGAGCAGTCGCTAGCGGCAATTGCGGCGGGCAAACATGTGCACTGCGAAAAACCGCTGGCACCGGATAGCCAAACCGCAGAACGCATGGTGCTGGCCGCCAAAGCAGCAGGCGTGGTCACCCAGGTTGGCTTTAATTACGTTAAAAATCCGCTGCTGAAGCTGGCGCAAAAGATGATAGCCGAAGGCGATCTGGGTGATATCACTGGTTTTCGCGGTATTCATGCCGAAGACTTTATGGCCAATCCAGAGATCCCCTGGTCATGGCGACTGGATCCCTCAGGCGGCGCCGGTGCTGTGGCCGACCTGGGCAGCCATATTCTTGGCATGGCGCGCTTTCTGCTTGGTCCCATTTCGTCACTGTTTGCCGATTTGGAAACCGTGATTAAAACACGCCCGGAAAGTGCCGGTGCCGCAAATACCAAAGCCGTTGAAGTGGATGATATCGCTCGTCTTACGGTGAAGTTTGCGCGCGGTTGCAGCGGGCATGTTGAAGCTAACTGGGTGGCTTCAGGCCATAAAATGCAGCTGGGCTTTGAAATTACCGGTTCTAAAGGCGCGCTGATTTTTAATCAGGAGCGTTTCAACGAACTGCAATATTTCCAGTTCACTCAACATGAAGCGACCAACGGTTTTAAAACGCTGGTGGCCGGACCCGAGCATTATCCTTATGCCTTATTCTGCCCGGCTCCGGGACATCAGCTTGGATTTAACGATTTAAAAACTATCGAAATGCTGGAATTTATTCAATCAATCAATGAAGGGAAATCTATTGGCCCCGATTTTACTGAAGCATATGAAATTCAGAAGTTGGTCGATGCTGCCGTCGCCTCTTCACGTGAAAAAAGTTGGATAACGATCTAAAACATCAGGTCGTAAGGCAGGGATGCCGCTCTGTAATTTCTATTATCAGCCGTTCCAGATCGTGCACGACATAAAAGTGCTGTAAATAAACCCTACGCAAGTGAAGTTAATAATAAAAAACCCGACATCAGACTGGTTCTGAGATTAATCATAAATGTGGAATGCTATTATGAAAAAAATCATCTTACTCTGTCTTACCTTACTTTCGCTAAGCCCTGCTGTTAATGCCGTACAGGTTGGCGTAAGTATCGCCCAAATGGATGACGTATTTCTCTCACGCCTGAGAGGATATATTATCGAGCAGGCGAAAACGCATCCTGATATGAAAATTCAATTTGAGGACGCTCAGGGCGCCGTAGATAAACAACTTAGCCAGGTGCAAAGTTTTATTAACGGTAAAGTCGACGTCATCATTGTTAATCCGGTTGATACCCAGGGAACCAAGAATATGGCTGACGCGGCACGCGCCGCCAAAGTACCCTTGATATTTCTTAACCGTATGCCTTCAGACGCCAAAATGGGCGATGGCGTGAGCTATATCGGCAGCGATGAAATTGAAGCGGGACGTTTGCAGATGCAGTATCTGGCAGATTTGGTTAAAGATCGCAAAAGCGTTAATGTCGCCATCATGAAAGGTTTATTAAGTAATGATGCCACCCGCTTCAGAACGCAAGGCGCGAAAGAGATTATTGCCAAACATCCTAATATGCATGTGATTGTTGAAGACACAGCGAAATGGATGCGTGAAGACGGCATGAATCTCATGAATAACTGGATTCTGTCGGGCGACAAAATTGATATCCTTTCCGCTAACGCGGACGAAATGGCTATTGGTGCCGCCATGGCCATTAAAAGTAACGGCATTAAAATTGGCAAAGATATTTTAGTTGGCGGCACCGACGGCGGCCCGAATGGTTTACAGGCGATAAAAACCGGTTTACTCACTGTCACCGTATTCCAGGATGCGAAATCACAAGCCTATGGCGCCGTGGATATGGCAGAAAAAGCCGCCAAAGGTGAAAAAATCCAGGATGTTAATTTTATTCCTTTCCAGTTGGTCACACCGCAAAACTACCAGAAGTTTATGACTAATTAACTTTCGCTTTCTTCTGTGTCTGTTGTTTGCACCTGTGAAGGCAGCAGGTGCTTTTTTTTAATTCGGAGAAGTTATGAAAACGATTAAAGGCCCCGCGGTATTTCTGGCGCAGTTCGCTGGCGACGATGCGCCTTTTAATTCTTTAGCTGGCATGGCGGGTTGGGCGGCGGAAAAAGGATTTAAGGGCGTAGAAATCCCCAGTTGGGACTCTCGTCTGATTGACCTGCGCAAAGCCGCTGAAAGCCAGACCTATGCTGATGAAATTCTTGGCGTACTGGCTGAGCACGAGCTAGCGCTGACCGATTTAGCCAGCCACTTGCAGGGCCAGCTGGTCGCACTGCATCCGGCTTTCGATTTACCCGCCGATAGCTTCGCCCCTGAAAGCGTGCGTAATGATCCGCACGTGCGCCAGCAGTGGGCCACTGAGCAGCTTTACCTGGCAGCACGCGCATCACGCCGCTTAGGCCTGACGAAGCATGTCACTTTCTCTGGCACCCTGCTGTGGCCCTATCTCTATCCCTATCCGCAGTGGCCAGAAGGCCTGATTGATGAGGGCTTCAGCGAGCTGGCGCGGCGCTGGATACCGATTCTCAATGCTTTCGATGAACAGGGAATCGATCTCTGCTATGAGATCCATCCTACGGAAGATCTGCATGACGGCGTGACCTTCGAGCGTTTCCTGGAAAAAACCCACAACCATCCACGCTGCAACATCATGTATGACCCCAGCCATCTGGTATTACAGGGCATTGATTACCTGAGCTATATCGATCACTACCACCAGCACATCAAGGCTTTCCATGTCAAAGATGCCGAGTTCAGGCCGAATGGCAAAACCGGTGCGTACGGCGGCTATCAACCCTGGACCAGCCGGGCAGGACGCTTCCGCTCACCTGGTGACGGCCAAACTGATTTTGGCGGGATTTTCTCGAAGTTAACCGGTTATGGCTTCGAGGGTTGGGCGGTGCTGGAGTGGGAGTGCTGCTTTAAGAATCCGGAAGATGGCGCACGTGAAGGCGCGCAGTTCATCAGCGACCACATTATTCGCGTCACCGATAAATCGTTTGATGATTTTTGTAAGTCCTACGCCGATCGGTCACTTAACCGCAAAATTTTGGGTATTACAGGAGCGAAAGATGAATAGATCACCTTTGAATGGACGTCGTATCCGATTAGGCATGGTCGGCGGTGGCGAGGGTGCCTACATTGGCGGTATTCACCGTTTTGCAGCGCGTCTTGACGATCAATATGAACTGGTAGCGGGCGCGTTTGACGTTGACGCCGAGCGCGGGCACCGCTTTGCCACGCAAAACTATATCGCCCCTGAGCGTTCTTATAGCGATTACGCCACCATGGTGCAGTTTGAGGCGGCGCGCGCAGACGGTATTGATGTTGTCGCCATTTGTACGCCTAACTTCACCCACTTCCCCATCGCCAAGGCCTTTCTTGAAGCCGGCATCGATGTGATCTGTGAAAAACCGCTCACTACCACGTTGCAGGATGCCGAAGCGCTGGCCGAAGTGGTGAGCCAGACCGGCCGTTTTCTTGGCGTGACCTACACCTATTCCGGCTATCCGCTGATCGTGGAAGCCCGCGCGCGCGTCCAGGGCGGGCTGATTGGCAAGGTGCGGACCGTGCAGGTGGAGTATCCGCTGGAGTGGATGGCGACCGGCGTCGAGCTGAAAAATAACCAGCAGGCAGCATGGCGCGTCGATCCACAAAAGAATGGACGCGGCGGCTCGATTGGCGATATTGGCACCCATGCCTATCATCTCGCCGGTTATGTAACCGGATTGAAAGCGGAGAGCGTGGCCGCTGACTTAGCCACCTTTGTGGAAGGGCGAGCGCTGGACGATAACGCCCATGTGCTGATTCGCTATGAGGGCGGCGCGCGCGGCATGTTGTGGTCATCGCAGGTTGCCATAGGCTGTTCAAATGCGCTGCGGCTGCGAGTTTACGGCGAAACCGGTAGCCTGACCTGGGCGCAAGAGCAGCCGAACGAACTGATTTACACCTCATTGGAAGGCTATACCCAGATTATTAAACGGGGGCGTGACGATCTGGATGCGATAACCCGGGCGCGCACTCGCACACCGCCAGGCCACCCTGAAGGCTATATCGAAGCCTTTACCAATCTGTACAGCGGCTTTGCTGCGGCACTGCGCGCGCGCGACGAACAGCGCGCGGTTTCTGGCATTGGCGCACTTATCCCGCAAATCCATGATGGCCTAAAGGGGGTAGCCTTTGTCGATGCAGTGGTCGATAGCCATCAACAGGGTACGGTGTGGAAACAGCCGAAATATCGCTGATGCCAACAGAAGCCTGACGCCGTCAGGCTTCGTTAGGTATACATGTTGTAGCGCATGATGATATTGATGCGTGAATAGGTTGCGTTGCTACGCGTTTCAGGTAAAAACCCGTGGAATTCCAGCAGTGTTTTAAATGAGTGCTGCGCATCCAGTTGCAGATTATGCTCAATCAGCGCGTCGATTTTACCCGCCTGCATCAACGCGCGATTTTCCCGATCCAGGTCGTGCCCAACAAACACCTTCGGCTGAATGTTGCGTTCTTCTAATGCGCGCAAAATGCCGGCATTTCCGCCACCCACGGTGTAAACCGCATCAATCTGGGGATTATCCTGCAGGAAGGTTTGCAGGGTTTGGTACATCAGATGGTCTATGCCCGATCCACCGGCGACGATTTTTATCTGATGTTGGGGGGAAAAGGATTTCATTCCCTCCTGAAAACCGCGGATGCGATCCTGTTCCCCAACAAACGCTTTATTGCCGGTGATGGCGGCAATCGTGCCCGGTTCGTTACCCAACCATTTTGCCATCAGGAAGGCTGCCGACTGTCCCGCGCTGACGTTATCCATGCCAATGTAACGCAGCCGATGGCTACCCGTGATATCCGTAACCACCGTAACAACCGGAATGCGCTGCTTAATCAGATTGTTAATAACCGGCACCAGCTGGCTTGAATTCATCGCCTTCAGGATAATGCCATGGGTGCTCAGCGAGCACTTTTTCAACAATCGTTCCACTTCCTCCACCGTCATCTCTTCACTGCAATGGAATCTAAGCTGGATGCGGAAAGAGGCGAAACTGGATATCTGGCTACTAAAGGCTTCTTTTACCAACTCACTGAAACGCTCTGGCGTGTGCATGATGACATCGAAGTAAATTGTCCGCCCTTGCGCCAGGCTGCTTTTTTGCTGCAACTCCAAATCGGCTAATGCTTGCTGAATTCGATGCTGCGTTTGCGGATGTACCCGGCCGCGGTTATGCAACGCACGATCGATGGTGGCGAGGCTTAATCCGGACTGGGCTGAAATCTGTTTTTGCGTAAATTTTGGCATAGGTCACATGATGTAGGAGTGAGGTGTTTTTGATGTGCTGTTAAAGAAATGTAACTGCTATTTTAACTCTCATCAACCCTATCACGACGTCAGTTAATGTTGCACTGGCGGCTGATAACGCTCTGTCACTCCATCTCTAAAAATGAGGTCGTTATGATGTCACCCTATTTTGCCCGTGAAGATCAGGTCTCTGTTGAAGACTTCAAAACATTTTGTACTCAGCAGCTCGATGCCAGTGATTATCCGCTGGCGAGCGAAGCGGTTGCCAACGTGCTGGTTTACGATCGAGAGACGCTGGACACCGCGGCGAAAACGGATAAAAAAGTACTGCTCAGCGAACTGCACAAAGCCCTTTCTTATGGTCCCGGTGTTTTTGTGGTACGTGGTTTATACAGCGATCTCGACGTCATTGATCGCACCTCGCAGGCTTTCGAAACCATCATGAGTCATGAGGCCAAATCTAAAATTCAGGCCGATCACTTCTCACGCGCGGGTAACAATGGACGTATCTGGAACGCGCTGCAAAAACTGGCGGAAACCAGCCCGCAAACGTTTGTTGATTACTACGCGAATCCGACGCTGGAGTTGATTTGTCAGGCATGGCTGGGCCCAGCGTGGAGCATGACCTCGCAGGTGAATCAGGTGCGCCCCGGCGGCGAAGCCCAGCAGCCGCACCGGGATTACCATTTGGGCTTCCAGCAGAGTGCGTTCGCATCTGAATTCCCGGTGCCGGTACAGATCCTTTCGCAATATCTGACGTTGCAAGGTGCCGTGGCACACACGGATATGCCGCTGGCATCCGGCCCGACCCGTTTACTGCCGTGGTCACATCAGTATGAGCTGGGTTACATCGCCTATCGTGACCCAGAGTTCGTTGAATTCTTTAACCACAATTACGTCCAGCTGCCGCTGGAAAAAGGTGATGGCCTGTTCTTCAATCCGGCGCTGTTCCATGCCGCAGGTAACAATACCACCAGCGATCATGTTAGAACCGCCAACCTGCTGCAGGTTTCCTCCGCATTTGGCGTACCGATGGAGAAAGTAAATCACGAACAGTTGCTCAAGCTGATTTACCCGCTGCTGCAAAACAGCCAGCTTACCCAGCAGGAGCTCAATACGGTCGTCAACGTGGCGGCGCGCGGTTACTCCTTCCCCACTAATCTCGATACCGATCCACCGTTAGGCGGCATGGTTCCGCAGACGCAGCAGGCTTTGGTGCACGAGGCCTTGCAGCAAGAGTGGAGCCCGAGCCAGTTCAATCAGAAACTGGATGAGCAAAGTACTCGAAGAGAAGCGTAGCAGCGACAGGCCGGGCGCTTGCCCGGTCTGATCACTTCATCAGCACCTGAAACTGCGGATTAAATTCGTCAAAAATCGGCAGCGCTGCAGCACCCAGCGCGGCGGTATCGCTGCCGGTCATACCGATTTTTAAGCGGGTGCCGGTAAGGTAACGGCCGCGTACTGATTGATACAGCGGTGGCAGGCGGCGAATGATTTTGTCCAGCAGCGCAGCCGGTATCATGCCGCCGATAATCACACTTTCAGCATCGAAAATGCACTCCAGCAGATTAATCGCCTGGCGCAGCGGCGTGAGCACGGTATCGATCCAACGATCGAACAGCGCCGGATCGACCTCCAGTAAATCTTCCGGCAGCGCCGTCATCGGATCAAGACCGCAAAACTCATATGCCGCCTGCAGCGATACATAGCGCTCAAGACAGCCATGATTGCCGCAATAACATTCGCGTCCACCAGGCTCAACCACCACATGCCCCACTTCACCGGCGTTATGCGCATGGCCGCTGTAAACGTGGCCATCCATAATGATGCCAGCACCCAAACCGGTGCCGATATAGAGATAGATAAACGAGTTGAGCTGGCGCGCCACGCCATGAAAACGTTCACCAATCGCCGCCACCGTGGCATCGTTCTCCAGCGTCACCGGCACGCCGCTCATCGCTGCCAGTTTGGCTTCAATATCCACCTGCTCCCAGCCGTGCAGCGTGGTGGGTCCTACCGAGGAGATGCCTTCGACACCAAACGGACCCGGCATCACCACACCAATGCCCAGCACTTTGCGCCAGCGCTCGCCGAGTTGCGTTTTGATTTCAGCCAGCACCGCTTCAATGCGCGCTAAAGTGGCATCCGGCTCGGGCTTTTGCACCAGAATAAGACGGCGGAAGTGAATTTCACCGGTGAGATCCACCAGCACAATCAGCAGCGTTTGGTGATCCAGATGGATGCCAATAGAGAAGGCGCTGGCAGGATTGAGCGTCACCGGAATGGCCGGTTGCCCACGTCCTTGCTTGCGCGGCTCACGGCTGGTGAGCAGTTCTGCCTGCTCCAGTTCGGCAACGATATTTGAAACGGTTTGCGGCGTGAGCGCGGTCAGGCGAGCCAGTTCGGCGCGGGTGAGTTCGCCGTGCAGGCGAATGGCTTCAATGATCACGCGACGATTATGCGCCCGTGCATGTTCCAGATTGGTTCCCGACGTTTTCACTTTGCTTTCTTCCCTCATTCAACCGCGCTGTGAATAGCCGCATCAATATCTATGATCGGCCACAGTAATTACAACCCTTTCGGGACGTTAAATGGGGGTTGGCTGAGCGCAACAGCAAATTGGTCATGCCGGTACGGACGCAAAATTAACGTCATATCTAACTAGCACACAGCCGTTATCTTCGCGTTGCTCATGAAGGATGACGCCTATCTTGATGGTTATTCATCGCAAAGCGGGTCAGTGAGTTTCTCGCTGATAGCAGACTTTTCATAATTAGTTATCCGCAATGTGCCAGAAGCGGACGTTACTAACGAAATTGTGAGTTAAAAAACGGGAGTAGGTCACCTCCATCCCGCGAAACGGCATTCAAAATGACCTCATAGACGGTACGTCTAACCCGATGTGAGCACTTCTTGGATTTTTTTGTGCCACTCCAACGAATGATTATATTCAGTTTCGGGCACTAAAACGCCATAGATTCGCAATTTGAGGAGTCGCGACCAGCCAATTGGTTAAAAAACAGCTATAATTCCCTTTTATAAGCGGGCTCCTTGTAGCACGTCTGGTGCATTCAATTTATTTCAGTTATCCTGCCGCCATACCGGCACAGGCTAGTCCCTCTTAATTGGCGGTGGTTTGTTACCCTTGCCCGCTGCCGGAACTTTGTAAATTGTTATTCCTAAATTAGCATAATATTATAAGGCATCTTACTATGCACTCTTTATCTGTTTCAAAAAAGGAAGTTGGAAGAGCTGGGGATAGATTGGTTTCTCAGTTTGGTGCAGGTGAAAAATATAATGAAGAAGATGTGCAAATTCTTCACGAGTGGAGAATGTTGCATTTATATCCTTTAAGTAAAATAAAATTTTATATGGAAAGAGAGGCTATTTCCTTAAACAAAAATGCGTTACTGTCCTCTAGAATTAAGAGACTACCTTCCATTGTTACTAAGCTTTCTAGATTCCCTGACATGAAGCTAAATAAAATGCAGGATCTTGGTGGGTGCAGAGCTATTTTAAACAATCTTGATCAAGTGTATGATTTAGTTAATAAAATAAAATCATCTAAATTCTCACATGAACTAGTTAGAATGGATGATTACATGATAGACGTGAAAGATTCCGGTTATAGAAGCTTTCACATGGTCTATTCATTCCAAAATAAAAAATTTCCATCTTTAAATGGATTGCGCATTGAAATGCAAATAAGAACAGCTATTCAACATAGCTGGGCTACAGCAGTTGAAATGGTTGGTTTGTTTCGAAAAGAATCATTGAAATCTGGTTTTGGTGATGCAAGATGGCTTAGGTTTTTTGAATTAGTATCAGAGCTTTTTTATAAAGTTGAATATGAAAAAGAACCATCCGGTAGTTATATAAAAATATCAGAAGAATTAAGTTACTTATCCGTTGAGTTGAATGTTTTCGATATATTATCTGCTTATAATGCCGCAGTAAGTCATATTGAAGGTAGCAAAAAATATGATAAAGGACTTTGCATAATTGTTGTTGACACTGTAAAACGGAATATAAATATAAAGAGCTTCGAAAATCACAATCATGCAAAGGCGGCAGAAGCTTATGTCGAGTCTGAAAAATACTGCGCGGAAAATAAAGGCTGTGAAGTAGCTATGGTTTCTGTTAGTTCAATTAGTGAATTGAAAAATGCATATCCTGCTTATTTTTTAGATACGAAAACTTTTTTAAATTACCTGAGCAGATATGTTTTTATAAAATAATTACTATTATCTGGAGTGGTCTAAATTCTACTAACTCAGGTTGTTTTTTAGATCGCTTCTGACCACAATGGCCTGTAGGGATCTGCTGATAATCAACTTAAAGTAACAAAGCCGGCAGGTGATGGCTATTGTACAATTATTCTATGAAATTCATCGAGGTTTAAGTGAATTATTTGTCCCTATTCGGTATAACGGCGGCAGCTCGTTGCGAAAACTTGGTATTACACTGCATGTCAAAGCTCAGCGAAATTCCAGTTGATTATACACGACGAACATCTTAACTTAGCCCAAGACGGATACAATAACTTTGCTAGTACAGAATTTTGTCAAAGTTAAATTCAAATGTCCGGGTATGTCAAAGCTGAAATGTCCGATTTGTGCCGGAAGCGATCTTTACTACCATAACTTAACATTGGAATTTTAAAGAAAATAACGATTAAAATTGAGGGTTTAATTAAATTTCGAAATTTCCACTCGTTCATTTAAACGATAAAGTCAATGTAAATTTTTTCTCTGAATGGGGTGAAGATGAGGCTATCACGGTCGCTATGCAAAGTTGTTGGGGACGTCATTGCCAACACTGCGTCTCATGCAGCGTTGGAATCATTATTTTTCTCAGTGGGCGCTCGTGGTGAACCACCACAAGGAGCTCATGATACAAAGTGGAAGGACTGGCTATACCTCACTGGTCAGGATAAGGAGGTAGATAGTCTGTCTGTGTTAGGTGGGGTGATTGAAGAGTTTATGGATCTTCCTCCGAAACAAGGAAGCCCCGAGTTTTTTGAATGGTCTGAAAAAAGAGAGCGAGTCGAAGCTGCGTTACATGATAATGGTTTTCAATATTATCGTTTTGGCCGCATTTTACCCTTGGGTCACATCCCTGCAGATGACATCCCATATGAAGAGACTTTAAGAATTAGTCCGCAGCCAGTTATTCCTCATAAAGTTGAAGCTTTGCTGCAAAGGTTGGTTAGAGGTTTGCAACGTGCTATGCACCCGCTCACTCACCGAAGAAAAGGAAGTCAAAATTTAACGTTCAGCAATGAATATGATGTGCAAGATCTACTTCATTCATTATTGAGACCTTGGGTTCAAGATATACGCCCAGAAGAATTTACTCCTAGCTATGCTGGTTCAAGTACTAGGATGGATTTCCTTTTACCTGCGCATGAGCTTGTTCTTGAAATAAAAATTGTAAGAGACCGTAGTCATGCCAAAAAAATTGGCGATGAGCTTATAATTGATATTGAACATTACAGACGGCATCTTGAATGCAAGAATTTATGGTGTGTCGTATATGATCCAAATAAATATATAACTAATTCACAAGGATTTAAAAATGATTTGGAAGGTGAGCGCTCAAGTAAAGATGGCAAAGTCTTAGTGAAAGTGTATGTGATCTAGGATGCATCCATAATGAATATTAACTAAGAATCTATGAGGTATCAAAATGACAGATTACATCTATAATTCTCAAGGGAAAGCCGTAGGATTTATCCGTGGAAAATACATACATGGTATGAACGGCAATGCCGTCGGCCAACTTCATGGAACACATGTATATAAGCTTTCTGGTCAATACATTGGTGAAATTCATGAAAGCATGATCTTAAACAAGCATATGGATAATTTAGGAAACATAGGTAATCCGGGAAACCCTGGCAATCCCGGAAGACCAGGTAATCCTGGTAATCGGGGTGCACGCAATTATGGATTTCCAGATGTCTCAATGCATCTATTTGACCAGTAGTGATGACATCAATCGCTGACGTCCGCTTCTCGCTCATACCGCACAGGGCTCTCATATCTGTCCGCAATGTGCCAAAAGCGGACTTAGCGTCATGCTATTCATCAAATCCTTATTCGATGCGTTCCACATTTGGATGACGCTCGGTTGCGGCTTCATGAAATATATCACTCAGCCAGCCAGCAATCTCGCCTTCTGTCATATCGTCTGGAATCGCGACGTCATAGAGCCGAGAAAACTTTCTCTCTGTCAGGTCAACACGAAATACCAACCACCGATCATTCTCACGCTGAACGCCAATATGCCGCCCAAAAACGTTATATACCAACATATGCAACCTCCGGGCATGCTAATGATTCTCTGAATTAATGCTATACGTCTGGGCAGGTCAATAAAAAAATCGTAGATAGATGAATGGCCAGCGTCGGCTTTTCGCTCACAGCGGACCTTCAGCGTCCAATAACCATTAGTTTTGCATTCCGACGAGTTACCGTTTGGCTGATACGCTGGGTCGTTAAAACCTGATCAGAGACGAGTAAAATGGTGAACTTCCGCTTCTCGCTCATACCGCACAGGGCTCTCATATCTGTCCGCTCTGTGCCAGAAGCGGACATCTGCGTTCTGGGCCAACACAAACGGGTGAGCGAAAGTAGTCTTATGTAAAAGCGACTGAATTGCTCTCTTACTCTGACTTTTTATCCCATTCGGCGTGAGTCAGTGTAAACAGCATGCTGGCGGGCGCATTTGTCACATCCTGAATGTTCCGTACATATCTGAGTCCGGAATTAGTCAGGACTTTTTGTGATGCCAGGTGGTTTGCTCTTACTACTGCAGAGATATCCGGCAGTTTTAGCTCACCAAATCCATAACTGACCGCATGGTTAGCAAACTCTGTCGCCAGCCCTCTTCCCCATGACTCAGCAGAGAACCGATATCCTAGGTTATTGATAGTGGTATCGGCATAACTGCGGATATTCAGCCCGCCAAAACCGATGAGCCTTTTAGGATCATCGTTCAGCGAGATAGCCCAGTTTCCGAAACCGTAATCTTCCCAGTGTTTAAGCCAGCGAGCCAAAACATCACGGGCATAATCAATATCAGGATATGGGCCTGCGGGATTAAATGTATTCGTGGCAGGATCGCCATAAATTCTGAAAAGGTCATCTGCGTCTGAGGTGATTACAGGCCGAAGATGCAGTCGGGAGGTGGTTAGCCGCAAAATTTCTCCTGAGTTTTTGATTCATTCAATGAGTTATCTTACTGTTTTTATAGCCAGAAAATTTCGGCTTCACAACAGCACTGTTATGTTAATTTGGCAAAATTTGCATGTCGCCATCATTTTGACGTCTGCTCCTCGCTCATACCGCACAGGGCTCTCATATCTGTCCGCAATGTGCCAGAAGCGGGCGTTGCTAATTTTTAGGTGCATTATTCAAAAGCGGGAAATTTTAAATACCCCATGAGATAGTATGGTCTTTCCTTAAACATATTCCTTTTATCGAATATGTTTTTGTTCTATCCTCTTGCCAATACCTTTAGGCTTTCCTTAATCGGGTTTCAACATGTTATCTCTGACCCCACTACAACTTTTTAAAAACCTTTCGGACGAAACACGTCTCACACTGGTGCTGCTGCTGAAAGAAAAGGGAGAGCTCTGTGTGTGTGAACTCACAGGGGCACTGAACCTTCCTCAGCCTAAAATTTCCCGCCACCTTGCAATGCTGCGATCCAGCGGGTTACTCAGTGACCGGCGCGACGGCAAGTGGATCCACTATCGCCTGTCTCCACACATGCCAGTGTGGGCGGCTTCTGTCATTGATCAGGCGTGGCTGAGCCAGCGTGACGAAATTCGTGACCTGGCCGATCATTCACAGCTGGATCATGCCACAACTAACGGCAGGGCTGTCTGCCTGTAAAAAAATTTAGCCAAACATATTCGAATTATCGAATGTGTTTTTAGGCTTCTAAGACTTATCAACGGAGGAAGCATGCTGCTGGCAGGCGCAATTTTTATTCTTACACTGATATTTGTTATCTGGCAGCCACGCGGGCTTAGTATCGGATGGAGCGCTGTTGCCGGAGCCGCGCTGGCGCTGGCAACCGGCGTGGTTCATATCGGTGATATTCCCGTGGTCTGGCAGATAGTCTGGAACGCAACGGCCACGTTTATTGCGGTGATCATTATCAGCCTGTTGCTGGATGAATCAGGTTTTTTTGAGTGGTCGGCGCTGCACGTGGCACGCTGGGGCGGCGGCAGCGGAAAGCTACTTTTCACCTATATTGTATTGCTAGGAGCGGCGATAGCAGTGCTGTTTGCTAATGATGGCGCGGCGTTGATCCTGACGCCCATCGTGATTGCCATGCTGCTGGCACTCGGATTCAGCCAGGGTGCCACGCTGGCGTTCGTGATGGCGGCGGGATTTATCGCTGATACGTCAAGCCTGCCGCTCATCGTGTCTAACCTGGTCAATATCGTCTCAGCTGACTTTTTCCATCTGGGATTCAGGGATTACGCTTCGGTCATGGTGCCGGTCAATATCGCTTCGGTGCTGGCTACACTCGCCATGCTGCACCTCTTTTTCCGCAAGGAGATCCCCGCGCAGTATGATGAAGCCAGGCTCAGGATGCCGCGTGAGGCCATTCGCGATATCAGCACCTTCCGCGCCGGATGGGTTGTCCTCGTTCTACTGCTGGCGGGCTTCTTTGCGCTGGAACCGCTCGGCGTACCGGTCAGCCTGGTTGCAGCCATCGGCGCGCTAATCCTCTGGCTGGTCGCACGGCGCGGCCATGTGATTGATACCCGCAGAGTGCTGCGCAACGCCCCCTGGCAGATTGTGGTGTTTTCACTTGGCATGTATCTGGTGGTCTATGGACTGCGCAATGCCGGACTGACAGAATATCTGACCGCGCTGCTTAACGATTTTTCCGATGCCGGTGTATGGGGCGCGGCGATGGGAATCGGATATATCACCGCACTCCTCTCATCAGTAATGAACAACATGCCTACGGTGCTGATTGGCGCACTTTCCATTGATGCCAGCACTGCGCAGGGTGTCGTGCGTGAGGCAATGATTTACGCCAACATTATCGGCTGCGATCTTGGACCGAAAATCACGCCTATCGGCAGCCTGGCTACGCTGCTGTGGCTGCATGTGCTGTCAAAGAAAAACATCCGCATCAGCTGGGGATACTACTTCCGGGTCGGTATCGTTATGACGCTGCCGGTAATGACCGTTACGCTTGCTGCGCTCGCGCTGCGCCTCTCTGTCTGATGATAATCCGGGGCGGCGTATGCAGCCCCATCACACGAGGTTTTACCATGTCTGACATTACCATTTATCACAATCCCGCCTGCGGCACCTCGCGTAATACACTGGCGCTAATCCTGAACAGCGGCGCGGAACCTACCGTAATTCACTACCTTGAAACTCCGCCGACGCGTGAAACTCTTCAGGGGCTGATTGAAGCGACGGGAATCGGAGTGCGGGCGCTGCTGCGTAAAAACACAGATCCCTATGAACAGCTGGGCCTCGCCAGCGACAGCTTTACTGATGAACAGTTGCTGGATGCCATGCTAGCTCACCCGATTCTGATCAACCGTCCGATAGTGGTGACTCCGCTGGGAACGAAGCTTTGCCGCCCTTCCGAAGTCGTGCTGGACATTCTGCCTGATCAGCAGAAAGGTTTGTTCACCAAGGAAGATGGCGAAGTGGTGATTGGCGCGGACGGTAAACGCGTCAGCCAGTAATCAGGCAGGATGAAAAAACCGGCGTTTCGCCGGTTTTTTTCAGATGCTGCGCTGGTTAACTCTGGCAGAAAGCTGCTCCGCGCTCTCCTTTCTCTCGCTGTAGCGGTCGGTCAGATATTTGCTGCGTCCACGGGTCAGCACGGTGAACTTCATCAGTTCCTCCATCACGTCCACGATGCGCTCGTAATATGCCGATGGCTTCATCCGCCCCGCTTCATCGAACTCCGCCCAGGCTTTTGCCACCGATGACTGATTAGGAATGGTCATCATGCGCATCCAACGTCCCAGAATGCGCATCTGATTAACTGCGTTAAACGACTGGGAGCCGCCGCTGACCTGCATCACCGCCAGCGTTTTGCCCTGTGACGGTCGCACCGCGCCGGTTGAGAGCGGGATCCAGTCAATCTGCGCTTTCATCACGCCGGTCATTGCGCCGTGGCGCTCTGGCGAACACCACACCATGCCTTCAGACCACAACACCAGTTCACGCAGTTCAGCTACTTTAGTGTGCGTTTCGGGGGCGTCATCGGGAAGTGGCAGCCCTGATGGATTAAAAATTCTGACTTCTGCGCCCATCGCAGTCAGCAGGCGGGCCGCCTCTTCCGTAGCGAACCGGCTGAAAGAGCGTTCACGTACTGAACCGTACAGCATCAGTATGCGCGGTGCATGTGCGGGCTCGTCAGCTGCCAGTTTTGCTGTGGTAATCGGTGCATCAACCAGGCCAGTATCGATATTGGGTAGCGACATATCCGTTAGATTCATTCTGTTCTCTCAGTTAACTGTGTTGGCAGGCTCAGTCCACATCCACCTTCTCCGCTGCAGCACTCCTCGACGAGAAAGGCCAGCAGCTGCTCCAGACGTTCATACTGTGGCAGGCAAAACAGCGTTCGCCCCTGACGATCCTGACGGATGAGCCCGACAGACATCAGCGCGGAAAGGTGATGGCTTAGCGTGGATGCGGGTATATCCAGCTGCTTCTGTAAATCGCCAACCGGCAGCCCACCGTGCCCGGCCTTAACCAGCGTTTTGTAAACGGCCAGCCTTGTCGGATGGCCGAGCTCTTTTAACGCGCTGGCCGCTGTATTCAGATCCATAAAACCTCCTTAAATCCATATTTCCAGAATAATCGAAATATAAAGTAAGTCAATCTACCCACTTCTGTTGTTAAACAATCATTCTGGAAAGCATCCATCGGTTGAACTCACAGCTCATTGCTGGCCTCCGACATCTGAGTACCAGGAGCGAACGTTGCCAATTCCGCGTAGTATTTATTACAGAATAGCGGATCACAATTTAACCAGGTAGCATTGTAGTTAAATCAGATGTTAATGTATCTTTTGTTATCGCATGAATTTATTGAGCTTTTAGGTGAGATGGGTGAACACTACTTTATCCTTAGATGACCTTGGCCCACGCATATGTATCATGGGGCCATCAAATAGTGGTAAATCCACACTGGCAAAAGCAATCGCTTCTAAGACGTCATTACCTCTAATTCATCTTGATCAATTGCATCACTTACCTGATACAAAATGGGTTCCCCGTGAACCAGAAGATTTTTATCGGTTACATGAAGAAGCTGTTCGTGGAGAAAAATGGGTAATAGAGGGCAATTACACCAAGTGTATTTATTCCCGACTTGAACGTGCTACAGGGCTGATATTGCTTGATGTGCCAATGGCGATAGCGCTGCAGCGCTATATACGCCGATGTTACTCGTCAAAGCCCAGGATCGGTGGTCTCAATATCCGAAGAGAGCATGTGACGTGGGAAATGCTTAAATACATTGTGCATATTGCGCCTAAAAACCACCATCTTCACAAGAAGATTTTCGAGCAGGTAACCATTCCAAAAGTGATGTTGACATTACCTCGTGATATTAAGACCTGCTATCAAAGCTGGGATATTTCATAATGGTTTAAGATGATTAATATGCTTCCGAAAATAGTCAATCATTCATCGAAGGCTATACCTCGCATAATTTAATTACCGGGCACGTCCAATGTGCTTGGAAGGTCCTCAAACCTGTCTGCTGTTTTCTCACTGCGCCCTTTTGGCTTTGCCTACGACACTTGAGCGCCGAGAAGGGATTAGGCAAAGTTTTTTAATGCCCATGAACTGTTAGCCCCACCATCCTGACCACGATCGGGCGTACAAATAGTATGCAGACAAAGGCGGCGGGCATGGCGACCTTGTAAGCATTGATAACATTTAACATATAATGAGGCCCGAAACCGAATTCCGAAAAGGTAATAACTAAACTCATCAGAAAGGCCATGATGGTCGCCATATAAAGCGCAAAGATGTAAGGTGAAGTGTGTTTTGGAAAGCGTATTCTGGCGATCTTTTTCGTTGTTGCATCCGTCATAGTGTTACCCTGTTTAACCGAGAGTTAGCGAAACAGTCGCAAAGCTACCAAGTAAGTCAACGTGTTAGTAGAACGGTCCAGCTTTAATCACCATTAAGTAAAAGTAACGAATTTTGCATTGAGGTCTTATGGACTTGTTGGGGTTAATCAGTACCTATATCCGTGTAGTGGAGAACGGCAGTATCGCAGCGGCTGCACGCGCTAAAGGAATGAGCCCTGCAGCAGTCAGTCAGAGCCTTTCTCGTCTGGAATCGTATCTGGGGGTACGCCTGCTATCACGCACAACCCGAAGTATGACCCTTACCGAAAGTGGTAAACGCTATTTCGATAAAGTTCGCCACATTCCGTATGATGTTGATCTCGCGTCGCAGGCTGCTGCCTTCGAAACAAAACCGCAGGGGCAACTTTGCATCGCTACGACTGCGGCGTTTGGCCGGTACGTTCTTGCACCACTGATGCCAGAATTCAAATCAGTTTACCCCGATATTGATATTGAGCTGATCAGTACCGATCGTAACGTTGATCATCGACTAGAGGGAGTCGACGTCAGCATCCGCATCGAGGAACAACTGAACGAACAGCTGATTGCCATGAAAATTTCATCATTACCTTTTATCTTCTGCGCAGCCCCGGCATATCTGGAGCGTGCGGGCATACCAGAAAGTCCCGAAGAATTGAGTCAGCATGCCTGCCTGGTATTTCGCTATCCAACTGATGGACGCTTTTTGCCCTGGACATTTATGGTTGACGGTCAAAAGGTGGCGGCGAAACTCAATCCCGAATTTATCAGTGACGATATTGATATCATTGCTAATATCGCAATCAATGGTGGTGGTATTGCTCGCCTTGCGAGTTTTATTGCACAACCGCTTATCGACAATGGACAACTCATCGCGTTATTTCAATCCAGCCAAAGCGATGAAACCCATATCGCATCTTCCCCTATGAACATTTACGCGTGCGTCAACGATCGTTCAGCGCTCAACTCAAAGGTCAGAGCCTTTATTGCTTTTTTGGAACAGGCGATGCAGTCAGCGTGATCCCAATCGTGAAAAAGTGAATGGTCTTTGGCCTGAGATGAATACGTGTTGATGGAGGAACAATAGCGTCGGTACATCATCTGCTGTCAGCAACGGATACTCATGACGTTAATTTGCCATTGTGGAATGCGCGTTTATGTAGCAACTCACAACGCATCTGCACCTAAACCATGCATCCTGAAAAGGGTTGTAATCAGCTCTTAAGCTTGCCCTCATTTATAGCTACCTGAATATCTATGATCGGCTACACATTTTACAACCTGTTTACCTGACAGAGGCAAAAATCTGTGCAAAGTAGTGTCCAGCGGCAAACGAGATTTATGCCCTGGCACGTCAATTGCTTTAGCTAACCGATGTCAGCCGCAGCAATCTGACAACCTGTGCGCGTTATTAAATCAATCAAATTGATTTAATTAAACACCCTCTTTTTGCATCAAGGCGAAAACACCATGAAAATCCGATTCAATCCAGTCATAAAAGGTTGTTTTGCAGCGGTTCTGTTAGCCAGCGTTGGCAGCGCGGCAGCGGCAACCACGTTAAATGCGCTGTTTATGACGCAGGCGGCGTACAGCGAAAATGATATTCGCGCCATGACGCAGGAGTTTCAGAAAGCGCACCCGGACGTGCAGGTTAATCTTGAATTTGTACCTTACGAAGCGCTGCATGACAAAATTGTCGCTGCGCGTGGCGCGGGCGGCAATGGCTACGATGTGGTGCTGTTTGATGCCATCTGGCCCGCTGAATTTACCAAATTTGATCTGTTGCAGGACGTGAGCAGCCGCATCAGCGCCGATGAAAAAGCGCAGATTTTCCCCGGTGCGATGAACACCGTGGTATTCAAAGGCAAAACCCTCGGCATGCCGTGGATTCTTGATACCAAATATCTCTATTACAACAAAGCGATGCTGGAAAAAGCCGGCATCAGCACACCGCCACAAACCTGGCAGCAGGTGATGGATGATGCGCGCATTATCAAGCAGAAGAATATCGTCAAATATCCGCTGGTCTGGAGTTGGTCGCAGGCTGAAGCGCTGGTGTGCGATTACACCACGCTGGTATCCGGCTTCGGCGGCAAATTCTATAACAACGACAAACTTGATTTCTCCTCCCCTGCCTCGCTGCAAGCCGTCAAGCTGATGAAAAGCTCGCTGGATGAAGGCTTAAGCAATCCGGCCTCACGCGAGTATCTGGAAGAGGACGTACGTAAAGCCTTCTCCAATGGCGATGCCGCCTTCGCGCTTAATTGGACCTACATGTACAACATGGCCAACGATCCGAAGCAGAGTAAAGTCGCCGGGCAGGTCGGTATTGTTCCGGCACCGGGCGACGCGCCAGGCAAATTTGGTGCGGTTAACGGTTCGATGGGCCTTGGCATCACCAAAGGCAGTGCTCATGCGGATCAGGCATGGCAATACATCAGCTATATGACCTCTCAGCCGGTGCAGAACAACTACGCCACGCTGAGTCTGCCAATCTGGAAAAGCTCATATCAGGATCCAGCAGTGCTGAAAAATCAGGAGAGCCTGATCGCTGCGGCGGATAAATCGCTCAACGTAATGCTTTCGCGCCCGGAAACCGCGGATTATTCGCGCCTCTCCAATACCTTGCAGCAGCAGTTGCAACAGGTGCTGGTGGGTAGCGCAACGCCTGATGCCGCGCTGCAAGCGGTAGATAAGAGTGCGGCGCGTCTGCGCTAAGGGGCAACAATGCTGAGTTTGCGTCAACGCGAACAACGGCAGGCATGGGTGCTGCTGGCACCCATGCTGTTGGTGATGCTGTTGCTCACCGCATGGCCGCTGTTACGCACTATCTGGCTGAGCTTCACTGATGCCGCCTTAATAGGCAGCGGTGAAGCGCCGGGTTGGATTGGTTTTGAAAACTACCTGTTCGCCATCACCGATGCCGATTTTCGCAGTTCACTGTGGCGCACGCTCTACTTCACCGTCGTCTCGGTGGCGATTGAGGGGGTGATCGGCGTGCTGGTGGCGCTGTTGCTGAATCAGAAATTCGCTGGCCGTAACGTGCTGCGCGTGCTGGTGATTTTGCCATGGGCGCTGCCAACCATCGTTAATGCCATGATGTGGCGCCTGAACTTTAACCCCGATTATGGCAGCATCAACGCCCTGCTGACACAGCTAGGCATCATCGATGGCTATCGCAGTTGGCTGGGCTCGCCCGATTCGGCGCTTAATGCGGTGATGTTCGCCGATATCTGGAAAAACTATCCGCTGGTCACTCTGCTGGTGCTGGCGGCGTTGCAATCCATTCCTGACGATCTGTTTGAAGCGGCGCGACTCGACGGTGCGTCAGCATGGCGCCGTTTTCGCGCCATCACCTTCCCGGCGATTGTCGGTCCGCTTAGCGTGGCGCTGGTGCTGCGTACCATCGACGCCTTCAAAATCTTCGACATCATCTACGTGATGACGCGCGGCGGCCCGGTCGACAGTACCAAAACACTCAGTTTTTACGTCTATCAGGAATCGTTTAGCTATCTGCGTGCTGGCAGCGGCGCGGCCTATGCGATGCTGATGACGTTGCTGTGCGCAGTGCTGATCACGCTTTACATGTTGTTATTGTGGCGGCAACGCCGCAAAGGAAGCGCGCATGAAGGCTAAGTTACGTCATGTTGGCAAATACGCCGCCGCGCTGCTGGTGGCGATTTCCGTGCTGGCACCGATGGGCTGGCTGTTTTTGATGAGTGTCAGCGCCACCAGCGATCTGACCCGCGTGCCGCTGGAGTGGCTGCCGCGCCAGTGGGATTTCACCCGCTATGGCAAACTGCTGTCGCTCGAGCCCGGCCAGCCGGGCGTGCTGTTCCTGCATGCGCTCGGCAACAGTCTTTTGGTGGCAACCGGCGCAACGATAATCTGTTTATTGCTGGCGATTCCGGCAGCGTTCAGCTTCTCACGCTATCGCGGTCGTGATGGCTGGCTGTTCGCTTCGCTCGCCATCTATATGGTCCCGCCGGTGGCATTCGTTTTGCCGCTCTACTTCCTGCTACAGCAGTTCGATCTGCTCAACACCCGGCCAGGGCTTACCATCGTTTACTGCTCGCTGATTCTGCCGTTCCTCACCTGGATGTTGAAAAACCAGTTCGATACGTTGCCGCAGGATATTGAACAGGCAGCGCGGCTCGATGGTTTACGCGTCTGGCAGGTTCTGCTGCGCATTACGCTGCCGCTGGCAAAACCCGTTCTAGGCGCTGCGGCGCTGTTTGGCTGGCTGCTGGCGTGGGATGAGTTCTTCTATGCGCTGTTGTTCACCAGCAATATCGCGGCACAAACCCTGCCGGTCACCATTGCCGGGTTCACTGCCGGTCGGGCAACCGATGATGGCTTGATCGCCGCCGTCGGCATTCTGGCATCGGTGCCACCGCTATTTATTGCCATCTGGCTGCAAAAGACGCTGGTCAGCGGCCTTGCCAGTGGCGGGAGTAAAGGATGATGGAACATAAACTCACCGCCACGCTGTACGTGGTGGGCAATATTAATGTCGATTTGATTATGGGCACGCTGGATAGCTGGCCGCAGCGCGGTACCGAAGTGATGCTCAATCACAGCGAACTACGTCCTGGCGGATCGGCTGGCAACTGTGCGCTGGCGCTGGAAGCGATGCAGGTGCGCCATCGCGCCGTGGCGAATCAGGGTGACGATGGCCTGAGCGCCTGGCTGGCGAGCCATTTTCCGCACAGCGCCGCGCACTGGACGCGCTACAGCTGCGAAACCTCGCTCACCGTTGGCGTCACGCATTCAGATCACGAACGCTCGTTCCTGAGCAATCTTGGACATATCGTGAAACTCAGCGCGCAGGATGTGCTGGCGCAGCTACCCGCTGAAGCGGCTGACGGCGATATCGTTTTGCTATGCGGCACTTTCTTATGCCTGCGCTTGTATGACGAATATCCCGCGCTGCTTAGCGAGCTGCGGCAGCGCGGCTTTATCACCGCCGTTGATACCGGCTGGCCGCCGCAGGGATGGAGTGACGAGGTGCGACAGCAGGTGATCCAATGGCTACCGCTCTGCGACTGGCTGCTGCTTAATGAAGTGGAAACGCTGGGTCTGGGCGCCGCAAACAATCTGCCCGCCAGCGCACAAACCCTGGTTCAGCAGCTCAGCGGACGCGGTGGCTGCGTGGTGAAATGCGGCCCGCAGGGCGCACACTGCTGGCAGGCCGAACGCTCGATTAGCCAGCCTGCACGTCCGGTGACGGTGGTGGATACCATTGGTGCGGGCGACAGCTTTAATGCCGGCTTCCTTACCGCGCTAGTGCATCAGCAAGATCTCGCCACGGCTTTGCAATGGGGGATCGCGGTGGCGTCGCTGGCCATCAGCACCCTGCCGCGTCGCTATCCCGACTGGCATCAACTGCAACTTTCTCAGGAGTGTTAATTTATGGCCAGTGTTGAACTCGTAAAAGTGGCCAAACGCTACGCAAAACAGTCGGTGCTGCATCCGCTCGATCTCACCATTCCTGATGGCAGCTTTACCGTGCTGGTTGGCCCCTCCGGCTGCGGCAAATCCACGTTGCTACGCCTGCTGGCCGGTCTGGAAAGCCTGTCGGATGGCGCAATCTTGATGGATAACGTGCAGATCAACGATCGCGATCCGGCAGACCGCGATATTGCCATGGTATTTCAGAGCTACGCGCTCTATCCGCACTTAACGGTGGCGGAAAATCTGGCGTTCCATATGCAGGTGAAGAGGGTTAAGCGCGAAGAGCAGCAGAGTAAAATTGCGCGTATCGCCGGGATCCTCGGCATCGACAAGCTGCTGCAGCGCTACCCGCGCGCGCTTTCAGGCGGCCAGCGTCAGCGCGTAGCGATGGGCCGCGCGATGGTGCGTAATCCCAAAGTGTTCCTGTTTGATGAACCGCTGTCGAATCTGGATGCCCAGCTGCGCATGGAGCTGCGCGCTGAGATTAAATCGCTGCATCAGCGCTTCAAAACCACCATGGTTTACGTAACCCACGATCAGGTGGAAGCCATGACGCTCGCCGATCAGATTGTGGTAATGAAAGATGGCCGTATTGTGCAACAGGGCGCGCCGCTGGCGATTTACGATCGTCCGGCGGATACGTTTGTGGCGCGCTTTATCGGCTCGCCGCCAATGAATCTGCTACCGGCGCAGCTCAGCACGCGTGATGGCGTGCCCGGCGTGCAGTGTCAGGATCTGTGGCAGCCGCTGCCCGCACGCTGGCAGGCGGCGGCGCGTGAGCGTGAGGGTTCCGCCGTAACGCTTGGCGTACGTCCGCATGATTTGCTGGAGGCCAGCAGCAACGCAGCAGCGCAGGTGAACGTGGTAGAGATCACCGGCGAATCAACCCTGCTGCATCTCGACTGGCACGGCCATGCGTTGCATATGCAGGTTGCCGGTCGTCACCCGGCGGTGAGCGGCGACAGCATTATGCTGGGCTTTAACGCCGAGAAGATTCATCTGTTTGATGCGGAGACGGGACTTAGGTTAGGTGAGTCTTAATTTTTATCTTTCTCTGGCGCACATTTATGCGCACCAGAGTGTTGTAGGGTCGCCATTTATGGCGACCGCTTTACCCAATAAAAAAAGCCACCCGATACTGGGTGGCGAAATAATATTCATCTGATGCATAACAACGATATTCGCGAACGCTCGTTCCTTAAGCATTGCACATTGGATATTTTACGCTACCGGCTGTTTTATTCTGTCTTAGTCGTTTAAAGATCCTGTAAAACTGATCTCGTCTTGTAACGAATTAAATACATCTACCAGGTTTTTCCGATATTAAACTGGAACTGCTCCGACTTATCGCCCTCATACTTTTTAATCGGCAACGCATAGGAAAACACCAGCGGACCCAGCGGGGATTGCCATTGCAATGCCACGCCACTCGACACGCGAATCTGGCTTGGATCGCCATAATCCGGAATGCCTGCCGCTTTGGTCGCTGCCGTATTCTTCCAGTCGGTGTCCCATACTGTACCCGCATCGACAAAGAGTGAGGTGCGCAGAGAATCGGCATAGCGTTCGCTAATAAATGGCGTGGGGACAATCAACTCTGCACTGACAACCGCCATCGCATTGCCCCCTACCGCATCATCCGACTTTTCCACCGGACAGCCACCGTAGCTGCTTTCGCTGCCGCTACAGCGGTAATAAGCCGCTTTCGGACCGATGGTGTTGGAGGAAAAACCGCGTACTGAACTCGAACCGCCCGCGTAGAAGTTGTCATAAAACGGCACTTCATTGCCACCTAAGCCATCGGCATAACCGGCCTTGCTACGTCCCATCAGTACCCAGCGATGATCGCGGCTCAGCGGCAGGTAACCGTTGGCGGTCAGCGTGCTCTTGTAATAACTGTTGGTGGAACCGGGGATAGTCACTTTAGTGTTAAAACCGGCACTCACGCCCGATGTGGGGAAGAAGCCGCGATCCAGAGAGTTGTAGCTCCAGCCAATATTCCAGAAGAAATCATTGGCAGTGAATTTATCCGCAACCGTGGCATCATCGTCGTCGTCGTCACTGGTAATCACTTTCGGGTGAATGCCCTGAGAACCCAAGTAGCGCCACATTGCAACCTGCGGCGCCATATTGCTCACGCGGTTATAAACGTAATCTAGCCCGCTGCTCACCGTGCTGTTTTCGCTGATAGGGAAGCTTAAGGTGCTGCCCGCGCCGAAGCTCTTCAACGTGTACTCAGAGAGATCGTTATCTTCCGCGCTGTAATCGTTATAGAACAGCTTGCCGCCCAGACTCACGCCATCAACGGTGAAATAGGGATCGGTAGCGGCGATTTCAACATAGGTTTGATAGCTGTTTTTCGTACCGCTAAAGCTTACGGTATTACCGGTGCCCATCCAGTTATCCTGACTGACGCCAAGCTGATAGCTGATGCCGCTGTCGGTGCCGTAACCCAGTCCGACGTTGAAGGTGCCGGTATTGCGCTCCTTCACTTTGTACACCACGTCTACCTGATCCGGGCTGCCCGGCACACGTTGCGTCTCTACATCAACGCTTTCAAAGTAACCGGTACGATTGAGTCGCGCTTTACCCTGTTCCACTTGGTTACTTGCCAGCCAGGCACCCTCCATCTGGCGCATTTCACGACGTAACACAGCATCTTTCGAGGTGTCGTTACCGGAGAAGCGCACCTGACGCACCGAGAAACGTCGCCCCGCATCCACATTGATGTGCAGCTGCACGGTTTTATCGTTATCGTTAATCTCCGAGTGCGTCGTCACCTGCGGAAACGCATAGCCGTAACGGCCTAATACTTTTTTAATCGCTTCCTCATTTTGGGTGATTTTTGCTCCGCTGTATAATGTGCCCGCAGGGAAGCGCACCAGCTTTTCAATTTCCGCAGAGTATCCGGCCATATTGCCCGTCAAGGTCACGCCGCTAACACGATAAACATCGCCTTCATGAATATTTATTGTGAGGTAAATATGCTTTTTATCCGGCGTTAAACTGACTTGGGTAGAATCGAGATTAAATCGCGCGTAACCGCGGTCAAGATAATAACTGCGTAGCGTCTCTAAATCGCCTGAGAGTTTCTGTTTCTGATATTTCTGGTCAGCGACTACATTCCACCACGGCACATCATCGCGCAATTGGAAATGCGAGATCAGCTCGTCAGATGTGAAAGCATGATTGCCTACGATATTGATTTGCTGAATTTTCGCCGACACGCCTTCGGTGAAAATGAATTTCAGATCAACGCGGTTGCGCGGCAACGGCGTAACGACCGCTTTAACGCTAGCCGTGTATTTCCCAGCGCTATAGTAGAAATCTTCCAGCCCTTTTTCGATATCCGCAAGCGTGGTGCGGTCTAGCGCTTCACCTACGCGTACACCCGAAGCATCGAGGTTCTGCTTGAGTTGATCCTCTTTAATCGCTTTGTTGCCGGAGAACGAAATACTGGCAATGGCCGGGCGCTCTTTGACTTTGATCAGTAACATATCGCCGTCACGCAACACCTGCACATCTTCAAAGTTGCCGGTGGCGAACAGCGAGCGAATGGTATTGCGAATATCATCATCGTTGATGCGGTCGCCAACGCGCAACGGCATATGCAGCAGCGCCGCGCCGGGCGCAACGCGCTGGAGACCATCAAAGTGAATATCCTTGAGGGTGAAATCATCTGCACCAAAGGCAGTGGTGGTTACCATGAAAAGTAACCCGGTTAACATCTTCTTCATCTGCTATGAGCCTGCCGTTTTTCCTGTGCCTGATTCAAGCGCCTTGCTTCCACACCCCATAAAAACGGGCTGAACACGTGGTCCAGCCCGTTAACTGCGGCGATATGTTCCGGAAAAAAGACCGCTCAGCCAAAGGTAAATTCAGCGTAACTCACGGATTTTCGGTTGTTTTACACTATGGTGAAACGCTCCTGTCGAAATACCCTCACAAGAATTACCCTTCTGCCGCTACTGACTGAAACGTACGGCGATTAAGGCTGGTGAAAATCACCAGCAGCGCCATCATCCCCAGCTCAACGCCAAGCGTACCGGTAATCGCCGTTAGATGATTTCCGTGTGCATAGATCTGCGTAAATACGCCGCCAAGCAGCATCGGGCCTAAACCCAGCGCCGATTGCTGAACGGTTGATAACACTGCACTGCCCGCCCCCGCCTGATGATGCGGCACGCTACTCATACCGATGCGGTAGAAGGTGCTGACAATAAACGACTGACCAAAACCAATCAGCACCGTGGCGGGAATTAGCGTGAAAATGCCTACCTGTGGCCAGGCGAGTTGCAGCGTAGCGATTAACGCTACCAGGCCAACCATTTGAATACCGCAGCCCATCAGCAGAGCGCCGCGTTTTCCTAAACGCTCGACGATGCGGGTGGATTGCATCGCACCAATAAAATAAGCGGCGCCGAGCGCAATAAAAGCATTACCCGACTGGAACGCCGTCATGCCTAAGCCGGCTTGCAGCGTCAGCGCGACTGAGAACATAAACCCGCTCCAGCACGAGAAAAACAGCACCGCCAGCGTCAGGCCAAAGCGCACGCTGGGTAAACGCAGCAGCGAGGGTGGCAGCAGCGGTGCGCCGTTTACCGCTTCCAGCCGCAGCGAACTCTGGCGTAAACGGTGTAAAAATAGCGGGAACAGCACCAGCAGCAAGATGCATGGCCACGACCAGTGCAGCAGCGGCCCAAGCGCCAACGCCAGCATCAGGCAACCGATCGCACCTGCCAGCAGCAACGTGCCGCTAACATCGACCGGTACGCGCTGCGTGTTTTGCGTTTCTGGCACGAAGCGGCGCGCGGTGATCAGCACAAACAGGCAAATCGGCAGGTTAATCAGGAACACGCTGCGCCAGCCGTAACCGCCGATATCGGCTTTGATGAGAAAACCGCCCAGCACCTGGCCGATGATAAATGCCAGCCCACCAATGCCGCCGTACAAGCCGATGGCGCGTGCATGCGCTCGACCTTTCAAGGTGATGTGCAATGTTGCCAGGATCTGCGGCACGATAAAGGCCGCGCCAATGCCCTGCAGTGCGCGAGCAAACATCAGCAAACCAACGCTGTTGGCAATGCCGCATAATAAAGATGCAATACCAAAGATCCATACTCCCGCAAGGAACACGCGACGGCGTCCATAGTTATCGCCCAGCCGTCCGCCCATCGCCAGGCAGATGGCGAAGGCGATGCCATATACCGCGACAATCAGCGCCAGCTCAATCGCCGTGGCCTGCAGCGTGTGAGCCATCGCGTCTAAGGCCACGTTAACGATAGAAAAGTCGATCATGGGCAGCAGTTGCCCGGCAAGCAGGACCATCAATCCTGTGCGTTGAAGTTGCGATGTCTGCATCGGTTTTACCCTTGTTTTTCGTTTCAGTACGGCATAGCATCACCTAACCATTAAACGGGTACCAGTTCTTAATTATCATGGTATAAACACTACCCGTCTTGCTGAAGGATCTGTGTATGAGCCTGGCATCCGCGCCTGTTAGCACTGAACAAAACAATCGTAAGCTACTCGGTACGTTTCTACGCACGCGCCGCGAAAACCTCGATCCCAATCGCCTGGGTTTACCGCGCATGCGCCATCGCCGCACGCCGGGTTTACGTCGGGAAGAAGTTGCGCAGTTGGCGGATGTTGGCGTGACCTGGTATACGTGGCTGGAACAGGGGCGTGATATTAAAGCCTCGCCGAAAACCCTCACCGCCATCGCCGCCGCGCTGCAGTGCAACGATGTGGAAACTCAGCATCTGTTTTCCCTGGCCGGACATACATTACCGTCGGTGCGCGTGGTGGCAGCGTGCTGTAAAATTGCCGCACACAATCAGCAAATGCTCGATGCCATCCAGTTACCGGCCATTATTGAGACGCCGCGCTTCGATATCCTTGGCTACAACGCCGCGTGGTGTGCATTAATGGGCGTCGATTTAGCAGAGATTGCGCCAGAAGATCGCAACTGCATCTGGTTGGCGTTCAATCATCCCGCCTGGCGCCAGGCCATCAATGACTGGGATGAAGTGATGCCGCAAATGGTGGCGATGTTTCGGGGTCAGATGGGTGAACATCTTGGCGATCCGCATTGGGAAAGCTTTCTTGCGCGCCTGTTGCACAGTTCAGATGAGTTTGCGCACACCTGGCAGCGCTATGAGTTGGGCCAGGTGGAGAACCGCGTGAAACGTTTTTACCATGCGCAAGTGGGTGAACTCACGCTGCGGCAAAATAACTGGTGGTCCGCTTCGCGCAACGGTGACCGCCTGTTGGTGTATGTGCCGGACGATGAAATTAGCGCCTCGGCACTGCAGCAGTTGACCAAGCCGTGATCGGTTACGCCTTGCCCGTCAGCGCCGGGAGCGGGGTTTGCGGGCGGGCGCCCTTCTGGCTGGTTAAGAGAATCTGACCCAGTAAGCTATCTTGGTTCACCACACCATATTTCAGATTGGTGTCGAGATACTTGCGGTCAAATCCCGTCAGCTTAGTCAGCGGCGGTAAGACGGCAGGAAGGCGATCCACCATCAGCATGCGGCTCAGTTTTACCGGGCGCCACTTCACTAAACTCTGATAGAGCAACGCGCTGGCTTCGCATTTGCGCAGATAGAAATTGTACTGGTTATTTTCACGTAACGCCTGCTGCTGCGCGATATACACCACCAGATAATCCGGTGGCGTTATGCCCTGCACCAGGGTTGCGTAGTCAGGCAACGCCTGCAGGCGGCGGAAAAATTCATCAGCGCCGATCTCAACTATTGGCCGGAAATAGTGCAGCCAGCGTGCGATAAAAGGGTTATTTTTTGGCGCGGCCAAAAACCAGGATTCAACCACCGGATAGGCTTTGTCTAGCGTCGATCCATCGCGATAAAAAGCGATGAGGTCATAACTGTCATCAATATTTACCGCCAGCAGCTCATCCATCGTACGATTGAGAATAATGGTGGCATCCATCCAGATCCCGCCATAGCGGTGCAACAGTTCCAGCCTGATGACATCACTTTTGTGTGACGCACGCATATCCTGATGCACAAAATGCAGGTCTGGCAGGTAATTTTTAATATTCAGGTTATTGATAACCGTGACCAAATAACCTGGATTCTCACGGACGATTTTATCAACAAAAATCTGCACTTCTGCTGGCAGTTGTTCACTTTCCCAGTACATCCAGATTTGACGCGGAATGGCAGCAGGTGACGTCTGACGCGGCTGCAAATTGATATCCTGCTCCGCGGCCGGGTTGTAGTCGGGTAACGTTTTGCGTTTGGTTAGCTTTTTTTCCGCCAGTAGCCCGAGTGAAACCAGGTGTGTTTTTAGTTTATTTTTTTTCATTTCTTCTCCAGCAGGGTTGCTGCCAGTGATGTGATCATTGCTGTTAAAAAGGCCTACATCGGCGCTGCGCCAAACGGTCACAGAAAGCCAATAAAAACCCGGAAAATTGGCTCAAAATTAGCAAACGGCACCCATAACGACAATTTAATAAACCTGAAACGCGCCACTTTAAGAGAATACGCAGAGTGGAATAACGTGAACTGGCATTGATTTGTGCAACGCCACGCAAAGTAGAACATCTTACGAAAACGGTTAAAATAAATACTGTATATAAAACCAGTATGCAGTATACTTATTCGACAGCCACACGGCTGAGTAAGTCTGCAAGAGGTGCGAATAATGATGATCTCAACGGAAAGTCTGTCTGCTCTGAATTCATCAATGATGATGAGCAGCCGCGAAATAGCCAGCGTTACGGGTATTACTCACGGTGAAGTGAAGCGTCTGATCAAAAGCCTGGAAACTGCCCAGCGTCTTTCTCAGCCCATCACGGTAAATCTTTATGAGCATCAGGGTGAAATGCGTCAGGAGTTTCATCTCAACAAGCGCGATTCATTATTAGCCGTTGCGCGGCTCTCTCCAGGGTTCACCGCAGAGTTACTCGATCTTTGGCAAAAACGGGAACAGTTTACGCATTTGCCTGATTTCACTAATCCAGCTGAAGCAGCCCGTGCGTGGGCCGAACAATTTGAGCAGCGACGAGCGGCTGAGCAGCAACTCGCACTGTCTGCGCCCAAAGCCGAGTTTTTTGACCGCTTTGTTGAAATCGAAGATTCGCTCGGCTTTCGCCAGTTGTGCAAGATGTTGAAAGTCAAGGAAACGGAATTTCGTGAGTTCTTGCTGGAGCGCAATATCATGTACCGCGAGAAAGGTTCACTGGCACCGCAGCAGCATCACCTCCAAGCGGGTTACTTTACGCTGCGTTCTGGACATGCTGAGAATCAGCACGCGTTTTCTCAAGCGCGTTTTACCGCTAAAGGGGTGAAATGGGTCGCCAGTTTATGGGCGGGACATCTGTCGTCGCTACCGAAAGGCGTGGCTGCGTGAGATAAGATTTGGGTCGCCATAATTCGGCGACCTGACACATTATAGTGTCATCAACATCTCATGCCACGCCATGCCGCCATGATCGGACGCGGACGGTTTAACGTACTGATAACCCATTTTCTTATACAGTTCGACATGATGGGTTTTGCACATTAAGTGAATGGTTTGCTTGTCCATTTGCTTCATCAGCTGGACAAAATGGCGCATCAGCAGCGTAGCGTAACCTTTGCCTTGATATGCTGGATCGAGCACCACCGACATGATCACCGCGTTAGGCGCAGCCGGATCGTGGCCGATTAGCGCTTTGAATTCCTCATCCGACATCACTACATCCCACGCGCAGCCGCCATTGATAAAACCGATGACCTTGCCCTCTGCTTCCAGGCACAGGAAACCTTGCGGATACTGCGTAATGCGAGTCGCTATTTTCTCGCGGGTTGCCGCTTCGTCTCCTTCGTAAGCTTCTGTTTCAATGGCATAACACCGATCCACATCCGTAAGATTCGCTTCTCTAAATACTAACGCCGACACAACTTACCTCACTGCTTTCACCACTAAATGACGGCCATTCTAGCAGGCTGAAATGCGTGGTGCGCGTAAATGCGCACCTTACTACCTAGGGTCGCCGTCCCTGGCGACCGATACAAATCACCGAGATGCGTTATGCGATCGACACCACGCGATTCTCTCGCGCGCTGATAAACGCCGCATCCAGCACCGCCAACACTTCAATCGCTTGATCGGTCGTCACCGGGGGTTCGGTGCCGTTACGTACTGCATCAGCAAAGGCTTCATAATAAGCGTGATAGGCGCCCTGTTCAGATGGCACCGCTTCGTTGCCTTCGGCACGTTGCAAAACGCCCCAACGGTCGCGCTGCTCGTAACCCCATCCCGCCAAATCATCAGCGGGACGTTTACCCGCAAAAATCGCCTGCGCCTGCACATCGCTGCCCTGCGACAAATAACTGCCCTTCTCGCCGTACAGCCGCAGTTCGCGGCATACCATGCGGTTGAGTTTGGTGGCGGAAACATAGGAATGCGTGCCGTTATGGTGGGTCAGCGTCAGCACGAAACTGGCATCCGTTGGTCCTTCTGGTAATTCAACAATATCCAATTGTGCATAGACCGATTTTACCGGCCCCATCAGCCAGATGGCTTGATCAACAATGTGGCTGCCCAAATCGCGCAGCAGGCCTCCGGTTTCACCGCCTTCCAGCGTCAGGGCATCATCGAAATCCATGCGATTATGCAAGCGCCACAGTTTGCCAACGCGCTGTTCTTCAATCACTTTTTTCAGCGTCAGGATGTCAGCATCATAACGGCGGTTATGATAAACGCTCAGCACCACGCCTTTCGCACGCGCTGCAGCCGCCAGCTCGCGACCGGTTTTGGCATCCGGCGCGAAGGGTTTATCGGCGATCACCGCAACTCCCGCATCGATCGCTTCCAATACCAGCTCACGACGCGTCTGCGGTGGTGTAGTGATGGTGACGATATCCACACCCGCTGCCAGCATCTCTGTCAGGCTAGCGAAAATGGGCACATCGGGGAAATCCGCTTTCACTTTTGCAATAGTCGCAGGCGCACGAGCGACTATTCCTGCCAGCTCTAATCCCTGTGCTGCAACAATAAAGGGGGCGTGGAAATGTTTACCGCCGGTACCGTAACCCACAATGCCTATTTTCATGCTGCCTCCGTGTGAGATAAAAGAATCGTTAACCGCATTACCAATAACATATTAGTAACAAGTTAACGCGTTCATCCACGCAAAATTGGCATAAAAATATCATTTTTATAAAAAATGGCTTTACTGTGCCGCCGGTTTGCTCGGCAATCAAAGGTAAAATTTAGAGTGCGGTAATCATTTTCCCCTCGGAAAAATAATTGCGTAAATTTTCCAGTACATTACTCGTCATTTGCGCGCGGGTTTCATGCGTTGCGCTGGCAATGTGCGGTGTTAAAAGGACATTATCCAATTCACGCAGAGCGGGGTTAATCATCGGTTCATGTGGATAAACATCAAGTGCCGCGCCTTTTATGCTTCCCTGTTGCAATGCAGTGATGAGATCGGCTTCATGGATGACTGTCCCGCGCGCAATGTTAATCAGCACGCCTTCTTTGCCAAGCGCTGTCAGCACTTTTGCATCAACTAATTGCAGATTTTCCGCGCTGCCTGGCAATGCCAGCACCAGAAAATCACTAAAGGCGGCGAGCTGCTCAATGTTGTCGCAGCGCTTGTAGCTTATGTCTTTAGCCGTGCGCGCGGTGTAGGCAACCTGCATACCAAAGGCTTCGGCACGGCGCGCGATGGCTAAGCCAATCGCGCCCAGCCCAGCTATTCCGATGCGCTTTCCACTGGCGCGAGTGGAAAGTTCAACGCTGCTATTTTCCCATGCGCCAGCTTTCGCAAACTGATGATAGGCCACTAGATTACGAGAAAATGCCAACATCAGCGTCAGCGCTAAATCCGCCACATCTTCAGTGAGAATATCGCGGGTGATACTCACCTGAATGCCGTGTTTTGCAGTGTAGTCAAGGTCAATACGATCGGTGCCAACGCCAAATACCGCAATCGCTTTACAGGCGGGCAGTTGTTCCAGAATTGCGGTTTCTACACCAATATCACCGCGCGTAACAATAGCCTTAATCGCGATGCCATGCTGTTGAATAAATCCTACGGGATCTTGCTGCTCATATAAGCGATGACAGTGAAAGTGCTGAGTGAGTTTTTCATCCAGCTGCGGCATTAGCGGCTGAATAATCAGGATGGCAGGTTGCGAATTCGTCATTATATTTTCCATCAGGTGCATTTATTTATCACCAGCCTAACGGAGTTATGTATGTTACGACGCAGTTGTTACTTTTTTCGCTAATAAGATCACGCAGTAAATGGCATTAAATTCTCATATTCATTGCGGTTAATTTCAGCCCTTATGCGGGGCACGCGCTGGCGAACTCACCTTACGCAGTCTACGGTTAATCAAAAAAGTATAAAAATTTCACCAACCATGGATAGCCACTATGACCGCCCATGTCGACACCACAGCACACCAGGATAGCGAACTTCTTCAGCTGCAACAGATTTTACAGGCGCACCTTGAACATTTGTTGCCTGCTGGACAGCAAGCCGATCGCGTGCGAGCCGCTATGCGTGCCGGTACGCTGGCACAAGGTAAGCGCATCCGTCCTTTATTACTCATGCTAGCGGCGCGCGACATGGGTTGCGAGCTCACTCAACATGGCATTCTCGATCTCGCCTGTGCGGTGGAGATGGTACACGCGGCGTCTTTGATACTTGATGATATTCCTTCCATGGATAACGCGCAGATGCGACGTGGCCGCCCGACGGTGCATCGCGAGTTTGGTGAGAACGTGGCGATTTTGGCGGCTATCGCGCTGCTCAGTCGCGCCTTTGAAGTGATTGCGATTGCACCGGGTTTACCCGCGCTGCATAAATCTGAGGCGATTGCCGAACTCTCTTCCGCCGTTGGCTTGCAGGGCTTGGTACAAGGACAATTCCAGGATTTGCACAATGGTGCGCAGAGCCGAAGTCCGGAAGCCATCGCCCTCACCAATGAACTGAAAACCAGCGTGCTGTTTCGCGCCACGCTGCAAATGGCAGCGATTGCTGCGGACGCATCACCACAGATACGTCAGCGACTTAACTTTTTCGCTCAGGATTTAGGTCAGGCATTTCAGCTGCTCGACGATCTCGCCGATGGCTGCAAACTCACCGGCAAAGATATGCATCAAGACGAAGGTAAATCAACGCTGGTGCAGATGCTGGGTGCTGATGGCGCTGAACGGCGTCTGCGCGATCACCTCCGCAGCGCCGATGCGCATCTTGCCTGTGCCTGCGATCGTGGCATCGCTACCCGCCAATATATGCACGCCCTGTTTAACCAACAGCTGGCGATGTTCAACTAAGCGCGGATCCGCTGATGGGCCACTTTGCGGTGATTGCGCCTCCGCTTTATAGCCACTTTCATGCGTTGCAGGCGCTGGCACAAACGCTGCTGGCACGCGGGCATCGCATCACGTTTATTCAACAAGCCGATGCGCGCACTTTACTGAGCGATGAACGCATCGAATTTGTTACCGTCGGGCAGCAAACGCATCCGGCCGGCTCTCTGGCGCCGGTATTACATCGACTGGCCTCGCCGGGTGGCTTGTCGCTGTTTCGGGTAATAAAGGATTTGGCAGACTGTACCGATATGCTGTGTCGCGAATTACCAGAGCTGCTAAAGGCACTGAAAGTTGACGGCGTGATCGCCGATGAGATGGAAGCTGCGGGCGGGCTGGTTGCGGAAGCGCTGCATCTGCCTTTTGTCTCTGTGGCCTGCGCCTTACCGGTTAATCGCGAAGCGGGCATTCCCCTCGCGGTGATGCCTTTCCGTTTTGCACAGAATGAGAAAGCCTTAAAGCGTTTTCAGGCTAGCAGCGATATCTACGATCGCATCATGCATCGCCATGGCGAGGTCATTCTCAAACATGCCCGAGCGTTTGGCTTAACGGAACGGCGCGGTTTGCATCAATGTCTTTCGCCGCTGGCGCAAATCAGTCAGATGGTGCCTGCCTTTGATTTTCCACGTCAGCAGTTGCCGGACTGCTATCACGCCGTTGGGCCCTTACGCGAGCCGGTGTCAGTTGCACTGCTCAACGCGCCCTGGCCAGCGCTGCGTCAGCCGGTGGTATACGCCTCGCTCGGAACGCTACAAGGTCATCGCTTTCGCCTGTTTTTGCATCTGGCGCAGGCGTGCCGAAATCTGCGATTGTCATTAGTCATCGCACATTGCGGTGGTTTAAACATGCAGCAAACGCATCAACTTGAACTGGCCGGTGCTGCCTGGGTGACGGATTTTGTCGATCAACGCGCAGCGTTGCAGCACGCGCAGCTGTTTATTACTCATGCTGGATTAAACAGCGCGCTGGAAGCGCTGGCGTGCGGCACTCCGATGCTGGCACTGCCGATTGCTTTTGATCAGCCCGGCGTAGCGGCGCGGATTGAGTGGCACGGCGTTGGGTGCCGCGCATCGCGTTTCAGCGGAGTACATCGACTGGAACGGCATCTGCAAAAAGTGCTGGCAGACGGCAGTTATACGTTACGTATGTCAGCGATTCAGGCGCAGTTGCAGCGCGCAGGCGGCTGCCAGCGTGCAGCAGAGATCGTTGAACAAGCGCTGTGCCAGCAGCACGTTGTGCTCGCGGAGGCAACCTGATGCAGATGCAATACGATGTGATTTTGGTGGGAGCCGGGTTGGCGAACGGCCTGATCGCGCTACGCCTGCGTCAGCTGCAACCCGAACTAAAATGCTTGCTGCTGGAGAGTCACGCGCATCCGGCGGGGAATCATACCTGGTCCTTTCATCACAGCGATCTCACCGCTGAACAGTTGAGTTGGCTCGAACCGCTGATTTCGGTACGTTGGTCGGGTTATCAAGTGCGCTTCCCTGCGCTGCGTCGCACATTGAATGGGGCTTATGGTTCGATCTTCTCAGACGATTTTGCCCACAAGCTCGTTAGTGTAATGGGCGACGATCTATGGTGTAACGCGCCCGTCAGCCAGATGAGCCCTACGCAGGTGACGCTGGAAGATGGCCGCGAACTTCATGCGCAAGTTGTTATCGATGGCCGGGGATTGCAGCCTACACCGCACTTACAGCTCGGTTATCAGGTCTTTCTTGGCCAGGAGTGGCAGCTGGCGCAGCCGCACGGTTTACGACAACCGATACTGATGGATGCGACCGTCGATCAGCACGAAGGCTATCGTTTTGTTTACACGCTGCCGCTCAGCGCCGATCGCCTGCTCATTGAAGACACCTACTACGTCAATCAACCTACGCTGGCTGAAAACGCGACACGCCAACATATCGGCGACTATGCGCAGCAGCAAGGCTGGATGCTCAGCAGGCTGCTGCGTGAAGAGCATGGCGTATTACCCATCACATTAAGCGGCGATGTCGATCGGTTCTGGCAGCAGCAGCGCGGCCAGCCCAGCAGCGGCCTACGTGCCGGACTGTTTCACGCCACCACCGGTTATTCGTTGCCCTCCGCCGTAGCGCTGGCGGAGTTAATCGCAACCTCGTTGCCCACCGCGGCCGGCACTCTCAATCAGCACATTGAACGCTTCGCCCGTAATCAGTGGCGCGAGCAGCGCTTCTTTCGCCTGCTCAATCGCATGCTGTTTCTCGCCGGACCTCCTGAACAGCGCTGGCGTGTGATGCAGCGCTTTTATCGGCTCGATGCCGGATTAATTAGTCGCTTTTACGCCGGGCAACTGCGCCTGAGCGATAAAGCCCGAATTTTGTGCGGCAAGCCGCCGGTGCCACTCGGTGAAGCGCTGCGCGCGCTAATGATGACCTCAGCAACGCCAGGGAAGAAATAATGGAACGTAATTATGTGATTGGCGCAGGTTTTGGTGGGTTGGCGTTGGCGATTCGCCTGCAAGCAGCCGGCATCCCAACCACCCTACTGGAGCAGCGCGATAAACCAGGCGGACGCGCCTATGTCTACGAGGATAAAGGTTTTATCTTCGATGCGGGGCCGACGGTAATCACCGATCCCAGCGCCATTGAGGAGTTGTTCACGCTGGCGGGAAAATCACTCAGCAATTACGTCGAGCTGATGCCCGTAACGCCCTTTTACCGCCTGTGTTGGGAAGACGGTAAACAGCTTGATTATGATAACAACCAGCCGCTGCTCGAGCAGCAGATCGCCACGTTCAACCCGCAGGATGTCGCTGGCTATCGCCAGTTTCTCGCCTATTCTCGCGAGGTGTTTCAAGAGGGCTATCTGAAACTTGGCACGGTGCCGTTTCTGCACTTCCGCGATATGCTGCGCGTCGCGCCGCAGCTGGGACGTTTACAGGCATGGCGCAGCGTTTACAGCATGGTGGCAAAATTTATTCAGGACGATCACCTGCGGCAGGCATTCTCCTTTCACTCATTACTGGTGGGCGGTAATCCTTTTGCAACATCATCGATTTATACCTTGATTCATGCGCTGGAGCGCGAATGGGGCGTGTGGTTTCCGCGTGGCGGCACCGGCGCGCTGGTTAGCGGTATGGCGCGGCTGTTTGAAGATCTGGGCGGCGAGCTGCTGCTAAATGCCGAAGTGAGTCAGCTGGAAACCCACGACGATCGCATTAGCGGTATTCAACTGAAGGACGGACGACGTTTTGCGGCGGCGGCGGTTGCCTCGAATGCAGATGTGGTTCACACCTACGACAGGCTATTGCATCATCATCCGCAGGCCCGCAAGCGCGCCGCATCGCTAAAACGTAAGCGTATGAGTAATTCGCTGTTTGTTCTCTATTTTGGCCTGAATCATCCTCATGAACAGCTCGCGCATCATACAGTCTGTTTTGGTCCGCGCTATCGCGAGTTAATAGATGAAATTTTCAACAGCCGTGAGCTGGCAGATGACTTTTCGCTTTATCTTCACGCACCTTGCAGCAGCGATCCCTCGCTTGCACCGCCGGGCTGCGGCAGTTTTTATGTGTTAGCGCCGGTGCCGCATCTCGGTACCGCTGATATCGACTGGCAACAGGAAGGACCGCGCTTGCGCGATCGAATTTTTGCTTATCTGGAGCAGCACTATATGCCGGGACTACGTCAGCAATTGGTGACACACAGGATGTTTACGCCGTTTGATTTTCGCGACACGCTGCATGCCCATCATGGCTCGGCGTTTTCGCTGGAGCCGATTTTGACGCAAAGTGCCTGGTTCCGTCCGCATAATCGTGATGCTGATATCAGCAATCTCTATTTAGTCGGCGCGGGCACCCATCCCGGTGCGGGCGTGCCGGGAGTCATCGGATCCGCCAAAGCCACCGCCCAGCTGATGCTGGAGGATAGCGCTAAATGAATCGACAGCCGCTGCTTGAGCAAGTCACGCAAACCATGGCCGTGGGATCGAAGAGTTTTGCTACCGCCGCAAAGTTATTTGATGCACCAACGCGCCGCAGTACGCTGATGCTCTACGCCTGGTGTCGCCACTGCGACGATGTGATTGATGGGCAAACGCTTGGCGAAGCGGGCACGCAACACGCGATAGAGGATGCGCAGGCGCGCATGCTTCATCTGCAGATCGAAACGCGCCGCGCCTACAGCGGTGCGCACATGGATGAGCCGGCGTTTAAGGCGTTTCAGGAAGTGGCGATCATTCACCAGTTACCTCAGCAGCTGGCCTTTGATCATCTGGAAGGCTTCGCCATGGATGCGCGCGATGAACACTACGCAACCTTCGCGGACACGCTGCGTTACTGCTATCACGTTGCGGGTGTCGTCGGCTTAATGATGGCGCGCGTGATGGGCGTTCGCGATGAAGCGGTGCTGGATCATGCCTGCGATTTAGGTTTGGCCTTTCAGCTAACGAATATTGCGCGCGATATTGTCGAGGATGCCGAAAATGGTCGCTGTTATCTGCCGCAATCCTGGCTTGATGAAGCAGGATTAAATGGCGCTACGTTGAGCGCTCCACAGCACCGAACAGCCCTGGCAACGCTGGCTGCGCGTTTAGTGGCGGAAGCGGAACCTTATTATCAATCTGCGCGATCTGGCTTACCTGGATTGCCGCTGCGTTCGGCGTGGGCCATCGCTACCGCGCGCGGCGTTTATCGCGAAATTGGGGTGAAAGTCCAGCACGCTGGCGCGCATGCCTGGGATACACGCCAACGCACCAGCAAAGGAGAGAAGCTGGCTCTGCTGTTGAAAGGCGCAGGGATGGCGCTCACTTCGCGCGTGGCGCATCCTGAGCCGCGTCCGGCTGGTCTGTGGCAGCGTCCTCGTTGAGTTTGCGTCCATGGCGCTGGCGGCTATGCTCATTACCGAATTCATGCGGGTAAGGCTATTTGCTTTGCGAAGATGACAAATTCCTTAAACGAAATTCAGAAATTTGTATTCTTTAAATAAGCGATAGCCTTGTCGTATAATTAAGCCCACGCACTGATGATTTTTTTCATTCGTATAAAGATATTTTTTTGCAAGGTTTTAATTTTTAATAAACCATAGATAGGGATCTAATAAAATGAGCAGGATGCTACAATGTTTTTTCAGATTTTCCATTTGGCTATTCCTTTCCTCCAGCATACCTCTCATTCTGATTATAACCGTTGGCTCTCTTTCCTATGATCGCTGGCCTGACCATGCATGGAATATCACTGCCGTATGTGCAGTCGTTATTTTCATAATTGACTTTATTATTGTGAAAAAATACTGGAAATGAAAATCTAACTTTGCCTTGAATGAACGATAGCAATGTTAGATTTTCTTTGTGAAGAAGGTAAAAGATCGGTACCTAAAGTGAAGATGACGAGTATTTGCTGCTGAAAAAGTCGAGCACCGGCCCATCACTTTACGCGTGAATTTTTACGCGCCGCGTCCGGCTGGTCTGTGGCAGCGTCCTCGTTGAGTTTGCGTCCATGGCGTTCGCGCAACGCGGTTTGCAGCTTGCTGAGTGGCGGTGCGTAAAGGAAGCCGAAGGAAACACAGCCTTCACGTCCACGCACCGCATGATGCATACGATGCGCCATGTATAAGCGCTTGAGATAGCCTTTGCGCGGAATGTAGCGGAAAGGCCAGCGTTGATGCACGAGTCCATCGTGCACCATAAAATAAAGCGCGCCGTAGGCCGTCATGCCCGCACCAATCCACTGCAGCGGCCACAAGCCCTGCACGCCGACATAAATCAGCACAATCGCCAGCGCGGCAAACACCACCGCATATAGATCGTTAAGTTCAAACTTGCCGCTGTGCGGTTCATGATGCGACAAATGCCAGCCCCATCCCCAACCATGCATGATGTATTTATGCGAAAGCGCCGCGACGATTTCCATCACCACCACGGTTGCCAGCAAGATAAGCACGTTCCATAACCAGAGCATTGTTCGTCCATTTGTGGGAAAAGGGGAAATACTAAAGGTGGACGCGGATAGCGGATGGCGCAAGGTAAGATGATTGAGTTTTTCAGGTTTATAGGAGGCGCGCACTGAATTATCAGTAAACATCACACATACTCATCACGCATGTTTATACACGTGTACCGTACACGGGGAAATTATGCCATCTACATCTGTAAGACAAAAAAAACAGTCAGTGTGACACTTGAACCCACATTGCTTGAACAAGCGAGAGAAGCTGGCCTTAATCTATCAGCAATCCTCTCCCGAGCTTTGCAACATGAGATCCGAGCAACAGAAGCAGAAAGATGGAAGCGTGAAAATAGCGAAGATTTACAAGAGTTGAACCGCATCATCGAAGAGCATGGATTATTGTCGGATGAATACAGGACGTTTTAGCAATGCAATATTTCATTTATCGCAACACCAACAAGAATAGCGAATACTCTTTTTTGATAGATGCCCAAAGCGAGATTATCGGCGAGCTGGCCTCGCGAATCGTTATTCCACTTTATCCCGTTAATCTATTCAAAAAAAACCAAGTGAAGCGACTCAATCCGGTGATTAATGTTGAAGGTGAGGAATACTTAGTCATGACCCACGAAATGGCTAGCGTACGCGAATCACTTCCCGGCGATCAAGTTATGGATGCGCATGTTGATCGACAGCGCATTAAAGATTCGATTGATTTTATCTTCGATGGGTTCTGAGAACTTTACATCAGTACATCCCCTCGTTAGTATTGCCCTCCTTTCAGCGGCCTGCGCCGTTGCGTAAGCGTTAACGTCAACCAACGCACCATATGCAGACTTGGTCTGCCTCATTGCTATGGTGCGAAAAGATGACCCATACCGTTTTATCTGCGAATCCTGCCCTGCGTCGTTCTGGTTTTTTCCTGTTCTTGTTGCTGCTGACGGCGGCCAATTTGCGCACGCCGATTACGGCGGTGGGTCCGGTGCTGGAAAACATTCGTCTGACGTTTGGACTGAGCGCCAGCGCGGCAGGCGTGATTAACTTCTTACCGCTGCTGATGTTTGCCACCTTAGCGCCACCGGCTGCATGGTTCGGCAATCGCTTTGGTCTGGAGCGCAGTTTGTGGGGCGCACTGCTGCTGATTACGCTGGGATCGGTGCTGCGCATTAGCGGCAGTGAAAATGCCTTATGGGCTGGCACCGTGATTCTCAGTTCCGGTATCGCTGCCGCCAATGTGCTTCTGCCGCCGCTGATCAAGCGTGATTTCATCGAGCACACCGCGCGTTATATTGGACTGTATGCGATGACGATGGCGATTACTGCCAGCATCGCTTCTGGCGTGGTGGTGCCGCTGGCAGAACTCAGTAGCGCAGGTTGGCGTCTATCGCTGGCGGTATGGCTGATTCCGGCCGTAATTGCGCTGCTCGCCTGGCTGCCGTATCTGAAAAAATCCGCCACTCATAAAAAAGGCACAGCCAGCGCCGTTCCCACGCGATCGCCGTGGCGCGCCGCATTAGGTTGGCAGGTTTCCCTGTTTATGGCTTGTCAGTCGCTGGTGTTTTACACCTTAATTGGTTGGTTCACCCCTTTCGCACAGGACAGCGGCATTAGCCAATTGGAAGCTGGCGGCATGCTGTTCGTTTATCAGGTAGTGGCGATCGTTTCGAATCTCGCCTGTATGAGCGCCCTGAAGAAAATGCGCGATCAGCGCGCGATGAGTTTCCTCGCGTCACTTGCCATCTTGCTGGCCGTGGCTGGATTGCTGGCTGCGCCAAATTACGCGCTGCTGTGGCTGATTCTGGCTGGGCTAGGCGCGGGGGCATCGATGGTGATTTGCCTGTCGCTGTTTAATCTGCGCACCGCGGATCATCTGCAGGCCGCGAAGTTATCGGGCATGGCGCAGTGCGTTGGCTATGGATTGGCGGCACTCGGACCGTTGTGCTTTGGTCTGTTGCATGACATCAGCGGCAGCTGGCAGTGGCCACTGACGATGCTATTAGTGATTGCGGCTGTGCAGATGGTGGTGGCCACGCTGGCGGGCCGCGCGCGGGTTATTTAGGGTGGAACGCATTTAGCGTGGCGGTGGTGAGCGCATCATGCTCAGTCGCACTCAACAACGAATCCAGCAAACCGGGAAAACGCGCATCCAGATCGTCGCGTCGCAGTGATAATAAATTTTCACGGCCAGAGGGTTTCTGCCAGATAATGCCGCCCTCGCGCAGTACGCGCCAGTGGTGAGTTAAGGTGGATTTCGATACGCCTTTCAGCAGCGATCCGCAGGTATGTTCACCGCCATCCGCCAGAATGCTGACTACCGTCATGCGCATTGGATTGCCCAATGCCGCCAGCACATTTTCCAGCCGAATCTCCTCGCGTGATGGATGATTCTCTCGCATTACCTGCCCCATTCATTCGTGTAAACACGAATTATCAGGGCATCGCCTCGCGATGTACAGAACACGGCGAGCGGTTACCCGCCGCGAACTGCACCTTACTGGCTAAGGGTTTGCTTGAGTGCTGCAATCGATGACGTAATTCCCGCATCCACCGACATGGTAAGATCTTCCATCTCCAGCGATACCCAATCGTTGTAGCCCACCATGCGCACCACCGAGAAGAACTCCTTCCACCACTGCAAATCCTGGCCGCAACCCACCGCAACATAGTTCCAGGCGCGGTTGGCAACGTCTTCCACCGGTTTGGTTTCCAGTAAGCCGTTAATGTTCACCAACCCACGTTCCAGCCGCACGTCCTTGCCGTGGCAGTGATGAATCGCCGGGCCGAGCGCACGCGCCGCGGCAATCGGATCGGCTCCCATCCACAGCAGATGGCTGGGATCGAGATTCAGCCCAACCATATCGCCCACCGCATTACGCAGACGGAACAACGTTTCCGGATTCCACACCAGCATCGAGCTGAAGTTTTCCAGCGCAAACTTCTCCACGCCGCTCTCTTTAGCGCGCGCCACCAGCCCTTGCCAATAGGGAATCGCCACTTCATTCCACTGATAATCGAGGCAGTTTTTCAGCGTGGGCGGCCAACTCACGGTGTAAGTGATCCAGTTGGGAATGGTGTCATGGGGGCTGGCTGGCGGGAGACCACTCATCATGACGATTTTTTTCACGCCCAGTTCACCGGCCAATGCCAACGCGTTTTCCGTATCGCGCTTGTGCTTATTGCCCAGTTCGCCCGGGTCGAGCGGATTTCCCGACACATTCAGCGCCGCAATCGACATGCCGCGACTCTCCAGCGCCCTGAGTAGCTGTTGACGTTGCGTGGCGCTGCCCAGTAGCGTTTCAGTGCGCAGATGCGGTGCCGGTGACCAGCCGCCGGTGGTCATCTCAACGCCATAAACGCCAAGCTCCAACAGTTTATCCAGCATTTGTTCAAACGGCAGATGACCCAGGCTATCGGTACAGAAAGAGAGTTTCATGGCATTCCTTATTCGTAATTAACCCAGCTCGCGCCGTTATCCGCAGACCGTACGCAGTTTTCGATCCAGCGCACCCCTTCGATCCCGGCGTTAATATCCGGGTAGATCAGGTTGTTGAGTGTCTGCTGATCACCGCGCTGCGTGGCGCTGATGGCGATAGCAAATTTGAGATAGATGTTGGCCCAGGATTCCGCCAGCCCTTCGGTGTGCAGCGCCCCGAGACGTTCATCTGCCAGGGCGCTTTCATGCAGATATGGCATGCCGTGATGCATGATCTGATTCGGCTGGCCCTGCACTTCATACTTCAGCTCGCCTGGGTTGTAATCGCTCCACTCCAGGCTAGCGCGTGATCCGATCACGCGAATGCTTTGGCTATCCATCGAACCGGCATTAATGGATGACGCCCACATGCGCCCGACTGCGCCGTTGTCGTAGTGCATCAACACCATGGCGTTATCTTCCAGCGGTGCTCGGGAAGGAATAAAGCTTTGGCGATCGCACAACAGCGATTTCACTTTCAGCTGCGGCAGCACCAGCTGCGAAATGTAGAAGGTGTGTGTAGAGATGTCGCCGAGCACGAATGAAGGCCCGGCGATTTTGGGATCGACGCGCCACTTTTGCGCTTCGCTGAACTTGTCGGCGCTATCATTAGCGCTAAAACCGTGGGTGTATTGCAGCTCAACCATGCGTACATCGCCGATTTCGCCATTGGCGATCATTGCGCGCATCTGCATTAGCAGCGGATGTCCGGAAAAACCGTAGGTGACACCGACGATCAACCCTTTCGCCGCCGCCAGCGCTTTGATTTCCTGCGCTTCGGCACGGGTGAAAAACAGCGGCTTTTCGCAAATCACGTGAATACCGGCATTCAGAGCGGCTTTGGTGATTTCATAATGAGTGCCATTTGGCGTGGCAATAGATACCACCTCCACGCCATCCTCCCGCTTCGCCTCTTCGGCCAGCAATTGCTGATAAGTGTCATAGCAGCGTTCTGCCGCCAGGCCGAGATTGATGCCGAAATCGCGTCCGCGCTCGGCATCAATATCAAACGCGCTGGCCACCATTTGATAAGCGGTATTATCTCGCAGCGCACCGGAACGGTGTTTATAGCCAACCTGGCTCAAACGACCGCCGCCGATCATGGCCCAGCGCAGTGGACGTGGGATACTCTTTTCACCGTTGAGCATAGCAACTCCTTTTTGCACCCGGGTGCAATTTGAAATAAAGTAAGATGGAAGGATATCTATTCTCGCCAATGCCAGATTTGATACCGGGTGCAAAAAAGCCTGCACTCACGCGTAAAAATGGCTATTTCGCGCTTTCTACTGTGCAAAATGTCAGCGATATCGGGCTGGCAGTCAATTCAGCAAAGTGGAAATGAGCGAAATGGATCACAAAAAGTTAATGTAATGCACCCGATTGCAAAAAATGTTGCAATCGGGTGCACTGATCAAACATAATCGCAACATCATAAAAACAGGGTTATTTGTCGCGCTTTCCGCCAAATGCCGCGCTTGGGTGTTTATTTTCGGTTGGGTTTCACGTTCAATGCTGGGGGTCTTCCGCTAATACCCCTACGCAGGTGCTATGAGTAAACCAACCGACAAACCACACAAAGCCACAGCCAGCGACGTGGCACGACTGGCAGGCGTCTCAAAATGGACGGTATCGCGTGCCTTTACGCCAGGCGCGTCGATCTCAGAGAAAGCGCGTGAACGCGTGATGGCCATCGCCAGCGAGCTGGGATATCGCCCTAACCTGCTGGCGCGCAGCCTGTCGCAAAAGAAGACGCACATTATCGGCGTGGTGATCGACGAGCTGAAAAATCCGCACACCATGCTGATGCTTGATACCGTTACCCGCCAGCTTCAGCAGCGCGGTTACATGGCGCTGCTGCTGAATATCGGCAGCGGCGAAAATTATCGCGCGGTGCTTTCGCTGGCCGATCAGCTGCAGGTCGATGGCATGCTGTTTCTCGGCACGGTGCTGAGCGATGAGCTCATCGCCGTTGCGCGCGAAATGCACCACATTCCGCTGGTTCAGGTGTGTCGTAATAATGACGAACCGGGTATTGAGGTGGTGAGCGTCGATGGCTTGCGGGCAGGCAAACAGTTGGGTGAACTGCTGCTGGCACAAGGTTATACGCGTATCGGTTACATGATGGGGCCCGCCACCAGAAGCCATCACACGCTCCGCCTGGAAGGCCTGCAGCAGGCGTTAAATGAGGCGGGATTACCGCTTGATGTGCTGCTCACGGCTGGCGCATATGCCCGTGAGTGCAGCTACGCAGCGTTAACTGACTACCTGAACGCGCAGGCCCCCGACAAGCGTGTTGAAGCGTTGTTTTGCGAGAACGATGTGCTGGCGCTTGGCGCACTGGCGGCTTTACGTGAAGGGGCAGGCAATAAATTTATGGCGGTGGTGGGTTTCGATGATATTGACGAAGCCAGCTTGCCCAGCTGGCAGCTCACTTCGTTCAGCCAGCGCATTGATTTGATCATCACAGAAGCCTTAAACCGGCTGATTGATGGACGTGCCACTCCAGGTGGCGTTTGGTCTCAGGGAGAATTGCGTATTCGTCGCTCTCACCTGAAGCCGTGAGGTAACAAGGAGGAGAGATGAAGTTGTCGTTGCATGGCGTGTCTGTTTGGTACAGCAATGCCGTCACTCAGTTACGCATCGCCCATGAAACGGGCTTTAGCGGATTAGAAATCCTGCCAGAACATCTGTATCGCTATCTGGATAACGGTGGCAGCTATGCCGCCTACCGCGATTTGATGGCGAAATACAGCATCGAAATTACCTGTATCAATGCACTGAAACGCATTGGCCGCCATCAACCGGAAGCGCGTGCTGAACTGTTACGCGAAGCGGAAAAAATCTGTCAGGCCGCGGTTGAACTGCGTTGTCCAGTGGTGCAAATCATGGCGCTGACCGAACTTGATCACCTGACTGATGCCGAGCGCGATGCCATCCTGCTGGACAACATCTCCGCGATTGCCGATATCGGTGCGCCGCTCGGCATCAAATTCCAGATTGAAGTAGTGGCGTTCACCGCGTTCAACTCACTGCAGCACGCGCTCGATCTGATTAAACAGAGCGGCAAAGATAACCTGGGTGTGGTAGTGGATTTCTGGCATCTGCATGCGGGCGGCGCTACCACGCCAGCGGAAGTGGCGCGCATGGATAAAGATTTGATTTATGGCGTGCACTTCTGCGATGGCCGCGCAGCCAAACCAGGCGAAGCCTGGGACGAGTGGGTACAGCGTAATTACGCACCGGGCGAAGGAGAAGTTGATATTTCCGCCTGGGTCGAAGCGGTAAAAGCCACCGGTTACGTTGGTGTATGGTCGCCGGAATTATTAAGCCCGCGCAACTGGGAACAGGATCTCTGGGATATTTCCCGTCACTGCTATGAAGATATGAACAAATATATTCAATAAAGGTAAATTCAATTAACGGATTTTCCGTGAATAATAATGGCCCTGGCGGCCTGATAAATGACGTGCCGTATTTAAATACTTTCTGCCAAAAATAATAACGAACGTGGATTCGTCGTTGATGCCTGTGCGCTATTTGCATAGTGCATCACCGTGTTTGACAGTTCAGAACGTCGTGCTCTGTAAATAATAATCAGTGGTGTCCATCTTAGATGGAATGATTAAGGGATAAGAAGTATGAACCGAAGAGAAGCGCTCTTTTCGCTCAGTGGCATTGTGGCATCACTCGCCGTTGCGCCGCAGCTGCGCGCTAAAGAGCTACACAATGTTCCACTGGAAACCCAACTCAGCTCCGATCACCTGCCGCAACCGGCATGGCAAAATGGTTATCGGGTGCTCACTAACCCGCTGGATCGGCAGAATTTGGCCGCCATTTTTGATCGCCTCATCCCCGCCGATGATCTCGGCCCATCGGCCAGTGAAGCGGGTGGGATTGAATTCCTCGATAACCAATTAGCGGGTGATTATGGCTCCGGCGCAGCGCTCTATTTGCAGGCGCCGCTACACCCGGAAAATGAAGAAGCCTTAATGGGCAGTCCGCAATTCCTCACGCCACCGAAAGAGCGTTATTTAACCGGCTTAGCTGCATTGGAAAAGTGGGCACAGCAACATCATCAAACCTCTTTCCACACCTTATCAGTTCAGCAGATCGATGACTTCCTGACGAAGATGGAAGACGGAAAAATCGATTTAGGAAAAGACGTTAATAGCCAGGCGCTGTTTGAATTAATGCTGCAAAACGCGCGCGAAAGCTATTTAGCCGATCCGATTTATGGCGGAAATAAAAATATGGCGGGATGGAAGATGATCGGTTTTCCCGGCGCACGCTATGACTATCGCCCTTATATCGAACGCCGTAATGAAAATCTGGCGCTTATTCCCGTCAGTCTGATTCCTAACGATTAAATAGCCGGAGCTGATTTAATGTCACTAGTAAGAAATAAAGCTGACGTGGTGATCGTCGGCCTGGGTTGGGCCGGTTCGGTGATGGCGGAAGAGCTCACCCGCGCGGGACTGAACGTGGTTGCCATCGAACGCGGTGCCTGGCGCGATACTTCTACCGATTTCCCGGTCGCCATTGATGCCGACGAACTGCGTTTTCATACGCGCCGTAAAATCCTGCAGCCCATGAGCGTGGAAACCACCACCTTCCGCAACCGTAGCGATCAGGTGGCCGCCCCGGTGCGTAACTGGTCAGCGTTTCAGTTTGGCTGGAACGTCGGCGGCGCGGGCACGCACTGGGCGGGGATGTCATGGCGTTTCTCGCCGTGGGATTTTGAAGTGGCAAAGCAAACCCGCGAACGCTATGGCGCAAAAAAGATGCAGGGTTTGCAGCTACAGGACTGGGGCGTAACCTACAACGACATGGCGCCGTTTTACGATCGCTTTGAGCGTATTGCCGGAACATCCGGTATCGCCGGCAATCTCAACGGTCAGCTGCAGAAAGGCGGCAACGTATTTGAAGGGCCGCGCTCGCGCGACTATCCCACGCCTCCGCTGAAAGATACGCACTGGATGAGCAAATATCGCAAAACTACCGAAAGCATGGGTTATCACCCCTTCACGATCCCTGCCGGTAATCTCTCTCAGGCTTACGTGAATCCACTCGGCGTCAGCATGGGCCCGTGCACGTACTGCGGCTTCTGCGACTTCCACGGCTGCGGCAACTTCTCCAAATCCTCACCGCAAGCGTGCATTTTGCCGGTGCTGATGCGTCGTCCAAACTTCACGCTGCTGACCGAAACTGAAGTACTGCACGCCGTGAAGCATGACGATGGCAAAACGGTGAAAGGCGTTAAATTCATCACGCAGGATGGCGTAGAAGGTTTCCAGCCTGCCGATATCGTCTGCATCACCGCCTATCAGATGGATAACGTTCGTCTAATGCTGCTCTCCGGCGTGGGCGAGCAATACGATCCGCTCACTGGCCGCGGCACCATTGGCCGAAACTACAATTACCAAACCTGCTCCACGGTCACCGGATACTTCGATAACGAATATATGAACCCGTTCATCGGTGGCGGTGCGTTAGCAGTGCAGATTGATGACTTTAACGGTGATAACTTCGATCACAGCGAACTCGATTTCATCGGCGGCGCGGGCATCATGGGCTTCTCCACCAACGGCCGTCCGATTCAAAACATGAATAGCTTGCGTCCCGGTACCAAACGTTGGGGCAGCGAGTGGAAAGCGGGCTATAAGCGCGATTACCAAAGTGCAGGCACCATCTTCTGTCAGGGCACCTCAATGCCGATGCGCGAAGCCTATCTCGATCTTGATCCGAACTATAAAGATCGTCACGGCCAGCCCTTAATTCGCACCACTTTCGACTGGAACCAAAACGATGTGCGCATGGCGAAATACGTCACCGACCGCGCCATCAACATCATGAAAGAGATGGGCGGGCAGCATTGGGTGGTCGATAACCAGGCAGAGAAGCGCTGGAACCCCTACCAACAGCAAAGCTCACACACCATCGGTGGCGCGGTGATGGGCGCCGATCCTCGCACCTCGGCCCTTAATCCCTATCTACAAAGCTGGGATGCACACAACCTGTTTGTGGTGGGCGCGTCAGCCTTCCCTAACAACGGTGGTTACAACCCAACTATCACCGTGGGTGCGCTGGCGGTTCGCGCCGCGCAGGCAATTCACCAGAAGTACATCAATAACCCGGCACCGCTGGTGGGGGCGTAATCATGGCGAAAGCAAAGAAGATAACCTACACGCTCGCCGCGCTGGCGGTGCTGGCTGGCATTGCGGCAACAGGCAGATTATGGGTGGTGTTGGACAGTGCCCGCTCCAATGTGGCCGACGATAAGGTGCAGTTGGCCGATTTTCACAGCAATGATTCTGCTGCCATCAAGCGCGGTGAATATGTGATGCGACTCGCGGACTGCGCCGCCTGCCACAATGCCGACTTCTCCGGCGGCTACAAGATCGACACGCCGTTTGGCGCGCTGAAAACCTCGAACATTTCGCCGGATCGCGCCACAGGAATCGGCAAAATGACCGAGCGCGACTTCTTCAACGCGGTGCGTCAGGGGCGCGGCGAACATGGCTTCCTCTATCCGGCGATGCCATACACCGCTTACACCCAGATGAGCGATGGCGATATGCACGATCTTTGGGCCTATTTTTCGGTGCAAAAACCGGTGAACAACGCCGTAGATGAAAATGCGGGCATGAACTTCCCGTATAACATTCGCCTGGCGATGGCAGGCTGGAACCTGTTGTTTTTTGATAACAACGCGTTTAAACCGCAAACCACGCAGAACGACGAATGGAATCGCGGCAAATACATTGTGGATGGTCCCGCGCACTGCAGCGTTTGCCACACCGCGCGTAACGCGCTGGGCGGCGAGATTGCGAGCCAATATCTACAAGGCGGCAATCTGGGCAGCTGGTATGCACCGGATATCACGCCAAATCCACATGCTGGCATTGGCAAATGGAGCGATGCGCAAATCGCCGACTACCTGAAAACCGGCTCTAACGGCGAGAGCGTGGCGGCAGGCCCAATGGCGGAAGCAGTTGAGCACTCAACGCAGTATTTTAACGATCGCGATCTGCAATCCATCGCCACCTATCTGCGCAGTTTACCGGCGTCTTCCACGCCGCCAGCCGCTGAATTTGTCATGGATAAAAGCCGTTACGATCAAGTCGCTCTGCGTTATGAAGTGGATTGCTCTGCCTGCCACGGCTTGGCCGGTGAGGGTATCACCGGCATGGTACCTGCCTTTGCTGGCAATGGTGCGATGCAAAACGATTCCACCAACATGATTCATGCGCTGCTGGATGGCGCGCGGGCGCCGCACACCGAAGGCCGCCCAACGTCCGCAGGCATGCCGTCATTCTCCTGGAAGCTTAACGATCAGGAGATGGCCGACGTGCTCAACTACGTAAGGAATTCGTGGGGCAATCAGGGCGCAGAAGTGAAAGCCAGCCAGGTTGCGGAAGTGCGTAAAGTCACCGGCGCGGGCGATAAGTTGAAGGTGCCGGCGATGAAATAAATGTCATTATTTTCATCACATGCTGAAGCGGCGCGATTTATCGCATAATGCTCGCCAGTTAAGTCATAAAAAACCCTCATTACCGAGAGCACTATTGTAGCGGCGCAATTCATTGCGCGATAAATCGCGCCGCTACGAAAAGTGCAGCAATTTGATGCGGTGCTTAACCGATCGGCATTACGCCATTCATGGTGCCGCTTCACACTGGATCATTAGCGCAGCAGCTGGGTGATTCCCCACAGCGCTAACGCATGATCCTCTTCTGACGGTAAACCACTAATAGTGACGGCGCCGATGATCGCGCCCTGCGACGTTAGCAGCGGGAAAGAACCGCCGTGATCGGTATAATCTTGCTGACGGATATGACGCTGCTCTGCCATACGTTCGCCCTTCTGCTCATTCACAAGCCCCACATACATCGACGAGTGGCCGGTCAACAGCACGGTGTTACGCTTGCGCCGCATCCATTCAAGGTTTTCCGGCGTTGATCCCGGCAGCGCAGCCAGAAACAGCACCTGACCAAAGGCGTAGACTTCGATAGCAACAGGCGCGTTATCCTCACGAGCGCGCTGCTTAATGCTTTGCCCAATTTGCCACGCCAAATCAAAATCAAACTGCGGTAAACGGTGCTCAGCTTCCTGCTGTAATAGGATTTCCAGAGACGGGAGCGATGACATGATAGATTCCTCTCAATTTGAAATAAAAATTCCATATTTTATACCATGGAAAATATCTTTCGCACATGATGAAGTTCTCAGTTCATTCGCCGTTTACGGGAAGCGCTGCCCTCTCTCAAACTCGAGAGAGGGATTTGGCTGTTCAACCATTACCCAGAAGCCTCACAGAATTTTGCGCCGCCGATTGACGCGCTGCGCACAAATCACCATTATCCTGGCCACGATTTACTGCACGGAGCGTCAAGGTGTCGGAACTCAGTAATGCATTGCTTGAAGAGATTGTGAGTGAAGTTCGTCCATTAACGCAGCAGGGTAAAGTGGCGGATTATATTCCAGCGTTGGCAGAGGTCGATGCTGACTACCTCGGCATTGCCATTTGCACGCCCGATGGACGCTGTTTCCAGGCGGGTGATGCAACGACACGCTTTTCAATTCAGTCGATCTCTAAAGTGCTCTCACTCAGCGTGGCGCTCACCTTGTATGAAGATGGCGAGATCTGGCAACGCGTGGGAAAAGAACCCTCCGGCCAGGCGTTTAATTCACTGGTGCAGCTGGAGCTGGAACAGGGTAAACCGCGCAATCCGTTTATTAATGCCGGTGCGCTGGTGATGTGCGACCTGCTGGAAAGCCGCCTCACCGCACCGCGTCAGCGCATGCTGGAAATTGTGCGCCGTCTGGCGCAGCAAAATGACATCAATTACGATCGCGCTGTAGCGCGTTCTGAATACGAACACTCAGCGCGCAACGCGGCGATTGCCTGGCTGATGAAATCGTTCGGCAATTTTCATAACGATGTCAGCAAAGTGATGGAAACCTACTTCCACTACTGCTCGCTGGCGATGAACTGCGAAGAGTTAGCGCGCACCTTCCTCTATCTTGCCAATCACGGCCGCACCCAGGATGGAGAATCGGCGGTGATTTCGCCGCGTCAGGCGCGGCAGGTGAATGCATTGATGATGACCAGCGGCATGTATGATGGCGCCGGAGAATTTGCCTGGCGCGTCGGAATGCCGGCCAAATCTGGCGTCGGTGGCGGCATTGTGGCCGTGATTCCCGGCGATATGAGTATTGCCGTCTGGTCGCCCGCGCTGGATCATTCGGGCAATTCATTAGCCGGTACCGCACTGCTGGAGAAACTCACCGAGCGGCTGGGAAGATCGATTTTTTAATTGTTCTGATTAATGCGACCCAAAGAATGAGCGCAACTGGTTTACCTGCAATGCTATTTTTATGGCCCCGCCCATAATGTTTCCGCGTTGTTCTTATCAGGTTGCATTGAAGTTAAAAGCTCCGCTTCATTAAGTGACTTTTTTCAAAAGGTGCGAATTTTTTCTAAAATAGGCTGAGTTTTTTTAACCCATCAACGGCAATCGCGTTACACTTCCGCCTCATTTACGGAATTATCCACTCGCTACCATGACGTTTTCACATCACTTCCGCCAACGTTTGACTGCCTGCGTCGCCATTGTGGCGGTGCTGCTGCTGTTCGTCGCGCCGATTGTGTCGAAAACCCTGATGGAACGTCACAGTCAGATGATGGCGATGCCGCAGCACAGCATGATGGATAGCTCAATGAGCCACCACGAGATGATGGCGGACATGCCGATGCCGGGCATGAGCCATCACATGATGGATGACGGCGAGTTTGCCTGTGGCTATTGTGACCTGCTGGTGCACGTGCCGCTGCTGATGTGGGTATTCATTCCGTTTATCTGGTTAATTCTGGTGATTTCGCGCGCGCCGCCGCTGCCTCACGTGGTTGCGCCGATCGTGCGTCGCTTCAGCACTATTCATCGCCCGCGCGCACCTCCCGCACTTCTTCCCTGCTGATCTTATTCACTACGGTGCACGCTCTGTTTGTGCGTTGCGCTAACACCATTTCTTTTTGGAAGGAAGATGGCTTTGTCTGCTGCTCACTCTGCAGCACCGCGCGGCGCGGTGCTAAATTTGCTACGTCGCTTACATTTTTATATTGGCCTGTTTGTCGCCCCATTTATCTTTGTGGCGGCACTCAGCGGGACACTTTATGTACTCACGCCTCAGCTGGAAAACCTGATTTATGCCGATGCGCTTACCGCTGAACCTCAGGGCAATGCACAGCCGCTGTCAGCACAAATCAGCGCGGCACGCGCCTATGCAGGTGAAAACCAGCATATTTATGCGGTGCGCCCGGCTCCGGATGCCACGGATACCACCCGCGTGCAATTCAGCGATCCCGCGCTCGGTGCCTCACAATCTCGCGCAATTTTTATCGATCCCTACAGCCTCAAGGTAAAGGGCGATATGCCGGTATACGGCACCAGCGGCGTATTACCGCTGCGCACTACGCTTGACCTGCTACACAGCAGCCTGCTGCTTGGCGATTTTGGTCGCAACTACAGCGAACTGGCGGCGTCCTGGTTATGGGTAGCCGCACTTGGTGGCGTGGTGCTATGGCTGGGAACACGTCCGAAACGTAAGCTGAAGCAGCCGCGCAAGGGCTTCGCGTTCAGTCGCCACTGGCACGTCACGCTCGGTTTGACGTTGGTGGTGGGTTTGGTGTTTTTCTCGGTCACCGGCCTGACGTGGTCGCAATGGGCGGGCGGTAATATCGACCGCATGCGTACCGAACTGAACTGGTTAACGCCGCAGGTGAACACCTCACTCAACAGCGAGGCACCAGCAGCTCCCGCCGATCCCCATGCCGACCACATGCCGGATATGGATATGTCGGACATGAGTATGCCGATGTCAGCGATGACCAAACCTGCGGCCGCAGCAGCAAAACCGATGCCGAATAATGCCGCCGACAGCGATTGGGATCGCGTGCTGAATGCAGCACGGCAGGATGGGCTGAGCGCATCGAAACTCGAACTGCGCCAGCCGAAAAGCGTGGATAAAGCCTGGGCGGTGACGGAAATAGATCGCAGCTGGCCAACGCGGGTGGATGCTGTTTCAGTCAATCCACAGGATTTCAGCGTGGTGGATCACGTCTATTTTGACCGTTTCCCGCTGGTAGCAAAGTTAACGCGCTGGGGCGTGGATGCGCACATGGGCGTATTGTTCGGTTTGCCGAATCAGCTACTGCTGGCCTTCTTTGGCCTTGGTTTATGCAGCATGATTGGTTTCGGTTATCGCATGTGGTGGATCCGTCGCCCCAGGGATGTTGATGCCAGTCCGGCACAAACACTGACCGAAACCTGGGTGGCATTACCGCACTACGCCAAAGGAGCATGGCTGATGCTGGCATTGGCGCTGGGCTATGCTCTGCCGCTGATGGGCGCGAGTTTACTGGCATTTTTAGGGGTGGATATCCTGCGCTGGCGTAAGCAACAGCGAGCGCCATTGGATGAGGCGGCGCTACTGGCGTCGCAGCAATCGCCACTCGGCATTATTCGCGCGCGTTTTGCGGTGAAACGGAAAGAGATGCGTTACTTCCTGCGCGGTTTGTTTATCCTCGCGCTGATTGTCGGCACGGTAATGAGTAACGCGATTATCGGTGGCGTGATCGATCAATACGGCATCCCATTCAGCCACTGGTCGCTAACCATGTATATCACGCAGGGCTTTATGATCGCGTTGTATACCACGGTGTTTACCGCATTAACCTCCATTCCGCTATGGTACTTCTTCCTCGGCGAAAAGGATGATTCACGGGGATAACTGCAGTCTATGAAACGGTGCGCATACATGCGCACCTAATATCACAGGGTCGGCATTGCTGCCGACCTGGTCATCCGAGCTTAGAAATCAGCTTTCAACACTACGCGGTAATTGGCTTTACCGGCGCGTACGTGCTCCAGCGCGTCGTTGATTTTCGACATTGGGAACTCTTCAACATGCGGGGCGATATCCGCACGTGATGCCAGTTTCATCAGCGAGCGAAGCTGCCCAGGTGAACCGGTGGAGGAACCTGTCACAGCGCGATCGCCCATAATCAGGCTGAAAGCGGGTACTTCAAACGGTTTCATCACCGCTCCCACGGTATGGAATTTGCCGTGCGGTGCCAGCGCCTGGAAGTACGGCTGCCAATCAAGATCTACCGCTACGGTGCTGATAATCAGATCAAACTGTCCAGCTAGCGCGTTCAGCGCCTGAGGATCGCGGCTGTTTACCACGCGATCGGCGCCCATCGCCTTAATCGACTCGGTTTTGCTGGCGTTGGAGCTAAAGGCCGTCACTTCGGCGCCCATTGCACGCAGCAGCTTAATCGCCATATGGCCTAAACCACCGATACCAATGACACCCACGCGGCTGGTAGCAGTAACGTGATGCATCAGCAGAGGTTTAAACACCGTGATGCCGCCGCAGAGCAGCGGGCCCGCAGAGGTGAAATCCAACGCTTCCGGCAGCGGGATCACCCATTGCCAGTCAGCATGCAGATGGCTGGCGAAACCGCCTTTATTCATGATAGTTGGCACAGAACCGTTTTCGCAGTTAACGTGCTCGCCATTAATGCAGGCATTACAGTGCTGACAGCTTTTTGCCGTCCAGCCAATCCCCACACGCTGGCCCACTTTCAAACCTTTGTTTTGTGCCGCGTCGCCTAAGGCGCTAATGCGACCAATCACTTCATGGCCTGCAATCACAGGAAACGAAGAAATACCCCATTCATTATCGATCATCGAAAGATCTGAGTGGCAAACGCCACAGTAATCGACCTCAACCTGCACTTCTTCCGCAGCCAGTGGACCGGCCTCATACTCGTAAGGCACCAGCGCCTCGCCGGCGTTTAAGGCGGCATAACTTTTGATTTTCATTACTGTCCTCTGTATCAGCGTTTTTGACAGAGCAAGTCTAGCAGAGCGCTATTCACCGCTATGGCCATAATTCCGCCACTTGACCGCGATGTCCGAGATGAAAAGCATTCAGGGTTAAAGCCGATCGTGATTAAGCGGCGTGCGGTACGCAACGCGCGCCTCTTCAATTAACTGGCTAGCGGTGACCGTGGGCGGCAATCGCATCAACACTTTGCTGGCTTGCCAGTAACACAGCACCATGGCTTCATCTGATTCGCTTTCCGCCATCTCCATGAGGCGACTGCGCAGGGTGGGCACGTCTATCGTTTGCTGCTCATCCATCATTTCAGTAATGGTTTCGATAAGTACCTGATGAATAATTTTCCAGGAGATATTGGCAAACACATTGAACCTCGATGCTTAACGTTCGGCTCCAGGCAAATGAATCAAAAATGCCGCGGATGCGGCAGGCTTATAAGCGTGAAACAGGATTAACTATAGCCGCTTATTTTCTGAGCAACCCCGCTGGAGCCTCTACTTTCTTGTAGCTTGCGGATCTATAAAACGATTTTTTTGCTTCGTTCGAATGGCCTTGTAACAAAAAAGCACAAGCTGGCGCTGGCTGTCCGCGCAGTGCTTTGCCAAAGTAAGGCCACGTCTAGTCACATAACAGGGAATTACGATGAGCCAATCCACTGCATTACATGCCGATCCGTTGGTTTGGGGCCACGGTCCAAAGGTGTTTGAAGCGTTTCTGGAACCCACCTGCCCGTTTTCCGTGCGCGCGTTTAATAAGTTTGATGCGCTGCTGCGGCTGGTGGGTGAAGATAAAATGACGTTAAAGATCCGTTTGCAGTCGCAGCCGTGGCATATGTATTCCGGTGTAATAGTGCGTTATATCCTGGCAGCCTCGACCTTACCGGAAGGCAAAGCAGCAGCAAAAAAAGTGCTGCAGGCAGTCGCCGATCATCGTGAAGAATTTGAGTTTACCGATCACAGCCATGGCCCAAATATGGACGCCACGCCAAACCAGATTCTCGATCGCCTGGAGCAGTACAGCGGTGTGAATGCACGCGAACCTTTCCTGCGTGCCGAGCTGCAAAACGAGATCAAATGGCACAGTAAATATTCGCGTCAGAACGGCATTCACGTATCGCCTACTTTTATCACCAACGGCTTAGTTCAGTTGGATATCGGCAGCGGCGATGACATCGAATCCTGGGCCAAACGTATCCTCGCCTGACTCCTGTGGCCTGCGACGGCAGGCCTTTAGTATGATTTCGCAATAGATTTTCCCTTGCACTGCGAAGGCGATTTCCGATAATCGCTATCTACCTAATTATATAGCGAGAAAGGGAATGCGACACACACACCTCACCGCGCTGCTGCTCACCGCTGGCGCGGGCTTGAGTTTGCATGCACAAGCCAATACCGATATTCGCGTCACTTATGCCGGCTCCATGGGCAAAGTCATGGATCAAGCTTTAGGTCCAGCCTTTGCTAAAGAGAACGGTGGCAAGTACGAAGGCCAGGGACAGGGCGCATATGGTATGGCGCGCTTGCTGGCGAGCAAAAAAATTACCGCCGATGTATTCGTATCCATCACGCCCGGCCCAATGCAGATCCTGAAAGATGCCGGCTTAATTGACGATGCGGTTCCCGTTGCGAGCACCAGCATGGTGGTGGCGTACAGCCCGAAAGGTCAATATGCGCAGCAGTTTGCTCAGGCAAAAGGTAGCGATGCCAGCTGGCTGAAAGTGCTGGCAACGCCGGGTATCAAGTTTGGTCGCACCGATCCGATCAACGATCCTAAAGGTCAGAACATCATCTTCACCCTGCTGCTGGCGGAGAAGTATTACCAGCAGCCAGGCATCGCCGATAAAATTATGGGCGGCTATCAAAACCCGGCGCAAACCCATCTCGAAGGCGGCCTGTTGACGCGTTTGGAAAGCGGTCAGGTTGATGCCGCAGCCGGTTATGAGAGCGAAGTGATCTCCGCGCATCTGCCTTATGTGGCGTTGCCCGACGAGATAAATCTGAGTAATCCCGCGATGGCGAAACAGTGGTATGACACGGTGAGCTTTAGCGTGAAAGACAGCGAGGGCAAAGACAAAGTGTTGCATACGCAGCCGCTGGTCTACTATGCGGCCGTGTTGAAAAATGCCCCACACGGCAGTGCGGCCGGCAAAGCCTTTGTTGATTTCATGCTCAGCCCGTCAGGCCAGGCGTTATTTAAACAGAATGGATACGCCGTACCAAAAGGCGGTTCAATTTACCCGTAATGAAAATCCGTCACGCTACCGCGCTGTGGCTGTCACTGCCGGCACTGCTGTTGCTGGCGGTGCCGTTTCTCACGCTGATTGGCGTCACCCACTGGCAGCACCTGCAACTCGCGTGGGGTGATGGCAGTGCGATTGTGACCTCGCTAGGTTTAGGAGCCATCGCGCTGCTGCTGATTTTTATCAGTGGCTTGCCGGTGGCATGGTGGCTGTCGCAGGCCCGGGGACGGGCACGGTTGATGGTTGAACTGCTGGTGATGATTCCGCTTCTGACGCCGCCGCTGGCGATGGGGATTTTATTGGTCAGCGCCTACGGGCCTTACAGCGTGCCAGGCGAGTTGCTGAGCAAGTTTGGCTGGACACTGGTCAACAATCCTGCCGCCTTTGTTCTCGCGCAGTGGTATGGCGCACTCCCCTATTTCATTACCAGCGCTCGCTCGGCATTTGCCGGCGTGCCGATGGATATTCTGGAGGCGGGCTGCACGCTAGGTGCTTCACCGTGGCAACGTTTCTGGCGCTTGTCGATACCGCTCGCCGCGCCGGGATTGGCCTCAGCTAGCGCGCTGGCGTGGGCACGCGCCATGGGTGAGTTTGGCATTGTGATGATCTTTGCCTATTTCCCTCAGGGGATGCCGGTGCAGCTCTATAATAATCTGCAAAACAACGGGATTGATGCGGTGTATGTGCTGCTGTGGCTGTTGCTGCTGTTTACCTTGCCAGTGCCGCTAATCAGCTTTGCGCTGTCACGCCGCGTATAAGATGGTCACTGATGGCGTAATGCCGACCGATTAAGCCACGGTTTGTGCTTCTGCTCGGTGCGCATTAATGCGCACCCTACTGTATTCCAGTGCGTAGGTTGTAGGGTCGCCACTGATGGCGTAATGCCGATCGGTTAAGCCACGGTTTGTGCTTCTGCTCGGTGCGCATTAATGCGCACCCTACTGAATTCCAATGCGTAGGTTGTAGGGTCGCCACTGATGGCGTAACGCCGATCGGTTAAGCCACGGTTGTGCTTCTGCTCGGTGCGCATTAATGCGCACCCTACTGTATTCCAGTGCGTAGGTTGTAGGGTCGCCACTGATGGCGTAATGCCGTTCGGTTAAGCCACGGTTTGTGCTTCTGCTCGGTGCGCATTAATGCGCACCCTACTGTATTCCAGTGCGTAGATTGTAGGGTCGCCATTGATGGCGACCTGGTGCCGATTACTGAATCGCTTTCAGCGCATCCATCGCACAGGCTTCATCCAGATTTCCGCCCGGCGCGCCGCCGATGCCAATCGCACCAATCACCTGTTCACCGCTTTTCACCGGCACGCCGCCTGCCAATAGCAGGAAGCCAGGAACGTCACGCATATTCTGCGCGCCCGCATTGCTCTGCGCGGTTTCCATCACTTTCCCGCTGAGGTTTTTGGTGCTCAGCGCGGTATACGCTTTCATCTGGCTGGCTTCGATGGTGTGCGGACCGGCGTTATCCATGCGCTGTACGGCTTTAACCAGCCCGGCGCGATCCACCACGGTGACGGTAACGTTATAGTTTTTCGCCGCACACGACTGAATTGCTGCGCTAGCGAGCTTCTGCGCATCCGCCAGTGAAAGGTTGGATTCGGTTAATGCAGCGTGACTGCCGAAAGAAACAACGGCCGCCACAGCGGCGATGAGAGAAAGGCGCATGTTCATGTGTCACTCCTGTTTAATAGTGAGTGACACTGTAATCCGCAGGCAGGAAAAGAAATATTCGGGCGATTACGCGTTCGGCCAGGTAGTTATACCTGGTTCAACTGCTGCCAGGCGTGAATCAGTTGCGCGAGATTATTGAGCTCCAGCTTGGCAAACACCGCGGCACGGTGCGCCTCAACGGTACGCGGCGACAGCGATAAATCACGCGCGATCGCTTTGCTGGTGTGACCGGCGATCATCAGCTGCATGACTTCACTTTCACGTGCGGAAAGCAAGGCAAAGCGCGCCTGCAGCCCCTGCTGCGACTGCCAGCGATCGGCACGCTGCTGGCTTTCATTCATCGCCTGATGAAGCGTTTCCAGTAACGGTTCGATGTCCAGCGGTTTGGTATAAAACTCAAACGCTCCCTGGCGAAACGCGCGGCGACAGGCATCGATTGTCCCGTGGCCTGTCATAATAATCACAGGCAACAGCGGGTGGCGATCGCCCTGCTCCGCCAGCCAACTCAGTCCGCTAATCCCCGGCATCCGCACGTCCAACAGCAAACAACCGCGCAGCGGCTCACGCGATTGTGTGGCTGCTTCAAACGCGGCTAGGTCGGCAAAATCTTCCACCTCATAATCCAGCGCTTTCAGCAGAAAACCGAGCGATTCACGCACGGATAAATCATCATCCACTAACCAAACCTTCGCGCTCATTCCGTTACTCCGCCAGTTGGAAAATTAAGGTTATTTCCGCGCCGCCCTCAGCGCGATTCGCCAGCCTGAGCTGACCATTCATGCGTAACATCAGGCTCTCTACCAGCGTCATGCCTAATCCCATGCTATTGGCGCGTGAGCTGTAAAACGGCATGCAGGCCTGCGCCAATCCTTCCGCAGAAAAACCTGGGCCGTTATCGCTGATGGTGATCTTGATGCCGTGCGGAGCATGCTCCGAAACAATTTTTACCCCTGCATCAGCGCGGCCTTGCTGCATATGTATCGCGTTCTGAAGCACATTGTGGAATACCTGTTCCAGCCATTGAGGATCGCTCATTACCTGCACCTGATGGTGCTGGAATTGCTGATGCAGCGCGACATTGCCCTCTTCCAGTTCTTGTTGCAGCAATAGCGTCACCCGGCGCCATACCGCTTCCGGGTTGACGGCACTCATCGTCACCGGACGTTCACTGACAATATCGCGAAAGCGCTGTAGCAAGCCGGCGAGACGCTCGGTTTGCAGGCTCATGGCGTTAAGCGCTTGCGGAAGATTCTCGTATTTGCCCTGCTTTAACAGCAGCTGACTGCTGTGCAGCCAGGTGTTAATCGCGGTCAGCGGCTGGTTGATTTCATGAATAATTCCCGCGGTAAATTCTCCCAGCGCTTCGCGACGTGAACGTTGAAAATATTCAGCGCGCAGGCGCATCGCCACATGCTGGCGCCAGTGTCGCAGCAGCCATCCGCCAAGTGCACCGATCGCCAGCCACACCAGCAGCGCCAGCACAAAAGGCAGCATGTGCAAAGCTCGCCAGTCAGGATTCGCACTCCCTTTCAGTAAGAAAGGTTGATAGTGATTGATAAACGGCCGCTGCCACTGCCAGCGGGCAGTCTCAGAATAGGCCGCCGCCTGAATGGCGGGCTGCGCATGGATATGGAACGCAAGCGCGAGCGCGACATCCGGCGTTTGCAAGGCAAAATGCAAATCCACCAGCATGCGGATCTGCCGATAAGGATTGTAAAGCCAGTAGCGTCCGCCGCTCACCTCTTCAAAGCGCGGCGCGGTAAGCGGACGATTAACGGTATGCTCCAGCAGAACAATCTGCGGGAATTTTGTTTGCAGATCGGCAAGCTTTTCATCGCCAGTGAGCAGCGGCAACAGCGTTTCGTTCTGCGTTTGATAGGCAGCCAGGCGATTAAACTGCTGATGAAAATGCGCTTCCGCCGCTCGCTGCTGCTGCAAAATTTGATCGGCAAACAGCGCTATCAAGGTGATCAGCACAAGCAGGAGCCAGGCCAGCCAATACCTTTTCATCCATGGGCGGTAAGTGTGAGGCATAATTTTCCGTCGCTCGACAATGAAAAAACCCTCCGTTGAGAGGAGGGCGATTTTTCCACACTTTGCTTGGGAAAACCATTAGCACTATTCTGGTTAGCTGTTGCGCTGCAAGTGACTCGTGACAAAGGCGCGACAGCGTGCAGACAGGGGATCGCTAAACACCTGCTGCGGCGAACCGGCTTCCTCAATCTTGCCCTGGTGCAGGAACACCGCTTTATTCGACACATCGCGCGCGAACCCCATTTCATGGGTCACGATAATCATGGTGCGTCCCTCCTCCGCCAGGCTGCGAATGACGCGCAGCACTTCACCCACCAGTTCCGGATCCAGTGCCGACGTTGGCTCATCAAACAGAATCGCTTTCGGCTGCTGCGCCAGCGCACGCGCAATGGCTACACGCTGTTGCTGACCGCCAGAAAGCTGCGACGGCCAGGCGTTGCGTTTTTCATACAGACCCACTTTGTGCAGCAGCGCTTCAGCCTCTTCTATCGCCTCTTTGCTGCTGCGCTTTTGCACATGCACGGGCGCTTCGATGATGTTCTGCAACACCGTTTTATGCGGCCACAGGTTAAAGCTCTGGAAGACAAAACCCAGCTGCATGCGCATCAGTTTAATGCGGCATTGCTGCTCGCGGCTCAGTTTCTCATCGGCGTTGTCGATGGTGACCACTTCGTCACCCACCGCTATTTCTCCGCCCTGCGGCACCTCCAGAAACGGGATGCAACGCAGCAAGGTACTTTTGCCCGAACCACTGGCTCCAATCAGTGATATCACATCGCCATCCTGCGCCGTCAGGCTGATGTCATGCAGCACTTCATGCCCGCTATAACTTTTTCTGAGATGGCTCAGGGCGATAGTGGGTTTGCTCATGGACGTGCTCCAACGTGATAAGGGGACAAACGGCGCTCCAGCAGCGCCACGGCTTTACTCACCAGCACGGTCAGCAGCAGATAGATAATTGCCGCGCTGATAAAGACCTCCAGCGCGCGAAACGTCTCAGAGACGATCGAATCGGCAATGCCGGTCATCTCCATCAGGCTAATGGTACTCACCAGCGACGTGGATTTGATCATCGAGATAATTTCGTTGCTGTAAGCCGGGAGTGCCTGACGCACCGCCAGCGGCAGCGTGATACGGCGCAGTGTGGTAAAGCGCGACATGCCGCTCACCTTCGCGGCTTCCAGCGACTGCACGCTTACCGCATTCAGGCCACCGCGCAGAATCTCTGAGGTGTAGGCTGCATCATTAAGCACCAGCGCAATCAAGCCGCACCAGTAAGGATCGCGCAGCAGCGGCCACAGTACGCTTTCACGCACCGCTGGCAAACTGCCAAGGCCATAATAAATCATGAAAATCTGAATCAGCAGCGGCGTACCGCGAAATACCCAGACGTAGAAACGCGTCACGTAGCTGCCAAGCCGATTTTGTCGCAGCAGGTTAAGCAGCAGCGCCAGTATGCCGCCGCCGAGCAGGGATAGCAGCGCCAGGTTGAGCGTCAGCGGCAGGCCACGCAGCAATGCCGCTAGCGTGTTTTGCAGAAAAGTAATGTCCATTGTGGCTCCTTACAACCGCGCGCGTTGCTGGCCGCGCATGGCCACTTTTTCCACATAGCGGAAAACAAAGTCAGAACAGGTGGTGATAATCAGGTAGATCACCGCTCCCACGCTGTAGAAGAAAAACGGCATCTGGGTGGAGTTCGACGCGGTGGAAATCTGATTCATGGTTTCCACCAGACCGGTCACCGACACCAGCGCCGACTCTTTGATCACCGACTGCCACTGATTGCCCATGCCCGGCAGCGCGGTTTTCAGCGCCTGCGGCACAATCATGCGGCGGAACAGCATCAGGCGGCCCATCCCCGTCACCGTAGCGGCTTCCAGCGTACCTTTCGGTATGGCATAAAATGCCCCGCGGAATACGCTACTTTGATAAGCGCCGGAAATCAGACCGATGGCGATGGCGCCGGCGACAAAACCGTTCACATCGAACGGACCTTGCAGCCCGAGGCTTTCCCCCACGAACGACACCACCTGACGTCCACCAAAGTAAAACAGGTAGATCACCAGCAGTTCCGGCACGCCGCGAAACAGCGTGATGTAGCCACTAGCGAGGCGCTGTTGCCAACGCGCGCCACCAATCTGCATCCAGCACAACAGGCTGCCAAGGATCGCCCCCAGAACCCATGCACACAATGAAACGGTGACGGTCACCGTGGCGGCGTTAAGCAACACGCCGCCCCAACCTTCGTCACCAAACCCTAAGAGTTGCCAATCAATAGCCATAAGCGCCTGAAATTACTCCGCTGGTGCGACGTTTTCGCCGAACCATTTTTCAGACAGCTGCTTCAGCGTGCCATCTTTGATCATTGAATTTAATGCGCTATCCAGTGCGGCTTTTAGCTCAGGATTGTTTTTCTGAATCGCAATCGCCGACCCCTGGCCCAACACGCCGCCTGAGAAGCCATAACCGGTGCTGTTCACGGTATCTGCATGTTTTTTCACATAGGCATTCAGGTTGGTGCGTGATGCCATCACCGCATCAACGCGGCCGTTAAGCAGATCGGCGAAGGTTTCCGGGCCGGCCTGATAGGTACGAATCGTCGCCACATCGGCCAGATATTTGTTAAGGAAGTCAGCCTGGATGGTGGCAACCTGCACCGCGATGGTTTTGCCTTTGAATTTCGCTTTCAGCGCGTCAATGGATTTGGTCATGCCCGCTTCGTCATTCGCCAATACCACTTCGCCATTGCCCGGCAGCGTATCAACCGCACTGCCCTTCAGGGTAACGAAACCCGAAATACTCACGGTGTATTGGCGGGAGAAATCCACCACTTCTTCACGCTTTGGCGTGACGGTCACGGCATCGATTACCGCGTCATATTTACCGTCGACCAAACCTGGAATCATACCGGACCATTTCTGCGCCACGATTTCGTATTTAAAACCGGCGCGCTTAGCGATTTCCGCCACCATATCCGGTTCATAACCAACGATTTTGCCGCCTGGCGTAGATTGGTTAAACGGCGGATAAGCGGCTTCGGTAGCAAATTTCACCGTGCCAAAATCTTTGGCTTGCACCAGCGCGGAAGAGGCAAGCAGCAACATGCCCACAGAGGCGGTAAACAGTCCTTTACGCATCATCATAAAACCTCAGAGTTCGTTATTTTAAGAGAGTAAATCAATGGCTAAACGGGCTAGCGCCTGCGTGCCGGCATGGATGCTGCGCTCGTCGGGTTGATAATCCGAATTGTGCAGATGATCGTCGCGCCCTGGCGCGCCGGAGCCAATGTGGATCTGACAGCCGGGCACGCGCTCGGTAAACAGTGAAAAATCTTCGGCACCAAAGCTGGCGCTCGGTTTAGCAACGATCGCTTTACCAAACTGATGCGACAAAATCAGTTCCAACGCGTCGATTAACCCATCGTCGTTCATTAACGGCGGTACGCCGCGCTGATAATTGACCTCAACGCGCACATTCAACGACAGCGCCACACCGGCGCAGATGCGCTTAAACGCTTCTTCGATATGCGCCCGCGCGGCTGGCGATTTGGCGCGTACCGTGCCCTGCAGCAGGCAGCTATCAGAAATAATATTGTGGGTGGTGCCGCCATGAATGTGGCCAATGGTCAGCACCGCCGAATTGGCCGGATCGAGTTCGCGCGAAATGATGGTTTGCAACTGGCTGACCAGGTTCACCGCCGCAATGATCGGATCGGTGCCCATATGCGGACGGGCGGCATGAGTCGATTTACCGTGCACCACCACATCAAATTCGTCGCTGGATGCGGTGCTGGCACCACGCGTCAGGCCAATTTCGCCCGCGGCCAGCTCCGGTTTGTTGTGCAGGGTGATGGCGAGATCGACGCCGTCCGCCGCGCCATCGGCGATCATCGCTTCGGCACCGCTTTCTGGCGTCTCTTCCGCTGGCTGGAAAATTAACCGCAGGGTGCCATGCAGTTGTGCACGGTAGTACGGCACAATCGCCGCCACACCCAGCAGGGTCGCGGTATGAATATCATGCCCGCAGGCGTGCATTTTGCCCGGATACTGGCTGCTGAACGACAGGCCGGTTTGTTCGTGGATCGGCAAGGCATCCATATCAGCGCGTAACAGCACGGTTTTACCGGGATGCGCGCCCACGATATTCACCATGACGCCGGTTCTGCCGACGCCCGTCTTTGGCACCAGTCCAAGACGCAGCAGTTCCTGCTCAACGAGCGTGGCGGTACGCTGGGTATCAAAACCCAGCTCCGGATGCGCATGGATATCACGACGAATGGCGATGAGATGCGCCTGCATGCTTTCGCTTTTGGCGCTGATGTCCCTGGCTAAAACATCTTTATGATCGGTCATGTTTGCGGAGATCTTTCTCAGGCGTAAACCTGGCCTTTATGGCATTTTTATTAAAATTGATTCCTTATTTATTCACAGCACCCGGCAGAATGCAACGCACAATGCTTATTGTTACTTACTGAATTTGCGTACTATTTTTCTAATTCACTGCTCTGGCAGGATAAAAACTCACTTCTGCATCATTAAGCAGTTATAACATTCATGATCCAGCGCGGATCATCAGTTTTACTGATTTCGTTATTGAACAAAAATCAACCGTGAACCTGCGTTAAAAGCCAGTCACGCACCGCTTGCACCGTCGCAGGCTCACGTGGGCGTTTTGGCCACACCAAATACCAACCCGCATCTATCGTCATTTGCGTGCCAAACGCTACGACCAATCGCCCGCTCGCTATATCGTTCTGCACAAAATGTGGGCTGGTGAGCGCGATACCTTGCCCGCCGATCGCCGCTTCGAGCGCCAGTGCCGTTTGATTGAAGCGCAGATGATGCTGATGATGCAGCGACTCATGGGGGAAGATGAATGAGAGAAATGCGGGCCAAAGGTGATGACCATCGTGCAATAAAGCATAGCGCAGGCAATGATTGATCTCGGCAGGATCACCCAACTCGGCAAGCAGCGTGGGGCTTACGACCGCCAGCACCGTTTGGCTGAACAGCATACGGGCATCGAGACCGGCGCCGAACGGTGGCCGGCCATAGCGCACTGCTAAATCGACACCTTCATGATGAAACTGTACCAAACGTTCGGAAGCCAGCACGCGTAGATCGATATCCGGCCAGGCAGCGGTAAAATCCGGTAAGCGCGGCAGCATCCAGCGGCTGGCAAAGGTTGGCGTTACGCTGAGAGTTAAACGGTTCGGTTCAGGGCGCAGCGTGCGCGTAGCTTCATCAATTAATTCAAATGCCTGGCGGATACTCACGGCATAACCCGTCCCCGCGCTGGTCAAGGCCAGCGTGCGTGGTAATCGATCAAACAGTTTCAATTCGAGGCTGGCTTCCAACCCGCGAATTTGTTGTGCCACCGCGCCTTGCGTCACGCCTAATTCTTCCGCCGCCAAACGAAAATTGAGATGGCGCGTTACCGCTTCAAAGACCTTCAACGCATTCAGCGGGGGTAGCGCGCTAAATCCCTGGTTCATCCTGTAGTTTTCCTATCGTCAAGTGGCAAAAAGAGTGGCTCTCTGCGGTCGAAATTAGCACTTATACTGGGTTTAAGCGATGTTGACTTATAAAGAAGAGATACTATGACAGTAGAAAAAGTTGCAGTTATCGTTGCTGGCGGCAGCGGCATGGGCGCAGCAGCGGCTGAGAAGCTGGCGAGCGAAGGCTACAAAGTGGCGATCCTCTCCTCTTCCGGAAAAGGTGAAGCGCTAGCAAAGCAATTGGGTGGTTTGGGCGTGACGGGTTCTAACCAGTCGGTAGATGATTTGCAAAAGCTGGTGGATCAAACGCTGGCGCGCTGGGGCCGTATCGATGTGCTGGTGAACAGTGCGGGTCATGGTCCTCGTGCGCCGATTCTGCAATTAAGCGATGAGGATTGGCAGCGCGGCATGGAGACCTATTTCCTCAATGTGGTACGGGCCGCGCGGCTGGTGACGCCGATCATGCAGAAACAAGGCGGCGGCAGCATCATCAATATCTCTTCGGCGTGGACGTTTGAGCCTACCGATATGTTCCCCACGTCGGCCGTTTTCCGCGCGGGTTTAGCCTCGTTCACTAAAATTTTCGCAGATACTTACGCGGCAGATAATATTCGCATCAACAATGTGCTTCCGGGATGGATTGATAGCCTGCCGAAAACCGATGAGCGCCGTAACAGCGTACCTTTACAACGCTATGGCACTTCTGAAGAGGTGGCTGCGACCATCGCCTTCCTCGCTTCGCCGGGTGCCGCCTACATTACGGCGCAAAATATTCGCGTTGATGGCGGCGTGACGCGCAACGTCTGATCAGCAGCATGTCTCGTAAAGCCGCCAGAGATCCTCACCTTATGGCGGCTTTGCCGTTTTACCCTCAACTCAAAAAGCAAGACGGGTCTCGTCGCTCTTACGCCTTACAAACGGTCAGAATGTTCACGTTCGCGGACGCTATTACCCTGATTTCGCCCGCCTATCTCTCTATTGATATTCTGAAGTGAGGCCACTATGCATCCAATTTTACGTTCACAATTTTCCAGACTTTTTGCCGCTGAGCGCCACCGGGTGTGGCAATGGATGCTGACGGGTTGTGGCCTGTTTTGGATTATCGTGGTGGTTGCGGTGATGAGCATTCGTTAAGTCAGTGTGCCTGTAGCCTGCCGGACAAATGCTCCGGCGGTAACAGCTCAAAAGCCCGCTTCATTTCCCGCGCCTCCTCCGCCGGACTACGTCCAAACATCCGTTTAAACTCCCGATTAAACTGCGAATCACTTTCATATCCTACCCGCGCCGCAGCGCCAGCGGCCGTCAGATTGTCGCGAATCATCATCAGACGCGCCTGATGCAAACGCAGCGATTTAACATATTGAATCGGCGATGTTTGTGTCACAGTTTTGAAATGCAGATGGAAACGCGGCACGCTCATGCCAGCTTCCTTTGCCAGAGAAGGCACATCCAGCGGCTGACGCCAGTCGGCATGAATCCGCTGCAAAGCACGGGCAACCCGGCCAAAATGGCCCTGATAAGTTAATGCCGCGCGCACCGCGCCGCCCTGTTCGCCCATCAACACGCGAAAACAGATCTCTTCCACCCGTGAGGGTCCTAACACCTTGGCCTCAAGCGGATCGCTCAATGCTTCGAGCAAGCGCAGCGTGCTTTGGGCTAACGCCCGATCGATAGGCGTAGAAATGATGCTCGCTGGTGCAGCAGTAATGGCTGTTTGCCCGTGAGCCAATTGCGCCACCAACCGCGCCACCATCGCAACATCCAAACGAATAGCAATGCCCAGCAGTGGTTCTTCGGAAGTGGCTTCCGTCTCCGCAGAAAACGGCAGAGGTACCGACAGCACCAGATAGTGTTGCGCATCGTAGCGATACATTTTATCGGCGAGAAAGGCGCGTTTCGATCCCTGGCAAATGATGATGATACTCGGTTCATACAGCACCGGCGTGCGCGCCCATTGCCGATCGGCACGCATAAAGCGCACGCTGTCCAGCAGCGATTCGGTATAGCCTTCCTGACGTGCCAGCTGACTAAGTAATGCGCAGGTTTGCTGTTGAACGGTACGCGACATGATCACTATTCCTGTGAGAGATTCAGGCAAAGGATAGCGTTGAAAATCAGCGATGCGCAACGGCGGCGAGATAATCAGGCAAACATGCGTCACAATCCGGTCTGTTGTGCCTGGCGTGATGCATCGACAATAACCTCGTCAACTCAACGAGGAATACGTCATGACCCAACGCAATCCAAAAGTCATTATTTTAACCGGCGCCAGCAGCGGTATTGGCGAAGGCATTGCGCGCCATCTGGCACAGCTTGGTCATCAGCTCGTGCTCGGCGCGCGCCGTACCGATCGTCTCTCAACGCTGTGCGAAGAGCTCCGCTTTTCTGGCGCCAGCGTGGATTATTTAGCCACCGATGTCACGCAGCGCGCTGATACACAACAGCTGGCCGATTTTGCCCTGGCGAAATATGGCCGCATTGATGTGATGATCAACAACGCGGGCGTGATGCCGCTGTCGCCGATGAGTTCAATGAAGGTTGAGGAGTGGGACTTGATGCTGGACGTCAATATTCGCGGCGTACTTTATGGTATCGCGGCGGTGCTGCCCACCCTACAGGCGCAGCAGTATGGCCACATTATTAATATCGCTTCCGTCGGTGCGCTAACCGTTTCGCCGACCGCTGCAGTCTACTGCGCCACCAAGTTCGCGGTGCGCGCCATTTCCGATGGCTTACGCCAGGAATCACCACAGCTGCGCGTGACGGTGATTAATCCCGGCGTGGTGGAGTCTGAACTGGCTGACACCATTACCGATAGCGTGGCGCAGGAAGCCATGAAGCGTTATCGCCAGATTGCACTCAAACCCGAAGCGATTGCCAAAGCGGTGAGCTGGGCCATCGATCAACCTGGCGACGTTGATACCAGTGAAATCACCGTACGCCCCACAGCCAGCGCCCATTAACCTGCAAAGCCGTGGCGATTTCAGGCTGAAATCCGTAAAAATCGCTGCGGCGTTTCCCCCATCAAACGGCGAAACATGGAGATAAATGCGCTGGGGCTTTGGTAGCCCAGCTGATTGGCGATACGAACGACCGTTTGCCCCTGCGCCAATTGCACCAGTGCCTCGGATAATCGTAACTGCTGCCGCCACTGCGTAAAGGTGATGCCGGTTTGATCGCGGAACAAACGTGCCAACGTGCGTGAGCTCGCGCCGACGCGCTGTCCCCATGCTTCCAGCGTATCGCTGCTGGCCGGCGCTTGCAGTAGCTGCTGGCAAATACTCAGCAAACGGCGATCGCTGGGCAGTGGCAAATTACACACCGGGCCTGCCGGTGCGCGACGAATCTCATCCAGTAATAGCGGCATGATTAACTCTACGCGCGCCGCCTCGGGCTGCGCCTGCTGCTCATTCTCCACCAGCGTTTGCATCAGCGCCTGCAGCAGCGGCGAAATCATCATGCTATGTGTCTGCGGCCAAAAGGCGCGCGCCAGTTTGGGATCAAGGTACAAACTCAGGCTGCGAATATCACTTAATGCCATTAAGGCGTGCGGAATAGTCCCCGGTAGCCACAGCGCACGGCCCGGCGTTAACGTCCATGATGCGGTCTGCGTTTGTACTCGCATCACTCCTTGAAAACAGAATATCAGCTGCGCGACTTCATGGGCGTGCCAGCGCTCCTCACGTCCAGCGTGGTAATGCATCTCGCGCGTGGCGACTAAAGGCTGCGGCGGGAGCGCTTCCGCCTGCGTTAATTTCTGCAACACCATCTCATCCAATCCCGTTAGATTGCCGATTGATGTCCGTTGTGCGCGATTCGTCGGTGATACCGCGTAAAGCCGCCAGCAGGACGCTATTAAATAAAATAGTAATGATTATCATTTGTATCACTAAATGAGGCCATTGGACTATATCGGGGAAAATAAATGCCGGGTCACTGCACCTTCAAACGCACGCCCTTAAGCGCACTCTTACTGATGATCATCAGCAGCGCATCGGGCTGGGCGGCGGAGAAAAACAATGCTGATAACAGCACACTTACCGTTACCGCCAGCAGCGTTGAGAGCGATAGCGGCGATGCTGACAGCTGGAATCAGGTGGCGAAAAAAGCCGATAGCGTCACTAAAAGCACGCGTCCATTGATTGAAACGCCGCAGAGTATTTCGGTGATAACGCAGGCGCAGATGGCCTCGCAGGCGGCGCTGAATGTCTCGCAGGCTTTGCGTTATAACAGCGGGATTGGCGCGGAGGGTGGCGGCGCAGATTATCGCTTTGATGACATCTCAATTCGCGGTTTTTCTGCCGATGAGTATCTGGATGGCCTGCGCTTACCCACCGTTACCTATTGGTCACGTCCGAATTACGATACTTATCTATTAGATCGCCTTGAAATAGTGAAAGGCCCAAGTTCGGTTACGTTCGGCCAGGCAAGTCCCGGCGGCGTGGTAAACCTAATCAGCAAGCGCCCAACCGCTGAGCCGATCCACCAGATTTTTGTCAGTACCGGCAGCCATAACCTGTTTGAAACCGGCCTCGATCTCTCCGGCGCGCTGGATAACGATGAACATTGGCTGGGACGCCTGACCGGAACCTGGTCACGCAATGACACGCAGGTCGATTACACCAAATACAAACATTATGACATCGCCCCTGCCCTCACCTGGCAGCCGAATGACGACACGCGTCTGACGCTGCTCGGGCAGTTCCGCAAAGATCCCTACACCGGATTTTATAATCAGCTACCGCTGGAAGGCAGCCTGATCAAACTGGCGCAGGGCAATTACTCCGATAAGTTTTACGGTGGCCAACCGGGCTTTGATTACTATCGCCGTGAACAAGCCAGTATCGGCTATGACTTTATGCATAAATTTGATGATATCTGGAGCGTGCACCAGAATCTGCGCTATCTGCACACCAGCAGCGATTATCAAATGGTCTATCCAAACGCCACCGTGAATGACGGTTCGGCCACGGTGAGCCGTGACAGCATGCGGGTGATTGAGTCGTTTAACGCCTTTGACGTGGATACCAATCTGCAGGGCAATCTGGATACGGGGCCAGTCAACCACGCGCTGACGCTTGGTGTTGATTACGTGCACGACGATCTGCGGCAAAACAGCGGCTATGGTACGGCGTCAGATATCAGCTATCTCAATCCTGATTACAGTACGCCGGTCGATCCGTTGTTGATCGATAACCATAATCGCTCGTTTATGACTCAGCTCGGCTTCTACCTGCAGGACAGCATGAAGTGGAACCAGTGGATCCTGAATCTAGGCGGGCGCTACGATCGGTCACAAACTCGCAGCCAGAACTGGGTTGCCGGTTCGCGTACTGAACTGAATGATTACGCCACCACTGGTCGAGCAGGCCTGATGTACCACTTTGATAACGGCATCGCGCCCTATATTAGCTACGGTACCTCCTTCCAGCCGCAGGCCGGCACCTCGTTTGACGGAAACGCTTTTACCCCCACCAAAGGCAAGCAGTCTGAAGTTGGCGTGAAGTATCAGCCGAATGGCCTTAACGCGCTGTTCAGCGCCGCTCTTTACGATCTGCGCCAAACTAACGTGCTGACCGCCGATCCCGAGCATGCTAACTATTCAGTACAAACCGGCGAAATCCGTTCGCAGGGATTTGAGCTGGATGCCAAAGCTAACCTTACTTCGCGCTGGCTGGTGAACGCCTCTTATGCGCTGACCAACCCGAAAGTGTTGTCTGCCAATGATGACACTGAAGGTAAGCAGCCCGTCGCCATTGCTCGCCAAAGCGCCACGTTGTGGACAGAATACGCCTTGCCTGGCGTGCTAGAGGGCATAACGATTGGCGGTGGCGGACGCTACGTCGGAACCAGCTATGCCACCACTGACAACAGCTTGAAAGTGCCGGCAGCACTGGTTTACGACGCGATGATGCGCTATCGCTGGCAGGATTGGCAACTGGGGCTCAACCTACAGAACCTTACCGATAAACAGTACATCAGCAACTGTAACGATCTCGGTTGCCACTTTGGTTTACGTCGCCAACTGATCGCCACGGTGAGCTATCAGTGGTAATCAGTCGTCGACAACTTTTACTGGGCGCGCTGACAGGCGCTGCCCTGTATTCATTTCCCACATGGGCGGATACCGCGCCGCGCTGGGTGATCCTCGATTGGGGATTGACCGAAATGGCGCTGCTGCTCAACGTCACGCCAGTGGGGGTGGCCGCGCCGGACTGGTATCGCCGCCTGTTCAGCCAACCTGCGCTGCCGCAGCAGGTTGCAGATGTGGGTTTGCTGTTTCAACCCAATTACGAAACGCTGTATGAGTTACAGCCGACTCAGCTGTTGGTGACGCCCGCGCATCGCCTGGCTGAAGCGCAACTTTCGCGTATCGCACCGCTGCACTACTTTCCCGTGAGTGGCCTACAGCCCTGGCAACGCGCGCAGCAAAATCTGCATACGCTAGCGCAGCTGGCCGGTGCGAATCAGCGCGCCGAAAGTGTAATGCGCAGTCTGCTAGCACGGCTGGCTGTCGCACGGCAACGCGCCGCACGCTTTCAGGACAAACCGATCTATTTATTACATCCTCTTGATACGTTGCATGTGATGCTGCTCGGCACGGGAAGCTTATTTAATGACGTGCTGGCTTTACTCGATTTGCCGCACAGCACGCCATTTGCGGTCGGTGCGCAGGGTTACGCCACGCTAGAGCTGGAACAGCTCACCTCCTTGCCGCCGGGTTGGCTCGTGCTGTTGCCGTCATGGCCGGAAATCGATCTCAATCCGATACTCCAATCGCCGCTATGGCACATCTTAACGCGCCCCGGTGGGCACAGATTACTGACGCTGCCGGACGGTTTATCGACCGAAGGTGGCGTTCTGACCGCCGTGCGCTTCGCCGAGGCATTAGTAGCCGCATTAGAGGCGCACACATGAATCGTCACTGCGCCGGGTTAACATTGTTGCTGTTCGCGATGGCACTCATGTTGTGTCTTGAACAACTTGCCCATCAATTGTCGTGGTGCGCGATTTGGCAAGCGCTACGTGGCACCGCCATGCCGAGCCTGCAACAGCAGATGTTCACGCTGATGTGGTTACCGCGTCAAGGCATGGCACTGCTGTGCGGCCTGGCGCTCGGTTTTACCGGCGTTGTCATGCAGCAAGCCCTGCGTAACCCGCTGGCAGAGCCGATGACGCTTGGCATAGCGTCCGGGGCGACATTGGCACTGTCATTGGCGACACTGATTGGCCCAACCTGGCTGCTGGCCAGTCGTGAATGGATCGCTTTAAGCGGCGCCATTGCCGCTTTTGCGGTGGTATTTTTGCTGAGCCTGCGCCAGGGTTTTACGCCGCTAGCGTTAACGCTGGCGGGGATGCTCGTCAATCTCTACTGCGGTGCCGTCAATCTGCTGTTATCCATCCTCTACGATCGTTCATTGTCTGCCGTATTTATCTGGGGCGGAGGCGCATTGACGCAGGAGAACAGCCATGCGCTGTGGTGGTTACTGCCGCGACTGGTAATGGCCGCCCTGCCGGTGTTATTCATTCTGCGCCCTCTGCGCCTGCTGGCGCTGGATGAGCGCGTCACCCGCTCAGTGGGTTTACCGGCAGGATGGGTGCGTGCTATTTCGCTGCTCTCAGCGTTAGCCATCAGCAGTCTTGTTATCAGCGTGGTCGGCGTGATTGGCTTTATCGGCCTTGCCGCACCTCATCTCGCTGCGTTAAGCGGTGCGAAAAATTTCTATCAGAAACTCATCTGGTCGCCGCTGCTGGCTGCTGGCTTATTGTGGTTAACCGATCAAGGCGTGAGTCGCCTGAATGGCATCAACGGTTTGCTGTTGCCGACCGGCATGATGACTGCGTTGGCTGGCGGACCGCTACTGCTGTGGTTTTTGCCGCGCCTGCGCCACATTTTCCAACCGGATGTCAATGAACCGTCGTCCGCTCCTTTTCCCACCCATCAGATAGCAATGCTGCCGGTGATCATGATGTTTCTGCTGATGTTGGCTATCGCGCTTGATTTTGCGCGAGGTCTGCACGGCTGGCACTGGAATTCACTGGCAGAAATGCGCCAGATGCTGCCATTCCGCGTGCCGCGCCTGCTCGCCGGGCTCGCGTCGGGTGTGCTGCTGGCCGCCGCCGGCGTGATTTTACAGCGCGTTAGCCGTAACCCGATGGCCAGTCCGGAACTGCTCGGTATTGGGGCCGGCGCATCGCTGGGTATTACTGCACAGCTGCTGCTGTGGCCACTGGCGGGAATGGCGCTGATGATAGCCAGTAGCGCGCTAGGGGCTCTCTTCACACTTGGATTAACGCTGTGGCAGGCACGCCGCTATGCGCTCAATCCTAAGCGCATGCTGCTTAGCGGGTTGGCCATTACCGCGCTGTTTCAATCCGTCGCGGCGATCGTCATCAGTAATAACGGTGTTGCCGCCGCCATGCTGCGCCAGCTGATGACCGGTTCCACCTATTATGTCAGCACGCCCATTGCGACTCTCGCTTTCGTGCTGGCCTTGCTGCTGCTGGCATTGACACCGTTGTTGCGGCGCGCCTTGCTGCTGTTGCCGCTCCATAACATTTCACCGTCGCTGGGACTCAATGTTGCCCATGCACGCCTGCTGTTGATGCTTCTGGCCGCCGCCATGACGGGCGTCGCTACGCTCATTGTCGGACCGTTATCCTTCATCGGTTTACTTGCGCCGCAGCTGGCACGCCAGCTTGGCGCGCGCAAACCGATGGCGCAACTGCTGCTGGCGGTGTTGATCGCCGCAATAGTGATAATGCTGGCCGATTGGGCGGGCAACAATCTGCTCTACCCGCGACAAATTCCGGCTGGACTCATGGCCACATTAATTGGCGGGCCATGGTTGGCACTGCTGCTGTGGCGACCACTCAATAGCGCCAACGCATAGGAGATGATGTGGCAATATATCGGCGGTTATTGCGCACCAGCGGCGCGCTATTTTTTATTGCGCTGGGTTGCAGCGTGATGGGTGGATTAAGTAATGCCGCGCTACTGGCGTTAATTAACCAGGGATTGAACGCCAGCGATGCACAACGTTTGCAGCTGGCATGGCAGTTTGCTCTGCTGGCGCTGTTGATGCTCGGCACGCGAACGCTGAGTCAGTCGCTATTTATGGCGATGGGCCAGCGCAGCAAGGCCGAATTGCGGCGCCAGCTGGTACAGCAGGTGGCCGACGCCGGCTATGCCAATCTGGAAAAGCACGGCATGCCGCGTGCGCTCAGTATTCTGACGCAGGATCTCGATCAGGTTGTGGTGTTTTTTATCTCGCTGCCCGGCTTTGTGATGTCACTGGCGGTGATTACCGGCTGCATAGCCTATCTCGGTTACTTATCGCTCACTGTGATGGTGATTGCACTCATCACCATCTTGATTGGCTCACTTGGTTACAGCAGCGTCCATCGGCGCGCGCTGCAGCTGATGCGTCAGTCGCGCCAGCGCGAGGAGGCGTTAACGGGCGAAGTCAGTGCGCTATTCAGTGGCGCGAAAGAGCTACGCTTGCACGCTCCACGCAAACACGCCTTCATGCATAATAAATTGTTCCACACCATTGAACAGGTGCGTGTTGAACGCACGCGTGGCTACGTGCTCTATGCGCTGGCGAATATCTGGGCCAGCGTATTTTTCTTTGCGTTTATCGGGGCTGTGATGTTTTTGCTTGCGCGTGTACTGGATCTGCAGGGCAGCGTGATGTCCGGCTTTGCCATGGTGTTTCTATATATGATCGTGCCGATTGAAAACGCGCTTTCCGCCCTGCCCGGCCTCACCCTGACGCAGGTGGCGCTTAAACGTATCGCCGCAATGCAGCAGCAACTGCCGCCGGAGCACACCGCCTTCGATAAGCCCCCACAATCTTTTCAGCGGCTGGAACTGCGTGCGCTGACTTATCAGCATGACGTTTTCCAGCTCGGTCCGATCAGTCTGCAGTTTCAGCCCGGCGAACTGGTCTATCTCACCGGAGGCAATGGCAGCGGCAAAACAACGTTAGCACGCTTGATCACCGGTTTGTATCAGGCCGAAAGCGGTACCTTGTTGCTGGACGACGTCGCGATCGATGAGAAGAACCGCGCAGGGTATCGCCAGCTATTTTCAACGGTATTCAATGATTTTCACCTGTTCGACGATTTACAAGGCATAGATAACGCGCACTTAGATAACGATGTGCAGAGATTGCTGCGATCGCTACAGCTGGAGAAGAAAGTGACGCTTGAAAATGGAACGTTCTCCACGCTAGCGCTCTCCACGGGACAGCGTAAACGACTGGCGCTGCTGGTGGCATGGCTGGAAGATCGCCCTTTCTATCTGTTTGATGAATGGGCGGCCGATCAGGATCCGGCGTTCCGCGAGGTGTTTTACCATCAGCTGTTACCGGCGCTGAAAGCGCGAGGCAAAACCGTCTTGGTTATCACACATGACGACCGCTACTTCCATCTTGCCGACCGCTGCCTGAAGCTGGAATGGGGACAGTTAGTCAGCGCTTAAGACGCGCTGCGGCCTGCTCGGTTGCCACGCGACGGCGGGCAATAAATTCTGCTATCTGCGCTTTCGCCTCTGCCAGGCGCGCCGGTGAGGCACTGCGTGGAGAACCAGAATGGAATGGCGGTGCCGGATCGTACTCCATTTGCAGTTGGATATTTTCCGCAATCTCACGTCCAAACAGCTCTTCCGCTACCGTTAAGGCGAAATCGATGCCCGATGTAACGCCTGCGCCCGTGATACGGTTGCGGTCACGTACCACGCGCTCTGACACCGGCGTGGCGCCCAGCAGGCTAAGCTGATCGAGCGAACCCCAATGCGAGGTCGCGCGATATCCCTGCAACAAGCCTGCAGCACCCAAAATCAGCGAACCGGTACACACCGACGTTACCCACTGTGCGTTTTCCGCCATGCGGCGCACGAACTCCAGCGTGTCGTCATCGTCCATCAACGCAATCTGCCCGGGACCGCCGGGAATGCAGATCAGATCGAGTTTGGGGCAGTCAGCAAACGTGGCGGTGGGCACGATGGCCAGGCCACGATCGGACATCACCGGCTGCCGATCTTTCCAAATCAGATAATTAGTGACGTTCGGCATGCGGGCGAAGACTTCCCACGGACCGGTCAGATCGAGTTGCGTTACGTTGGGATACAGCAGCAAACCAATAGTCATAGACGAAGAAGCGGCCATGATAATCTCCATGAGCAATCAGAGCGTTATCATGGCCTTGCTTTTCAAAGGAACGCAATGGATTAATTCAGCAGGGGTTTGGCCTGCGGCTGTTTCACACCGTCTGCCAGTGCAAACAGTGCTGCCACCCGCTCTTTCTCTTTAGCATCAACCGGGATCAGCAGGCCGCAGATCACAAACACCGCGACGTTACCCGCCAGACCGACAATGCCGCTGGTCAGTGAACCCAGAGCCGGTATGTCATCCGGATAGAATACCGTCAGCACAATGGCGATAATGATGCCGCTCATCATGCCGAGCAGCGCGCCTTGCTTGTTGCCAAAACGACTAAAGATGCCGAAGAACAGCGGTACCGCCAGCTGAATAATGCCCTGATACGAGATCTGCGCCAGCAGCTGCAACCGCGAATAGTTAAAGGTGAAATAAGCCAGCAACGCGGCGGCGACAATAAACACCACCATGCCTGATTTCGCCAGCACCGTTAACTGACGATCGCTTCGCGGTTTATTCCAGGTGGCGAGGTCATTGGCGAACTGCGTGCCACATACCTGCACACACCCATCCACGTGACCAATGCTTGCCGCCAGCACAATCACCAGGGCGATTGCCAGCAGCCACGGGCCGCCTTGATCGAACAACGCGGTAAAGAAGCCGTTTTGTGGATTGGCCTGCACGTTTGCATCCTGGCTCACCGCGGTCGCAAACAGCATCAGGATGGCGTAGAAACCGCCCACCAGCAGAATAGTCAGCAGCGTACCTTTCTTCACTGCGCGAATACCGCTGGCGGTATAGATGCGCTGGAAGCTCATCGGCCAGCACATCGATCCGATAACGCCGGTGAAGATCAGGCTGAACATGTACCACGGACCGTAATGCGAGCCTTCCGCACCTGGAATTTGCAGCATTGCCGGTGGCAGCGAGGCGAGTTGACCAAAACCGTGATCGCCGCTAAATAGCAGGATGACACACACCAACGCGCCCAGCCCGTAAGCGATAATGCCCTGATACATATCGGTCATGATCAGCCCACGCATGCCCATGCTCACCGTCCAGTACTGCCGCACCAGAATCAACAATACGCCTGCGATTAGGCAAGTGGTGACGCCCCAGCGGCCAAAACTGGCGAATTCAACCAGTAGCGCGAGAGCCTGAATCCCCATGACCACCCACGGGAATACGCAGATGATGCCGATGATTGACGCCACGCGTTTCACTGCTGGACTGTTGAAGCGCATGCCCAGCAGATCGGGTTGCGTGGTCAGGTTAAAGTGTTGCCCCCATTTCCACGCGCGACGCGCCATCAAATACATCGCCGTTACGCCTAACGTGGAGTAAACCGCACCGTAAAAACCGATCACGCCACTGACCGACAGGGCGAAGAACGCGGTAAAGGTTGCGCCCGGCCACCATGAGTTGGTATAGCTCATGGCGATATACCACGGCCCGTACGAGCGCCCGCCGACGGCATAATCGGAAAATGACGTGCTTTTACGATTGGTGGCATAAAGCACCGCGATCATGATGGCCAGAAATAGGCCAATCATGCCGAAAGTAATGACGTAGTGGGGTTCTGCCGCACTGATTTTCATGATACTTCCTCATCGGCCGGAATTTCACCAAATGCGCATTCCGCGAGATACATTACCCATAAACCAATACCTAAAAATACGGCTATCGCCAGCCAGTAAATAATCGGTAGCGGAATCCCAAGAAACAGAGCGCTGCTGCCACTTACACTTAAATAAAGTGGTGGGCAAAGCGCTAACAGTAATAATGCAAGCAGATAGATGGAAAAGACTTTATTTTTAATACTTATGCGGGCGCGCAGTTGTTGCCCGATGACCATCGAACTCATAGCGATCTCCTCAACGTTTATTGACGGTTTGCGCACTCCCTTACCTGCTGAAAACAGCATCTTCCTGGTGAACTTAAAACACTTCAAGCTAAAACAGATTGAATAGCAGGTGCCTATGAATGTACACCCAGTGTGGCGACCCGCGGTTTATACCGCTCGCAGCCAATTCTCCCAGTCGGGATGATGTAATACACTGCGAGCGCGTAAATTCTTCCAGGCACCATATTTTGAAAAATCAAAATCAATATCTGCCACATGATGCTGAATAATAGCCCAGGTAGACCACTTCATATCGGCAAGATATTTATGGATCTGCACGCGCGCAAATAAAGCGCTATCCACTTTGCCAAAATAATCTTCCAGTAATTCGTGTTCAATTTGCGGTGTGAAAAACATTTCGCCAAACCACAATGCTAATTCATAGCAACGATCGTTATTTGACGCATATTCAAAATCCACCAGCCGAATATCCTGCTGCGCATTGAGCATGAAATTGCCGGCAAGCGTATCGTTCATGCAGGGTACTAAATCCAAACCGGCGGCCTCTAACGCCTGTTGTGCTCGCTCGGCTTGTTTGTGCAGCCATATCGCCTCTGCTGTAAAGACCACATTGAGCGCTTTGACTTGTTCAATGTGTTCGTTGAGCATGTCGAACACCGTTTTGTTCTGCTTGAGCAAAGGCTGATCGTTAAAGCTTTTCAGCCCATGCAGCGCGCGATGGCGAATGGCCGGCTGCTGAAAATCGAGATTAGACGAAGCGCGCCAGCCATCAATAAATTCGAAGACTTCAACACCTAACTCGCGTAGAAAGGCCACCACCGGCACGCCGTAACCGGTTTGTGCGGCTTTCAGGCTCGCTTCATGTGCGGTTTCGCGGTTAATAAAGCGTTCGGTGCCTTCGCCGGGAATTTTGACAAAGTAGGCGCACGGCGCACCGTCGACTGAGACATGCCAGTTTGCGTTGGAAATCCCGCCGCTGACCGGACGATAATGTACCGCTCTGCCCTGCCATTCTGGCATGGCTGCAATTGCCTGCTCTACGCGCTGTTCCTGCCAGTTTTGTGCTTCTCCGGGACGTTTGCTCATCATGCTGCCTCCGCCGTTAGGGTTAACCATCGTTCAAAACGAGGATCGCTGGCGCTTTGTCGACAGCGCAGCAGCATCCATTGCCCTAGCTTGGCAAACTCAAGACCACGAGAACTGATGCTGCCGTTCAACATGCCCCACAGCGTCCAGTGATAATCATCAACCAGCGCGTATAGGCGGCAGCGCGCGACATCCGCTTCGCTACAGGCGCCACGCCAGGCACGAATCGCATCGCGCCAGCGATCGTCAGTGGGCAACTGTTCGTGGATCAAAGTAGCAATATCGTGCCAGGCATCGCCCTGCGCAGCATAATCAAAATCCAGCATTTGCCAGTCGCCTTTGCTGTTGATCATCCAGTTGCTGGCAATATTGTCGCCGTGAATCAGCACGGGCTGATACGGCGCAGCATTCAGTGCCTGCCAGGCCAAATCAGCACATTCGCCGAGCCAAAGGAGTTCGTCCGGTAACACCACATTTTGCCGGGCAATGTGCTGACGCAGCTGCAACATATCCTGCTGACGCTGCTGGCTTGGCAGCGGTAAACCGGCGTGATGCAGTTTATCCAGGGTACGAGTGAGCGCGCTAAAGTGACGCGGATCGCGGAAGGTCTCCAGCTTCGCCCAGCGATAATCGGCATCCAGCGCCGCAAAAATCAGCACACCTAAATCGGCGTCAACGTGACAGAGTGCTGGCGCAATGCCCAGTTCTCCCGCCTGGCGGCTAATTTCCGTGGTGCGCTGCAGGTCGATCAGCGATTTTTGATCATCAAACAGGACTTTGGCGTAATAGCGTGTCTCCGACGCTGTAACATAGAATCCCGCCCACTCCGTCGCTAAGCGATGTGGCGAAGCCACACCTGCGGTACCCGGCGCTATCACCACGCGTTGTGAAGGCTGCCAGCGCGCCAGCGCCTGCTCTAAACGTCCCATCATTCTGCGGCCTCCGGCGCTAAGCTGAGTTCACTGAGCATCGCCATCAGCACATCTAATCCGCGATGCAGATCTTGCTCGGCGGTAAATTCCCGTTCGTTATGCGAAAGCCCATTCACGCTCGGGACAAACAGCAACGCGCTGGGGCAGTGATAGCTCAGGCTGATGGCATCATGCCCCGCGACACTGCGCATTGGCATGGCGCTGAATCCCAGTTTTTCCGCCTGCGCCAGCGCCAGCTGACTGAGGCTGTTATCCAACTGCTGACGCGGACGAAATTGTGCGCGGTCGAGGCTGACATCCGTCGCGGTTTGCTGGGCAATGGATTGCATCTGCTGACTGAAGCTGTCACGTAGTTGCTGCAGCAGTGCTTCGTCAGCAGAACGAAATTCGATAAACAGCGTTGCTTCACGGGTCACCACATTAGGTGAATTGGGCGCCGTTTCCAGACGGCCAACCGAAGTATGTAGCACCTCGCCGTGGCGATCGGCTTCAGCGCGCACCGCTACAATGGTCAGTGCCGCAGCTAACAGCGCATCGCGTCGGCGCGACATCAATGCCGGACCGGTGTGATTTTGTTCGCCGCAAAAGGTCACCTGCCACTTCAGTGCTGCCCAGGTTTCCGTTACTACCCCAATCTGTTTTTGCTGTTGCTCAAGATGTGGACCTTGTTCAACATGCAACTCGAGGTAGGCCGCTAACGGCAGCGGGGGCAATGCGTTACCGTCATAGCCAATGCTGCGCAGTGCGGCTTGCAATGTCACACCTTCAGCATCTTCACAGGCCAGCGCGTGTTTAAGCGACAGTGCGCCAGTAAAGACAGAACTCCCGGTTAAGCTGGGTTGAAATCGCGCGCCCTCTTCGTTGGTCCAGTTTACTACCGCCAGATTACGCGCTGTTTTTTCGCTTAACTGACGCACCAGCGCCGCGATAGTGGCTGCTGCGCCGGTTACGCCGTATGCGCCATCGAATCGTCCGCCCTGCGGTTGACTGTCAAGATGTGAGCCGCACAGGATCCACGGCGCTCCTTCGACCAGCGTCATTAAGCCAAAAATATTGCCAATTTCGTCGACATGAACCGAAAATCCCTGCTGCTTCAGCCAGAGGCAAAAGGCATCGCGCATCTGTTTATCCGCAGCCGAAGCAGTAAGACGATGCAGACCACCCGCGTCAGTGGAACCAATGCTGCTGCTCAGCGCGAAAAGCGCGTCAAACGCCTGATAGTCTTGTGATGTCATCCGCGGCCGTGCCGGGATGGAGGATGTTGACATGTGCATTCTCCAGACTCGCTACAAAAGCTGCCGCAGGAGGCGCATTGGTCACTAAGGTGTCGACCGCGCTAAACGGCAGCGTATTCACAAAGGTACGCAGTCCAAATTTGCCTTCATCCGCCAGAATCACACTCTGACGGCAGTGCGTGCTCAGCACGCGCCGTAACAACGCCTCAGGCTCTTCGTAGTCCATAAAGCCGTTTTCCCGATCCACTGCGCCAATGCCCATGAAAGCGATGTCGTAGTGAAACTGCCGGGCAAACTCCAGCGTATGGGGGCCAATCAGTGCGTTATCATTTCGCCGAACGCGCCCTGGTGTTAGCGTCACAGCGTTCTCGCTTTGTTGCGTTAGCAACGCGGCGATATCCATCGAATTAGTAATAATTTTCAGACGCGAAAAGCGCGTTAACTGCTGTGCCAGCGCCAGGGTTGAGGTGCCCGTATCAAGAAATAGCGCCATCCCCTCCTCCACCAGATCGCTGGCTAACTGTCCAATTCGCACTTTCGCCCGCGGTTTGATACGGCTGCGAATTTGCAGCGGCTGCTCCTCGCTGGAGACCGGTAAAATGGCCCCACCGTGCACTCGCCGTAATACGCCCTGCTCTTCGAGAAACTTCAAATCACGTCGAATAGTCTCTTCCGAGACCACAAACTTTTGCGCCAGCTCGGTCACGCGCACCCGTTTTTCGTGGCTCAAAATCCGTTTAATTTCATCGAGTCGCGGCTGATTGATCATGCTTACCCTTATGTTTTGCGGAGAAAAAACCAAGTATACCTGTAAGTTGATCTCCGCTTTGCCATCACGCGATTAATCCGCTCGCGACGGTTTGAGCGCAGGGCAATGCTGATCCCACGGCATCAATGCTTCAAGCGCCGCGCAGAACTGCAGGACATCCGCTTCGGCGTAACGCCGGCCAACAACCTGCAATCCCACCGGTAGACCTTCAGGGGTAAATCCGCAGGGTAGGGTGGCGGCGGGATTACCACTCAAATTGAACGGCCAGGTAAAGGGCGTCCAGCGCGCCCACTCCACGCCGCTCTCACCCGCAGGTTGCGTTTCCGGCACGTGGCGATCGGCAGCAAAAGGCAGAATCGGCAACGTAGGCGTAATCAGCAAATCCACCTCATCGAACAGCGCATGTACCTGATTGGCGAAAGCCGCACGCTGTTTTTGTGCCGCAAGATAATCAGCCAGATCGAGATGCTGCGCGCGTTCTATTAATGCAGCAAAGCCGGGATCGAGTTTGTCTAGCTGCTGTTTTAAGGCTGCACCGTAAGCAACACCCCGGCCGCCGCTCCACAACGTATCAAAGGTATCGAATGGCGTTGACCACGCCAGCGAACGGGCGGTCAGCGTGACCGGTAAGGCATGCGCAATATGTTCAACGGCCTGCTCAACACAGGCAGCAATACGATCGTCCACCGGCGTATTAAACAGCGTTGGGCTGTAGCGCACCCGCAGCGGGGCTAACGGCGCATCACAGCGCTCCAGCCAGGATTCGGTTTTAGCGGGCAGCGCCTGATGGTCGCGTGCATCCGGACCGGAGAGCAGATCAAACAACAGTGCGCTATCGCGTACCGTACGCGTCATCGGCCCGGCATGGCTGAGCATTTCAGTGGCGGACCATGGCCAGGTGGGAATGCGCCCCAGCGACGCTTTAAGTGCAAAAATGCCGCAAAAGGCCCCGGGAATTCGGACCGATCCCCCGCCATCCGAACCGAGTGCCGCAGGCACCATGCGTGCCGCCACGCTGATTGCCGAACCCGAGCTGGAGCCGCCGCTGGTGAGCCGGGGATCCCAGGGATTACGACCGTGGCCAAAAACCCGTGAATAGCTCGACCCCGTCCAGCCAAATTCCGTGGTCGCGGTTTTGCCAATAAGGATGGCTCCCGCTTGCTTGAGACGCGCAATGATTGGCGCGTCACTGTCGGGAACATTATCAAGTGAGGTCAGCGAGCCCTTGGTCGTGCGCAGGCCAGCTGTTGAGAACAGATCTTTGATGCCAAAAGGGATGCCATGTAAAGGACCACGCAGCACGCCCTGCTGACGCTCCAGGTCACATTGATGCGCGTCTTCAAGCGCTTGCTCAGCGTAAACATCGCCAAAAGCATTCAATGTGGGATTGTGGGTTTTTATGTTTTCCAGACAGCGCGCAACCAATGCCTCACTGCTGAGCTCACCCGCGTGCATTTGCTGCGATGCGCCAAGAACATCGGGCACACTCTGCGATAAATTACGTTCAACCGCCATTTTAACGCCCTGCCTTTCGCCTCAATAATGAGACGATAGTGGCAAGTGTTGATGTGCGAATCAAGCCCATACAGTGTGACTAATGTGGGATATGTTGTTTTTATCAGGATGCAGTAATAGGAAAAGCCGATGGCTAAAAACCGGTAAAAATGACAGCAAGGTGACGAAAAAATGAAGAGTCATTTTTTAAAGCCGTATCCGCCCTCAGTTTTTCGCTTTGCGCAGCGGTGACGTTATTTTGCGTGGCAAGCAGCGGAACACATCCTGAGCGGTCCATTGCAGACCGCTGTGATAATAAAAAAGTCTGAATAAAAAAGCGTCTGATGCGTTACAGCCAACTCGCTTTTTTCAGCCGCCACCACATCACACAACAAATCACTACCGTTACGCCCACCACCGCCGGATAGCCAAAGTGGGTATGTAATTCGGGCATATCGGGAAAGTTCATGCCATACATGCTGAAGATAATTGTCGGTACGATCAGAATTGCACCCCAGCCGGCAAGTTTTTTATTCACTTCACTTTGCTGCACAGATACCAGCGCCAGATTCACCTGCATGGCGCTGGTGAGCATCTCACGCATGTCTTCGGCATCGATCATTACGTGATGCGCATGATCCTGCACATCACGTAGATAGGCGCGCAAATTTTTCGGGATGATATCTTCATGGAAGCGCACCAGCTGCTGGCAGATTTCTGTCACCGGCAGCGCCGCGTTACGCAGCGCCAACAGTTCACGCCGCAGATGATATACATTTTGTAGCGCATCGCTGTCGAAGCGGGTAGTAAACATCCCCTCTTCAAGTCCACCAATGCGCTCATTCAGTGATGCGGTGATTTTGCTGTAATTATCGACAATGAAATCAAGAATACAGTAGAGCGCATAGCCCGGTCCGCCACACAACATCGCTTGATTTTTCTCGGCTTTGCTGCGAATTTCCGCATAGCCCTCTGATGAACCATGACGCACGGTGATCAGGAAGTTTTTACCTAAGAAGAAGTGGGTTTCGCCAAAGCTGATGCGTTGTAGATCGTCCATATGTGCAGTTTTCACCACGATGAACACGGAATCGCCATACTGTTCAATCTTGGGTCGCTGATGTGCCACCAGCGCATCTTCGATCGCCAGTTCATGCAGGCTGAATTCCTGTTGCAGCGTCTGCATAAAGGCCGGGTCGGGCTGATATAACCCCATCCAGACGAAGGAGTTCTCCTCTTTGAGCACTTCGCTAATGTCGGCGACATCGACATGCTCTTCGCGCTTGCCGTGACGATAGGCGACGCAGTTGATTACCATATTTGGCCGGTCCTTGTTGTTTGCACCTTGAATCATAATAGCCTTAAAGATCGCGAACCATTTCAACGCAGGCGAGGTCGGCCTGGGCCAGCGCCGAGGGATAAAGCGCTTCGCGCACCACGCTAAAACCGTGGCGCTGATAGAAACTACTGGCATTAGGGGTGGCGGCCAGCGTCAGTTGGGAGAAACCGCGCTTTTTCGCTTCATCGATAATCGCCTGCATGATAGCGCTAGCGTAACCTTTGCCGTTGCAGGCGGGCAGCGTAAATATGGCTTCAACGCTGCCGCTGTGGAGATCGAGAAAACCGGTCGCAGCCACGCCGTGTTCCGGATCATCGATAACGTAAAACGGATTGCTTTTCACCGCCTCGAAATAGCCGAGGGGTAACGTATCGGGCGTCCATGCCGCGATAACGTCAGCCGGATAAACCGATTGGCAACCGTGGCGAATGGCGAGATTACGAATGCGCCACAGCGCGGCGGTTTCATCGCAGCGGGCTAAACGCGGTTTCATTGCTCCTCCTGATGGCTATTAATCTGTGATGCTTCACAGTAGCAAAATTATCAGGGGACGCCTAAATAACGCAGCAAGGCGGTCATCAACGCCGCGCCAATAATCACCAGAATCAATGGTGTGCGGCGCCAGGCGAGAAATACCGCAAACAATACGCCTGAGATGCGCGCCACGCCGGCGAAGTGGGTACCTTCAAATAGCGCCGTCGTCACCGCCACCGCCAGCAGCAAAACCGTGGCCGCGTCCGAAAGCATATTGCGCGCGCGATCGGACATCTGCATGCGGCTTCCCAGGCGATAACCGGCAAAGCGGATGGCATACGTTCCTACCGCCAGCAGCGCTATGCCAGCAACGATCAGATTATTTTGCATTTTTACGCTCCCGCCAGCTGAGTAAGCCCAGCAGTGAAAACAGCACCGGCATGCCAGCAGGAACAAACGGCGTTGCCAATACGGATAATGCGGTGCCAAGGGTTGCTGGGATCAGCGTGCGACGCTGACGCAACGCCGGGAAAATCAGGGCGATCAAAATCGCTGGAAATACCGCATCAAGACCAATCGCCGAGACATCAGGAATAAAGCGCCCGATCACTGCACCGCCGATGACCGTCAACGGCCAGATAGTGAAGATCCCTAATCCACAAATCCAGTACGCCGCACGACGCTGAGCCAGCTTTGGTTGGGAGATCCCAAACACGACGCTTTCATCATTCATGATGTGGCAGCCCAGCAGGCTGCGACTGCCCTTGCCGACTAAATCCTTTACCGCGATACCGAATGGCAGATGACGGGCGTTGACCAGTAAACCCGCTGCGGCTGCCGTCAGTGGACTACCACCGCCCGCGACAATACCGATAAACAGAAATTCCGACGCGCCCGCTAGCACTAAGGTTGAGAGTGCAATGGGTACCCATAGCGGAAAACCTTCAGCGGCCGCCAGTGAACCATAAGAGAGCCCGACAATGCCATCGGCCAGACAAACCAGAATAATTGCTTTGATTACACCGCGATCAAGCGGCACTGCACCCAGACGCATCACAATTTCATCTCATATCGAACAAGAAAGACGTTATAATGAACGCACCACGAGTGTTTTACAAGATGAACAAATTGTTCGATATAAAGAACAGGAGCAGGTTTGACCACGCCAATTGACATTATTGCTGTTGGATTATTGCGCGAACGCCAGCGCGCGGGGCTATCGATAACCGAAGTAGCACGCCGAGCGGGGATCGCTAAGTCAACGCTTTCACAGCTTGAGGCGGGCAATGGGAATCCCAGTCTCGAAACGCTATGGGCACTGTGCGTGGCGTTGAACATACCTTTTGCACGGCTGATGGAGCCTGAAGTTAAGCGCTTGCAGGTGATTCGCCGGGGCGAAGGGATGGTGGTATCAGCAGAGATGGCGGATTATCAGGCTGCATTGCTGGCAAGCTGTCCGCCCGGCGGACGGCGCGATCTTTATCTGATTACCAGCCAGCCTGGCGCACCGCGCGCCTCAAAACCTCATCCTCCGGGATCGGTAGAACATATCATTATTGCGCGCGGCCGGGCGCTGGTGGGCCCCAGCGATGAACCTGTCGAACTGCATCCCGGCGACTACATCTGCTACCCCGCTGACGAACCGCATGTATTCGAAGCATTAGAAGCGGACACAATGGCTGTACAATTGTCGGAGCAGAATTAAGGGCGGCCCTCTATCGTAAGGTGCGCATTGATGCGCACCCGGAAATATCAATCCATCACAATTTCCTATTGTTAAACTCGGTGATTAGCGTGCGGCCTGATGGCATGCTGTGATTTTCTACGCTGAGAATCAGGAACATATGGACATCATTCCCGCTCGACCTCATCACGCTGCTGCCATTCAGAAAATCTACGCCTGGCACGTTATACACGGTACTGCGACCTTTGAAACCGAGCCGCCCTCTGAAAGCGAAATGCAAAATCGCGTGCTGGATGTGCAGCAGCGCGGCGGGTTTTGGCTGGTGGCACAGGAAAATGATCGCGTGTTGGGTTACTGCTATCTGGCACCGTATCGCCCGCGCTATGCCTATCGATTTACGCTGGAGGATTCGATTTATCTCGATACGGAGCAAACCGGTAAAGGCATTGGACGTGCGCTGCTGCAAAAAGCCATCGCACTGGCTGAAGCGGCGGGGTTTCGTCAGATCATCGCGATTATTGGCGATAGCGCCAATGAGGGCTCGCTGGGATTACATCGCGCTCTCGGGTTTGAGCACACTGGCATAATGAAGTCGGTCGGTTTCAAACATGGCCGCTGGCTCGACACCGTGGTGATGCAGCGTTCACTTGGTCTCGGAGACAGCCAACCGCCTGAACGTTAATCGCGATGCCCCTGCACGACAGGCCTGCGCTGAGGTATGCTGAACATCCACCATTAAGGAGATGCAGATATGCCCGAAATCGTTGTGTATGCGGCGGAAGGTCGTACGGTTGAGCAGAAGAAGAAATTATTGCGAGCGGTCACCGCGGCGGTGGCGGATTCGTTTGAGATCGATGCCAATTCGGTGACGGTTTCCATCATCGAAACGCCAAAACACCATAAATCAAAAGGCGGCGTGCCATTTGACGAGCGGTGAAAGTAGTTAAAGTGTGAAAAGCCCCGCTGGGGCTTTTATTGTTTTTAAAGCATTTATTAGTGATATCCATGCTAATCGAGTGCTTCGCACGCGCCGAAAAGTCAGTATCATAGCGTTCTGCCGCTTACTGGAATGAGTGATCTATTTTGCTATGACCAATCAAACTGCACTATTTTCGCGGCTGACTTCAATCCTTGCCGATGAAAGCCGTACCCCGCTGTACAAACGCTTCGCCACCGCAATTAAAGATGCGGTGCGTGAGGGAATGTTAGTGCATGAGGAGATCCTGCCAAGCGAACGCGAATTTAGCCAACTGCTGAACATCTCACGTATCACCGTGCGTAAGGCCATGGATTCGCTGGAAAAAGAGGGCGTGGTGCTGCGCTCACGCGGCTATGGTACGCAGATTTCCAGCCAATTCGAATATTCGCTGAAAGAGCCAAAGGGTTTGTCACAGCAGGCGGTTTTGCGCGGCAAAAAACCTGATACGGTGTGGATCAACAAAAGCAAAATTCACTGTAGCGCTGAGATTGCTGAGAAGCTGGGACTGAGTATTGGTAGCGATGTCTATCTGCTCAAGCGTATTCGTTATGTCGACGAACAAGCGGTATCGGTTGAGGAATCCTGGGTACCGGCGCGCTATATAGCCGACGCGGATGCGATTGGTATTTCGCTTTATGATTACTTCCACCAGCAGCAAATTCTGCCGGTGAAATCGCAAAGTCGAGTAAGCGCTCGCATGCCGGACGAGGCGCTCCAGCAGCAAATCGCCCTGCCCGCCAATGTGCCTGTTCTGGTGATTAAGCAACTGGCAATGGACGCACAGGGCAATCCGCTGGAGTACAGCATCAGCTACTGCCGCAGCGATATGTACGTGTTTATTGCTGAGTAAAACGCTGTTGCCAATAGGCGCTTAACGTGGCGCGATCGGGCGCACAATCGCCGCCACGCTGCGATACCACGTAAGACGCCACCACGTTGCCAAGCGCAACGCTTTCCGCCAGTGACCAACCTGATGCCAGTCCCGCCAATAAGCCACCAGCGTGGCTGTCGCCTGCGCCGATGGTATCCACAACGTTGGTAGCCAGCGCCGGGATCCAACCTTGCGTATCTGCGTTAACGAAACCGGCACCTTCGCTGTCCAATCGCACCACCATTGCACCAGCAAAACGTTGCTGCCAGCACGTCATCAACTGCCGAGCATCAAAGGGTTCAGGCTGACCGAGACGCTCATACCACAGCAGTTCCGCCTCCTGTCTGTTCACTGTAATCAGTGGATGGCATGCCATAATCTGCTCGAACTGTGTATCGCCGATATCCGCCAGACGTGGGCCGAAATCCACCAGCAGCTGATAAGGTCGGCTTTGCTGCTGCAGCCAATCAATCAATACATCACCGCTTTTGCTGGTCAGCTGGTAGCCGGAGAGATAGATCCAGCGATTGATCGGCTGCGGGAGTGTGCTAAGCAACGTTGCATCCCACAGATTTTCCACGCCGCTCACCGACAGAAAGGTGCGTTCACCATCGGGTTCAACCAGCGCCAGGCACCAACCGTTATCGCCTTTCGCCGTTTCCAGCACGCTGTGAATACCGTATTCCGCTAGTTTCTGACGAATAATGCTGGCCCAGGTGCCAGTGCCCAGCGGCAGCGCGTTGATCGATGGAATCCCCAGGCGATGCAGCGTAATCGCCACATTCAGCGCGCATCCGCCTACATTGACGCCCTGCTGCTGAAGTTCAATATCGCTGCCTCGATGGGGCAATGAGTAAGCATCTGCAATCACATCAACCACCGCTGCACCTACCACGCATACCGGCAGACGGCCTTCGAGTCGCGCCAGATCGTCAGGCGTTAGCATAGGCGGCCTCCCGCTGCTGACGGAAACGGGTGAAAGCGGCGCTATAGCGGGTGAAATCCAGTGCGTTGGCAGCGTCCAACTCGGCTTTCAATTCGCTATCAATGCTATCGATGCCATTCAGCGCACCACAAATGGCGACCGCCATCGCGCCGATGGTGTCGGTATCACCACCGAGATTGGCACACAGGATCGCGCAACGATTAGGATCGGTCTCAGCCAGTTCCACCATGGCAATGGCTGCTGGCACTGATTCAATGGTGCTGGTTCCAGTGCCTACCAGATCGTAAATCTGCTGCATGGTCGATTCCACACCCCTGCCCTGCTTCACCACATCCAATGCCAGCTCCAAACGTGCCGCCATGGAAGCGCTAAAGGTGGTCACCCGCTTTTCCTGCGCTGCACGTGCGATAGCGGGAAGCTCATCACGAATGGATGTCCAGCCCGCACCGTCAATGGCACGGGACACCGCCCAGGCAATGACTGTCGCACCGGAAATGGCTACGTCAGATTTATGCGTTGGACTCGACGCCAGCGCGACGGCATCAATAAAGGCTGAAAGATCAAGTGCAGGTAGCAGACAGCCGAGCGGAGAAACGCGCATCGCTGCACCGTTTGTCATACCGTTGTTTTCCAGCTGGGATACTGGAGTGCCAGCTTTCATCGCGTTAAGCGCCATTTTGGAGGTGGGCCCCAGTACGTTCTTATTGAACGCATCAAACGCCTCCGCCCACTGCAAAATATTCGCTCCAATGGTTTCCGCATTGATCTCGCCCTCGTGAGTTACGATGGCATCGGCCAATGCCAGCGCCATCGACGTATCATCAGTAAAAGAGGCGCGGCCAAAATAGCAGGCGGCATTATTTTCAGCCGGCCCGGGCAGAAACCGGTCGATCCAGCCGAAGTGTTCCTTTACGCGGGATCGCGGCCACAACTCTGATGGCATGCCCATTGCGTCCCCCAGTGCCTGGCCGTAAAACGCGCCTAAAATCCTTTTTTCTTGCAGTGTCATCGTCATGGTGAAATCTCTTATTTATGGCTTTCAGCCGTTGCTGAGTTATCAAATGCGGTAAGTTCATCGCTGCGCTTTTTGCCGTCGCGGAACAGAACAATAAAGGCGATGGTGATGATTACGATCATCACGCTACCGAACATCCACATGCCGGCCCAGTTAAAGGTTTGCCCGTTGCGCGGTGTGTCATAGGCAAACATTTCCTGCATCAGATACCCGCCAAGACGGTAACCCAACAGGCTGCCGATGCCCTGACAGGCAAGCGTGATAAGAGCCTGCGCGGCATTACGCATCGCAACCGGTGCTTTCTTATCCACATAGATGTAGGCGGTGATGAAGTAGAAATCGTAGCTAACACCGTGCAGCAGAATGCCCATAAAGAGCAGACCGTAAGTCAGCATGTTTTGATCGCCGCCGAACACGAAGAACACATAGCGCAACGCGGCGGTGGTTAACCCCAGGAGCAGCACTTTGCCGATACCAAAGCGCTTGATGAAGAATGGCAACGCCAGCAGGAAGAAAATTTCTGATATTTGACCCAGCGTCATCCAGCCGGTTGCATGCGGCAAACCGACCTCCGTTAAATAACCTTCAGCAAAGATGTAATAGAACGCTAAGGGCATACTGAACAGGAACGAACAGACAAAGAAGACGAGGAAACTCCGATCTTTCAATAAATGCAGTGCATCGAGACCGAGCGCAACGCGAACACTGAATTTGCCGGTGCTTTTGGGTTCAGTTGCCGGCAATGTTAATGCAAATATGCCCAATATCAGCGAGCTTGCAGCGGTGATCAGTAACGGCACGTTACTTGCCGAGATGTCGCCATATCCCAGCAGTGGCGGCAGAAAGCCGCAGACAATACCCGATGCGATCCAGCCAAGGGTTCCCATTACGCGAATGCGTGGATAATCTCGTTCCACATCCGCTACGTGTGAAAATGCGATGCTGTTGGTCAACGCAATGGTTGGCATATAAGTCAGTGAATAGAGCAATAGCAGCGGGAAGAAGCCGCTAAAATGCGTTTGCTGGGCAGCAAAGAACATCAGAATTGCGCCAACGATGGTGAGAAGCGACAACACTTTTTGTGCCTGGAAAAAACGATCGGCCAGCGATCCCACCAGGATCGGAGACAATATGGCCGCTATTGAGGTACAGGCGTAGCACCAGGCAATCTCAATCGGCAAAAAGCCGTTTTTACTGAGAAATGCCCAGAGCGGTACAAACCATGCGCCCCAGATAAACCACTCTAAGAACATCATGAACGACAGTTTTGGGATTGTTGTTTTCATAAATAGGACTCCCCGGTGTAGGTGAGGCCAATCTAGCACCACAAATAATACCTTTATAATACCATTGGTGGATTTTTTGAACTCGCCCACAAGATTTTTAACCAGTGGGCAACCGCGTTGAGCAGGAAATAAGCGTTGAGGAGAAGGTGGTAAATGAGAAAGTCAGGGCGCGATAGCCGCGCCCTTGAAGGCTTAGCGGCGATTTTTCCACACTGTCTGAATGTTACAGAACTCGTGTACGCCAAAACTGGAGAGTTCACGGCCGTAACCACTTTTCTTCACTCCACCAATAGCCACTCGTGGATCGGATGCGCCGTTACCGTTGATGAATACGGCCCCGGTTTCCAGCTTTTCTGCCAGCTCATTAGCAACGGTTTCATTGCTACTCCACACGGTAGCGCTCAGACCAAATTCGCTGTTATTGGCGAGCTCCAGAGCGTGTTGTGCATCGCGAGCCACCGTTATGGCTGCAACCGGTCCAAAAATTTCTTGCTGAAACGCGGTCATTGCAGGAGTGACATCCGCGAGGATCGTCGGCGCATAATAGTTACCTGCGCCTTCAATTTTATGGCCGCCTAAGACCAAACGAGCTCCTTCCTGAAGGGTTTGCTGAACCTGATGATCCAATTCATCACGCAGATCGTAACGCGCCATCGGGCCGATGTAGGTTTCTTCGTCTAAAGGATCGCCGATCTTGAGTGCCTGCACCGCAGCGCTAAAACGCGCCTCAAACGCTTCTGCAACGCTCTCTTCAATAATGAAGCGCTTGGCCGCCATGCACACCTGTCCGGTGTTCTGGTAGCGTCCTGTGACCGCTGAGGCCACTGCTGCGTCCAGGTCGGCATCCGCAAGCACGATAAATGGATCTGCCCCACCGAGTTCTAACACGGTTTTCTTCAGTACCGCACCGGCTTGTGCCGCAATAGCTCCGCCAGCACGCACGCTGCCTGTAACCGCGACGGCAGCGATACGTGGATCTTTAATGGCCGCGGATACGCCTTCGTTATCGACGTTAATCACGGTAAAACCGCCTTTAGGCAGATCGGTGGCATCAAACAATGATGACATCAAGCTGGCTGAGCCCATCACGCTTGGAGCATGTTTCAATACATAGGTGTTACCTGCCAGCAGCATGCTGACTGCACCGCGCAGAACCTGCCAGTATGGGAAATTCCATGGCATAACCGCGAGGATCGCGCCGAGAGGCCGAAACGATTGCCATGCCTGCTGGTTTTCTACCAGTGTGGGTTTATCTGCAAGGATCGCTGGGCCGTGTTCGGCGTACCAGTCACAAAGGTTGGCACATTTCAGTACTTCTGCCCGCGCCTGAGCAATGGGTTTACCCATCTCTAACGTTGCCATTTTCGCCAGCTCATCCTGGCGCTGGCGGATCTGTTCAGCGAGCTGACGCAACACTTTCACACGCTGGGGCATGGCGGTATAACGCCATTCAGCAAATGCATCTGCGCTTTGTTGCAGTGAAGCCTCAAGTTCAGCAGGGCTTTGCAGTGTATAGGTTGCGAGGATTTCGCCGTTCGTAGGATTGCGTGAGATAACGTTGTCAGTCATGAAAGATGTCCTCGTCATAGTGAAGTGATGTTCAATGCCGTCCACCTTACGCCGGGCACAGGTTTCTTAAAAATGAATAATAATGAGGAAGTTGTTCATTTAACGAGAAGCCTCAGGATCTTTATCGCATACAACTGATGCTTTTAAGGGATCGGATGAGATGTTATGGCGATGACGCTGTTTTACCGTTATTGCCGCGCCAAAGCCGCTGCAGACTTGAACTTATTCAGTTATACAGTGAATAGATCTTAAAGAAAGATCATATAGAGATCTAAAAGAGATCCTAAGAGATCCCCGATCGTCGCAGCCCGCACCAGACAAGGCCTCAGAAGGTGATCGCGTTCACTATAATGAGTAAAGCATCCACTGTAGTCAGTAGTTTATTCACTATAGAGAGTAGAATGTTCACTATAAACAGTGTTAATGTTCACTGTAATCAGAAAACGACCCTTTTCATCCACAGAATGAAGATCTCAGGCTATGGCAGATAAAGAGAGTGAAAACAAGGCGTTACTCGAGCCTTTTCTGTCGGTGACAAAAAATAGTGGTGAAGTTATTCAACTCCACCCAAATAAAAATAACACCGTACAACCGGTCGCTTTGATGCGCCTGGGTCTGTTTGTTCCTACGTTGAAATCGACCGCGCGCGGTAAGTCAGGTGCGATGGCATCGACCGATGCGACGAAAGAGCTTAAGAACCTTTCATTAGTAAAATCAGAAGGTTATGAAAAGATTACCATCACTGGCGCACGGCTGGATATGGATAATGATTTCAAAACCTGGGCCGGCATCATTCAGTCTTTCTCTCGTTATCCCTCTAAGGGTGATACCGTGACGCTGCCATTTATTGATTTTGTTAAGATGTGTGGGATCCCATCAGCAAACTCGTCAGCCGCATTACGTAAGCGTCTGGACGCGTCTTTACGACGTATTGCGACCAATACCTTGTCCTTTGAAGGTAACGGTAAAGCCTACCACACTCACCTCGTGCAATCGGCGTATTACGATCGTGAAAAGGATCTGGTACGAATCCAGGCTGATCCAAAGCTATTTGAACTCTATAATTTCGACCACAAAGTACTGTTGCAGCTGCGCGCCATTTCGCGTTTGAAGCGCAAAGAGTCAGCGCAAGCGTTGTATACCTATCTAGAAAGTTTACCGACCAATCCGGCGCCAATTTCCCTTGCGCGTCTACGTATGCGTCTCAATTTGGGATCTAAGACCACAACGCAGAATCACGTAGTACGCCGTGCGATGGAGCAATTGAAAGAGATTGGCTATCTTGATTATTCGGAAGTGAAACGTGGTCGCTCGGTGTTCTTTATCATCCATAGCAGAACGCCAAAGCTGGATGGGATCAGTAATCTTGAAAGCATCGATTCGCTGGAAGATATCGAGTTCGAAGAGTGATCTCCCCCATTCACTGTAATCAGTAACCCCTCCTCCGGCAGTGTCACTTTTTGTGCAAAAGTGACATCTGCTCTTTTCATAACGTTCACTGTAATCAGCAGTTATTTAGCTGTTCACTGTAATCAGTTGTGTTCACTATAATCAGTAATTCAGCTCTATCTCAATTCCATTATCTGTTGTGGACGTGGTCATGTGCCCATTATTACTGGGTTATAATGATAGTGAGTACTTACAAGGGCGCTGATATATTATCGCATAGCACCCTTCACTTCACGTTTACCGATCATAGTGAACGTTCAGATCACCCGCTAAATTTACCGATTACAGTGAATGATACCAATGACATTATTTACTGATTACAGTAAATTATAATGGTTAACTTAATGATTTATAACACTAAAAATTAATCTTCTTATTCGGGTTTACTGTAGTCAGTACGTTCACTGTTAATACAAACAGTAAAAGTGACAGGGTTGGTCACAACACTGATTACAGTGAATGTTAGCGATATCTCAACGCTACAGCGAAAAGAGATTACTGTTCGTTTTGGAAGAATGCTGGCGTCCTGAATCTGTGCGTCACGCTGTCACTGATTACAGTGAATGTTATAGTCATAGCGCCTGCCCTCCCCCTTTTGCGCACGCCCTGCCGTTTCACAGACTCGCCCAATTTTACTGAATACAGTGAACGTTCGGCTACATGCCGAACGAGCTGAATGTACTGATTACAGTGAACACTTGCAGCAATGCTTTGGAGCGGTGGATGGAACCACTAAGAAGTGCGTGCTGATTACAGTGAATGTGCGCTTTCCTTTATCGCCTTCTCCCTTGCGATGAGTTCATCCAACGGTTAAGGCTTTAAACCTGATCTACTGAATACAGTGAATCTTTGCCGAAATTGTAAAACCACTTATTGCTGATTGCAGTGAACGTTGTTCTCTATGTCATCACTTTTACTGATTACAGTGAATGGGCTTGTACAAGCCAACTTTGCTTTGCTGATTACAGTGAATGTTTAGCCTGCCCTTGAGTGTGGTTTTACTGACTATAGTGAATCCCTGATACCTCCCTATTGCCAATGCTACTGATTACAGTGAACGTAGAAAACGCGAAGAGATGGCTATTAAGAGTTACTGATTACAGTGAACACGATCTCCAGGCATCTAACAGATGCTACTCAGGCTTCATGCTTCTTCCTCGAAGTATGGCCACTGATTACAGTGAATGTTCATCAGATGATTGCTGATTATAGTGAATCGTGTACTGAATACAGTGAACGTTAAGGGAGCCTGGACAAGCTTTGCTGATTACAGTGAATGTTTTCAGATTTCAGCCGCAACTGCCCTATTTCATGCTTACGGCAAGCAGTAACAAATAGAAGCGACTACTGATTACAGTGAACCTTTGATTCAATGAGCAAGTAATGCACGGTTTAATTTTGAACAATAAAAGGCTGAAGACTAAAAGGTGTGCACTGATTACAGTGAATGTTTGGCTTAAATCGTTCTCAGCCAAGGTATTTCCTCAGAACTGACTGTTCCTGTGCAGAAGAGATATATTTGCCTCGTGTGCAGGATTTATGTATAAAGTCATAAATCCTACATGTGTGGAGCAAGTATGGCTAACGATGAGAAGCAAGTTCTGAAAGTTGCACAACGTTCAGAAAGAATGCTGATGAGTTTGACCGAGCAAATTCAAGCGCAGAAAGAAGAGTTGCAGGAAAACACTTTTTATCAGGTTTACGCGAAAGCGGCGTTAGCCAAACTGCCAAAGCTAACGCGTGCGAGCGTTGATTACGCCGTTAATGAGATGGAAGAGAACGGTTATCCGTTCGATAAGCGTGCTGCAGGTAGCTCAACCAAGTATGCCATGTCGATTCAAAATATTATCGATATCTATCATCATCGCGGCGTACCCAAATATCGTGACCGCCACCCTGAAGCGTTCAGCATTTTTGTTGGTAATCTGAAAGGTGGAGTATCGAAAACCGTTTCTACGGTCTCTCTTGCTCACGCACTCCGCGCGCATCCACATTTGTTATTCGAAGATTTGCGCATTTTAGTTATCGATCTTGATCCACAATCTTCCGCAACGATGTTCCTGAACCACGAGCGTTCAGTAGGATTAGTTGAGGCAACTGCCGCCCAGGCTATGCTGCAAAACGTGAGCCGTGAAGAGTTACTTAACGAGTTCATCGTTTCATCAATTATTCCAGGCGTGGATGTGCTGCCCGCTTCTATTGATGACGCCTTCATCGCCTCACGGTGGGAAGAGCTGTGCGCCGCGCATTTGCCGGATCATAACGTCCATGCTGTGCTCTATGACAATGTAGTCGCCAAGCTGAAGCAGGATTACGACTTTATCTTTATCGATAGCGGACCGCATCTGGATGCCTTCCTCAAAAATGCCATTGCCGCTTCAGATTTGTTGATGACGCCGGTTCCACCCGCACAAGTGGATTTCCACTCTACGCTGAAGTATCTGACGCGCTTACCTGAGCTGATAGGCATCATTGAAGAATCGGGCGCGGCATGCCGCTTGCAAGGCAATATTGGCTTCATGTCTAAACTGTCTAATAAAGCCGACCACAAGCTGTGTCACAGCCTGGCGAAAGAAATTTTTGGCGGCGATATGCTCGATGCAGCACTGCCGCGTCTGGATGGATTTGAGCGCTGTGGTGAGTCGTTTGACACCGTTATCTCTGCCAATCCATCAACCTATGTAGGCAGCACCGAAGCTTTAAAGAATGCGCGTTCAGCAGCGGAAGATTTCGCTAAAGCCGTATTTGACCGTATTGAATTCATTCGCCTGAACTGAGGTTATTATGAGCGCAAAAAGAATTACGATTGGCCGCACCTTCAGCCAAACTCCTTTGCAGACTGAGGAAAGCGCCGATGGCCATTCTCAGACTTTCATTCTTTCAACGGGTAAACGTGCGCTGTTCACGCTTGAGCACATCACCGCGAAAGAGATTGAAGAAAAAACCTTCGTTAAAATGGAAACCAATGGCCGCGATCAGTCTGGCCTAACCCCTGAATCACTGCGCGACATTATCCGCACCATCAAATTGCAGCAATTCTTCCCGGCAATAGGTGTGAAGCGCGACGATCGCATTGAAATTCTGGACGGCTCCCGTCGTCGTGCAGCCGCGTTGCATTGCAAAACTGGGCTGGATGTACTGGTTACAGAGGTTGCTATTACTGCTGATGAAGCGCGCCGGTTGGCTCAGGATATTCAAACTGCGCGTGAACATAACCTGCGTGAAGTGGGTATGCGTTTACTTTCCCTTAAGGACAGTGGCTTGTCACAAAAGGAAATCGCGCAGAGTGAAGGCTTATCGCAGGCTAAGGTTACCCGAGCCCTGCAGGCCGCTAGCGTGCCGCTGGAGCTGGTGACGTTGTTCCCCAATCACTCGGAACTCACCTATCCTGATTACAAAGCATTATTGCAGGCTTACGAGAAATTGCAGGAAACGGGTCAAACGGTAGATGCGTTGATCGATACCATCGGGATGGACGTCGATACTGTATGTGCACGTGATGGGTTAGCGGAAGATGAAGTCAAGAATGGAATTCTGCGCCTGGTGCGTAATGGCAGCCAAACGCTAATGCAGTCGCCAGCGAAAGATAAAGTTGTTGCCACCCCGCTTTGGAGCTTTGCCGATAAAGATCGCTTTGCGCGCAAGAAAACGCGCGGCCGCATGTTTAGCTATGAGTTTAACCGCCAGTCCAAAGAGTTGCAGGAAGAGCTGGATAGAGTGATTAACGAGACGCTCAACAAATACCTTAACCAGTGATGACAATGCCGCCTTCGGGCGGTATTTTTATACCTTCTTCCACTCTCGCCAGCACTATTTCATCGCTAACTGTATGAATTATCGATTATCAGCGAAGAAATTTCAGCCTGAAATCGCCAACATTTCAAGCCTATCTACTTTGTCAGCATGGTTGAATTCACCAGAATTCTTTAACCTGCTGCGGCCTATTTAACCAGCTGAATGCTTAATCAGCTTCAATAGCACTATGCAAAGTTCCTCCAATTACCATGCATGAAATTTCAAAGGCTCGCCATACTAATTTCATGTATAACTTAATGATTATAAGGGTTTTTTGTAATTAATTTCAGCCTGAAATCGCCCTGTATACGCTTTGGCACCGTTTCAAGATGTTGCAATAAAATTTTATGAGCCAGATGATATACAATGATTTATCCACAGAAAGCGTGGATAACTTTACTGTCCTGGCCTACTCAATGAGTGCCAACGCTGATGAAAACTGCCAAATAGCATCACGCACGCGCACCGGTTTATTAATCAGTCCCAACGCATAAAAACGGTCGGCAATTATCTGCTGTTCCTTTATGACTTCAAAAGCCATTGCACGGGTTTTATGACTGCGGCGCGTCAGTGCACGTTCCACTGCTGCCATTTCCAGCCCTAGCTCTTGCGCTAACATTGCAGATGCTTCGTGACGATGGCTATCAATGAATGAGCCAGTTTGCTGTAAGCTTTCCACCAGCTGTCTGAGAATATCATCGTGCTTTTCAACATAATCACGACGAGCAAGATAGAACTGGTGATTATTTACCTGCCCTTCACCATTAACTAAAATGCGCAGCTCAGGATTACTTTCTGCCGCGCTGAGTAGCGGGTCCCACATCATCCATGCATCAACCGAAAGATAATCGCTAGCCGTCAAAGGATATTTTGGCGGAGTGTAGACCACTTTCAGTTCCTCCAGGCCGATTCCCGCTTCTTCCAGCAACTGCAGCAGTAACCAGTGAACGTTAGAACCTTTATTGACCGATATGCGTTTGCCGCGCAGATCCTCGATTTTGCGAATATCACTTCCGCGCGGCACAACAATACCCACGCTGCTCGGTGCGGGCGGTTCCCAGGCGATATAGGTCACACTGCTGCCGTTAGCTTGTGCAAAGATAGGAGGCACCTCACCGGTGGTTCCAAAGTCGATCTCATTGTTTTGCAGTGCGTAGAGCAATTGTGGGCCAGCAGGAAATTCACTCCAGAGCACACTGATCCCCTGCTCAGCGAAGACGTGTTCCAGGCTTTGACGTGCTTTCAATACACCCAGATTGCCAAATTTTTGATAACCAATACGTAATTCACGCTCTTCTTTACCCTGAATAAAGGCATTCGGTGGTGACAATGCCGCTTTGCGCCGTCCTTTAATCATTCCCTGATTTGCCAAATGCGTACGTAGGGTGTGCCGACTAATACCCAATAGCGCCGCTGCCTGAGTTTGATTCTGGTCGGTCATTTCAAGCGCGTTACTAATCAGGCTATTGATGACGCGATCGAAGAGTTGCTGCGGCTGGCTGATCAGCTGTTGCTGCAGAAAACTGTCGAGAGTGGAATCTGACAACTCATGCAAGCCTCGTTCACTGTAACCAGCAATACGTAGTTGAGCGGGTGTTAATGTCTCTTCGCGGCTAAGCAGCACGGCATTATGTAAGGTATTTTCCAGCTCACGAATATTGCCGGGCCAGCTGTATTCCAGCAGCGCTTCCAAAGCATCTGGCGAGAGGTGTCTTGCAGGACGTCCGAGTCGGCGGGCATAGAGTGCGAGGAAATGTTGAGCCAGCAGTGGAATGTCTTCGCGACGCTGGCGCAGCGGAGGTAAAGGAACCACCGCAATATTGAGACGATAAAACAGATCTTCGCGGAAGCGCCGTTCACGGATCGCCTGCGCCAAATCAACGTGGGTAGCCGCAATCACGCGCACATCTACCTTTACTGATTTGCGTGAACCTACACGTGTGATCTCACGCTCCTGCAAAACGCGCAGCAGTTTAACCTGCAATGACGGACTCAGTTCACCGATCTCATCGAGCAGTAATGTTCCGCCTTGTGCCGATTCGAACCAGCCGGGATGCGCCTGAGTAGCACCGGTAAATGCCCCTTTCTCATGGCCGAACAGTTCCGCCTCAGCCAGGCTCTCGGTTAATGCGCCACAGTTAACCGCCAGGAAAGGGCCGTGGCGCCGTTGGCTATGATGATGCAAATAGCGCGCGACCACTTCTTTACCCGTACCGGTTTCACCGACTATCAGCACGGTTGCATCGGTTGGAGCGAATTTATCCAGCAGAGATTGGAACGCCAGTGAAGCCGGGTCGACCAGGCGTGGAGAATCGGTATGGTTGGCATAGGTGGTTAACATGGAGTCACTCCTTAAACAGCATAGCGCTAAGCTAAATGCTCACAGAGACTATTAACACCATGTAAAAAGCATAAGCTGTTGCATATGCAGCAATAGCTGTTGTGATTGAGTTGCAATTGCAACTGAGCAGTCAGCACTTATAAAAGGTAACTGGTTGAATTTAAGCGGTTATCATTATTTTCCAACCTGGCACGGATTCTGCTAATAGCTATATAACTAAATAAGCAGTTCAAATTGATCATTTTTTAATAAAGTTATATAGGAAAAGCATAATGGCCGATTCCGAGAACGATAAAATTAATGTCTTCTGGTTTTTACCGACACACGGCGATGGACGGTACCTGGGCACCGCTGAAGGCGGTCGCCCAGTCGATTTAGCCTATCTGCAGCAAGTTGCACTCGCCGCAGACAACCTCGGCTTTTATGGCGTGTTAATTCCAACGGGCAAAAGCTGCGAGGACTCCTGGCTGGTTGCGTCGGCATTGGCGCCAATTACGCGTCGTCTGCGTTATCTGGTTGCGGTACGTCCCGGTTTGCAGCCGCCTACGCTCGCCGCACGTATGGCAACCACACTGGATCGTCTGTCTGAAGGCCGTTTACTGATTAATGTGGTGACAGGTGGTGATCCGATTGAGAACAAAGGAGATGGCATTTTCCTTAACCACAGTGAACGCTATGAGGTCACCAAAGAGTTTCTGGATGTCTATAGTCGGCTGATGCGTGGCGAGAAAGTGGATTACGAAGGAAAGCACATTCACGTTGAAGGGGCAGAAGTTCTGTTCCCGCCGGTACAGGAAAACGGTCCGCCGCTCTATTTTGGTGGTTCATCCGATGCCGCTATCGATGTTGCGGCGGAGCAGATTGACACCTATCTCACCTGGGGCGAACCGCCTGCCCAGGTAGCTGAGAAGCTGGAAGTGGTGCGTGCACGTGCGGAGCAGCGCGGGCGTAAGCTTGAATACGGTATCCGCTTGCACGTTATTGTGCGCGAGACCGAAGACGAAGCCAAAGCGGCGGCAGAGAAGTTGATCGCCCATCTTGATGAAGAGACTATCGCCCAGGCGCAGAAGATCTTTGCGCGTATGGATTCCGCCGGTCAGGCGCGTATGAGCGCCTTGCACAACGGCTCGCGCGATAATCTCTACATCTCGCCGAATTTGTGGGCGGGTGTGGGGCTGGTGCGTGGTGGAGCAGGAACCGCGTTAGTCGGCAGCCCTGAACAGGTAGCTGAACGGATACGCGAATATCAGGCGTTAGGCGTAACCAACTTTATCCTGTCAGGTTATCCGCATCTGGAAGAAGCCCATCGCGTGGCTGAACTGTTGTTACCGCTGCTCCCTCTTGCGAACGGACAGCAGCAGCGCGCGCGCACCATTAATACCGGCCCGTTTGGCGAAACGATTGGCGGCGATAAGCGTCCTTCAAAACAGGCGAGCGCCAGCTAATGCAGGAGAAGGCAATGGCAACTGCACGGGTGATCATCGTCGGTGGCGGCTTCAGCGGTACGGCGCTGGCGATTCATCTCGCGCGTCAGTCGTCAACTGCGTTACAGATTACAGTGGTCGAACCGCGTGCCACTCTTGGCGGCGGTGTTGCCTATTCCACACCGGAACCTGCGCATCGCATTAATGTTCCCGCTGCGCGCATGCAACTCAGTGGGGAAGAGCAGGGCGCATTTGATCGCTGGTTTCGCAATCAGCCAGAATGTTCACTGGATTCAGCAGCCCATTGCGCTGACGGCGCTGTTTATCCGCAGCGCGGTATGTTTGGACGTTATCTGGCGGAACAGTTTGCTGCGGCGGCAAAAGCGCATCCACAGATTACACTGCGCCACATTCAGGCCAGTGCGGTCGCCTGGGAAGGAGAGCAGCTGTTACTCAGTAATGGTGAGGCGTTACAGGGAGACGTGCTGGCGCTGGCGGTAAGTCATCCGCCACCGTCGTTGCCGCGTGCGTTACGGCCTTTCACGTCACATCCCGGGTTGATTGCCAATCCGTGGCAGCATGGCGTTCTCGATGCCATCAAACCTGACGCATCAGTAGCGATCATCGGAAGCGGGCTCAGTATGGCAGATGTCGTGGCGTCGTTAGGCACCCGCCAGCATCAAGGCTCGCTCATCGCCTTCTCGCGCCGTGGGCAGCTTTCTCGTGACAATCTGAGCGGTGACTGGCCGGAGTGGACGCTGGCTCCGCAGATCGTCCCTACTGCCCGCGCGTGGCTTCATCACATTCGAGCGGAAGTGGTGCGTGCCGCCGAACAGCAGTTACCGTGGCAGCGCGTGCTGGATCAGGTGCGCGTGCAGGGGCAGGAGATCTGGCAATCGTTACCGCTGCGCGAACAGCAGCGGTTTGCTCGTCATTTACGCTCGTGGTGGGATGTTCATCGCTACCGCATTGCGCCGCAGGTTTCCACCGTCATCCGTCAACGTCAGCAGCTGGGCAGCCTGAAGGTGCTGGCTGCGCGTCTTGACAATATCGCCGCAAAGGGCGATCGGTTAGCGATCGCGTTGCGCTTACGCAATGGCTCCGTGGAGACACATCATGTCGACCATTTAATTGTCACCACCGGGCCCGGACATGCCGCCTTAACCGCCAGCCAGCCGCTGCTGCAATCGTTGAGCCAGCAAGGTGTGATTCGCGCTGACCAATTGGGTTTTGGCATTGATGTAGATAGCCATTCGCATACGCTCAACCGCGAAGGCCAGCCAAACGCGCGCCTGTTTGTGGTTGGCCCGGCTGCACGAGCGCGCTTTGGTGAACTGATGGGCTTACCGCAGGTAGCCGATCACGCTGCCGACGTGGCGACCCAGATTTTAGAAGAATTGCAAATCGCTCACGCCGAGCGATGTCCCCCTTCAGCGCTTTAATCTCTCAACATCCTAAAAATTAACTGACGAACGCCGGGTCGTAACACGATCACGGCCTCGCTATGGAGATTGCTATGCCATCGCAACGTGAAATACGCTTGAATGCATTTGATATGAACTGTGTCGGACACCAGTCGCCGGGCCTGTGGGCGCATCCGCGTGACCGCTCCTGGCAGTATAAAGATTTGGAATATTGGGTGGATTTAGCGCGCCTGTTAGAGCGCGGTAAATTCGATGGTCTGTTCATTGCCGATGTGCTTGGCATCTATGACGTATTAAACGGCAACGGCGATGCAGCTATTCGCCAGGCTACGCAGGTACCGGTTAACGATCCGCTGGCGTTGATCACGCCGATGGCGCTGGTTACGGAACACCTCGGATTTGGCCTTACCGCGTCGTTATCGTTTGAACATCCTTATCCGTTTGCACGCCGCCTGTCCACGCTCGATCACCTGACCAAAGGGCGCGTTGGCTGGAATATCGTGACTTCTTATCTGGAGAGCGGCGCACGCAATATCGGCCACAAGGCGCAAACCGATCACGATAGTCGTTACGATTACGCCGATGAATATCTGCAGGTGGTGTACAAGCTGCTGGAAGGCAGCTGGGAACAGGATGCCGTACTGCGCGATCGAGAGCGCCGTATTTTCAGCGACCCGAGCAAAATCCATCCTATCAATCATCAGGGTACCTTCTTCAACGTACCCGGTATTCACCTGTGCGAGCCGTCCCCGCAGCGCACACCCGTTTTGTATCAGGCCGGTGCTTCAAGCCGTGGCAAACAGTTTGCTGCTGAGCATGCCGAATGCGTGTTCGTGGCGGCGCCTTCAAAAGTGCTGCTGAAGAAAACCGTCGCGGATATCCGTCGCCGTGCCGTAGGGGCGGGACGCGATCCGTACAGTATTAAAATCTTCAATCTGCAAACCGTGATTGTTGGCGAAACCGATTTGGCGGCGCAAGCGAAATGGAAAGAGTACACCAACTGGGTCAGCTATGAAGGCGCGCTGGCGCTGGTATCAGGTTGGACCGGCATCGACTTCGGCCAGTATCAGCCGGACCAGGTATTGAAATATATCCACACCAATGCGATTCAGTCGGCGGTTGAAACCTTCTCCACCGCCGATCCCGATCGCCAGTGGACGGTTAAAGCGCTGGCGGATTGGGTTGGTATTGGCGGCTTTGGTCCATTGATTGTGGGTAGCGCGGAAACCGTCGCCGATGAGTTGCAGGGCTGGGTAGAGGATACCGACGTTGATGGCTTCAACTTTGCCTACGCGTTGACGCACGAAACCTTTGAAGATGTCGTAGAGCTACTGATTCCGGAACTGCAAAAGCGCGGCGTCTATAAAAAAGAGTACGCGCAGGGCACGCTGCGCGAAAAGCTATTCGCCGCCGGTCCACAGCTACAAGCGCCGCATCCGGGCGCGGGTTACCGCGTGAAAACCTCCGCGCCGCAGGAGGTCTCATGATCGAGATAGATCAGCTGAGTAAGCACTATCGCGCACCCGATGGGCGCCTAACCGAGGTGTTGCAATCCATCAATTTGCAAGTACCGCAGGCCAATATCACTGCGGTGGTGGGGCCAAGCGGTGCGGGAAAATCCACGCTCGCGAAGTGCATCAGCCTGCTGGAGCAACCGAGCTCGGGCAGTATTCGCGTCAACGGCAGCGATCTCTCCCGGCTGGATGGCGAAGCGCTGCGCCAGGCGCGTCGCTCAATCGGCACGGTGTTCCAGTCTTCCGCGCTGCTACAACGCAAAACGGCGTGGGAAAACATCGCTTTACCTCTGCGCTATCTCGGCGTGGTGGATCGCGATATTACCGCACGCGTCGGTGAACTGTTGGAGAGCGTTGGCCTCAGTCACAAAGCCAAAGCCTATCCCAGCCAGCTTTCCGGCGGCCAGCGTCAGCGTATCGGCATCGCGCGTGCGCTGGCGCTGCGTCCGACGGTTCTGCTGGCGGATGAAGCAACTTCCGGACTCGATCCTGAAGCCACGGTAACCATCCTCGATCTGCTGAAAAAGCTGCGTGATGACTACAAGTTGGCGATTGTGCTAATCACCCATGAAATGGACGCGGTACGTCAGGCTGCCGATGCGGTGGCAGAAATCCGCGACGGCCAGATTGTGCAGTATGGCGTGGTGAAAGCGTTGCTGGCGCAGCCTGACTCTGCGCTGGGCCAGCGGTTGCTCCCGCTGGCAGCACAAGCGAGTGATGCCGAACTGGTGTTGCAGCTCAGTTATCGCACCGATGTGCCGGTCACCAGCGACTGGATCTCACGTCTTAGTCAGCAGTTCGGTTTGCGCATTGATTTACTCGGCGCGCACGTTGAGCAGGTTAACGGTTTGCAAGCTGGACGCCTGCAGGTGGGCATTCACTTCCAGCATGAGCGTCTCCCGCTGGCACGTTTACTGGCCCAGTTTGAGCAGCTGGGCCTGATAGCCAGCGTTTCCGGCAGCGTATTGCCATTGAGGGAGGCAGTATGAGCGTATCGGTAATGAGCCAGGATACACCGTGGCCAGAGATTCCGGCATTAATGCTGCCCGCGCTTGGCGAAACGGCATTGATGGTGGTTATCGTGATGCTCTTTGTGGTCACGTTCGGCGGCGTGGTGGGCGTAGTACTGTTTAACACCTCGGCACGCGGTCTGTTCCCGCATCGTGGCATTCATCGGGTGCTGAGTTGGATCGTCAACATGGGCCGTTCGCTGCCGTTTCTGGTGCTAATGGCGGCTATCATTCCGTTTACCTTCTGGCTGACGGGCACCACCATCGGTATTCCGGCGGCGGTGGTGCCGATGATTGCCGCAGGTATTCCATTCTTTGGTCGGCTGGTGGATAACGCACTGCGCGAACTGCCCGGCGAAGTGACGGCCGTTGGCCTGGTATGCGGTGGTTCGCGCTGGCAAATCATCCGTTCGGCTCAGCTCAGTGAAGCGCTGCCGGCGATTGTCGCCGCCGTCACGTTGAACCTGATCTCCATGATTGAGTACTCCGCCATTGCCGGCACCATCGGCGCGGGCGGCATTGGTTATCTGGCGGTAGTGTACGGCTACCAGCGCTTCGACAACCACATCATGATCGCCACCATCGTGGTGCTGATCGCGCTTATTCAAACGATTCAATTTCTCGGCGACCGTTTGGTCAACGCATTACGTCATCCTCAGGGGACATCGCTATGACAACACAAGATTTTGAGCTGCGGAAGACGCGGCGCTGGCCATGGTTGCTACTGATTATAGTGGTCGTTGTGCTCGCCGCAGGCGGCTGGTTCTGGCGCAGCCAGCAGCCGCAGGCCGTGGTATTTGGCACCACGTTAAAAATACATTTTGAGCCAGCGATGGCGGGCGAGCAGAAGCTGATTGAATACGTCGGTGAGCACATCGCGCCGGATTATGGTTTGAAACTCGAAGCCGTGGGCGTGCAGGACCCGGTACAGGCGGACCGCGCGGTAGCGGAAGGGCAATATGCCGCCACGGTGTATCAGCATCAGTGGTGGTTGAAGCAAGTAGTAGATGCCAACGGCTTCGCGCTCACGTCGGCACTGCCGCTGTTCCAGTGGGCGTTTGGTATTTACTCCGATCGTTATAAATCAGTGGCGGATTTACCACAGGGCGCAACGATTGTCGTACCGGATGACGGCGCCAATCAGGGGCAGGCACTCTGGTTACTGGCGCGTCAGGGTTTAATCACGCTGGATCCAAATGTCGAGCCGCGCACCGCGAAGCTAAAGAATATTGTCGGCAACCCACATGGATTTGTTTTTAAAGAGCTTGATCTGTTGACTATGCCGCGTGCGCTGAATTCGGTTGATGCGGCGATTGGCTACGTGTCGCAGTTTGATGCCGGTAAGGTGCCGCGCGAGAAAGGCATTCTCTTCCCACCTGCGCCTCGCACTTTTGCCTCGCAGCTGGTAATCGGCACGCCGTATCTGGACCAGGAAAACATCGAGAAGCTGAAAAAAGCGTTCTCCGATCCGCGCGTACAGCAATGGCTGAAGACTACCGACGATCCGCTGGTGAAAGGGGTGTTGGTGCCGGTTTCTGCTGACTAATCTGCAGGTTAACCCATCCCCCGGACTCGCCGTGCGCGTCCGGGTTTTTCTGTTTGGTTTTTTATTTAACCTATTGATATTTATGTAAATTAATATCAATAAATGTTGTTTTGGCGCGGCTTAATAAGCGTTTATAACTCCCTCACCTGCACTACAAAACAACAACGTGAGGCGCTATGAGTTCTCTTCCTTTAGAAAACACCATCCCGGTTTCAGAACCGGTCCGTTCGGTCAGTGATGTGGCAAGACTGATCAACACCCGCAGTAAAACCAACAATTATGCGCGAATGATTGTATTCCTCGCGCTCGGCGGCGTATTTCTTGACGCCTACGATCTCACCACGCTGTCTTACGGTATTGACGATGTGGTGCGCGAGTTTCAACTCTCACCGCTGCTGACCGGTTTGGTTACATCATCAATTATGGTTGGCACCATTGTCGGCAACCTGGTCGGCGGCTGGCTAACGGACAAATATGGCCGCTATTCGGTGTTTATGGCCGATATGCTGTTCTTTGTCGTCTCGGCAATTGCCGCAGGATTAGCGCCAAACGTGTGGGTGTTGATTGGCGCGCGCTTCCTGATGGGCGTCGGCGTGGGTATCGATCTGCCGGTGGCTATGTCCTATCTGGCGGAATTCTCCAAATTTGCCGGTAAAGGCAACAAAGCAGCGCGACTCGCTGCCTGGTGCCCGATGTGGTATGCCGCTTCTACGCTCTGCTTCCTGCTGATCTTTGCGCTCTATTTCCTGCTGCCGAAAGATCATCTTGATTGGTTGTGGCGTGCGTCGCTGCTGTTCGGTGCGGTGCCCGCGCTATTGATCATCGCGGTGCGCAGCAAGTTTATGAACGAGTCGCCGTTGTGGGCCGCTAATCAGGGCGATCTCAAGTCGGCTGTGCGTATCCTGCGCGACTCCTATGGTATTCATGCCCATGCAGCCGAACCGGAAACGCCACCAGCTGCTGCCGTGCCGAAGGTCAGCTTCCGCGTGCTGTTCCAAAAACCCTGGCGTGAACGCACCATTGTCGCGGGCGTGATGAACATTTGCATCTCATTTGAATACACCGCAATTGCCTTCTTCCTGCCGTCAATTCTCGCGCAGTTCCTGGGAGCGGGGGTGTTTGAAACCATTTCGGCATCGCTTGGCCTCAATGCGTTGTTTGCCTTTACCGGCGGTCTGCTCGGTATGCGTCTGGCGTGGAAATATCCGTCGCGCCACGTGGCAATTGCCGGATTTGCACTGCAGTTCTTTGCGCTGATTGCGCTGGCGTTGATTGGTCATCCTGAAGCGATTGCCGGTATTGTTTTCGCCATCCTGATGCTTGGCCTGTGGCTGTTTGCCGAAGGTTTTGGTCCCGGCGCGCAGCTGATGGTTTATCCGGCGCTTTCCTATCCCACTTCTATTCGCGCCACCGGCGTGGGCTTTAGTCGTGCGCTCTCAGGCATTGGTAGCGCATTGGCGCTATTTATTCTGCCGCTTCTGCAGGCGGCACTTGGCACCAATATGTTCTGGGTGGTTTCACTGGCAGCAATTATTCCGATCTTCTTCCTGCTGGCGGTGCGCCACGAGCCTACGCGCCATGACATCGATGATCTTTCACATCAGGAGTGAACCATGAGCTTATTAGTGACAGAAACCCATTACGCCACGCTGGCTGCGCATTTCCGTCCGGTGTTTGCGCGCATCGCACAAGGTGCGGTGGAACGCGAGCATGTGCGCACTTTGCCCCATCAACCCATCACCTGGTTGAAAGAGGCGGGGTTCGGCACGGTGCGGGTTCCGAAAGAGAAGGGCGGGTGGGGCGCATCGCTGCCGCAGCTGTTCCAGCTGCTAATCGAGCTGGCGGAAGCTGACTCTAATCTGCCACAGGCGCTGCGCGCACATTTTGCGTTTGTTGAAGATCGACTCAACCAGCCGGATAGCCCAGAGCGTGATGGCTGGTTCCGCCGCTTTATTGATGGTGAGCTGGTGGGCAGCGGTTGGACGGAAATTGGCGCGGTAAAACTGGGTGATGTGATTACCCGGGTCACTCCTGGTGAAGCGGGCTGGACGCTGAACGGCGAGAAGTTTTACAGCACCGGTACGTTGTTCGCCGACTGGATTGACGTCTATGCACGCCGCAACGACAACCAGGGCGATGTTATCGCTCTGGTGAACACTCACCAACCCGGCGTCACGCGTGAAGATGACTGGGACGGATTTGGCCAGCGCTTAACCGGCAGCGGCACCACGCGCTTCGCCAATGCCCATGTTGAGCAGGAGCACGTCTATGATTTCGCGACGCGTTTCCGCTATCAGACTGCTTTTTATCAGCATGTGTTGTTAGCGACGCTTGCAGGAATCGGACGCGCGGTGGCGCGAGACGGCGCACAATCGGTGGCAGCGCGCAAGCGAGTTTACAGCCATGGCAACGCGGGGGCGGCACGTCAAGATGCGCAGCTATTGCAGGTGATCGGCGAAATCACCAGCCTGGCATTTGCAGTCGAAGCCACGGTAATTCGCGCGACCCATTCACTGCAATCAGCATATGTTGCGCATGTGAGCAACGATGAGGCGCAAATCGTGGCGGCGAATGTGTTGGCTGAAGCTGAAGCGGGCCAGGCACAGGTGATAGCCAGTGAGCTGGTCACGCGCGCAGCGACCGAGTTGTTTAACGCTTTGGGGGCATCCGATACGCGCGTCAGCAAGGCGCTGGATCGCCACTGGCGCAATGCACGAACTGTCTCGTCACATAATCCGGTGGTCTATAAGGCGCGTGATATCGGTGACTGGAAAGTGAATGGCACCGCACCTACCAGCATCTGGCAGATTGGCGCGGGAGAGGGCTAATAAATGCAGGTGCGCGTCATGCGCACCGTACCAAAGCCTTGCTAAATAATCCTGGGGTCACCATTCATGGTGTAATACCGCTCAGTTAAGCACTGAGCGACTTTCGTTCGCCATCGGCTGAGGCAGTTGCAGTTCTGCCGTGCGGCGACCGAGCAGAGGACGCCTGGCCGCGCCCTCTGCACTCCCGGGCCCTGCGCCAGCCCATCCCGCCGCTGCGCGGTGCCTTCACTCCCTCACGATTCCTGACGGACCGGCGGCGATTCGCTCCTGCTCAGCGCCGCCTCTCGCCGCATCCCTGCGGCTCGCCCTGGAATCGCTCACTCGTTCAGCGGGCTGGGATGTCGCCTCAACACCCACGCTGCAGCAGCGAAGCCTTCTCTTAACTCACCATCGCTGACTGTCACGTAGGGTCGCCATTCATGGCGACCAGGTTACCTCTGCGGTGTCTGTACGCGGCTCAGAGCATGCTTAAATGATGAGCAATACGCCATTCATGGTGATCAGTCAGTAATGACTTACTTCTTATCCAGCGACCAGGTTGCGCTGCGCACATCCACTTTCACTGGCAGCAAGCCAACTCGCGTAAAGGTATCCGCTAACGCCTGCTGTTCGTCAAACACCTGCGGTGTCATGCGCGATGCGCCATATGGCAGACGCTTTAAGGTGGTTTGCCAGGTGGTTTTATCCAGCCCGGTGGACTTCGACAGAATCGCGGCGGCTTCATCCTGGTTCTTATTCGCCCAGTCGCTCAGCTTGCTCAGCTCATCTACGACCTGCTTAGCAGTATCAGGATGGCCGTCGGCAAACGGACGGCTGGCGAGATAGAAGGTGTAATGCGGTACTAAGCCTTCGGCATTGCGGATTTCACGGGCATCGGCGTTCGCTTCCACTTCAGCAAGGTATGGATCCCAAATCACCCACGCATCAATCGCACCTTTCTGGAAAGCGGCGCGGGCATCGGCGGGTGGCAGATACACCGGCTTAACATCTTTGTAGTTAAGCCCGGCGTCTTCCAGCGCCTTCACCAGCAGGTAGTTCACATCAGAGCCTTTGTTTAGGCCAACGCGTTTACCTTTCAAATCAGCCACACTTTTAATTGGCGAATCTTTTGGCACTACAATCGCTTCGGTTTTGGGATTTGCTGGCGAATGGCCGAGATAGATCAAGTCTGCTTTTGCCGCCTGCGCGAAGGCGGGTGGGGCATCGCCCGTCGCCGCCAAATCAATGCTGCCAACGTTTAATCCTTCCAGCATTTGCGGGCCCGCCGGGAATTCTACCCAACGAATAGTGATACCTTCTTTTTTGAAGGTTTCATCTAGCGTGCCGCGGTATTTCAGCAGCGCAAAGATATTGGCTTTTTGATAGCCGATGGTAACGGTCTCTGGATTAGCGGCAAAGGCGTGTGTGGAGAGCAGGCCAACGCTGAGCGCCAACGCGCTCAGGACAGGAAGTTTTACTTTCATGATGTTTCTCTCGTGGTTTTTTTGCCACCTTAGCAAAGCGCTTATATAACCAATAAATAACTAATTTCGATCGCTTATAACTGATTTTTATGTGATCTGGATCATTCACTGTAGTCAGCATTCAGCGTGTCGTGGAGACAACGATTTCCATAGATGCCCATATAATTAGCACGGTAATAATTTGTATAACAAATCAAAATGCCATTGCGAAAAGCTTCTGTCAGGATAAGCAATTCCGCTGCCGGCATAAGGTTTTATCTGTTCTATGAAGTGGTTTTCAAAAAGCGCAGTGCTGTTCTCTGCCAAAACATGTCTTGCTGCCTTTCTGGCTTTTTATATCGCTCTGGAACTCAATCTCGATAAACCGGCTTGGTCACTGACTACAGTGTACGTTGCCTCACAGCTTTACTCGGGATCGACGGTGTCGAAATCCATTTTCCGCTTCTTCGGTACGCTTTTGGGTGGCTTGTTCACACTGCTGGTTTATCCCGCCACGGTGCAGGATCCGCTGCTATTCAGCCTGTGCATTTCGCTGTGGGTGGCGGTATGCCTCTACCTTTCTCTGCACGATCGCACGCCGAAAAGCTATGTATTTATGCTGGCAGGCTACAGCGCGGCGATCATGGGCTTTCCGGACGTGGTTTCCCCTTCGGCCATTACTTACACGGTGATTTCGCGTATTGAGGAGATTACCGTGGCGATCGTTTGCAGTAGCCTGGTACATCGGCTGCTCTGGCCCGTTTCGATGCGCAATCTGTTGGAGCAGAGCGTCAACCTGTGGTTTCAGAACGCGCGCAAACTCTGCAGCGAACTGGTTACCGCCATGCCCGCCGAGAAGTCGGTGGAGCGCGACGATATTTTGGTGCAGATGGCTAACTATCCGCTCAACGTTGAAACGCTGATTACCCACTGCGTCTATGAAGGCGATGCGGCGCGGCGGCTTGTGCGCCTCGTCAGCGTGCAGTATCAGCATCTGTCATATTTCATTCCAACGCTGACAGCCATCGAATCGCGTCTTAATCTGCTCGCGCAGCAGCAGATTCGTTTTCCTGAGTATGTAGCTGAAGTGTTCAAGCAATTTTTACTGTGGCTTAACGATGAGGAGCAACTGCCGGTGCGCGATAAGCTCGCTGCCGCGCAAGAGCAGCTGAAACATGCATGGCAGGAGGGCAGGCTTAACAGCGAAGAGACTATTTTGCTGATTGGTTTACTGGAACGGCTGCTCAATTTTGTGCGCATCGTCGATGCCTATCAAAGCGTTAGCGAGCGGGTGAGTGAATGGACACCGGCAGTTAAAGCGGGAAAAATGGCGCGTGCGCACAAGCACGTTGATAAAGGGTTATTGCTGCTGTCGTCATTCACCGCGTTTATCGCAACTTTCTCGACCTGCCTGTTCTGGATTGGCAGCGGTTGGTCCGATGGGGCGACTGCGCCGATGATGGCAGCTGTGCTGTGCTCGTTTTTTGCTGGCATGGACAGTCCTATCGCGCCCATGAAGCTGTTTCTTAAAGGTGTATTAATATCGATGGCGATCAGCCTGATGTATATCACGCTGTTCATTCCGCAGGCCGTGACCTTTGAGGCGTTAGTGATTTGCCTTGCGCCGGGTTTGCTGGCGTTAGGTTTGGTTATCGCCAATCCTGCTACCAATCTGATTGGCCTGATTGTCGCCACGCAAATTCCCGGACTGATTGGTATGAGCCACCATTTCAAACCCGATCTGCAGCTTATAGTGAATGCCATGCTGTCAACGCTGGTAGGCATTGCCTTTGCGTTGGTGATCACGGCGCTGATCCGTAACAAGCGTCCTTCGTGGACCGCCAAACGCGCAGTGCGCAAAGGGATCCGCGAGCTGCTGCACTTTATCGCCACGGTGCGTCTTAACAGTGTGACCCTGACGGCGCGTCAGCAGTTTGTGTCGCGCACGCTGGATAAGGTCAACATCATCCTGCCGCGTAAACGTGTCGATCCGGCTCCGGATTTAGTCTCCGGCGGTAATCTGATCGCCGAAGCCTGGCTGGGCGCGAACTGTTACGACTACTACACGCGCCATCGTGAACTTTTGCTGGCACATCATATTGAGAGCGCGGCGATGTTCCATGAACTCAGCCAGTTTTTGAAACGTCGGTTGAAGTCGTTACAAAGCTCACCGCAGCCGCAGCTGCTGGCAGAACTCAATACATTGCTGTTACGTCTTGAAGCGGCAGCGATAAAGGAAAACAGGCTGTTTGCGCCGATGTTCCACCTGTTCAATATCCGCTTATCGTTGTTTCCTTCAGCGCGTTGGCCGGAAATCCCGTACAGTGCTGAGCAGGGCATTTAAAATGGAGTTAAGCAAATGAAAATGATTGGTTTGATTGGCGGCATGAGCTGGGAATCTACCGCGCTGTATTACCGCATTATCAATGAGCAGGTGAAACAGCAGTTAGGCGGTTTACACTCTGCACGCAGCCTGATGTATAGCGTCGATTTCCATGAGATAGAACAGCTACAGGCCGCGGGCGAGTGGCAAAAGGCGGGTGAGATTCTGGCTGATGCCGCGCGCAGCCTTGAGCAGGGCGGGGCAGATTTCATCGTACTCTGTACCAATACCATGCACAAAGTGGCGCAGCAGATTACCGATGCGGTCAGCATTCCGCTGCTGCATATTGCTGATGCCACGGCACAGCGCATTCGTCAGGCGGGTGTGAAGAAGGTGGGGTTGCTGGCAACGGCGTTCACCATGGAGCAAGAATTTTATAAAGGACGGCTTAATCAGGCGGAGATTGAGGTGCTGGTGCCCGATACAGCAGGGCGCAAAGTGGTGCATGACATCATTTATCAGGAACTCTGCCTCGGCATCATTCGTGAGGAATCACGTGCGCATTATCGCAAGATTATTGCTGAGCTGGTGGAGCAGGGCGCTGAGGCGATTATCCTGGGCTGTACCGAAATCACTTTGCTGGTGAACGCAGAGGATGCCAGCGTACCGCTGTTCGATACCACGTTGATTCATGCCGAAGACGCGGTAAAGCTGGCGTTATCGTAGGGGCGCCACACATGGTGTCCTGGTGCGCATGAATGCGCACCTTACAAAACCTGCACATTTTGTAGGGTCGCCATTCATGGCGACCTGGTTAAAACGGTTCATGAAACCATCAGAACGCTGTTTCCAGTGAATCTGTGACGCAATAATCATCATCGACCAGCGGCAGATAGCGCCATTTATCAAAAGCGGTACACGGATGCGAAATACCGCAGCCCACCCAATCGCCCACCTGCAGAGGGTCATCTTCAGGCAGCAGCAAATAGGCGTGCTGATCGTTAACGTCGCTGATGCGCAGATGCGTTGCCGAGCGCGGTGCGCTGCCATCGGCACGGCGGATCCACAGCGGGTTGGGCAAATCCTGATCAAATGGCACGTCACGCCGACCAAAATCCACGAACGCTAATCCCGGCTCTGGACGTGATAACACTCGCCCCCAAATCTCGAGCGCGGCCTCAAAATGGTGTGATGCGCCAGGTTGCGCAAAGGGCGCGATACGAGCGTAGAGACCGCTATCGTGTGCCATATAAGCGCCAGAGCGGATCAACGGCGTCATCGGCAAGGGCAGTTTTGCCGCGGTAAAGCACTCCGTCACCACATCAAACCAGACTCCACCACCGGCGCTTAAAATAATGTGGTCGCTGCCAAACAGCTGCTTCTCCGCCAGTATTGCTGCCGTTGCGATCATCATTTGGCAGTAATCCTTGACGCGTTGAATACCTGATTGATCGCGACCGGCGCCAAGTGCACCTTCATAACCGGCAACACCCACCAGCTTGAGCGACGGGCAGGCTGCAACTGCTTCAGCAATTGCCACGGCTGCCTGCTGGGAACGGCAACCGGTACGTCCACCGCTAACGGACATCTCCAGCAGAACCGAAATCTGGCTGTCACCGAGGTGCTGTTCCAGCAGTTTTACCCCTTGCAGTGAATCTACATAGCAAAGGAAGCCGTGATCGGGATGCTGCTGTTGCCACTGTGCAATCCAGCGAATGCCCGCCGGATCGACCAACTCGTTAGCGAGAAAGACATTGCGAATGCCGAACTGCCGCAGCGCGCGTACCTGAGCGGGTGTGGCAGCACCTAAACCCCATGCGCCACCCTCCGCAATAGCGCGACGCAGAATGGCGGGCGACATCGAGGTTTTCCCGTGCGCCGCTAACATCACGCCTTTTTCATTACAGAAGGCCGCCAGCTGGCGCAGATTATTCTCCAGCGCCGACTGTTTCATGACCATCAAGGGTGAAAACACGCGATCGCTACTGAGCACCGAGGTACCGCTTGCCAACGGCGCATCTCCGGCACCCGCTACGGATTTAAAACGCGGCGCGAGCAACTCTTCATCTAATAAACCATCCGCCTGCAGCGGAAAGCGAATCGACATATCTCCTCCTGTTAGTGTTCAAGCACGCGTGATAAAAACTGCTGGGTGCGCGGATTTTGTGGATTAACGAAAATCTGCTCGGGCGAACCCTGCTCAGCAATAACGCCTTGGTCCATAAACACCACGCGATCGGCGGTTTTCCGCGCAAAGCCCATTTCGTGCGTCACCACCACCATCGTCATACCTTCACGCGCCAGGCTGCGCATCACTTCCATGACTTCACCCACCAACTCTGGATCCAGTGCCGATGTGGCTTCATCGAAGAACATGATTTTTGGTTCCACCGCCAGCGCACGGGCAATCGCAACGCGCTGCTGCTGGCCGCCGGAAAGCTGTGCCGGATAATGATGTGCGCGCTCAGCGAGGCCTACGCGCGTCAGCGCCGCCATTCCGCGCTTTGTGGCTTCCGCTTCAGACAGTTTTTGTGCTTTAACAAGCGCCAGCGTGACGTTGCCAAGTGCGGTTTTATGAGGAAACAGGTTGAACTGCTGGAACACCATGCCAACGTGACCGCAGATTTCGTTGGCGCGCTTACGTTCATGCAGCGGCACTTCATTCACCCAGACTTCACCGCCGTCGGCGATCTCCAGTCCGCTCATAATGCGCAACACGGTGCTTTTTCCCGAGCCAGAGGCACCGATCAGCACCAGCACTTCACCCGGTGAAACATCCAGACTGATCTCTTTCAAAACCTGGGTAGAGCCAAAAGATTTGGTGATCCGGCTCAGCGTAATGGCGGATTTGCTCATGAAATTTGGCTCCTGGTCTGATGATGTTGTACCCAACGGGAAATGGGGAAGCAGATAGCGAAGTAGAGCAGGGCAACCAGACCGTAAACCACCACCGGCTGGCCGATGCGATCGACAATCGCCTGTCCCTGATGCATCAGTTCGGACATGCCGATCATGCTGACGATCGAGGTATCTTTAATCAGTGAAAGATATTGCCCTGCTAGCGGTGGCAGCACGATGCCACGCGTTTGCGGCAGGACTACACTCATGAAGGTCTGGCGCTTCGACATGCCAAGAATCCATGACACTTCCCACTGACCTTTCGGCACGGCTTCAATACCGGCGCGGAACACCTCGGCGATGTATGCGCCCTGATAAATGCTTAGCCCCAGAATGCCGGCGGCAAACAAATTGATGTCGTAGCCGAAGTAAGCCACGCCGAAGTAAATGAACATCAGTGTGATCAGCACTGGCGTGCCGCGAAACAGTTCGGTATAGATCACAGCGATCTGCCTGGCGACCGGCAGGCGGCTGGTGCGCAGCACCGCGGCCAGCAATCCCAGCAGCGTGCTGCCAATAATCGCCGCCACCGACAATAGCAGCGTGATACCGAGCCCTTTCAACAGAATCGGTAACGAACTGATGATTAAGTCGTTCATAGCGCGCGCTCCCGCTTCAATGGATTAGTCAGCCATTTTCTTGCCCACCACCATGCGGACTTTTTTACTGGCGTCACCAGCGGCGGGTGGAACATGCGCCGTCCTGCAAGCGTTCCCAGCCACGAGAACAGGTTGCTCAGCACTAAATACACCAGCGCGACCACGCTGAACGTTTGGATATAGAGCAGCGTACGCGCATTGATCACCGTCGCGGTGCCGGTCAGTTCTGGCAGCGCGATAGCTGAGAGCAACGAGGTGCCAAGCAACAGCTGAATCAGGTTATTGATAATGGCCGGCCACACCGCACGCGCTGCCTGTGGCAGTACCACATTCAGGAAGATCTGTCGCCGCGGAATCCCCAGCACCCACGCGGCTTCGAGTTGGCCTTTGGCTACCGATTGAATTCCCGCGCGGAAGGTTTCGGAGAGATAAGCCCCCACGTTGATCCCCAGTGCCAGCACGCCTGCGGTAAAGGCGCTCATGGTGATACCGAGCGACGGCAGACCAAAGAAGATGATGAAAATTTGCAATAGCACCGGCGTATTACGGATGAATTCAACGTAGCAGTGGCTGATCCAGCGCAGCGGCGCCAGCGGCGATGATTTAGCCAGCGCAGAGAGCAATCCCAGCGCGACCGCCAGCGCAAACGCCAGCAATGTCACTTGCAGGGTTAGCCAGGCGGCTTCGAGAAATGTGTCGGCATAGCGCCACAGGGTTAGCCATTGATAACTCATGGTTCTGCTCCTTGGGGCGGCGCAGCATGTTCTGCCGCGCCGCGTGCCATCAATATTGCGGATTCAGCGGGTAGCGCGGCTTGTTGCCGAACCATTTCTGATACAGCTGGGCGTTTTCGCCGGAAGCGTTAATTTCAAACAGGAATTCGTTTAGATAGTTGGTCCACACCTGGTCACCCTGTTTCACGCCGAAGGCGTTGTATTCCAGCGGTACCAGCGCTTCATTGGTGACGGTTAGCGTCGGGTCGAGCTTGGCCTGATAGGCGAGGAAGTTGTTATCCTCGATCATCGCATCGGCCTGGCCCTGTTTTACCGCGAGAATCGCCGCCTGCGATGAATCATATTCCTGAATCTTCACGTCGATGCCGAGGTTGCGTACTTCGTCGCCGTTGGTGGAACCTTTCACCGTGGCGATCGTTTTGCCGCCCATGTCGTGGGCAGATTGGATGCCGCTATTTTTACGCACCAGCATCGCTTCACTCGCGACCACATACGGGTTGGTAAAGCCGATCTCTTTAGCGCGCTCCAGATTACGGGTGAAGTTACAGAACACCACATCCACTTTATTGGTTTGCAGATTGGGAATGCGGTTGGCGCTGGTGGTATTGACCATCTCAAGCTTCACGCCCATCTCTTTGGCCAATGCTTTGGCGAGATCAACATCGTAGCCGTCGGGATTGCCGTCTTTATCGTAAAACCCGAAGGGAGCGAAGCTCAGGCAATCGCCCACGCGTAAGGTGCCGCGCTGCAACACGGTTTGCAGTGCAGATTGTGGTGCTGCACCAGCGTCTTTTTTCTCTTCCGTGGGCGTACAGCCTGCCAGAGTCAGTAAAACCAGCGCACTGGCTACCGCTTTGACGCTTATTTTTAGCGATGTTGTATTCATTTATATGCTCTCTTTAGATATTTTGACGAGACGGCATCGCGCCGTTATTTCACAGCAAAATAGAAAGGCATTAATTAATAACAGGCTGTCCTGGTGCAGGCGCTTAAAGTGAATTTCGCCAGCCTGTTTTAAGGTTAATAATTATTTACGATCGGCACGGAAGCATTTCATATCGACTTCCACTTTGCAGTCCACCACTAAATCCTGCACGCTACAAATACGCGCGGGTGGATTGCCGCTGAATATCTCACTGAACACCTTATTGAATGAACTGAAATAGCGTGCATCAGTTAATACCGCGGTGACGTGCACCACATCTTCGACGCGATAGCCGGCTTCGCGCATGATAGTGAGGCAGTTTTCGAACGCCAGTTGCGTCTGTTCGATGATGCCACCCTCAACGACTTCACCATTGCGCATCGGCGTTTGGCCGGAGATGTAAAGCCAGCCGTCGGCTTCAACTGCACGAGCGAAGGGTAGTTTTTGCCCACCCGTCCCGGTTCCACCTTCTACACCATAACGTGTAATCGTCATCCCATCCTGCTCCTGTTTGCACGAAAGCGTGGTTTTCTTATTGTCTGATATACCAGACTGCAATCTGCAATACTGGATAGGGCAAGATTTGCACAGGATTTTTTCTTTTGCAATATGTGCATGGGTATTTAATTTTTTGTGATGTAGTCGGGATCGCAAAATAAAATTAAGCGACCGTTCATTTTTAAATGAGAATGTGATCGTTATCGTGATTTTATAAAAGAGAGGGCGGTGCAGTGCGCCAAAATGAGGCCCCAAAAAAGAACGCCTAAATAAAATTCTGATGAATAATTTTTATTTAATCTGAGATGGGTAAAAGCATAAGCCACGTGTATGATGTTTTGCTTATATCCCCTTAACTATTCGTAGTAGAGCAGCAGGAGAGTGAGTGTATGCCGGATGAAAAACCCTCACGGGCGCGCGGCGTTGACCGGGTTATTGATATTTTTCGGCAGTTGCACAGTGCGCGCCAGCCGATGGCGATGCGTGAGTTGATTGAAGCGACGGGAGCGCCGCGATCCAGCATTTATGAATTAGTCAGTCTGCTGAGTGAAGCCGGTTTGCTGGAACTGGATGCCGAAGGCGCCGTCTTTTTTGGCCGGGAAATGCACTATTACGGTGCGGATTACATGGCGCACAACGACCTCATTCGCCGGGCGCATCAGCTGATGGTGGAGATTGTGGCGCGCCATGGGGAAACCGTGCAGCTCTGCATGCTGGAAGGCAATAAATACACCGTGGTGCTTTCGGAAAGTAATGCCCATCCGTTCAAGATCACCTCAGATATCGGCGTGCGCGTGCCAATTACCTGGACGGCTACCGGCCGCTTACTGCTCAGCAACTGGTCTGACAGCGCGATTCTGGATCTCATCCCGGAGGAGGATTATCGCCTCGCCAGCGGTCAAATCCTCGATAAGCAGGCGTTTCTTGATGAAATTCACCATGCGGGAAAACTGGGTTACTGCATGACCGAAGGGTTATCTGAAAGCTTCACCTGCTGCATGGCCGCGCCGATTCGTTCACGGAGTGGCCAGGCCGTGGCCGCGATTTGCTTTATGGTGAGCCGTGATACGCCGCAGGAGCGTCGCCAGATGTTGCTGCAGGAGCTGATCACGTCTGGGCAGAAACTGTCTGATTTCACCTAAGCGCAGCCGTAAAACTCCGTTACAACTGATTGAAGTGGCGTTTATTTCCGCCACTTAAGGTTGTGTTAAGGTAATTGATAATAATAACTATTCTTTTTACCACGGAGTTTTAGGATGAAAACGCGCCTGCTTTTGGCAATGGGTTTACTGGCTTCAACCGCGGCTGCCGCCACGACCTATCCGCTGACCGTCACCGATATGGACGGTAAAACGCAAACCATCAATAAAGAGCCTCAGCACATTATCTTGCAGGATGGTCGCGACATTCTGACGCTGGCGCTGCTTGACCGAGACGATCCGTTTAAGCGCGTGGTAGCGTGGAACAACTTGCCGAAAAAACAAGATACGCAAACCTGGGACGCGCTGAAAGGCCGCTGGCCGGAAGCGACGAAAATTGTCGATATGGGCTTTAGCGATCAGGGCCAGGTCAACCTCGAAAGCGTGCTGGCACAGAAACCGGATTTAATGATTGCCCAACTGCGCGCCAAACCCGCCTTGCAGCAGTCAGGCGTGCTTGACACCCTGAATAATCTGCATATTCCTGTGGTATTTGTCGATTACGAACTGCATCCGGCGCAAAACACCGCACCAAGCGTGACGCTGTTGGGTAAAGTGCTGAACCGTGAAACGCAGGCTAAAGCCTATACCGATTTCTATCAGCAGAAGTTTGAGCGCATTTCCCAGGCGGTAGCGAAAATAAAGAACAAACCGACGGTATTTATCGAACCGATCGCCGGTAACAGCGATAATTGCTGCTTTACTCACAGCCATAACGGTTGGGGCGGATTGGTGGAGGCGGTTGGCGGTAAAAACATTGGCTCTGAACTGCTGCCGGGCAATGCCGGATTTGTGGCGCTGGAAAAAATCATCGCCATGAAACCTGACGTCTACATTATGACGGGATCTAAACGGCCCAATACTAATGTGCTGCCGTTTGGCTATGGCGTTCAGCCGCAGGAAGTTAAGGCGACCTTCGATACGTTGCTGAAGCGCACCGGCTTATCGCAGATCGAACCGGTGAAGCAGGGCCGCGTGTACGGCGTTTATCACCACTTCTATAACCATCCGTACAACATCATTGGCATGGAAATTCTGGCGAAGGATCTCTATCCGCAGCAGTTTGCCGATCTGAAGCCGACCGCCGATTTCCGCACCCTCGTTAAGACCTTCACTACTCTGCCGGATCAAGCAATTGATTTGAGTTACCCCAATAATCAGTAATCCTTCGTATGCCTGGTGCGCATGAATGCGCACCCTACGAAAACCCAGCTCAATACACATAGGGTCGCCATTCCTGGCAACCCATTTATTTTACCCCAATCAACATTCTTCGATGACATCGTAATTTGTTATGTTATAACATATCAAATCTACCGCATGCGTCACTATGCCTTGTGCTCGCTGTCATATGAAGGAGTTGTTATGTCCGCAATAACCCCATCTACCCATGGGTCTAAAAAGCTGCCGGTCACTGTGCTTTCCGGTTTTCTCGGTGCCGGTAAAACTACGCTGCTTAATCATATTCTGAATAACCGCGAAGGCCGTCGCGTGGCGGTGATCGTCAATGACATGTCGGAAGTGAATATTGATGCCGCGCTGGTGCGCGAGGGCGGGGCAGAGCTGTCGCGCACCAACGAAAAGCTGGTGGAGATGAGCAATGGCTGCATCTGCTGCACGCTGCGCGAAGATCTGCTGCTGGAAGTTAATCGACTGGCGAAGGATGGGCGCTTCGATAACCTGGTGATCGAATCGACCGGCATTTCTGAGCCGCTGCCGGTGGCGGAAACCTTTACCTTCGCCGATGAGGAGGGCCAAAGTTTGTCTGCTGTGGCGGCGCTAGACACCATGGTGACGGTGGTCGATGGCTTCAACTTCCTGCGTGACTATGAATCGAATGAAAGCATTCAGTCGCGCGGTGAATCCCTTGGCGCAGAAGATGAGCGCACGGTGGTGGATCTGCTGGTTGATCAAATCGAGTTCTGCGATGTGCTCATTCTCAATAAAACCGATCTGATTGATGAAGTGGAAAAGGCGCGGCTGATGGCGATTCTGACGTCGCTTAATCCACGTGCCAACATCATTACCTCTGAATTCGGCAAGGTCGCGTTGGAGCAGGTTCTCAATACTGGCTTGTTCGATTTTGACGCTGCGGCGCAGGCGCCGGGCTGGCTGCAGGAGCTACGCGGCGCACATACGCCAGAAACCGAAGAGTATGGCATTCGCAATTTTGTGTTCCGTGCGCGTCGCCCGTTCCATCCCGTGCGTTTCGCTCAGGTGATTGAACACAAGATGCACGGCGTAGTGCGTTCCAAAGGCTACTTCTGGCTAGCCAGTCGCCCACGTCATGCGGGTTCCTGGTCGCAGGCGGGCGGCGTATCACGTCAGGGATTGGCAGGAATGTGGTGGGCCAGCGTGCCGAAAGAGCGCTGGCCTGAGGATGAAGAAAACCTGCAGTACATCCTCGATAACTGGGTGGACGGAACGGGGGACGCTCGTCAGGAGCTGGTCTTCATTGGTATTGACATGGACGAAGCCGCGCTGCGTGAAAAGCTTGAGGAGGCGCTACTCACTGATGAGGAAATGGCGTCTGGCGCAGATAACTGGATCGCGCTCCCCGATCCTTTCCAGCCGTGGTTTAACTGATCCACCGTATTTACGGGAGGCGGGCAGGCCTCCCTACATTTTCCCCAACCACATGGAGACTTCCACGCCATCGTTGAACGGCAGCGACATGAATTCGCGACTGCTGCGCACGCGTTCAAGATAGGCTGGGCTGAAATCGGCATCATCCGCAACGATCAGTGCGCCCGCACGTAAATAAGGCTCTACTAGCGTCAAAATCTCTGGATAGATCGCTTTTGCGCCATCCAGTATCAACATATCAATGGATGCAGGTAAATCGCGGCTCAACGTGTGTAAGGCATCCCCCACGCGTATCTCAATCAGATCGCTGACGCCCGCATCGGCAAAATGGTTACGCGCCAGCGCTACTTTACCTGGCTCAAATTCACAGGTGATGATGTTGCCACCGCCATTATCGCGCACTGCTGCGGCCAGATGCAGGGTGGAAATCCCGAATGAGGTGCCAAACTCAATCACCGATTGCACATTGCTGCTGCGCGCCAGCATATACAGCAGTTTGCCGGTTTCACGGGATATCGCCAGCGGTACATCTTTCAGATGACCATACAGCTCCAGGTAATCAGTTTTACTTTGCAGCAGGCGATGTTGTTCCGCATCGGACATCTTACGGAACGCTTCATTGGTGGGATGCGCCATATTATCGGCCAGCTCAAACAGGTAGTTCAACAGCGGTGCTAACGGCGCTGATGTTAAGGTATTCATGGTTTTCTCCGGACATGAAAAAATGGATTATGCTGTGCGAACAGAATACGATGAATTAATCGCATTTCACTATTCGTGTTCAGGAGAGCCTATGGCTGAGCGTCGTAACACTAAGATTTCAGAGCGAAAAAGGCCGCAGCAGTTGCGTTCGAGCGAGCTGGTTTCGGCCATTTTGCAAGCGGCTACTCAGGTTTTAGAGCAGGAAGGGGCCACGCGTTTCACCACCGCGCGCGTGGCGGAGCGAGCCGGCGTCAGTATTGGATCGCTTTACCAGTATTTTCCCAATAAGGCGGCTATTCTTTTCAGATTGCAAAGCGAAGAGTGGCAACGCACCGGCAATTTATTAGCTGCAATCTTGAGCAATAACACCGTGTCGCCGCGCCAGCGTTTGCACGATCTCACGCTGGCATTTTTGCAATCGGAGTGCGAAGAAGCAGCAATGCGCACGGCGCTTAATGACGCCGCACCGTTATATCGTGATGCACCTGAAGTACAGGAAGCGCGGGCGGCGGGTGATAATGTCATCAGTGATTTTTTGTTGGAACTGCTGCCGCAATCCAATGAGGACGATCGTGCGCGCGCCGCGGATTTAATCAATAGCACGCTGGGCAATGTGGGCAAACACTTCTCCGAATCACCGCGTACGCCTGCAGAGATCCAGGCGTATGCGCAGGAAATGGCGCAGATGTTTTGTGCCTGGATCAGGGAAAAAGGCGCTGATTTACAGTAAAAGATGGACTGGAAATCTCTGAAAGCGGTTAACAAACTCATTATTCACATTCTCAATAATCCACACCGCGAGTAAGCTTAAGAAAACCTTTTAGCTGGATGCAGCAAGCGAACAAATACGGGAGAGCAAAATGGCAGTAAAAATGATTGCGGTGGATATGGATGGGACTTTTCTCGATGACAACAAGCAGTACAATGCGCAGCGTTTTGCTCGCCAGTACGCATTGCTGAAAGAGAAGGGGATCCGTTTCGTGGTCGCCAGTGGCAATCAGTATTATCAGTTACTGCGCTATTTCCCTGAGATTAAAGATGAAATTGCTTTTGTAGCGGAAAATGGCGCCTGGGTTTCTGATAGTAATGAAGAGATCTTCTGCGGCGAATTGGCGCCGGAGCGCGTGCATCAAATCCTCGATATTCTGGCAAAAGAGCCGGATATCAGCACCGTAGTATGCGGCCGCAATGGAGCATATGTGCATACGTCAATGTCCGACGAGGTGATCGCTATGCTGGCGAATCACTACCATCGCCTGGAAAAGCGCGACAATCTGTACGATATCGATGACACCATCTTCAAATTCTCGCTGAATCTGGCGCATGAAGGCGTGGATGCGTTGATGGAGCGCTTGCACGCAGAACTAAACGCGATTGAAAACATCATGCATCCGGTCTCCAGCGGCTTTGGCTTTGTCGATTTGATCATCCCCGGCTGCCATAAAGCGCACGGCATCGCACTGCTGCAGGAAAAATGGGGCATTGATGATTGTGAAGTGGTCGCGATTGGTGATAGCGCGAATGACATCGAAATGCTGCGCCAGGCCTGCTATAGCTTCGCTATGGCGAATGCGGCAGCACCGGTGAGTGCGGTGTCGCGTTATAAAACTGAAAGTAACAATGATGAAGGCGCACTCAACGTTATTGCTCGTCTGCTGGCGCGAGAAGAGCCATTTGGTTAAATGAGAGTGCCAGGTGCGCATGAATGCGCACCCTACAAAAATCCCGCTAAAAACGTTGGGTCGCCATTCATGATGTAATGGTTGTCAATTAAGAGATGAAAAAACCCTCATTACCGAGCGCACACCTTGTAGCGGCGCAATTTATTGCGCGATAAATCGCGCCGCTACGGAAGGTGCGGTGATTTGATACGGCGCCTAACTGACGAACATTACGCCATTTTTGGCAACCAATCTGCCTTTAGCTGAAATAACCCGCCTCACGCATATCCTGTAATAATCCCGGTTCGGTGGGTTGCCAGCCGAACGTTTGGCGCGTCCATGCACTTGACGAAGGATTATCCGTCGAAGCGAAAAAGGCCATCCAACCGAGCCAGGCTTTTGCCTCCTCCAGCGTCAGGCTTTTAACCGGCAGCGCTAATCCTGCTCCGATAGTTTCGGCAATCTGACGGAATGGAATGCCTTCTTCCTGTACGGCATGCAGAATTGCACCTGCTTCGGCCTTTTCGGCCGCAAGGCAAAATAGCTCAGCGGCATCGTTACGATGCACCGCCGGCCAGCGATTTTCGCCCTCGCCAACATACACCGCCGCGCCTTTTTCTTTCGCCATATTGATGATCATCGGAATAAAACCGTGATCGCCAGCGCCATGTACCGTCGGTGGCAAACGTACCAGCGCCACGCGCACCCCGCGATCGGCCATGGCCAGGGCGGCCACATTGGAATTTGAACGAGGATGTGCGCCGGCCACAGGGCGAATGTGTTCCGTAGCGAGTTGTCCTGGCGAGACTAACGCTGTGCCGGTGGTGACTATCAGCGGACGATCAGAACCAGCCAGTACTTCACCCATTGCCAGAATGGCGCGCTGATCGACCTCGGCGGCATGATCCATGCGGCTGAAGTCGTGAATATAACCGGCATGAATCACGCCATCGCTTTGCTCAACGGCGTTACGTAAACTAGCCACATCTTCCAGTTCGCCGCGGACCACCTGAACACCCTGCTGCTGTAGTTTTTCAGCTGAAGCATCGCTGCGTGCTAAACCTAGCACTTCATAACCGCGTGTCTGCAGTTTTTTCACAATGGCCGAGCCAATAAATCCGCTCGCCCCGGTCACAAAAATTCGCATAATCGTGCTCCACTTCATCAAAGTTGAAGCACTATGATAAAACCCTACGCCAAGACGAACAGCCGTGAGCTTATACAGGTATAAGGACTAACAGGATAACGCCATGACCATGCAAGATGACAACGTGCTCGGTAACTATTTGCGCGAGCGCCGCCAGCGGCTGGATGCCGCCAAACTGGGTTACCCGCTGCTACGGCGTCGCACGCCGGGCTTGCGTCGCGAAGAGGTGGCCGTGCGCGCCTGCGTCAGCACGACCTGGTACACGTGGCTGGAGCAGGGCAGAGGCGGTGCGCCATCGGAAGAGGTGCTTGAACGCTTAGCCAAAGCGTTAGAGTTGAGCGCCGCCGAGCGCGACCATCTGTTTTTGCTGGCGCAAAATCGCTTGCCGGGAGTGACATGGCAAGCGGGCGTGGACGTTTCACCGTCGCTGCAGCGTGTGCTTGATAGCATGGAGAATACGCCCGCGTTGATTAAAACCGCCGAGTGGCAAGTCGTTGCGTGGAATCGTGCCGCGACCAAAGTGTTTGTTGATTACGCCGAACTGCCGCCGGAACAGCGCAATATTTTGCTGATGATGTTCCGCAATGAAGAGATGAAAAAGCGCCTGCCGGATTGGCATCGGGTGACGCGTGGCATGGTGGCAAACTTCCGTGCGGACGTGGCACGAACAGGGGCGACTGAGCACGTGCGTGCGCTGGTGGAGGAACTCAGCGAGATGAGTGAAACCTTCCACCAGCTGTGGCTGTCGCAAGAGGTCAGCCAGCATGGCGAAGGCCTAAAACAGCTGTGGTTGCCCGATGAAGGCGTGCTGGAGCTGGAATACAGTACTTTCGCGGTAGAAGGTAAACCGGGTTTAAGTCTGGTGGTGTTCAATCCGCGTCAGCAGCACGATCGCGATTGTGTGGCACGTCTGATGGCGCGTCCGTAGCCGTGCGATAACTGGCTTCCATTTCATCCAGCGCTGCCTGATTTTCCAGTCCCCACTGATACATCTGCTCAATCGGCGCGGCAAAGGTCTTGCCCAGCGGCGTGAGCCGGTAATCGACTTTCGGCGGAATGACATCATAAACGTGGCGGGCAATCAGTCCGCGCTGCTCAAGTTCTTTCAGCGTTTGAAAAAGCATCTTTTTCGAAATGCCCTGCAGGCTGCGCTGCAACTCGCCAGTTCGTGCGCGATGATTCGGCCAGTGGTACAACGCATGCAGCACCATGCTGCTCCATTTCACTGAAAACAAATCCATTAAACGTCGCGGCGGGGAATCCGCGTAAAAGAACAGTTTTCCGTCAACAATCGCGGGCATTGCTTGCGCCTCTCTTAAGGTCACCAAACGGTAACTACTATCAATTATGCACCATGTTCACTATAGTCTGCCGCCTTCAGTTAGCCAAAGCCAGCCCAATTCGGAGGCACGATGAAAATCAATGCATTAGTTGCGCACGACGCGGCAAAACCGCTCTCTTCCAGCGCGATTACGCTGCGCCCTTTGCAGCAGCAGGACGTTAAAATTGAGATCCTTTATTGCGGCGTATGCCACTCAGATTTACATATGGCACGCAATGAGTGGGCGGTGAGCCGCTATCCGCTGGTGCCCGGCCATGAAATCGTGGGTCGCGTAGTGGAAACGGGCGCAGACGTCATGAATTTCAAACCGGGTGATGTGGTGGGCGTGGGCGTGATGGTGGATTCCTGTCGCCAATGCCATTTCTGCCAGCAAAAAGAGGAGCAGTATTGCGAATCCGGTTTTGTTGCCACTTATAACGGCATCGATAAATATACCGGCGACAGTACCTGGGGCGGCTATGCGCAAAATGTTGTGGTCGATCAGCATTTTGTCGTCTCTGTTCCGCAGGCATTACCGTTAGCGGGTGTCGCTCCGCTGCTGTGCGCGGGAGTAACCGTGTGGTCACCGCTGCGTCATTTTGGTGTGAAAGCCGGTGATAAAGTGGGTGTAGTGGGTTTGGGCGGCCTGGGACATATGGCGGTTAAACTGGCGAGTGCGATGGGCGCGGAAGTCACGCTGTTCACTACCTCTCCGGCTAAAGGGGAAGATGCGCTGCGGTTGGGTGCGAAGCGCGTGGTCGTTTCACGTGATGCGCAGCAAATGGCTTCTGCTCAGACCTCGCTGGACTTTATCGTAGACTGCGTGTCAGCGCCGCACGATCTTGATCCCTATCTGGCCACGCTGAAAACCAACGGCCGTTTGGTGCTGGTGGGAATTCCAGAACAGCCGCATCAGTCACCAAACGTAACGCCGCTAGTGAATCGCCGCCTGAGCATCAGCGGATCGTCGATTGGCAGTATTCAGGAAACGCAGGAGATGTTGGATTTCTGCGGTGAACATAACATCACCGCAGATATCGAATTGATTGCGGGTGAAGAGATTGAAACGGCATTTGCAAGAATGTTGAAAGGTGATGTGAAATACCGTTTCGTCATCGACATGCAAGCCACGCATTGGTAAAAACGTTCGCCGTTAGGCGAGATGCTGCGGGCGATTTCAGGCTGAAATCGCCCGCGATTACGCGCTGCAACCGACTGATGCTATTGAATATCAACAGAATATTAACAATAATTTTCGCCAAAACGATTTATTAACGTTTCTAGTTACAACATACTGTAGTTATCGTTGTCTCGGCGCGAAGCCTTGTCTGCATAACCTTATTTTCGGCTAGGCAGGCGGAAAGTGGCCCAGCTGCTGGAACATCGTCATCCAGTCTTCCATATGCCACGTAGTGGTCACACGTTCACCGTCTAGCAGGTGAAATTCATGCAGTCGCACGCTAATACGACGGCCAGTAGCCGCAATACCCATGAACTCACCCTGATGGGGCTCGATCACCCGGCCGCTCGCGAGGCGATGGATTTAGTGCAGTTTCTCAGTATGAAGCACATTCTGGTCTCGCCCGAGGGCAATCATTACGGTTTGGTGGATGCACAGCTGCGCGAGCAAGGATTGGCGCGCGACATTGGCCTGACATTACCGAATATGTTTGCCGTTCCCGCACTGCTGCCAGGATACAAACATGCTGGCGTACTTGCCGTGACGCGTCACATTCTGCAATCACTTTTTGCTCAGTCCGCAATAAACATTTCCTCGCGTGCTCCGATAACTGCTTAAGAACTTTATAAAAACAATATACGCAGGAGTAGGGAACATGGGGCTGGTATCCCGATTACGTAACGTGCGCATTACCCGCAAATTGTCGGCAGGATTTGGCATCGTGCTGCTGTTAGTGGCGCTGGCGACCGGCTTGAGCGTGCAGCGCTTTAACGCCATTCATGACATCTATCAGAAAACGAACCTGATTTATGACATCAACATCGACGTGTTCCAGGCCAAAATTAACCGCCTCAAATATCTTTATGGCGATGACAAATCCGGTCAGGTGATGACGAACTACGTTAGCCACGCGCAGCAGCTCACCCGCGAAGCCAAACAGCTTTCAAGGACGGAAGGGGCGCGGGAACGGGTTGATGAACTCGCCACGCATCTCGCCAGCTTTCAAAACAGCATCGGCGCAATGACGCAGGCCACGCAGCAGCTCAATAGCCTGCGTTCCCAGCTTGATGCGCTGAGCCAGCAGGACATGACCTCTCGTTACACCCAGCTCATCCGCACCCCCGTCATCAATCCGGAACTGACGCAGCAGATCTACGAGCAACTGTTTGCCATCAGCAACGTACGTGAAGAAGCCTGGGCATTACGTTTTAACGTGAGCGCGACGCTACGTGAAACGCTGGAGAACCATGTTCAGCAGGCCGATCGGGGCATGCAAGCATTACTGTCCCAGTTACCGCCGGAACAGCAGGGCGAATTTAACGCCCTGTGGCAGGACACCGAAAAATTCAAAAACCTCAGCCTGCAAGCGGCGGATGCGTATGGTCAGCTGCGCGCTGCGGAAGATACAGTCAAAGTGGCGGGTGATAAAAGCAGCGCGGCAATCAAACAGATCATCAGCATCGTTAAAGCGCGCAACGATGAGCTCGCCAACGATTCTGCGACGATGTCGTTGCTGATGGGCGGTTTAGCGATCCTGTTTGGCGTGCTGGTGGCGTGGTACATCATCCGCCAAATCACCCGGCCAGTGTTCCACAACCTGCAGCTAGCAGAGCGTATCGCCAGTGGCGATCTTAGTTCGCATTTCGCAACCGATAGGAAAGATGAGCTGGGTAAATTGACGTCGGCGATGGGACGCATGAACGAGCGATTGCGCAGCATGATTGGCGATGTGTTGAGCAGCGTCAGCAGCGTGTCGCAGGCAGCCAGTGCCATCAATCAAGGCAATCTCGATTTATCCTCGCGCACCGAACAACAAGCTGCGGCAGTGGTGCAAACCGCTGCCAGCATGGAGCAACTGACCGCCACGGTGAAGAACAACGCCGCCAATGCGCGTCAGGCCAGCCAGATTGCCGCAGAAGCCTCGCAAAACGCCAGTAAAGGCGGCATTGCGGTACGCGATGTGGTGAACACCATGGGTGAAATTTCTGATAGCTCGAAAAAGATTGCTGATATTACTTCAGTCATTAATAGCATCGCTTTCCAGACCAATATTCTGGCACTGAATGCCGCGGTAGAAGCCGCCCGCGCTGGTGAGCAGGGACGCGGTTTTGCAGTGGTTGCCAGTGAAGTGCGTAATCTGGCGCAGCGTAGCGCCGGCGCGGCAAAGGATATTGAGCAACTGATCAGTGAGTCGGTGGGACGTATTAGCAATGGCCACCAGCAGGTAGCACGCGCGGGTGAAACCATGGATAAAATCCTCGGCAGTATTGCGCGCGTGAATGAGATCATGGAAGAGATCTCAGCCGCATCGGATGAGCAGAGTCGCGGCATTGAGCAGATCGCGCGCGCGGTTGGCGAGCTGGATACCACCACGCAGCAGAATGCTACGCTGGTCAGCGCCTCTTCACATTCGGCCAACTCGCTGGAAGAGCAGGCGATGATGCTGGAACGGTTGGTCGCACAGTTCCGGCTGCAAGGGGTAGGGCAGTAAAACCCTTAAGGTGGAGATCGATGCAGTTCGATTTCCACCGTTTTACTTGTGCGGTGAAGTGCAAGGTGAATATTCTTAAAATAAAGCGATCCGCTGATAACTTTTCCCGTTAAACTGCTGATCTTGTCGACCTGATACTTCACGTGCATGAGCTACTACTCACCAGACGATAACCACCTTAAGCGGCGCTCTCAACGCTTCGTCCGCCGCATGTTCATCATGCGCCAGCTCGGCACGATTTTATGTTTTTTCCCAATTCTCTCGGTCCTGATGGAGATGCAACGCGATCTGGCGTTTAGCGCGCTGTTATTTGTGAATGCTTTCCTCTGGCCATGGCTGGCTTATCGTCGGGCGTTGGCGGCTGAAGATTCCACCACCACAGAGCGCCATAATTTAACGCTCGATGCCGCATTCGGCGGTATCTGGGTTGCGCTCATGGCGCTGAGCCCGCTGCCTTCATTTATCATCATGGCGGTGTTGGCATCGGACCGTTATGCCGCAGGGGGACCAGCCCAGCTGATTGCGGCGATGCAGGCCTTTCTCTGTGCGTTTGTCATGGTGTGGCTGGTAGATGGCGCGGGGGTAAATCTGACGTTCAGCATGCAAACCGTCTGGCTGACGCTACCCCTGGCAACGAGCTATATGCTGGTGCTCAGCGTGGCGTCGTACAATCTCACCTGGCAGCTGCGCCAGCGTAATCGCGAGCTGGAGCGTATTGCGCTGATGGATCCCGGCCTGGAGATCCCAAATCGGCGTCTGTTCGAGCGTCGCCTCGAAAGCGAATTTCTCAGCACGCGCCGTGGCGACAGCGCCGCCTATTTGCTGCTGATGGATCTCGATTACTTTAAATCGGTCAACGATACGTGGGGCCACGAAGCCGGAGATTTCCTGCTGGCGGAGATCTCCGCACTGCTGCGCAATCAGGTGGGTTTGCTGGATATTCCGGCACGCTTTGGCGGCGATGAATTGGGCGTGATTGTGCATCACGCCACTGACGAATCGATCGTATTACTGGCAGAACGGCTTAAAGAGAAAATCGCCCAAGTGCGTTTACCGGCGTCGGCGGAGTTTCGCTGCTCGGTGAGTATTGGCATCGCCTCGGCGGCTAATGCTGAGACGATGCGCCACTGGCTCAGTCACGCCGATGAAGCGTTGTATGAGGTGAAGCGTGCCGGACGCAACGGCGTGCGTTTATGGCAACCCTCGCTGGCCGGCGCGGCCTGAATCCCGCATGCGTACAACGCGCACGCTACAGCATTGCTCTGTATTACCGTAAGAACGCCATTTTTGGCGTAATGCTGCCATCGCATAGAGGTGGCCCATTTTCCATCAAATGATAAGGTTAGGTTTCCATGAACCTTATAAGCAGGAACGAACGTGAGTATTTCAGAGAAATATGAATGGCATAAGGATAACTACCTGGTAAGTACAGACAGGGAAAAACTTGACGTGCAGGCTATCCATCGCTATCTGACGAGATCCTCGTGGGCTAAAGGCATTAATCTGGCTGTTGTCAGCGCATCAATTGAAAATAGCCTTAACTTTGGTGTTTATCATGATGGAGCCCAGATAGGTTTCGCTCGTTTGATAACCGATTATGCTACATTCGCTTACCTTTGCGATGTCTACGTTCTTGAAGAATATCAGGGTGAGGGGCTGGGAAGATGGGTGATGGAATGCATACATCATCATCCAGTATTTGAGCAACTACGCCGGATCATGCTGTTCACAACAACAGCGCCCTGGCTCTATGAAAAGTTTGGCTACGAGCCTGTTAATCGGGAAAACTATGCATGGACTATCACCCGGCCAGATATTTATGCCAATGAAAATAAGCGTGATTGACTTACACTGATATTCCGTTCACCGCTGGCTTACTCACTCCTGAATAGGCAGCGTCCGCCCTGGTATTAGGGCGGCCACTATTATGCCGCCCAATGTGGGAATCCGGCCGGCCACAGCGCTTTGCATCATACATGCAAATCAATCACCACCTTCCCGACATGTGCGGCAGATTGCAGATAACGATAAGCTTCCTGCGCTTCAGCAAAAGCAAAAACACGATCGATTACAGGTTTAATCGCACTGGTTTCAATAGCCCTAACTGCGGCGCGTAGATCCGCCGTCGAACCGGTATTATTGCCCACGATATTCAACATTTTCTGCATAATCGGCAGCACCGGCACCTTTAGCTCTGCCCCGCCCACAAATCCAATCACAAAAATCGTTGCGTTGAAGGCTGCGGCATCGATCGATTTTGCGAATGTTGCAGCACCAACCGATTCCAGTACCAGGTCTGCGCCATGACCGTTCGTCAGCTTGCGTACCTCAAGTTCCCATTCGGGCTTTTCGTGATAGTTAATGCCTTCATCGGCGCCCAGCGCTTTCACCCTGGCCAGTTTTTCGTTGGAGGAGGAAAGAATAATCACCCGTGCGCCCGCGGCTTTGGCGTATTGCAGCGCAAACAGACTCACGCCACCCGTGCCGAGCAGCAAAACAGTGCTGCCAGGCTGAACTTTGCCACGTACGATGGCGTTCCATGCCGTAGTGGCGGCGATAGGTAACGTTGCGGCCTGCTGCCAGCTGAGTGAATCAGGTAAACGCACCAGCGAATCAGCGGGCACCACAGCGAAGTCCGCCAGCCCACCATTGCTCGTAACACCGCGCAAGGCGTGAAGATGCTGAGGGTGAATCGCGCCAGCATGCCAGCTGTACATCATGCCGGGCACCACTCGTTCGCCGATGTGCCAGTCACTCACCCCTGCGCCTAACTCAACAATCTCTCCCGCGCTGTCTGCACCCGGAATAATGGGCTGCGCGAGGGTACCAAACTGACCGGTAGCCAAGGCTAAATCAAGGTAGTTAAGACTCACTGCATGTTGACGAATCACCACCTCACCATAGGCCGGTTGTGGGCGTGGCAGTTCGCAGAATTTAAGATTGTTAATGGTGGGGGCCGTTAGCTGAATGGCTTGCATAGCGTTCTCCTGTTAAATGAGTGCAACCAGTGTGTGGTATAAACAGGCGCTATAATTGATGCCAAAACCAAATAACTGTTGCACAGGGAGCAATAATGCAGGATGACGATTTCCGTCAGCGCGAAGCTTTTTTAGCGGTGGTACGCGCCGGGAGTTTTAGTGCAGGGGCACGCGCGTTGGGACGTGATATTTCGGTCATTTCCCGCCGTATCGCTGCGTTAGAGAAACGTCTCGGTATTCGTCTCATCGAACGTACCACGCGTCGCATCCGACCCACAGAAGAAGGCCAGCGCTATCGGCATAAAATAGAGTTAGCCGATGAAATGCTGCGTGAAGCGGAAGAAGAAGCGAGTGCGTTGGCAGCCCGCCCGGCGGGTACTATTCGTCTAACGGTACCCGCATCCTTTGGGCGAAGCTGGGTCGTGCATGCGCTACCGGGCTTTTTACAGGCTTATCCTGATATCCGCATTGTGCTTAATTGCAGCGACCGCTATGTCGATCTACGGGGTGACAATTATGATATGGCGATCCGTATTGGTGTCCTTACGGATAGCAGGCTGGTTGCGCGCAAGTTGGCGGACACCCGACGCATACTGTGCGTTGCGCCAGCGTATCTGCAGCAACATCCCGTGTTAACGCACCCGCAGGATCTTCGTCAGCACGATTGTCTGGGATTCACGCCGATGCACAGTTGGCCAGAATGGCGACTGGAAAAAGAGGGCCAACAGATCGCAGTCCCGGTGCAAACACGTTATGAGAGTGATGAGATGGATGCGCTGATCCTGGCCGCTCAGGCGGGTATGGGCGTGTTGCTGGCGGCCAACTGGCTGGTACAAAAAGAGTTGGCCGAGGGATCGTTAGTGCCGGTAATGTCGGACTGGCAGGCGATTGGGGAAGATGGCGTCTGGTTGATGAAGCCTTCCAGCCAGTTACAGTCAGCGAAGATTGGTGCATTAACTGAGTGGCTGGTCGCGTGGTTTGCTGTCCCACGCTGGTGAAGAGGGCGGGCACGCATCAGGGCTGCATTTTCAGGGCAATGCAGCCCTGATGCACGAACGGCTTAACACCTAACGTGCGAACTTGCGCGATCCTACCACGCAAAGAATGACTCCCAGCGTGATAGCAATCATCAAAGGGCTGACGGCCTCATTCAGTAACGAAGCAGACAAGCCAAGGCCAAAAAAGGGTTGTAATAGCTGAAGCTGGCCGACTGCAGCGATGCCACCGCTAGCGAGGCCTTTGTACCAGAAGATAAACCCAATCAGCATGCTGAAGAGGGAAACATAGCCAAGCGCTAGCCAGGCAGAAGTACTAATTTGGCTAACGGATTCAGGCAAAGTGATAAACGACGCCGCCAGCATGAAAGGGAGCGACATGATCAGTGACCAACTGATGACCTGCCAGCCGCCTAGCTGGCGTGACAGTTTGGCTCCTTCTGCGTAGCCCAAACCACAGACCACCACGGCTGCAAGCATCAGCACATCGCCGGTTAAAGAGACGGCGACGTTCTGAGAAAGCGCGAAACCAACCACCAGCAGACTACCTATGATGGAAAAAATCCAGAAAGCGAGCCGTGGCCGCTCGCCTCCACGAATCACACCAAACAGGGCGGTGGCAAGCGGCAGCAGGCCTAAAAACACAATCGAGTGGGCCGAGGTAACATGCTGCAAAGCCATTGCGGTCAAGAGCGGAAAACCAACCACCACGCCGAGTGATACCACGATTAACGAGACGATGTGGCGAAGAGAAGGGCGCTTTTCTCTGAAGCCGCAGATAAGCATCAGCGCCAGCGCTCCCGCGATTGACGCGCGGCTGAAGGTCAAAAAAAACGGGTCGATATCCTGAACGGCAATGCGCGTTGCCGGAAGTGAGCCGCTGAAAATAATGACGCCCAGTAGCCCGTTCAGCCAGCCAGACATCGCAGCTTTATCATGTTTATGTACCACCGTATTAGCCACGCTAAACCTCTTTTCAATGGATGGATGAAGACGACGCTTCTTACACGCGTTGACGCTACGGATGGTAAACGCCACAATCCATAACAATCAAAATATTGTCATGGATACATTGGATGAAAGCGCGCTATAAGGAAATTGTTGATGAATACGCGGCGGCCATTCGCCTGGGTGAGCTGACTGCCGGTACACGCTTGCCTACGCACCGCGTCTTAGCTGCGACCCGCCGCATTTCACTGGCCACCGCCACACGCGTTTATGCCGAACTTGAGAAAATGGGGCTGGTTAGCGGCGAAGCCGGACGAGGTACCTTTGTACGGGAGATTTCCCTGCCAGCGGGCCTCGGCATGGATCAACAAGTCGTCGCCACCGACGTGGTGGATCTCAATTTCAACTATCCCTCATTACCTCACCAGGCCGAACTGCTGCGCGATGCGCTACGCAATCTCACAACCTCAGGTGATTTGGAATCACTGCTGCGCTATCAGCCCCATGCAGGCAGACAGAACGATCGTGAGGCAATTGCAAGCTGGCTTACCGGTTTTGGCCTCAAGCCTGCTGCTGAAAACATTCTCATCGTGAACGGCGCACAGCATGGCTTGACTGTTGCCGCGATGGGGATGCTCCGTCCGGGGGATGTCGTGGCCGTTGATGCGCTGACCTATTCGGGGTTCAAAGCTCTGGCCACGCTGTATCAGCTGGAGCTGGCTCCCGTGCCCGTCACCTCAACCGGACCCGATCTCAATGCACTGAGACAGCTTTGCAAACGGCGCCGTATCAAGGCCATTTACACGATGCCGACTCTGCATAATCCGCTTGGCTGGGTGCTCGACCATGCGCAGCGGCGCGAGATCACCGGCATCGCTCGCGAACATGATTTAGTGATCATTGAGGACGCTGCCTACGCTTACCTGGCGGAGCGTTCTCCGCCGCCGTTTGCCTTGCTCGCTCCCGAAAGAACCCTTTATGTGACGGGCTTTGCTAAAAATATTGCTGCCGGGCTGCGGGTGGGTGCGGTGGTATGTCCGCCAGCATTTCGCCCAGCGATCGAGCGAGCTATTCGCGCCACCGTGTGGAACACGCCATCGCTGATGACGACGCTGGTGGCCGGTTGGCTGCAGGATGGGACTATCAGGCGGCTGGAATCATTAAAACGGAAAGATGCTCGCCAGCGGCAAGCTCTGGCGCGGGAAAGGTTGGGATCGCTCGATTACGTTAGCCATGAGAATTCTTATTTTATCTGGCTACCGCTGGCAGAAGAGATCCGCGCGGAACAGGTGGTGCGCCAGCTGTTGAACCAGCATATTTCTGTTTCAACAGCCGAGCCGTTCAGTACTGCCCCAAACGTTCCGCACGCAATACGTCTCGCTCTGGGGTCAGTGAGCCTGGATAAGCTGAAAATGGCGCTGGATAAAGTGGGCGACGTTATTCATTATCAGCGATATATTTGACTCGCACACCCGACAAAGCGGTTTGCCCATCATCATTGATAACGCATCTTTCTACGCCTCAGGTTTTTTCAGCCTTGAGACCAGAACCATGCTGCCGATGATGACAACGTCGGCCAGTAATACCATGCCCTGAAGACCGGCTGCAGCTATCACCCGGCCTCCGGCTAGTGCACCGGTTCCGATCGCGGCGTTGAAAATGGCCACGTATATAGCTGACGCCGGTTGTGCCGCCTCTCCAGCGCTACGAAGCAACCACGTCTGCAACCCCACAAACACAATGGAGATCCCTGCGCCCCATACTCCGAGCAGCAGCGCGGTGCACCAGAAAGGAAGAGGAGCCGCGCTTCCCAGGCCAAGCAGGCCGAGTGCGCCAGCACTCATGAAAAGTGCAATGAAAATTAGCCCTTTGATATGACGATCAATCAGCTTACCGGCAATAACGTTTCCCACCAGACCGGCAAGCCCTAACGTCAGCAGCAGGGCAGAAATGGAGGCCGCCGGTACCGCCTGAGCCTGCGTCAGCAGGGGTTCAAGGTAGGTGAACGCCGCAAAGTGCGCCGAAATAATGCAGGCAGTTGCCACGTAAAGGCTGAGGAGCAGCGGGTTTTTGATGATCCCGCAATAAACCTGCAGCTTTAGGGGTTGCGATGCCGCCAGCGTCGGAAGCGTCCAGTACAAAGCACAGGCCGTGGCAAGTGCCAGCAGAGAAATGGCCATAAATGCTTTACGCCATCCGGCGATATCCGCAATAAAACTGGACAGCGGGACACCCAGAACGCTGGCAGCCGAAACGCCGCCAAAGATAATTGAGGTGGCAAGCCCCAACTTTTCGATGGGAACCAACTGTACTGCCACGGTGCCGATGAGTGCCCAGAAAGCCCCGTGTGCCAGTGCGCCTGCCATACGCGCACTCATAAACGTGTTTAATGAGTGGGATTGGGTCGCCGCCATACATGAAAGCGCAAGGACCAGCATCAGAACCACAAGCAGCGCTTTGCGGGAAATCCGTGCTGGTATGGTCCCGGACAGTAGCGCGGCCAGTGCGCCAACCCAGCCATAGGCTGTCACAACAAGACCTGTGCCAGATTCAGTCTGCTGCAGATCCTTCGCTAACATGCTGAGCATACCAATAGGTGCCAGCTCGCTGGTTACAATGGAAAAAGCACTGATCCCCAGCGCGATCACAGCTATCCAGGCGCGTGCAGGTGACGGCCGTACGTGTAAAACGGTATCGCTCATGTAATCAATATCCTTCAATAAAATCGTGAGAAGTCTGCGAGGGAACGTTTAGGACCGGCTAGATTCAGGCACCTACGCCTTTCATCCCTTCTGGCGGATACGTTGAGTGATAGCCTCGAATTATGTGTTTGCATGTTTATCTCCTTGTGAAGGTTGCAGTATCATCCCTCTTAAAGTGATAAAACAGAGCTGAAAACGGAGAGCCGTTTTCCATAAATGGAAAAAGCATGAAGACAGATTTCAACTGGGACGACACGCGGATTTTCCTGGCCATTGCTCGAGCGGGAACGTTGAGTGGCGCGGCTGAAGCGTTAGATATGGGCATTGCTACGATTTCCAGAAGGCTGGATCGGCTTGAGCAATCGCTGGCAATAGCGCTTTTCAGCAGGCACCAAAGTGGATACCGGCTAACGGACGATGGTGAGGCACTGCTGGAGCGGGCGGAGGCGCTGGAATATGCAGGCCTTACATTCGGCGAGACGGCGAAACTGCAGGGTAATGTGGCCGGGCTGGTTCGGCTGGCAACATCGGACAATCTGGCCACGCATGTTATTTTGCCGTCACTGACAAGGCTTCTAAATCGCTATCCCGATCTGCGGCTGGAGTTACACAGCGGCGTGCAGTCCGTCAACCTGCACCGCAGGGACGCAGATTTAGCCATTCGCATGGTCAAGCCTGATGCCGGGAATCTGACGTTAAAACGGTTGGGAACCGTAGGTTTTGGCGTGTACGGTGCCAAAAAGTATCTTGAAGATCTCGGGAGTTTACCGCTGGACGAAGCGCAATATGTGACCTGGACTGACGCACATCAGCACCTGCCTGCTGCGCGTTGGGTCACACGAAAACTTCGAGGCAGGCCATGCAGATTAGAGGCGAACACGCTGGTTGCGCAGGTTTCAGCAGTGGCTGCGGGGCTGGGATTAGGCGTGTTACCGCACTTTATGGCGAGGGAAAACGGTCTGCATTGCGTGACCGCTGATATCGGTGCGGATCAGGCATTATGGCTGGTGATGCATTCTGACTTAGCTGGCTCACGCAGAGTCAGAGCAATCGCTGATCATTTAATTGCCGTATTTGATGAGCAGAAAGATAAATTGGCGTTGCCATGAGCAAAATAAAGGTAATAAAAAACCCGCGCTGGGCGGGTTTATTTTATTATCACGAGAGCTTAACTGCTCAGACTAATGTCTTCATCGCTATTGTAAGCGTCACTGATAATAACGCCGATTACAGCGGCGTAACGTTTCCAGCAGCTGGACCTTTAGCACCATTTTCAATGGTGAAAGAGACTTGCTGACCTTCATCGAGGGTTTTGTAATTGTCGCTCTGAATCGCAGAGAAATGGACAAATACATCCTTGCTGCCGTCGTTCGGCGTGATAAAGCCAAAACCTTTATCCGAGTTAAACCATTTTACTAAACCAGTCATTTTATTAGACATAGATACTTCCTTAATTGATGAGCCACTAAGAGCGGCGATGATGGCCTGTAGTTAGAGAGTGACTTATTGGGCACTTAGGAGGAGGCTCACGAAGAAGGGTATCTTGAGATAACACCTGAACTGAGGACTGCTTTACTAAAACTGCTTTCATAAGGTCTGTATTCCAAACCGATGGCGCTATTAAGACATAGAGAAATTAATTTAGCAACATTAAGGTATAATTATTTTAACCGCTTAAATGCCCAGATGGCTATATGCCTGTAAATTTCAGCTGATTGCAGGGTAATTGTTGTTTTTTTACTGAAGCTCTTTGATAAAGGGGCCAGATAAAAGCCCCAAAATAGTAACGTTAATAATTATTGGCGGAAGCACACCTTAAACGTCGAGTGTGATGTTATGGGCGCTGCACTGGAGCTTAATATTACGGGTTCATGGCTCCAAAGATAGCATCGTAGGTGCCATCTCGCTCAGCCCACCGCCGCGCATGATCGCGCTCCAGCAGAAGCTCTCCTCGGGGGATCTCGTCGCGTTCGAGAAGTTGCATCACCTGTGCGATGTAGTCGCCAGTCGGCATGGCGCGAGGATCGGCGGCCTGCTGTACGCCCGTCAGTTCCGTTTGCACATAGGGTGGTGAAAGCTCCAGCACTTCCACAGGAATCTTGCGGAGTTGATGACGTAGAGACGTAAGCCAGGAATGTAGAAAAGCTTTACTCGCACAATAGGTTGGATAACTGGTAAGAGGGAGGAATGCCAGAGCAGAACTGGTTGCCATGATTGTCGCATTTGGATTCTTTTTCAGCACTGGCAGCAGGGCCGACGTCACGCGGACTACGCCCAGGATGTTAGTTTCGATGATCTCCTCAGCGTCCGTTACGTCCCAGCTATCCGCCGTGACGTCCTCTGACCGAGAAATGCCGGCATTTGCAATGAGTACATTAAGATCGGGAAATCTAGCGTGGATGTCTTCAGCGAGGCGGGCCAGTGAAATAGGGTCGCCGAGATCCAGCGGTAAGCCGACGATAGCTGGACGTTTTGCAATAATTTCGTCGAGCAAGTTTTGACGGCGCCCAGTGACAATGACGCGATTTCCGCGGTCATGAAATGCCTCAGCGAGCGCACGGCCTATACCACTTGTGCCGCCAGTAATCAGAATAGTGTTTTCAGTCATCTTCATGGTGGTTACCTTTCCATCAGGGTGCTAAGGGGAAGGCCACGATAATGTTCATGAATTCTGGTGCAGGGGATCTTCGAAAGCCCACATGGCTAATGTAGCCATACTGTGCAGGTTCGGTTCAGGGATCCACCAAAAAGAGAAGAATGAAGGCAATACCGTGGCGCCTGTTCCGAGTTCCCTCTGCTGAGGCCCTCTCGGTATTGGGCGCGTTGGATAACGATAACGCCTGCGGCAAGACCATAAAGATGGCTGCGAAATCAACTGTATCTTTGAGGCCTCTCAATTGTCAACCCGTCCGTCTGCCGCACATCTTTATCGCTTGATTTGCGTATTACCGCAGCACGCCCGCACGAGTGATACCTTGAATTGATAGACCCAAAATATAGTTATTTGTTGTCAATTCAGTTTTATTTTAACCAAACGAAATATCAGCAGAGGCTGTGACAAGATTAATCAATAAGATGAAATATCTCAATCATCCGCATATTTTTATCAAAATGCAGCAGGGCCAGATATAGCCTTTTATTTTTATGGATTAGGATTGCGTATTATTTAGTAATCCCTTTCTGGCAAGCTACTATCAGCGTTCATTCTGCCCGGTTTCAAAACACGGTCGGGTAGGGTAAAATATCCTACTTCAACGTTTTATTGTTCTCAGAAATTTAATTCTTACCCGGAGATTATTCATTTGCAGGATCAGACCCCGCAGAAATCATCCCGACGCCCACGTGCAGACGGCGAGAGAAATCGAATCCGCCTCATTGGTTCAGTGATTTCCATTGTTTTGTTTACTCTTGGTTATCTGTTGATATCAGCGGGGGAGAGATTCGAGAGAATAATGTTTCACTTTGAGGTAAATGAATGACTGAAGCGATTTCCATGCTGAACGCTCCAGCATCATGGCTTTCATTCCGACACGAGATCGCGCCAGCGCACTCATCAACCCTGACAGCGACGCTGCAACACTCATGGCGGTGTTAACTGCTACATGATTTTCGTATTTCAATTCATCACCCATGTGTAAACGTAGTGTTATTACGCTTATCAATAGGAAGGGCGTTCGCCGTATGTCATTGTTGACGAGGTTTTTTCGCTTAACGGGGAATAGATCAATATGAATTACGAAAGTTGATGTAACTTAATAGCTGTTTTTCATAGACATAGATTACAGGCAGCATTGAATAAAGAATCGTTCGGGTAGCACCAGCCTGGGATCAGCGACAGAAAGTTGACGAGAAAGAAGGGGGCGGGCATCAGTGGCTAGGGTCGTTATTCGACCTGTGTACAGTTGCAGTGGATGAAAATTTGATGGTCGTATAGAGCGAAGGACCAAATACAATAGCGTCGAGTCATGACCAAAAAAGGACCTTACAGATGATAAACAATACACAGCAGTTATTTTCTCTGATTGAAAAAAACATATCCGCTCTTCATCCTCCGTTTATTATCGGTATCAGCGGAACGTACACTTCTGGTAAAACCCTTTTTTCGGCAGGGCTCGCCCGGTACTTACAGAGTCAGGGAAAGAAAGTTCAGATTATTCATTATGATGATTTTCATCATCCTTTCCCTGCCATACAGTGGACAGATGGACGTGACGACGAAATAAATGCTTTTTATAATAAGGCCTTCGATAGCGGAAAACTCATTAATGAAGTCCTCATCCCACTGGAAGAACAAGGTGTACTCAACAAAGAAATTGACTGTATAGATCTTGGCAGCGGTCAGCAGACGAAAAAAATTCACCTGGATATTGATGTAAAAACCATCGTTATTCTGGAGGGGGTTTTGCTGTTCCGGGCGCCCATACTGCCTTTTTTAAACTATAAGATTTTTTTGGATATATCGGACAAGGAAATGCTACGACGGGGAACCGTCCGGGATGTGCCGAAATTTGGGCACAGCATTCTCGATTTATACAGAAGTCGATATATTCCTGTTCACCATCGTTACCTGGAAGAGGATTCTCCCAAAGCGATCTCCGACATCGTGCTGGATAATACCCACTATGACACCCCGGTAATGTTAATCTCAGAAATACAATAATTATTTGATGCGTCTTTCTGGATTGTCACAACACCCTATTAGAACAAGGGGCTCTCAAGCCCCTCAAAAAACCGTTTTAAGCATTCTGCCGCGTCGCGGCTAACACAATTTCCCGAACGCATACGTATTCAGGTTGCGAATAGGCATACTCAATCGCATGAGCCACATCTTCCGCACTCAATACTTTACCGCCCATCTCTTGCTTCCACTGGTTATATCCGGTTTTGATATCATCATTCGTTGTATGGCTTAGCAGTTCGGTTTCAACCGCTCCGGGTGCAATCACAATAACGCGGACGTTATGTGGGGAGAGCTCCTCACGTAAATTTTCTGACATACCATGAACGGCAAATTTGGTTCCAACATAAACAACATGATTGGGGAAAGTCTTACGCCCCGCAACGGAACTGATGTTGATAATGGTGCCCGCTTTACGTTCAATCATGCCCTTAGTAACAGCATGGACGCCATTCAATAGGCCTTTCACATTCACATTAAGCATTTGCTCCCACTCATGCGGGGTCTGATGTTCAACAGTGCCCAGCAGCATCACACCCGCGTTGTTAACCAGCGCATCTACCGGCCCAAACTGCTGCTCAGCTTCATTTACTGCTGCAGTAAATGCATCAATATCAGTGATGTCTACCGCACGGCACAGCGTATTGGGCAAGTTTAAGGCGTTCATACGGTCAACACGGCGTGCCAGCAGCAGCAGCGCATGGCCGCGAGCAGACAACAACTTAGCGGTGGCCAACCCGATACCAGAACTTGCTCCAGTAATAACAACTAAAGCTTTGGCTGAATTGCTCATCAACATTCCTCATAAATAAAAATGATAGCTTAATGGTGGGCATCACTTTAAATTGGCGTAATTTTGATGAAAAATCGTTTATTTCTTTTACAGGCATAAAATTTAATTATGGATAAGCGACAGCTGACAGCTTTCCTTTGTGTGTTTGAAGAACGCAATATTACCCGGGCGGCTGCAGAGCTAAGTCTGACCCAACCCGCACTCTCCGCTACCATCAAAGCTCTTGAAGAAGAGTTAGGTACGCAGTTATTCGTGCGTAAACCACGTGGAGTGGAGGTGACCGAAGACGCACGAGTCCTTTATCCTCACGCCCGACGAATGATGGGCGAAATGAGTGCGTTAACCGCTCGATTCCGCAAAAAGCATGATAAGTTTCCGCTCAGTTTAGGTATTGAACAGGATATTGCCTCATCCCAACTGATCACCCTGCTGGAACGAATCAATCATAATTTGCCAGATGTGTTATTAACGCTGACGCCTGGATGTAGCGGCGATATCCGCCTGGGCTGCGAAGGGCAGCTTTGCGAAGACGAACTCTTTATTCCGCTGTTTGATGAGCGCTATGTGCTGGCTTTTCCACTCAATCACCCGATGAGTCAAATCACCGAATTAACCTCTAAGCAGCTCAACGATCAACCTTGGGTGATGTCTCCGGAGCACGAATCCCATCAGCGTTTCCTGCCGCTATATGGCACTTCTGGCAGTTTTCCTCGTGCTAACGCGGGAAGTTTCACGTTAGCACTGAACCTGGTTGCCGCGGGTGTTGGCTTAACTATCGCTCCGGTTTCATTAGTTGAAGAGCAGTGTAATGTGGCTTTTCGTTCACTTCCCGGTTATCCACTCATGCGCCGAACCGGAATTTGCTATGCGATGCATACGCAGCTAAATCCAATAATTGAACAATTACTGGCTAACGTCAGTGAATAAAGTGATTGATTAGAGGTAACGACATCATATCCAGTAGATCGCAGATAACTTCGGCTTTATCACCTCTACCGGGACGTGAAATGACGGAAATTCATTGGGTGTCATCAAAAATTATGAGCGTAACCTGGGGTTATCGTGTTCCCCATCGCAGTTGGTTAGCGAGGAATGAACCTCAAGCTTCATCCTCTAATGAAGCCGTAAAGAACTGGCACAGCAGCTGCCAAAGGTAATGCGCGGCAGGCGTCAAACGGTGATCGGCGCTGCGCAGCAGATGACACTGACTTTCTTTGGCGATGCGATGATCAATGGGAACAGCCACCAGTTCGCCGCGTTGCAGCGGTGCTTTTACCGATTGAGCAGTCATAAATGAGATGCCTAAACCGGCCTGCGTTAGCGCAATGGCGCTGGAAAACAGATTGCAACAGTAGGAAGGCGTAAAAATAATCCCTTCACTTTTGAAGATGGCGTTGATGTAACGCTGCAAACCAAATTTTTCATCCATGGCAATTAAACGATGCTGGGTTAATTGGCTGGCGCTGACGGCGGGAAGCCCGGCCAGCGGATGATCCGGCGGCACGATGGCGCAAATAGGGCCGCGCTGAAAACTCAGGCATTTCACGCCCGGCGGTCCCGCTGGGCCGAAGCTCACCGCCATATCCACTTCTCCTTTTGCTATCAGCATCACCGTGGTTTGCATATCGCCTGACATGATGTTCACAAACACGCCAGGGTAGGCGAGAGAAAATGCCTGCACCACATGCCTGACGACATCGTCCACCATGCCTTGTCCGACGCGCAGGTTAATTGAGCCGCCGCGCATATGACGCAAATCCTGCAGCTGCCGCTCCAGCATCTTACGGCGCTGGCTGGTTTGGGCGAAATCCTCCGCCAGCATTTTGCCCGCTTCGGTCAACACCACATTGCGTCCGCGCCGCTCCAGCAGCGGCAGTTGCAGGCTGCGTTCCAAAGATGAAAGCTGCCGGCTAATCACTGAGGGATTGATACCCAGCGCATCTGCCGCGCGGCGAATACCGCCATGCAATCCAACTTCATACAAATAGCTTATGGATTTCTCAGGATAAGTGGACAACGTCATACTTTTTGCCAATCTGTTGCTCTCAGAGCAACAATATTAACATTTACTCCTCATTTTTTAACGTCAATATTTCTGCGCATACTGGCTGTGACACTAAGACAGATGGGTAATAACATGAAAAATATAAAAGATTATTTGCAGCACCATGCCGATGAAATTCTGGGAGACATCAAACGTCTGGTGGCGGCGGAATCGCCTTCGCACGACAAACTGGCGGTTGACGAGTGTGGTGAAGTGTTGCAAAGCCTGTTTCAGCAACGGTTAGGCATTAGCGCTAGCGTGTCGCGGCAGCAGGAGTACGGCAATCACCTCAAATTCACCTTGGGCGATAGCGGCCCGCAAACGACCATCATCGGCCATTTCGATACCGTCTGGGATCGGGGCGAACTGACGCTACGCGAAGAAGAGGGCAAGTTATTCGGGCCAGGCGTACTGGATATGAAAGCCGGGCTGGTTCAGGCGATTTGGGCAGTGCGCGCCTTGCAGGCGCTGGATCGGCTGGTGGGTAAACGCATCGTTTTCCTGTGTAACAGCGATGAGGAGTTAGGCAGCCCGAGCTCCAGCGACTGGCTGGCGCAACATGCGCCGGGAGCCGATCAGGTTTTAGTGGTTGAGCCTGCCGTGGCGGGCAGCGGGGCGCTGAAAGTGGCGCGCAAAGGCACCGGACGTTATGACATCACCATCGCCGGGCAAGCTGCCCACGCCGGCAATAATCCGGAAGAGGGTGTGAGTGCAATTCATGAGATGGCCCAGCAAATTCTGGTGCTGCATGCCCTGAATGCGCCAGAGCGCGGCACCACGGTCAATGTCGGCATCGCCAACGGCGGCGGTCGCATCAATGTGGTGGCGGATCACGCGCAACTCGGTATTGATACGCGCGTCACGTGCGAAGAAGAGGCACAGCGCATTGATGCGGCCATCAATCAACTTCAGCCATTTAGCGCGGGGATTGGTTTACGCATCAGCGGTGGACAGAAGCGTCCGCCGATGCGCCAGACGCCCGCCTCGCTGCTGCTGTTAACGCGCGCCCAGCGGGTGGCGCAGGCGCTGGGCTTTTCGCTGGAAGGAAAATCGGTCGGCGGCGGCAGCGACGGCAATTTTACGGCGGCTTTGGGATTACCGACGCTGGACGGTCTCGGCGCAACCGGTGCGGGCATCCACGCACGTCATGAGCACATTATTATTGCTGACATCGTCCCGCGCGCAGCGTTAGTGGCAGGCATGATCCTCGCAGACACTGAGGAGGTCACGCCATGTCACAACTAAACATTCAGCAGGCCAGCAGCGCAGCGCCCGTGCAGGAAAGCGGGCAGAGTCCTTATCTTTTGCTGTTTATCATTTTGGTTCTGGCGGCGGTAGCAACATGGCTAATTCCGGCCGGCGTCTTTGATTTCGTCACGCGTGACGGGATCAAATTTGCCGTAAAAGACAGTTTGCATGCGGTACCGCAAAGCGGGGTTTATCCGCTGGAAATCTTTACGGCGATTGCCAAAGGGATGGTGAAATCCGCACCGATTATCTTTCTGATTCTATTTACCGGTGGCGTGCTGGCGGTGGTTGAGGAAACGGGTGCCATCGCCACGGCGTTGAATTCCCTGTCGCGCAGCACGCGCCTCAGTGACACGCGCATGGTGCTGATTTTCGGCACTATCTTTGCCTTGTTAGGCACTACCGGTGTCGTGGTCAACGCGGTGGTGGCGTTTGTGCCCATTGGCCTGCTGGTGGCGCGCTCAATGGGGTTGCCGCCAATTTTGGGCGCGTCGCTGGTTTACCTCACCTGCGCGGCGGGTTTCAACGTGGCAATCCTCAACCCGGCGACCACCGGTTTAACTCAGCATCTGGCACAGCTGCCGTTGTTCTCAGGCATGCTACTTCGCGGTATTACCTGTTTGCTGTTTGTCGTCAGCGCGATTGCTTACCTGATCTGGTCAATCCGTCGCGCGCGTCAGGATGGGTATCTGCGGCCAAAACAGGCGCAGGGCGCTGAGCAAACGGCGAAGGTTACGGGTCGTCATAAGCTCATTTTAAGTACGGTCGCGCTGTCGCTGCTGCTGTTCATTAGCGGGGCGGTGAAGTTTCACTGGGGCACCAGTGAGATGTCGGCGATGTTTATCTTACTCTCAATTGCCGTGGGGTTGATGGGGCGCATGTCGGGTTCGGATATCGCCAACACCTTCCTCAGCGGCTGTTCGAAGCTGGTGAAGGGCGGGTTTATCGTCGGCATGGCAGCCTCGATTTCGCTGGTGCTGCAGCAGGGCAACGTGCTGGACCCGATTGTCGGTTTTCTGTCTGATTTGCTGGCGCCTATACCGCCAACCGCAGCAGCGATTGGCATGTTTATCAGTGCCGCCCTGATGCACTTCGGCATCTCTTCCGGTTCCGGCGAGTCTGCTTTGCTGATTCCCATCTTCTCACCGCTCGGCGATAACCTTGGTTTGACGCGTCAGGTAATGGTGCAGACGGTGCTGCTGGGTGAAGGCATCGTAAACTGCATGAGCCCTACATCAGGCGTGCTGATGGCGGTTTTGGCCACGGCGAACGTGTCGTTTGGCAAATGGCTGCGTTTTGTTGCGCCGGTCATCGCCGTGTGGTTTGTTATCTGCGTAGTGATGCTGCTGATTGGCGTGGCGATAAACTGGGGACCGTTCTGATATAAAACCAGGAAGCGCGAAAGGGCTTCCTGGCCGCTTCTGATACGTTTATAAAACGGATTTTATCGACCCATAGCCATGGGCATTTGGCCCGTCAGAAATTTCCTATAGCAATAACAAGCAACTATAATCTACCCGGTTAAGTGGCTTGATCTGCTCTCTTAGCACGTCAGCTTTTCCACCCCCTTTTCATGTCGATGAATTTCAGAGGCATAAACTATGCGAAGTCTTCAGGCGACCTGGTCTCTTATCTTGATTCTGAGTGTCTTTCCTGCCAGCGCGGCTGGCACGCTGAGTGATGGCTGGGAATGGCTCAAGCAGGACGTTTCTCAAACCTGGCAGGAACCGCAGTATTACGATCTCTATTTGCCCTTTATTAGCTGGCACGCGCGCTTCGCTTACGATAAAGAGAAAACGGACAACTATAATGAAACGCCGTGGGGCGGTGGCTTCGGCGTTTCACGCATCAATGAAGAGGGTAACTGGAGCGCGCTCTATGCGATGGCATTTAAAGATTCGCATAATGAATGGCAGCCGATTGTTGGCTATGGTTGGGAGAAAGGGTGGTATCTGGACCAGCAGCGCGATTTTCGTCTCGGTCTGGGGCTAACCGCTGGCATTACGGCACGGGATGATTTCGCCAATTATGTCCCGCTGCCCATTGTCCTGCCGCTGTTCTCTGCGGGCTATAAACGCCTCAACGTGCAGTTCACTTACATTCCCGGCACCTACAATAACGGCAACGTGCTGTTCGCCTGGTTACGCTATGCGTTCTGATGCCGCTAACGCACTGTACAAAGATAAAATTGGCAAACTCCTCAAGCGAACAGCCGTGGGCGTGTTGGTTTTACTCATCGTGTTTCTGGGGATTCGCGGTTATCAATCCGAGCAGGGGCCGCCATTGCACCGCTGGCATACCTGGGCTGCACATGAAATGGCGAAAGATGAGATTGATCGCGCCAGCTTCGCTGATTATCTGGCGCGAGAAGATGCCATTTTCCATGACATGAAAGTCAATGTAACCGATCAACTCAGTGATGAGGATAAAACGCCGCTTAACCGCTTTAACCAACACAGTTCAGTTTATCCAGCGCGGTTTGATACCGACTGGAATCGCTCTTTTATCCTTGAACCAGAAGGTGAGGTGAAAGGTGCTGTGGTATTGCTGCATGGGTTAACCGATTCGCCCTACAGTATGCGTTATTTGGCGCAGGCCTATCAGCAAAAGGGCTTTGTAGCGGTGGTGCCGCGCTTGCCCGGTCACGGCACGGCGCCCGGCTCGCTCACTAAAGTCGACTGGCAAATGTGGATGGCGGTGACCCGCTTAGCGGTGCGTGAAGCCACGCGCCTGGCGGGAAACAATGTGCCCTTGCATCTGGTTGGCTACTCCAACGGCGGCGCATTAGCCGTGAAGTACAGCCTCGATAGCCTGCAAAATAACGCGCTGCGTAAACCGCAGCAGATCGTGCTGCTGTCGCCGATGATAGGCGTCACCGCCTATGCGCGATTTGCCGGATTAGCAGGCTGGCCAGCTGCCATTCCAGGATTCGCCAAAGCCGCCTGGCTGAGTATCGTTCCGGAATATAATCCCTTTAAATACAACTCATTTCCTGTGCGCGCCGCGCGTCAATCCTGGCTACTAACCCAGGCCATGCAGGATCAAATGCTGCACATCATACGCAGCGGAACAATGCAGGCATTTCCACCGGTGCTGACCTTCCAGTCCGTGCTGGATTCCACCGTCAGCACCCGCGCGGTCGTGAATGCGTTTTATCGCTATTTGCCGGATAACGGCAGCGAGCTGGTGATGTTCGACATCAATCAGGCGGCAAACCTACGCGCGCTCTTCAGACCCGCACTGTATTCGGCAGCAAACAGTTTATTGCCCCCGGCACCGCGTCGCTACACATCCACGGTGATCACCAATGCGTCGCCCAATACCTATGACACCGTGGCGCGTATTACCCCGGCTGAAGAAACTCAAGAGAGAGTGCGTTCATTGCATGCGGCGTGGCCGCAGGATACGTATTCTCTATCGCATATTGCGCTGCCATTTCCGCTTAGCGATTCGTTGTATGGCCGCGAACCGAGCGAAAGGAACCGTTATGGCATTAGCTTTGGCACCATTTCACTGCGTGGCGAAACCGCCAGCCTGATAGTTGGGCTTGATACCCTGATGCGCAATACATCCAATCCGTTTTTTGATTTTATGATGCTGCAGATAAAAGGGCGCATCGATTGCAGCAGCCAGGCTGATGTTCAACCCTGCCTTAAAGCGTTATGACTTGTTTCAACCAGCCGCTGGCGAGAATCAGCCGCGACAGCAACACCGAGGCGGCAAAGGTGACCACAATCAGCGTCAGCTTGGTGGCTAACGAGGTAATCGGAATCAGCGCTGTCACCAGGTGGAATACCGAATAATGCAGGATGTAGACTCCGGTCATGGTTTTGCTAATGGTCCCCAGCAGGGCTTCTTTTATGGCCGCATTGCGGCGAAAGCGCACCTCGCTGGCGGCAATGACCAGCGCCACCACCAGCAGATAGATTTGCGATCCGGTCAGGATGAAGGCATTGCGATCGGCTTTAAACAGCGCAAAGAAGAAGTGCTGCTCGTAAAACCAGGTGAAAAGATAAATAACGGGCAGGGCGATAATCGCGCCGCGCGCCACCTTTTTGCGCGCCATCCAGTCGGAAATTAGCGCATCGCCCAGCAGCTGGCCGGTTAAGTAAAACAGCAGCCACGTCCAGAGGCGATATTGCGGTTCAAGACTAAAGAGGTGCTCATCAGGATACAAAACCGAGAGCAGGTCGTAGCCGTAAGAAAAGACCAGCAGGCTAAACACCAGCCCACAGAACAGCAGCCGATGCCGGCTAAGCCAGAGCAGCAGCGGATGAAAACTGTAGATAATAATGAATGAGAAAACGAACCACGGTTGAATCAAATAGCCGCGCTGATAAGGTTCCCACAGGTAATAGATCGTCATCCAGAAGAGAAACACGATCACCACATTTCTGATCTTTCCTATCTGCCAGTGCACATCCTGCTCGGCGCGCGCATCCATAATCCCGGCGACGACAAAAAACAGCGGCGTAGCAATGGTGGAAATAAAGGTAAGAAACGCCAGAATCCAGTGGTAATCATAATCGTAGCGATCCCAGGTGTTATACAGGGTGAAAAACGTCACTGCCGCCATGCAACCCAGGGTTTTGATGACATTGAGCCCGGTATTATTCATGACGCGGTTTGGCGATGGAAGCAGGCATAGATCACCGGCAGAACCAGCAGCGTCAGCACGGTTGCAAAGCCCAGGCCGAACATAATCACCACCGCCATGCTTTGAAAAAATACATCACGCAGCAGCGGCGCGAGTCCCAGCACGGTAGTGAAAGCCGTGAGCAAAATCGGGCGCAAACGCGAGGTGGCGGCATAGAGGATCGCTTCTCCCTGCGGCTTCAACAGCTTCTGTTGTTCAATCTCCTCAACCAGCACAATTCCGTTACGGATCAACATGCCACTCAGGCTTAACAGGCCAATAAGGGCCATAAAACCAAACGGAATGCCGGTGATCAAGAAACCGGGCGTGACACCGATTAGCGCCAGCGGCACCGTCAGCCAGATGGCAACGGCATTCTTCAGTGAGCTGAACATCAGCACGGTAATGACGAACATCACCAGATACCCCAGCGGCAGCGAGGTAAACACTCCTTGCTGCGCCTCACTGGAACTTTCGGCATCGCCTCCCCATTCGATGCTGTATCCGTGCGGCAGCGGGATGTGATCAATCTGCGGCTTTACGCGCGCCAGAATATCACCGGACGTATCGTTGCTGAGCGGATTCGGGTCGGTCTGAACCGTCAGCACCCGGCTGCGATCGCGGCGCAAAATCAGCGGATCTTCCCATTGCAAGCTGAAGCCGCTTACAACATTACTGAGCGGAATATACTGCTGCTGGCTCTGGCTCCACACCAGCACATTATTCAGATGATTGGCGTCCTGCCGCTCGCTGGCCGGTGGCCGCACCATTACCGGCAGCAAATCGGCGCCTTCACGATAAAGCCCCACGCGGCTGCCTGAGAAATTCATCTCCAGCGCGTTATCAACATCCTGTTTATCCACGCCTAACTCACGGCCGAGCGCCAGATTGTACTGCGGGCGAATAACTTTGCTGCGGTTTTGCCAATCATTCCGCACGCTATCAGTGGCGGAATCCTGAGTCAGGATGGCATCAACCTGGCTGGCAATCAGCCGCATTCTGTCGGGATCGGGTCCCTTAATACGCACCTCGATCGCGCTGCCGCCGGAAGGGCCAAACATCACCCGTTTGGTGCTGGCGTTCACCTGCGGATACTGGCGTGCAATGTAGCTGTCAATACGCCGGGTAAGGGCGGCGATATTGCGCTGATCGTCCATGCGCACCATGATCTGCGCGTAATTGCTGTACTGGCGCTGCCCGTTGTAAGTGAGAATAAAGCGCATGCTGCCCTGACCAATGGTGGTTACCGTCGAGATCACGCCCTGCTGGCCGGTAATCGATTTCTCAATCTCGCTGGCCATGTTTTCAGTAGATTTGATGTCGGTGCCGTAAGGTAACCAGAGATCGACAAAGAAGATCGGCGTATTGGCAGACGGAAAGAAATTTTGCCGTACCGAGCCGAATCCCCAAATTGCTAACGCCAGCAGCACCGCCATCAGAGAAAGCGTGAGGGTTTTCTGCGTGAGCAGCACCTGCAACACCCGCTGATAAAGCCGATAAAAGCCACCCTCATAAGGTGAGACACTGACCGCGGCGGCGGCTGACGCCTGCGCGTTAAACAGCCACCATTTGATCAGTACCGGTGTGATAGTGAGGGCGCAAAACCAGCTCAGCAGCAGGGAAATCAGCAACACCTGAAACAGCGATTTGCAGTATTCACCGGTAGAATCCTGCGATAATCCGATGGGGGCAAACGCCAGAATGGCGATGATTGTCGCTCCCAAGAGGGGGAAGGCGGTGCGGCGAATAACGAAGTTGATGGTGGTCATGAGGGGCGAGTTTTGCTGGCGCGCCATCAGCACGCCTTCGACAATCACAATGGCATTATCCACCAGCATACTGAGGGCGATGATGAGCGCGCCCAGCGAGATACGCTGTAGCTCAATACCGCACAGATACATGATCAGCAGCGTACCCAGCACATTCAGCGCCAGTGAAAGCGCAATAATTATGCCGCTGCGCACGCCCATAAAAATCAGCAGCACGCCGACCACAATCGCTAATGCCATGAGGAAATTAGCAATAAAGCCATTCACGGAGTGCGCCACTTCCGCAGCCTGATCGTAAAACACATTGAGTTGGATGCCCGCTGGCTTTTCTGCCGACATCTGCTGCAGTTTGGCCTCCAGCGCACGACCAACGTCAATCACGTTTACCCCAGGGATAAACGAAATTCCCATGGTCACCGCCGGACGTCCGCTCGCGTGGTAGATGCTGGAGGGCGAATCGCTCAGCCCACGCGAGAGCGTAGCGATATCGCGTAATCGGGTGGTGGCGTGGTCGCCCGGCGGGCTCACCAGCAGATTGCTTAACTCTTCGATGTTTTGAAACTCACCGGTGGGATGCAGGCGGATAGATTCCGTCCCGGCTTTGATCTCTCCCGCGCTTGAAACCACATTCAGGCGGCTCAGCACGCTGGCAAGTTGCGGCAGGGTGATGCCGCGCGCAGCCATCATCGTCAGCGAAACATCGACGTTAATTTGCTGGGGGATCACTCCGCCGAGCGCCACTTTCCCCACGCCCGGAACCAGCACCAGTTCACGACGCAGCTGCTCCGCGTACTGCACTAACTCCGGATTACTGAAGTTATCGCCTGAAATCGTGAAGAAAAAACCGAAGACATCGCCGAAATCATCATTGACGAACGGTGCAGGAACGCCGGGAGGAAAGAAACGCGCCGCGTCGCCCACTCTGCGCCGCAGTTCATCCCATATTTGCGGCAATTCACGGGAATGGTAGCGTGAGGCAATGTTCACTGTAATCTGTGACAGCCCATTAGATGAGATCGAACTGACGTTGTCCAGATACGGCAACTGCTGCAGCGCGTTCTCCAGTGGCAAAGTGACTTCCTCTTCCACCTGCTGAGCGGAGGCACCGGGATAATGCGTAACCACCACCGCGGTTTTAATGGTAAACGCGGGATCTTCGAGGCGACCAATATTGAGCAGGGCAAAAATACCGCCGACGCCCAGTAACAAAATCGCCAGCCAGACGCGTACCGGATTATCAATAAACTGCCGGGAGATATCCATTACAACCCCCGCTCACGCGTCCAGATGCGCACCGGCTGCTGGGCATGCAGTTCATTCACCCCGGCGGCGACCACGCGTTCCCCTGCCTTAAGTCCGGCGGTAATCACCACGCCGCGATCGGTCACTGCACCGACGCTGACTTTTCGATCCTCCACGTGCAGCCGATCGCCGCTGCCCTGCACAACCCATACGTGGGGTTCGTTACGCTGACTGTTATCCGGATTGAACACGGCTTCAACAGGTACTACGAGGGATTCACGATCCACATTGGCTGGCAAATTGGCGAGATTAATCGTCACCGTGCCGCTTACTCCGCCTACTGCAGGAAAATCTGCTGGGCGCGGCATAGTCAAAATAATTTGCCATGTCAGGGTGTTACTGCTGCTGCTGCCGGTGTGTTCCTTGTATTCTGCCTGGAATTCACGATCCGGCAGGCTATTAATGCGCACCACGGGTCGATAAGTCATGTTGCGCATATCTAACGCGGTAAACAGGTTCTCCGGCACGCTAAACACCACGTCGAGTAGATCGGTGCGGGTGAGGGTGGCGATGGTTTGACCGGCGGCAACCACCTGATGATTGCGAACATTAACCGTAGCGGCAATACCGCTAAAGGGCGCGGTCAGCGTCATTTGACCCAACTCTTCGCGCGCGATTTGTAGCGCTGCATTGGCGGCATCCCGATTGGCACGCTGCACGTCCATCTCTGCCTGCGAAATTGCCTGCCGGCCTGAAAGCGTTTGAAAACGGGCAAACTGGCGCTGGGCAAGCGTGGCGGCAGTTTGTCGTTCATTAACGCGTTGCTGGGCTTCGCGTGCGATTAATCTGGCGATTTGCTGCCCCTGCACCACGCGGGTTCCCTGACGAATATCCAATGACTCAATCTGCCCTCCACGCTTAAATGACACCTCTGTGGAATCGCCAGACTCAATGCGAGCCGGAAATATGCGCTGTTGCGATGCGCCGGAAGCCATAACGTCAAACACTTTAACCATGCGCGGTGGCGGAGGGACTTCCTGCTTTTTTTGATCGCAAGCGGTTGTTATAAAAATAACAATGGCAAGCAGAGTAAAATAACGCGTCACTGTATTACCCTCAAAAATAATGCGTTAATTATCAACTTTATTATTAGTGGCTTATTAGTTTCCCAACATCGAAACCACCGCGTAGGTAAATAAGCCAACGGCAGAGCATGTGATAATCGCCAGGACGACATACAGGCTGATACGAAAAAGGCTGTAGACAGGCATAGCTGCCTCCATTAACCAGGGCCGCAGTAAAACGGCGTCATCGCTATAAACGGGAAAGGGTTCAATGAGATATTTTGTTATGGATGAGCATAGACCGATAAGTCAAAAAAAGTAAAGGGAGATGATTTGTAATATTTTTATTGAAATCAATAAAACAAAAATCCACAAAATGATATTTTTATAGTTATTAAATCCAGGTGGCTAGGGTTTTGTATCGCCATAATGTTTTCATAATAGACGTTGAAACTCTAGCATTACAATGAATTTACTCTGATTTTTTTATTATCTATTGCGATGTGAAGGGCGCGAATAAGTTTCGCGCTCACATTGCTTATTTCTTTTTCTAAATGAATGCGCTGAATTTACCTGTGCTACGTTTATAGCGTTCATTTTTCAAATTTATAGCGTTGGCCTTACAGCATTTTTAGCTGCTCAGCTTAGGGCTGGCAGCCATTAATTACCTATTTTTCAATCCTGAGCGCGCCTCTTTCCAGCCTGGAATAATGAGTCTGCGCTTTTCGTTTAATGGCAATCTGTGCATAACCGGATATCACCGCCTTGATTTCCGAAACAGGATTTGAGGAGAAAGCGATGAATACAGCTAAACCGGAAAGTACCTATTATCAGCTTTCTGTCGATGAAGCGCTGACGCATACCGGCAGTTCAACCGAGGGGATAAGTGGTTCCGAAGCGGAAGCAAGATTAAAGCAGTATGGAGAAAATGCGCTTCCTCAAAAGCCCGGCAAGCCAGCCTGGCTGCGCTTTTTGGCCCATTTTAACGATGTTTTAATCTATGTATTGCTGGCGGCCGCGGTCCTGACGGCGGTGATGGGCCACTGGGTGGATACGCTGGTGATCCTCGGTGTTGCGGTAGTGAACGCCCTGATTGGTCACATTCAGGAGAGCAACGCGGAAAAATCCCTGCAGAGCATTCGCAATATGCTTTCCAGTGAAACGGTGGTTATCCGCGCTGGTCATCATGAGACGCTGGCAACCACCGCATTGGTACCCGGCGATGTGGTGGTTATCCGCGCGGGCGATCGCATCCCGGCTGATCTGCGCGTTATCGAAGCCCATAATCTGCGGGTTGAAGAAGCGATTCTTACCGGCGAATCCACAGTCGTTGAGAAGGGTACAGAGGCCCTGAGTGGAGAACTGCCGCTGGGCGATCGCACGAATTTGCTGTTCTCCGGCACCACCGTGAGTTCGGGGGGCGGAAAAGGGCTGGTGGTGGCGACCGGCGGCGCAACGGAACTGGGCCACATCAACCAGATGATGTCCGATATCGAGAAGCATCGCACCCCGCTACTCGTGCAAATGGACAAACTGGGTAAAGCCATTTTCCTGATTATTCTGGCGATGATGGCAGCCTTGTTTGTCTTCAGTGTGTTGTTCCGCGATATGCCGGTTTCCGAGCTCATGCTTTCACTGATTAGCCTTGCCGTTGCCTCGGTTCCCGAGGGATTACCCGCCATTATCTCCATCATTCTTTCCCTGGGTGTGCAAACCATGGCCCGGCAGCAGGCGATCATTCGTAAATTGCCCACCGTGGAAACCTTGGGTGCGATGACCGTAATCTGCTCGGATAAAACCGGCACGCTGACCATGAATGAAATGACCGTGAAGGCCATTATCACCGCCGATCAGATTTACCGCGTGGAGGGCGTAAGCTATGAACCGGTGGGGGCCATTCATAAAGCTGACGATGCTGCACCTTTGACGATTATCCAAGGGTCGCTGCTGGAGCGCTATCTGCGCACCATTGATTTGTGTAATGACAGCCAGCTGATTAAAGATGAGAACGGGCTATGGAAGATCACCGGCGGCCCCACCGAAGGCGCGCTGAAGGTGCTGGCGGCAAAAGGGCAGCTTCCGTCGGTGATCACGGAGCTGCGCAGTAAGATTCCTTTTGATTCGCAATACAAATATATGTCTACCCACTATCGCATTGGCGAAGAGGAGTGTGTGCTGCTCACCGGAGCACCCGATGTGTTATTCAGGCATTGCCAGCAGCAGCAGACGGAAACCGGTCTGCAGCCACTCGACCTCGCCTGGTGGGAGGCCAAAATTGAAGAGTATGCGCGCGAAGGATTACGCATGGTGGCAGCGGCCTGGAAACCCGCCACGCCAGGACAAAGTGAAATAACCCATCAGGATCTGCATCACGGCATGATTTTGCTGGGGATTGCCGGAATGATGGATCCCCCGCGGCCGGAAGCCATCACCGCAATTGGCGACTGCCTGCAAGCCGGGATTCGCGTCAAAATGATCACCGGTGACCACCCGCAAACGGCCATGAGTATTGGTCAGATGTTGGGTATTGGTAACGCCGCGAGCGCCATTACCGGACGTGAACTGGAAGTGATGGACGATCATCAACTCAGTGAAGCGGCGCAATCTTATGACATCTTTGCCCGTACCAGCCCCGAGGATAAGTTCCGCCTGGTGCAGGCGCTGCAGAGCAAAAAAGAGGTCGTCGGGATGACCGGCGATGGCGTGAATGATGCGCCTGCATTGAAGCAGGCAGATGTCGGCATCGCCATGGGAATCAAAGGTACCGAAGTCACTAAAGAAGCCGCGGACATGGTGCTGACAGACGATAACTTTGCCACCATCGCTAGCGCCGTCAGAGAAGGGCGGCGGGTTTATGATAACCTGAAAAAAACCATTCTCTTTATTATGCCGACGAACCTCGCGCAGGGGTTACTGATCATCATTGCACTGCTGGCAGGGAATTTAATTCCGCTCACACCGGTATTAATTCTGTGGATGAACATGGCTACCTCCGCCACGCTCTCCTTCGGCCTGGCCTTTGAGGCTGGAGAGCAAAATATTATGCGACGCCCGCCGCGCGATCCTAAGCTGCATGTGATGGATGGATTTGCCATCTGGCGAGTCATTTTTGTCGGTTCAATGATTGCCATCAGCGCTTTTGTGCTGGAAGCATGGTTACAACCGCGCGGCTATTCGCCCGAGTTTATTCGCACCGTGTTATTGCAGACGCTGGTGACGGCTCAGTGGTTCTATATGCTGAACTGCCGCGTCTCCGACGGTTTTTCATTAAGCAAGGGTTTGCTGCTAAATAAAGGCATCTGGATTGTGAGTGCGGTACTGCTGGTGCTGCAACTGTTAATTATCTATGCACCCTTTATGCAACTGCTGTTTGGTACTACCGCGCTGCCTTTCCGTTATTGGGTTATTACCCTACTCATCGGCTTCGTGATGTTTTTGATAGTGGAAATTGAGAAACCCCTCACGAGGCGATTCAGAACCCGGTAATTGCGGAGATAGCAGAGGATGACATCCAGGCCAGCAATCATCGGGTCTGGATGTCGGGAATATCATCGTTCTCCAGGACGTGTTAAAGAGGGTTCGGCGGATAGATTTTTCTCTATAATATCCGTGGTATTCGCTAAAGGACCTTGATGATGGGACTGAATGGATTTTCTTTTTGGCCGATGTTTTTGCGCGTGCTATTCATTCTTGCCACGCTGACCATTATTATCACCGGCATTTATCTCGCCTCCCCGCTAATTAGTCAGGTGTTACTCTCTCTTTTCCTGGCGATCATGCTTGATCCTCTCATTAATCAGCTCGAGCGAAAGCGCGTGCCACGCGTGGTCTCATCACTGCTGGTGATTGTTTTACTGCTGCTGGTGATTGTCTTGACCATCATCAAACTCACTGTTTTAACGCCCGATCTTATACAGCTGAGCCGCCAGGCGCCGCAGCTACTGGCCGATCGCTTCGAACCCATTACCCAGGCTTTTGGCCATTTGGGTATTGTCCTGACGCCCAACGATATGCTGGCCTTTATTGATGCCGGTGAAGTGGTGCGTTTTGTTACCGGGTTTCTCACGCAAATACCCAGCATCCTTTCCTGGTGGCTGATGGTATTTCTGATGCTGTTTTTTATGCTCTACGAAATGAAGAACGTAAAACTCGCGCTACATAAACGCGCCGCGGATAAATATCAGCCCTATTACATTGCGCTTGAACAGGGCATTCAAAGCGTGATCGTTTATGCGCAGGTCAAAACCCTCACCAGTATTCTCGGTGGCATTGTTGTCTGGGCTGGCGCGCACTTTCTCGGACTTAAATTCGCTTTCTTCTGGGGCGTACTGATGTTTGTGTTTAACTATATTCCGGTGCTGGGATCGTTTATGGCAGCGATCCCACCAGTTCTGCAAAGTTATATGCTGTTTGATATTCAAACCGCGGTGATAGTGGCGCTGTTCTTTGTCGCCCTGAATTTACTACTCAGTTCAGTCATTGAGCCGTTGTTGTTAGGCAAGCGTTTGAATATGGCGCTAACTACGCAACTACTGGCATTCCTTATCTGGCAATCGCTGCTCGGCATCATTGGCGCGATTTTGGCCATTCCGCTAACTTTTATGCTGAAAAAAATGTGGCTGGCGAGTTACGCTCAGCAACAGGTGAGTGAAGCCCGCAATAATGCAGAATAAAACCCTGGAGCTGCAGGCAGTTTGCACATTATTGTTGAATGCTAAAAAATTATTGATTACTTTAGCAGAGCCCTAACAAGGTCGTAAGCGTTTACGTTAGCCAACGCACATCCTCCTACTCCGAAATGGAGTATTTCTGGTGTGCAGGTAACGATTACATGTCTAAAATTTCTCTTCCGCTGATTTCATTTCCCCACCCACAAATTGCTGGCTTCATTCTCTTCTTCATTGCGGGCTTCGCTGACGGTCTTATGGTGCCTTTCTTTCCACTTTGGGCTCAGCATTCGGCGGCGATTCCCATTGGTCTAATCGGTTTTTTGTTTGGCTGCTATGCCGGCGGTGAACTGATCGCCGCTCCGTTTATTGGCGGCATTGCCGACCGCATTGGTCGTAGGCCGGTGCTAATTGGGTCGGCTAGCGGCATCGGCCTTGGTTTCATCGCCCTCTTTTTCACCCATGGCGTGGTAGAAACCGCCTGCGTGTTGGTTATCATCGGGATTTTTGAATCCGTACTTCATCCGACGATATACACGCTGATCGCTGATGTAACCCCAGAGACTGAGCATCGCAACCAATTCAGTAAAGCTCGCGTTTTCGCCTGCGCGGGGGGGATCGTGGGGCCGCTGCTGGGAGCGCTAATCGTGCAAAGCAACCTGGGTTACGTGTTTTTGGCCAGTGGCATTTCTATGCTTTGCGGTGGCGTGATGCTGGTTATTCTCTTGCCCGAAACCCGGCAGCAACTCGCAGACGAAGAGGCTGAAGAGGAGGAGGGCTTTAGTGCGTTAATGCCCGCTTTTCGCGATCGCCGACTTGCCGCATTATTGATTTGGGCGCTGCTGCTGGGTGTTGCTGGCAGCTGGGTCGAAGCCGTCATGCCGCTTTATGCCCATAATCAACTGGGGATCAGCAGCACCAATGTCGGGTTTCTCTTCACTTTGGGCGCGGTGCTTAACACACTTGGGCAGTTAACATTGACCAGAATGCTGGCTCTGCGTTCGCCGATGTTCATCATTCTCAGTGCTGGCGCGACGTTAATACTGGCCTTTGCCGTGCTTTTGATTTTCTCTCATCTCTTCTCCCTGATCGTGGCCGTCTGTTTCTACTCCCTTTCCCAAATGATGGTTGGACCGTTGATGCCCGCAGCAGTCAATCAACTGGCTCCGGTCCGGCTGCGGGCAACCTATATGGCCGCTCTATCCGTGGTCAGCGATCTGCGTGACTCCGTGGGGCCGGCGACGGGCACGGCGCTGTTTGCTGTGACGTTTACCCTGCCGTGGATGATCGGCATTCCAATCGTTGCAATGGCGGCATTAGGCCTGGGCATCTCTTTGTCATCGAATAATCGTTCCTCCTCACAGACGCCTGAATAGGAAGATTTCGGGCCATGTTCTAGCGGGTGCGCTTAACAGTGCACCCGACAAAGCCCTTATCGGCGATGGTACGCATGCGCTTCGATTTGCCGCTGAATAACCAATAACTCGCCAGCGCCAGGCCGCACACGCCGATCGCGCCATACGTTAGCACCGCTGAAAATCCCTCAATAAGCACCTGCTGCGCCACGTCATGAGCAAGCGCAACCTCGCCACCGCTGGCAATCTGTTCTGCCAGCGCGTGCGCATCGTTGAGGGTTGGTATGATGCGTTTCAAACTTGTCGCCACGCTGGCTACCAGCAAACTCCCCATTAAGGCGATATTGATTGCCAGCGTAATCAGCCGCGCGCTGATATCAATTCCTGATGCCATGCCCGCTCGGTTACCGGGCACTGAACCGGTGGTGGTGTTTGTCACCGGTGTATTGGTGAGCCCCAACGCCATGCCTGCCAGCAGCGCGCCGGGTAATATACTGGTGTGATATTCAGCGGCGAATTTCATCAATATGAAGCCCACGCCGATGCTCAACAAACCCAGCGGAATCAAGCGCGCCGCGCCAAAACGGACCACCAGTTTTTCACCAATCGGCGGCATCAGCAGCGTAGGCAAGGTATAGGCCAGCAGCGCCAGCCCGGTTGCCATGCTGCTGTAGCCCAGACCGCTCTGATAATAAACCGGCAGATAAATCATTAGCGGCCAGAAGCTAAAGTTCATGCCAATCGAGCCCATCAGCGCGCCAGAGAATGGGCGAATGCGAAACACGGTGAAATCAAACATCGGGTGAGGATGGCGCGTTTCAATCCACACAAACAGCAGCGCGCTGACCGCGGTGACCAGCATACAGAGCTGCACGATTGCGCTGCCCCAACCCAGGGAACGCCCTTGGGTGATAAGGTAGGTGATGCCCACTACGCTGAGAGATAGCGTCACCAGCCCAGCAAAATCGAGTTTTTTGGCTTCGCTATCTCGTGACTCCACCACGTTTTTCATCGCCAGAATCAGGGTGAGTAACGCGATAAAACCGTGTACCAAAAATACCCATTGCCAGCTGAACCAGGCCACCAGCATGCCGCCAATGATCGGCCCAAAACCCAGACCAAAGCCAAACGTCATCCCCCATGCCGCAAACGCGCGGCTGCGTGATTTTCCCTGTGGGAACTGGGATGAAAGGATGGCAATCAGGCACGTCAGCATGGCACCACCGCTTAAGCCTTGCAGCGCGCGTCCAATAATCAGCCAGCGTGCACTGTCGACCACGCCACACATCAGTGAGGTGAGGCCAAACGCCATGATACTGATGAGGAAAACACGCTTGCGTCCATAGGTGTCCGCCAGCGTGCCGGTGGCCATGAGCACTGCGGTGCAGGCGAGCGTATAGGCGTTCATGATCCACTGCAACTCGCGGAAACTGGCGTGCATTTCGCGCTCAAGCACCGGCAAAATTACCGGCACGCTGGATATTTCCAGACCAGACATTAAAGCGGCGAGACAAACCGCCATCAGCGCTAACATGTTCTTCATACGCAATCCCTGTAAAACGGTAAGTGAGTGCCAGCATGAAACAGTGACGTGATGATGGAAATTGCGCGCGATGCCATATATCGTCAAGATCATGCCAATATCGTGGATAGACCTTATATGCACATCACCTCAGCGCGCCGCGCCGATTCTCCTGCACCCATCAATCGCCGCCTGGTGCTTCTTGCGTATGAATGCCTTTGTACCTTCGAATTCGGTACGGCCGTTGAGGCTTTCGGTCGGGTAGACGAAGTTTTTGGCGCACCGTTATATGATTTGAGCGTAGCCTCAGTGGAAGAGGGCACCTTTGGCGCGCAGGGGGGAATTCGCCTGGTGGTGGATGGCGGGCTTGAACTGCTGGAAGCCGCGGGCACCATCGTTATTCCCGGTTGGCGCAGCGTGCATGAGCCTGCATCGCCCCGGCTGATTGCGGCGTTACAGCAAGCGCACTGCAAGGGGACGCGCATTGTTTCCATCTGTGCCGGAAGTTTTGTATTGGGAGCGGCCGGATTACTGGATGGAAAGCGTGCCACGGCCCACTGGAATAGCACCGATATTTTGGCGCAAAGGTTCCCGGCGGTTCACGTTGAGCATGGCATGATTTATGTCGATGAGGGCAACATCATCACTTCAGCGGGCGGTGCGGCGGGTGTCGATTTATGTCTGCACCTGATTCGAAGGGATTATGGTATTGAAGTCGCCAATCGTACCGCCCGCAGAATGGTGACGCCGCCGCTGCGTGAAGGCAATCAGGCGCAGTTGCTTCAGCAGCCGGTGCCGCAGCGTCAGGCAAAAACGCTCTCTCCGCTGCTGGATGATTTACGCGGCAATCTGAATACGCCGCTGGTTATTGAGCAGCTTGCCAGGCAAGCCGGTATGAGTCGACGCACGTTTTTGCGTCGCTTTCATGATGCCACCGGTACCACGCCCGGCGAGTGGATGTTGAGCGTTCGTCTGGAGAAAGCCTGCGCGCTGCTTGAGAGCGGCATGCTGAGTATTGAGCGGGTAGCCGAGCAGGCCGGTTTTGGATCGCCCGAAACGTTGCGCCATCACTTTCGGCAGCGGCTTAACACCACGCCGACTAAGTGGCGCAAGGCGTTTAGTGCACGGGTGGCAGTCGGGTGATGGGGATTACCTTAGCTGGCTATCTTTACTGCCGCGACGGTTGTAACCGCCGATCGCCGCCTGTTTTTTATCAATGTTACTCTGACAATTTACACAGTAACGCACGCCCTTTAACGCCGCACGGCGCGCTTCCGGGATGGGAGCGCCGCACTCATCGCAAAACTCGGCGCTTTCACCGTGTCCGAGATGACTGCGCGCCCGTGCCACTGCATCATCTACCGTGGCATCAATTTGTTTGTTTACTGCACCATCATCAGACCAACCGCCCGCCATATTTCACCTCTTACGCAAAGCCATGAACAAAGTATAAGGCAACATGCAATAAATGCCGGTCCAGCAACGATGCCGTGCAACATCAGCCGTCTTTTTACTCCTATTGACACATCATCAACCGCCATCCTAGACTGCGGCTTGTTCCAAGGGGTGCCCTGTTAGGGGGCTGAGATTCTACCGGCTGGTGTTTTTTACTGGCATCGTAGTGACCCTCCGAACCTGATCCGGCTAATACCGGCGTAGGGATGCGGAACCGCAGGGCTTGCACGCCCTGATTCCATCTTTGTGCTTTGTAGCGGACAGTTCGCGCTCTTCGGGTGATGCCGGGGAGTTTTAATGCAATCGCAAAGGTGGCTACGAACATGACCGAATCGGCAATAATCTCAACGTTGCTGGCTTTCCTCCAGCGCAGCGACAGCTCGGATGACGATTTCAACCAGCTGGCCCTCGAAATCTTCGCCTATCAATTCGCCCACAACCAACCCTATCGCCGCTTCGCCATCCAGCGCGGACGCACGCCGCTGACGATCAAACACTGGCGCAATATTCCGGCGATTCCGATTACCGCTTTCAAAGACTTTACCCTGAGCTGTGGCCCCATCGAAGCGATGCAGGCTGTTTTTATGACCAGTGGCACCACCGGTACAGTCAAAGGTCGCAGCTACCATCCAACGCTGGACGTTTGGCAATGTTCGATGATGCTGAATTTCCGCCAGCGCTTTATGGCAGGCGTCGATCGCATTCGTATGGGGATTCTGTTTCCGGATACCGTCGCGATGCCGAACTCCTCGCTGGCGACATACCTGGCGCTGGCGGTACAGGCCTTTGGTACACCCGCAAGTGAAGTGATGGTGGGTGAACACGGCCTCGACGTGGAACGCGTATTCGCCGCGCTTGAGCAGGCTGAAAACAGCGGTGAACCCTATGCGCTACTGGGTGCCAGCTACAGCTTTGTACCGCTGCTGGACGAAATGCAGCGCCAGCAGCGTCGTTTCTCCCTTCCCGCCGGCAGCCGTATTCTTGACACCGGCGGCTTCAAAGGCCAATCCCGCGAGATTGCCGCAGAGGCATTTTACACATCGCTTGCCAATGCCTTTGGCATTCCACGCGCGCAGTGCATCAACATGTACGGCATGACGGAAATCAGCACGCAATTTTATGACGAGGGCAATGAAATCTGCCCGCCGGTCAAATCCGGCCCGCACTGGATCCGCACGCGTGTGGTGAACCCATTAACCGGCGACGACATGCCCGATGGCGAAGTTGGCGTGCTGGTTCATCACGATCTGGCCCATTTCAATTCCGTTTCCGCTTTGCTGACGGAAGATGCGGGCATCATCGTGCCTGGTGGTTTTCACCTGCTTGGACGGGTAACCGGCGCGGATGCAAAGGGATGCTCACTGACCATGGAAGATTTTCTGGCTGCCGCGCAGGTGAATCCGTGAAAGAAGTGGCGGGGCATCTGCCGGGCTTATGCGCCAGCGAAGTGCAATGGCACACGCTGCGATTTGGTCAGGGTAGTGAGATCGTGGAAGTGGATGTTCCGGCGCTGGACGAAGCGCAAATCATCGCGCTGACTGCCCGCGTACGCGCCAATGCGCGCGCCTATCTGCATCAGCTGAGCGTGGCGCAGATCATCACCATTATTGATGAAGCGGTGGCGCGACTGCTGGATCGCACGCATCCCTTGCGCATCAAGGCCGAAAAGCTGCTGCCGATCGTGACGGGCTATGACGCAGACATGGTGCGCCTTGGCCTCACCGGTTATCTCAAGACATTTCGCCAGCCGCAGCTTAAGCGCTTTCTGGCGGAGGACTTCGCCCATCCGCAGATGCTGGATGATTTTCAGCCACGGCCCAAAGGCGGTTTTGCCCGTGCGTTTGGCCCGGAACTCCTGCTGCATATCTGGGCTGGCAATGTGCCGGGCTTACCGCTGTGGAGCCTGATTTGTGGTTTGCTGGTGAAGGCCGGCACCATTGGCAAATTACCCGGCAATGAACCGCTGATGGCGAGCTGGTTTGCGCAGCTGCTGGCCGAAATCGATCCTCAACTTGGCGCGTGTCTGGCGGTGGTTTGGTGGCAGGGCGGCAGCGCGGAAACTGAGCCGACCTGGTTACGGCAAGCGGATGTGGTGCTGGCCTATGGTGGCAACAACACGCTCGCCGCCATTCAGCAGCGTTTGCCTGTCACCACGCGTTTCCTGCCGCACGGCCATAAAATCAGCGTTGGGCTGGTAGCCGCCTCGGCGCTCAATACCCGTCAGGGCGCAGAACTGGCACGACGCGTGGCTTATGACGTGATGCGTTACGACCAGGCCGGCTGCTACTCGCCGCAGATGCTGTTTGTCGAGCGCGGAGGAGCGGTGTCATCGGACGAATTCGCCGCCTATATCGCGCATGAACTTGCCGCGTTGGCACGTAAACATCCGCGCCGTCCACTGGCTATTGAAGAGATGAACAGCCTCGCGGCATGGCGTAATGGCGAAGAGATGCGTGCGCTGGCGGATGGCCGAACGCTTTACGGCCATCCCACCGACGGCTGGGCGGTGGTGATCGTGGCACAAGCGGAAGCGCTGTTACCTTCCGCACTCGGACGCACGCTGAAAGTGGTCGCCGTTGATGCGCTGGAGGAGGCCATACAGGCGTTAGCGCAGCAGCGCCAGGTTCTCCAGACGGCAGGCGTGGCTGCAACGCCTGCCGAACTGTTTCGTCTTTCCGCTTTGCTGGGCCAGGCGGGTGTTACCCGCATTACGGCGTTCGGTGACATGACGTCGCCTGAAGCGGGCTGGCATCACGATGGCCGTTTTAGCCTGCTTGATCTGGTCACTATCACCGAGATCGAGCAGGGTGCCGAGGCGGCGGCTGAACGATTCGCGCCCTATGCAGACTGATATGCGTTTTGCAGGGCGCGCATTCATGCGCACCGGGCAGACACCTCTAAGATTTCGCTGCATCACATCCCATATTTCAGGAGCCTTTAATGAAATTCACTAACCGTACGGTGCTGGTTACCGGTGCAAGCCGGGGCATTGGCGCTGCCCTTGCCAAAGCCTTCGCCGCGGAAGGCGCTTTTGTGGTGGTCAATTATCTGCGCAATGCAGACGCCGCCGCTAGCGTGGTTGAGGCGTGCCGGTCGCTGGGCGGCGAGGCATTAGCCATCGCGGCAGATGTCACCTCTGAGCAGCAGGTCAACGCCATGATGGAGCAGATCGTCAGCGCCACCGGCTGCCTTGATGCCGTAATCAACAACGCCTTTGCCCCCTATGTGTTTGATACCGACCATCGCCAGCGTTTCTGGGAAACGCCGTGGTCAGCCTATCAGGCACAGTTCGATGGCTCGGTCAAAGCCGCCTATAACCTGTGCCAGGCGGCGCTGCCGCTGATGCGCGCACGGGTGCGCGGCAGCATCGTCAATATCGTCAGTGATCTGGTGGCGCGTCCTTCCGTGCCTTATCACGATTACATCACTGCGAAAGCGGGGCTGATCGGTTTTAGCCGCACGCTGGCCACAGAACTCGGCCCGCTGGGGATTCGCGTCAACTGCGTGGCTCCGGGATTGGTTTATCCCACCGATGCCAGCCAGGCAACGCGCGAAGAGGTGCGCGATTTCCTCACTGCACAAACCCCGCTGCGCCGCATCGCACGGCCGGAAGATATCACCGGACCGGTGCTGTTTCTGGCATCAGACTGGAGCGAGTTTGTCACCGGGCAGACGCTGTATGTGGATGGTGGATTGGTGATGAGCTGATGCGTGCGCATAAACCTATTTGCACGCGTCGTAGCGGCGCAATTTATTGCGCAATATGTGGATAGGTGCGGTGCTGTCAGCAATACGCGCGATAATCGCGCCGCAACTAATTGTGCTAATCAACGGTGAGTTAGCGCATTAAATTATAGATAATACGCTAACTGATCCACCTCAGAAATTTCCTTAGTTGAAAGAGTAAATCGCATTGCTAAGGGCGGTTTTCAGCGATGTTATTTTTATGAATAAGGATCACAACTGGCTAAAATTTAGCTTCACTGAATTTTATCATTTCCCTATAGTTTTTGTGGTTAACAGAATTAACGATAGGGATATTTATGTACCACAGTGATGCGGTCATACGGCAGCTTCAGGCGCAAAGGATTCTGGCAGAAAAACTCGACAATGCGGTTGCAGGCGTTATTGATGCAGTTTCGGATCAAGTCAGTAAGATCAATAAAGGGGCGACCCGGCTTTCATTTTATGCATCGTGTTTTACTGATGAATATTATGATGTTTGTAAAAAACAGGCGCTGGAAGATAATCGATTCCTGATGGGGGTAGCGCAGTTAGTAAAAGAGCGAAATATTGTTTTCTCACTGCTAAAAACATACTTAGATTATCAACTGCAAAACAGAAATTTCCGGCAGCTTGAAGTAATAAAAATGCATCTAATGCGGGCTAACATCCATATCGCTGCAAGTACACTCACTTCATCTTCATTTAGTCTGGGCGCGACTCTTGCGGTCGTAGCGGGACTCAACATTACGCTACCTGTTGGAAGAAACATTGGACAAGTCGTTGGGGTTATGGCCGGTGGCTTGGGAATTTATGGGGTAGTTCAGAATGCAGCAGATAGCGCGAAGCGCCTGCAGTTAATGCATCCGCCTTATTATCACGCATTATATGTCCGTGAGCTCGAAATGATGTATTTCCTTGTTGAAACTACGCTAATGCGTGCAGGTGCACTTAAAAACGAATGGCTTTCAGATTATGAGATCGCTGAAGTTTTAATGAAATTAATGGGAAAAGCATGAAGAGATTTTTAAAACAGTGGTTAATAACTGAAGGAAAGTTTTTGTTATGTATCTATGGCCCGGTTATAACTACTTTAATATTTGGAGTGTTGAAGGTAATTTATTATCCAGATAGTGGGATGTTGAGTGTGGGGATATTTTATCTATGCGCTCTGACATTTTTTGTTTATAAATTTCGTTAATTTAAAGGAATAAATATGTCAACTCCAGCACATCTCTGGTTAGAAGATGAAAGTGGTTCTCCGATTGTGGGTTCATGCATGATGCCGACCAGACTCGGTTCGATAGAGCTCAATTCGGTCATGCACAATATTACGATTCCGGTGGATTCGCATACGGGAAGGCTGACAGCCACACGGATTCATGCACCGATATCCATTCAAAAGGAGTTCGATAGAACAACGCCGGTGCTGTTTCGTGCATTATGTCAGGCCAGAACGCTGAAATCTGCCACTATCAAGATGTACCGAATTAACGAAGCGGGCATTGAAGTTGAATATTTTAATATTCTCCTGGATAACGTCAAAATCTCCAGCATCTCTCCGGCCCTGCTGCCAAACGGCCAGACCAGTACGCATCTGGAAAATATTGAGCTACGATATGAAACGATCACATGGAAATATGTCGACGGCAACATTGTATTCAAGGATGGATGGAATGAGAGAATGATCGCTTAATTTCGTTTGATGCTGTGCTTCTAAAGCCCAGGAAGCTGGTTGCAGCGCCTTACGCAGTTCTATGTGCTAACGGCGGCGGGTATCGCAGGAAAGATCAGAGGATTAGTAATTGGGCATGTGGTGGTGGCGCTGCCATATGTGGTGCGCGCCCTCAGCGTCAGTGGTGTGGGTGGTAAAGGGGACGTTGTATTTTTTTATCTTTGTTCATATAATTATTTTGTTCATGAATCATGAACGAAACGAAAGCGTGAACAAATGAAGATGGAACAACTGATTTCTGATGCAACCCGCTGCCTGCCGACCGGAATTCGTCTGGAGTACGACCTCGCTCCACACGTCTTGTCTTTAGTTGGCTCGGCCACACTCTTTGCTCCGCATGATGAAAGTATAAACTTCACCCTTGAGGTTAAGCATATCCATCGTATGGATACGCTTAAGCGGGTGAAGGCTCATATCGAAAGCTTGCAGCGAGAACGTCCAGTACTGCTTATCTGCAATCAGCTCACTCAGTCACTTGCTGCGTACTGTATGCAAAATGACATTAATTTCATCGACACCGCCGGCAATGCAAGCATTCAGTTACCAGGATTTTTTATGCTGATTGAAGGCAAACAGGAAAAAAAATCCGTTACCTCAGGCGGAAGATTCCCTGTAGGAGTCATGAAACTGCTGTTTATCTTGCTGTCAGACCCCAGCGTTATCGACCAACCCTACCGTGCACTGGCTGAAATGGCGGGCATCTCTTTGGGTATGGTAAGCAAAGCCTTCGAATATCTTGAGCATCAACGTTATTTTCGCAAGACCAAAAATGGCAGGCGGCTCATCGGCGTAGATGAGCTCTGTGCAATGTGGATAGATGACTATCCTCGCTCGTTAAAGCCCAAACTTGATCAGCTGAAGCTGGCTATGCCGGAGAAACCAGAACACCTTACTTTGACTGACGATGAAATTGCAGGAGGAGAGTTGGCTGCCGCAAACCTCAGCAACGGCTATTTGGTCCCCACCTCAGCAATTGTTTACACCCCACATCCGTTGCTGCAGCGTCGTAAAGAACTCGCGCTAAAACCTTCTAGTGAAGGGGATTTTCAGCTTATTGCCGGTTTCTGGGGAAGTTATCATCTGACTTCACGCGCGCGAGCGATGTTATGCCTGGCTGATCTGCTGGATAGCGGTGATGACAGGAGGAGGGAAGTCGCGAGGATCATAAATGAAAAATATCTTAACCTTAATGAAGCCACTCTTTTCAGTTACTGAAGCATTGCTGCGTAGTATTAATAAAATCTGTGCTGAGCAAAGTGTTGCCTATTTCATTGCGGGTGCCACTGCGCGAGAAATCCTCATCCATAACGTATATGGAAGAAGCATTGGCCGTCGAACACGAGATGTCGATTTTGCCGTATTTGTGGCGGGCTGGGATAGATTTGACGCATTGAAGCAGGCTTTCAATGACGCCGGTGCACAATCGATTAACGGGAATGCCCACCGCATGGTTATGAATGGTATCGAGCTAGATATTATTCCATTTGGTGGTATTTCAGAGGCCAATCAAATTGCCTGGCCACCCGACCGTACGATAATTATGTCTGTCGATGGCTTTGAAGAAGCCTTCGGTGAATCGATATTGGTGGAGCTATCTGATGGAGAGCTTATTCAATTCTGCTCGTTACCCGGCCTTGCTTTGCTAAAGCTGTTTGCGTGGCGCGATCGCGGTGCTGAAAATGGTAAAGACGCAGCGGATCTGTACAAAATCCTCAGCGAATATGGCCTGATAGAAGATGATCGTATTTATGAACTTCCGGTCAGAGGTGAGGAACTGGAGTGGGATGTTATCCGCATGGGAGCGTATTTACTTGGTGCAGATATCGCAGCGATCAGTGGTGCTGAATCACAGTCAGAACTGCAAAGATTGGATAAAGAAAAAATAATCGATGCAATAGTGCGTCAGTCAAATAGCGAATCAGCAGAGAAGATTGAGCAAATACTCGATGATTTCTGGGCGGGCGCTGTGATGAAAATAAGTTAATTTTACAATTTATTTTATAGATGATGATTGTGTTAATTTAATCATCGAACAATGATTAAGTTTGGGAGCAGGTCAAGTCATATGTAATTAAAGCATCCTTTACTAAGTCCTTAAGTTATTAAAGACAGTTTTAATAAGGTGAGGTGTAACTAAAAAACACTTTAACAGCAACTGTGCTAAGTAATAGAAGTTTTAATGAAGCGTGAGTCAGGAAAGTTATTCGTTACTCGAAGCTACGAAGAGCCGGTTAATGCGTTTGTACCAGCGCCACTACCACCTACATCTATGAACGTTATGTAGCTATTTTGCGTAACGATCGATACACCCCAAGAAAAAAAGCGGCCCTGAGGCCGCCAAAACCCTCAATTGCAGTGAACATTGAGGAAGGAGGATAATAATCGGGTTAGCCTTTCACGCCACCGGCCGTCAGGCCGCTAACCAGCCAGCGTTGTGCCAGTAAGAACACCAGCGTAATCGGAATCGCAGACAACACCGCCGCAGCGGCAAAGTCGCCCCACAGATAGTTTTGCGGGTTGAGATATTGCTGCATGCCGACCGCCAGCGTGTAGCTGTTCACATCGCGCAGCAGCAGCGACGCAACCGGCACTTCCGTTACAGCGGCGATAAACGCCAGAATAAACACCACCGCCAGAATCGGTACCGACAGCGGCAGCAGCACCAGTCGGAATGCCTGCCACGGCGTGGCACCATCCAGCGCGGCGGCTTCTTCCAGCGAGCCATCGATGGTTTCGAAATAACCTTTAATAGTCCAGACGTGCAGGGCAATGCCGCCAAGGTAGGCAAAGATCACGCCGCCATGGGTGTTGAGGCCGATAAACGGCAGATATTGTCCCAGGCGATCAAACAGCGCATAGAGCGCCACCAGCGACAGCACGGCGGGGAACATCTGGAAAATCAGCATGCCTTTTAACAAGGTGGCGCGTCCGGCAAAGCGCATGCGCGCAAATGCGTAGGCGCAGGTGGTGGAGAGCGCCACAATGCCAATGGCGCTGATGGCGGCGATCTTCACCGAGTTCCACAGCCACAGCAGCACCGGGAACGGCGGTGGCGTCACGCGGCCGTCGGCGTGCTCCACGCTGAAGCCTAGCGCTAGCTGCCAGTGTTCCCAGGAAATCTGATCCGGAATCAGCGAGCCGGTAGCGAAGTTACCGGCGCGCAGTGAGATGGCGAAGACCATCAGCAGCGGAAACAGAATTCCCGCAATAAACATCAGCAGCAGCAGATGCGTCATCAACAGACGCAGCTTTTGCGACTTGGGTTGTACCATAGCCATAACGCCTCCTTAATCGAATTTCATCCGCACGGCTTTCAGATTGATCACCGCCAGCACGCCCACCAGCAGGAAGATCAGCGTGGCAATCGCTGCCGCCAGGCCAAAGTCCTGCCCGCCGCCGCCTTCAAACGCGATACGCCAGGTGTAATTCACCAGTAAATCGGTATAGCCGGCCGGCGTGGTGGTGCCGATACGATCTGGCCCGCCGTTGGTCAGCAGCTGCACCAGCACAAAGTTATTAAAGTTAAAGGCAAAACTGGCGATCATCAGCGGCATCAGCGGCTTCAATAGCAGCGGCAGGGTAATCAGGAAGAAATTCTGCATCGGCCCGGCGCCGTCCATTGCCGACGCTTCATAGAGATCGTCCGGAATCGCTTTCAGCAATCCCATACACAGAATCATCATGTAGGGATAACCGAGCCAGGTGTTCACAATCACCAGCATGGTGCGCGCCAGCGTCGGATCGCTGAACCAGGCGGGCTGAAAACCAAACAGCGCCTTTAGCATCACGTTGATTTCACCGAAGCTCTGGTTGAACAGCCCTTTAAAGATCAGGATCGAGATAAACGCCGGCACGGCATACGGCAAAATCAACATCACGCGATACACCGCCTTGCCTTTCAGCGCTTCCCACTGCACCAAACAGGCTAATACCATACCGACCGCCACGGTCAGGATCACGGTGATGAATGAGAACAGCAGCGTCCAGCCAAAAATGGCCAGAAACGGCTTCTGAATCCCTTCATCAGTAAACACACGGATGAAGTTTTTCCAGCCGCTGTTCACCGTGAAGCCCGGACTGAGCGCTTCGCCGCTGGCGTTCTGATAGAAGCCGGTATCACGATTGGCCTGATACAGCGCACCGCTCTGCTGGTTTTTCAGATCGCCGTTGGCTTGCAGCACAAACAGCGGACGCGTGCCAGAGAACTGGCGCAGCGAGCTCATCACCACGCGACGACCATCCGGCAGTTCAGCCTGAATCTGGTTCAGCGCCTGGCGATTGCTGGTGACGATGCGCAGCGTGGCACGTTCACCGGCAGGCGGCGGGGCGCTGGTGAGTTTCAGCTGTTGCGCGCCGCCAAAGGCAAATGCGGGGGAAACGAAGGTTTGCCCGTTGGAGGCTTCCGTCAGCACCAACTGCCAACGATCGCCCGCCGGAAACAGCGAGAAATTGAGCGCCGAGCCATCCTGATACTGTCGGCTCAGCAACACCTGTTGCGCCCGCTCCAGCGTCAGCTGGTTGGTGCTGCTGTAGTTAGTGAAAGCAATCGCAACGGTGCAGGCGAGGGGAAACAGCACGAACAGCGCCATGCCCGCCAGCCCGGGATAGACATAGCGCCAGGCGTAAGTGCGACGATTTGCATAAATCCAGATGCCGACGGCGCTGATAATCAGCGTCACCAGCGCAAACAGATATTCACCTTTTGCATACATCAGCACGAGCAGATAGCCGACCAGCAGACAGCAGATACCGAGAAAAAGAGCCTTCAGCACGGCGCCGTAGCGTGCTGTTTTCGGTTTTCCTGACATGATGCGGTTTTCCTTAACAGCCAGTAACGAGCCGGAGCGATCCGGCTCTGGTAGAGAGGATTACTTGTTGAGACGCGCCTGCGCATCTTTCAGTGCCGCGTCCACGCTTTGACGACCGCTAAGCGCATTTAGCGTGGCGGTGCGCATGGCGTACCAGAAGGCGGCCATCTGCGGAATGTTTGGCATGATGTCGCCGTTACGCGCGTTATTCATGGTGGCGGCAATGCGTTCATCCTTCTCCAGCGTCTGCTGGAAAGATTTCAGCGCCACTGCGCCTAACGGCTTGTCTTTGTTGACGGCGTCGAGGCCAGCATCGGTCAGCAGGTAGTTTTCCAGAAACTCTTTCGCCAGCTCTTTGTTCGGGCTGGCGGCATTGATACCCGCACTCAGCACGCCGACAAAGGTTTTCGAGGGTTTGCCATTGAGCGTAGGCAGCAGCGTAACGCCGTAGTTGATCTTGCTCTTATCGATGTTGCTCCACGCCCATGGCCCGTTAATGGTCATGGCGGTTTGCCCCTTGTTGAAGGCGGCTTCGGCGATGGAGTAATCGGTGTCGGCATTCAGCGTTTTCGCCTTCACCTGATCGACAAGGAAGGTCATGCCCGCTTTAGCGCCGGCATTATCGACACCGGTATCCTTCACGTCGTAGCGGCCATCGTTAAGCTTAAAGGCATAGGCGCCACCGGCTGCCAGCAGTGGCCAGGTGAAGTACGGCTCTTGCAGGTTGAACATCATGGCGCTCTTGCCTTGCGCGCGCATTTTTTTGTCTAGCGCAGCGATCTCTTCCCAGCTTTTTGGCGGCTCAGGCAGCAGATCCTTGTTGTAAATCAGCGATAACGACTCGACTGAAATCGGATAACCGATCAGTTTGCCGTTGAAGCGCACCGCATCCCAGGTGAACGGGAAAATCTTCTGCTGGAAAGTGGCGTCCGGTGAGATCTCCGCTAACAAGCCTGACTGCGCGTAACCGCCGAAACGGTCGTGCGCCCAGAAGATGATGTCCGGTCCGTCGCCGGTGGCGGCAACCTGCGGATACTTCTCTTCCATTTTGTCCGGATGCTCAACCGTGACCTTAATGCCGGTCTCCTGCTCAAATTTTTTACCCACTTCAGCCAGGCCGTTATAGCCCTTATCGCCGTTGATCCAGATGACCAGCTTTCCCTCTTCAATTTTGGCAACGGCGGAGGCTGAAAACAGCACGGCCGTCAGGGCGGAAAGGGCAAGAATGCGTGCACCGGTTTTCATTGTCATAACTCCATCCTGTTAGCGGAAACGGAAATCGTTTTACCCACCACATTGTGCGTATCTGTCTCGGCTTCTCATCCTCCCCAGCTCTACGCCTGCCGCTCATTCACTGTGATCTGCGTTACAAAACCGCCCCCTTATCACGGGTTGGCGCACAAAATTACCGCGCAGCTCTGCGTTATCGATCACAAAAATCATCGCCTTCCGCGCTTTAACGCCTGACTCCTCGCGTTCTCCTCCTCCCGTCTCCTCCCCCACGCGGATGCGCTGCGGTGGAGGATGTCGGGCGTAACGTCCTTGCCCATAGTGGTCGCCGGGGTCTGTCCGCCAACCTGCGGACAAGAGTGAGCTGAGAGGAAATGATCATGTCGAGCGTTACGTTACGCGGCGTCTCCAAAGTGTGGGGTGATACCGAGGTGTCGAAAAACATCAGCCTGGAAATAGCTGAAGGGGAGTTCGTGGTGTTTGTCGGTCCTTCAGGCTGCGGAAAATCGACGCTGCTGCGCATGATTGCCGGTCTCGAAACCATCACCAGCGGCGATCTGTTTATTGGTGACCAACGCATGAACGAAGTGCCGCCTGCGGAGCGCGGCATCGGCATGGTGTTCCAGTCTTACGCGCTGTACCCGCATCTTTCGGTGGCAGAGAACATGTCATTTGGCCTGAAGTTGGCCGGAACGCGTAAAGCGGAAATCCAGCAGCGGGTCAACCAGGTCGCGGAGGTGCTGCAGCTGGCGCATCTGCTGGATCGCCGTCCTAAAGCGCTCTCCGGCGGGCAGCGTCAGCGCGTAGCGATTGGTCGTACGCTGGTGGCAGAACCCCGCGTGTTTTTACTGGATGAGCCACTCTCTAACCTCGACGCGGCACTGCGCGTGCAGATGCGAATTGAGATCTCTCGCCTGCATAAGCGCCTGAATCGCACCATGATTTACGTCACCCACGATCAGACCGAAGCGATGACGCTGGCCGACAAAATCGTGGTGCTGGATGCCGGACGCGTTGCCCAGGTCGGCAAGCCGCTCGAGCTTTATCACTATCCCGCCAATCGTTTCGTCGCCGGCTTTATCGGTTCGCCACGCATGAATTTCTTACCGGTAAAAGTGACCGCCACCGCGATCGATCAGGTTCAGGTGCGCTTACCCAACACGCAGCTGGTGTGGCTGCCGGTCGATAGCGCCGACGTTCAGGTGGGCAGCAACATGTCGTTAGGCATCCGGCCCGAGCATCTGCTCTCCAGCGATATTGCCGACGTCACCCTCGAAGGCGAGGTGATGGTCGTCGAGCAGTTGGGTCACGAAACGCAAATTCACATCCAAATTCCCGCTATTCGTCAAAGCCTGGTTTACCGCCAGGAGGACGTCGTGCTGGTAGAAGAGGGCGCCCTGATGGGCATCGGCCTGCCGCCGGAGCGTTGCCATCTTTTCCGTGAAGATGGCAGCGCCTGTCGCAGGCTACATCAGGAGCCCGGTGTTTAGCCCTGCAAAACAATAAAAGCAATGACCTCAGGAGATAGAAAATGTTAACTCTGCGCAAACTCCCTCTCGCGGTTGCTATCGCGGCGGGCACGCTCTCTGCCCCGTCAATGGCAGTCGATTTTACCGGCTATGCTCGTTCGGGCATCGGCTGGACCGGCAGCGGCGGGGAACAGCAATGTTTTCAGGCCACCGGTGCTCAAAGTAAATACCGTTTGGGTAACGAATGTGAAACCTACGCTGAACTGAAACTGGGCCAGGAAGTGTGGAAAGAGGGCGATAAGAGCTTCTATTTCGATACCAACGTCGCCTATTCCGTCTCACAACAGAATGACTGGGAAGCGACGTCCCCGGCATTTCGTGAAGCCAACGTGAAAGGTAAAAACCTGATTGACGCCCTGCCGGGATCCACCATCTGGGCCGGTAAGCGTTTCTATCAGCGCCATGACGTCCACATGATCGACTTCTACTACTGGGATATCTCCGGCCCGGGTGCCGGTCTGGAAGATGTTGACCTCGGCTTCGGTAAACTTTCGTTCGCCGCCACGCGCTCCTCAGAAGCCGGCGGTTCTTACACCTTCTCCAGCGATCGGATCCGTGATTACGCCACCAGCACTGCGAACGACGTGTTCGATGTACGTCTGGCGGGCATTGAGACCAACCCGGACGGCGTGCTGGAGCTGGGCGTCGATTACGGCCGCGCCAACGCGCGTGATGGCTATCGTCTGGAAGATAACGCCTCCAAAGATGGTTGGATGTTCACTGCCGAACATACCCAAAGCATGATGAAGGGCTACAACAAATTCGTACTGCAGTACGCCACCGATGCGTTGACCTCGCAGGGCAAAGGGTTGCCGCAGGGCACCAATATCAACAACAGCGGCAGCATGTACCGCGTGCTCGATCACGGCGCGATCAACCTCGCCGAACGCTGGGATCTGATGTATGTGGCCATGTACCAGAACACCGATCTTGATAACAACCGCGGTACCGAGTGGTACACCGTGGGCGTGCGCCCAATGTACAAATGGACGCCAATCATGAGCACCTTGCTGGAAGTGGGCTACGACAACGTGAAGTCGCAGCAGGTGAGCGAGCGCAACGGCCAATACAAAGTGACACTGGCGCAACAGTGGCAGGCGGGCGACAGCATCTGGTCGCGTCCGGCATTGCGTCTGTTCGCCACTTACGCCAAGTGGGATGAGAAGTGGGGTTACAGCAAAGACAGCGCCGGCGACTTGACCTCATTTGCATCTAACGACAGCAGCGGCAACGGCATTTTAACCAACAGCCGTGGCAACAACGATGAGTGGACGTTCGGGGCGCAGATGGAGATTTGGTGGTAATGCTCCCGCTGATGTCCTGACTGAGACCATCTCTTTTCGGCGCGGCGCGCCATTGCCTGGTTCGCGCCGCTGCCTGACAGCTTTTTGAGGTATCACAATGAGAATGAAAAAAACGGTTTTTGCGCTCTGCCTGAGCGCGGCGCTGCTGGCTGGCCAGAGTTTACCGGCCTTCGCCGAAGTGAATCTGGTGCCGCAGGATCTCTCAGCCGCGCCAACGATTCCTGCCGCCAGCCTGCAAACGTTAAGCTGGCTGCCGGTGGATACGTCCCGCACCCAGGCCACCACGCTGACGGAAAAGGGAACGAATTTGAATGCCGCAGGCGTAACGGGAGCGGTGGCTGCCTATAGCCTGCCGGCTAACATCGGTGAACTCACCATCACGCTAAGCAGTGAAGTGCAGCAGAATCGGGTATTTGCGCCGAATGTGCTGGTTCTGGATGAGAATATGCGCCCTGCGGCCTGGTTCCCGGCACGCTTCTTCACCTATCAGCAACCGGGCGTAATGGCCGCCGATCGGCTGGAAGGGGTGATGAAGCTGACCCCTGCGCTCGGGCAGCAAAAGATATATCTGCTGGTGTTCACCACTGATAAGGATTTGACCGAAACCACTACGTTACTGGATCCGGCTAAGGCGTACGCCAAAGGCACCGGCAATGCGATACCGGATATTCCCGATCCTATTGCGCGCCACAGCCGTGAAGGCACGTTGAAGCTGAAAGTAAAAACCAGTTCAGGTTCATCCATTTTGGTCGGGCCGTTGTTTGGTTCATCTGGCCCCGCGCCGGTAACGGTGGGAAATACCCAGCCGGTTGCGCCTGCGGTGTATCACGCAGCACCTGCACCGGACGCCAAACGTGAACCGATCATGACCGATACCGAAGGCTATTTTAATCAGAACATTCGTCAGGCGGTCGATCAGGGCAATATCGATAAAGCGTTGAAGCTGCTGGATGAGGCCGAGCGTTTGGGCTCAACCTCGGCGAGGAAAGTTTTTATCAGCAGTGTTAAAGGCAAGGGGTAAAGCGCCCCGACAGTGTTGATTTGTTCCATCTGGTGCGCTTCGGCGCACCTTTTTTATGCCAGGTGCGCATTAATGCGCACCCTACGAAACCGTGCATCAGGAAACCCTGGCGTGGAAATGCATGCGCCACGGATCCTGTAGGGTCGTCATTGATGGCGACCCGGTGCGCATCAATACGCGCCCTACAAAACCGTGCATCAGGAAACCGTGGCGTGGAAATGCATGCGCCGCGAATCCTGTAGGGTCGTCATTGATGGCGACCAGGTGCGCATTAATGCGCACCCTACAACATTTCAAACCAGCTTTCGCCGCCGATCGATATCCGCCAGCAAGGCGTTAATCTGCGGGTTGGCGAACATCTCCTCCAGCGAGGCGCTCAGCTTGCGTCGCCAGTTCGGATAGTGCGTGGTGGTGCCGGGAATATTCACCGGGGCTGCCATATCCAGCCAGTCCTCGGGTTGCAATCCCAGCAGCGCGCTGCGGCTGTCAGCCAGATAGCGATGCAGCGCCGCGCTTAATGCCTGATTCATTATCGGTGTGTCAACCCGATCTAACAGATAGCCGCTGCGTTGCAAAGTCTTGAACAATGCTTGCGTGGCCGCTAAGCGCGCTTTGTGAAGCCCAGCCAGAATCTGCTTATCCGGATACAACCCAAGCTCACTCCCGAGGCGCAAATCGTCACTTTGCCACCAGCCGCGCAGCGTCGGCATATCGTGCGTGGTTGCCACCGCCATCGCCTGACGTGGCCAGTGAGAAGGGGGGCGAAACGCCGTTTTTGACGTCTGTTCAAAGTAGAGCACTTTGTAGGAGTAAACGCCCGCCTGCTGCAGTTTGCCGATAATCTTTTCCGGTACCGTGCCCAAATCCTCGCCGATAACCATGCACCGATGGCGCTGGCTTTCCAGCGCGAGAATGGCGAGCAAATCGTCGATAGGATAATGAACGTAAGCGCCATCTGCGGCGGTCTCTCCCAGCGGGATCCACCACAGTCGTAGCAGCGCCATCACGTGATCGATACGCAGTGCGCCACAGTCGCGCATATTGGCGCGCAGTAGTGCAATCCACGGCTCGTAAGCGCGGGCCTGCATGATTTGCGGATCCATCGGTGGCAGTCCCCAGTTCTGTCCCAGCGGGCCGAGAATATCCGGTGGCGCGCCGACGCTGGCCTGCAAGCAGTACAGCTCGCGATCGCTCCAGGTTTCTGCGCCACCCTGTGCCACGCCAACCGCCAGATCGCGGTATAAACCAATCGGCATCTGGTGTTTTTGACAAACAGCCCAGCAGGCAGCGAACTGGCTGGCGGCCAGCCATTGCAGCCACAGATAGAAGCGCACCTCGTAGGTATGCTCGATACGAAATGCCCGTACCGCCGGGCTATCAGGTGATTGCAAGGCGGCAGGCCAGGTTGTCCAGTCGTAGCGTTGAGGATCCTCGGCGATTTGTGCGGCGTGCAGCGCATCAAAAACGCCCTGATGCAGCAAACTTTCTCCGCCTTCTGCGATAAAAGCAGCAAAAGCGTTTACCTGCTTATCGTCAGCATCGCGCTTTCTGAAGTGCTGCCAGGCAAGGCGCAGCGCTTCCAGCTTAAGGTGGGTAACGGCCGAATAATCGACCCACTCAGCATCACGCGCCGCCTGCAAAGCCTGCTGTGTCGCAGGCGAATGCCACCAGCGCTGCGCCTCTTCACTCTGCTTAAAGTCCTCTACGGCGGCGACGTCGATATACAGCATATTGAGCCAGCGACGCGACGACGGGCTATAAGGGCTGGCACTCTCCGGCAGTGCCGGGAACAGCGCGTGCAAAGGATTAAGGCCAACGCAGGCCGCGCCGCGCTGGGCAACCTCTGCCAGCATCTGCTGGAGATCGCCGAAGTCGCCGATGCCCCAGTTGGTGGCAGAGCGCAGGGTATACAGCTGAATACACGCACCCCACAACGATTTTCCCTGCGTGATGGCCGGCGGCTCATAGCAGCGAACGGGTGCGACGATAATACTGCAGTGCAACGGCTGCGGCTGCGCGTGCACAGTCAGTTGGTGATAGCCCAACGGCAGCGACGGCAAGGCGATCGGCTGGTTGGCTACGCATTGGCCGCTCCAGCTTTCGCCCTGTTCACTTACCAGTTGCCAGGTCGCACTTACGTCAGACGCGGGCAGCACAATTTCAGCCGATTGCGCGTGCACGATCCAGACCGGCGGCAGCGGCGAGGATCTCTGCCGGCGAGGATGCATAGCCGCCAGCAGGCGCTGGCGGGTAACGGCGGAGACGGATTGCAAACGACCATGCGCGTCGATGTAATCGCTGGCGATGGCAGACTCGATTTCAAATGCTGGTGTCATGGTGCTGCTCATCGCGCGGCCTGCCAGATGCGTTGCTGATAGTCTCGTATTGCGCGGTCGGAGCTGAACATACCGCAGCGCGCGGTGTTGAGGATGGCGGCGCGCGTCCAGCCATGTTGATCGGCCCACAAAGCCTCTGCCTGCGCCTGGGCGTTCAGGTAGTGGCGAAAATCGGCCAGCACCACATAGGGATCGCCGCCCGCAGTGCTAAGACTTTGCAATAAGGGGGCGAAGGCGCTGGCGTCGCCGTCGCTAAAGGTGCCATCTTCTAACGCCTTGAGCACCTTATCGAGCTGCGGATCTTTTTTCCGCCAGGCATCAGGCGCGTATCCATCGGCCTTCAGCGCGCGGACCTGATCCACGGTATGCCCGAAGATAAAGATATTTTCACTGCCAACCTGCTCGGCGATCTCCACATTAGCGCCGTCCAGCGTGCCGATGGTTAACGCCCCGTTGAGCGCCAGCTTCATGTTGCCGGTGCCGGAAGCCTCTTTGCCTGCCGTGGAAATCTGCTCGGATAAATCCGCCGCCGGAATCAGTCGTTCCGCCACCGACACATTGTAATCCGGAATAAACACGACTTTTAGGCGGTCGCCAATGCGCGGATCGTTGTTGATAGTGGCCGCCACTTTGTTAATGGCGTAGATGATATTTTTCGCCAGTACATATCCCGGTGCGGCTTTCGCGCCAAACAGCACCACGCGCGGCGCCAGATTGGCCTGCGGGTCGCTTACTAAGGTTTGCCACAGGGCAATGATGTGCAGCAGCGCAAGATGCTGACGTTTATATTCGTGCAGGCGTTTGATTTGCACATCAAACATCGCCTCGGGATTCACCACCACGCCGGTGCGTTCTGCAATCCAGGCCGTGAGTGCCAGTTTATTTTGCTGCTTAATCGCGCGGTATTGCGCCTGGAATGCGGCATGATCGGCGTACACCTCTAGCGCCTCAAGCTTGCTCAGATCGGTTAACCACGGCTGGTCGAGCGTTTGGCTAATCAGCGCGGCAAGCGCGGGATTGCACTGATTGATCCAGCGGCGTGGGGTGATGCCATTGGTGACGTTATGAAATTTCTCTGGCCACAGCGCGTGGTATTCGGGGAAGAGATCGTTGACCACCAGCTGTGAGTGCAGCGCGGCCACGCCGTTCACCGCAAAACCGCTGGTGACGCAGAGATTAGCCATGCGTAGCTGATTATTGTGCACCAGCGCCAGCTTCGTCCAGATCGCATCCTCACCAGGCCAGCGCGCGTTAACTTGCTTCTTCAACTGTGCGTTTAAGGTGTTGATAATCATCATATGGCGCGGCAGCAGGGCGCGCACCATGCGCACGTCCCAACACTCCAGCGCTTCAGGCATTAAGGTGTGGTTGGTGTAGGCAAAAGTGTGCTGCGTAATCTGCCACGCGTTTTCCCAGCTCAGTTGATGCTCGTCCAGCAGCAGGCGCATCAGCTCCGGAATCGCCAGGGTCGGATGGGTATCGTTAAGCTGAATCACCTCATAATCTGGCAAAGATTCAATAGGGCGTCCGGCGCGATGATGACGGCGCAAGATGTCCGCCAGCGAGCAGGCACACTGGAAATATTGTTGCATCAGGCGCAGTTTTTTGCCGCTGTCGTGGTTGTCGTTGGGGTAGAGCACTTTCGTCAGTTTTTCAGCGTCAATGCCGCGCTGCTCGGCCCGCAGAAAATCGCCGTTATTGAAGCGTTGCAGATCAAACGGTTGCGCCTGTTTCGCCTGCCACAGGCGCAGAGGCTGCGTCACGCCGTTTTGGTAACCCACAACCGGCAGATCCCAGGCTTCCCCCAATATCTGCATCGCGGGTTCCCAATGTGGAACACCGTTCTGCGTGATGACTTTTCCGCCCAGCCTAACCTCTACCGTGAGCGCCGCATTGTGGTTAAACCAGGGATAGCGGTCGCGCTGCCAGTTATCCGGTTGCTCCTGCTGGGCGCCATCAACAAAATGCTGGCGGAACAGTCCGTACTGGTAATTAAGGCCGTAGCCGGTAGCCGACTGTCCCACCGTCGCCATTGAATCCAGAAAACAGGCCGCGAGACGCCCCAGGCCTCCGTTGCCCAACGCCGGATCGATTTCACGCTCTTCCACGTCACTCAGTGAGATATCCCACTCGGCTAACGCTGCATTGACGTCGTCATACCAGCCAAGGTTCAGCAGATTGTTGCCGGTCAGGCGGCCCAGCAAAAATTCCATAGAGATGTAATTCACATGACGCTGTGAGGTGGCCGGTGGCGCTGCGGGCCTGTCGGCCAGCATATCGGCCAGTGCACCGCTGAGCGCCTGCCACCACTGATCCGGCGTCATCTCTTTTGCATCCTGCAGACCAAATCGTTGCCACTGGCGGGTCAGCGCGTGTTTAAAACGGGTGCGATCAAATTTCATAACCAGGTTATCCAGTATGAGAGGAAGTGCCTGCCATTCTGCGTGACGGGCTGTTGGCGCTCCTCCTCCTGCGAAAAATTCAGGGGGGAGGATGATCGGGGTGGAGAGGCTGAGGGAAATCTGAAAGCGTGGCAGGAATGTGATAACCCTCGCTTTTGTTAAGATTGCTTTATGGGTTCGCTTGCAATAGGTAAACGAATATCTGAACGTATGTGACTATTAATTACGAAGCGTAAAATAATGATGCGCCACGTTAAGGGAGAAACGTTCGCCGATGTTAATACCCTCAAAACTCAGCCGTCCAGTCCGCCTCGAGAGCACGGTAGCGCGTGAGCGCCTGATTCAGAAACTGAGCGCCGCGGGGAATTATCGTCTGGTGCTGGTAACCAGTCCGGCGGGATATGGCAAAACCACGCTGATATCCCAATGGGCGGCAGGCAAGCCCAATCTTGGCTGGTATTCACTGGATGAGGGCGACAATCAGCCTGAACGTTTCGTTGATTACCTGATTGCGGCCCTGCAGCAGGCAACGCTTGGCGGCTGTGCCCGCAGCGAAGCACTGGCGCAGAAGCGGCAATACATCAACCTCAACGCCTTGTTTGCTCAGCTGCTCAGTGAACTGACGTTGTGGCAGCAACCGGTGTGGTTGATCATCGACGATTATCACCACATCACCAACCCTGCCATCCATGATGCGATGCGCTTCTTCTTACGTAATCAGCCGGAGAATGTGACGCTGATTTTGCTGTCACGTAATCTGCCACAGCTCGGTATTGCCAATCTGCGCGTGCGCGAGCAGCTGATTGAATTGGGCAGCCAGCAGCTGGCATTCACTCATCATGAAGCTAAGCAATTTTTCGATTGCCGCCTGAGCACGCCTTTGGCGTCGGATGAGAGCGGACGCTTGTGTGATGATGTCGCGGGATGGGCAACGGCCTTGCAGCTGATCGCGCTCTCCACCCGCCAGGGTGCCAGCTCGGCGCAGGACTCCGCGCGTCGTCTTTCTGGTATCAACGCCAGCCATTTAGCTGATTATTTGGTTGAGGAAGTGCTGAATAACGTCGATAACGCCACGCGTCAATTTCTGCTGAAAAGTGCGCTGCTGCGCTCCATGAACGACACGCTGATCGCCTGCGTAACCGGGGAAGAACAAGGGCAGATGCGGCTGGAAGAGATTGAGCGGCAAGGGCTGTTTTTACAGCGCATGGATAACTCAGGCGAATGGTTTAGCTTTCATCCGCTGTTTGGCAATTTTTTACGTCAGCGCTGTCAGTGGGAGCTAGCGGCAGAACTGCCCGCGCTGCATCGCGCGGCGGCCGAGAGCTGGATGACGCTGGGTTTTCCCGGTGAAGCCATTCATCATGCGCTAGCCGCCGGTGATGCGCTGATGCTACGTGATGTTTTACTTGAGTATGCCTGGGCGCTGTTTAATCAAAGCGAGCTTACGCTGCTGGAGACGTCATTAAAGGCGCTGCCGTGGGCGATCCTGCAGGAAAACCCCAAGCTGCTGCTGCTTCAGGCTTGGCTGCTGCAAAGCCAGCACCGTTTTTCCGAAGTGAACACGCTGCTGATGCGTTTTGAACAATCCTGCAGCAGCGAAATTGACGATGCGCTGCGTGGGGAATTCAATGCGCTACTGGCGCAGGTTTCCATGAATGATGGCAATGCCGAGGAAGCCGAACGTCTGGCATTGCTGGCACTCAACGTGCTGCCGCAGAGCCGTCAATACAGCTGCATTGTCGCCACGTCCGTGCTGGGTGAAGTGATGCACTGCAAAGGTGAACTCAGCAGCTCGCTGAAGCTCATGCGCCAAACGGAGCAGATGGCGCGTCGTGAAGAAGCGTGGAATTACGCGCTGTGGAGCCTGATCCAGCAGAGTGAAATCTTATTCGCGCAGGGTTTCTTGCAGTCTGCGTATGAGATGCAGGAACGAGCCTTTGCGCTGGTTAACGAGCAGCATCTGGCGCAGTTCCCAATGCATGAATTTCTGCTGCGCATCCGGGCGCAGCTGCTGTGGGCCTGGGGCCGGCTGGACGAAGCGGAGCATGCCGCGCGCGAAGGGATTAAGGTCCTGAAAGGGTATCAGCCGCAGCAGCAGATTCAGTGTCTGTGTTTGCTGGTGCAGTGTTCGCTGGCGCGCGGCAATCTCGATAACGCGCGCAGCCACCTGAGTCGCCTTGAGAACCTGCTTAACAATGGGTCATTACACAGCGACTGGATCGCCAATGCCGATAAAGTCAGAGTGATTTTTTGGCAGATGACCGGCGACAGCCAGAGCGCCAGCAACTGGATGCGGCAGACGGCGAAACCTGAGTTTGCCAATAACCATTTCTTACAAGGGCAGTGGCGCAACGTGGCGCGCGCACAAATTTTGCTGGGGAATATGAGCCAGGCCGAAGTGGTGCTGGATGAGCTGAATGATAATGCTCGCGCGCTCAACCTGATGAGCGACATGAACCGCAACCTGCTGCTGTTGAACCAGATTTACTGGCAAAGCGAGCGCAAAGCCGAGGCGCAGCAGGCGTTAACAGACGCGCTAAAACTGGCGCGCAGCACCGGTTTCGTCAGCCATTTTGTTATTGAGGGAGAAGCGATGGCGCAGCAGCTGCGACAGCTTATTCAGCTCAATACGTTGGATGAGCTGGATAATCACCGCGCCAGACGCATTCTGAGTGAGATCAATAAATATCATCGTCACAAGTTTGCCCACTTTGATGAAGGTTTTGTGAGTCGATTGCTTAACCATCCTGATGTACCGGAGCTTATCCGCACCAGCCCGCTCACCCAGCGAGAGTGGCAGGTATTAGGGTTGATCTATTCGGGCTACAGTAACGATCAGATTGCCGGCGAACTGGATGTTGCCGCCACCACCATCAAAACGCATATTCGCAATCTTTATCAGAAATTGGGCGTAACGCATCGTGCAGACGCCATGAATCAGGCGCAGGCCATGTTGAGGATGATGGGATATGTATGAGAGCGATGATGAGCGGAGAGCGAACGGACATTTAGCTACGAGGTCTTAATTTCGCTCCGCTGTATGGGATTTTCCCATACAGCGGGCGCTTTACTGCACAAACCTATTTTTTCGGGATCTCGGAAATTTCTTTCACATCACTCTTATTCATCTGCTGCTTGACGCCGTTGGCGTCGGTGTAACCCAGCAGACCGGTTTCCGCATCTTGCGGTTTACCATCAGCCACGATAGTACGACCATCGTTGGTATGGATGGCGTAAGAGGTGCGAGTACAACCCGTCAGGGCGGATAGTGCCACAACTGCAGCAATTGAGATCAATAGGGCATTTTTCATCACTCTCTCCAGGCGCGTTATTAGTTATCCAGTTCGCTCATGTTGGTAATCTTGTCGCGATTAATCTGCTCAGTTTTACCCGTTTGCGCATCTTTGTAAGAAACCAGGCCGGTGTCACTGTCAATTTGCGGCTTGCCAGAAGTGACGATAGTGCGCCCGTCCGTTGTCTTGATTGCCTGATTAGATGAGCAACCTGCCAGGGTTAAAGCCACAAAAGAGCCCAGAAAAGCGGTTAACAGCACTGTTTTTTTCATCGTAATGAGTTCCTTTCAGAAATAATTTTAACTACTCAACTAGCTTAGAACATATTTCACAAACAGCCAGGCGAGGGAGCAGAACATGGCACGAACTCCTCATTTCGGCTATAAAAAACGCGCCGATCCTTGCACCGTTTTCGTTTTGAGCAGGAAATCTACCAGACAATATTACTTAACAATATAATGATAACCTTACGTAAATAATCCATGCGGAGCTGATTATTCAAGGGCGGATGATGAATATTAATCTGAATATATCAATACAGAATTCATGATTAAAACTTTATATTTTGGTTAGGTAAGATTTTTGGGTTATTTAAAAAAATAAAGCAGAAATGTCGTGTTTAAATACATGCCGCACCTGATGTGAGAGATGCATATTGTGGAGCCAGAACGTAAAAGCACCTGAGAACAAATGCTATTAATGATTTATGGCATATTCAAATCCTGCTTATTTTAAAGGAATGGAATATGTTGGAACACGATATTGGTTTTAGCCATATAGCGCTGCAAGTGAGAGATATAGAAAGTAGCGTCGATTTCTATCAGCGTTACGCCGGAATGCAGGTGATCCATGAGCGCGAACCTGGGATTGCAGAAGCGCAAAAGGTGGCATGGCTTTCCGATTTGACCCGTCCGTTTGCATTGGTACTCGTGCAGTCTCAAACTACTGTAGATACCCCGTTGGGACCTTTTGGTCACATTGGCGTCGCCTGTAAAACCAGGGAAGAAATTGATGCCAAAGTGGCTTTAGCGGAACAAGAGGGCGTTTTACGTCGTCCAGCGCAGCAATCATCAGCACCGGTAGGTTACTGGGCATTTTTTGCCGATCCTGATGGCAACACACTTGAGCTTTCACACGGTCAACAGATTGGTTTGGAGATTATCACTCACCGGCTTTCAAATAGAGATTGAGCAGCGTGTTACTCGTAAGAGCGACATTCGACATCGGCTGTTAATTACCGCTGCGCCTGTCTGGCGGCATCCAGCCTTTGACCGCAAAAAACGCTACGCAGGCTGGGTTTGCTGGCGGCTCAATTAAACGGCCGCCCGCTTCCGCATTGGGCGTGTAGCCGAGCTTCATTTGAACGGCTCACGTATCTGTCCGCTTTGTGCCAGAAGCGGACATTTGCATCAACTGTTGGCACCCATACTTTTATGTAACATATAAGTGTTGGGCACCTCTAAAGGGGTCGAGACTGCCTCATGGCATCAGCCAGAAAATTACTACAAATGGGATACGGTTTGGACGTTATGCTGAAAGACGTAAGGATCGGATAGCAGCTGAAATTGCTCGTCATCCGGATAGGTAACTGCGATCTGGAACTGTTCGCCTGCGAATGCTTTCACTGCCTCAAGATCTTTCCAATAAGTTGCCAGAAAGAAATGCTCCCAATTACCCTGCGTCTCTCTGCGTACATATGCCCCCAGATTTCCCGGTGTACTCTCTGAATGTTCAACACCGGTTTTTTGCAAATGATGTGCAAAGCCTTCTGCATGCTTGACTGGCACGCATCCGTGCCATGTTCTTACAATCATGTTTCTACCCATATGTTTTAGAAGGGTTTTAAATATAGCATTGTAGAATGGATGTGGGATTCATGAGTGAACTCTTATGTTAAATCGAGCGTTGTCATGTGCTTGTTTGGTTGTTTATCAATAATGACTGAGAGAGTCTCTATGGTAATAACAATCAGGGAGGCGGCTGTGAAGATAGCGAAGATTGACCACATACACGTTTACGTCGAGAACATCGAACTGGCAGAACGCTGGTACCAAGAGGTTCTTGGCTTTTCCCGCGATGACTCGCTGTACTTCTGGTTTGAGCAGGGAGGGCCGTTGGTTCTCAAAAATCACGGCGCATCACTTTCCCTATTTCCCAGGAAAAATCAGCATCCCGGCCATACGGTGGCTTTCGCAGTAGAAGCGGATGCGTTTCTCAGTTTTGTGCCTGCTCTCAACGCCGAAGGTATCCCGTTTACCGTATGCGATCACGATGTATCTATGTCCGTATACTTTAACGATCTTAGCGATAATAAGATTGAGCTGACCAGCTACGAATACCTTCATGCAAAGAAGCTACTGGAGATCGTTGTATAGCTTTCTCCCTCGACTGCAGTCGGATCGTAACAGGGGGTGTTATGGTAAGTCAGCTTAAGAAAGGGAGATGTTTATGGTATTTCAGCACATGAGGATAGCCAGACCTGTCAGCGCACTCAGCAAAAGCTGTGAAATGTATTGTAAGGGGCTTGGTTTAGAAAAAATCGGCGGTTTTACTGACCACGATGGATTCAGCGGATATATGTTAGGACTGAACGGCTTATCATGGCACCTTGAGTTTACCCAGTACCATGATCATCCGGTGATACCTTCGCCCTCAAATGAAGATCTCCTGGTTTTGTACATTCCTGAAAAAGATAGCTGGCGAATTACCTGTGAAAATATGGATGCTGCTGGCTTTACCAGAGTTAAATCATTCAATCCTTACTGGGACCGCAATGGCGTTACCTTCGAGGACATAGATAGATACAGGGTTGTTATTCAAAACATGCACTGGGGAGAGCGCTGAGATTATTTTGCGTCCGAGTTGTTATGTTTAATGTGGAAGAACTAGCCTGTCGTAACGACTTTGACGTCCGTTTCTCGCTCATAGCAGACGCCATGTTCCTTGGGCCTGGCCCTTTTGCGCCAGAAAAAGAAGTAGTACATGGGGGGATATTTAATGTGGTAGTACTACCTTGTCATCATGTTTTTGACATCCTCAAATTGCTCAAAACTGCCCATTTGAATCTCAATTGATTACTCAGTGCCAGGCATCATTCATTTTTCATAAGCTTTTTTCCGTTGCGTAATCTGGACTTAAATTTTTGACTGAACAGCTTTGAGCGTTCTTTTTGGATCCAGCCACTTCCTGCACTTATCGCCAGCCAGTAAGCGGCCATTTTCATCTGAGTAATTTTATCCGGGCAGTAGATAAACGTTTCAGTACATAGCTCATATTGAGCTTCCTTTAATTCCGCTACCCGATAGCGCAATAGAAGCTTTGCGCTTCCCGGCGAGACCGCCGCCAGGTAAGCGTTGGCATCAGGCACGTTTTCCAGACCAAAATCTGCACGCCAGAATTGTCCGCGTAAGCCGTAACAAAGCTCCGATGCTGACTTTTCCAAAAGAGTAAAGCTGTGTAGTCCGAAGGGATTTACCACCTGACCTTTCTTTATGAACCCAACATTTTGCGGGAGTTGCCGCACAAACATCATTAGCCGGATAACGGCATCCTGCTCCGGAAGCGCTACATCATGTGCGATTTTTTCCGTCTTCTTTCTTCCATCCGAACCAGCCGTTGGCTGGCACTATGGCGCGACCATGTCTGCGCGGAGTAATATTGTCGCCAGCAGTATTACTCCGTCAAAAAAAGTGGGAGTTGTGCTTAATTACCGCGATAAGTTGAGTAGCCAAACTGGCTAAGCAGTAGTGGAATATGATAGTGCTGATCGGCTTTATCCAGAGTGAATATCACTGGAATTTCCGGGAAGAATGTTGGCTCACCGCTTTTTTGGTAATAGTCGCCGGTTTTGAAAATGACACGATAAATCCCCATTTGAGTTGCCTGACCAGTAGGATAAAGCGCTGAAATGCGCCCTTGTGCGTTGGTGGTTCCTTCGGCCAGTTTTAACCAGTCATTTCCTTTTTTTCTATCCAATTCGACCTTAATGCCTGCGGTCGGAACGCCAGTCTGCAAATTCAGTACATGCACGCTTATCGGATTTATCATTTCTGCGGCAAATCCAGAGACGCTGAACATACTCATCACGCTTCCCAGTAAATAATGCTGAAACTTCATATCATCTTCCTTTAGGTCAATTGGTGGCGGAAGGATATAACCAAACGAATATGAATGGTCGAATCGCAATGGAATCTCTGAAATTTCCTGGAAGGAACGGCCGGTGCGGACTCAATCTGACAATGTTGAGTATGTTTAGAATTCATACATTCTCATTTGTTGCGGGCTATCTTCCCGATAAAAGGTATCGATGACGGGAAAAAAATGAGTAAGCACCTTTTTCTATGCCTGTTGATAATATCACCCTGATTTCCTATTTTTTAATGTCAACAGGAATCTCATTAATCTTATTTAAGAAGAACACAATTGGTAAACTGGCAAAAATTTCCTTCTGATTACTTCCTGACAATCCAATGATGTTCAAAAGCTGTTCTTTTATTAGGCCATCTTTTAATGTTCGAAGCTCAAATAATCTGTCTTCCTGCGAATTTTACACCGTCTCATGCAGGTTCCGACTGGCGCCAGAATGAACTTTTGATCGCCTAAATAGGCTATCGCTACGGTTTACCTAATCATTCAGAGACGATGTGCGATTAATTCCGGTTCAGGTACTAATGGAAAGGGGGTGAAATATATCTGGGTAATTTCAGCTTTTCTCACTGTACGGAAACAACCCTCTTTTTATTTGAGTTAATCCAAAGCAAAAAGCCGATCTAATTAATATTAAAAAATTATTTTCGTTTTGTATCGCCTTCAGGAACTTTCTCATTGTTTAGGTGATATTCTGCGCGAGCAAACTTACAAAATATTTACAATTAATTTTACTTAAGTCTTTTATGATGGCAAATACAGGGAAGTTCCTGGCGCTATGCGTCAGCTTATTGACTGCATCAGCAGTTGCGGCACCGTTAAATCCGGGTGATCGTGATTACATCCAGAATCAGCAGCAACAGCGTCTGCAGCAGGACCAGCAGCAGCGGGATGCATTGTGGAACACCGCCACGGCGCAGAGTACGCCATCAGCGGGTTCCAACCCGTCAGGGCCGTGCTTTCCCGTGCAGAAAATTATTATTCAGCACGCCACGCTTATTTCTTCAGGCCAGCAGCACCATCTTATTTCGCCTTATATTAATCGCTGCCTGAATTTAACGGAAATTAATTCGCTGGTACATGCCGTTTCTGACTGGTATATGCAGCGGGGCTATATTACCAGCCGGGCATTTTTAACCGAGCAGGATTTATCGCAGGGCCAGTTAATTATTCCGGTGCTGGAGGGGAAATTAGACGCTATTCGTTTAGACGGACAGCATCCGCGCGCTCTGCAGATGGCCTTTCCGAGGCTCGAAGGCAGAATCCTCAACCTGCGCGATATTGAACAGGGTATGGAGCAGATTAACCGCGTGCGCAGCAAGCCGGTGCAGATTGAAATCCAGCCGTCGCCGAAAACTGGCTATTCGGTGGTGAACCTGACTGCTGAACCAGAGTTCCCGTTGAGCGCGTCGTTCGGATTCGATAACAGCGGTCAGAAGAGCACGGGCGTTGGGCAGCTTAACGGCGCGCTGACCGGCAATAACCTGCTGGGACTGGCCGACCGCTGGTTCATCAGCGGCGGGCGCAGCAGCGCCTTCAGCGACTGGCGTGATGCGCAGAACCTGCAGGCGGGCGTCAGCGTACCGTACGGCTACGGCCTGTTCGACTATAGCTACAGCTGGAGCAACTATCACAGCAGCTTCGTCAACAACGGCTTCACGTGGCTGAGCAACGGCGACAATGTCGCGCACCGGATTAACGGTTTGTGGGTACTGTTCCGCAATGGCGATATTAAAACCGGCGTCCAGCTCGGCTTCAATCATTACTCCAGCCACAACTACCTCAACAATACTTTGTTGCAGAGCAGCAGCCGCAAGATCACCAGCACGCAGCTGGGAATCAATCACACCCAGAAAATCCTTGGCGGCGTTGCCACGCTCAACCCGGCTTTCAGCCGCGGTATGCCGTGGTTTGATGCCGAGGATGACGCGGGCAAAACTGGCGACCTGCCCAAAGCACAATTCCGCAAGTGGAGCATCAGCGGCAGCTTCCAGCGCCCGCTGGCTAACAATCTGTGGCTGCTGAGCAGCATTTACGGGCAGTGGTCGCCCGATCGGCTGTACGGCAGCGAGCGTCTAACGCTTGGCGGCGAAAGTTCGGTGCGCGGCTTTAAAGAACAGTATCTCTCCGGCGACGCTGGCGGTTACCTGCGCAACGAGCTGAGCTACAGCCTGTTCACGCTGCCCGTTATAGGCGACGTCAGCGCACTGGCCGCCATTGACGGCGGCTGGTTAAAAAGCGACGCGCAGAACCGTGAATCCACCGGCACGCTGTGGGGCAGCGCGGTGGGCCTCAGCACGCGCGGGCGCTATTTCTACACCCAGTACACCGTGGGCGTTCCCCTCAGCTATCCCGGCCATCTGCAGCCGGATCACATCAGCATTTACGCCCGCGTCGGGCTGGTTTTCTAAGAGGCAAAGATTATGGACGATCGTCAACCCGTTTCCCTCGCCCGTCGCGCGCTGAGCTACGTCATCTGTTATCTGGTGGCGGTACAGCCGATGCTGCCTGCGATGGCGGCACAAATCACGCCGGTCACGCCTGGCACCCAGCTGGATGCCGCCGGTAACGGCGTGCCGGTGGTGAATATCGCTACGCCTAACGGCGCAGGCATATCCCACAACCAGTATCAGCAGTACAACGTTGGCAAAGAGGGCTTAATCCTTAATAACGCCACCGGCCAGCTTAATCAGACGCAGCTCGGCGGCCTAATTCAGAACAACCCGAATTTGAAAGCGGGTCGAGAAGCGCAGGCGATCATCAACGAAGTGGTTGGCGCTAATCGTTCGCAGCTCCAGGGCTACACCGAAGTAGCGGGCAAAGCCGCTAACGTAATGGTTGCCAACCCTTATGGCATTACCTGTAACGGCTGTGGCTTTATCAACACACCCAACGTTACGCTCACCACCGGCAAGCCGCAGCTGGATGCCAACGGTAATCTGGCGGCGCTGGAGGTGACAAAAGGCTCGGTGATCGTCGAAGGTCAGGGACTGGACGGCAGCAACGCCGATGCGGTGGCGATCGTCGCACGCGCGACGGAGATCAACGCCGGGATCTATGCGAAAGATCTGTCGGTGACAGCGGGGGCTAACCGCGTGGGTGCGGAGGGTTCCGTGACGCCGATTGCTGGAGAAGGTGCCGCGCCATCAGTGGCAGTGGATACCGGTGCGCTCGGCGGCATGTACGCCAACCGTATTCATTTGGTGTCGAGTGAGAAAGGGGTTGGGGTTAACCTCGGTAATTTGGTGGCGAAACAGGGTGATATTCAGCTCGATGCCAGCGGCAAGCTGACGCTGAACAACAGCTTGAGTAGTGGGGCGCTGACAGCCAATGCGGATTCGGTAACGCTCAGCGGCAATAACAAAGCGACCGGGCAGATCGCGGTAAATGCGCAGCAGGATATTGCACTACAAACGGGTGCGCTGGTCAGTGATGTCGGGATAGGTTTAACCGCTAAAGGTACGCTTGAAGCCTCGGGCAGCAATCTGACGGCGGGGCGTGATATTCGTCTTAGCAGTGCAGTCATTTCGGTGGATTCAGCCTCAGGCGGCAAAGCGGGTGGTGATATTCAGCTGCAGGCGCAAACCCGTATCGACAACAGCGGCCAACTTACGGCCAGCAAAAATCTCACTGCAAACACACAGCAGTTGAACAACACAGGCATGCTGGCCAGCGCAACGACCGCGATTACGGCAGGCAGCCTGCAAAACCGCAAAGGCGCCGCGATTTCCGGTTCAGAATCTGTGTCACTCAGCAGCAAAGGCCTTTTCAACCAAGGCATATTCTCCGCACCGGTGCTGAGACTTGATAGCACACAGATCGATAATAGCGGTTTGATTCAAGGCTCAAACTCCCTCGGCATTACAGGCAATCGTCTGACCAACCTTGCAGGCGGCACGCTGAGCTCTGATAACAGCTTTGCGTTGAATTTGCCGGAGCTGAATAACAGCGGGCTGATCACCAGCGGTGCCACGCTGTCGCTGGGTGGTGATAACCTCATCAACCTCGGTGAAATTAATGCGGCGGACATCGCTGCGCGCAATCTGGCTTTCACTAATCAGCAGGGCTCGCTGCTGATTGCCGATCACCGGCTACTACTTCAGAACAATACGCTCATTAACGGCGGTCAGATAACCGCAGATCGACTGGATATCGATACGGTATCAGTGGACAACGCGGGTGCGCTGCAGGGCAATCATTCTCTGCAAACCCAGGGCAAACAGCTGACTAACAGCGGCACGCTGCTGAGTGGCGGCCAGATGAGAGTCAGCGCAGACAAGCTTGATAACCGCGGATTACTGCAGGGAGAACAGCTGGCGCTCACCGCTGTTGACTGGCAAAACAGCGGCAACCTGCTGAGTGCTGGCGATGCAGATTTGACAACCGGCACGCTGGATAACAGCGGAAAAATTCTTGGTCAGCAGGGATTGAATGTAAAAGCTCACTCCATCGATAACAGCGGCTGGCTGATGGCACAGGCGCTTACGCTGCAGAGTGATTTAGTTAACAGCGGGCTGATTCAGGGCAGTGATGCACTGACCATTGCGGGCGATAAGCTCAGTAATAAGATCAGCGGCCAGTTACTGAGTGCCGGCACGCTGGCGGCTCAAGCTGACAGCCTGGATAATCAGGGCAGCATTCAGGCCGACACGCTTGATATGAAGTTGCAAAGCTGGCAGAACGCCGGCCTCGCTCAGGCGACCACGCAATTAATTGGTACGCTGAACGGCGCACTGGAAAACCGTGGCACACTGCTGAGCCAGAATGATTTTGCCCTCATCAGCAACGACATCATTAATAGCGGTACGCTGGCAGCCGACCGACTCAGCATCACCGCACCTCAGCTGACCAACGCCGGACTGCTGCAGGGTAACAGCTCACTCTTGTTAAATAGCGCGAGTATCACCAACGCCGCCAGCGGTCAGCTTATCAGCGGCGGTTCGTTGACGCTTTCCCCGGTACAGCTGACGAATACGGGCCTGCTACAGGTGGCTGGTGACTTCAGCATTAACGGTCACAACCTGACCAACAGCGGGCGCATCACCGCAACCAATCTGAATGCAGACCTGAGCGGCACGCTGAATAACAACGGGCAGGGTGTTTTGCTTGCCCAGCGTCAGGCGGATATTCATGCCAGCGAGCTGAACAACGGCGGTTCGATTGCGGCACAGCAGTTAAATGCGACAGGTGATGTGCTGAAGAACCAAAGTCTGCTCCAGGGTGACAATGGACTTAGCGCGGATTTCAAACAGTTCAGCAACCAGGGCGCGGGGCAGCTACTGAGCAACGGTATTCTTGCACTTAAAGGTGCAACAGCTAACAACGCCGGTGTGTGGCAGGGCAATAGCATCGACTATCAGTTTGGATCGCTGACCAACAGTGGCACCGTTTACGGTATTGACTCACTGAAAGGTCAATCTGACGGGCTGCTGGATAACCGTGGCAGTCTGACCGCGGGCGGCAATGCCAGCCTGACGGTGGGTAATCTGCAGAACAGCGGTAAAGTGCTGGCCGATCGTCTGGTGTTACGCGGGAGCAGCCTTAGCAACAGTGGCCTATGGCAGGGAACATCTTCGCTGGATGCGCAGTCAAGCGGCGCGTTGACACAGACAGCTGGCGGCAAAATGCTGACTGGCGGTGACCTGCTGCTGAACGCTAACGACCTCAACACATCCGGCACAATCCAGGGTGACAAGGCGCAAATCAACGCAGACCGCTGGCAGAATCAGGGCTCGCTGCTGGGCACCACTGATGTGTCAGCTGAGGTTGAGGGTGAGCTGCGCAATAGCGGTGAAATCCTATCGCAAGGCACGGCACAGGTCAGCGCGCAAGATCTGAACAACAACGGCTCGCTGCTGGCGGATAAAGCGATGACGCTGAGTGGCGCTGCGCTGAATAACAGCGGCAGCGTGCAGGGCGAAACGCTCGTAATTACCCCGGCCAGCGTAACCAATCAGGGCAGTCTGATTGGCTTGCAATCTCTGACTATCGGTCCGGCGCAGGCCCGCAGTTTCCGCATGCTGGCGGTACAGACGCCGCCAGCACGGGAATTAATCAACAATGCTGGCGGTCAGCTGCTGACGCAGGGCACGCTGAACATTGCCGGGGATGTCATCACCAACAACGGCAGCTGGCAGGGACAGCAAATCCTGCTGAACGCCACCCGCCTTGCCAACAATGGCGCTATCCAGAGCGCAGGCGATCTGACGCTCAACCTCAGTGAGGCGCTGACGTCCGCCTCCGGCAGCAAAATCACGGCGAACGGCAATGCCGCACTGAACGCACTCAGCCTCACCAATCAGGGACAGTGGATTGCCCGCAACCTGACGTTACAGGGTGCAACGCTTAACAACGGCGGCGAGATCTCGGGCGTTGAAGGGCTGACCACCACGTTGTCGGGCGCGCTGACGCAGCAGCAAAACGCGGCGCTGCTGAGCGGTGGCACGCTGGATGTGCATGCAGCAACCGTGGATAGCGCGGGCCGAATGCAGGGCAGGAATTTATCACTCAACAGCGGCGTTATTACCAACAGCGGGCGCATGCAGGGCGACAGCAGTCTGCAGCTGAACGCCGGCGGACGCCTCACTAATAGCGCCAGCGGGACGTTACTTAGTCAAAACGGCCTGACGCTGACCACGCCCGAACTTTATAACTACGGCCTGATTCAAGGCGCCACCAGCCGTATTAACACCAGCGGCCTGGTAAACAACAGCGGCAAAGTGCTCTCTTCGGCAGATCTCACGCTCAGCGCGCCACAGCTGACTAACAGCGGCTGGCTGCAGGCTTCGCAGCTGGTCCTCAATGCGGCCAGCGCCAGCAACAGCGGCACGTTTATGGCGGATCAGCAGGCGACACTCACCGGCACCAGCCTGCAGAACCAGGGCACCGCGCAGGGCGGAAACCTGACGGTGAACTACGCGCAACTCACCAACAGCGGCACGCTGCTGGGCGCCAATCAGCTGAATGTTAAAGCTACACAGGTGACGCAACAGGCGGCGGGTAAGCTGTTCAGCGGCGGTAACCTGCTGCTGGAAAGTACGGGATTTGATCAGCTTGGACAGGTGGTGGCGCTGGGCGATGCGACGGTCAAACTCATCAATAGTTTTACCGCACGCAACACGCTGGCCGCAGGTAATCGCCTGACTATCAGCAGTAATGGCGCGATTGATAACCAGGGAACATTGCAGGGCCAGGCGCTGACGCTGAGCGCAGGCGGCGATCTGACGAACAATGGCCAGCTCACCACCGGAACCGGCGACAGCAGCCTGAGTGGTAACCGCATCAGCATGAACGGTGCGGGCACGCTGCAGGGCGGTGGCAATGTTGCGCTGATCAGCCGCAGTGACGTCACGCTCAACGGCTTTACCGGCACGCGTGGTAACCTCACCGTTTCCTCGCCGGGCAGCATTGTGAATACGGCGCTGCTGTATGCCGGGCAGAATCTCTATCTTTACGCCAACAGCATTAAAAACCAGCGCGGCGATATGCTGGCGGGCAACAGTGTGTGGATGCAGCGCGACGCGGCGGGCAATGCCAATGGCGAGGTGATCAATACCTCGGGAACTATTGAGTCGCAGAATGGTGATATCACGATTAAGACTGGGCATCTGCTGAATACACGTGATGGCCTGAGTACCAGTGAAGAGATAACTGAGCTTGCTATCCCGTCATGGGCGAATGGAACGAATATCAGGATCCCATTCTCGTGGTTTAAACCCGGCGATTACTACCAATACGTCAGTGGGACTCAACAACATCATGGACATGGTGATGACTGGGAAACCCACACCTACAGCTATGCACCTAATGCTGATGTCCAAGTGCAAAAGGTTGCGTATCAGTCCATAAACGTGACCGCAAATGCAAGCGGAGGAGCAGGGCGCATTGCGGCGGGAAAAGACCTGAATGTGCTGGCCGCGCAGCTTGATAATTCCGCTTCTTCTCTGCTTGCCCGTAACAATGTGACGCTGTCAGGCGGGGAACTGAAAAACCAAAGTTGGACTGATGGTACAACCACGGCTTATCAGATTTACCGTTATAACGGTGGCGCTACGTCCAGTTCATTTGGCTACACGCTCGATGGCAGTCCGGTATATGAAACTACTGGTAGCGGTAACGTATATCGCAGCGTCATTCAGGCCGGCGGCAACGTTAACGCCACTTTCAGTGGTGATATCAGCAATACCTCCACCACTCCTAATGCCATCTGGATAGGCACCACGGTCAGTGCGCCTGCATTAACTCACCTCGCCGCAATCAGCCAGGTGGCGGCTCAGCAGCGCCAGCAACTCGCCGCCACAGATAAGGTGGCGATCAATTCACCGGAATGGCGCGATCAGCTGCAAAATGCCCTGCAGCAGGTCAACGGCGGCACGTCGCTGCAAAACGCACAGCCTGAAACTGTTGGGCTCTCAAATCACAATGGCAAACAACAGGACAAGGCGAACCTTGGGAAGGCCGCTGAACTGGCGTCAGGCAGCGCAGTAAAACCCTCGGCTCTGGGCAGCTATGGTGCTTCAGCGGTGGATACCAGCGCCTATCCACTCCCAACCAGTGACAATGGCTACTTCGTCGCGGGCGACAGCAGCAGTCCTTATCTCATCACCGTAAACCCAAAATTAAACGGTCTTGGGCAGCTGGATAGCAGCCTGTTTGGTGACCTCAATCAATTGCTGGGTAAACAGCCCGGCAGTGCACCACAGGAAAGCCGTCAGCAGTATACCGACGTAAATACCTTCCTCGGCTCGTCCTATCTGCTGGACAGGCTGAATCTCAAGCCAGACAACGATTACCGCTTCCTCGGCGATGCGGCGTTTGATACGCGTTACGTCAGCAACGTTGTGCTGAATCAGACGGGCAACCGCTATCTGAATGGCGTGGGTTCCGATCTGGATCAGATGCGTTACCTGATGGATAACGCCGCCGCGTCACAGCAGGCTTTAGGCCTGCAGTTAGGCGTGTCGCTTAGCGCGGATCAGGTTGCTTCACTGGATAAGAGCATCATCTGGTGGGAAGCCACCTCGGTAAATGGCCAGACGGTGATGGTGCCGAAAGTGTACCTGTCCGAGAAAGATGCGGCGATGAACAACGGCAGCGTGATTGCCGGGAACAACGTGACGCTTTCTGGCGGCAACATCATCAACAGCGCCAGCAGCATTGTGGCGCAGAACAGTGTCAGCGCAGACAGCCAGAACAATATCGACAATCTCAATGCCGGGCTGATCAAAGCGGGAGGCGACCTGCAGCTGGGCGCGCTGAATAACATCAATAACGTCAGTTCGACGATCAGCGGCAAAAAAGTGGCGCTGGAGAGCGTTAACGGCGACATCAATAACACCACCGTCAGCTCACAATGGACGATCGGCGGCAAAGGATCGATGCAGGCGAGCAAGACGCTAATGGGCCAGACGGCGGCGATTACGTCACTGGATGCGCTCAGCCTGAAGTCCGGCAACGATATCAACATCACCGGCGCCTCACTGAATGCGGGCGGCGATCTGCTGCTCAACGCCTGGCACGATCTCAGTCTCAACAATATTGAGACCAGCGAAAGCCGCCAAATCGGCAACAAGGAAACCCATAGCTCAGGTACTGAACGCACGACGGTTTCCAGCGGCGGCAACCTGACGCTGATCGCCGGGCAGGATATTACCAGCCAGTCAGCAGCGCTGGCGGCGGAAGGTGATGTCGGACTAAAAGCGGGCCGCGATATTAATTTGAACGCCGCAACGTCCGGTTCCGGTAACAGCGAGCGCGGCAGCAAGAAAACGGTGATTAACGAAACCGTGCGCCAGCAGGGAACTGAAATAGCCAGTGGTGGAAGTACAACGCTAATAGCAGGCCACGACATTACCAGCCGGGCGAGTGACGTAACGGCTCAACAGGACATTACGTTACATGCCGGGAATAACGTGGATCTGGGCACTGCAACAGAGAGCGATTATTACTACAAAGAAGAAACCAAAACCAAAAAAGGTCTGCTCAGCAAAAAGACGACGCACACCATTCAGGAAGACAGCACAACCAATGAAAAAGGCACACTGCTGAGCGGGAATAACGTCTCGGTTTCTGCCGGAAATGATGTGCTGGTTACCGGTTCACAGGTAGTGGGTGATGGCAAAGTTGCGCTGAACGCGGGCAATAATGTCGAAATCACTGCCGCAACCAACACGGATTCGACCTGGCGATTCTCAGAAACCCGTAAAAGCGGGCTGATGGGCACGGGCGGGATCGGCATCAGCATTGGCAGCAGTAAAACGCTGCATGACGTGAAGGATAAAGGCACCACTCAGAGCCAGAGCATTAGCACGGTGGGCAGCACCGCCGGTGATGTTTCAATTACGGCCGGTAAGCAGCTTCAGGTCAACGGGGCCGATCTTATTGCCGGTGGCAACATGGCTTTGCAGGGCGATAGCGTCGCAATCACTCCGGGTCATGATGTGCGGACGCGTGACGAGCGATTTGAGCAACGTACCAGTGGCCTGACGCTGGCGCTATCCGGCGCAGTGGCGGAAGCCGTCAACAGTGCCATTGCCGCAGCGCAGTCTGCAAAGCAGGAGAGTGACGGTCGATTAGCCGCATTACAGGCGACCAAAGCGGTACTTTCCGGCGTACAGGCGAATCAGGCAAGTCAGCTCGCTCAGGCGAATGGTGATCCTAACAACGGCGTTGGCATCAGTCTGTCGCTGACGACACAAAAATCCAAATCACAGCAACACCAGGCATCTGACACGGTCAGCGGCTCAACAATCAACGCCGGTAAAAATCTAAGTATCGATGCTACCGCCAAAGGAAACGGCATCAACAGCGGAGACCTGCTGATTGCAGGCAGTCAGCTGAAAGCCGGCGGCGATACCTCTCTGCATGCTGCAAATGACATCACACTGGCTGCGGCTGCTAACACACAACAGACCACCGGGAAGAACAGCAGCAGCGGTGGCGGCATTGGCATCAGCTTTGGCGTGGGGTCGGGCAGTGCTGGCCTCAGTATCTTTGCCAGCGTCAATGGCGCGAAAGGACATGAAAAAGGCAACGGCACCGTCTGGAGTGAAACCACGCTGGACAGTGGAGGAGATGTGTCTATTACCAGCGGCCGCGATACAACACTCAGCGGTGCGCAGGTTAATGGCAACAGCGTCAAAGCGGACATTGGACGTGACCTGACGATAACCAGCCTGCAGGATAGCGACAACTATGACTCGAAGCAGGTGAGCTTTGGTGCGGGAGGTAGTTTCACTTTCGGCTCTATGACGGGCTCAGGTTACATCAATGCCAGCCAGGACAAGATGCACAGCAATTACGACAGTGTTCTTGATCAGAGCGGCATTTATGCCGGTAAAGGTGGCTTTGACATCACGGTTGGCAACCACACGCAGCTCAACGGTGCGGTCATTGCCAGCCAGGCAGATGCCGATAAAAACCGTCTTGATACCGGCACGCTTGGCTTTACTGATATTCATAATGAGGCTGATTACAAAACCCAGCACCAAGGTATTGGCATCAGCTCAGGCGCAAGCATGGGTGGGCAGTTTGCCGGTAATATGGCTAATACTCTCCTTGCCGGAGCCGGCAGTAACGGGCATGCAGATGGCACTACACAATCTGCCGTGGCTGACGGTACGATAGTCATTCGCGACAAGGCTAATCAGCAGCAGAATTTAACAAGCCTAAGCCGCGACACTGAGCATGCTAACGACAGCATCAGTCCGATCTTTAACAAAGAGAAAGAGCAAAAGCGTCTCCAGACCGCGCAGATGATAGGCGAGATTGGCGTGCAGGTAGGGGATATAGCACGGACTCAGGGCGCTATTATCGCCACGCGGGAAGCCAATGAGAAGATGTCCTCTCTGAGCGAATCAGATCTGGCTAAAGCAAAGTCTGACTGGGAAAAAGCCAATCCGGGTAAAACTGCGGGTGACGATGAAATCGCTAAGCAGGCCTGGCAGAACAATTATGATGCCGCGTTCAGTGCAACAAAGCTGGGAACGGGCAGTGCTGTACAGCAAGGCATCCAGGCGGTAACGGCTGCAGTGCAGGGGCTGGCCGGTAATAACATCGGCCAGGCAATCAGTGGCGCAGCCACCCCCTATCTGGCAGAGCAGATTCACAAATATACCAGTGGCAACCCTGAAGCGCAGGCGATGGCGCATGCCGTAGTCGGTGCCATTGCCTCTTATGCCTCCGGGCATGACGCGCTGGCAGGTGCAGCGGGTGCCGTCAGCGGTGAGCTGATGGCAAAATTTGTGATGGGTCAGCTATACCCCGGCAAAACTGCCGACAACCTTACAGAAACGGAGAAGCAGACTGTTAGTGCATTAAGCACACTTGCGTCGGGACTTGTCGGTGCCACTGTCGGAGGTAATACAGCTGAAGCGGTTAATGCTGCTCAGTTAGGGAAAAACGCTGTTGAGAATAATCACCTCCATGCGGATCAGGCGCTGACGTTCGATAAAGAGCTGTCGGACTGCCGGAAATCAGGGGGTGACTGCCAGTCGGTTATTGATAAATGGAAACAGGTCAGCGACCAGCAGAGCGCTGAAACCGACCAGAAACTAAAGGATAACCCGCTGGAAGCGGTGGTGGTTGATAAGGAACTGGCTCAAGGTGGCGTCGATATGACAGAGCGCCCCGGCTGGCTGGGCAATCTTCCCGGCGTGGACGTGATGACCAGCGAGGAAGCCAAAGCCTACGTCCAGCAGTGGAACGGTCAGGATCTGGCAAATATCGATGTAAACAGTCCTGAATGGATGAAGTATGCAGCTTTCGTATCTGATCCAGAAAATCAGGCGGCATTGGCATCGCTGGGAACTTTGGGTAAAGATCTTGTCCTGATAGCAAAAAACAGCTTTACGACAAAATCTTTATTTAAAGAAATGACAAATCAAGGCATTAAATTTACACCTGAAAATGTCGTTGGTGTTGCAAAGGATAATAGTGGAAGAATCATCTTCCTTGAGAAAGGTAATTCTAAAGCAGGTTTACAACATATTGTGGAAGGACATGGTAGCCAATTTGCACAAATAGGAGTATCAGAAGCACGTATTCCTGATGTAGTGATGAAGGCCGTAACTGATGGTAAAGTAGTAGGTTATCAAGGGACTGGCACAGGTCGACCAATCTATGAAACCATGATAAATGGCAAGAAATACAATATTGCTGTTACCGTGGGAAATAACGGATATATCGTAGGGGCTAACTTACGAGGCTCAGTAAAATGAAAGAAATAAAATTAATGGCTGATTATCAGTGCCATCCATTATGGGATATATCTCCAGAAAATTATGGGGACATCTCCCCTGAAGAATTACCAATATCTTCGAAATTAAAAGATAGGCTTAGAGAGTGGGCTGAACGATACGATGCCATACTCAATATCAATGATCCGGTATCATCTGGTTTTAAAAGTGAAGAGGAAAAAAAACAGTTTATTGATGATGGTTATAAACTGGCACATCACCTTCAGGAAGAGCTTGGAGATAAATATAATATTATTTACCACTCTGAATATTAATAAATCCCGGCCACCGCGCCGGGATTTTACGTTTTAAACCCGGTTAGTTATCATTCCTCAGCCAGCCGGATGATTAGTTGCCCTGCCTCCGGGATTACTTCGATCTTCTGGCCAGTCTCAAAGCCAAAATCCGCCATCCAGTGCCCTTTCAGGGTGATGGATGGCGATGGCAGATGTGATCACGATTATAGCCCACGGTATAGCGCCGCGCTTTGTAGTTGAGCCGTATAGTGCTAGACGCTTTGAAAATTATGGAATGACGAGGCGTCGGGAAGTTACAACCCAAACACAAGAAAATCGTGCTTAGAAAATGTTTGATGAGTTAGTAACCAAGAATATAGAGGTAAAAGTTGTCAAAGAATAGCAACATTAAACTAAAAAAAATCATAGCTGATCTTGCTATATTCCTTGATTTTACAAGCGAGAAACAGCTGGCTTCGGATATTTCTGTAGAAATGATGGAGCACATGGCAGCAGAATTACAGCTATTAGGCGCGGAGTATAGAAAAGATATTGTCAGGGGCTTCTTAGTCATATCGTCAGAATATACTGAAGATAAAAGCAAATTCGTGAAGGAATTACCTGATTCATTAGGACTAATTTAAATAGAAAGAACCCGGCTAAGCCGCCGGATTTTTAATATGTCACTTGACCGTCAAATCCACTTCCCGCTGTTGCAACCGGATTACACCCGGCGTAGCAACAGTAATACGTGTCCGTCACGTCATGATTTTATTCGTGAAGAATGCTAATATATTTAACCTTCAGCCACGGTAACGCTTTGGAAATACACACTTCTGATTTAGAATCGTGCCGGACCCATGAATAATCAGTTTAAAGACATCAATGAAAAAAGTAACAGTATCTCAGCTTTTTCTAAGTGGACTTTATTGTGTAATCTGCTTCTTTGTTTTAGCTGTTGCTTTTCGCTATGTATTAACTTATCTCTATACTAATGAGTTATATGCCAGTTCGGGTGATATTTATAAAAACATTGTTAATGAGTTGCGTGGCAGGCATTGGCGGCAGCATAGCCTCCTGGATTATGAAAAAATAGATGAGCGTAAGAAACAGCCTAAATTACCGCAAATTAATCGCGTGGAAGTTTACAGCGTCATCAACGGTACCGCTTGCTTTAATGAGATAAAAAATGATTTATGTTGAGTAAGCGAAACTACTATTAGTATTAGCAGGAATATGTTATGCCACTGTATCTTGAAGACATCGATAACGACGCCTGGAATAAACTGGAGGCGGGAGCCGCTGCCGCTGACTCAGGATTTCACTTCATTACGCTCGGTTCTATAGATGAACAAGGTCATCCACAGGCGAGAACGCTGGTATTACGTCGTGTTGATCGTATGAAGTGTGTTCTGGAGTTTCATACTGATGTGCGCAGCCCTAAATGGCTGGCGCTTTCGGCTCATCCTAAAGTCACAGCCCTTGGCTACTGTAATGAAACACGAATACAGCTCAGACTTTGCGGAACGGTAGAACTGCATGCACAAGGGAGCGAATGTGCCGAGTTAGCGTGGGAACAATTATCGGACAACACCAGAAAAACCTATGCTGGGCCCGCGCCAGGCAGTGATGTTGTTAGTAATAAGTATCATGGCTGTAATACTGACGGCAGTGGCAAAGTTAATTTTGGCGTAATAGTGCTGCACATCAATCTGCTGGACTGGTGTCTATTAGCGAGGGATAACAATCAAAGAGCGTTATTACATTACAGTGCGGCTGGTAAACTCAAAAACTGTAAATGGGTTAATCCGTAATATCCCATGTACAGGCTATTATTAATTTCTTTTGGAGATAGCTCATTATTTTCAGGTAATCGCTCAATTTAACGCACTAATCGGCATGAGCCGCGATACTTTCATACCGCGACCATGCCGACGAATTTCACTGCTTCCCGGAAGCAATTTTACGTTGAGTTTGCTCTGAGGTGCCGAAATGGGTAGTGTCATTGTGCCCGTGTTCAGCGGCCCCTTCCACCAGCTTAAGTTGTACGACATCGCCTTGTTGCCAGGCATCGGCCCCGGCTGCAACGGGACGCGCTATAATATCTTGCCGCTGAGATTTAATCGCTTGGGTATCAGTTTTAAAGCGACGATCGCGATCTTTCAGCAGAGCCGGATCAAGCTGGCCTTCACCGGTAAAGCCCATCATTAGCGCTGGAATACCCAGAGGCAACGTTTTGTTTCTATCGGTGTGCCATGTATGCCAGGTTTTGCCGTAGGTATTTACTATTTTACTCATTAACGCTTTCTCAGCCACCGCAGGCAGGCCAGGCGCAATTAAACTGCCAGACTTAACTTCATATTGATGGCTATGCCAGAGTTTTTTTTCTTCGGGCGGCAACGTTTTAAATAGACGTTCACTAATAATGTATTCGACACCCATTAGCCTCGCATCTTTGGTATTGCTATCATAAATAACAGCCTGCATCACATCGTCATTAAGTACTGTTACATAATGATGTGCTTCCATCTGACCATTTTTGTCCCCATTGTAAAAATGAAACCCATCAAGATAGGCGCTGATGGCTTCCACCGGCGGTCGAGATTGCATCACCTGGGCACCTGTTTCAAGCGTTTGCATTTTGGCAGAGGTTTGATTTCCCGGCAGCGGGGTGTGTGGTGGCGTATTAGCGCCACCGCAAGCGACTAATAGCGGAACGCTAAGCATCATCAGAGGAAAATATTTCATAGAATGTCCACTTAATAAATTGTATGTATAAGATAGACCAATTATGAAGTAGGAACTGAAATAAACGCTTTTAGAACCAAAGTTTATTATTAATGTGTGGCACAAATGATTGTCGCGGATGAAAATGGTGAGCCAGCATGTTCATAGCTATTATAGGGCGGTAATGGCACCAGAAATGTATTAATTATCATCAATGCTTGTTGTTAAGTGATTATTCTCCTGCAGCGATTTGCGTATCGTGCAAACGACTTCTATGCTTTTGGCAAAATGATTTTTAAAGCGTGAAACGATTGCGATTACGATCGCCTTTTTAAAGTTGTAGAGGAGGAAAGTAAATGCAATATAAAAAACTGGGCCATTCGGGTCTACTGGTGTCTCAATGTGTGTTGGGCACAGTTCCATTTGCGGGTAAAGCGGGTTTTGAAAAAACGGGCAACGTGAATGCTGCAGAAGCGCGCAGATTTATCGATATCGCGTTAGATCATGGCGTAAATATGATCGACACGGCCGACCTCTACTCAATGGGGGGCGCTGAAGAGGTTTTAGGTGAGGCGCTGCGAGAAAAACGCGACCAAATCATTCTGGCCAGCAAAGCCAGAAGTCCTCTGGGGCAGGATCCTAATGCCAGTGGAGCAAGTCGTTTTCATTTAATCAAAGCCTGTGAAGCAAGTTTAAAGCGCTTAAAAACCGATCATATCGATCTGTACCAAATTCATAATTGGGATGGCGTAGCCTCGGTAGATGAGACTTTGCGTGCCCTGGAAGATTTGGTTAAAAGCGGCAAGATTCGCTATTTTGGCACATCAAACTACACCGCATGGCAGATGATGAAAACCTTGGGCCATGCGGAAGCACAGCGGCTATTGAAACCCGTCAGCCAGCAAATCTATTACACGCCCGAATCGCGTGAAGCCGAATATGAATTATTGCCGATGGCGCGGGACCAGGATATCGGTACGCTGGTTTGGGGCCCCCTGGGCGAAGGTTTATTAACCGGTGCCGTTGGTCGCAATAAAAAGGCGCCGGCCTCAACTCGCCAGGGCAGCGGATGGCCTGAGCCGTATGTGCATGATATGGAGCATGCATATCGCGTAATCGAGGTGCTGGAGGAAGTGGGAACAGAATTGAACGCTTCGATAGCGCAGACTTGCCTGGCATGGTTAGCCAATCGGCCCGGGATTACATCGTTGATCGTTGGCAATAGAACCGAGACGCATCTACGCGAAAATTTACAGGCCTTCGAGTTAAAACTGAGTGAAGCGCAGCGTAAGCGTATAGAGCAGGTAACGCGTCCCGCTCCTAACTATCCCTATTGGCACCGTTTCACCAGCGGCATGGACCGTATTGACCCTGCTGAACAGCCATTTATTGATGAACATCAGCAAACGTTAGATGGCAGAAAAGATCAGGCAATTAAATAACCTGTTAGTTATCTAATATAAGCGAACCCCAAACGTTTATGGTCAAAAGCAGTGCCAGAATATATCTATCAGCCCATGATTTATTATTAGCCTGCAAATGTAATTTTATCGTTAATAAGCGAAGGGTAAAACCAGGATAAGCGAAGCGGTAAATAGAGTTGGATTGATCAAGAAACAAACAATTAGCGGGGTTTATCTTAGAAAATAACTCTCCTGACGTCGTTGATTCTGTATTTAAGCGAAGCGTAAACACAGGGTCAGGAGAGTGTTGTACAGAAGTAAAACGAAGTTAAACGTGTATTGTCGTTAGGCTAATGTTATTTGCGTCGGCTGATCTTTCCTCCTTTTCTTCCCGCTTCAATGGCACGCTCCGGATCGTTTTTGAAGTTGCCGCTGCTAGCCTGGCCGCCCTTGCGCCCAGCCTCAGCTGCGCGTTCCTTATTCTCTGCGAAGTTACCTGCGCCACCACGACGTTGCGGCTTTTTTTCTTCCTCATCGGGTAGCTTCTTAGCGTCCGTCATTGGTTCTCCTCTCTGTATTAATACCAATGTCATGCAAAATAAAAGTAGTGCCTTTTTTACCAGATTCAAGCCTGGATTAATCTTAAGCCTTAATTTCGTAAAGCTCGATGACCTAACTATCAGTCAATTTTTTATTCATGTCATCATGAAACTTCCATGAACTATGATTATTGTTTTTTTAACGGAAAGAGGGAAGCTTTCTCTTGGAAATAATAAGCGAGACGGTAAGGGTTGTTACATTTAACCCGGGATCGCAAATCTTTGGCTCAATACTTGCGCAGTGGCACTTGCTTGCTACGTTTAATTAATCTGCTTATTCAGCCTTAATTGACGCTTCGCTTATTTTAAGTTTATTAGCCTAAATGAGCCGATGTTTAACCTATCAGGTCGCTAACGAGCAGCAATCTTTCCTCAACGCTGTTTTTTAGCCAGACATCTCATTTCTGGAGCAAATTGATGACTAAGGATTTTGTGTATCTGGATTGGCTGCGCGATGCGCATGCGATGGAAAAGCATGCTGAAGCGATGTTACAAGGAGCCGCTCTGCGTCTGGACGATTTTCCCCTGCTCAAGGCGCGTATTGAGCAGTATCGACACCAGACGCAACAGCAGCACCAGCAGGTCAAAGACGTTCTCAAGCGTTACGATACGAACTGGTCGGCACTGAAAGATGCGTTAGGACGCATGTCGGCGGTTGGACAGGCGGCCAGTGATATGTTGCGGGACGAAGAGGGCGTGCGCATTGCGGTGAGCAGCTACGTGTTCTGCAATTATAAAGTGGCAACCTATACTGCGCTGTTGGCCGCTGCGCAGCAGGCGGAAGACAGTAAAGGCGTCAAAACCTTTCTGCGTATCCTGCAACAGGAGACGCAGATGGCCGATTGGCTGCTCACCCAGCTGCCGGATGTGGCGAATGAGGCGATCATGCATCGCACCGAAGCAGACATATCGAGTGCGATTTAGCTCCACAGCCTGGTCAGTGACGGTGCGTCGCTGACCAGGCTGTTTTTAGTTATCTGCATCCCTCGATAAACTCAAATAAAACCTTTAATCACTATCAACTCGCATATCAGTGAGGCGGAAATCGATAACTGCTCAGATGTTGCTGATTAACGGTCACAGCATCTTTCATTTTCAAAGGCACCGCTATCTCCTTTGCTCAATGATTGCTGGATGTGGTGACCGAAGTTCAGGAGCAGCAGCTGAGCTTTGTGCCGCTAAAAAATAGCGTGATGCGCCCACTCACCTTAGCGCTTTGTACTGCGCCGTCACGCCAGTTATCGCGTGCGGCACAGAGAGTGATTCAGCGCATTACGCAGGTGATTGAGGCGATGACGCCGTCAGCCTGATGCAAATTAGATCGCAGGGTATTCACCGGTGCCTTCCGGCCACGGCGTCAGCAGATCAAAGCCGGTTTCGGTGACGGCGATGGTGTGTTCCCACTGCGCCGACAGCGAACGGTCTTTGGTGACCACGGTCCAGCCATCCGATAACACGCTGGTGCCAGCTTTACCGGCGTTAATCATCGGTTCGATGGTGAAGATCATACCGGCCTGCAGCGCCAGCCCCGCACCCGGCGTGCCGTAGTGCAGGATCTGCGGATCGCCGTGGTAAACCTCGCCAACGCCGTGCCCACAATATTCACGCACCACGGAAAAGCCGGCCTTTTCCGCTACCTGCTGAATCGCTGCGCCAATATCGCCCAGCGTCGCGCCCGGTTTCACTACCTTGATGCCTGCCACCATTGATTCATAGGTGATATCCACCAAGCGCTTAGCGCGAACCGAAGGCTGTCCCACGTAATACATGCGGCTGGTGTCGCCGTACCAGCCATCCTTAATGATACCGACATCAATATTAACGATATCGCCATCCTTGAGCTTTTTCTCACCGGGAATGCCGTGACAGACCACGTGATTTACCGAGGTACAGGTGGTGCGCGTGTAGCCGTGATAGCCGATATTTGCCGGCACCACGTTCAGCTCATTCACGATGTATTCGTGGCAGATAGCATCCAGTTCATCGGTGGTGACGCCCGGTTTGACAAAAGGCGTAATGATTTCCAGCACTTTAGCGGCAGCATGCCCGGCGGCGCGCGCCAGTTCGATCTCTTCAGCAGTATGCAGTTTGATACTCATTGCGCGATTCCCTGCGGAGTAAATGAAGGTTGCTCGAGCAGCTGCGCTAAATCAGCACCGCTGTCGCGTTCAACGCGCATCAGTAAGCGCGTCAGTTCCTGATGATTGAGTGCCGGATAAATCTCGGCGAGCATGCCGATTTTCATCCAGTGTTCTGCCTGTGCGTTGATAGAACGGCTGAGTGCGGTACTGCCAATGCGCAGATTTTCATGCATTAAATCGGAGATTTTGACGATGCCCATGATGTAGCCTGTATATGAAACGTATGCATTATGTATATAGCTTACGCTGAGTCGCGTCGTTATAGCAAGTCCATTGCTGACCTTATCAATCAGAGGTATTTACTTCCTGTTAGCAATTACCATCTATTTAACAGTGACCTTCGTCACATTTTGAAAATCCTGTCTATACTTCTGCCTTTTGGGTATTTCGCCTTTGCGCTTATCGGGCGCGTTCAATATGCAGGGATTTGGAATGGAAACATCGCAGCAAAACAATGAAGATGATTCAGCACTAAGCAATCTTACTGTCAAACAACGCTTATTCTTTGTGGTGTTGGTGGCGACCATGGGCGCGCTGGCGTTTGGTTATGACACCGGCATCATCTCCGGTGCCTTGCCGTATATGACCTTGCCACCCGATCAGGGTGGTCTCGATCTCACGCCGTTTACCGAAGGATTAGTGACGTCGTCGCTGATTTTTGGTGCTGCACTCGGCGCTTTTCTCAGCGGCTATTTCTCAGACCGCTTTGGCCGTCGTATCACGTTGCGCAGCCTGGCGTTGATCTTTGTCGCCGGCGCAATCGGCACCGCGCTGGCACCTAATCTGCACGTTATGGTGGCAATGCGTTTCTTGCTTGGGATCGCAGTTGGTGGTGGTTCATCAACGGTACCGGTATTCATTGCAGAAATTGCTGGGCCTAAACGCCGCGCACCGCTGGTGAGCCGTAACGAGCTGATGATCGTTTCCGGCCAGCTGCTGGCCTATGTGGTGAGCGCCTTGATGAGCTATCTGCTTAATGATTCGCATATGTGGCGCTATATGCTGGCGCTGGCGATGATTCCGGGCGCGCTGCTATTTATCGGCACCTTCTTTGTCCCGGCCTCGCCGCACTGGATGGTGGCGGAAGGGCGCATCAAAGAAGCGAGCCGTATCCTGCACAAGCTGCGTGAAACACCGCGGGAAGTGAAAAAGGAGATGGCGGAGATGCGCCAGCACGCTAAAGCGTCACGGCAGGGGCCATCTGCTCGCGAGCTGTTACAGCAGAAGTGGGTGCTGAGGCTGTTGCTGGTGGGCGCTGGACTGGGCATTGTTATCCAGTTCACCGGCGTGAATGCATTCATGTATTACACCCCGGTGATTTTGAAGACCACCGGCATGGGCACCAACGCCTCGATTGCCGCCACCATCGGCAACGGCGTGGTATCGGTGATTGCTACCATCGTCGGTATCAAAGCGGTGGGGCGATTTGGTCGTCGCACCATGCTGATGACTGGTTTGACAGTGGTGATCGCCATGCAGCTGGCACTGGGCTGCGTACTGTTGCTGATGCCACAAGATATGACGCAAAGTATGTTCGCATTAGCGGCAATTCTGGTGTTCCTGTTCTTTATGCAGATGTGCATTTCGCCGGTTTACTGGTTGCTGATGTCGGAACTGTTCCCGATGAAATTGCGCGGAGTATTGACGGGTGCAGCCGTTTCGTTCCAGTGGATCTGTAATGCGGCCGTCGCGTTTGCGTTTCCGCCGCTGCTGGCCGCCACCGGCAATGGCGCGTTCTTCATTTTTGCGGCGATCAATGTGGGTTCACTGATCTTCGTCATCACCATGCTGCCGGAAACCAAAGGCAAATCGCTTGAGCAGATTGAGAAAGAGATGCGTGAGCGTTTTAGCGAGCAGGATCAGGAAGCCGCCGACGGCGTAGCATAGCAGCACTTGAGAATTCCTGGCGCTGGGAGGAAGATACGCATCTTTGCCCGGGCCAGGAACTCCCATGCTGATCACCGCCGAAAACACGCGCACTTTCAATACCGACATTCGCCTGGCCTGCACCCTGGCTGCGGTTGCCGGTGCCCTCAACACCGCAGCGTTTGAAACGGTCGGCTTTTTCTCAGCGAATATGACCGGCAATGTCTCTTCTCTCTCCGATCACCTGGCAAAAGCCAACCTGCACGTTGGCCTGTTTTTTCTGCTTATCGTACTGCTGTTTATCGCCGGCTCTTCCATCTCCACGTTGATTATCAATTCCGGCAGAAGACGCCAGATTCGCGGTATTTACGCCATTAATATCCTGATTGAAGGGCTCGCTTTGCTGCTGCTGGGAACGGTTGAAATCGGGTTCCGGTTCAGCGGCTCTGGGGTGCTGTTGGTGCTGAGCCTGAGCTTCCTGATGGGCTTGCAGAATGCGGTGGTGACGCGCATTTCCAACGCGCGCGTTCGCACCACGCACGTCTCTGGCACCGCCACCGATATCGGCATTGAACTGGCAATGTTGTTCGATGTGCTGCGCCGTAAAGAGTCGCCGAAAGATGCACCACTCTATATCGAGCGTTTAAAACTGCACTTTTACACCGTGCTGGCCTTTCTGGGCGGCGGTGTATTGGGGATCTGGTTGCTACAGCTGATGAGTTATTTACTGCTGATCGTGATTGGCGCGCTGCTCACCGTACTTGCGTTAACGGCGCTCAAACGCTCTGGTTCGATGATTCATCTTTGAGTTAATCGGTGATGTACTTCACACTTCTCCGCTGCCCTTGCTGAATCCGCTTGCCACCGTGGCTGCGCTGTAAGCAAGATAGTCCGCGTTAAGGATTGTTACTGTTCGGCAGGCAAAACCTGAGGCGCGCCCTTTTTCATCTGAAGAGGGCGCGCCTCAGGTTTTTTTTTGCGCGAAATTCGGGGCATGGTTCAGGAGAAAGGGTGATGCAATATCAGGAACTGGCGGATGAGATTGTGGCGGGCGTCGGCGGCAAAGACAATATTATCAGCGTAATGCACTGTGCCACGCGTTTGCGTTTCAAACTAAAAAATAGCCAAATCGCGCATACCACCGCGTTAAAAAATAATCCCGGCGTGATTATGGTGGTGGAGAGTGGCGGGCAATATCAGGTGGTGATCGGCAATCAGGTTGCGGAAGTTTATCGGGCGCTGACATCACGCCACGCGCTGGATAATCAAAGCGACCTCGCCGATAACGCTGCGGCGCTGGGCCTGTTCGGCCGCTTTATCGATCTGGTTTCCGGGATCTTTACGCCGTTTATCGGCGTAATGATTGCTACCGGTATCATTAAAGGCTTACTGGCGCTGGCATTAGTCGTCGGCGTGATGGATGCCAATAGCGGCAGCTACAAGGTACTGTTTGTCGCCAGCGATGGCTTGTTCTACTTCCTGCCGATTTTGCTGGGCTACAGCGCGGGGAAAAAATTCGGCGGCAATCCGTTTGTCAGCATGGCGATTGCCGCCGCGCTGGTACATCCGGTGATTCTCGAGGTGCTGCAACAGCAGCAGCAAGGTAAATCACTGACGTTTTTAGGCGTGCCTCTCGACGTGCTTAACTACAGCGCATCGGTGATTCCCATCATCTTCGCAGCCTGGGTTTCTAGTTTACTCGAGCGCTGGATCCATCCACGCTCGCCCAGCGCAGTGCGTAACTTCACTACGCCACTGTGCTGCCTGATCATCACCGTGCCGCTCACCTTTCTTGCCATAGGACCGGCGGCGACCTGGCTCAGCCGGATGCTGGCGGAAGGTTATTTGGCCATCTACAGCCTGAGTCCAATGATTGCCGGTGCGGTGATGGGTGCGATTTGGCAAGTGTGCGTGATTTTCGGTCTGCACTGGGGATTAGTGCCCATCATGCTGAATAATCTCGCTAACTTTGGCCACGATACGCTGCTGCCGCTGTTACTGCCTGCCGTGCTGGGGCAGGCGGGCGCAACGCTGGGGATTTTCCTGCGTACCCGCGAAGCGAAACTCAAAGCGGTGGCGGGCTCGGCATTCACCGCCAGCATTTTTGGTATCACCGAACCGGCGGTATACGGCGTGACGCTGCCGCGCCGTCGCCCCTTTATCTTTGGCTGCATTGGCGGTGCAGTGGGCGCGGCCATTCTCGGTTACTGGCATACCACTATTTACTCCTTTGGCTTCCCAAGCGTGTTCACCTTCATTCAGGTGGTGCCAAACAGCGGCATTGATGCCAGCGTACTGGCGGCGTTTGCTGGAGCGGCGCTGGCGCTGCTGTTTGCCTGCGTCATGACCTATCTGTTTGGCCTGAGCGAGCCGCTTCCTGAAGCACCTTCCGAACCGGCTGCAACGCCTACAACCCTGACGCAACGTGAAAGCGTGGTGAGTCCCATGGCTGGCGATGTGATTCCGTTGGAGCATGTCAACGATGAGACCTTCGCCAGCGGTTTGCTGGGCAAAGGCGCCGCGATTCTTCCACAGCAGGGACGCGTGGTTTCTCCAGTTAATGGCGTGGTGTCGTCGATGTTCCGTACCGGCCATGCGATAGGGTTAACGTCAGCGCTAGGCGCGGAAGTACTGATTCACGTCGGTCTCGATACCGTGAAGCTTGAGGGGCGCTATTTTCGCCCGCAGGTGCAAAACGATCGGCCGGTAAAAGTGGGGGATGTGCTGCTGGAATTCGACCTCGAGGCCATCAAAGCCGCAGGTTATGACCTCACGACGCCGGTGCTGGTGAGTAACAGCGATGAGTTTATCGACGTATTAACCCTGAGCCGCGCGGCGGTGAGCGAAGGCGCTCCGCTGCTGGCGGTGTTGAAATAACGAAGGAGCAAGCAGATGACTAAACGTTTTCCGGATGGATTTTTATGGGGTGGCGCCGTTGCCGCCAATCAGGTTGAAGGCGCTTATCGTGAAGGTGGCAAAGGCTTATCAACTTCCGATCTGCAGCCTAAAGGCATTTTTGGTGCGCGCGTTGAGCGCAGCGGTGATGACTTTGGCATTAAAGATACCGCCATCGATTTCTACCACCGCTTCCCGGAAGATATCAAATTGTTCGCGGAAATGGGCTTTACCGTATTGCGCACTTCCATTGCCTGGACGCGCATTTTCCCACAGGGCGATGAAGCAGAGCCGAATGAAGCGGGCCTGGCCTATTACGATCGCCTGTTTGATGAGATGGCGAAATATAACATCACCCCACTAGTGACGTTGTCACATTATGAAATGCCGTACGGCCTGGTGAAGCAGTATGGTGGCTGGGGGAACCGCATTACTATCGATTGTTTTGAGCGCTATGCGCGTGCGGTGTTCACCCGCTTCCAGCACAAGGTGAAACTGTGGCTGACCTTTAATGAGATCAATATGTCGCTACACGCGCCGTTTACCGGCGTGGGTCTGCCTGAAGAGAGCGATCGGCAGGCGATTTATCAGGCCATCCATCATCAGCTGGTGGCGAGTGGTCGCGCGGTGAAAGCTTGTCATGAGATTGTTAAGGACGGCAAAATCGGCAACATGCTGCTTGGCGCGCTGCTTTATCCGCTGAGTTGCCGTCCAGCGGACGGGCTGGAAACCCTGCAGCAAAACCGCGAGTGGCTGTTCTTTGGCGATGTACAGGTGCGCGGCGCGTATCCCGCTTATATGAAGCGTTTCTTTGCCGACCGCGGTATTTCAATCACAATCACTGAAGCAGACAAGCGTGACCTGCAACATACCGTCGATTACATCTCCTTCAGCTATTACATGACCGGCTGCGTCACCACCAATGAAGAGGATAACCAGAAAGCGCGCGGCAATATTCTCTCGATGGTGCCAAACCCGCATTTGCCGAGTTCCGAATGGGGTTGGCAGATCGATCCAGAAGGGCTGCGCATTTTGCTGAATATGCTGTATGACCGTTATCAGAAGCCGTTGTTTATCGTGGAAAACGGGTTGGGCGCCAAAGATGTGGTAGCGGCGGATGGCAGCATTGAGGATGATTACCGCATTCAGTATCTCAACGATCATCTGGTGCAGGTGCGGGAAGCCATTGAAGATGGTGTTGACGTGCTGGGTTATACCTGCTGGGGACCAATTGACCTGGTTAGCGCGTCTAAAGCGGAGTTTTCAAAACGCTACGGCTTTATTTATGTTGATCGTGATGATGCGGGCAACGGTAGCCTGGCGCGCTCGCGCAAGAAAAGCTTCTTCTGGTATCAGGATGTGATTCGTAGCCACGGTGAAGCGCTGAAATAAAGTGGGTGGTCGCCATAAACCCGGTGCGCATGAATGCGCACCCTACGAAAACCTCGCCTCACAATAGTAGGGTCGCCACTTAAGCTTCGTCGGCATCTTCCTGCAACGCCAGCGTCTCTTTACGCACTCGTTCAATATGAATTGTCAGAAACATGCGCTCTTCGCTGGAGAGCGCATACAGATATTTCTGCTGAATATGCTTATCGATCTTCACCGCACATTGATAGGCGAGTGGATATTTGTCGCGCACCACATCATGCAGTGATTCATCTTCACTACACACGCCGCGCTTGCCCAGCATGCGCTGGGCGAAGAATTTCAAATGGTTGACGAAACGGTTATAGCTGAGGCTGTCGGTGCGGTAATCAAGCTGCAGTCGATATTTTACAATATGCAGGATCTCCTGCATAAATTGCGTCACGTGCGACACATCGGTGAAGTCGCTGCCGAGTTGCGCATTCACCAGATGCAGGGCAATAAACCCGGCTTCATCCTCTGGCAATTCCACACCCAGCCGCTGTTGAATCAGCGCCAGCGCCGCTACGCCAAGGGAAAATTCCTTTGGATAAAGGGTTTTAATTTCCCACTTCAGCACGTTGCGAATGGCGATGCCTTGTTGATGACGCTCAATTGCAAAGTGGCAGTGATCGCAGAGTGCGATGGAGAGACTTTCATGCAGCGGCTGGCCAAGCTGTTGACGCGCATTAGCGATGATCAGCTCGCTGGTGGTGATCACCTCAAGCGGGATGTCTGAAAGCAGCTCGCTGAGCCTGCCGGTTAAGGCGTCGCTTTGCAAAGCGAACACTTTCTCAATCTGCTGCGCATCTAACTCATCACCTACGCGTTTCTGAAACGCCAAACCGCGTCCCATCACCACCTGCTCTTTACCGTGGTCGCCCAGCACCACCGCAACGTTGTTATTGAGGATTTTCGCGATTTTCATTGTCATCAGCCCTGAAAAATAAAAAACCCGACCCACCGGGAGGACGGCGTGTCAGGTTTTGCCTGCGCTAAGCGCAGTAACAATCCCGCGAGATCATAATCGGCCTGGGTTTAGCGACAAGCACAGCGACCACTAAATGTGAGTTACATCATGTTTTCTCAGTGATGGCGTTATCGGGCGATCGTATTGATTTTACAACCGTAAGGATATTGTAAGGATTTAATCAGCTTTCTTTAAAGTTTGCGTTAAGGCTGCCGATAGTACCGTAACGTTAAATTAACAGGAGTTGCGTACATGACTGGGATTTCAACTTTAGGCGTCGGTTCAGGATTGGGTTTGAGCACCATCCTCGACAAATTGACTGCAGCAGAAAAACAATCGCTGGCACCGATTTCAAAACAACAATCCGCCGCGACCGCAAAATTATCCGCTTACGGCACGCTGAAAACCGCGATTCAAACTTTCCAGACGGCGAACAGTAAGTTAAACGATGCCGCGCTCTACACCGCTACAACGACCACCTCCAGCTCCAACGCATTCAGTGCTGATACCAACGGCAATGCGCTGCCGGGCAAATACACCATTAGCGTGCAGCATCTGGCGCAATCGCAGACGCTAACCAGCGCCGCGCAAACCGATATTAAAGCGGCGATTGGCAGCGATGCAGCCTCAAGAACCATGAAGTTTGTCACAGCCGATGGCAAAGAGAAGAGCATCACGCTGAGCAAAGATCAGACGTCGCTCTCATCTATTCGTGACACCATTAACAAATCCAACGTAGGCGTCACCGCCAGCCTGATTAAGGTATCGGCGACCGAATACCGTTTGTCTCTGAGCTCAACGGCATCGGGTACGGCGAATGCCGTGAAATCGCTGAGCGTCACCGGTGATGACACTTTGCACGGCTTTATCGGTTTCGATGCAGCTGATACGGCAAACAGCGGAATGACGCAGAGCGTTGCCGCGCAGAATGCCAGCCTGACCGTGAATAATGTGGCGATTGAGAGCAGCAGCAATACCATCACTGATGCGGTGGAAGGGATTACGCTGCGGTTGAATGATGAAACCACGGGTAATCAAACCCTGACGGTGAGCAGCGATACCAATAAAGCCAAAACGGCCATTACCGAGTGGGTGAATGCTTATAACTCGCTGCAGGATACGATGGCAGGCCTGACGAAATATACCGCAGTGGATGCAGGTAAAGATCCAGATAGCAAAAACGGTGCGCTGCTGGGTGATGGCACGCTGCGCAATATTCAGGTGCAGATGAAAAGCATTTTGGCGAATACGTCTGGCTCGAACGTGTACAAGACCTTATCGCAGGCGGGCATCACCACCGATCCAACGGACGGTAAACTGAAACTGGATGCCAACAAACTCACCAGTAGCCTGCAAGTGAAACCGGATGCGGTGCGTGACATGTTCACGGGCGATGGCAAGAAAACCGGCGTTTCAACGGTGCTGAATACCACGTTCACGGCATTCCTCAGCAGTAAAGGCGTACTGCAGGGCGCGACGGATACCATCAGCAAAAAACTCAACACGTTAACCGAGCAATACAACACCGCCAGTAAACGCATTGATGACACGATTGCGCGCTATAAAAAGCAGTTCACCAACTTGGATAAGATGGTTAGCGTGTTGAATAACACCAGCAATTATCTCACCGAGCAGTTCAGCACCACATCGAAGAATAACAAGTGATGTGAGCGGAGTGGGTAAGGTTTGCGGAGAGTCGCCATTTATGGCGACTTTTTGGTTTTGGGGTGGTGCGGGAGGTGACTTAGAGTGATTGTCTGCTTGGTGCAAGGAGCGGACGTTGCTAAGGTTCATGGAAGAATAAGCGGTGTCTTCGCCTGCTGATTTTACATCCACGCTCAATTTATGGATTATGGATTTCCACATGTTCTGAAAAGGATTTATACATGCGCGTCCTCTTTCCACCCAGGCTGGTTCCGGGAGATGTTATTGGAGTAACAGCTCCATCTTCTGGCGTACCTGAGCACCTGCACCCCAGGTTGGAACTCGCCATCAAAAACCTGAAGAAAAAAGGTTTCCAAGTCCGCGAAGGAAACTGCTTACGCTCGCAGCACAAAAATAAAAGTTCAAGTAAGCGTTCTCGCGCTGAAGAATTAATGTCTTATCTTACTGACCCAGACATAAAAGCTGTCATGCCCCCCTGGGGCGGCGATCTAGCAATGGAAATACTTGATTTAATTGATTTTAATCTGCTAGCCAGGTCTGAGCCGAAATGGTTTGTAGGTTTTTCAGATCTAAGTACATTTCATTTTCCACTAACCACGATTTCGGGCTGGGCTACTCTGCATGGGCCAAACCTAATGGATCTTGGCGCTCAAAAGTTAGATGCCACCACTCAGGCTGTATGGGAAATTCTGGAATCGAATCGTGGAACTGTAATAGAACAATACTCTTCAGCTGCATTCCAGGCTGATGAAAATCAATGGGGGACAGCATCAGATGAAGGTTTTAATCTGACCCAAAAAACACAGTGGAAACGTCTTGATGGTGTTACATCTTCTCTCACCTTTAGTGGCAAACTGATTGGCGGCTGCCTTGAAATAATATCGAGGTTAGCAGGTACACCATTCGGGAATTTACCATTGTTCAAGGCGAGCAATAGCGCTCAAGGAGTAATTCTTTATTTTGAAAACGTGGAAATGGCTCCCTGTGAATTAACACGCGCATTAATTAGCTTACGATTACAGGGTTGGTTTGATAACTTAAATGGTGTTCTTATAGGAAGAAGTGCTGCACCCGGCATAAGCGACCCAACTAAACATAATTATCTGGATGCCCTTAAAGCCGCTTTTGAGAATGTTACCGTGCCCGTACTATATGATGTTGATATTGGTCATATACCTCCTCAAATCTCCCTGGTAAATGGAGCCGATGCGACGGTATTTTTTGCAGAAAATGGTAGTTCGGTAACTCAGCAATTGTAGATAAGGTAGTTTTAATAACAAAGGCGGTCCTTGCTGTTCTTTTGCTCTTAAGGTCCGCTTTTCGCTCATAGCGGAGGATTCACATGAGCATGTCTGCTTCGTGCCATAAGCGGAAGTTGTTAACTTTGGGTGTACTATTCTGCTGGGGTTAGAGCAAATGCCGACGTTTAGGAGGAAGCTGCTAAATGGTACAATACCCCACAGGTATAGAGTTTTATATCAATTAAACAAACGCCCAGTAAGTCTAAAACCACATAAGACCACTCATCTCTGACCTGGTCTGCACACTTGAGATGTTGCTTCTTAGCGGAGCTGAAGTCGAGGAGGAAGTATCTTATCCGACTTTATTGAAGAATGCGTTACGTTACACCTCGCTAATTTTTACAAGAGAAATAAGTTAATAGACTAAGTCCAATTAGGTTTGTTAAATGCATAATCTGACAATTTATTGATTGACATTATTTATATTACCAAATTTGAATGTAAGTTCATCTGCCGTAATTACATCTATTTCAATTGGAAAGTGGGCTTTATTTTTTATTGTTGCAATCTCCTTCATGAAAGAATTAACTGCGCTGCTATTTTTTTGCGTAAATACATAGACAAGATAGACTCTAAAATTTTTAAAGTGACGCCAGCTCTCATTAATTAAGTCTACCGTGTTAAGGAAGTTATCGATTCGCATAGAACTAAATACTTTAATTTCAAGAAAAACAATATCGCCAGTTAAAACCCCGTTGGAAATTGGAGGGAAATAAGCACCATCAAAATTATGATATCCAATTTCATTTCTCATCTCGGTTTTATCAACATCGAAATTCACATCAAGCTTGGACTCAGCATATTTAAAAGCCAGGTATGATAATTCGCTCCCGAGTTTTTTACTTGTTTTTTCGGTCTTATTGGCAGGCTCAGAAGCAGATTTTAATGGGCGTTTCTTTAATGATGGTATAATGCTATCTGACGAGTGACATTTATCATCCTGATTAGTTAATTCACTTTCTTTTCCGTTGTGTTCAGATTCATCAGCAACTTCATTAGTTTCAATATTTATTTCCTCTTCCAATGCTGATATGTTTAAAGTATCGTTTTTATTTAATGATGAAGTAATAGATATGCCTTGCTGTCCTATCAATGCCATATAGTTCTTCTCATCCACAAAATCACTAGGAGCATAAAGAGACTCCGACTTCTTATGTAGAGTGAAAAAAAATAGACTAACTAAAAATGTAGGGAAGAACATTAGAAAATAAATATATATTTTTTGATTTGGCTCGGCTATCCATGGCAGTATAGCTGTACCGCTTACCTCAGCGAGACCAGCAAACATTGCGATAATGGTTAAGGGGTTTTTTACTAATGAAATAGCACTACCCATTGTCATATCCTTATAAAAACTTGACAGCTCATTGCGAATCATGTGCGTCTGAGATTGAAATCTGTTCGCATCTTAATTAATTAAACCTGCGGAGTCTACGATGTCATATGATCTCGCAAGGGTGCCATAGTGACTAGCTCCCTACTGCTTCATAATTAATGCTCTTAGCACTGTCCGCTCATCGCTCATAGCAGACGTCTTGTTCCTCGGTTTGGACCCTTCGCGCCAGAAGCAGAAGTAGCATATGCACTGTTATGGTAAATTTGAAGGTCTGGCATGCTCACTTGAGGATAAGCAGAATGCTTCTGGAAAAACTCAGATTGCTTGAGTGCAGCCTTCATGGCGACAAGCGCAACGATCGGGAGTGGCTTGAGTTGATTCTTCATCCTGAATTCCGTGAAATCACTATGTCAGGGGTGTTGGTTGACCGTACAGAGACCATTTCATCGCTTTTAAGTGAGAAGACTGCATTGTATATTCTCAGTAGCGATTTCCGGCTCACCGAAATGGGGCGTGGCTGCGCGATACTTTACTATCGGACGTCTTACGCTGATGGCATCCGTCCTGCATTGCGTTCTTCGTACTGGCTTTGTTCAGATAAAGGCCAGTGGACTCTGCTTTTTCACCAGGGAACGCCGGCAGCAAGCACTGCATAGGTTCGCGGATGGGAATATATTTACTGTGGTAGTACTACCCTGTCATCTATACTTATTCGATTTCATAAATTTTATACTCGCGGGCGATGGCGCGGGTTTCTTTTCCCCAGGCTGATGCTTTAGTTCTTTCCTGATGAATAGTAAATGTATTCTTATTTGTGAAGAGCTCTTCAACTTGCCAAATAAGCGGATCTGCAGTCTCTGTTACTTCAACAGAGATACATCCCGCTTCCGCTCGGGTGAGTCTTTTGTGTTCTGGGAGAAACTGGCGAACAAGATCCGCCTCCTCAATCTGCTTGCATACTAAACGACCCGTCAGTTTGATCATTTTCATCCCTGTTTTATGAGTGCTTTATGCGCATTTATGGCGAAAAGTTGAGAGGAGTGGAAAGGCATTTAATTCGGAATGTAGACGTCAGATTTATTGCTCAGTCTGGGTTGGCGAATGAATAATACACACAACCCAGACTGCTTTACTTCGAATAACTCACTTTTTGCAGTTATTTAGCCAGGAGCTCTTTACGGACGATTTCTGCGCCTGCACTTAATGCATCTAACTTGCCTTTTGCAACGCCGCGAGGCAATGGAATCATGCCGCAGTTGGTGCAAGGGTAGAGCTTATCGGCATCAACAAACTGCAGTGCTTTACGAAGCGTGGCGGCCACTTCTTCGGGGGTCTCAATGGTATTGGTTGCCACGTCAATCGCGCCTACCATCACCTTTTTCCCGCGAATAAGCTCCATAAGCTCCATTGGAACGTGAGAATTATGACATTCCAGTGAAATGATATCGATATTAGACTTTTGCAGTTTTGGGAAAATCTCTTCGTATTGACGCCACTCGTTGCCGAGTGTTTTTTTCCAATCTGTATTAGCTTTAATGCCATAACCGTAGCAAATATGCACAGCCGTTTCGCATTTTAGCCCTTCAATAGCTCTTTCGAGTGTGGCAATGCCCCAATCATTTACTTCGTCAAAGAAGACGTTAAATGCAGGCTCATCAAACTGGATAATATCAACACCCACCGCTTCCAATTCTTTAGCTTCTTCATTAAGAATTTTGGCGAATTCCCAGGCGAGTTTTTCACGGCTTTTATAGTGGTTGTCATAAAGCGTATCGATCATCGTCATCGGCCCCGGCAAGGCCCATTTAATCGGACGGTCAGTTTGCTGACGCAAAAATTTCGCATCTTCAACAAACACAGACTTTTGGCGACTGACTGGGCCCACCACGGTCGGTACGCTTGCATCATAACGATCGCGAATTTTAACGATTTCACGTTTTTCGAAATCAACGCCGTTGAGGTGCTCGATAAAGGTCGTGACAAAATGTTGGCGCGTCTGCTCGCCATCACTGACAATATCAATACCGGCCTGCTGTTGATCTTCCAGGCATAAACGCAGCGCATCTTGTTTGCCGTCGGTTAATTCCTGATCTTGCAATTTCCATGGTGACCAAAGTACCTCCGGTTGAGCAAGCCAGGAGGGTTTCGGTAAACTGCCGGCAGTAGAAGTCGGTAATAATTTTTTCATCGCAGGTGACCTTATTTTTGGTTAATCAAAGAACGGAATTAGCAGACCATTGCTCAAGAATAGTTTGGAAAGGTTTAATGAATTTCTCTTCAGTAAACTTTCCCTGCTCAATGGCTAATTGGCTACGTTCTTCGCGATCGTAAACAATTCGAGTTAAAGAATAGTCCTGCTGATTCAAGCTAGGTTGATAGCATTTTCCTGCTGCCGAATTCGCATTGTAAATCTCAGGACGGTAAATTTTTTGGAAGGTTTCCATCGTACTGATGGTACTAATCAGTTCAAGATTCGTGTAATCGCTGAGCAAATCACCCGTGAAGTAGAAAGCCAAAGGCGCAACGCTATTGGCAGGCATGAAATAACGCGCCTCTAATCCCATCTTATTGAAATAGTGATCGGTCAATGAAGCTTCATCTTGCTGATACTCAATGCCCAATACTGGATGCTCATTGCCAGTGCGATGATAAACATTTTTACTTGAAACACTGAGGCAGATAACAGGCGATTTCTTGAAGTTGTCTTTATAGATGTCTGAGTTGACAAACTGCTTGAATATATTGCCGTGTAGATCACCAAAATTATCGGGGATAGTAAACTGCTTTTTATCTTTATTGTGCAGTGACAGTAATACGCTAAAATCATAATCCCGCACGTAAGAGGAGAAGTTATTGCCTACAATACCTTCAATGCGCTCATTGGTTTTTTTATCAATGATATTTGTTTTTAATATTTCGATCACTGGGAAGGCATTGCCATTGCCTTCATTTTCAATGTTCAATTCAACGGAAATAATGTCCAGCTCGACCGCATAACGATCGCTTTTCGGGTTGTCCCAATGCGCCAGAGAATTGAAACGGTTATCAATCATCACTAAGGCGTTGCGCAGGTTCTCCTGGCGTTTTTCACCACGGGCCAAATTGGCAAAATTAGTGGTAATGCGCGTGCTTTGAGAGGGGTTATAGTTCTCGTCAAAGCGTAAGCTTTTAATTTTGAAGGTAAATTTATTATTCATTTTCGTTTGCTTCCTAACTTCTGGCCTAAAAACTGGATTTAGTGCTTGCTTTAACAGGAACGTCCAATGTTCTTTACTGGTTTCCCACTTAGTATTCGTCGCATTGACAAAAATCAATGATACGTCACATTTTATGCCTGAGTAGCTGAATGAGGAAAAGTGATTTAATTTCAACGAACATGAACGATTTTCATGATGATGTGTTGGGTGAGGAGAGAAGAAGCAGAATATGCCTCAGTCACAGCTTGCCGAGAGAAAAATTCTCTAGATAATTTAGGGAGTTGTTATCAGTTTCAGCTAGCGAAGATGAAGGCTGCCGGTTTGAGCTATGCTCGTTTTCAACACTGCCGAACTTTCATCATGAGGCATAATCGACGCTCACAGTTCTGAAAGTTATGGATTCAAAAGCTAGTCTTTGATCATGTAAATATATGATTTGACAGTTAAACCATCATTAGTCACCACGTCAACTGTCACGCGAGCATATTCATGCCCTTCAAATTCATCAAGCACCTGCCAATGGTTCGCCAGATTTTCAGAGGTGAATAAAAATCCGTCAACACGATTACCTGAATTATCCAGAATGATACCCGGATAGCCCATTTCCGCTCCCCATCCTTTCTCCTGAAGAGAGCCGCTCACATGTCCTTCCTGCCAACTGCCACCAATATTTTCCAGGATATAAGCATTTGGCCGGCCCGGCCCTAATGTGCCGTAAACAAACAGACTTTCCATCCTTCCTCCATGCCAAAAGGCTCACAATAGGATTTGTTAATCTATGATTACTCAATATTTTTAACATAAATGAAACAAGGTTAGCAATCACAGCGGAGCGACTGCGAATATCAAAAGGTAGCTGAAAGGTTTCTGGCCTACACGCCATACCTCATCCACAATATATTGTTACATTATAACATACTCATTTTTCTCGTTTGATTGAACCCATTCTCAACCTAATCGTCTCAGCAATGGCACGCTTTTTTACAGGGAACGAATGAGTCTAATTAAACTAATCATGAGGCAATAATGTTTAAACGAGATTGGCTTGAACAATTTTACGTACCGGGATGGGTATCGTTGTATGTCGGCATAATACTTAATATTCCTATTTTCATTCGTCGATATCATCAACTGCAATTTGATAATATTCTGTCGGTCATCATTGAGGTTGTCGCAGCATTTTGTTTAGTGGTATTTTTAACCTTATTAATGTCATTAACCGGCAAGATAATCTCTCGTCTATTAATGACGCTGCTGGTGATATTTTCTAGTGCAGCCAGCTATTATATGATCTTTTTCAATATTGATATTGGCTATGGGATTATTGCTGCAGTGCTGGCGACGGATTCAATTGATCTCTCAAAGGAATCCATTGGCTGGCATGTCATGCTGTGGCTGGTGGTGGTCAATATTATTCCGTTATGGCTGATTTGGCGTGGATTACGCACCAGGTCAGTTAGCAGGATTAATAAAAAACGGTACTGGTCTTATAAAACCGTTGCCATCCTGGTTGCTGCAATGGGTTGTTGGTTACCGCTCAACCTGATGGGCAAAATGCAAAATGAGCAAGACAAACACAACAATCGCATGATGGCCAGCTATGGCGGTATCGTGGCCGGGACCTATTCTCCTTCCAATTGGTTATCAGGCGTGGGATTACTGGCTTACAGTTCATACAGCCAGGCGGAAGATAATCGGAATCTTTACGACCCAACGGATCATTACCGCTATAACCCGCCTAAGGATGCTAACAACCTCTATATCGTATTCGTCATTGGTGAGAGCGCACGCCGCGATCATATGGGCCTTTACGGTTATGAGCGTGACAACACGCCTTATCTCGACCATGAAAAAAATCTGGTTCACCTGCAGGGCTATTCCTGTGACACCTCAACTAAACTTTCACTGCGCTGCATGTTTGTGCGCGAAGGCGGAGCGTCTGAAGCACCGCAGCGTACACTGAAAGAGATGAACGTATTCACGGTAATGAAGAAACAGGGCTTTTCTGAAGAGCTCTATTCTATGCAGAGTGAAGCCTGGTTCTATAACAAAGTCATGGCAGATAGCTATGCATTACGGGAATCTATTCAGGCGGAAAAACGCCATGTGGGGCAACCGGTTGATGATATGGCTTTAGTCACGGAACTTCAGGATTCTATTCAGCGCCATCCTCAAGGCAAGCACATCATTATTCTGCATACTAAAGGATCGCACTATCTTTATACGGAACGTTATCCCCGGGCATTTGCGCGTTATCAACCGGAGTGCCAGGGTATTGATGATGCATGCAGTACGCAGGAGATGATTAATTCGTATGACAATAGTCTTTTGTATACCGATTACTTTCTTAAGCAGACGTTTGATAGCCTGAAAGATAAAAATGCCATTGTATTTTATGCCTCCGATCATGGTGAATCGATTTCCGAGAATCTGCATTTCCATGGCACGCCGCGTGACCATGCACCTATGGCGCAGCGAACCATTCCAATTATGGTCTGGGCCTCGGATAAATTCCTGAGTAACAAGGACAACAAAGCCTCATTCGAACAATTAGAGCAGCTGCAAAATAATAAAACGCCGGTGTTTCACGAGAAGCTGTTCGACACTATTTTAGGATGCTCTGGCTTTACTTCTCCCGATGGCGGCATTAACCCGGCGAGGAACTGGTGCGCCCATACGGAATAATGGCTATTGGTATATAGCGTGAATGATTGAGGGGGAGAGTGGATCTCATCGCTTCCCCTCCTATCGTCACCAGGCTGGCACAGCCGCGGACAATCCAGCTATAATCCCCCAAATTCTTCAACCGGTTCAGACATAACAATGGCAAAACTCACCTTACAAGAGCAGATGCTCAAAGCTGGATTAGTAACCAGCAAAAAGATGGATAAAGTGCAAAGAACGGCTAAAAAGTCACGCGTTCAGGCGCGTGAGGCAAGAGCCGCGGTGGAAGAGAATAAAAAAGCCCAGCTTGAACGTGACAAGCAGCTCAGTGAGCAGCAGAAACAGGCAACGTTATCGAAAGAGTACAAAGCTCAGGTAAAGCAGCTGATTGAAATGAATAAAATCGATATTTCTAAAGGAAATATTGGCTTTAACTTCACTGATAATAATTTAATTAAAAAAATAGACGTGGATAAGCTGACGCAATCTCAGCTGATCAACGGTCGCCTCGCCATTGCGCGTTTGGCCACCGATAATAATGGTGAGAGTGAATACGCGATTATTCCCGCGAGCGTGGCCGATAAAATTGCCCAGCGCGATGCCAATAGTATTGTCTTAAACAGCGCCCTGAGTCAGGAAGAGCAGGATGAAGACGATCCCTACGCTGATTTTAAAGTGCCTGATGATCTGATGTGGTAATCCACGCTATTGAGCGTTCGGCCTTCAGAACGGACAGGGGCTGCATGCTTTTATCCACTCTTCACTGACGGGATGAACAAAATGCAGCTCGCTAGCATGCAGCATCAGCCGCGGCGTCCGTTCTGTGCCAGGCAGCAGCAGACCGCCATACAGGTCACAGCCTAAAATAGGATGGCCCAACTGCTGACAGTGAATGCGCAGCTGATGAGTGCGACCTGTTTCGGGCGTTAACGCTACGCGCGATAACGGCAGTAACGCGCCATCTTCCAACGCATGCTGAAAACGCTCAATCACGCGATAGCGCGAACGAGCGGGCTTACCGTGGATGGGGCAAATCGACATCAGTGGAAACAACGCGGGATCTTTGGCAATCGCCGCGTCTATCACGCCGTCATTTTGTTGCATATGCCCACACAGCAGCGCGCGGTATACCTTGGTTACGTTGCGCTGGCTAAACTGCTGGCAGAGTGCCGCGTTAATGGCTTTATTGCGGGCAACCACCATTAAGCCGGAAGTACCGAAATCCAGGCGGTGAACCAAGGTGCAGCCAGGGAAAAGCTGTACCAGCCGATGATGCACTGAATCGAGATTTTGCGGATTTTTTCCCGAGAGGCTAAGCAAGCCGGCGGGTTTATCGATCAGGACCAGATGCTCATCCTGATAAAGGATCTCAATTTGCTGATGGCACGGCGGGGCAATAAAGCTATCATAAATCGTCGACATCATGCTGCCCGGAGCGAAAGTGGGAGCGGATGATAACCAATTTTCAGCCGACGCGCGAATCTGGCCGCGCCTCGCACGCGCGAAATTTATCGTCCACACTTAAAGCGAAGAGATAGTTTGTGCAGGCGTTGTGCTTTACACTGCGCGCTGAAAAAATTGCGTAGATAAACGATTAAGTAGGCGGTAACGGCGATGAAAGGAACGATCACAACCTGGTTTCAGGATAAAGGTTTTGGATTTCTCAAAGATGAAAATGGTGATAACCGCTATTTCCATGTGATTAAGGTCGCTAATCCTGATCTGATTAAAAAAGATGCGTCGGTAACCTTCGAACCCACAACCAATAACAAGGGCTTATCGGCTTATGCGGTGAAAGTCGTACCGGATAGCAAATATATCTTTATTGCCGGCGAGCGCCTGAAACTCACGTCGATAAAATCCTTCCTGGTGTATAGCGAAGAAGTGCCCGCTGATACCGGCATTGATAAAGAAAATCCCGTGCTGTCGGTGGGTATTCTGATGAATAGCATCAGGCCGAAAGCAGAGGATAAAAGTGGTGAAATGCGCTCGCTGAAAAAACTGGCGATCACCACTTTCCAGGGAACTACGTTAATTTTCTCAGAAGATGAAATTGACGTAGATGCCACGGTGAAAATGCTTAAGTTCTGATTTAGCCGGTTTTTATGCCAGGTGCGCATAAATGCGCACCCTACAGAATCCAATGTATTCGCGCGTTTGCTTAAAAACTCTGCCAATCAGCATCGTTCACTAGCGCCACGCGTGAGGGTTTAACCCGCGATGGCGCGCGCGAGGCCGCCGGCGGTTGACGGACGTCTGCCACTTCCGCGACGTGAAATTTACCCACCAGCTGATTAAGATTGCCCGCTTGTTCCTGCAGTGATTGCGAAGCGGCAGATGCCTCTTCCACCAGCGCGGCGTTCTGCTGCGTCACATCATCCATCTGATTCACCGCTTGCTGCACCTGCAAAATGCCCTGGCTCTGCTCAACGGCGGCCGCGGCAATCTCCCCCACCAGCTGGCTTACCTGATGAATGGCATCATTCATCACGCTCATATTGCGGCCGACGTCGCTGGCCTGCGCGGCACCCGCTTCGGTCAGGCGATGTGACTCTTCAATCAAGCTTTTAATTTCGCGGGCAGCCGTGGTGGATCGCTGCGATAAATTACGCACTTCACCGGCTACAACGGCAAAACCTTTCCCATGTTCACCCGCACGCGCGGCTTCAACCGCCGCGTTCAACGCCAGAATGTTGGTCTGGAAAGCGATGCCTTCAATAATGGAAACGATCTCCGTCACCTTACGTGAGCTGCCGCGAATATTGTCCATGGTTGAAAGCATGGTGGTGAGCGATTCGCTGCTTTTCTCAGACAAACCACTGGCATTAGCGGCAAGCTGGCTGGCCTGATGCGTGTTATCGGCGGTCTGACGCACGGTTTCACTCAGCTCGGTCATGCTGGCGGCAGTTTGCTCCAGTGATGCGGCTTGCTGCTCGGTACGTGAAGAGAGATCTTCATTGCCCGCAGAGATCTGCACCGAAGCACTGCTGACTGACTGCGACGCTTCACGCACCGATGACAGCGCGTTCGCAACGCGATCCATCAGGATGTTGAAGGAGTGCGCCATGTTGCCCACTTCATCGCGGCGGCTTTCGTCGGCTTTCAGGGTGAGATCGAGGTTCTCGCTGGCGGTCATCATCACCTTGCCCGCGGCAGACAAGCTGCGACGGATGCGTAATACGGTAAACAGGGACAGCAAACCAAATATCAATACGGTAGCGGCAACACCCGCAATGGTAGTCCACAGTACGAAGTGGAAGGTGCTGCGGTTGGTAGCACGCAGCTCATCGCCGATGGCGATATTCAACGCCAGCTGCTTTTGGTAATCCGCAATCAGCAGATGGATCGCAGCACCGATGCCGTTTTGCCCCTCAATCAGATCGAGGCTTATTTCATTTTGATGAGCGCGCGAAGCGGCGAGAAATGCCGGCAACGTGGCGGTAACCTGTTGAATATTGCTATAAGCCAGCTCGGTTAAGCGCCGATCTTCGTCGTTGGAAATATCATTTGCCAGATAGTAATCAGTGAGCGATTTCAGTTCTGCCAGCTGTTTTTGGATCTCACCCTCCACGGCAGGCATTTTGTTGTCCTCGGTCTGGCTTTTGTGTTTGTAAAGCGTGAGCGCCAGTTGATTACTGCCGTCAATCAGCTTGCCGAGATCTTTAATCGAGGGAATGGCGTTGGTTTGCACATATTCGAAACGGTCCTGGAAGCCAGAAAGCAGGGTGATGGCCAGCACCGCCTGCAGGATAATGGCGCCAAATAGCATGGAAAAGGTCAGAAACAAGCGTTGAGAGATGTTCATCTTATTATCCTTAATCTAAAAGCATCCCTGTGGATGCCGCGCAGGGAAGAGGGGGCAGATTAATAACCATCGGCAGATTAAGGAATTTAGTTAATTTATTTTTATCAGCGGGTGAATTTTCGTCGAGGGCGCATTTATGCACATCTGGAAAGAGGTCACCATAAATGGCGACCTTACGCGATGTTGTAGGGTGCGCATTTATGCGCACCAGGGAAGAGATCGCCATAAATGGCGACCCTGCGCGATTATGGCCTGCGGAACAGCGCCATACTGCGTCCTTCCAGTTCGAAATCCTTCTCTTTGGTAATCACCAGGCCCTTTTCAACGTTATCGGACGTGCTGAGTTCCAGCACCCAGCCGCCTTCGCCGAACTGGGGAATGCGGAACGGCACGTTGCCTTCGTAAGGGTTAAACAGCATCAGCACGTCGTGCCAAATGCCTTCTTCCGGTTGCAGATCTGGCCGGCCAAGATAAACCCCGAGCGTGGTGCCATCATCCCATTGGTCGGCCTGCTGGAACCCGCCGCCGGCGTTAAACCATTTGATATCCATCCCGTCGCGCCAGCTTTCGCGACGCAGCAGCGGCTGTTTGGCGCGGAGCGCCAGCACCTGACGCGTGAAATCGCGCAGCGCATCGGCGGAAGGCGGCAGATTCTCCCAATGAAGCCAGGAGATTTCGCTGTCCTGACAATAGCCATTGTTGTTGCCGAGCTGACTGCGGCCAAACTCATCGCCCGCCAGAAGCATGGGCGTACCGTGTGAAAACAGCAGCGTCGCCAGGAAGTTACGCTTTTGCCGCTCACGCACCGCGTTGATACCTTCATCATCGGTTGGGCCTTCAGCGCCATAATTGTACGAACGGTTCTCGTTGTGACCGTCGTTATTATCTTCGCCGTTGGCTTCGTTGTGCTTCTCGTTGTATGAAACCAGGTCATTCAGCGTGAAGCCATCGTGAGCGGTGAGGAAGTTAATGCTGGCCCACGGACGGCGACCGCGCTGATCGTAGAGATCGCCGGAACCCAGCAGACGCGCAGCAAAATCATTGGTGACCATGTCACCTTTCCAGTATTCACGCACCGTATCGCGATACTTATCGTTCCACTCAGCCCAACCCGGCGGGAAGCCGCCAACCTGATAACCACCCGGGCCGATATCCCACGGCTCGCCAATCAGTTTCAATTTGGAAAGCACCGGGTCTTGCATAATGGCGTCGAAAAAGCCGCCGCGCTGATCAAAACCTTCGGGTTCACGTCCCAGCACGGTACCAAGATCGAAGCGGAAACCGTCAACGTGCATGGATTCGGCCCAGTAGCGCAGCGAATCCAGAATCATTTGCAGCACGCGCGGATGCGAAGTATTAACGGTATTGCCGGTGCCGGTGTCATTGATGTAGTAGCGATGCTGGTCCGGCAGCGTGCGGTAGTAGGAGTAGTTATCGATGCCTTTAAACGACAGGGTTGGCCCCAGTTCATTCCCTTCAGCCGTGTGGTTGTACACCACGTCCAGAATCACTTCGATGCCGGCATCGTGGAAGGCGCGTACCATGTCACGGAAGCCCTGAATACCGCGCGGACCAAAGTAACGCGTGGCCGGAGCAAAAAAGGCCAGCGTGTTATAGCCCCAGAAGTTTTTCAGGCCGCGATCCAGCAAATGCTGATCGTCCGGGAAACCGTGCACCGGCAGCAGTTCAACCGTGGTCACGCCCAGGCTTTTGATGTAATCCACCGATGCCTGATTGCTTAAGCCGTCGTAGGTACCGCGCATCTCGGCGGGAACCGCAGGATTAAGCTGGCTAAACCCTTTAACGTGCGCTTCGTAGATGACCGTTTTCGACCACGGAATGTTCGGTCGATTGGCGTCCTGCCAGTCAAATTCGTTGGGATCGATCACGCGACATTTCGGCGTGAACGGCGCGCTATCACGCGTATCAAAACTTAAGTCTTTGTCTTCATGCAGTAAATCATAGGCGAAGTGTGATTCATCCCACTGTAGCTCTCCCGCCAGTTCGCGCGCATAGGGATCGAGCAGCAGTTTGTTGGGATTAAAGCGATGGCCATTTTCCGGCTCGTACGGGCCATGCACGCGATAACCGTACAGCGCACCCGGCTGCAAGCCGGGAATATAGCCATGCCACACTTCATGGGTGTATTCAGGGAGATCGAAGCGGGCGATTTCATTCTCGCCGCTTTCATCGTACAAGCAGAGTTCCACGCGCTCTGCGCAGGCCGAAAAGAGGGCAAAATTCACCCCCTCGCCATCAAAGTTAGCGCCAAGCACTTGTCCCGAACCTGCTGTAATTTCTGTAGGCTTACCATTTTCCATCTTTATTCCCTCAAACAGCGTTAACAGGCAATGCATTAGCTGCTAAGCAGCACTAACGGCGCGCTAGAGGCCGCCTCATCCAGCGGAATGTAATCGCCAATCGCCACCGTTTCGCCGGTCCACAGATTGCGGTAGTGACGATGTGCGAGCGATTCGGTCAGGACCACTTCCGTTTGCCCCCACTGCGCGTTGTTGAGACTCAAACGCGGCAGGATCACCAGCAGCGCGTTATTGCTGTCCTGGCGGGCAAACGCGATGACTTTGTTTTGATGTTCACCGCTGGCGTTCAGCGGCTGATAGTCGCCATAGCGGAATAGCTGCGGCACATCACGCCGCAGATGCAATAGCCGTGCAATCACCTGCTGCTTAAGTTTGCCGCTTAGCCAGTGTTGTGCATCGTTAAAGTCGGGAGAGGCCGATTCATCAAACTGTTGTTGCAGCAGATCAAAATCTGGCGTCCGGCGGTTATCGGGATCGACCAGGCTAAAGTCCAGCGCTTCGCTGCCCTGATAAATATCCGGTACGCCCGGCGCGGTGAGCTTAATCACCGTTTGCGTCAGGCTATTGATCAACCCGGCCTGGATAAACGGCTGAAGCGCGTGGCTGAAATCGCTGAGGAACAGCTGATTGGCGGGCGAGAGTAGATGTCGGGCATACTCCAGCACCGCTTTTTCATACGCTGCGTTACTCTCGGCCCAATCGGTACGCAGCTTGGCTTCACGCAGCGCTTTTTCGACAAACGGTAAAAAGCGCGCTTCCAGTTCGCTGGCATCTTGCGGTTGCAGCGTGGTGGGCCAGACGCCAGCCAGGGCTTGATACAGCATCCATTCCACCGCGGGCTCCGGCGCGGGTCCATCCTCCAGCTCAACCACCTGCGCATGATTAATCTGGCGCCAGCGCGTGACATTTTCCGCCCACGGCGAAGGCGCTTCGCTCAGCGTATAAAGGCGCGCGCGTGCATCTTCGCCACGTTTCGTATCGTGCGTTGAGGTGGAGGAGATACCGTTAGGCTGCTGACGTTGGCGGTTTTGCATCTCGCGGTGAAAATGCGCCAGCGAGAAGGTGTGCGGTAGCGGCTCTGCGCCCACTTCATTGATCGCCAGCGCCACGTGATTACGAAAGAACAGCGTATCCTCCACCGATTTCGCCATCAGCGGGCCGGTCAGCTGCTGGAAGCGTACGCGGAACTCATGTGCTTCCTTTTCACTCTCTTCAGACACTGCGCCCAACAGAATCGCCTGCAGCAAACTCAGCACGGTTGGCGAGGCGCTGTTTTTCACGATCTCCAGCACCTGTTGCAGCAGTTCCTCACCCTCCAGCGGCATGCTGTCCTGCTGACCGTAGGTGCGATACACCGGGAAGGCGATGAGGATTTCGCGCAGCGCAACGTGTAGTTCCGCCTCGCCAAGGTTGCGATGCTCTGAGCCTGCGATGTCGGTCGCCAGCTTAAGCAACCGAGCAAACTCCCCAGCGAAATTGCGATCCACCATCAGTTCACGCGCTACACGTAATCCGGCTGCAACGTCGTTGCGCTCGCCAGTCGTGGACTCATACGCCAAATGCAGCGTATCAATCTGCGTATCGTCGATCAGCGCGTGGGAGAGTGCGGCAATAAATTCGTAACCCGTGGTCCCCGAAATCGGCCAGTCGGCTGGAATGTGCTCGCCTTCTGCAAGGATTTTTTCCACCGTAATGTAGCAATCCGGGCCGGTGGCCTGACGCAGCTGCTGCAAATAGCCCTGCGGATCGGCCAAGCCATCGACGTGATCGACGCGCAAGCCGCTGACCGCGCCAGAGCGTACCAGCTCGAGAATCAGCTGATGAGAATCGGCAAACACCGCATCATCCTCAACGCGGACGCCCACCAGACCGGTGATCTCAAAGAAGCGGCGATAGGAGAGTTCGCTGCGCGCATCGCGCCAGCTTATCAGTCGCCATGGCTGCTGATCATGCAGCTCGTTAATGGCCTTTGCATCGGTGATGGCCAGCACCGCGTCGGCGCGATCCTGCCAGCTGGCTGGCGTGAGCGGATAATAACTGTCGTAATAGGCTAGCGCGGGGTTGCCGGTTTGCGGGTGCGGCTTAATGCTCAGCTCACCGTTTTCCAGCACGTTATCGAAGCTGTCGCCGAGAAACGGCAGCGTCAGGCGGCGCGACCAGTCAATATCGAAATGGCGCGCGTAACGGCTGGCTTCGCCATGCTCAATCACATCTCGCCACCAGCTGTTTTCTAGCGAGGCTGCCATATGATTGGGCACAATATCGAGAATTAGCTCCATGCCCGCCTGTTTAAGCGCCTGGACCAGGCGATCAAAACCTTCACGCCCGCCAATTGCCGGTTCGATTTCATTGGCATCAATGACATCGTAGCCGTGAGTTGATTCGGCAGTGGCGCTGAAAATGGGTGATGCGTAAAGATGGCTGATGCCAAGACGTTGCAGATAGGGCACCAGCGCAGCGGCGCGATCAAAGGTCATGCCATTACGGAACTGAATGCGGTACGTCGCAGTTGGAATACTCATTTTGTTGCTCCCTGATCCAAACGCACCACGATGGCGTGTTGTGGCAATGCTTCAGCCTGTTGCGGCCAGGCGAAAATCGTCCTGCCCGGCATATCCGGCAACGGTTGGTGATGTTTTCCAATATTCAACGCCAGCGAGAGCTCGCCCTGTGGGAAATGCCAGCTGACGGCAATAAAGCCCTCGGCGGTAGCCAGCACTTTGCCGCTATGACCACCGGCATCAGCCAGAAGCGGCACAATATGCTGCTGACGTAGCGCCAACAACTCGCGGGTAAACGCCAGCCACGCCTGGCCCTCTGGCGTTTCCAGCTTGTTCCAGTCGAGCTTCGAACGGGTAAACGTCTGCTCATCGTTGGGGTCGGGTACTTCTTCGTCATGTCCGGCGTGGCCGGTAAACTCTTTCGCACGACCTTCACGCACCGCTTTGGCCAAATCGCCGTGGAAATCGGTGAAGAACAGGAACGGATTGGTTTCGCCATACTCTTCACCCATAAACATCAGAGGGATATGTGGTGAAAGCAGCAGTGTGGCGAGCAGCACTTTGGTGCGATCGCTGCCTGCAAGGTTAATCAAGCGATCGCCCTGCGCGCGGTTCCCCACCTGGTCGTGATTCTGGATAAAATCCACAAACGCCACCGGCGGCTGGCTGGCGCTGGGCACACCGCGCCGCTGACCACTCTGCGGCGAAAGCTCGCCCTGATAGGCAAAACCTTCGGTGAGCACGCGTGCCACCAATTTTTCTGGTACGTCGGCAAAATCCTGGTAATAGGCGTGCGTTTCACCGGTTGCAAACACGTGCACCGCATTGTGGAAGTCATCGTTCCACTCGCCGCTGAACAAGGGCGCCTGACCTTGCCGATCGCGCGGATGCAGGAAGATGACATTGCGGCTATCTTCGGTCGTGAGGTGGATAGGGCGTTCGGGAATGGCCTGGCGAATGCGCTCGGCAATGTCGATCAGCACATGTTTGCTGGAACTGTCTTCAATTTGATCGATGGCATCGAAACGCAAACCATCAAGATTGAACTCCTGCAGCCAGTAAAGCGGCGCTTCCACGATATAACGCCGTGCCGCATCCACATCATAAGCAATGCCTGCGCCCCAGGGCGTCATGCGTTCCTGATGGAAAAACGCGGGCGCCAGCAGCGGCAGGTAGTTGCCTTCGGGGCCAAAATGGTTGAGCACGATATCCAGCACCACCGATAAACCGTGCGCGTGCGCGGCATCGATAAACGCTTTGAAATCATCAGGCGATCCGTAAGCCGCGTGGGGCGCATAGAGCAGGACGCCGTCATAACCCCAGCCGCGATTACCGCCAAACTGCGCAACGGGCAGCACTTCCAGCTGGGTGATACCTAGTTCGGCCAGCCACGGTAATTTGGCGATCGCCGCCTGAAACGTTCCTTCAGGCGTAAAAGTGCCAATGTGCAGTTCGTATACCACCGTTTCGTGCCATGGGCGCCCTTGCCAGTGGGTGTGTTGCCAGCGGTAGTGTTTGGGATCGATCACCAAAGAGGCGCCGTTAACTTCAGCCTTCTGCGCACGTGCGGCAGGATCCGGCACCACTGTGCCATCGGCCAGCACAAAGTTGTATTCTGCGCCCGGCGCCACGTCGTTGACGTTCAACTCGAACCAACCATCTCCCACCTGCGTCATGGTGCGGTCATGGTCGGCAACGCTTAAGGTGATCTGCTGCTGGCCCGGTGCCCAAACACGAAAACGAACGCTGCCATCAGCAAGAATTTCAGCGCCCCAGGATTTTTCAAATGATCTGAATTCCATTCAATTGCCTCGTTTAGCCCACGCAGGGGCAATGGACGACATCAAGCGATTCGCTACTGGCTGATAAAGGTATAAAAATCGAGATAAAAGTTAGGTCGGACAACAAATCATAGTCGATATTTTGGCCTTTTCTGGCGCGTACCAACGGATTTCAGGCCACTTTGGGAAATTATCGAATAAGAGGGGGATTTTAACGCTTCGTTTAGAATGAGATGAGGCTGCCAGCCGTGGCAACCTCATTGATTTCGCTCGCTGTGGGTCAGGCCGGTTTATGCTTAGCCTTGCGTTTACGCAGCTTATCAATCAATCGGTGCGCTTCGGCCTCAGTGGCGACCGCAGGCGATGATCCTTTCAGTGGCTTACGCGCGGTTTCACTCAGGGTTAACACGGTGATCAATCCAACCACGCCGGCACCCATCATGTAATAAGCGGGCATCATCGTGTTGTGCGTGGTATCCACCAGCCAGGCGGTAATTAATGGCGTGGTGCCGCCAAACAGTGATACCGACAAGTTAAAGCCAATCGCTAACGCACTGTAACGAATATCGGTGACAAATAGCGCAGGTAACGTGGCGGGCATTGTGCCGCTGAAGCAGGTATGCAATAGCCCCAAAACCGCCAATCCGGCAAAGACCAGCAGCATATTGCCGGTACCAATGAGCATAAAACTGGGAATCGCCAGCAAAATTAAGCCTAGCGCTCCTAAACCAATCACCGGACGACGGCCAATGCGGTCGGTGAAATATCCCCACATTAGTGTCAGGGGCATCATGATAAACATAATTACCATCACCAGCATCAGGCCGGATAATTCGCTCATCCCTAACACGCCGGTTAAATAGCTCGGCATGTAGGCGGTCAGCATATAATTTGAGACGTTAAACAACAGCACCAGGCCAATGCATTTCAGCAGCGGTTTATGCTGATCGCGCAGCATCTGCCACACGCTGACACGCGGTTTGTTGTGCTCCAGCTCTTCGCGCTTATCCATGTGATCTTTAAACGCGGGGGTTTCTTCCAGTTTGAGACGGATATACAGGCCGAACAGCCCTAACGGCGCCGCGAGGAAGAACGGCACGCGCCAGCCCCAATCCATCATCGTTTGATGAGGCAAGAAGGCGATCATTGCCGTCACTAAGCTCGCGCCTAACAGGTAGCCAGCTAGCGTACCAAACTCGAGGAAGCTGCCCATAAAGCCGCGACGCTTATCGGTGGAATATTCCGCAATAAAGGTCGCGGCACCGCCATATTCGCCACCGGTTGAGAAGCCCTGCAGCAGGCGCGCGGCAAACAGCAGAATTGGCGCGGTAATACCAATGCTGGCGTAGCTGGGAATTAAGCCGATGCAGAAGGTGCCAATCGACATCATGATCATGGTTAACGCCAATACTTTCTGGCGTCCAATGCGATCGCCGAGCGGGCCAAAGACCATACCGCCAATGGGACGCACTAAAAATGCCGCGGCGAAAGTACCGAATGAGGCAATGAGCTGAGCGGTTGCGCTGGCATCGGCGAAGAAGACCTGGCCGATAATGACGGCGAGATAGCTGTAAACGCCGAAATCAAACCACTCCATGGCGTTACCGAGTGCAGCGGCACCCACGGCGCGCTTCAGCAATTTGTTGTCGATGACGGTGATATCATCAACCGTTAACCCGCTGGAGGTCGCCGGCTTATCTGAAATCGATCCTGTGCTCATAATATCCCCTGAGAAAAAGTGGCGCGATCTTATAGCTTTCGCAGCCGTTATTTCATTGAAGGAAAAGAAAGCTATAAGAGGCTAAAGAAGTACAAACCCTAGTAAAGATTTTAACGAAGCGCAAGTTAGTGGCATTTTGCTTTGCGGAAAATGTATTTAATACTGTAATTCGCTGAATAAATTATAAAGTGCAACATATTCGCTTATGCTGAAATTTCGCATGTCCGCGCCCGATTACCTTCTCCACGCTATCCCGGAGAAACTTATTTACCTGCACCGCTGTCTGTAACACATCGATAAAGCGATTCCGCCGGGAAAATAAGACATGACCTCCGTTTTGTTAATTGAGGACGATCATCGGCTGGCAGGGATGATTGTGCCTTACCTTGCGCAGCACGAATTTAATGTGATGCACAGCGCCAGCGTACCAGACGCTCAGCTGCGCCTGCGGCAGGGTGAATTCGACGTTGTGCTACTGGATCTGATGCTCGGTGATGCCGACGGTTTGGCGCTCTGCCGGCAGATTCGCAGCCAGTGTCATAATGAACCCGCCATTATTATGGTGACAGGACGCGGCGATCCGGCGGATCGCATTATCGGCTTGGAAGTGGGGGCGGATGATTATCTGCCAAAGCCTTATGAACCGCGCGAACTTCTGGCTCGGATGCGGGCGGTGCTACGACGAATCAAGCCTGGGCGCTTGCTTAACGCAGAGCATGTTATTCGCTCCGGAGCGCTAGAGATCGATACCGCCGCGCGCAGCGTGCTGCTGCATCAACAACCTTGTGCGCTCACCTCGTTGCAGTTCGATCTGCTGGTGGCGCTGGCGCGTCATGCCGGGCGGGTGCTTAATCGGGAACAAATCTGGCAATCGGTGCGCGGTGAAAGTTACGACAGCTTTGATCGCGCAATTGATGTGCATATCGGTCGCATTCGCCAGCTGATTGAAGATGATCCGCGCACGCCGAAACGTATCATCACCGTGCGCGGTGTCGGCTATGTTTTCTCGGCAATGCCGCACGCATGAAGCGCCTCACGGATTTTCCACTGCATCTGCAAATCTTTTTCGCCTTCAGCTGCGCTCTGTTGATAGTGGTGATCTGTACTATCATGTTGTGGCTTTGGAACGATGATGACAATCGCCATCTCAACGCCTTCGCCACCTTTTCCGAGCTGGTGGAGCAGAATCTACCGCCGGCGGACGCGCCACAGCCGGTGCAAGCGGCAGCCATCGATCGCTGGATGGCGCGCGCCCACACGCGTTTTACCCTGTTTGCCGCCAACGGCGAACGGCTCAGTCGTCCACTCGATCCGCCCATTGCATTTCCTTCGCGCGCGGTTTACGGCCAATTAGATGATGATTGGTACGGCATGCGTTTTGTCTGGCCGCTAAAAGATAAGCGCGTGTTGGTTACGCAGTTCAGTAGCGACCGCCAGAAACGGCCGTGGCTGTTTATTTTGCTGCTGCTGGGATTAGCCAGCTGTGTAGCGCTGATCTCCTTCCCGGTGATACGGCGTTTAACGGCGCGGCTGGAATCACTGCAGCAGAGCGTGGAATCACTCGGTCAGGGAAATCTGACGGCGCGAGTAGCGGTTTCGGGTCGCGACGAGGTGGGACGGCTGGCGGCCAGTTTTAACCGCTCGGCCATGCAAATAGAGCAATTGATCCAGGCGCAAAAATCGATATTGGCGAACGCCTCACACGAACTGCGATCGCCATTGATGCGTATTCAGATGGCGGCCGCGCTGCTGGCGCCAGAGGATTCACCCACGCGCCGCGAACTGCAACGCAGCGTGGGCGAACTGGACGCACTGGTGGAGGAGATCTTGACCCTCAGCCGTTTAGAGATGGCAACCCGCGCGATTAACGCGGACTTTCAGCCCGCCGATATCACGGCGATTGCCGCGGAAGAGTGTGCCGCCGCGCAAGTTGAACTTCAGGCGGAGCATGTGGTGGCCGAAGTCGATGCGCGTTTGATTCGCCGTCTTCTACGTAACCTCATCGAAAATGCGCAGCGCTATGCCGGCAGCGGAATTTGCGTGGTGCTTAAACATACAGAAGAGCGCTGTTTTTTACTTGAGGTGCTTGACCGCGGGCCCGGCATTCCGTGCGCTGAGCGCGAGAGTATTTTTCAGCCGTTTTATCGCCTTGCCCACAGCAGCAGCGGTTATGGCCTTGGCTTAGCGTTAGTGCGTTCGATCACCGAATATCACGCTGGCAGCATTAGCGTACACAATCGGGCAGGGGGCGGAGCCCGTTTTTGCGTGTGTCTGCCGCTAGCTGTTACATAACTTTACCGAAGGTAAAAACGGGCGTTACAAGAGGCTGCTGCAATAGGTTTCCTCCTGATTAACTTCTGTAACGGTAAGGATAATGTTGATGCGTTTCACCCTGGCTCAACCTTTCACGCTATTTTGCCTGCTAACGGTTGCCACCTCTGCGGCCTGCGCTGAATCCAGCCAAAATGAATTTTCGGGCTTTATCGGCGGCGGCGTCGGTGTGAAACCGAACTATTCTGGCGCCAAAGAGCATAAAATCGACTTCGTGCCGGCGCTGAAGCTGAAATATGGCCCCTTCTTTGTCGGTGGCGTGGACGATCTGATTGCTCTCGGATGGAACGTTGCCAACACCGATCGATGGACGTTCTCGCTGGGGGTAGGCACGAATATTTCACCGCGTCAGGAGTCTGATGATGCGCATCTTAAAGGGCTGGGGGATATTGATATTACGCCACGCGCTTTCACCTCGGCGGTGTATGAGAATGAATATTTTAAAGGCGGCGTGATCTTAACCCAGGATGTAGGCGGCAATCAGCAGGGATTCAAACTCGCGTCCTATGCGCATTTGCAGTGGCGACCAACGGCGAGCCTGCGTTTTTACACCGGCCCGAGCCTGAGCTGGGCGGATAGCGATTACATGCAGACCCAATATGGCGTGACGGCGGTGCAAGCGGCACGCAGCGGACTGAATCGTTACCATGCCGGTTCAGGTCTGGAGAAGGTGGGCTGGGAAATGGGCATGGAGTATGCGTTAACGCCTGCCTGGCTGATCGGTGCCCGCGTTACGGCGCAGCATCTGGAAAGTCAGGCAGCGGACAGCCCGATCGTCGAGAAATCAGGCCAGGTCAGCGGTGCACTATTTGCGGCGTGGCGATTTTAATCGGCAATACCGTAAGGCCGCCATTCATGGCGTAATGCTCGTCAGTTAAGCGTGAATCGGTCACCATGAATGGCGACCCTACGCGGATATCGCCGGGTTTTCGTAGGGTGCGCATTCATGCGCACCTGCATAAACAGGCATTTTTTTGCTTAAGTGAGCGGCATTACGCCATTCATGGC